>NZ_CP035952.1:0-1307500 GCF_004214895.1 Pseudomonas tructae | reverse complement strand
AGCGCAGCGGCTCGACTGTGATTGAAGGCGATGGTGTGCTTCTGGCCTTTGCCAACTTCTATAAAGCCGAGCAGGGTGGCGTCTGCGCCCTCGGCAATGTGGTGGTGGCTCCCGCCGCCCGCGGCCATGGCGTGGCGCGCTACCTGGTGCAGAGCATGATCGAGCTGGCACGTCGCCAGTTCGAGGCTCGCGAGGTGCAGGTATCGTGTTTCAACAGCAACACCGCCGGGCTTCTGCTCTATCCACAGCTGGGCTTTGAACCCTTCGCCATCGAGGAACGCCAGGGGCCCGGAGGTATTCGGGTGGCGCTGGTGCAGATGAAGCAGGCATTTGTAGTCGATGAGCTGAAATGACGCTTGAACCCGCGGCGGCGCCCGGTCTTCTGGATCCGCTGCACGAGATTCACCGCTTGCCACAAGCCAAAGCCCAGTGAGGATTTGCCCAGTTCGGCCGTTATCCTCAAGGTAACCCCCTGTACCCGAGGTAACGATGTTTCAACAATGGAACGAAATGCTGCAGTTCTACAAACGCAGCCGCCCGAACTATTGGCATGCCATCCGCAACAATCCACTGGCACCACACCTGTTGCCGACCTGGCTGGTGGTGCTGGCAACCATCCTGGTGGCCAGCGCCTCGTTCAGCGTGCAACAGCACCCGCTGGGCCCGGTTACGGTCATGTTCAGTACCAGCCTGTGTATGTGGGCGCTGTTACTGGCCCGCGAGTATTTTGTCGCCGAGCAGTTCAAAAGCCTCTATCAACGCCACGCCATCGCCAGCCAGCCACTGCTGCAGCGCGAAAGTTACCTGCGCTATGCGCATTTCCTGCAGATGCTGGAACAGAACGCTGTCAGCTCGGCCCAGGCGGCCGAGATCGCGACATTCGCGAAGATTTCCGAGAACCCGCCCAAATCCTTGAACCTGACCCAGAATGCGATGTTCGTGGCGATCATGACCTTCCTCGCCACCATTGCCGCCGAGAAGGCCAAGCTGACCGCGTTGTGGAAGTTCGGCACAGGCAACCTGGTCATCTTGCTGACCTTCGCCGTGTTGCTGCTGCTATGGCTGGGGCTGACCGTGGTGCGTGATCATCTGCATTACAAGGAACGGATCATCCGCTACCTGGAATGGGCCAGCCATGACCTGCCCAGGCCCTGATCAACACGCAGGTCTGCATTGAGCAATTGCATCCGCCCTCCGGCCTCCAGTAGCATTGAGAACAATTATCAATAACACACTGGCGCCAGCACCTCCATGGATACGCCCAAGTCTTGGCAGCGGGATGTCGAACACCTTTATCTCGAGTACAACGGCTGGCTACGCAATTGGCTGCGCAAGCGCTTGAGCGAAAGCGCCGATGCCGACGATCTGGCGCAAGACACCTTCTTGCGGGTGATGCGCACGCATCAGCCACTCAACGAGTTGCGCCAGCCCCTGGCGTACCTGGCCACCATCGCCAATGGCCTGCTGGTCAATCGCTGGCGGCGTCAGGCGGTGGAGCGGGCTTATATTGAAGCCTTGGCGGCGCAGCCCGAAGCCGTGGCCTTGTCGGCCGAAGACCAGTACCTGCTGATTGAAACCCTGGTGGAAGTCGATGCGCTGCTGCACGGCCTGTCGCCGCGGGCGCGGGAGATTTTCCTGTTGTCGCAACTCGATGGCCTGACCTACCGGCAGATCGCCGCGCAACTGGGCCTGAGCATCGACCAAGTGCAAAAGTCCATGAGCAAGGCCTTTGCCTTGTGTTACGCCAGCCAGTTCGAATGAACCCCATGCCGGCCCAGGAGCCGCCGATTCCAGCAGCCATTCGTGATCAGGCCATTGCCTGGTTCACCCTGGCCCAGTCAGGTGAGATGTCTACGCAGGAGCACCTGCACTTGCAGCAATGGCGCCAGGCTGATCCGGATCACGAACGCGCCTGGCAACGCCTGGCGGGTATTCCCCGACAGTTGCAGCAACAGGCCCAGTTGCTCAACTCTCCGGTCGCCCGCAATGCCCTGCAGCAAACCCGCACGGTCAACCGCGACCGTCGGCAGTTGCTCAAAGCCCTTGCCGGCCTTGGCCTATTCGGCGCCAGTGCCTGGCAAGCCCGCGACAGCCTGTGGCTGCAAGGCGCGCTGGCCGACTACCGCACCGGCACCGGCGAGCGCCAACACCACACCCTGGCCGACGGCACGCAGATCTGGCTCAACACCCGCACGGCCCTTGATGTGCGCTTCAGCGCCACTGAACGGCAACTGCTGTTGCGCCAGGGCGAGCTCGACATTCTCAGCAGCCAGGACACCGCCGGCAGGCCATTGCAGGTGTACACCGCCGAGGCACGGCTGCGCCCTCTGGGTACCCGCTTTATGGTGCGCAGCGATAACAATGGTAGCGGCACCCTGCTGGCAGTCAGCAGTGGCCAGGTCGCAGCCATGCCGATCAGCGAGGTGGGCGAGCAGGTTATCCACAGTGGCCAGCAAACGCGCATCGACCGGTTCGGCGTAGCCACGCCACAGGCCCTGGACCCGAACGCCAGTGCCTGGATCGATGGTCTGATCGTTGCCCAGCGCATGCGCCTGGGTGATTTCATTGCCCAGCTGTCGCGCTACCACGTCGGCATCTTGCGCTGCGATCCGGCAGTGGCTGGCCTGTACCTGACCGGATCCTTCCCGCTCAACGATATCGAGCGCATCTTCACCCTGCTGGAAAAGAGCCTGCCCGTGCACCTGCAACGCCGTACCCCGTACTGGATCACGGTGACCGCACGAGCCTGAAAAACGGTCGATAAAAAAATCAAAAAAAAGCGGCAGGTTTCTCATTCTCGTTTGGCTTTAGAGGAAATCCCCGCCAATTACGCGCGGGCCCACTTCTGAACCCGGTATTCGTCATGATTCTGCGCCCCCATCCGCTGGCCCGTGCCATCGCTACCACCCGTGCTTCCCGGCTCAGCCTGGTGCTGATCAGCGGCTTGAGCCTAAGCGCACTTGCCGTGCCCGGAACCTGGGCCGCCGAGTCGCACCCGCAAGCCGCAGTGGACTTCAGCATCGCCTCAGGGCCACTGGATCAGGTACTTGGCCAGTTCGGCCGGCAGGCCGGCATTGCCCTGTCCACCGATGCCCGCCTCACGGCCGGCAAAGTCAGCGCGGGATTGAGCGGGCAATTCACGGCTGACGATGGCCTGGCACGCGTCCTTGCCGGGAGCGGCTATCGCGCCGAACAGCAAGCCGACGGCAGCTACCTGCTGGTGCCCCAGGCCAGCACCGGCGCGGTGCTGGAGCTGGGTGCGACGACCATTCAAGGCCAGGGCATGGGCGAGGCCACCGAGAACTCCGGCTCCTACACCACCGGCCTGACCAGCGTCGGCTCCAAGACCCCGACCAGCCTCAGGGACACGCCCCAGTCGGTCTCGGTGATCAGCCAGCAGGCCATCGAAGACCTGCGCATGACCAACCTGTCCGATGCCATGAAACGCACGCCCGGTATCACCGTGAAGAACGGCAACTTCCGCCTGCCCAAGTTTGTCTCGCGTGGCTTTGGTATCGACAACATCCAGATCGACGGCGCCGCACCGATGGATATCGGCTCGGGCATCGGCACTTTCTATGGCGACAAAATCTACGACCTGGCCGAGTTCGACCATGTCGAGATTCTGCGCGGCTCTTCCGGCCTGCTCGGCGGCACCGGCGACCCCGGTGGCATCATCAACCTGGTACGCAAGCGTCCGCTCGACCAGTACCAGCTCAAGCTCAACACTTCGGCCGGCTCCTGGGACAACTACCGCAGCGAGGTCGACGTCACCGGCCCGCTTGGCTTTGACGGCAAGCTGCGCGGGCGAATGGTCGCCGCCTATAGCGATCGCCAGTACTTCTTCGACACCCGCAGCACCGAGAAGCCACTGATCTACGGCATCCTCGAAGCTGACTTGACCGATGACACGATGATCACTGTCGGCGGTAGCTACGAAAAAACCCACGAAAACGGCACAGGCGACGGCCTGCCACGTTACAGCAGCGGGGGTGACGTCAAGTTGCCACGCCACAGTTGGTACACCACCAATCAGGCCTACATGGACGGCTACGCTCGCGAACTGTTCGCCAAGCTCGACCATAGGTTCAACGATAACTGGAAGCTCAACAGCTCCTACACCTACTCCTATGACACCTCGAACACCGAAGGGATCATTCCCTACGGATCAGTGGATGAAACCACCAATACCGGCCCTTACTGGTGGGGCAGTTATGTCGAGTCGTGGAGCAAGCAGTCGGTGTTCGACGTCAACCTTTCCGGGACCTTCCAGGCCCTGGGCCGCGAACATGAACTGCTGGTGGGTGCCGACTACCAGAAGGTCACCAGCCGCTGGCGTGCTGCCCACGGCATGCTCGGCAAAGGGGGCCTGATCGACCTCTGGGACCCGCAGTCGACGCCCTTGAGCTCGAACGCGTCCGATCATGATTTCTGGCGCGACTACAGCCCCAACACCCGCGAGCAATATGGCCTGTACTCAACGCTTAGGCTCCAGATCAGCGACCCACTGAAGCTGATCGTCGGCGCCCGTGCCCAACGCTACAAATACGAACAGGCCTACCAGTCCAAGAGTAACGATGTCTGGCGCTATGAATCGCAAATCAGCCATCGCGAGCCGACCAAAGTGGTGCCCTACGGTGGTTTGATCTATGCCTTGAACGATCAATGGTCGGCTTATGCAAGCTACGCCGAAGTATTCAAACCCCAGGCGCAAAAGCTCAAAGGGCCTGAAGGCAACAGTTCAGCAGTGGAGGCCATGACCGGCAAGACTTACGAAACCGGACTCAAGGGCGAACTGTTCGGCGGCGCACTGAACCTGACAACCGCGCTGTTCTATACCAAGCGTGAACACGAAGCGATCAACGACCCTGCCTACCCACGGGCCCCCTTCAGCTATAGCGGTGCTTGCTGTTTCATCGGCCAGGGCAAGGTGATCAGCAAGGGCATCGATATCGAGGCCAGCGGCGAGGTGCTGCCCGGGCTGGAAGTGATCGCCGGGTACACCCTCAACCTGATGGACAACCAGACCGAACAGAGCGACTACACCAGCATCACGCCCAAGCATCTGTTCAAGCTGTGGTCGGTGTATACCCTGCCCAACGACTGGTCGGCCTGGCGAGTTGGCGGCGGGGTGAACATCCAGAGCAGCAACTTCGTCAAAGGCACCGCCTACGACTTTGATGCGAAGGGTAACGCGATCAACGAGAAGCCTTACGACTTCACCCAGAGCGGCTATGCGGTGTACGACGCGATGGTTGAGTACAAGGTCGACGAACACTGGACCGTCGCCCTCAACGGCAACAACCTGTTTGATCGGCGTTACTACGCGACGGTCGGCACCTCGGAGTACGGCAACTACTATGGTGAGCCGCGCAATTACATGCTGACGTTGCGCGGGGCATTCTGATCACGCCCGCACAAAGCGCTGCCGGAGCACCTCACTCAAGGCATCCACCAGCAACACCAGCACCAGCATGGCGATGATCACCGTGCTGGCCCGGGCTTCCTGAAACAGGCTCAAGGTGGTGTAGAGCATCTGCCCCAGGCCGCCGGCGCCGACAAAGCCGAGCACGCTGGCCATGCGGATGTTGTTTTCCCAGCGGTACAGGCTGTAGGCAAGCAGCTGCGGCCAGAGGTTGGGCAAGGTGCCGAAGCAGAACGCAGTGACCTGGCTTGCGCCTTGCAGGCGAATGGCCGCAGCCGGTTCTGGCGGCGCGTTTTCCAGCGCTTCGGCGAACAGCCGGCCAAGTACGCCCGAGGTGTGCAAGGCCAGGGCCAGCGTGCCGGCATTGGGCCCAAGGCCTGCGGCCAGAACGGTCAAGGCCGCCCACACCAGCTCCGGAATCGCCCGCAAGGCGTTGAGCAACAAGCGCGCCGCCCCCTGCAACGGCCAACCGAAACGCCCGGCGGCCGGCAAGGCCAGCAACAGGCCGAGGACTACCGCAAGCAAGGTACCCAGGCCAGACATGGCCAGGGTTTCCACTGCACCTGTGGCCACTGCACGCAGATGCTCGGGGCTCAAGTCAGGGCTGAAAAATCGCAGGGCGTAGACGCCCATTTGCCCCATCCCGCCGTCGCCAAACAGCGCCTGCAGGTCAAGGCTCAGGTAGGCAAACGAACTCACCACCGCCACCAGCAGTGCCAGCAGCAGCGCGACATTGCCCAGCCGCCTCATGCCAACCTCCCGCGCAACAGGCGGCTGAGCTGGTCGGCCAGCCAGACCAGCAGCAGGAACGCCAGCAACATGCTCGCCACCTCGGCACCGGCGAACATGCGCATGGACAAGTCGATCTGCTGCCCCAGGCCACCCGCGCCAACAAAGCCCATGACCACCGAAGCGCGGATCGCGCACTCCCAGCGATACACCGTATACGACACAAGCTCTGGCGCCGCATCCGGCAAGATGCCGTAGAAGAAAGCGCTCAGTCGGCTGCTACCGGCCTGCAGCAGGGCATGGGCCGGGCGCTGGTTGACCGACTCGAAAATCTCCGCATAGACCTTGCCGAGCATGCCGCTGTAGGTGATGGCAATTGCCAGCACGCCGGCAGTCGGGCCCAGGCCCACCGCGCGGACGAACAACAGCGCCCAGACGATCTCCGGCACGCTGCGCGAAAAGATCAACAGGCCGCGCACCGGCAGGCGCAAGGTCCGCGACCAGAAGCCCAGCCGCCCGCCTCGGGAGGCGGCGCGCAACGACAGCGCGCGACTGGCCAGCAGGCTGGCCGGAATCGCCAGGAGCAAAGCCAGGGTCATGCCTGCGGTGGCCACGGCCAGGGTCTGCAAGGTGGCTTCGAGCAATAGGGCGAGAAAGTCCGGGTCATGGGCCGGCGGCCAGAAGGCGCTGACGAAGTTGCCCATTTCGCGGCGGCTATCCGCCTGCAGCAGTACGCCGGGGCTCAGTTCGCTAAGCTGGATGCCCGGCCACACCAGGGCAAGCGCCAACAGACTCAGCAGCAGTCTCGGTAGCGCCGCCGGGTCGCGGACATGGGTGTTCAGCATCGGGGAATCTGCAGGTGCAGGTCCAGCAACGGCAGTGCTGGTGAAACCAGCTGCTCGTTGGCATACAGCGCATCGAGCATTGCTTTGCAGACTTCAGCAGCCGGCCGGTCGAACACCACCTGCCCTTCGCGAAGGCCGATCACCCGGGGGAAATGCGCCAGCGCCAGTTCCACCGCGTGCAGGCTGGCGACCAGGGTGACACCGCGCTCGCTGGCGTGCTGGTTGAGGGTTTTCAGGCTGTGTTCGGCCAGCACCGGGTCCATCGCTGAAACGGGCTCGTCAGCCAGCAGAATCTGCGGTTGCTGATATAGCGCCCGGGCGATGCCGACGCGCTGCAATTGCCCGCCGGACAGTTGCCCGCACTGCACGAAAATCTTCTCGGCCATGCCCAGCCCCGCCAGTACTTCACGCACACCGGGAATGTCCGACGGGTGTAGCAAATTGAGTAGCCCACGCAGGGTGCTCCACTGCCCCAGGCGCCCGGCCAGCACCGCTGTTACCACTCGTTGCCGAGGGGGAAGCGGCGGTGCCTGATGGATCAGGCCAATACGTGCACGCAGGTGCTGGCGCGCCCGGGCAGATAACCGCCACGGCGCTTCATCGAGCAGCTCGACAGTGCCGCTACTCGGTTGGTTGGCCGTGGCGATCAGCTGCAACAGGCTCGATTTGCCCGCGCCCGACGGGCCGATGATCGCAACTCGCTCGCCGGCCGCAATCTGCAGATCCACCCCGTGCAAGGCCTGGACCTGACCATGGCGCAGGCTGGCGCCGGTCAAACGGATGCTCATTTGAGCAGGTCGGCGGCGCGCGCGGCTTCTTCGATGCCCTTGTAGTTGTCCGGTCTGGTTTCAATGAAGCGACTGGCGGCTTGCAGGTCAAGGATTGCCTTGTCGGCCGGTTTGGCCGGATCAAGATCAAGGAAGGCCTGCTTGATCTTGTCCTTGAGTGCCGGGTCGAGACTGCCGCGCACCGTCCAGTTGTAGTCGTAATAGCTTGGAGTGGTGGCGAACACCTTGACCTTGTTGGTGTCGACCTTGCCCGAGGCGACCAGTTTGTCCCAGACGCTGGCATTGAGGACGCCAGCATCGACCTTGCCAGCCTGAACCCAGGCGGCCGTTGCATCATGGGCGCCGGAATAGGCAACGCGGCTGAAGTAGTCTTCAGGCTTGATGTTGTTGTCCTTGAGCATGAAGTAGCGCGGCATCAGGCTACCGGAGGTGGACGAAATCGAGCCAAAGGCGAAGGTCTTGCCCTTGAGGTCGGCCAGGCTCTTTACGTCCGGGTTGGCGGTGATGAATTTGCTGGTGAACCTGGCGTCCTGCTCACGCTGCACCAGCGGCGTGGCGGTAGGGCTCTTCAGGTGCACCTGAACGAAGGTGAAACCACCCAGCCAGGCCATGTCCAGGCGATCGGTGGCCAACGCCTCGACCACCGCCGGGTAGTCGGCCACCGGCACGAACTCGACCTTCATACCAAGCCTCTGCTCAAGGTATTCACCCAGCGGCTTGAACTTGCGCAGCAGCTCGGTCGGCGCCTCGTCAGGGATGGCGCTGACCCGCAGGGTATCGGCCGCCTGGGCCAGGTAGGACGAGCAGGACAGCAGGAGGCCGGCGAACAGCGTCAGGGGACGTTTGAGCATGGGGACTCTCCGGTTCAATAGCGGGGAATGGGCCGTGGGCGGGCCCGCCCGGAAATTATAAGAGGCATCGGCGCAAAGACCAGCTTTGCTACACTCGGGCCTTCCGGATTTTTCGAGGTGCGTATGAGCGAGCCGATTCGCCTGACCCAGTACAGCCATGGCGCCGGTTGTGGCTGCAAGATCTCTCCGAAGATGCTCGAGGTGATTCTTGCCGACAGCGGTACCCAAGCCCTGGACCCCAAACTCTGGGTCGGCAACGCCTCGCGCGATGACGCGGCAGTCTATGCCCTGGATGACGAGCGCGGTGTGGTTTCGACCACCGACTTCTTCATGCCCATCGTCGACGATCCTTATGACTTTGGCCGCATCGCCGCCACCAATGCCATCAGCGACATCTATGCCATGGGCGGCGACCCGCTGATGGCCATCGCCATTCTCGGCTGGCCGATCAATGTGCTGGCCCCTGAAGTTGCCCGCGAAGTAATCCGTGGCGGTCGCGCTGTTTGCGCCGAGGCAGGTATTCCACTGGCTGGCGGCCATTCCATCGACGCACCCGAACCGATTTTCGGTCTGGCCGTGACTGGCGTGGTGCAAAAACGCCACATGAAGCGCAACGACACCGCCACCGTCGGCTGCCGCCTGTACCTGACCAAGCCGCTGGGCATCGGCATCCTCACCACCGCCGAGAAAAAAGCCAAGTTGCGCGAACAGGACAAGGGCCTGGCCCGCGACTGGATGTGCACCCTGAACACCCCCGGCAGCCGCTTCGGCAAGCTGGCCGGGGTCAAGGCCATGACTGACGTCACCGGTTTCGGCCTGCTTGGCCATCTGGTGGAACTGGCCGATGGCAGCGCGCTGAGCGCCCGCCTGAACTACAACGCCGTGCCGCGCCTGCCGAGCGTCGAACACTACCTGGCCGAGGGCTGTGTGCCCGGCGGCACCCTGCGTAATTTCGACAGTTACGGCGAAAAGATCAAGCCGTTGAGCGACGAGCAAAAGCACCTGCTGTGCGACCCGCAAACCAGCGGTGGCCTGCTGGTGGCGGTAACCCCTGAAGGTGAAGCAGAGTTTCTCGCCGCCGCCGCCGAACTGGGCCTGAACCTGGCACCGATTGGCGAGCTGGTCGAGCGACAGAGCCATGCAGTTGAGGTGTTTTGATGCGTGACAACTGCACCGACTACCGCCAGCTGTTTCTCAATGATGTAGCCATGATGGACATGCGCGCCCCGGTTGAATTTACCAAGGGCGCATTCCCCAACGTCATCAACCTGCCGCTGATGAATGACCTTGAGCGGCAAAAGGTCGGCACCTGCTACAAACATCACGGCCAGCAGGCCGCCATCGCCCTCGGCCATCAACTGGTCAGCGGCCAGCTCAAGGATCAACGCATTGCCGCCTGGGCCGCCTTCGCCCGGGCCAACCCCGAGGGTTACCTCTATTGTTTTCGTGGCGGCCTGCGCTCGCAGATCGCCCAGCAGTGGCTCAAGACTGACGTTGGTATCCACTACCCCAAAGTGGTCGGTGGCTACAAAGCCATGCGTAACTTCCTGCTCCATACCACTGAGCAAGCGGTGGCCGAATGCGACTTCGTGCTGATCGGCGGATTCACCGGCACCGGCAAGACCCACGTGCTGCAACGGCTCGATAACGCTGTTGACCTGGAGGGCCACGCCAATCACCGCGGCTCCAGTTTCGGCAAGCGCGCCACCGGCCAGCCGACGCAGATCGATTTCGAAAACCACCTGGCCATCGATGTGCTGAAAAAGCGCGCACGCGGTGTCGAGCAGTTCGTGCTGGAAGATGAAGGCCGCATCGTCGGCAGTTGCACGCTGCCGCTGGAGCTGTACCAGGGCATGCAACGCTATCCGCTGGTGTGGCTGGAAGACAGTTTTGACAACCGGGTCGAGCGGATTCTCGGCGATTACGTCATTGACCTCAGCGCCGAGTTTGTCGCCCTGCACGGTGATGAACATGGCCTGCGGCTGTTTGCCCAACGGCTTACCCAGAGCATGGCCAACATCCTCAAGCGCCTCGGTGGCGAGCGCTATCAGCGGCTGTCGGCATTGCTTGAGCAAGCGCTGCAAGAGCAATTGCGCAGCGCTGCGGTGGACCTGCACCGCGCCTGGATCTGCGGCCTGCTCAATGAGTATTACGACCCGATGTATGCCTACCACCGCGACAGCAAGGCTGAGCGAATCGAATTTGCCGGGAATCAGCGCGAGGTGCTTGAGTACCTGCGTGCCCGGGCTGTCCGCACCTGATCAGGGTTCGAGCAGTCTCTGTAATTCGTCGGCCCGCGCCTTGGTGCTGCTCAGTAGGCATCCTGCGCCATTGAGTTGATCGACAGTACCGCCGGTGAGGCTGTAATACAGGTTGCAGTTGGCGTCGCGGTACTTGATCCACGCCCGCTGGGCTTCACGCAACTGAGTTTGCTGCGGCTCTTGGAGGCCGGCCATGGCTTTTTTGTAGGCACTGTTGAGGCGACTGTCCTGATGCTTGATCTCGGCACCGTTGCAGTTGTTCATGGCCAGGGTGGATCCGGCGGTTTTCATGCAGGCGCTGTAAGTCGGGGAGTATTCGTCCTGGGCCTGGGCAGCCGTTGAAATGACAGTGAGCAAAGCAATTGTCAGAAGGGGGTAATTCATGAGGCGGGCTCCTTGGTTGATTGGCTCACAATGCAAGGCTTGGCGGGCGATAACAATGGTCAGGAGTTCCTTGCAACCCATCACAATCATTGGCACGCCTGCAGCACCTTCTCGCGCAACCAGCGATGCCCCGCCTCCCCTTCACGGCGTTGATGCCAGACCTGTTGAAAGGCAAACGGCCGGATAGGTAACGGAGGCGCAAACCTGCGCAGGCGTGAATCGGGCTTGCTGCTGTCCAGGCTGCGCCGGGCCACGGTAAGGATCAGGTCGGTCCTGGCAATCACTTCCTGGGCAGCCGCCCAATGCGGCATGGCCAGCACTACCCGTCGCTGGGCGCCGATCGCCTTGAGGGCCAGATCAATCTCGTTGTCGACACCCGGGCGCACTGCCACCAGCACATGCGGCCGCGCCAACCAGTCTTCCAGGCTCAGCGCACCCCGCGCCGGCAAACTGCTGCGGTCGGCAATACAGGTAAAGCGCTCCTCGAACAGGGTCTGCGCGCGCAGTTCAGCCGCCAGTTCAGGGAACACCGCCAGCGCCAGATCGGCCTCGCCATCGAACAATTGACCGAGCATGGCCTCGCGGCTGCCCTGCGAGACGATCAGGTCAATGCCCGGCGCCTCTTCGCGCAGCACCCGCATCAACCCTGGCAACACCACCCGAGCGCCGTAGTCCGACATCGCCAGGCGAAAACTGCGCTGCGCACGACGCGGGTCGAAGCCTGGGCTACCCAATAGGCCATCCAGTTGTTCCAGCGCCTGCTGCAACGGCTCGATCAACGCCTGCGCCCGCGCGGTAACCTGCAAGCGCCCACCGCGACGTACCAGCAACGGGTCGCCGAACAATTCGCGCAGTTGCGCCAGGGCGTGACTGACCGCCGGCTGGCTGCGGTGCAGGCGCAAGGCCGCACGCGAGACATGCTGCTCGGCCAGCAGGGCATGCAAGGTCAACAACAGGTTGAGGTCGATTCGGCGCAAGTCATCCATCAGGCGAATAATTCCTGTGCATCATTCGAATTTCCATTATTGGGATGGATAATAAAGACTTTGGCAAGCCACTTTTCCAGGAGCCTTGCCATGAACCTGCCCGCCATCAGCGCCACCCTGCTGCCATTGAGCATCGCCTTGCTGGCCGGCGCCGCCGTGCCCTTCCAGGCAGGCAGCAACGCAGCGCTTGGGCGTTTGCTCGGGCATCCGTTATGGGCGTCGCTGGTATCGCTGGTGGTCAGTGTACTGATGGTGATCCCGGCATTGCTGGTGCTGCGTGCCCCGCTACCGCAACTGGGCGCGGTGGCTCATGCCCCTTGGTGGGCATGGCTCGGCGGCGTGGGCGGTGTTGCCTACATCACCGCCGCCCTGGTGCTGACGCCACGGCTGGGCGCCGCCGGCTTCATCGTCTGCGTGATTGCCGGCCAGGTGCTGTCCTCATTGATCATCGACCACTGGGGTTTGATGGGTTTGCCCGAACGCCCGGTCAACGGCTTGCGCCTGGCCGGGGTCGGACTGATGGTGCTCGGCATGCTGGTGGTGCAATGGGGCACATCGACTTCAGGCCGCTAAATAGCGTCCTTGTCGATCTGCACCGATGCCGGGGGTTCGATGACTTTCTTCAGCTGAAAGTGCAGCTCAGGGCTCTGGATTGCATAGACAATGGCCACGTTGAGTGCGATTGCCAGGCCACCATCGAGCAAGTGCCAGCCTGGTATCGGTGCGCCCTTGAATACCTGTCGACACCACCAGGCCTGCGCCGCGCAGAAGAAGCCGATAGAGGCCAGCCAGAGGTAGTACCCTGGCCCAAAGCCTGTGACATCGAGAAAATCGTAGCTGTGGTTGTTGGGCAGTCGTTCGACCAGTAACGAACTCAGCGCCAGGTACAAAGCGCCAAAACCCAACAGCAGCGACAACCAGCGCCAGCGTCGATGCGCCAGGATTGCCAAGCCCAGCAGCGGGTTGGCAAACCAGGCATAGATTTGCATGACCACGCCCCAGGGCCCGTACAGCATTGCCTGCAAGGCATGCAGCCGGCTGTCGCCAGACAGATAGATGGCATCAAAACACAGGCTCAGCACGAACAAGCCCAGGGTGATTGCCACATAAAAACGTGCCATCAGTTGCCTCCACACGCGCCACAGGGTGTTTGTGCCTGCTCGGGGATCGAGCGAAACGGCACTTTGCTCCAGGGTGTGAACGCCAGCGGCACAGTCATGACGATCCCGGCAATCAGCACCCAGGCGGGCCAGCCCAGCAGCGGTACCCTGCCACTGCCCGCCGGCTCATGCCGATAGCGCCACTGGCCGAGGATGAACACCAGCATCGCCAACAGCCACACATAATAGCCGAGCAGCAGCCCCGGTCCGTTGGCCGAGTCGGGCACCGGGGTCCAGCCGAGCCAGCCCAGCGGCACCATCAGGCCACTGAGCAACAGCGCCGCGCAGCCCAGGTAGAGGGCCACCTGCGGCTTTGTGCGGTGCATCAGCAGTGCGGCGAAATACAGCGGATTGGCGTACCAGAAGGAGCCACCCAGCACCCCCAGTGCCAGGGCGTGCATGCCGCGCATCACATCGTGCTCGCGGGCGCAGGCCTGGAGGAATAGGCAAGTGAAGTAGCACGCAAGACTGAGGGTCAGATAATTCAGGGGCACCAGTAAATCCATTTGGCTGGTCGAAGAGCGCGCGACAATAACGCAGACAGCGCTGCCGCGCTTGAATATTCAACCGTCCAGCGGCGCCTGATCGAGCAGCAACCCGTACAAACCTGAGTCCGACAACTCACCGGCCACACACCAACGCTGGCGCAACAGCCCTTCGAGCACGAAACCCTGACGTTCCAGGGTGCGCGCCGAGCCATGGTTGCGCGGATCGATCTCGGCCTCCAGGCGTCGCAGGTGCAGGCCGTGGGCCAGGTAGTCGATGAAACTGGTGAGCGCCTCGTCCATGAAGCCACGGCCTTGTGCACTGCTGGCAAGGCAATAGCCAATTTCGCCACGGCGCGAGCCAGGGTCGAGGTTGAACAGCTGGGTCATGCCGATCAGTTCGCCATTGTCGCGCCGATAGATGCCCAGCTTGAGCATCTGCCCGGCGGACTGGGCATTGCGGTCGTCGGCCAGTGCCGCCTGTGCCTCTGCCAGCACTTGCCAAGGGCCATGGTTCCAATAACGCATGACCTGCGGGTCGGCCATGATGGCAAACCATGCTTGGGCATCGTCTGCCGCCATCGGCCGCAGGTGCAAGCGCGGACTTTGCAGACACAGGTCAGCGGGGAAACTGTACGTGCGGGTCACGCGGGACCTCCTGTCCGATTCATGAACCGCCCAGTGTACCCCTCAACCCACGCCTCAGGCGACTTCAGCGCCCTCGTCCGGCCAAATCGGCTCGTTGGCCTCCAGGGGCGGCAGCCCATAGGCGGCGCGAGCGGCATCGCAACTGGGGTTGGCTTCGCCATTGACCCAGGCCGCATCGAACTCCCGGCACGGGGTCGAGCGCTGCTCATACAAGGTGCAACTCACACCTTTGCCAATTTCGCCTTCGAGCCCGATGCAGCGACACGGCTTGCTGTCGGTACCGATCATCGCCACGCGGCTGGGGCTGATCTGGACCACCAGGTCGTCGGGCACCACACCTCCGGCCGAGGTGCACTCACCCCAGAAGAAAGACACACGGAAATACCCGCAGCAGGCGCCGCAGTTCAAACAGGGATTATGTTCGGACATGATGAGAAGGGGGGAGGTTGATTATCGTTATAGGGAGAAACCCGCCGCCATTCTATGCGTTGCCGCTTGTTTGAGAAGGGGGGTGATGCAGAAATAAATCGCCGCTGACGGACGGTTGCTTCGCGGGGCAAGCCGGCACCCACCGTAGGAGCCGGCTAGACCCGCGATGGGGTCTTGCGCTTACTTCTGGGTTGGCTTGGCGCCTACCCCATCAGCGCGAAACATCTGCCGGATGCCGCGCACCGCCTGGCGAATGCGGTCCTGGTTCTCGATCAGGGCAAAGCGCACATGGTCGTCGCCATAGTCACCAAAACCGATGCCCGGCGACACGCAGACCGTGGCCTCGGCCAGCAGTTTCTTGGCGAACTCCAGCGACCCCAGGTGTGCATACTCCTCGGGGATCTTCGCCCAGACGTACATCGAGGCCTTGGGGTTCTCGACCATCCAGCCCAGCTCGTGCAAGCCCTTGACCAGCACATTGCGGCGCTGGCGATACTGCTCGGCGATGTCGCGCACGCACTGCTGATCGCCTTCGAGCGCAGCAATCGCCGCCACCTGCAACGGGGTGAAGGTACCGTAGTCGTGGTAACTCTTGATCCGCGCCAGGGCGTTGACCAGTTCAGGGTTGCCGACCATGAAGCCGATCCGCCAGCCCGCCATGTTGTAGCTCTTGGACAGGGTGAAGAACTCCACCGCAATGTCCTTGGCGCCCGGCACCTGCATGATCGACGGCGCTTTCCAGCCGTCATAGACGATGTCGGCGTAGGCCAGGTCGTGGATCACCAGCACATCGTACTGCTTGGCCAGGGCCACCACCCGTTCGAAGAAGTCCAGCTCGACGCACTGCGCGGTCGGGTTGGAGGGGAAACCAAGGATCATCATCTTCGGTTTCGGGATGGATTCGCGGATCGCCCGCTCCAGCTCGTTGAAGAAGTCCACGCCCGGAATCAACGGCACCGAACGCACCTGGGCACCGGCAATCACCGCACCGTAAATGTGAATCGGGTAGCTGGGATTGGGCACCAGCACGGTGTCGCCATGGTCGAGGGTGGCGAGCATCAGGTGCGCCAGGCCCTCTTTGGAACCGATGGTGACAATGGCTTCGCTTTCCGGGTCGATCTCGACCTCGTAGCGCTCCTTGTACCAGCGCGAAATGGCCCGACGCAGGCGTGGAATACCGCGGGAAGTCGAGTAACCGTGGGTGTCTTCGCGCTGAGCGACCTGCACCAGCTTTTCAACGATATGCGCCGGCGTGGCGCCGTCGGGGTTGCCCATGCTCAGGTCGATGATGTCCTCGCCGCGACGGCGTGCAGCCATCTTGAGTTCGGCGGTGATATTGAAGACGTAAGGGGGGAGACGATCAATGCGCGCAAAGCGGCGCGGCGAACCTTGGTCAGCCATGGCTTCCTCGAAGACGTAAGCGCCCGGAACCGTCCGAGCGACGTTGGCCACTGCGGTGGCCGAAGCAGACGATAGAGCCTTTGCCGGCAGCGTGTCCAGTGCCTGCTGAAAAATCCCTCACCCAGGCTGAGTTTTATGTTACAACTCGACATATCAAATGATAATCATTTGTATCACTTATATCATTCTCATGGCATTCAAAGGAACTGCAATGCTGTCACCTTCCGCCAAGCGCCACCCTTTCAACCCAACACTGCTAGCCATTGCCCTATGCGTTGCCAGCACCAGCCTGCAGGCCGCCCCTGCGAGTGATGACACCGAAAACACCGACGAGCATAAGCATAGTGTATGGGAATTGGGCGAAACCCATGTCATCAGCAACCAGCTGGGTACGGTGACCGAAGGCAGCGGCGGCTACACCCCTGGCACTATCGCCACCGCCACCCGACTGGTGCTGACCCCTAGGCAGACGCCTCAGTCAATCTCAGTCATCACCCGCCAGTTCATGGATGACTTCAACCTCAACGCCATCGACGAGGTGATGCGCCATACACCAGGCATCACCGTCTCGACGCTGGACAGCGAGCGCACCACTTACTACGCCCGCGGCTACGCGATCAGGAACTACCAGTACGATGGCATTCCTACCCTGGACAACGGCGTCAACGCCGCCGGCAACAACCTCAGCGACACCGCCATCTACGACCGCATCGAAGTGATCAAGGGCGCCAACGGCCTGCTCTCCGGGGCCGGCAGGCCCGGTGCGGCAATCAACTTCGTGCGCAAGAAACCCACTGCCGACTTCAATGCCCACCTCGGTGCCAGCGGCGGCTCATGGGACAACTACCGCAGCGAGCTCGACGTCTCTGGTGCACTCAACGACAGTGCCAGCGTACGGGGTCGAGCCGTGGCCGCCTTGCAGGACAAGCACTCGTTCCTGGATCACTATGAACGCAAGACCAGCGTCTATTACGGCATCGTCGAAATGGACCTGGATGACACCACCTTGCTAACCCTCGGCGCCGACTATCAGGACAACGATCCCAGGGGTTCCAGCTGGGCGGCGATTCCCATGT
Organism: Pseudomonas tructae; assembly: GCF_004214895.1. Lineage (NCBI taxonomy): Bacteria > Pseudomonadati > Pseudomonadota > Gammaproteobacteria > Pseudomonadales > Pseudomonadaceae > Pseudomonas > Pseudomonas tructae. Next base: position 1,290,032 of record NZ_CP035952.1, on the reverse strand, counting down.
TCAACAGCGATGGCAACCTGAACAAGGTCTCACGTTCGTTCAACCCCGGTGCACAATGGAGCCGCTGGGAGCAATACACCCGCACGGTGTTTGCCAGCCTGGAACACCACTTTGCCAATGACTGGGTGAGCAAGTTCGAGCTGAGCCACAAACTCAACGGTTACCACGCAAGGCTCGGCTCGCTCAGCGGCGGCGCGCCCAATCCTCGTACCGGCAGCGGTAGCACCCTGTACTCGGGCAAGTTCACCGGCGAGACCAAGACCGACACTGCAGAACTCTACGCCACCGGCCCGTTCGAGCTGTTCGGTCGCGAGCATGAGTTGGTGGTTGGCACCAGCTATTCGCGGGCCAGGTTCGATGCCAAGGCCTACAACGCGCAGGCGGGTTATGACAACCGTGTCGACAACTTCTACACCTGGGATGGCAACATTGCCGAGCCGGCCTGGGACTTGGCGCGCACCAACGACCAGACCACCCGTCAGACCGCCAGCTACATCACCGCACGCTTCAAGCCCAGCGATGACCTGGCGCTGATCCTCGGTAGTCGTTTCGCCAACTTCACCGGTTCTGGTGACAGCAACCAGAAAGAAAGCGGGCGTGCCGTGCCATACGCGGGCGTGGTCTACGACCTGAATCCGACCTATTCGGTCTATGCCAGCTACACCAGCATCTTCGAACCGCAGTCCAGTGAGGATCGCTTCGGCAAAATGCTCGAGCCTAACGAGGGCGACAACTACGAGGTCGGCCTCAAGGGTGAATGGTTCAACGGGCGCCTCAACGCTAGCCTGGCATACTTCGAGATTCACGAAGACAACCGCGCCGAACAGGACCGCAGCGGCCAGCCTTCGCTGGTGCTGAGCCCTTATGTTGCCACCAAGGCCAAGTCCAAGGGTTACGAAGCGGAGATTTCCGGCGAACTGGCCCCGGGCTGGCAAGTGCAGGCCGGCTACACCCATAAAATCATTCGTGACGACGATGGCGACAAGATCTCCACCTGGGAGCCCGAAGACCAGGTCAGCCTGTTCTCCAGCTACAAGTTGCACGGAGCCCTGGAAAACGTGACCGTGGGCGGTGGTGCGCGCTGGCAGGGCAAATCATGGCAAGAGGTGCGCAACCCGGTTCGCGGCAGTGAAGACTACACCCAGGAAGCCTACTGGCTGGTTGACCTGATGACCCGCTATCAATTCAGCGACCACCTCTCAGGCCAGGTCAACCTGAACAACCTGTTCGACAAGAAGTACTTCACCAACGTCGGTTTCTACAACTCCTACTACTACGGCGATCCGCGCAATGTGAGTGTCAGCGCACGTTACGACTTCTAGGTCTCAGCGAATCTCCTTGTAGGCGTTGGTTTCCCACCTGACTGCGGCCGCCAGGCCGCGATCAGGCGCAAAGGCCGTGCCGGATACACCGGTGAAGGCCCTGCCCTCGCTGCCCAGGCTTACCGCACGCTCGTTTTTGTCCGACTCGGTGAGCATGGTGTAGGAGTGGCTGCGCATCGCCTGATAGCGGCTCTCGTCCCGTACTAGCGTCTGGTGATACTGCGCAAGCGCCTGGTCGCTGAGGTTGAGCATCTTTTGCAACTTGACCCCCCAGCGGCTCAGGCAGACTTCGGCGAAGTGGCGCACGATCAGCCCAGGCTCGACCAGCACTTTGCCAGCGCCAGCACCATCAGCCGAAGCGTTGCCCACCAGCGTCGCGTGCCGGCCCGGCATCGGATAGATGTGGCAACGGGTCGAGCCATGGGTCCTGGGCACAACGCAGGCAAAGCCTTTGGACCGCTCATCACGGGAATAGAAACCGACGTACTGCTTGACGTTGTCGCCCAACTGAACCCGATGCGCCTGAAAGTTCAACAGGCCCGGTACCGGATCGATGGCAAAGATATTCACCGGGATGTGCTTGAGGCTGCTGTCCCCGAGCATGGCATTGGCCAGCATATGGCAGCTCACTCCGCCGCGGCTCCAGCCCACGAGGTTGACCTGGGTCGGCAGTGGCCCGTTCTTGCGAAACATCTTGATGATCTGCTCCTGCAGTTGCTGCGGTGTCACCACGCGATTGCCGTAGCTGTAGGTACGCCAGAACCAGGAGCCGATTTTATCGACATCCTCGATGGGAATGCCGGCGGCCTTGAGCTGTTTGTACTCAGCTTCGCTTAGGGTTTTGCGCTGCCAGGCGAACGAGCCTTTGATGACGTGCAGGGCGTGGTTGACGTTCTCTTCCCAGCCCTTGCCGAACAAGGTACCGGAAAGCCCGTAGGCCTTGGTCTGGATGAACAGTTCATCGGCTTGCAGATTGTCACTGCCTGGGCCATCGATGGCCACCCAGTGGGCAAACTCCCTGCCCTGGTCGTTGGCAGCCAGGGTTGAAACCAGCTCGCCGTTCCAAAAGTTGGGGTTCTTGTCGTCGAAGCGGTGAGAACCGGTGCCACAAAAGTAAACGGTCAAAATGCTCATGCCATGATCCTGTGAAGTTGAGGATCGGCACACACTATTGCAGCCCAGCCACCACCAACAGGCGGAAAGACACCCTGACAACGGAACCCGCTGCCAGGGCATCACTCAGTAGACCTGTACCCGCCACAGCTCGCGCGAAGCCGACGCCGGCGACATCGGCAGACGCCCGTGCAGGGTCTGGTAGTTGTCGATCAGCACCAGGTCCCCTTCGACCCAGTCGTGGGCAATCAGACAGTCCTCGTCGTAGACCAGCGCGTCGAGCTGTTCAAGCAGCGCCTGCTGGGCCTGTTCGTCATAGCCTTGGACTTCCTGGCTCAGGGTCTGCAGGGTCGAATCGGTACCTTCCTGATAGCGCAGGATGCGTTCACCGGTACGCGGATGCAGGTCCACCAGGCCGTAATGACGAGGCGACCCACCGAAGTAGGTCATGCGCGTGTAGTAGGTGATGTCCACCGCCTGCCACTGCCGCGCCACCTGGTTGCCAACCTTGCGCAGGGCGTTGCGGCTATCGACGATGGTGGTCTGGCCTTCGCCCGCTTGTGGCGGCGTCTTGCAATAGAGCATGAACTTGCTGGCGCAGAACTTCGGATCGCGCAGAACCTGGGCGTCGCTGTCGGGCAGCATGTTCAGGTCCCAGTGCAGCGGGGTCTTCTCCAGCGAATGCACGACACCTTCGGGTTTGTCGGCCGGCTTGACCACGTGCACCTTGCCAAAGGCCCACTGATAGATGGTGCCAAAGCGCTCGCAATCGCGGGCAAAGCTGTCGCGGTCCTCGAACTGACAGCCACGCAGGCAGACAAAGCCGAAGGTTTCCACCAACGATTCCAGCAACTGCGTCGAGAAACGCTCGAAGCCAAGGCCCAGCGGGTCCCGTACCAGCAAGCCGAACAGTGGCAGCTTCTGCATCTGGAACTCGAAGCCTTGCAGTGCTTCGCCAGTGGTCTGGTGATAGAGCCAAGGACGGCCCTGATACTGCACCAGCACGTGCTTGTCGATATCAACCTCGGCATGGCCGCGCAGGGTCTGGCTGCCATCCAGATGGCGCACCGGCACGGCGTGCCAGGGGCTGGACACCCGCTCCAGGCCGTCCGCCAGGGCCAGGGTGAATTTTGGCCCGGCGTTGTCGTACTGGTGCACCGACAGGCGAATGTCATCAGGGAAGAAGCGGTTGACCGCTGCATTCAGCGCCTGGCCGCGGAACATCATCTGGTAGGCCTTGTAACCGATCTGCAGCAGGTGCTCGTCCTCGCTCTGGCCGGCTTCACGGCACAGCCGCAAGTCGTTGTAGAGGTGGCTGCAAAGCTTGTCGTGGGCGTGGCTGAGGGTTTCGTCGGTGCGGCTCTGCTCGATCAGCGCCTCGACGTTCTTCCAGGGCAGGCGCGCCTGCTTGACCAGGGTCGCGCGCACGGCATCGGCGCTGCTGGCCTGGGGGAACAGGTCCTCCATGCTGACCCAGTTGATCGTGTGGGTCGTGCACAGCTCGCGCAGCGCCTGGTTATAGGTTTTGCGCACCTCGTCGGGCACACCGACGATGTCGTTGAAGGTAGTGCCGTCACTGAGGATCGACACCACGCAACCTGGTGCATGTAGCGCGGCGATGTCCTGGCCCAGTTGATCGAGGCGCTCGATGGCCATGGCTTCGCCGTAGTCGGGCAGCACACCGAAGGTCTGGTCACGGGCATTCGGCGACTTGCACGGAAAGCCAGGCAGCACCAGGCGAACGGGGGCTTGCTGTTCGTAGAAGTACGCAAGGCTCTGCGCCAGGTTGGCCCTGCCCGCCGCGTCGAAGCGATCGTCGCTGTCCTTGAGCAGATAACCCGCCAGCACGTCGCTGACCGCCTTGATCCAGGTGTCCTTGTGTTGCATGACCTATCTTCCTTGAGAGGTGGTGTTTCAAAATTGGCTGGCGAGCGTGCCAGTTTGGCAAGTGGTGTCGGCCTTGCGCAGAACGTGCAGCAAATCCACCGGTTGATCGCAGTACAGGTCCGCTGCCTGCGCCTGCAAGGCATAGAGCCGGCCGTAGCCCCAGGTCACGGCCGCAGCCTGCATGCCCGCTGCGCGCGCGGTCATCAGGTCGATCACCGTGTCGCCCACGAACAGGCAGCGCCCAGGCTCCACCGCAAGGTGCCGAGCGGCTTCCAGCGCTGCGTCAGGTTGCGGTTTGAGCGGCTGGCCAAAGCGCTGACCAAGCACAATCTGGAAAGTGCCCGCAGGGAACAACTGCGTTGCCAGCTGCAGCGCCATGTCTTGGGCCTTGTTGGTGACAATGGCCAAGGGCAGGTGCAGTTGTCGGCAACCCTTGAGCAGCTCGAGGATGCCCGCGTAGGGCTGCGAGAACTGCACCAGATGGTTCTGGTAGCAGGCGATGTAACGCTCATGCAGGGCCTTGTCGTCAGCAATGCCCAGGCGCGCAGCGACCCGTTCGAGCATCGCCCCGGTGCCACCGCCGACATAGGCACTGATGGTCTCCAGGGGCAACGGCGGGTAACCCTGCTCCTGCAGCACCTGGTTAAGGCACCAGACGATGTCCGGCAAGGTATCGACCAGCGTGCCATCAAGGTCGAAAATCACGGCGTCTGCCGTTAGCGGTGCAGGCATCATTGCGCGCTGGCGTAGTGGCAAGGACGACCCTGGCGGAACACCAGGCGACTGTAGCGCTCGTCGATGTTGCTGCGCTTGTCGAGCATCACCACGCCACGCCGCTTGATCGCCACCGAGTGCCAGGGCGTGCGCCACAGGTCGCTGGTGGGCACCAGGCGAATACCGATTTTCTGCGACACGGCCAATTGCGGGTGGATCGACAGGCGCAGGCACTGTGGATAACGCGCTTGCAGCAGCGCACTCCAGGCCTCGCTGCGCTGGATCACGCGCTGGGAGGCCGGTTTGGCGATCTTCTTCACAGCATTGAGGCTCATGCCGGTGAACTCGGCAAGGCCCGAGTAATCTTCGGACAAGAAACGGTGAATGCCGCAGTACATCAGCATCATGTGCGGCTCATCCTGAAAGCGCTGGCCGAGCGCGATCAGCGACTGACCGTACTCGATCATCAGCTCTTCGCGCATGGAGTCCAGGCAGCCTAGCTGTGGGTAGGCGTCCTTGAGGTCGAACAGAGCAAAACTGTGCGGATAGTGCTGTTCGGCGTAGCGCTGGATCTCATCGGTGTAGTCCTTGACGTGGGCATCGGGCACCCGCACCAGGTCGGAAAACACATAGCCGTCGGAGCAGATGTGGATCAATGCGCCCGGCGCGTAAAGGGCCTGGATTTCTGCGCACAGGTGCTGCAGCTCGTCGATGGCATGGCGCTCGGCAAGATCGGGCAGGTGGCTGAGGGTCTTCTGCCGGTTCGGCGATTTACCCGGAAAGGCAGGCAGCACCATTTCGATGCGCTGGCCGCTTTCGATTGCCTTGAGGACCTTGTCCAGATGCGGCTCGAGCACGTCTGCGGACAGTTCGTCATCCTGACCAGGAGCCAGGCTGCGGCGGCGGAACAGGCAGTCGAGTACCTGCAGGGCGGTATCGAGGTGCAAAGAGGTGTAGCGCTCGCGCAGCGGCGCAAGGCACGCCCGTTGAGCAACGGCGTTTGGCTCGGTCATGAACAATCCCTTGTGTGGTGGATCACGGCCAGTATCCTCTGGCCATGCGCAGATATTCCCTACCTGCGCGGCGATAAAATCCGGCAAACCCGGGGTACTTGTCAACAGCAGTTTCGGTCGTTGTGAGAGCGGGCTTGCCCCGCGATGAGACTGCACGCACAAACAAAAACGCCCCAGGCTTCGCAGCCTGGGGCGTTTTCATTACACGCTGATGAATCAGTGTGCGTAAGTCAGCAACAACTCGGTCGGCACCTTGGTGTCCAGCGACATCATCACGCTCAGGGCGGTGATGGTGAAGATCGAGAACACGAACAGCTTGCGGGCCCACAGACGATCGTCCACCGCCTTGTAGCCGGTCCAGGCCATGTACAACCAGTACATGCCCATGGCTGCGGCAACGGCCATGTAGCTCATGCCGGCATAGCCACCCAGGGTCAGCATCAGGGTCGCTACCAGGAACGCCACGATGTACCAGAGGATGTGCTTCTTGGCCACCAGGATCCCACGCTTGACCGGCAGCACCGGAATCGATGCGGCCAGGTAGTCGTTGAAGCGGAAGATCGCAATGGCGTAGGAATGCGGCATTTGCCACAGGCTGAACATCACCAGCAGGGTCAGTGCAGCCAGGTCGAAGCTGTTGCTCACCGCGCAGTAGCCGATCACCGGAGGCATGGCACCGGACAGGCTGCCAACCAGGGTGCCGTGCACCGATTTGCGCTTGAGGTACAGGCTGTAGAACCCGACGTAGATGACAAAGCCGATCAGGCCGAACAGCGCCGCCAGGGCATTGGCCTGCACGTACAGCAGGCCAAGGCCGGCCACCCCGAGCAGGGTGGCGTAGGCCAGCGCGACTTTCAGCGAGATCTGGCCCTGGACCATCGCACGGTTCTTGGTGCGCTCCATCTTGATGTCGATGTCACGGTCGATGCAGTTGTTGAACACGCAACCGGACGCCACCACCAGCGAAGTGCCAATCACCGTGGCCAGGAACAGCATGAAGTCGACATGCCCTTGCGCGGCAAGGAAAAAACCGCCTGCCACAGAAAGCACGTTACCGAAAATGATCCCCGGTTTGGTGATTTGGATAAAGTGCTTAACGGACATGTCGTCTTACCTCACTTCGCCATCATGCTGGTGTGGATGCTGAACATGATCCACAGCGACAGGCCGACCAACAGTGCAATGACCATTACCGTAAACAGGAAGGTCGACACGTTGGAGCGCTGCTCGGCAGAACGGTCCATGTGCAGGAAGTACACCAGGTGAACCACGACCTGGATGACCGCCAGGGCCACCACGACCATGATCGTGATGTCTTTGGGCATGCTCGGGAACATCACCAGGCCGAACGGAATCGCCGTCAGGATGATCGACAGGACGAAACCGATCACATAGGACTTGACGCTACCGTGGTTGCCCTCGGCGTGGCTGTTATGTGCGTTAGCCATTTACAGAACCCCCAGCAGATACACGACGGTGAACACGCAGATCCAGACCACGTCCAGGAAGTGCCAGAACAGGCTCAGGCAGCTCATGCGGGTCTTGGCGGTACCAGTGATACCGTGCTTGTTGATCTGGTACATCATGACCGCCATCCAGATCAGACCTGCGGTTACGTGCAGACCGTGGGTACCGACCAGCGCGAAGAACGCCGACAGGAAGCCACTGCGCTGCGGGCCAAAGCCCTCGGCAATCAGGTGATGGAACTCATAGACTTCCATCGCGATGAAGCCCGCACCCAGCAGGAAGGTGATGGCCAACCAGCCCAGCACGCCGCCCTTGTTGCCTTTGAACATCTGCAACATGGCGAAGCCGAAGGTGATACTCGACAGCAACAGCAGGCCGGTCTCAACCGCGACGAAGTCCAGCTGGAAAATATCGTGACCCGACGGGCCGCCGGCAAAACTGCCGGACAGCACCGCGTAGGTGGCGAAGAGCGACGCAAACAGGATGCAGTCGGTCATCAGGTACAGCCAGAAACCGAATACGGTCATCTGGCCCGAGTCGTGGTGGTGGTCGTCATGCCCATGGTCGTGACCATGAGCATGAGTATCAGCGTTAATTACATGACTGGACATTGATTAAACCCGCTCAAACGATTCGACACGTGCGCCAACCGGCGTACCGGTAGCCAGGCCCAGGGACTTCATGCGCTCACCTTCGATGCGCGCCACTTCCTCGGCTGGAACCATGTAGCCCTGGTCGTCACGAGCAGCATGGGCGACGAAGACCGCGATGGTACCGATCAGGCTTACGCCAACCAGCCACCAGATGTGCCAGATGAAGGCGAAACCGAACACGGTCAGCAGCAAGCCCATGAACACACCGGTGGAGGTGTTGTTCGGCATGTGGATCGCTTCGTACTTGGCTGGAACCTTGTACGCGATACCGGCTTTCTTGGTTTCGTGCCAGGCGTCCAGATCGACGTTCTCAGGCATGGTGGCGAAGTTGTAGAACGGTGGTGGCGACGAAGTCGACCATTCCAGGGTACGGCCGCCCCATGGGTCGCCGGTCACGTCCATGTTGTCCTTGCGGTCGCGAATCGACACGTACAGCTGGATCAGCTGGCAGGCGATACCGAACAGGATCAGCACGGCGCCGAACACGGCTACGTACAGGTAGGGTTCCCACAGTGGGTTGTCGGAATGGTTCAGACGACGGGTCATACCCATGAAGCCCAGTGCGTACAGTGGCATGAAGGCCACGTAGAAACCGGAGATCCAGAACCAGAAGGCAGCTTTGCCCCACTTCTCGTTCAGGGTGAAGCCGAAGGCTTTCGGGAACCAGAAGGCGAAGCCAGCAATGTAGCCGAACACCGCACCACCGATGATCACGTTGTGGAAGTGGGCGATCACGAACAGGCTGTTGTGCAGAACGAAGTCAGCACCTGGAACAGCCAGCAGCACGCCGGTCATACCACCGATCGAGAAGGTCACCATGAAGCCCAGGGTCCACAAGACTGGCGCGGTGAAGCGCAGACGGCCCTGGTAGATGGTGAACAGCCAGTTGAACAGCTTAACCCCGGTCGGAATCGAGATCAGCATGGTCGCCAGACCGAAGAAGGTGTTGACGCTGGCGCCCGAACCCATGGTGAAGAAGTGGTGCAACCATACCGCAAAGCCCAGTACCGCGATCGCGCCCGAAGCGTAGATCATCGACTTGTGGCCGAACAGGCGTTTGCCAGCGAAGGTCGAGGTGACTTCCGAGAACACACCGAAGGCCGGCAGGATCAGGATGTAAACCTCAGGGTGACCCCAGGCCCAGAACAGGTTGACGTACATCATCGGATTGCCACCAAGTTCATTGGTGAAAATGTGGAAATCCATGTAACGGTCAAGCGTCAGCAGTGCCAGGGCGGCGGTCAGGATCGGGAACGACGCGACGATCAGAACGTTGGCCCAGGTGCAGGTCCAGGTGAAGATCGGCATGTCCATCAGCTTCATGCCAGGCGCGCGCATTTTCAGCACGGTGGCGAGGAAGTTGACACCCGTTAGCGTCGTACCCAAGCCGGACAGCTGTAGCGCCCAGATGTAGTAATCGACACCCACGCCAGGGCTGTACTGGATACCCGCCAGCGGCGGATAGGCAACCCAGCCGGTCTTGGCGAACTCACCGACACCCAGGGAGACGTTGACCAGCACGACGCCGGACACCAGCAGCCAGAAGCTCAGGGAGTTCAGGAACGGGAAGGCAACGTCACGCGCACCGATCTGCAGAGGCAGGGCCAGGTTCATCAGGCCGGTGAAGAATGGCATTGCCATGAAGATGATCATGATCACACCGTGAGCGGTGAAGATCTGGTCATAGTGTTCGGGAGGCAGGTAGCCCTCGGAGCCGCCAGTGGCCATGGCCAACTGCGTACGCATCATGATGGCGTCGGCAAAGCCGCGCAGCAGCATGATCATCGCGACGATGATGTACATCACCCCGATTTTCTTGTGGTCGACCGAGGTCAGCCACTCGGACCACAGGTAGGTCCATTTCTTGAAATAGGTGATTGCACCGATCAACGCGAGACCGCCGAGCGCGATCATGGCAATGGTCACCATGACTATCGGCTCGTGATACGGAATCGCATCCAGACTTAGTTTACCGAACATCTCTTACTCCTCTGCCCCAGCAGCTGAATGCATACTCACGTCCATCCCTTCGGTACCGGCCGCTTCTTTGCTCTGCTCTTTTTCGTGGACCGGCCGACCGCGGTTCATGCCTTCGTACTTGTCGACGATGGACTGGAACTGCTCTGGCGAGGCCACGCTGTACAGCGCGACTGGATTGTTTTCGCTCGTTTTGGCCAATGCCGCGTATTCAGCCGCATCCAGCTGTTTCGGCGATTGCTTGACTTCGTTCACCCATGCTTCGAAATCAGCCTGGGAAGTGGCGGTTGCCTTGAACTTCATACCGGTGAAACCGGCGCCGCTGTAGTTGGCGGAGATACCGTCGAACTCACCGTTCTCGTTGGCGATCAGGTGCAGTTTGGTGGTCATGCCAGCCATTGCGTAGATCTGCCCGCCCAGGCCCGGAATGAAGAACGAGTTCATCACCGAGTCGGAGGTCACGCGGAAGTTGACCGGGGTGTTGGCCGGGAAGACGATCTTGTTGACCGTGGCAATGCCTTGTTCCGGGTAGATGAATAGCCATTTCCAGTCCAGGGCGACCACGTCGATCTGCACCGGTTTCACATCGGAAACCAGCGGACGATACGGGTCCAGCTCGTGGGTGGTTTTGTAGGTCACGTAACCCAGGGCGATGATGATCAGAACCGGGATGGTCCAGACCGCCACTTCGATCTTGGTCGAGTGCGACCAGTCAGGCGTGTAGGTCGCAGCCTTGTTGGAAGCGCGATACTTCCAGGCAAACGCCAGGGTCATGAAAATGACAGGAATCACCACCAGCAACATCAAGCCGGTAGCGATCAGGATAAGGTTCTTTTGCTCAATGCCGACCTGGCCCTTCGGGTCGAGCAGGGTCCAGTTGCACCCACTGAGTAAAAGCATGCCTAAAAAGGGCAGAATGCCAAACAGTCTGGGGTAACGCTTTTTACTCATCTCACGACCTCTAGAGCAGCTTGCTTCAATGCAATTTGTGTTTTGGTCGCCAACACTTCGTCCTGCCAAGCGTTAGCATTTATGGGATCGAATACGGTCATGCCTTGAGGCCAGCTGCGGCGGCTCGGCATAAACCAGGTATTGCGGTGTTTATTATTTTGACTTCAGTAGGCAACGGGCCTGTCTTCAGACCAATTCCATTTGGTGCGGGAAATCACGGAGGGGGGTCAGCCCGGCATCGCCGCAGGCGATGCTCGTCAGAGTCAGCGAAAAGAGCCCTGAAGCTCCTTTAATCCTGCGACTCACAAGCGGTGCCGAACGGAAATTGGGGGCGATTGTAGATAGGTAACCTATCGTTGACTATGACTTATTGAGCAACAGTCCTTTACCGATTATGTAATAATCGTGCGCAAAAAATCAGTTTCGCGACAGTTTGTCGCACCCCTTTCAATACCCCTGGAACGCCCGTTCTACAAGGGCTTGAACTTGATCAAGATCAAGTTTGGTGCGACAAACCTGGCAAATCTCATTGCACAATGGGCTTGCGTCAATACATGACTTTTGTCTAAGCCTGACGGCGGTTGCGGTAGATACCCAGGGGCACCAGAACGGCGGTCAGTATAAAGGCTACGAGCGCCCATTGTGCCAGGGACAGGCCCATGACCGGTGGGTAGGGGGTGGAGCAGAAGCCATCGACCTGGAACACCAGCGGCAGCACCGAAGCCAGTGGCAGGCCGTCGACGATCGGTTGCAGGGTGTCGATGCCGCAACTGATCGCAGGATTGGCCAGGACATACACATGATTGCCGGCGGCAGCGATGCCACCAATGGCGCTGAGCACCACCAGGCCTTCGAGCAGGGTCAGGCTGCGCTTGCCAGGCATCGCCGCGCCGATGAAGGCGAACAGTGCGATCAACAACAAGGCATAACGTTGCAGGATGCACAGCGGACATGGCGCCTCGCCCAGCACCACCTGCATGTACAACGCACCACCGATGAGGGCCAGGCAGATCACCCCCAGCAGCACCAGAAAGCGCCGTTCCCGATTCAGGTGCGATGTTTGCTCGTTCATTGCTAATCCTTCGTAGACTGGATGGCTCGACTGCCGATGCGCAATTCTACACGCTCAAGCAGACCATAGAGAGCGGCAAAAGTGCCGCGCCAGGCGGCATGGAGAGTGGCGCAAAGCAGAATATTGATTTGCCACTATCTTAGTCCTGTGGATTACCCTATCATTAACACTGTACAAATAAACAGTATCGAATACATCGATTACCAAAGGCATGTGAGGTGATGAATGGCCGTCGAAGTGGTATACCGCAGCAGCCGCGACCTGGAGCGCTTGTTCATGGATAAAGCCGAAGCAGACCGTCACGACAAGATGCTCGAACTGGCTGAACTGCTGGCCGAGGTCCTGAAGAAAGCCGTGCCGTCGCTGAGCGAACAGCAGGTCGAGGATGCCGGTATTTACATGGCGAAAAACCGCGACATATTCGCCAGGGCCTTCAAGAGCCAGCCTGACGCCTTGTCCGAGCTGCTTGGCGACGGCGCCGCCCAGTAAGCGCGGCTCAACGGTAGATCAGCCCCTCGGCGAGCATTTGCGCCACCCGCGCCGGCGAGCGCTTCTCGGCCTGGGCGTGGGCAAACACTTCGGTCAGGCGCGAGGGGATGCGCGCCAGGTGCGCGGTGATGGTGCCCAGGTCTTCGCCACGGTGCTTGAGTGCCACGTAGATCAGCCCTCCCGCGTTGATCACATAATCCGGCGCATAGAGGATTCCGCGGCTTTCCAACTGGTCGGCGACCTGCAAGGTGGTCAGCTGGTTGTTGGCCGCTCCCGCCACCGCTGCACAGCGCAGTTGCATCACGCTCTGGCCATTGAGCACCGGCCCTACCCCGCACGGGGCGAAAATGTCGCAGGGCGTACTGATCAGCATGTCGTTGGCTACTGGCCGGGCATTGAACTGCTCGATCGCCAGTTGCACCCGGCCCGGATCATGATCACTGACCAGCAGCTCGGCGCCCGCCGCATGCAGTTGCTCGGCCAGCGCATAGCCGACGTTGCCCAGGCCCTGCACGGCAATGCGCAAGCCTTCTAGGTTGTCGCTACCCAGGCGCGCCATCGAGGTAGCGCGAATGCCGGCGAACACGCCCATGGCCGCATGCGGTGAGGGGTCGCCTGCGGCGGTTGTACTGGTGACGTGCTGGGTGGTCTGGGCGATGCAATCCATGTCCAGGGTCGAGGTACCGCTGTCTACTGCGGTAATGAAGCGCCCCTGCAGGGTTTCGACAAAGCGCCCGAACGCTTCGAACAAAGCCGCGCGGTTTTCCACGTGCGGGTTGCGGATGATCACCGCCTTGCCACCGCCAAGAGGCAACCCCGCCAGTGCAGCCTTGTAGCTCATGCCCTGAGCCAGGCGAATGGCGTCGATCATCGCGCTGTCGTCGTCTGGATAGGCCAGGTAGCGGCAGCCGCCCATGGCCGGCCCCAGGTGCTCGCTATGAATCGCGACCACAGCCTTGAGGCCGGTCGGCGGGTCGATGCACAGGTGCAGCGATTGCGTACGGGTGCTTTGCATAAGTGCAAACATCGGCAGGCTCCTCGATGAGGTGCTGATCCCAGTATAGGCCGCGCTTTCCCCCCTGACGGCCACACTCGGACCACTGGACGAAAGGCCCCGCCAGCGCTACAACAGAAGCTTGAGCGGAGATTGCCATGAACCCACGTAATGCCTGTCTGGCTTGCCTTGAGCGTGACCCGGTCGCCCTGCTGGAAGCAGCGCTGTGGATCGCCGCGGAGCACGACAACAGCGTGGTGCCGGCCAAGGTACTGGACGAGGTGAAGGCCTTGCAGCAGGAGGTCAGCGCCGGATTGCCGATGCTGCCGCTCAGCGAACTGGCCCAGCCGTTGTTGCGCCGCCTCAATGCCCTGGGCTTCCAGCAGGACGAGTACCATCCCCTGCGCCCCCAGGCGGCGTTGCTCGACAAGGTCATGCAACGTCGTCGCGGCCAGCCCCTGGCGCTTGCGTTGCTGACCCTGGAACTGGCCCGTGGCCTGTCGATCCCCCTGGAAGGTGTAAACTTCCCCGGGCATTTCCTGTTGCGCGTCCCCGGCGCCGACCACCTGCTCGACCCCTGCGGCGGGCGACGCCTGTACCCAGCCGATTGCCGTGAACTGCTGGGCCGTCAGTTCGGCCCGCAACTGGCGCTCAGTGCCGATCACCTACTCAGCGCAAGCCCTGTGCAGATGCTTCAGCGCCTGTCGCGCAATCTGCGTCAACTGCACGCCAGTCATGATGATGACCTGGAAGCCCTCAAGGATGCCGAACGGGTGTTGCAACTGGGTCCTGGTACCGCCGCCGACTACATGGCACGCGCCACCCTCTATCAACACCTGGAGTGCCCGCAGGCCGAGCGCTTCGACCTGGAGCACGCCTTGCTGCTCAGCGACGATCCAATCCAGCGCTTGCGCCTGACCGAGCGCTTGAATCATCTTCCGCCTGCCTCACCTTTGGTGCACTGAGCGCCTCGCCCGGGCTGCGTACCTGGATGATCAGCAAGGCAGCCAGCACCGCCGGAATCGCGCAGAAGAAAAATATCTGCTCGACCGGTAAATGCATGGCCAGCAACAGGCTGCCGAACAGCGGCCCGAGGATCGAACCGAAACGCCCCACCCCCAACGCCCACCCCGTGCCGGTGGCACGTACCTGGGCCGGATAGAAATTGCTGGTAAAGGCATTGAGGGTCAACTGACCGCCGATGATGCAAAAGCCTGCGGCAAATACGCAGACCACCAGCCAACGCGGATTGTCATGGTTCAGGCCGAGCAACACGGTGAACACCGCCGCCGCCAATAGCACGGCGCCGAGCAGGCGCACTTTACGCTTGAGGCGATCGGCGATCCAGGCCATGAACACCGCACCCAGAGTGCCAGCAAACAGGAACATCGAGGTGGCCAGATTGGCCTGGTTCAGCGCCAGGCCGCTTTCCAGCAACAGGGAAGGCAACCAGCTGATCATGAAGTACAAGAGGATCAAGCTGACAAAGAAGGTCGACCAGATAAACAGTGTCGACCTGGCATAGCCGTCGCGAAACAACGCCAGCACGGTGAGTTTGTTATGGTTTTCTGCCTGGGCCCGCGCAGTGGCCGCAGGCGGCTGCCAGCCCGGGAGCATCTTTGCCGTGACCTTGAGCAAACGCGCATAGGGTGGCACATCGCGCAGCAGTCGCGGCAACGACTCGGGCAGGTACACAAGCAAGAATGGAAACAGCAACAGCGGCGCGACACCGCCAGCGAGGAATACCGCCTGCCAGCCGAAGCTGTCGATAAACCCGGCAGCAACAAAACCTCCCGCTGCGCCACCCAACGAAAAGCCGCAAGCCGCCAGGGTGACCATCAAGGTGCGCAAGCGCGGCGGTGCATACTCGGACATCAGCGCCATGGCGCTGGGCATCGCCCCACCCATGCCGATGCCGCAGACAAACCGCGCCAGCATCAGGCTGTTGAGCGAGTTGGCAAACACCATCAGCAGGGTCAGGCTGGAGTACAGCAGCACACAACACAGCAGCACCCGGCGCACACCGAAGCGATCTGCCAGGGGCGTCACTGCCAGCGAGCCCAGGGTCAGGCCCAGCAGGTTGGCGCTGAACACCGGCCCGAACGCGGCCTTCTCCAGGCCCCAGTCCTGGGCCAGGGAAGGAATGACATAACCCAGCACCTGAGCATCATAACCATCGGTAACCAGCAACAAAGCGAGTAACAACAGCAGTAACCACTGATAACGCGACACGGGCCGGGCATCCAGCGCCGTGCGAAAGCTGGCAATCTGATTGTGCATCGCAAGGTACCTTTTATTGTTATGGGTATCAGGTGCGGGCAGCCAGGTTTATGGGGTGTCGGGCTGCCTCGAAGGGTGGGCCTGGGCAAATGCCGAATGCGCCTCGGCCAGGGCGGCGACCCGGCGAATGCGCGGGAAGCCACTGAGGTCGATATTGAAGCGCTCGGCGGCGTACAGTTGCGGGATCAGGTAGACATCGGCCAGCCCGGGCGTATCGCCGAAGCAGAAGCCTTTGTCACCAATCAACTGCTCGACCGCAGCCAGGCCCTGGCTGATCCAGTGACCAATCCACTGATTGACCTCGCCGTCGTCATGGCCCAGCTCGCGCAATTGATTGAGCACGCTGACGTTGTGCAGCGGATGAACATCGCAGCCGATCAGCGCCGCCACACCGCGGGCGTGGGCCCGGCGAACCGGGTCCTGAGGCAGTAGTGCCGGTTGTGGATAAACCTCTTCCAGGTATTCAATGATCGCTGGCGACTGCACCAGGATCTCACCCGAGTCGGTCTTCAGCGCCGGCACCCGCCCTTGTGGGTTGCGGGACACGAAGGGTTCTTCGCGCTGCTCGCCCTTGAGCAGGTTGACCGGCAGCGACTGGTAATCCAGCCCCTTGAGCGCCAGGGCAATCCGCACCCGGTAGGATGAAGTCGAGCGGTAGTAGGTAAAGAGTTCCATGGCCCCTGCCCTCAGTGCGCAGCAAGAATCTTGCCGCGGCATTCGCCGAAACCGATCGAGGCCACGCCATCGCGCTTGCAACGGGCGCGCAGAATGATCTCGTCGCCGTCTTCGAGGAACTTGCGTACCTCGCCCGACGCAAGCTCAACCGGCTCCTTGCCGCCCTGGGTGATCTCCAGCAGGCTGCCGAACTGGCCAGGCTGGGCGCCGGAGAGCGTGCCCGAACCGAACAGGTCGCCCGGCTGCAACTGGCAACCGTTGACACTGTGGTGGGCAACCATCTGCGCCACGGTCCAGTACATGCTCAAGGTGTTGCTCAGGGTCAGGCGATGGGCCGGCAGGTTCTGCTCGCGCATGCGCTCGGTCAGTAGCAGTACTTCCAATTCGATATCGAAGGCGCCGCCGGCCTGGTCGCGCTTGTCGAGCAGGTACGCCAGTGGCTGTGGGTCGCCCTCCGGACGTGCTGGCTGGGCGCAACGGAACGGTTCCAGGGCTTCGGCGGTCACCACCCATGGGGAGATGGTGGAGATGAAGCTCTTGGACAGGAACGGTCCAAGTGGCTGGTATTCCCAGGCCTGGATATCACGCGCCGACCAGTCGTTGAGCAGGCAGAAGCCTGCGATGTGTTCAGCGGCTTCGGCCACCGGGATCGAATCGCCCATATCGTTGCCCTGGCCGATCCAGATACCCAGCTCAAGCTCGTAGTCCAGGCGCGCGCACGGGCCGAAGCTCGGCTCGCTCTGGCCGGCAGGCAGGGTCTGGCCCTTTGGCCGGCGTACGTCGGTACCCGACGGGCGAATGGTCGAGGCGCGGCCGTGGTAGCCGATAGGTACGTGTTTGTAGTTGGGCAGCAGCGGGTTGTCGGGGCGGAACAGCTTGCCGACGTTCTTGGCGTGCTCGATGCCGACATAGAAGTCGGTGTAGTCACCGATGCGCGCCGGCAGGTGCAACTGGCACTCACTGGCCGCATGCAGCAGCGGCTTGAGCGCCGCCTGGTGTTCGCTGTGCTCGCCGAGCAGTTCCAGCAGGCGCTCGCGCAGGGCTACCCGGGCACCACGGCCAAGGGCGAAGAAGGCGTTCAACGCACCACCACGGGTGGCCTCGACTGCGGCGCGGGCCTGGCCGTCGAACAGGCCGGCGGCCAGCACCGCTTCAAGGTCGAGGATGGCGTCACCGATCGCCACGCCACAGCGTGGTGCCTGATCCTTGCGGCTGAAGATGCCCAGCGGCAGGTTCTGCAGCGGGAAGTCGCCGTGGCCATTGGCGTGTTCTACCCAACTGCGGGCAAGGGCGGACTGATTCATGGGTTATCTCCGATTCGGGGTGAAGGTGCTCGGCAACGAGGCCCAGCAACTATCGTAGTCGGCCTGCAATTGCGGGCATTCAAGCGCATGGCGGCTCGGACGCAGCACCTGGCTGGTCTCGAACATGAAAGCCATGGTGTTGTCGATCTTGTTCGGCGCAAGCTCCACGGCAATGGCCTTGCCACAGGTTTCGGCATCCGGGCCATGGGCACTCATGCAACTGTGCAACGAGGCACCACCGGGTAGAAAGCCATCGGCCTTGGCGTCGTACTCGCCCTTGATCAGGCCCATGAACTCGTTCATCAGGTTGCGGTGGAACCATGGTGGACGGAAGGTGTTCTCGGCCACCATCCAGCGCGGCGGGAAGATCACGAAGTCGAGGTTGGCCATGCCCGGCACGCTGGTCGGCGAAGTCAGCACGGTGAAGATCGACGGGTCCGGGTGGTCGAAACTGACCGTGCCGATGGTGTTGAAGCGGCGCAGGTCATATTTGTACGGCACGTTGTTGCCGTGCCAGGCGACCACGTCCAGCGGCGAATGCTTGAGCTCACAGCCCCACAGCTCGCCGAGAAACTTCTGCACCAGTTGCACCGGAGCATCGACTTCCTCGTAATGGGCCACAGGGGCCAGGAAGTCGCGCGGGTTGGCCAGGCCATTACTGCCGATCGGCCCCAGGTCCGGGATACGCAGCGGCGCACCGTGGTTTTCCGCCAGGTAGCCACGGGCCTGGCCGTCGAGCAGTTCGACACGAAACTTCAGGCCGCGGGGCAACACCGCGATTTCCAGCGGCTCGACCTCCAGTACGCCCAGCTCGGTGACGATGCGCAGGCGGCCCTGCTCGGGCACCAGCAACAGTTCACCGTCGGCGCTGAAGAACACCCGCTCCATGGAGCGATTAGCGCAATAGGTATGGATGCTGATACCAGCAGGTTTCTCACCAGCCGAGTTGGCCGCCATGGCCACCCAGCCGTCAATGAAATCGGTTGGCTCGCTGGGGATCGGCTGCGGGCTCCAGCGCAGGCGGTTAGGCGTCACCGCTCCTGGCGGGCCGCCGGCCAGTTGACGCTCCAGGCGCTCGAAGCGCGGGTGCAGGGCCGAAGGCCGAATGCGGTACAACCAGGTGCGCCGTTGCTCGCTGCGTGCCATGGTGAAAGCGGTGCCAGAAAACAGTTCGGCATACAGACCGTACGGGGCCTTTTGCGGCGAGTTCTGCCCGACCGGCAAGGCGCCGGGCAAGGCTTCGCTGGCGAATTCGTTGCCGAAGCCGCTCTGGTAATCGAGGACGGGGGTGTTATCGAGGTTCATCGAGCCTCCGGGCCCACTGCAGGCCGGTGATGGCAGTTGGCTGCAGGCCTTGAAGGGAGGGCAGCGCTTCTGCGTTATTTTTATCGTAATTACATTACGCATAACGTAATTTGATTGGTGAACAGCGTCAAGTTATAAAGGCGCCCACTTGCACTCCCCGGATCAACTGCACCATGGCCAAAGCCAGCTCCCCCGCCGACAGTTCCAGCAAACAGAAGGTCCGCTCGGCCGAAGTCGGTACCGACATCCTCAAGGCCCTGGCGCAGCTGTCGCCCTCCACGTCGCTGTCGCGCCTGGCCGAGCATGTGGACATGCCGGCCAGCAAGGTGCACCGCTACTTGCAGGCACTGATTGCCAGCGGTTTTGCCGAGCAGAACCCGGCCACCAACCATTACGGGCTGGGGCGTGAAGCGTTGCGTGTCGGTTTGGCGGCACTGGGCGCGATGGATGTATTGAAAGAAGCGGCACTGCCGCTGTCGCAGCTGCGCGATGAACTCAACGAAAGCTGCTTTATCGCCGTGTGGGGCAACCAGGGTGCGACCGTGGTCAACATCGAGCCGGCGGTACGCGCGGTTACCGTAGTCACCCAGATCGGTTCGGTACTGCCCTTGCTGAGCTCCTCGACTGGCCTGGTGTTTGGCGCCTACTTGCCAGAGCGCGAAACCATCGACCTGCGCGAGCAGGAACTGGCAGCCTCGGGCCAAGGTTTCAACGACTACGAAGCATTGTTCACAACGATCCGCCAGCGCGGCCTGCACCATGTTCATGGCTTGCTGATGCCAGGAGTCGATGCTCTGTCGGCACCGGTATTCAATGCGGTGGGCAAGATTGCAGCGGTGCTGACCGTGGTTGGCCCGACATCCATCTTCCATGCCGACGAGCAGGGGCCGGCAGCGCAACGACTGTTGTCAGCGGCCAGGTTGATCAGTTGGCGCATGGGTTACGAAGAATCACCCGCTGGTTGAACTGCCTGACAGACGGTCCCGGCATTTCATCAGGCCAGCGCCTGATCTAACCAGCAGCACTGTTACTAGACCTGTAACAGTAAATGTCACAAACGGCTATTTTTCCTCACTGATCAGCGGCTTATCCTGAACTCACTTACCCAGTAACGGCCGATTCCCACAGGCCAGGTGTCTAGCCCGGACATCTTGAGCCTGATCGCAACGCGCCAGCCAACGGTATGACCGAGTTCACCGACGTTGATTTTGAAGCTCCTTGATCTGCGTCTTACTTGGCCGCTGCACTGCAGCGGCCTTTTTTATGCCTGCAGGTCAATCGTCACCGCCGTCGTCAAAATGAAAACGGTGCAACAATCGGTGGGCGATGGGGGCCAGGATCAGGCCGATAGTGGCGACAAACACCAGCCCGACATACAAGCCGTAGCCTGCGAAAAACAACTTCCCGCCAATCGACTCGGGGAGAATCACCGGCCCCACCCCTCCCAGCAGCAGGGTGGCGTTGAACACCGCGTCGTGCCAGGGCACCTGCGGCTCGAAATACAGGTGGCCGACCACCCCGAACAGGATCGAGCCGATCAGCAGCAGGCAGGCCGCGATGCCGTGCCGCATCAGACGGTAGCCAAACTGTCGAGTAGAGATGACAGCGTCCGCTCTGGATTCGTACATTCACTGTGCTCCTGCAACCTGGGTGACCGTCCAGCATAGGCAACTTCAGCCGGTGGCCACAACCTTCGCAAGGTTCAGCCCTGTGGGTACTTCTGCAGGTTGGCCATCATCTGCTGCAAGGCTTGCAGGCTGTCTTGCGGGTGCACGGCGTTGTCGAAGTTGCCAATCTGCTCCCAGTTGGCGGCAACATCTTGCGCTGAAAAACCCTCACGCGGATCAAAACCGACGCCCAGGCTACGCTCCCAGCGGACCTTGCCGACCCAGCCACCACCCACTTCATACAAACCGCCACTGTCCTGGCACTCGCCGCTGCCCAAGTACACCACCAGTGGGCTGACCAACTCCGGCTTGAGCTGCTCGAATACCTGCGGCGGTATCAGCCCTTCGGTCATGCGCGTGCCGCCGGTGGGGGCAATGGCGTTGACCAGGATGCCGTGCTTGCGCCCCTCGATGGCCAAAGTCCGGGTAAGCCCGTAGAGGCCGAGTTTGGCCGCGCCGTAGTTGGCCTGACCAAAATTGCCGTAGATGCCCGAGGTCGAGGCGGTGAAGATCACCCGCCCCCAGTTCTGCTCGCGCAGGTGGGGCCAGGCGGCGCGGGTGACCTTGTAGGCACCCTCGAGGTGAACCTGGTAGACCTGCTCCCAGTCGCTGTCGTCCATCTTGTGAAAGGTCTTGTCACGCAGAATGCCGGCGTTGTTGATCACCACGTCGACCCGGCCGAAGCTGTCCATGGCCTGTTCGACAATGCGCTGGCCGTCGCTGACCGAGTCGTGGTTGGCCACGGCCGTGCCACCTTCTTCACGGATCTGTGCCACCACCCGGTCGGCGGCTGAAGCGCTGGCGCCTTCACCATGGGTCGAGCCGCCCAGGTCATTGACCAGCACGTTGGCGCCATGCCGGGCAAACAGCAGGGCATGGGCGCGACCCAGGCCGCCACCGGCCCCAGTGACAATCACCACTTTATCGTCCAGGCGAATCGACATGCGCATTTCTCCAGCAAAACCAGACAGGGGTGGGCCGAGTGTCAGCCAGCAGGGGCCTGTACACAATCAAGCAGGCAGGCGCTGAATGGCAGACGATAAAGACAGACGATGATGGCGCAAACCTGGCGACTCAGAACCAGGCGACCTTCTGCGGCACATGCACCAACGGCTGCTCACGAAACGCCAGGTAATGACGCAGCACCTGCACCGGTGCTTCGGTGTGAGGATAGTGACCGATGCCCTGGAGCATCACGGTGTCGGCGTTGGGCACCAGTTCCTGGTAGCGTTCCACCATGTGCGCGCCGGAAATCGGATCGACCGCACCATTGATCAACCGCAACGGCACACCGTCGGTCTGTAGTGCTGAGACCCAACGCTCGCGGTGGGCAACCCGCTCGGGCAGGTAGGCGATCAGCTTGTGCAGGATCCGCGTGCCACGGTTGGAGGCAATCAGGCTCCAGTAGTCGTCCAGCGCGCTTTCGCTGGGATGGGTACAAGGGCCGTAGATCTGCGTCACGCTGCGAACCAGGTCATCGCGCCCGAACGAGCAACCCACCAGCCAGCCCAGGCGGCTGAGCAGCAGTTTCTGAATCAGCAGCGGTCGATGGCGCTCAGGGAACAGGCCGCCATTGAGGAATACGCAACTGGCGATCTGCGCCCGTCCCTCGTGGTGGCGGGCGAGCAATTCCTGGGCGACGCTGCCGCCGTAGTCATGTCCGAGCACATGCACGGGTTGATCGACCTGCAAGTGCGTAAGCAGCGCCTGTTGCAAGTCGGCCTGCTCCAGCAGGCTGTAGTCATGGCGCAACGGTTTGGCCGAGTCACCAAAGCCGAGCATGTCACAGGCGATGACGCGAAAACGCTGGGTCAGGGGCGTCCACAGGTAATGCCAATCCCAACTGGCGGTGGGAAAACCATGAATGAGCAGTAGCGGCTCGCCCTGCCCCGCAGTCCAGTAACGGATGGTCTGGCCACGGAACGAGAAATTCAGGCCCCGGGTCCGCCAGACGCACAATGGAATCTCGGCCAAGGGCATCACAATGGTCCCGTCAGGTGGTAGGTCGTCGTGTTGGGCAAGGCTGCGATCATTGCAATCACCTCGGCACATACGTGTGCTCTACTGATCGACAGTCTAGTCAGACCCGCCACGGCCGAGAGTTGCATTGGCAGCCAGCTTATTGACCCTGTGAGTCAGCGGGCAAAATAGCGCAGTGCATCACAGCAGCATTGTCAGCACCGGCGCGGCAAACAGATTGAGCAGACCGGTCAGGACCATGACCAGGCCGGCCACCGAGCCCTCTTCACTACCCACTTCATGGGCGCGGCTGACACCGGCGCCATGGGCACCGACGCCAAACAGCGCGCCACGGGCCAGGGGCGTGCGCAGCGGCAGGTATTTGAGCAGCACACCACCCAACATCGCTCCGAGTACGCCGGTGAACATCACGAACACCGCCGTCAGCTCAGGCACCCCACCCAGGTCCCTGGCCAGGGGCATGGCAAAGGGCGTGGTGATCGAGCGCGGCACCAGCGACAAGCTGACCGTGCTGTCCAACGCCAGCACATGCGCCAGGCCCCAGGAACTGCCAATCGAGGCCGCACTGCCAACCAGCATGCCCAGGCTCAGGGCCGGCCAATGGCGAGCCAGCAAGGCGCGCTGTTGCCAGATCGGCACGGCAAACGCCACAGTCACCGGGCCCAGCACCGACATCAGCCAGTGGGTGTTGCGGGCATACTCTGCATACGCGGTATGCAGGGGCACGGCGATCGCCATCAGCACGGCCGGCACCAGAATCAGTGGCGACAACAGGTAACGTCCGCTAAGTCGGTACAACCAGCGGCTACCCAGGTAAGCCAGCAGGGTCAGGGCCAGCCAGAACAGCGGCATCGGCTCAAGCGTCATGGCGCAGCCTCCAGCGGCAGATCCACTCCACCGTCAGCGCCGTCACGACCATCACCAGCAAGGTGCTCACACCGATCACCAGCAAGATGCGCCAGCCTTCATCGCGCAGCAGGCTGCCGTAATCGAGCAGGCTCATCAGCGCCGGAATGAAAAACAGCAGCATCTCGGCCATCAGCACCCCGGCACCCAGCTGCAGCATCGCCGGCTTGAGCACGCCACCGGCGAACAGCAGCAACAACAGCGCCAGACCAATAACCCCGCCCGGAATCGGCCAGGCCAACCAGGCGGCCAGCACACCACCCAGCTTATAAAGAGCAAGCAACACTGCAAGCTCGCTGAGCAGGCGGATAAATCGTTTCAACGCAGGGGGTTTCATCGCGGGGTCCTCTGAGGCGTTCATTTTAGAAGCCCGCTCCCCACGCCAAAAGCGAATTGTTAGACTGCAAAGTATTCCAGATTGGAATTGAGCGAATGGAATTCAAACAGCTACGCAGTTTTCTTGAAGTGGTGCACCGTGGCGGCTTCACCCAGGCTGCGCAGACCTTGCACATCAGCCAATCCGCCGTAAGCAAGCAAGTTGCGCAGCTGGAACAGGACCTCGGCGTACCGCTGCTTGAGCGCCAGGGATCGCAGTTGCACCTGACCGCCGCTGGCAAGGTCGTGCTTGAGCGCGGCGAAGCCATGCTGCGCCTGCGTCAGGAGCTTCTCAGCGAGCTCGATGACCTCAGCCAGCTGGCACGCGGCGAACTGCGCCTGGGCTTGCCGTTGCTCGGCAGCGACGCGCTGTTTGCCCGGCTGTTCGCCGAGTACCGGCGGCGCTACCCGAACATCAGCATTCAACTGCTCGAAGGCGGCAGTCGCAGCGTCGAACAGGCCGTACTCAGTGGTGAACTGGAGCTGGGCGGCAGCCTGACTCCAAACGATCCGGCCTTCGCCTACCAGCCCTTTTGCAATGAACCCCTCGATGCCCTGCTGCCCAGCAAGCACCCATTGGCCGCCGCAGACCGGGTCAGCCTGGCACAACTGGCCGACACGCCATTCCTGCTTTATCAACGCAGTTTCGTGCTCAATGACCGGCTCCTCAGCGCTTGCCAACAGCTGGGCTTCACCCCCAAAGAGGGTGGGCGCAGTGGTCAGGCCGACTTTCTCGCAGCGTTGGTGGCGGCGGGCCAAGGGGTGGTGTTGCTGCCCCGGGTGGTTGCCCGTGGCCTGGAGCGGCCCGGGGTGGTACGCCTGGCACTGAGTGAGCCAACGGACTTGCGCTGGGACATTGCCTTTATCTGGCGTCGGGGCGCCTATCTCTCCCAAGCGGCCCAGGCCTGGCTGCAACTGCTGCGCGAGCAACCGCAGCCGCAATGATCAGCCGCGCAGTTTGTCGGCCAGTTCGGCCAGCCAAGGTTCGGCATCGGTTTCCGGGGTGACGGTTTCGCTGGCATCCAGGCGCAGCATCGGCTGCACCTCTTTCAGGCCCATCTCGGCGAACAGTTCACGCAGTTGCTCACCGCCGCCACAGAAAGTGTCGCCGTAGCAGGAATCGCCCAGGCCGATCACCGCGCCAGGCAGTCCGCGCCACTCGGCGGGCAACTGATCACGCATGGCACTGAACAGCGGCATGAGGTTGTCCGGAAGCTCGCCCATGCCAGTGGTCGAGGTGACTGCGAGAAACGCCTGCGGGGCAAAGCCCTGGATGTCCTGCAGGGTGGCCCGGTTAGCGTGCCAGGCTTCAAAACCTGCGGCGCTGAGTAATTTCGCGGCGTGCCGAGCAACTTCGTCGGCGGTACCGTAGACCGAACCGGAAAGGATCACGACTTTCATAGAGTTTTCCGAAACTGAGTAAAAACGTAGGATACTAGCATCAGGCACTGGCAAAAGGCCTTAATCTGCCCTGTACAGCGACGGCCAATCCACTAGAATCAGCCAGCATGCCCGATCTACAGCCCTTGCGGACCTAACAAGATGATCAATGCCACACTGCTGCAGCGCATGATTGATGCCTCCAACGACGGGATCGTGGTGGCCGAACAGGAAGGCGACGATGACACCATCCTGCTCTACGTGAACCGGGCCTTTGAACGTCTGACCGGCTATGACGCCAACGATATTCTCTACCGCGACTGCCGCTTCCTGCAGAACGACGATCGCGACCAGAGCGCCCGCGCCTTGATCCGCCAGGCGATCAAGGATGGCCTGCCAAGCCGGGAAATCCTGCGCAACTACCGCAAGGACGGCAGCGCGTTCTGGAACGAACTGTCGATTACCCCGGTGTTCAATGAGGCCGACAAGCGCAAGTACTTCATTGGCATCCAGAAAAACGTCAGCCGCCAGGTCGAAGCCGAACAGCGAGTGATCGAGCTCGAACGCCAGTTGGCCGAGGCGCAGGAACGCATCGCCGCACTGCAAGCCGACCAACGGTCTTAACAAACCCGCCGTTTGGATGTCCATGACGGTGAAGAAACGCATTCACGAGTGTAATTTCGAGTTCGCCCATGCAAGCAGATGCCCTTCTGACCCAGGATGAGCTGGATTTCATCCGGTCCATGCAGCACGCGCCTCAGCCCATTGCGGCTGAACCGGCGCCGCGCCTGATGGTCAATGGCGGCAGCGAAATCAAAAACCTGCTGACCCGCCTGATCGCCTACGACCAGGTGACCCTGCAGGCACAATTCGACAACCAGCAGATGACCTTCCCCCTGCAACTGGTCGAAGACGAGTTTCATGCCCTGCACCTGCAACTGGGTGCCCCGAACATTTATGAAGAAGGCGCCGTGGTCCGCCCCTGGCGCCTGACCCTGGAACAACCGCTGGCCCTGGAAGACGAACTGGGGTTGAGCACGGGCCTTTGGGTCCGGGAAATTTCCTTCAAGGGTGTGCTGCTGGAGGTCCGTGATCAGCCAGAGCCCCCCCGGCACTTCGACCTGTGGTTCAGCCCCGACGGCGATGCCCCTATCGCCCTGCGCGGTACCCTGCAACGGCGCACCGGCGAACGCCTGGCCGCCTACAACCTGGGCCAGAGCCTGCCCGGTGAAATCGAACGGTTACGCGAGTACATTCTCCAGGCCCACCGCCGCGCCCATCCCGAGTTGCACCCTCAAGAATCCAGGTGACCGTCCAGGTACTGCTGCAGTCGCCGGCGC
This sequence comes from Pseudomonas tructae, assembly GCF_004214895.1. Classification (NCBI taxonomy): domain Bacteria; kingdom Pseudomonadati; phylum Pseudomonadota; class Gammaproteobacteria; order Pseudomonadales; family Pseudomonadaceae; genus Pseudomonas; species Pseudomonas tructae. The sequence goes on along the minus strand of NZ_CP035952.1, from coordinate 1,263,168 downwards.
ATCAACCGCCCCTCGCTGCCCAGGCACGCTACCTGCGAACCGATCAGACTGTCTTGAGCCAGATCCGCCGCCTCCCCCGCCAGCAACAACGGGCACTCCAGGCTCAACGCCAGGCGCGCCAGGCGCTTGGGCAAGTCGCTGGCCGGCGGATGGTTGGAAAACAGCACCAGGGCCTGGGGCATCATGCGCTCGCAGACCAGACTCAGTTCTTCCAGCGGCTGGCCCAGGCCGAGCACGCTGATGGCGATCTCGCTGGTGCCGAGCAACAGCGCCGCCACCAACAGTTCCAGCTCGTGGCACTGACCGGGAATGGCCGCCAGCACAACGCGCAGCTCCTGTTGTTCGCGCGCCAGCTGCAAACGCTGCAACACCCGCCCACGCACAAAGCTGTCGAGAAACAACCATTCACTGGCCTGGCCGAAAGCATCATGGGTGCAGCGCAGGTCCTGCCAAACCGGCATGAAAATATCCTGGAACACCACCAGCTGTGGATAACTGCTGAACACCTGACCGTAGACCTGCTCCAAGCGCTGCTCGTCGAACCCGCGCACGGCCTGGCGCAACTGCACCTGCCATTGCTTGAAATCCGCCTGGGATTCGTCGCTGCGCGGCGGCAGGTTCTGCTCTTTGCTGTTCTGGCTCTTGGCCAGGATACGCCCGACCTTACTCACCGCCACACCCCGCTCGATCCAGCCGAGGATGCTACGCACCTCGTCGATATCGGCTTGTGAGTACAAACGGTGTCCACTTTCGGTGCGCGTAGGCTGAATCAGCCCATAACGGCGCTCCCAGGCACGCAGGGTGACCGGGTTGATGCCAGTAAGTCGGGACACTTCGCGGATCGGGAACAGTTCTTCGTGGTCGAGTGCACGCGTACTCATTGACGGCTGGTCTGGTTCGATCATTGCCGGGAAACCGCGAGTTTATGGGCCTGCACCTATTCTACTCCGGCCGTGCTCAACGCGACCATTGGCATTTCTATCAGGTCGGCGATCACCAGCACTGACGGGTCAGCTTATTTAAGGAATAATCCGCGCCCGCTTCTTGCATCGATTCTTGCAAAGAAGCGAATGCCACCCACCACCCCGGGTGGCGTTCAAGCGGCAGGCCTATCCGCCACGCCCAGTTGCCAGGAGATACACCATGTCTACCCCACCCGTAACCTTGATGGTTACCCGCCGCGTTGCCGAGGGCCGCTACCAGGACCTTATGGCCTGGCTGCACGAAGGCGAACAGCTGGCCACCGACTTTCCTGGCTACCTGGGTTCAGGTGTACTCGCCCCGCCCCCACAAGGCGACGAGTTCCAGATTATCTTTCGCTTCACCAATGAACAGACCCTGCACGCCTGGGAACACTCGGCCTCGCGCAAGGCCTGGCTGGGGCGCGGCAACGGCCTGTTTGCCGAGCCATTGGAACAGCGGGTCAGTGGCCTGGAAGGCTGGTTCGGCAACAACCCGGTGCAACGCCCACCGCGCTGGAAGCAGGCGGTCGCCATCTGGCTGGCGTTCTTTCCGGTTTCGCTGCTGTTCAACCTGCTGTTCGGCCACTGGCTGGGCCCACTCGATCTGGTACCGCGTATCCTGCTCAGTACCCTGGGCCTGACACCGTTGATGGTGTACCTGTTCATTCCACTGTCGACCCGCCTGCTGGCCAATTGGCTGAACGCCAGAGCTGCCCGTCCGGGGCCGCAGGGCGCGCGCAATCCCGCCTAGTTCGGGTATGCTGGGGGGTATCCACGCGAACCGATAAAAGTTGACCGCCCCCCACCATGAATAGCCCAATTCTTGTCACCGGAGCCAGCCAGCGAGTCGGGCTCGCGCTGGCCCTGAACCTGGCGCAGGCCGGCCATACCGTGGTCAGCGCCAGCCGCAGCATCAGCCCTGAGGCTGCGCACCCGAACATCCACCAGTTCCAGGCCGACCTGTGCCAGGAAGAACAGCGCCTGGCCCTGATCGAGCATCTGCAAGGCAACTACGACGGTTTACGCGCCATCGTGCACAACGCCTCATTGTGGCTCGATGATGACCTGGCCAACCTCAACACCATGTTCAAGCTGCACGTCGAGGCGCCCTACCACCTGAACCTGGCCCTGGGCACGCAACTGGGCAAAGTGGACAAGGCCGACATCATTCATATCTGCGACGAGACCTCCTCGCGTGGCAGCGGCAGCCATATCGGCTACGCCGCCACCAAGGCCGCCCTGCAGAACATGGTGTTGTCGTTCGCCGCCAAGTACGCACCGAATATTCGCGTCAACGCGATCTTGCCGGGCTTGTTGATCCTCAAGGAAAACAGCGACGAGGCCTACCGCCAGCAAACCCTGAAAAAAGCCCTGCTGGAGTTCGAACCCGGCGCCCAGCCATTGATCGATGCCGTACGCTTTTTACTCGACAGCCAGTACAGCACCGGCAGCAACCTGGTCATCAACGGTGGCCGTCACTTGAAAAACCGCATCGCGGTAGACTGACCTACCGCTGTCACGAGAACGTCCATGAACGATCAACAGAAACTTGAACTCGAAGCCGCTGCCTTCCGCCGCCTGGTTGCCCACCTGGACAGCCGCAAGGATGTGCAGAACATCGACCTGATGAACCTCGCCGGCTTCTGCCGCAACTGCCTGTCCAAATGGTACAAGGCCGCCGCCGACGAGAAGCAGATCGAGCTGAGCATGGATGAGGCCCGCGAAGCGGTCTATGGCATGCCTTACGCCGAATGGAAATCCCTTTACCAGCAAGAAGCCAGCGCCGAACAGCAAGCGGCGTTCGCCAAAGGAAAGCCCAATGACTGATCTGAACACCCTGCGTGCCAGCCTGAAATCCGGCGAGCACGCCTTCGCCGACACCCTGGCCTTCATCAGTGCAAACTACAGCTACCAACCACAAGCCTTCAACAACGGCGGTGTGGAAAACGCAGCCGGGCAGAACGAAGGTTCGTGCAAGACCCTGGGCCTGGTTCTGCTCGAAGGCCTGAACGATGAAGAAGCACTGCTGGCGTTCGGCGAACACTACCGCTCGGTGCTGGCCACCCCGCAAGGCAGCGACCACGGCAATATCCGCGCGTTGATCGCCCATGGCCTGGCCGGGGTCAAGTTCACCGCGCAGCCGCTCAAGCGCCTGGCCTGATCAAACGTCCTGGCGTGCCTTCGGCCAGTTGCCCGTGCTGCAACCAGTGCAGGGCAACTGACCAGAGCCGAGCCTCAAAGCGGCTGTGGAAGAAGGCGAAGTGGCCGATCCGATCCTCGTCGATATCAGCGGGGGCAATGCGCAGATGACTACGCTCACTGGCCGCAAAGTACGCCAGCAATCGCTCGATGGCAGCGACCGTGCCGAATGGATCGTCGGTCAGGCTGATGGCCAGGGTCTTCGCCCGCACCCGGGCGAAAGGCAGTTCCCCCAGCGCCCTGCCACTTGGGCGCTGCTCGTAGCCTGAGGAGCGCGTGCTCCAGTCCCGCACCACCCCGGCCGGAGTATCCTCCAGCCAGCCCAGGCGCTTGCCGGGAAAGTAACCCAATACCTGCGTCAACAGCGGCATCAGCACATGCCACTTGCCGAACAGCTGCCAGCGACTGTCGGCGGCGTAATCACGCCAGTAGGCGAACTGCGCACCAACCGTCACCAGCCGGCGTACCTGACCGGCCGACTGCGCCAGCCCAGCGGCGCATCCACCAAAACTGTGGCCGACCACATCGATGGGCTGGCCGGGAAACTCGCGCTGGGCGCGTTGCAGCATGGCTTCGAAATCCAGCGCGCCCCAGTCGGTCCAGGACGCCTTGAAGTGACGCATGGAGGCCGGACGCGACTCACCGATGCCACGATAGTCATAGGTGATGACCTCAAAGCCATGGGCGAACAGGTACTGGGCAAAGCGTGCGTAATAGCTGCAACGCACCGAGGTGGCGGCGTTGATGATCACCAGCGGGCGCGTGGTGTCCGGCACCTGGTGGCGCCAACAGAAACCGCCGAGGGAGTACCCGTCGGCGGTTGTCTCACGAAAGGTCTGCACGCTGTTGTTGGCGACGGGCAAAACCGCAAACACTTCAAGACTGCTCATCGACCTCTGTCACGCCGAAGCCGCTACCCGCGGTGCAGGAACCTTGCGCAAGCCGCTCAGTCGCGAGCCATCGTAGCGGGTTTCGCGGAACAGGCGCCAGCGCCCGAACAACCCGTACACATGCATCACCCGGCCCTGCTCGTGATAGCCCATGCGCAGGTGCAGCTTGAGTGCCGGGATATTGTGGGTTTCACAGACGTCCACCACCTTGTGGCAGCCCTTGGCACGCATGGCCTCCCACAGGTTGACCTGAGCATCCACCGACAAGCGGGTACCAAAGAAGGCAGGGGTCATCTCGCCGCCGAATTCAAAGAACTCACCGGGTTTGACCGGGAAGTTGCAGCCGTAATAATGACGGTCGTGATAGTCGCGCATGCTGGCGAAGATAAAGGCTACGGCGTCGCCCTGCTCGTCCAGGTACATGTGCCCGGTATGACCTTCAGCGGCCAGCTCGCGCATGGTATGCACGCGGTCGCCAAAGTAGCGGGCAAAGGCGTCGGCATTTTCTTCAGTGATTTCCACCAGGCGTACCGGTGCATGGTCACGCAGGTTATGCGCAGGCACCGGGCTGATGAGGTCGCGCTCCATCCACAGCAACTCCCAGTGGAAGAAGATGTAACGCTCACAGAGGGTTTTGAGGACTTTGTGCAGTCCCTTTTGCCTGATCCGCTCTTGTAGCTTTTGTATTCCACTCATGGTGCCTCCTGTCGAAACCTTGGCGGTTTTATAGGGCATGTAGAGAGTGGTATAGAACAGCGCGGCGAGGGAGTAGCAAAGGGCCAGTTATGGACTTGTTTCAAATTGTGTTTCGAGTCTGAAACGGTTGCCGCACCCGGCTAAAAACAGGTGCGGCAACAAGCACTTAGTTAGCGCTTCTTACAGCTCGATGCAGTCGAACCGTACGTCGGTAGCGACATCGGCGTCATAGTCAACATCATGACGCTCGAAACCGAACAGGTTGAGGAACTGCTTCTTGTAACCGGCATAGTCGGTCATGTCGAACAGGTTCTCGGTGGTCACCTGCGGCCACAGGGCCTTGCAGGCATCCTGTACGTCGTCACGCAGCTCCCAGTCATCCAGACGCAGGCGGCCTTTCTCATCCAGCTGTGCCGAGGCACCGTCAGCACGGTACATGCGGTCACGGAACATGCGGTCCAGTTGGTCCTGGGTACCTTCGTGAACGCCTTTCTCCTGCATGATCTTGAAGACCATCGACAGGTACAGCGGCATCACCGGAATGGCCGAGCTGGCCTGGGTGACCACTGACTTGAGCACAGCCACGTTGGCGCTGCCTCCGACTTTGTTGCTCAGGCGCTGGGCAGTCTCGTCCAGATCCTGCTTGGCCTTGCCAAGGGCGCCGTGCCAGTAGATCGGCCAGGTGATCTCGGTGCCGATGTAGCTGAAGGCCACGGTGCGCGCGTGTGGCGCCAGAACACCGGCGGCGTTCAGGGCGTCGATCCACAATTCCCAATCCTGGCCACCCATGACAGTGACGGTGTCGGCAATTTCCTGCTCGCTGGCAGGCTCGATCGACGCCTCGATGATGGCGTCCTTGTTGGTGTCGATAGCGGTCGACTTGTATGGCTGGCCGATCGGCTTGAGCGCCGAGCGCACCACTTCGCCAGCGCGCTCGCCAGCAGAAGCAGGCAGCTTGCGTACCGGCGAGGCCAGCGAGTAGATCACCAGGTCAACCTGGCCGCCCATTTCGTTCTTGATCAGCTCGATGACCTTGGCCCGCGCTTCGTCAGAGAAGGCGTCGCCGTTGATCGATTTGCTGTACAGGCCTTCGGCCTTGGCGAACTTGTCGAAAGCAGCCGAGTTGTACCAGCCCGCAGTACCGGCCTTGGTTTCGGTGCCCGGCTTTTCGAAAAACACGCCCAGGGTATCGGCCTTGAAACCGAACGCGGCGGTGATGCGCGCTGCCAGGCCGTAGCCGCTGGAAGCACCGATCACCAGGACCTTTTTCGGACCATCCTCGCGCACGCCCAGTTTGCGGGTGGCTTCGATCTGATCACGTACGTTCAGCTCGCAACCGGTCGGGTGCGTAGTGGTGCAGATAAAACCGCGGACTTTGGGATGGATGATGGCCAATGTCTGTACCTCGTCAGTGAATGTGCTGAGGGAGCCGAATCGTTTGGACTCGAGGTTCCGCTTGCTGTGAGGGTGAGACTACCCCCGCAGCGTTGCCGACACATCCGGCCCCCTGGAATCCTTCAGGGCGCTACTTTGTCACAGCGCGGAAAACTTCAGCAACCGCTGATCTCAGACCCGGAATGCACCGATCAGGCGCTTGAGCTCCAGCACCTGGGTCGACAGCTGGCGGCTGGCGTCCTCGGTCTGGTGCGCGCCCTGGGTGGTGTTCTCCGCCGCCCGGTTGATCTGGACGATGTTCTGGTCAATGTCGTGGGCCACTGCCGTCTGCTGCTCCACTGCCGCGGCGATCTGCTGGTTCTGGTCGACGATGCTGCCGATGGCGCCGAGGATATTCTCCAGCGCCTGCTGCACCTGCTGCGACTCGCCGACCGTGCCTGCGGCCATCTGATGACTGCTGTCCATGGCCTTGACGGCCGCGCCAACCCCGCCCTGCAGACGCAAAATCATCTGCGCGATTTCTTCGGTGGACTGCTGGGTCCGTTTGGCCAGGGTCCGCACCTCATCGGCAACCACGGCAAAGCCACGGCCCTGCTCACCCGCCCGGGCGGCCTCGATTGCCGCATTGAGGGCCAGCAGGTTGGTCTGCTCGGCGATACTCTTGATCACCTCCAGCACCCGGCTGATGGCCTGGCTGTCACTGGCCAACTGGTTGATCACCGCCACCGACTGATCGATCTCGCCGGCCAGGCGGGCGATGTTGCCTTGCTGGGTTTGCACCAGGCCACGCCCGCTGACGGTTTCCTGATTGACGCCATGGGCGCTGCTGACCGCCGCTGCGGCGCTGCGTGCCACCTCCTGGGCGGTGGCCGACATCTGGTTCATCGCCGTGGCGACCTGTTCGATCTGCCCGCGCTGGCCGCTGACCGCCTGGTTGCTACGGGCCGACACCGCGTGTACCTGCTCGGCCTGGCGCTCGACCTCGGCGACGGTATGGCCAACTTGCTCGATCAGGTCGTGGATGCGCCGCACGGTGCCGTTGAACACCTGGCCCAACTCGCCCAGTTCATCGCGGCTGCTGGCCTGGAAGTTGACCGTCATGTCGCCGGCGGCAACCTTGTCCATCACCGCACCCAGGCTTTTCAGCGTGTTGCGGGTCGAGGCGTAGAAGCCGCTGTACAGGTACACAATCAGCAGGAACACCGCCGCCAGCGCCGATACCAGCAGGATCATGTGCAAGCGGTGCTCGGCCAGACGCTGCTCCAACTGCTGGCCGAGAAACTCACCAATGCCGCTGTTGAGCTTATAGGTTTGCGCCATCAGGTCACTGAGCTGCTTGTAGAACGCAGGCCAAGGCGCGTTGAGGGTCTCGGCCACCACAACTTGCTCTTCGATCAGCTCGCTGGCCTGCTTGAGCGATGCCTGGCTACTGCTGGCCAGGCTGCCCAGACGCACCTGCGCCCCAGGCTCGGTGGCCAGCGCATCCTCCAGGCGGATGGCGTAGTCGGCGCCGAGCTTTTCCAGCTTCAGCAACAAATCGTCAAAGCGCGCGCTGGAAGCCGAGTTGACGAAACCCTGGCCCAGTGAATAGGCACCGATGGCCCGCCCTTCGCCAAGAATCTGGGTCACTTGCGGAGTAATGGTGGTCATCAGCTCGCTGAGCTGGCGGATTGCCGAGTCACTGTCCTGACTGAGCCCGGCCTGGCTGGCGATGACCTTGCTCAACACCTGGGCCTGACCCAGCAGTTTGTCCAGCAACGCCACTTTGCTGGACAACGACGACTCACCCTGAGCGCTCCTGAGGGTGTCGAGCATTTCGCTGCGCTTGTCGTCGAAGGCTTTGGCCTGGGCCTCATCGGCGACCATCAAGGTCAAGCCGGACAAGCGGCTCTGCACCTGTTGCTCGATGCTGGCGATCTGCGCCTCGACATCTTCGGCCTTGCCCGACTGGCCAAGCACGGCGTTGATCTGCACCAGGTTGCCCAGGGTTTCCACGTCGCCGCGCAAGGCCAGGCTGTTGCCCAGCAGTTCCAGGCTCTGCAGCTCGCTGCGGGTGGCATGGAACTGCGCATAGGAGTCGCGGACCAGGTAGTAGTTGGTCACCAGCATGGGCAGGAAAAACAGAATACTGATCAAGCTGAACTTCATGCCGAAGCTCAGTCGGTTCATCAGCGCGACGGCCGGATACAACAGGCTCTTCACAGGTGGTGCCCTCCGATTCTTATTGTTTTTACGCTTCCTGCCTTTGCACCACCCCCCGTGGAAGCGGCGATGCGGCGGCCCACAATGGCACAAGGCCACCGAATGAATTCAGCAACACTTGTATAGCGCATATCGGATCGGGGGTTTGTAACTTAAGGTTAACCGGCAGCGGAGCGACCAGTGGCCGCTCCGCCCAAGGCTTCAACCGAGCACGGTCCAGAGGGCGAAACAGGCGTACCAGAGCACTGCCGAGCGCAGCAGCAACTCCCATAGGTTATCCAGGCTGAGCAGGCCTTCGCTGCCTGCCGGCAGATCCCCGGCGACGCGCCCGACGGCTTCGATCAGGCCGGCAGCACTGATGTGCCAGTTCAGCAACTCGTGCAGCATCACCCGGCTGACTGCAACGAAATTGCCGACCAGGGCAAAACTGGCACCCAGCAACCGCACCGGTGCCCAGTCAAAGGCATGACGCAGTTGCAGGGCATGGTCACGCAGCACCGGTGTGCGTGCATGCTCGGCCGTCAGCGCCAGCAACCGATAGGCCAGGGCTGCGGCCGGGCCGAGCAGGAAGTACCAGAAGATCACGGCAAAAAAGCTCTGGTATGCCTGCCACAACAGGTTGGCCTGCACCCGCTCCAGCAAGGCCTGGGCATTGTCGGCGCTCAAGCGCAGGTCGCGTTCGGCCACATGCACTGCCGCTTGCTCGTCGCCGCGCCGCCAAGCATCGCGAAACGGCCCTTGCGCGCCCTTGATGTCGCCACGGCCAAGGCTGTAGATCAGCACCAGCAAGTGCACCGGCAGGGCGAGCAAGCCATAGGCCACCGGCTCCAGCACGTGCAGCAGCAAGGCCAGCACGGCCACCGGCAACAACACCAGGATGGTCAGTACCCACCACGGGTGCCGCCTGCCATCACGCTCCAGGCGCACAAGCTCGGTGACGAAAAAGCCGTCGCGTTGCAAACGCTGGCGCAAGGCGGAAAACTTCTCGAACCACAGCACCAGCAACAACACCAGAAAACTCATGCTTGATCCTCCTTGTCCTTGAGGCCGGCACGGTAGCGCCGCCAATCAAAAGCGCCACCAGGGTCGGTCTTGCGTCCCGGGGCAATGTCGCTGTGGCCCTGAATCCGTTCAGTGCCAATGGCCGGCCAGGCAGCCTGGATCTGCCGGGTCAATGTTTGTAGCGCCTGGTACTGGGCGTCGGTGAAAGGTAGCTCGTCGGTGCCTTCCAGCTCGATGCCGATGGAAAAGTCATTGCACGCCTCGCGCCCCTCGAAACTGGACACCCCGGCATGCCAGGCGCGGTCCAGACAGGAGACAAACTGAGTGACCTTGCCGTCACGTTCGATAAGAAAATGCGCCGACACGCGCAGGTGCTTGATACCTTCAAAGTAGGGATGTTCGCTGACATCCAGGCGGTTCTGGAAGAACTCCTGGACTTTGCCGGTGCCAAATTGCGCCGGCGGCAGGCTGATATTGTGGATGACCAGCAGGGAGATGACTTCGCCCTCGGCGCGGGCATTGCAGTTGGGCGAAGGACAATGGCGGACGCCGGCGAACCAGCCAGTAGCGCGGTCCAGTTGCATAGAAAATCCTGAGACACGGGGGCACTAGCTCAGTATGCCCCGTGGTGGCTCTGCATGCATCGTTAAAACACGTAGGAATCTAACGTGCCTGCGACTGACGCAGTTGGCTAAGCACCGAATCCAGCGCCCGGTCGAACAACAGGGTGTCGTCCAGCGGGCGCACATGCCCGCGGCGCAAGGCCACGGCCAAGGCCATGCGCGACCACTCCCGGACTTTAAGGCCGGTGCGGTTGACGAAGATGAAGCGGTCGCTGCTGTCGATCTGGGCGATCAGCTTGCAACGCTGCACTTCGTCTTCATCGAGCAACTCGACCCAGGCACCGATGCGCAGGCGCTCGACCTGCAGCAGCGCCGGGTCGTCTTCGGCCAGACGTACCTGGGACGCCTGCGGCCCGCAGGCCTCGGGGGCGGGCAAGACGATCTCATCGAGTACCAGCACCCGCTCGCTGGCATCGCTGTGCAGCGCGCGTCCGCCCACAACGGGTGTATCGAACATCTGCACGTGCAGGGTTTCAAGCTTGGCAAAGAACTCACTGGTAGCAAAGGGATCGAAGGCAGCGCCGGCCAGGCCATCGCGCAACGCCTTGAGCAGCCCCGGCACCAGCTCCAGCAGGCGCAGGCGTGCCTGCTCTTCTGGGTGCGGTTGCACGCTCCAGATCAGTTCATCCATGGTTTGCAGAGCGGCGAGCCACTGCCCGGACGTGTCGCCATGCTTGAGGCACGCCAGCAATAGTACCTGGCTCCAGGCCTCTTCGAGCAAGCGCACCACCACCTGTGGCATCGAGCGCCCAAGCAGACGCCGGTTGAGCTCATGCTGCACCCGCTGACGAGCCAGCGCGGTGCGCGCGCGGCCCTCTTCGGCATCACGGGTACGCTGTTCGAGCAACTCATTGCGGCGCCGTTCATCAGTGCTGAACGCAAGAAATTCGGCGAGCAACTCGGAGAATATCGCCGGGTCATCGACAAAGTCGCTGAGCAGGCGCTGGACGATTTTTTCGACCCGCAGGTACAGGCTGTCGCGCTGGCAATCATCGCTGGTGCCCCAGCCCATGGCTGCCGTGGCGATCTCATTGAGCAGGCGGCGAGCCGGGTGGCTGCTGCGGCTGAAGAAGCTCTTGTCGAGTACCGCGACCTTTAGCATCGGGATCTGCATGCGGCAGATCAGCACGCGCAGCGAACGGGGCAGGTTACGGTCGGCGAGGATGAACTCGAACAGCATGGCAATGAGGTTGATGACATCCTCATCGATCACCTCGATCTTGCGGTAGGTGCCGCTTTTGACGCTGACCCGGGTCAAGAGTTGCTCAAGCTGTTGGTGCAGGTCGAAATCATCGATTTGGGCCGTAGACGGCACGTAATGCTGCAGGTGCGAGAGCAGGCGCAACAGGTCACGGGTGCTGATCGCCTGCACGTGCTCACACGCCTCCAGACGCGGCGCAACTCGCCCGCGCACCGGCGACAGCAGGGCCTGCAGTGAAGCGAAAACCGCCTGGCAGTTGGCATCCAGCGCGTCATGGTGCGCGTCGCTGCCGGGTTCGCTGGCCACAGCCTCGCGCTCAACCTGTGGGCGGTCCTGGGCGCGGCGCCGTGGCACGGCCATGAGCCCTGGCAGTACGCCGGTGGCAATCAACAATTGGTTGGCTTCGCCGTACAACTGGTCGGCGTCATGCAACACATAGCGCTCGAACAGTTTGAGAATGATCAGCTTGACCTTGATCCCCACGCCCAGGCTGCGCCCGGCACGCAAAAAGTAATCGCAGAGCATCGCCGGGCCCAGGGGATTGCGCGGATCATCCAGGGCCTGGCCGACCAGGGCGCTGAAACGCAGGGTCAATTGATTGAGGGCAATGCCATCACGGGCAAGAACCCGTGCGACCATGGCATCCAGCGCCACCGTGCGCTCCAGCTCATCATTGGCCACCAGCAACAGGCGGTCATGGGCATCGCTGTGCAGGGCGGGCAGTGAGTCGCGCTGGCCGATCTGCACGAAGGCTGCATAGAAATGATCAAGATAGCCCCGTTCGATGTGCTTGCGCTTATGCCGCAGGTCACGCATGGCTTCGAACAGGATGTGCTGTTCAACGTTGTTGGCGGCCTTGTCGGCCATCTCGAACAGGGTGTCGTCGGCGTTGTCGAACAACGCCTGCAGGCCTTGGCGCAGTTGCAGCGCGGCCTTGTCACGAACCTGCAGAAGCACCACCGGCAGACGAGCGAGGGGCGCATTGTGCGCCTGATCGGTGATGGCCTTGATCGGCACCACCTTCGCGTCGTTGTGCATCCTGGTCTCCTTGCAGGTTCGAATTTGAGCTTCAATAGCGGTCGTCAATGCTATGACGCCAAATACAAGGCGCATTATCGAGCAAAAACCTTTCAGTCGCCAGTGCGCAGCTGATAGACCGGTACTTGGACGAAAAGCTCATTCGGCCTGACCAAAGGTCAAGCTTGGGTCGCCACTGCAGTGATTGCTGCATGCGCAGGCTGGCCTGCCCTATAATCGCCAGCACTTAGCTTGTGGAGCCCGCCATGCCGAATTTACGCCTCGCCGACCTGACCGCCGAAATCGAAGCCAACGTGCGCCGTGCGTTACTCGAAGACATCGGCAGCGGCGACATTACCGCCCAGTTGATCCCGGCCGAGCGCCTGGCCACGGCCACCATCATCACCCGCGACGACTGCGTGATTGCCGGTACTGCCTGGGTCGATGCGGTGTTCCGCCAGCTCGACCCGCGGGTCGCGGTGCACTGGCAGGTCAAGGATGGCGAGCGCGCCAAAGCCAACCAGGCCCTGTTCCAGCTTGAAGGGCCGGCACGTTCGCTGCTCAGCGGCGAGCGCTCGGCGCTGAACTTTTTGCAAATGCTCTCGGGCGTGGCGACACGTGCGCAGTGCCTCGCCGACCAGGTGGCCGACACCCAAGTCAAACTGCTCGACACCCGCAAGACCCTGCCCGGGCTGCGCCTGGCGCAAAAGTACGCGGTCACCTGCGGTGGCTGTCACAACCACCGCATCGGTCTGTACGACGCCTTCCTGATCAAGGAAAACCATATCGCCGCCAGCGGTGGCATCGCGCAAGCAATTGCCGCTGCGCACCGCATTGCCCCAGGCAAGCCGGTGGAGATCGAGGTGGAAAGCCTGGTGGAACTCAGGGAAGCGCTGGACGCGGGCGCCGACATCATCATGCTCGATGAACTGAGCCTTGACGACATGCGCGAAGCGGTACGTTTGAATGCGGGCAAGGCCAAGCTTGAGGCCAGCGGCGGGGTGACGGAGGACACCCTGCGGGTGATTGCTCAGACGGGTGTGGACTACGTCTCGATCGGGGCGATGACCAAGGATGTGAAGGCGGTGGACCTGTCCATGCGCCTTAGTCTCTAAAAACATCGCGGGGCAAGCCCGCTCCTACAGCTTTCTGTGGGAGCGGGCTTGCCCCGCGATAGGCCCTATCAGTGCGCTGCGTTCTGCAGCCCATCCAGGTAACGCTCGACGTCCAGCGCCGCCATGCAACCGGCACCGGCCGAGGTGATGGCCTGACGGTAAACGTGGTCAGCCACGTCACCAGCAGCGAACACACCTTCAACGTTGGTGGCGGTGGCATTGCCATCGCGGCCGCCATTGACCACCAGGTAGCCGTCTTTGAGCGTCAGCTGGCCTTCGAACAGCGAGGTGTTCGGGGTGTGGCCGATGGCGATGAACACGCCATCAACCTTGATTTCGTCGAAGCTGCCATCGTTGTTTTTCAGGCGCGCACCGGTAACGCCCATGTTGTCACCCAGCACTTCGTCCAGGGTCGCGTTGAGTTTCAGTTCGATCTTGCCTTCGGCCACGCGGGCGTTGAGCTTGTCGACCAGGATCTTCTCGGCGCGGAAGGTCTCGCGGCGGTGAACCAGGGTGACCTTGCTGGCGATGTTGGCCAGGTACAGGGCTTCCTCGACAGCGGTGTTACCACCACCGACCACGGCGACCGGCTTGTTGCGGTAGAAGAAACCGTCACAGGTTGCACAGGCGGAAACGCCCTTGCCCATGAATGCCTCTTCCGACGGCAGGCCCAGGTAGCGAGCGCTGGCGCCAGTGGCGATGATCAGGGCGTCGCAGGTATAGCTGGCGCTGTCGCCCTTGAGGGTGAACGGCTTGCTGGCCAGGTCAACGGCATTGATGTGGTCGAACACCACTTCGGTCTCGAAGCGCTCGGCGTGTTCCTGCATGCGTTGCATCAGCGCAGGGCCGGTCAGGCCGTGGGCATCGCCCGGCCAGTTGTCGACTTCGGTGGTGGTGGTCAGTTGGCCACCCGCCTGCATGCCGGTGATCAGCAGCGGCTTGAGGTTGGCGCGCGCTGCATAAACGGCGGCGCTGTAACCGGCAGGGCCGGAACCGAGGATAATCACTCGCGAATGGCGTACTTCAGACATGTCACACTCCTGTCGCCGGGATCGCCGGCTGGAATAAAAAAGAACCTGCGAAGCGCTTGGGGAAGGCTTTTGGCCGCAGGTCCTGAAAAACGTTGGTGCCTGGCCTTACAGGCTGGCAGCGTTCTCTGCCAGGTAGTCGGCAACGCCCTTGGCGTCAGCCTTCATGCCTTTCTGACCTTTGCGCCAGCCGGCCGGGCAGACTTCACCGTGCTGTTCGGTGAACTGCAGGGCTTCGACCAGGCGGATCATCTCGTCGACTTCACGGCCCAGCGGCAGGTTGTTGACCACCTGATGCTGGACAACGCCTTGCTGGTCGATCAGGAACGAGGCACGCAGGGCCACGCCATCTTCGTGCTCGATACCATAGGCACGGGTAATCTCGTGCTTGACGTCGGCGACCATGGTGAACTCGACGGCGCCGATGCCACCCTTCTCGACCGGAGTGCTGCGCCAGGCGTGGTGGGTGAACTGCGAGTCGATGGAAACGCCAACCACTTCCACACCCAACTCACGGAATTTGTCCATGCGGTTGTTGTGAGCAATGATTTCCGACGGGCAGACAAAGGTGAAGTCCAGCGGCCAGAAAAACAGCACGACGTATTTGCCGCGCAGGGAAGACAGGGTGAAGCTGTCGACGATCGAACCGTCGCCCAACACTGCCGCGGCGTCGAAATCCGGGGCTTGCTTGTTGACCAGAATGCTCATGAAAACTCCTTGAAAGTCAGTATTCGAAGGGGTTGAAAAGATGTGCGCACTTTAGCGAGGTGGCAGAGATTAAGGAAATATCCTTAGACAATCCACCTTATAGGCCGGCTCTATTCATGCATCGAGTGCCGGGCTGTTTCTCTATGAAGCCCTGCCAGAAAGCCTGCCGAGGTTTTGTTACAGCCCGTTTCTCGCTCTGCGCTGCGCTTTCGCCGGCCGCACAAACTCGGTAAGGTCAGCGCGTTTGCCTTTACCCGGAGCCTTCCCTTTTATGCATGCCCCTGTCCTTTCTGGCCCACAGTACCTGCGTGAAGGGCTGAAACTGGTCCTGAGCCCCAGCCTGCGCCTGTTCGTGTTGCTGCCGCTGGTGGTCAACCTGGTGCTGTTTGTCGGCCTGATTTACTTTGCCGGGCATCAGTTCAGCCTCTGGGTCGATTCACTGATGCCCAGCCTGCCGAGCTGGCTGAGCTTCCTCAACTATGTGCTATGGCCGCTGTTCGTGGTGCTGGTGGGGTTCATGGTGTTCTTCAGCTTTACCATGCTGGCTAACATCATCGCCGCGCCGTTCAATGGCTTTCTGGCAGAAAAAGTCGAAGTGGTGGTGCGCGGCACCGATGACTTCCCCGATTTCAGCTGGGCTGAACTGGCTGCCATGGTGCCACGCACCCTGGGCCGCGAGATGCGCAAGCTGGGCTACTTCCTGCCGCGGGCGATCGGCCTGTTCATCCTCTCGTTCATTCCGGTGCTGAACATCATCGCCGCGCCGCTGTGGCTGCTGTTCGGTATCTGGATGATGGCCATCCAGTACATCGACTACCCGGCGGACAACCACAAGCTGAGCTGGCAGGACATGATTGCCTGGCTGCGGGAAAAACGCTGGCAGAGCCTGGGTTTTGGTGGCTCGGTGTACCTGGTGCTGCTGGTGCCCTTCCTCAACATCCTGATGATGCCGGCAGCGGTGGCGGGCGCCACGCTGTTCTGGGTGCGTGAACGCAACTGAGGGATCGCCGCGTAGCTGCCCGGCTACGCGGCCCAACCATCAGGTCGACAGCTGGTTGGAGAACTGTCCGACCGCGTTGACCACCTTCTGCGCACCGTCCTGAATCTCGACGATCACCGTGCCGGTCTGCCCGGCCAATGACAGGCCCTGCTCGGCCTGGCGCTTGCTGCTGTCGATGATGTCCACCGCGGCCTTGGCCAGTTGTTCGTTTTGCTGCACCACACGGGCGATTTCCTCGGTAGCGGTGCTGGTGCGCGAGGCCAGTTGCCGGACTTCGTCGGCGACTACGGCAAAGCCCCGGCCCTGCTCCCCGGCCCGAGCGGCCTCGATGGCAGCGTTAAGGGCCAGCAGGTTGGTCTGCCCGGCGATGTCACTGATGGTCTTGATGATCGAGCCGATCACCTGCGACTGCTTGTCCAGTGCCTCGATGCCTTCGGCGGCCTCCTGCATGAAAGTTTCCAGGCCGCGCATGACATCCACGGTCTGGGTCACCACCTCGCTGGCCTTGCGCGCACAGGCATCGGTTTCCAGCGAGGTGTTGTAGGCGATATCGGCGGCCTGGGCCACGGCCTCTTCCTGGTTGACCTGATCGGTGATCACCGTGGCGAACTTGACCACTTTGTAGAGCACGTCGTGGGCATCGATGATCGGGTTGTACGAGGCTTCCAGCCAGACGACCCGGCCATGGGCGTCAATGCGCTTGAAGCGCTCGGCGACGAACTCACCGCGGCGCAACTTGTCCCAGAAGCCCTGGTAGGCCACCGAGTTGTATTCTTCCGGCTCACAGAACAGCCGGTGATGCTTGCCCACGACCTGATCGAGCTTGTAGCCCATGGTCTGCAGGAAGCGCTCGTTGGCGGCCAGCACTTCGCCTTTGAGGTTGAACTCGATCACAGCCGTGGAACGCATCAGCGCCTTGATCAGGCTTTCATGCTCACGGGAGGTTTCGATGGTGCGGGTCAGGTCACTGGAGTGCAGCGAGAAGTACTTGATCCGTCCTTCATTGTTTTTGACTGGCTGCAGGATCGAGCGCAGCCAGGCCTCCTCACCGTTGCCGCGCAGCAAGCGGAAGGCACCATTGAGATGTTCACCACGGGCAATGGCATGCTTCATGCGCTGATAAAAATCGAGCTGTTTGACGTGCGCCGGAACGATTTCTTCAATGTTGCGGCCAATCAGCTGGTTGCTGCTGTAGAGCATCTCTCGTTCAAAGTTGCTGTTGACTGATTCGATTCGCCCCTGCGGGTCGAGCTGCAGTACCAGCATCTCGCTGTCGAGGCTGCACTTTACTTGCTCCACGGATTGCAGTTCTTCACGCAGCCGGAGGATTTCTTGCTTGAGTTTGCTGTTGAACATGACGCTCTCCCGGAGCGAATTCAGTCATTCGAATGCTTCTGCATCGGCTGATTGCCAGACAATCTTGAGTCGCTTGCCGGGAAAATTTTGACGACGAAAAACGCCGGTAATCAGGCGTCACCGATCTGTCATTTACCGGTCACAGAGCGGCAATCCGGGCGGTCGACACTGGCGTCATGAGCACACCGTCCTTGCATGTCACCCTGATCAGCGAAACCTTCCCACCAGAGATCAACGGCGTGGCCAATACCCTTGGCCGCCTCAGCGATGGCCTGCGTTTGCGTGGCCACCGGGTCGAGCTGGTGCGCCCCCGGCAAGGCGCCGAACAGCCCACGGCCTGCGATGAAAACCTGCTGCTGTGCCGCGGCTGGCCACTGCCGGGCTACCCGGGCTTGCAGTGGGGCCAGGTGTCCATGCACAAGTTGATTCGCCGCTGGCGCCGGCAACGCCCGGATGTGCTGTACATCGCCACCGAAGGCCCGTTGGGCCTAAGCGCCCTGCGTGCTGCGCGGCGCCTGGGGATTGCCGTGGTCAGCGGCTTCCATACCAACTTCCAGCAGTACTCCGGCGAATACGGCCTGGGCCTGTTGGCACGCCTGCTGACCCATTACCTGCGCTGGTTCCATCGCTGCACCCACACCACCCTGGTACCCAGCGTGAGTCAGCGCCTGGAGCTGGAACGCCGTGGCTTCGACAACCTCAGCCTGATGGCTCGCGGCGTCGACAGCCAGCTGTTCACCCCGGCCAGGCGCAGCCAGGCGCTGCGTGAGCAATGGGGCCTGGGCGCCGACGATATTGCCTTGCTGCACGTCGGGCGTCTGGCCGCCGAGAAGAATCTCGGCTTACTGGCCCCCTGCCTGGAAGCTCTGCAAAGGCAACACCCCCAGCGGCGCATCAAGCTGATCGTGGTCGGTGACGGGCCGCAGCGCAGCGTGCTTGAACAGCGCTTGCCGTCTGCTGTGTTCTGCGGCGCCCAACGCGGCGAGTGCCTGGCCGAACACTACGCCTCCGGGGATATCTTTTTGTTTCCCAGCCTGACCGAGACCTTCGGCAACGTGGTGCTCGAAGCCCTTGCCTCAGGCCTGGGTGTGGTCGCCTACGACAAGGCCGCCGCCGCCCAGCATATTCGCCATGGCCACAGCGGCGCGCTGGCAATGCCGGGGGATACAGCGGCCTTTATCGATGCCGCCAGTTGGTTGCTGGAAGGGCCGGAAACCTTGCGCCGGGTGCGTCTGAACGCCCGCCAGCAAGTCAGCCGCCAAGGTTGGCCGGCCATTGTCGAGCAGTTCGAAGCCCATCTGCAGGCGGCCTGCCGCCAGAGCCAGGGCAGCATTGCGCTGCCCCGTCCGGCGCCAATGGCGATTAAACCAGAGTCGTCAACGCCTCACGGCTGAACGGCAGGATGTCCTGTTCGCGGCCATCGCGCACCTTGGCGGCCCACTCCGGATCCACCAGCAACGCCCGGCCGACTGCCACCAGGTCGAATTCGTCGTTGTTCAGGCGCTGCAGCAGATTCTCAAGGCTCGCAGGCTGGGCCACCTTGTCGGTCGCCACCATGAACTGCAGAAACTCGCCATCCAGGCCGACACTGCCGACGGTGATGGTCGGCTTGCCAGTGAGTTGGCGGGTCCAGCCGGCCAGGTTGAGGTCAGAGCCCGGGAACTCGGGCTCCCAGAAGCGTCGGGTCGAGCAATGAAAGATATCCACACCGGCTTCAACCAGCGGCTGCAGGAACGCGCCGAGAGCCTCAGGGCTTTGTACCAGGCGCGCGTTGTAGTCCTGCTGCTTCCATTGGGAGAAACGGAAAATGATCGGAAAGTCCGGGCCGACCGCAGCGCGAACAGCCTGAATCAACTCGATGGCAAAGCGCGAACGGCCGGCCAGGTCACCACCATACTCGTCGCTGCGCTGGTTGCTCGCCTCCCAGAAGAACTGATCGATCAGGTAACCGTGGGCGCCGTGGATCTCGACGCCATCCATGCCGATGGCCTGGGCGTCACGGGCGGCCTGAGCAAATGCCTCGATCACTTCATCAATATCAGCCTGGGTCATGCCGTGCACGACAACTTGGCCGTCCTTGAGCTTCTCGCTCGGGCCATAGCCCGGCACGCTGGCATCCGGCTCGGTGCCCAGGCGGCGCACACTGCCCACGTGCCAGAGCTGCGGAACGATGCGTCCGCCTTCGGCATGCACGGCGTCGACTACCTGCTTCCAGCCGGCCAGGGCATCTTCGCCATGGAAGCGCGGCACATTCGGGTAGCCATTGGCGGCTGGGTGAGCGACGGTGGTGCCTTCGCTGATGATCAGCCCAACCCCTGCGGCGGCGCGGCGGCGGTAATATTCGACGACCTGTGCATGGGGCACACCACCCGGGCAGAAGGTCCGGGTCATCGGCGCCATGACCACACGGCTGGGCAGCTCAAGGGCACCTAATTGGAAAGGCGTGAACAGTGCAGTGGCGGACATGAGGCGCTCCTGGGAAAAGGGGAATGCGCCTGAGGATAGGGCGAGCTGTTCGGGTGGCCCAGTACTATTGATCTGGGTGATTGAACAGCATCGCGGGGCAAGCCCGCTCCAGAGAGCGGGCTTGCCCCGCGATGGGATTGATCAGGCCAACGCCTTTTCGATCGCCTGCACCACCGTCGGATCATCCGGTGCGGTGCGTGGCGAGAAGCGCGCCAGCACCCGGCCGTCTTTACCGACCAGGAACTTCTCGAAGTTCCAGGTGATATCGCCAGGAAACTCGGCGCCCTCACCTGCCAGCAGCCGGTACAACTGATGACGGTCATGGCCATTGACCTCAAGCTTGCTGCTCAGGGGAAAACTCACCCCGTAGTTGAGGCTGCAAAACTGCTGGATCTCTTGCTCAGAGCCCGGCTCCTGCCCGGCAAACTGGTTGCATGGCAGGCCCAACACACTGAAACCCTGGCCCTTGTATTGCTGATAAAGGTTTTCCAGCGCCGCATATTGCGGGGTCAGGCCACACTTGGAGGCGACATTGACCACCAGCACCACCTGGCCCTTGAATGGCGACAGAGGCAAATCCTGGCCATCCAATGCCTGCAACTTCAGGTCGTGAAATGCACTCATGACGTACTCCCTTTTCCAGATCCCGGTTGCCGTTGCGGGCGGCAAGCGTAAAACCAGCCCACTAAAAAGGCGCCCTGCCAAGCCGTCTTCCCCTGGTGGAGTGCGACGGACTTGCCCGGGCGCCTTCGCGACTCTCTGAGCTTAGCGCAGAAAATCAGTGCTGATGGCCACCTTCGCCATGGACATGGCCATGGGCTACTTCTTCTTCGCTGGCGTCACGCACGTTGACGACCTTGACCTTGAAGTTCAGGCGCTGACCGGCCAGTGGGTGGTTGCCGTCGACAGTGACGTCGTCGCCGTCCAGGTCGCGAATGGTGACGATCTGCATCTGGCCATCCGGCGCCGAAGCATGGAACTGCATGCCCACTTCCAGCTCGTCGACACCTTCGAACATGCTGCGGTTCAGGGTGCTGACCAGTTCAGCCAGGTATTCGCCGTAGGCGTCTTCCGGCTCAACGGCGACTTCCAGCTCGTCACCGGTGGTTTTGCCTTCCAGGGCTTTTTCCAGGCCCGGGATGATATTGCCTGCGCCATGCAGGTAAACCAGCGGAGCGCCGCCGGCGGAGCTGTCGATGACCTCACCAGCGTCGTTGGTCAGGGTATAGTCGATGGAGACAGCCTTTTTGGCGGCGATCAGCATGGGGCGAGACCTTTTGCATAAGAATGTAGAACGAACAAGTGTAACCAAGGCATCGCCTGAAAGCGAACGCAACCCGGACAAACGGGTTGCCCGATGGTTACCGCGGGTGCACTCAGGGGGCCGATAGCGATACCCTTGGCAATTGTTTCTTTTGCACAGCTCATTTCGAGAAGCTCGCATGCAGACATTTTTTATCGCGCCGACCGACTTTGGCGTCGGCCTGACCTCCATCAGCCTCGGCCTGGTGCGCACCCTGGAGCGCGCCGGGCTCAAGGTCGGTTTCTTCAAGCCGATCGCCCAGCCCCACCCAGGCGACACCGGTCCGGAGCGCTCCACCGAACTGGTCGCCCGCACCCACGGCCTGAAGCCGCCACAACCGCTGAGCCTTGCGCATGTCGAACGCATGCTTGGCGATGGCCAGCTCGATGAACTGCTCGAAGAAATCATCACCCTCTATCAGCAGGCCTGCATCGGCAAGGACGTGGTGGTGGTCGAAGGCATGGTCCCAACCCGCCACGCCAGCTACGCCGCACGGGTCAACCTGCACCTGGCCAAGAGCCTGGATGCCGAGGTGATCCTGGTATCGGCGCCGGAAAACGAAGTGCTCACCGAATTGTCCGGGCGGGTCGAGTTGCAGGCCCAGTTGTTCGGTGGCCCGCGTGATCCGAAAGTGCTCGGGGTGATTCTCAACAAGGTGCGCACCGACGAAGACATGAGTGCCTTCGCCGCCCGTCTGGTCGAGCATTCGCCGTTGCTGCGCGGCGGTGACTTCCGCCTGCTCGGCTGCATCCCGTTCCAGGCGGGCCTGAACGACCCGCGTACCCGCGATGTGGCCGAGTTGCTCGGCGCCCAGGTGCTCAACGCCGGCGACTATGAAAGCCGGCGAATGAACAAGATCATCATTTGCGCCCGCACCGTGGCCAACACCGTGCCGCTGCTCAAGCCGGGCACCCTGGTGGTGACCCCAGGCGACCGCGACGACATCATCCTCGCCGTGAGCCTGGCGGCAATCAACGGCGTGCCGCTGGCCGGCCTGCTGCTGACCAGCGACAGCAAGCCCGACCCGCGCATCCTTGAACTGTGCCAGGGCGCCCTGCTTGCCGGTTTGCCGATCCTCTCGGTGAGTACCGGCTCTTACGACACGGCCAATCAGCTCAACGGCCTGAACAAGGAAATCCCGGTAGACGACCGCGAACGCGCAGAGATCATCACCGATTTCGTCGCCAGCCACCTGGATGCCGACTGGCTGCACCAGCGCTGTGGTACCCCGCGTGAATTGCGCCTGTCGCCGGCGGTGTTCCGCTACCAATTGATCCAGCGCGCCCAGCAGGCCAACAAACGCATCGTCCTGCCCGAAGGCGCAGAACCGATGACCGTGCAGGCCGCAGCCATCTGCCAGGCCCGTGGCATTGCCCGCTGTGTATTGCTGGCCAAACCTGACGACGTCCAGGCCGTCGCTCGCGCCCAGGGCATCACATTGCCAGAAGGCCTGGAAATTCTTGACCCGGACCTGATCCGCGAACGCTACGTCGAAGCGATGGTCAGCCTGCGCAAGAGCAAGAGCCTCAACGCACCGATGGCCGAGCAACAACTGGAAGACCCGGTAGTGATCGGCACCATGATGCTGGCCCTGGACGAAGTCGACGGCCTGGTCTCGGGCCTGGTTCACTCCACCGCCAACACCATCCGCCCGGCCCTGCAACTGATCAAGACCGCGCCAGGCTGCAGTTTGGTGTCTTCGGTGTTCTTCATGCTGTTCCCCGAACAGGTGCTGGTGTACGGCGACTGCGTGATGAATCCGCATCCAACGGCCAATGAACTGGCAGAAATCGCCCTGCAGAGCGCCGACTCCGCCGAAGCCTTCGGCATTGCCCCGCGGGTTGCGATGATCAGCTATTCCAGTGGTGACTCGGCCAGCGGCGAAGAGGTCGAAAAGGTCCGCGAAGCCACCCTGCTGGCCCAGGAGTCCCAGCGCAGCCTGCTGATCGATGGCCCATTGCAGTACGACGCGGCGGCCAACCTGGACATCGCCCGGCAACTGGCGCCCAACAGCCAGGTGGCCGGCCGTGCCACGGTGTTCGTGTTCCCTGACCTGAACACCGGCAACACCACCCACAAGGCGGTACAACGCAGCGCCGATTGCGTAAGCCTGGGGCCGATGCTGCAAGGCCTGCGCAAACCGGTCAACGACCTGCCACGCGGTGCCCAGGTCGATGACATCGTCTACACCATTGCCCTGACTGCCATTCAGGCCAACCGCTCACTGGAAAGCTGAACATGCTCGGATTGCTACCCGCGCCCCTGCGCGGGGTTATCGCCTCACTGCTGCTGGGGCTCAACACCATCGTCTGCTGTACCCCGCTGTTCATTGTCAGCCTGTTCAAGCTGTGCCTGCCGTTTGCGGCGGCGCAGCGAGTCACCGATGAACTGATGCGCCATATCCACGAAGCCTGGATCAGCAACAACAACGCCTGGATCAACCTGCTGGGCAAGGCCCGCTGGCAAGTCGAAGGCCTGGGCGGGCTGGACTACCAGCACAGCTACCTGGTGACCAGCAACCACCAGAGCTGGGTCGATATCCTGGTGCTGCAGTACGTGCTCAATCGGCGTATCCGCCCGCTGAAGTTCTTCCTCAAACAGGTGCTGATCTGGGTGCCGGTGATCGGCCTGGCCTGGTGGGCGCTGGGCTTCCCGTTCATGAAACGCTACTCCAAGGCTTACCTTGCCAAGCACCCGGAAAAGGCCGGCAAGGACCTGCAGACCACTCGCCGCACCTGCGCCAAGTTCCGCGGCAAGCCCACGGCAATCTTCAACTTTGCCGAGGGCACGCGCTTCACCCAAGCCAAGCATCGCCAGCAACAGTCACCGTTCAAGCACCTGCTCAAGCCCAAGGCCGGCGGCATTGCCTTTGTGCTGGATGCCATGGGCGAGCAACTGCAGTCGATCGTCAATGTCACCCTTCATTATCCGAACGGTGCACCGGGCTTCTGGGACTTGTTGTGCGGGCGGGTGAAGCACATCGTCGTGCACCTGGAAGAGCTGGCAATCCCGGCTGAGTTTCTGGGCAAGAACTACGACCAGGATGAGACATATCGCTTGGCCTTTCAGCAATGGATCAACCAGCTGTGGCACGACAAGGACTTGTTGCTGGAGCGACTGCGACAACAGGTCGACAGGTAATTTGCCGGGCAGCATCTATGCTCACTTCCTACGATGTTTTTCAGTAGCCATCACACGGAATGTAAGCCTATGAAACCGCTGCGCCGCTTTGCCCACGCCTTTGCTGTCGTTTCACTGCTGTCTGCCGCCAGTTTTACGGTGCAGGCAGAAGAGAAACTGATCGACGCCGTCGCAACCGAAGATGTGGTGGATACCAAGGTCCTTGCCATCGACCTCGACAAGCGCATCGTAACGGTGGCCGGCCCCAATGATTCCCAGGTCCCCATCCAACTGAGCGAGCAGGCCAAGGACCTGCATAACCTCAAAGTCGGCGACTTGGTCACTATCAAGGTCAACCGCTCGGTTGCCACCGTGCTCGACACCGAGGTTGGCGGTGCTCCGGGGGTAAGCAAGGAAGCCGGCGTAATTCGCGCCACCAAAGACAACCCCAACCCAGGTGGCGAGGCGTTCCGGCAGGTCAAGGTCACCTCGAAGATCACCAAGATCGACCTGAAAACCCACGAGGTCACTTTGTTGCCGCCTGATGGCCCGCAAAAGGTAGTGAAGGTCGAAGACCCTGAACTGCAAGCGCGGATGAAAAACCTCAAGGATGGCCAGACCGTCGACATCATCTACACCGATGTGCTGAAGATCACGACCAGACACGAAAGCTGAGTACATCGCGGGTCAAGCCCGCTCCCACAGAGATTTGTGCTATCTGTGTGGGAGCGGGCTTGACCCGCGATTAGCTGCCTCAAGCCTTGATCGTCCGACTCTCCAGCCCGTCAAGCAGCGCATCCACCAATGCCTTGGCCATCTCATGGGAATGCAGGGTCGCCTGAAGAAACCCTCGCCCCGGCTCACGGGTATGCTCGACCGCCAGCGGCCCAGTCAGGCTCGCGCATTTCAAATACAGCGACGCATGCACCAGCGCATCTTCGACATTGACCCCGGCACGCACGGCGAACAACTGTGGATGACCGACATCGCAGAGACCGAATGGGGTTTCTGTGGTTTCGAGAAGGTGGAATTCAGGTGGGTCTGGAACGAGTTTTTTCATGATAGAGCTCCTGATGTGAAGGGAGCTGCACCACATCTGTCGCCAAACAAAAATGGTGGCAGCTGTACGCAGGTTGGCGAACCGAGACATCAGGACAACCCGGCAGGGCCGAAGCCCTCCCGCGCACAACTGCCATAACGACTGACGTCATGGAAGCAGGATGATGTGCTCGGGTCGCCAAACCCGATCGCTGATGTTTCAGCGACCTGGTGAGCCTAGTGGCGTACTTCCCCAGGAGCAATCATCTGCAGGGCGACAGAATTCGTAGGATAGGTCCTAGGACGATCCAGACACCAGTCCAGAGCTGTTGCAGGATACTTAACATAGGGTCATCGCAGGCACAAAAAAGGGGAGCCAGGCTCCCCTTTTTCACCCCTGCAACTTACTGATACTGCTGCCCGGGAATCGGCTTGAGGTTGACCTCTACCCGACGATTCTGCGCACGACCATTGGCATCGCCGTTGCTGGCGATCGGTTGGTCCGGGCCCAGGCCACGGGCGCTGACACGGCTGCCATCGACACCTTGGGAAGTCAGGTAAGTGACCACCGATTGCGCACGACGCTGGGACAGGTCCATGTTGTGCTGGCGGCTGCCGGTGCTGTCGGTGTAACCGACCACTTCAATGGTGTTCTGGTTGAACTGCTTGAACGAGTTGGCCAGGTTGTTCAGCGGCGAGTAGAAGCTCGGGGCAATGTTGGCCGAGTCGGTGGCGAAGGTGATGTTGCCCGGCATGATCAGTTTGATCTGGTCGCCCTGGCGCTGAACCTCGACACCGGTGTTGGCCATGCTTGCACGCAAGGCGGCTTCCTGTTTGTCGGCGTAGTAGCCGTAACCTGCGGCGGCGGCGCCCACGGCGGCAGCGCCGATCAGCGCACCCTTGCCACGGTTGTTATGGTCGATGGCCGCGCCGGCAATGGCCCCGGCCAGCGCGCCCAGGCCGCCGTACTTGGCGGTTTTGCTCATCCCTGTGGAACCCTGCTGCGCCTGACCCTGGCTGTCATACGGGTTGGGGCTGGCACAACCGGACATCAGCGCGGCAGCGGTAGCGACGATAATCAAACGACGCATGGTGAACATGGACAAGCTCCTACTGTAATTCGAAAGTGCAGCGGATCTGATTCGGATCTATGCCAGCCTTGGATTGCAGCAAAGCAAAAAAATTCCCTGAACGTTCAGGCCCGCACAAACGGGTTCTGGCGCATTTCATCGCCCAGGCGCGTGTCCGGACCATGCCCGGTCACCACCGTGGCCTCTTCATCCAGGCTGTACAGGCGCTGCTTGATGGAACGAACGATAGTCGCCTGATCGCCACCCCACAAATCGGTGCGACCAATCCCACGACGAAAAAGCGTATCGCCTGCAATCAGCAGCTTGGCGTCAGCGAACCAGAAGCTCATCGAACCCGGCGTATGCCCCGGGGTGTGCAAGGCCACCCCGCAGCCGCAGGCCAGCTCTTCATCGTCGGCCAACCAGCGGTCCGGCGCCGGTACCGGCGTGTAGGGCACGCCGAACATCTGGCACTGCATTTCCAGGTTATCCCAGAGAAACTGGTCGTCCTTGTGCAGGTGCAAGGTGGCGCCGGTCTTCTCCTTCAACTGCCCGGAAGCGAGGAAATGGTCCAGGTGCGCGTGGGTATGGATGATACTCACCACCTTCAAGCCATGGGCATCGAGGCGGGCAAGAATCTGCTCGGGGTTGCCGCCCGGATCGACGACGATGGCCTTTTTGCTGATCGGATCGCCAATGATGGTGCAATTGCACTGCAACGGGCCGACGGGGAAGGTTTCGCGGATCAGGAGATTGGTGGCCATGGGAAACCTCGTGGGAATGAATGACAGGGCACAGCCTCTCCGTCAAGGCAAAGCCTCCAGCAGTTGACGATGTGGGCAGTTGTTACCGCTAAGCGAGCCTCGCAAAAAGCTTCGTACCTTGGGCATACCGTAATAGCTGGCAAGCATCAATGGGAAAGAGCTGAGCACATATACGAGCCCGCTTTCATTAATGAAACGCAGCTGCCCTTCAAATATTTCATGCGACTCGATGGGCGTCTCTGGAAGCTCCGACTGTCCATTTACGATCAGATTAGCTTTCTCGCAGTGCCGAAGTACGATTTCGTCCCAGTACTGGCGCGACCACACATTGACCTGCCTGAACGTATTCGAAGCATATTTGGAAGAAAAATCCTTGAACGCATTACCATAGGCCAAGGGTACCGCCAAGGTGGAGAAACAATCGACCCCACAGTCCTCATGTAGGCAACGAACCGCTTCAACCATAGGATAACTGATGAACAGTTTACCATGATCGGTTTCTTGCGTAAAAAACCCCAACAGCTCTTGTATTTTTACATCGCAGGCTTTGCTAGCATGAGGATCATAATCAAAAAACAAATATATTTCAGAGAACTGATCTCTCCGATACGACTTTAGCAACTGATTCTGGGGTATCTCCTGCAACAACGGAAACAAATCAATGCTACCAAGCCCAAAGTCATCATCTTTCATTTTCTCCAGCAACTGATAAATCTCTCCGCAAAATGCCGTTGTTACAACACTCCCAAGGGCATCGGAGAAATAATACTCAATAAACTTGCGACTAATTAGTTTTTCAGCACGCTCGCCTTCGAATACGAAAAGAATATGCTGCGACTTACTCATCCGCTGATTCTCTCCAGACTAAAACCTCCTGCCTTGTATATTTTTTCAAGATTATGGGCCTGCCTGATCTCCTTGTCCGTTGTGTCCGCAAGGGAAACAATCCGAGTTTCGTCCATGATAAAATAACAATCGGCCCTCAGCAGGTCGTTACTCATAATGGCGGTATTATGAGTTGTCAGGATCACCTGAATGCCCGAGTGCTTGAGTACTTCGACTACGGACAGCGATAATTCGTGATGATAGAAGGCATCGAATTCGTCAATGCATACCAAGCTGATTCGCCCGACCTCTCGAATACGCATTAACCAAAAATAGAATAGGCATAGAGTCCGGGTTCCGGTGGAAGCAATCTCGGCAAACGGAATCAAACTCCCATCAAAATCGAATGCAATATCCTTTCCATCGTTATCGGATATCTCTACCAACTTACACTTAATCCCATTCTTGTTGAGGAAAATCTCAAAATCCTCAATACCGCCGTTCTCCACAATATCTTCACATACGTTTTTCTCGGACTCATTCAACCCGACAAACGAGTTGCTTTCGAGAGAGCGCACCAACAACATACCATGAACAAATTTTACAAATTTATTAAACACCGCCGACTCACCAACATCTGGCAACAGCGTATTTGAACGAATATAAGAAACAATTGAAACCGCCGCCCCTGATATATCAAAAAGATCATCAATATCCTTATTCAAGGTATCAGCACCCGGCAAGTCAACAACTATATTTACCGCCCCACTTCGATCAGCAACTATACATGTGCGGCCATTAATCATCACCGTCTCTTTGAGAATCTTTGCAGAAGACTCCTTCTCGTAATTATAGACAAGCTCATCATCATCGAACTTGAAGGTATAACTAAATACAGCCTTGCGCTCGACGCTACCAGCGTTCAAATAATTTCTCGCGTAAAATTTTCGACGACTTGCTTTATCCCCAATGTTATTGACAATATCAAACAAAGCATAACTTAAATTTGTCTTACCACAACCATTACGCCCATATACAATACTGTTTCTAATAATTCCATTATTAACCGCCTCAGTATTGAACTTATATTCATTCTTCTGCTTCAAATCAAAAATAAATGTATCTCTGAACCCTTTAAATCCTTTAACTTCGAATTTACTCAACATAATTAGACCTTCCGAACGTGCAGAAACAGACTAGATCATATCGCAGGGCCGAAAAAACTGCCGTAATTTTTTTACGGCAAAATATTCAACTCTAATGATATCAATGTGTTGGGCCACCCTGAGCAATCCCGGTACTCGAACCAGCAATCCCCTCGCGCCATCAATTTTCGACAGCTCGCCGCCTGACTGTCGCCGCATCTCGACTTGGGCCAAGCGCCAGCTTTGGGCCATCTTGATCTGTAAGCGAGCATTGGCAGATGGCACACAAGGCGCGTAAAGCTCTGATTCCACAAATTGATGTGCAGGAAAATGCGCGTTTGCTTATCCTGAGAGTCCCGTTTTACCCACAGAAGAGCAGTGCAGCCGAAGATTGCCATCTATGTTGTCGTCAAGACCACATAGCGCTGGGCCGTTCATGTCATGCAAGCGCTCTAACTGTAGTCGTCCAGACGCTCCACCGGCACACGAACGAAGTTGTGCCATTGCCCCTGTGTGTCTCTCGAACAGCCCTCTTGGGCAGACCACTATTACTTCTCGCGCAGGCCCACCTTCGCACTTGTGCCGCCTAAAATCCTCTGAAGCCATTAAGGCAGGTAGAGCCTGAACAGCCCCCCGCCCAGAACACCGCCATTGGCGATCTCGATCCGCCCTTTCACGCCATTGCGCTCGTGCAGGCCGGCAATTCGCGCCGCGAAGTACAAGCCAAGGCCAGTGCTGCCGCTCTGGCCATCGATGCCCTGCACGTACTCCTGCTGGCGCTCGAGCATGCGTACCGGGAAGCCCGGGCCGTCGTCGTTGATGCTCAGCACCAATTGATCACCTTCGTCGCTGACGCTGATCAGCAAGGTATGCCCGGCATAGCGAATGGCGTTGTTGATGATATTGGCAACCACCGAGCCCACCAGTTCACGATCGAAAAAACCCAGCGGGCTGGCGGTTTCGATTCGGCAACTGGCAAGGATATCGCGGTGCTGCAGCAGGTTCTGCTGGGCTGCCAGTTGCGCTTCGAGAAAGTCATCGAGCTCGTGGTAGTCAGGGCACATGGGCAACTGGTTGACGCCCAGTTTGTACAGGCCCAGCAACTGCACCAGCATGCCGTTGAGATGGCTGAACTCATGCTCCATCACCCCCTGCTCACTGCCACTGCGCAGGGCCTCGGGCAGGCGCGCCAGCCACTGGCTGTGAGCCTGGGTCAGGGCCGCCAGGGAGTTTTTCATGTCGTGTACGGTGGAGGCGATCACCGTCGAAAAATCCAGCCCCTGGTTGTCCTGGTTCATGCGCCAAATGCCCGAAGGTGCAGTTTGCGGTAACGATCGTAGCGGTTGTCGCTTTTCGGGATGCCAGTGACACTGCCCAGGCAGGCGCGGCACTCGTCCATGATCGCTGCGGGTGGGGTCTCGCCACCGATGCGCAGCAGCGCCTGAGCGGTGTTGAGGGCAATACTGATGTTCTTCGGTTGCAGTGTCAGGGCCCGGCGGAATTGCGCCAAGGCTTCGCTGAGCTGGCCGGCCTGATAGCTACGCACGCCCTGGCGGTTGAGGTCGACCGCTTCGGTCACCGCCCCCAGCACGTTCGGGTCATCGGTCAGTTGCGCCACGCTCTGCATCACCTTGGGGTCGTCACCGTAGGTTTCCACACAGCTTTTCAGGATCGAGGTACCCGCGGATTCCTGCCCCAGTTTCTGCAGTTGCGTGGCCACCACCAGCGCCGCTTCCACCGAGAAGAACTGGTCCATTTTTTCCAGCCGGGCCATGGCCTGCTCGGTCAGCTTGGCGGCGGTTTCGGCGTCGCCGGCCTGCTGCAGGCTGGCGGCTTTCATCAACCGCGCACGCACCTGCAGGCCCTGGTCCTCGACGTTCTCTTTGGCCACTTCGCTGAGCACGGTGTTGATCTCGACCCGGGTTCGCGCATCCAGACCGTTGCCAGCGTTCTTGTTCATCAAGGCCTGCACCAGCCCCAGGTTGCTCTCCGGGTCTTTGTAGCGCGAGCTCTGGCCCTGGCTGACGGCATGCCGGTAGGCCTTGGACGAGGTGTCATAGTCGTCGTTGCTCAGGGCCAGCTTGCCCAGCATCATCTGCCGCCGCACGGCCAGCGGCGAGAGACGCACGGCCTCTTCGAGCACGCCCTGGGCACGCTTGCCTTCACCCAGGGCCACCAGTACTTCGGCAAGGCCGTCGTACAGCCCGGGCATCATCGGGAAGGCCTTGAGCGCTTGCTCGTACACGCCCTGGGCCTGGGCCAGCTGGTTACGCTTGAACAACAAGCCGCCGAGGGCGGCGTAGGCCCAGGGCGTGGCGCGACTGGAGATGATGGTGGTGAGGAATTTCTCCAGTTCATCGAAACGATTGAGGTCGCGCAGGGCATCGGCGCGATAGCGCAGGCACAAGGGGGCGAAGCGTGGGTCTTTCTTGCACAGCTCCGCGCAGGCTGCCAGCACTTCAGCCGGGCGGCCGCGGTCCAGGGCCTGGAGAATAGGCTTGAGCAACGTCTTGCGCTGCACCAGCTTTTCCAGGCGCTGGGCCAGGCCGATGCGGTTGAACGGTTTGGTCAGGTAGGCATCGGGCTCGTGCTCCAGGGCACTGAGGACAATGGCCTGGCTGCTTTCGGCAGTGACCATGAGAAAGACGCACTCATGGCTGATCAGTTTGTCGAGGATCAGGTCTTCGAGCACTTGCTGGCCGTTCTTCTTGCCATCGCCCAGGTGAAAATCCTGCAGGATGAAGTCGTAGCGCTTCTGCGCGCACATGCGCAGGGCCTGCTCGCCACTGTCGGCGGTGTCGACGTCACGGACACCCAGCTCGCGCAGCATCGAACGGGCCGAGCTGCGAAAATCAGAAAAGTCATCGACAATCAGAAAGCTTTTTTGGCTGTAGACCTGCATCCACGAAACCTGTCATGGCAAATAAAAAAAAGGACGCAGAGACACCTTCACGGACAGGCTCGGCTTCGCGGGTAACTTCACGGCGGCGATGAATCGGGCCGCACTCGCAGAGTATCGGCCGCACACAGCGATAGCTTGAGGCGCGCGCAGCGCCTATTAGCGGGACGTACGTACCAGATTACCGCAGTCTGCCTGGCGCTTAGCTCAGCAGCCCCAAGGCTTGAGCCCGGGCCACTGCCTGGGTGCGGCGCTCGACGCCCAGCTTGCTGTTGATATGGCTGGCGTGGGTTTTCACCGTGTGCAACGAGATGAACAACCGCTCGCTGATTTCCTGGTTCGAACAACCTTGGGCAATCAGCTCGAGCACCGCCTTTTCTCGGGCGCTCAAGGCCTCGCCACCGCCAGCGGGTGGTTCCGCTTCAAGCAGCGGAAGCAGGCCCATCAGGCTACTTTGTGCCGGGCCCTGGGGCTGCAGGCACAGTTGCTCGCGCAGCCACTGCGGGTGGTCGTGCAGCAGGCGCTGGAAAGGTTGCAGCGCGCCACCGCGGGCCGACTCCAGGGCCAGCACCAACAAATTGCGGGCCTGGTCTTGGTGATTGCTGGCCAATAGCAAACTTATCCACTGGCACAGCGCGGTGACACAAAGCATCTGCCCACCGTTGTCCTGACCACGTTCGTACAATGCCTGCAAGCGCCGCCCGGCCTGCTCCAGTCGGCCCTGAGTACGCTCCAGCAAGGCTTGCTGCAGTTCGATATGCAGGGGCAGCAGCGGATGGAACTCAGGCGCCGCGGCCGCCTGTTCGCCGCCGTAGGTCTGGCCCAGGCGCAACAGCCAGGATTCGGCCAGGTCAATTCGGCCCTGCGCCAGCCACAGTTCGCATTTGACCAGGGTGATCATCGCCAGATAGAAAATCGGCGGCACGTCCCAGATATGCATCAGCCGCTCGGCTTCGGCCAGTTCCGCGAAAGCCTCGGCGAAGCGCCCCTCGCGCCCCTCCAGCGACGCGATCACGCAATGGCCGATCAGTACGCTGATATCGCGGCAGGCACGCGCCTCGATCAACCCGGCACGCAGGCGGCTGCGCCCGGCCTCCGGTTGCAGGCGCGCCACCAGCAGGAAGCCTTCGTACAAGGTCAGCCGCGCCCGCGCCGCATACAGCCGTTGCGCCGACAAACCCTGCAAGCGCTGCAGCCCCTGGCGCACTTCATCCAGGGCGCGCAGCACCTCGCCACGGGCATGCAGCACCCGTGCCCGGTCGTAATGGGCCAGGGCCTCGAACAGCGGATTGCCTACCCGCTGTGCCAGCTCCAGGGCCTCGCGGTTCCAGCCACGGGCACGCCAGAAATCGGCATCGGCAATGGCCAGGTTGGACAAGGTCGACAGGCACACCAGGCGCTGTCCGTAGCGTTTGAACGGCAGGCTGTGAAGGGCTTGGGAACAGTATGCAACGGTTCGCTGGCGATCACCGCGGCTGCGGGCGATCACGCCGCTCAAGGCCAGCCACTGGGCCAGCATGGATTTTTGCGCGGTCGCCGAAGGCGCCGGCAGGAAGCGGCTCAAATGGCTGGCGAGGTCTTCGGCGGCATCCAGTTGCCCGGCCAGGCCCAACGCCCAGCTGTACAGCACGATCAGCCGTGGCGTACTGATCAACAGGCTGTCGGGCAGGTCCATCTTCCAGCGCAACAACATACCGACGTTCTGCTCGGCCAACAGCTGCTCTTCGGAAAGGTTCTGCACCAGGTTGGCCGCCACATCCAGGTGCCCGGCGCGCAAGGCCTGCTCGACCGCTTCATCGAGCAGGCCCTGGCCGTGGAACCAGCGACAGGCGCGCAGATGCAGGCTCGACAGCGGCAAGCTGGCCTGGCGCGTGCGCAGCAGGTCGGAGAACAGATGGTGGTAGCGGAACCAGCGTCCGTGTTCGTCCAGCGGCACCAGGAATACCTGATGGGCCTGCAGGTAGCGCAGGATCTCGGCGCCGTCATGGCTTTCGCGCAAGGCATCGCAGAGCTCGGCGCAAAAACGCTCCTGGCAGGCCGTGTCGTAAAGAAAGCCCTGCACTTCAGCCGGCAGCATCTCGATCACCTCTTCGAGCAGGTAATCGCGAATCAGCCCCTCGCCGCCGTGCAGGGCCTGGGGCAAGGCGCTGTCGACGCCCGCTTCATGGGCCGCCAGCAACCAGAATCGCAAACCGGCGACCCAGCCATCACTGCGCTGGATCAGGTTGTCCAGCGCCTGGCCGCGCAACACCGTGGGTTGTCGGCCAAGCACGGCCAGGGATTCATCCGTAGTCAGGCGCAGATCCTGCTCACTGAGTTCGAGCAACTGGTGTGACAGGCGTAAACGCGCCAGGTGCCAGTCCGGCCGTTGACGGCTGGTGACCAGCAGCACCAGGCCCGGCGGCAGATGATTGAGGAAGAACTGCAGGCAACGATCGAGTACCGGGCCTTGGGCCAGGTGGTAGTCATCGAGCACCAGCAGCAAGGGATTATGCGGTTGCAGGTGGCGGGCCAGCTCGTCGAGCAGACCGTCAAGCCATTCTTCGAAGGCGAAGGGCTGATGCCGTTGGCGCATTTTCAGCAAGCCCAGAGCCTGGCCGCCAAGCGCCGGGCAATACTGCTGCAAGCCTTCAAGCAGCCGTTCAAGGAAACGCCCGGGGTCGTTGTCGCGCCGGCTCAGCCCCAGCCAAAGGCTGCTCCAGTGGTTGGGCAAGCCCTGGCAGAACTCCACCGCCAACGAACTCTTGCCGAACCCCGCCGGTGCGTTGACCAGCAACAGGCGGCCACCGAGCCCCGCGTGCAAACGCTGGCACAACCGCCCCCGTGGCACATGGCCTTCGGGCAATGGCGGGCGAAAGAAGCGGCCCTCCAGGATGCTCATGGCCTGGCTGGCGAACCCTTGCGTACGGGACAGATCAGTCATGGCCGGCTCGTTTTAGTTAGAGAATCGTCGGCAGTACGGATCAGGGCAGACTAGCGGGTTAACCCGCACATTTGAAGATGATTGCTTCGCTTTGCGGAAAAAAGACTACAACAAAAAGCGACAAACCCGAGCCGATCAGGACAGGCAAACAGAAACGCCCCGGCAAGCCGGGGCGTTCTGGGAGATCACACGGAGGTTTGAAACTTAGCGCACACCTGCCTGGCGAAGCGCTGCAGGCTGGAACTCAGCCTTGGCGGCAGTGAAGCCGAAGTCGTAGGCTTTCTTTTCCTCGTTCTTCATGCCCAGGGCCAGGTAACGACCCGACTGCAGGTCATAGATGGCTTCCAGGGTGTACCATGGCACCTGGACGTTGTAGTAGTCCTGGGAGTGGGCCTCGGAAACGCGCCACAGTTGGTTGCGACCATCGTACTGGTCGATCACCGCGGCCTGCCAGGTGTCTTCGTCGATGTAGAAGTCACGCTTGGCATAAATATGACGCTGGCCAGGCTTGAGAGTCGCAACCACGTGCCAGACCCGGCGCAGTTCATAACGGCTCAGGTCTTGGTTGATGTGCCCAGCCTTGATGATGTCGCCGTACTTGAGCTTGGGGTCGTCGAGCTTGTAGCTGTTGGAGGCAATGTACATCTCTTTCTTGCCTTCCAGCTTCCAGTCGTAACGGTCCGGCGCACCGTTGAACATGTCCAGGTTGTCGGACGTGCGCAGGCCATCGGCAGCGGTACCCGGACCATCGTAGGACACCTGCGGTGCCTGGCGCACCCGGCGCTGACCGGCGTTGTAGACCCACGCCTTGCGCGGTTCCTTGACCTGGTCCAGGGTCTCGTGGACCAACAGCACGGTACCGGCCAGACGCGCCGGCGCAGTGACCTCCTGCTTGAAGTAGAACAGCACGTTGCCCGGGTTGGCCGGATCGAAGTCCTTCATTTTGTCACGAAAGACGAACTGGTCCTGGAAGTACACCAGGCTGTAGGAGCCGTTGGTTTGCGGCGTAGCCTGGGTCACCAGACGGGTCACACTACCGCCGCGATAGCGAGTGATGTGGTTCCAGATGACTTCGACACCGCTCTTGGGAATCGGGAACGGTACTGCAGTGGTAAAGTTTTCCAGTCCGTTGCCGCCGGCAACCAGGTTGGTCTTGGTGGCGTTTTGCTTGATCGCGGCAAATACATCATCCGGCACGGTGGCGCCGCGGTGGGTCGGGTACACCGGGATCTTGAAGGTGTCCGGGTAGCGCTTGAACATGGCGACCTGGCCTGGGGACAGTTTGTCCTTGTACTGGTCGACGTTCTGCGCAGTGATGGTGAACTTGGGCTGCTCGCTACCGTAAGGGTTGGAGAGGAAGCCCTTGGCGTCGACAGTGCCGGCAGTCTTGCTGAGCGGCTGCCAGGCGCTGATCGAGCCGTCAGCGTTGCCGGCCTTTTCCGCGCCCATGGGGGTGAGGCTTGCGCCCAGCTTGGCCGCCTCGTCGGCGGACACCGCCGCCATGACGCCGGTTGCCAACAACGACAGGCCCAGCACACCGGCTTGCAACAGAGTCTTGGTGGTTTTCATCTTTATGGTCGTCCTGAATCCGTGTTCTTAGAAGTTCACGCCGAAGCTGAGTGCGATGAAGTCGCGATCATCCACGGTGGTGTACTTGCCGTCGAAGAAGTTGGTGTACGACAGGCTGGTGGTGTAGGTGTTCTGGTACTCGGCATCCAGGCCCAGGCTGATCGCCTTGCGCCCTTCCTCGAAGTTGGCCCCTGGGCCAGGCGAGTAACCGGAAACGTCATGAGACCAGGCGATGTTCGGCTTGAGGTTGACCCCGGCGAACACGTCGTTGTAGTCCCAGATCGCCCGACCACGGTAACCCCAGGCAGTGCTGGTGGTGTAACCGTCGTTTTCGCACTTGCGGTTGAGGTTGGCCGTCGAGGTGCCAGGCCCGGCGCCAGCGATGGTCCCGGCATTGAGTATCTGCGAGCAGGTGTTGGCACCACCGGTAGAAGGCAGCGGGCCTGGGCCGTAGACCGGGTCACGGCCGTAGCGCATCTTGCTCGAGCTTTCCAGGCCGCCGACATGGGTTACGCCCACTTCACCGACCAGGGTCAGGCGGCTGGCGCCCATGACCTGATCGAAGAAGTGCGTGAAGGTGGTCTGGAACTGGGTGATTTCCTTGCGGGTGTAACCGTGCAGGTCCTGGCCCGGCACACCATTGAGCAATGAAGCGTTGGCCAGCGTCCCACCGATCGGGCGCACACCGGCAAACAGGATGTCGGTGGTGTTCAACTGCACCGGCGCGTTCGGCCGGTAACTGATTTCACCGCTCCAGGCCGTGCCGGTGGGCAAGGTGGTGGAGAAGCTCAAGCCGTACAGGCGGATGTCTTCGGGGTACTCGACGAAGTACTTCGAGTTACCGGCAACGATCAACGGCGCCAGTGGCCGCAGGTTGGCTGGCAGCCCTGCCAGGCCGGCATACACCGACGGTGCGGCGCCCGTGGCGCTGAAGATCGGCGCACGGCTGTGGTAGTTCATGAAGTAGGCGCCGAACTCGGTGTCCAGCGGCTCGAACATGTAGCGCATGGCAACGCCGAACTGGCCACTGTCGCGGGCATCGCGGTCCGGGCCGCGACGGACCATCACGCCTTCTTCGTTGATGTTCACGCCACGGCTGGCGAGGAACTGCTGGGCAGCACCCGGTACCGTACGGCTGCTGTTGAGCACGCGCAGGTTATCGGTACAACCGTCGGCAATGATGTCCGGCTGGGAGAAGAAGGTGCCGCAGTTGTCGACGACGGTCTGGTCCCACTCGATCTGGTAGAAGGCTTCGGCCGAGAGGTTGTCGGTCAGGCTCTGCGAAACGTAGAACATGTTGACCGGGATCAGGCCTTCCTTGACCTCGGCACCAGGCCGGCGGAACGCGGCCACGTCGATCGGGTTGATCGAGTTGATACCGCCACCGATAAAGGTACTTTCACCCCAGCTGACCACCTGCTTGCCCAGGCGCACCGAGCCCGGATGATCAGCGATCGAGTAGTTGTGGTAAACGAAGGCGTCGAGAATCTGCCCGCCGGACGACTTGGCACCCTCTTTGCGGTTGATGTCGCTGATGTCCTTGAACTCGCGATGCTCATCCTTGAGTTCAAAGTCGTACCAGTACTTGCCACGGACGAATACCCCGGTATCGCCGTACTTGAGCTCCAGGTCATGGATGCCCTTGAAGATCTTCGAGAAGGTCTCACCGCGCTTGAAGTTCAGGTGGCCGTCATCGGAGGTTTGCGACAGGCCCTTGCCGCCGTTGTTGACACCGATCAGGTCCCTGTTCGGCTTGGCTGTCGACCAGCTCGCCCCCACCGACAGCGACGAGTCGAACGAGCCTTCGATTTCCCCGATATTGAAACTGACGCCGAATGCAGGACCGGCGAGCGTAGAAGCGAGGCTGACGGCCAGCGGCAGTTTTGCCCGGCGCCAGAACAGATTTGCTGATGTCATCGACGCTACTCCATGTACTTTATTTTTATGGCAGTGAGTCCTTTGCAGAAACGCATCGTCGACCGGCGTGAGCGCGCCTTTTGGTCGAGCGAGTGGCTGGGCACATGCATGTGCGATCCCCCGTTCCTGAAAATCCCCTGAACCGACTATAGCCAGCAGGTTGAACTGCTTGATCCCTCTAAAGTGTGATTTGCATCCCAACCTCTCTGACGTGGGCTATAACGACAGGCCACTACGCTGGCTGGGGAAGAATGGCTGAATTTGGCAAATTGACAAGGCGGCCAAGCGTCTGGCGTGCGGGTCGCGCCCGGATGGGCACGACCCGCCAGGTTTTACAGGGTCGACAGGAAGGTGCTGTTACTGGCTTGCCACTGGCTGATGTCCAGGCGGATGCGCTTCTTGTCGAGCTTGCCGACACTGGTCTTGGGAATTTCAGTAACAAGGGCGATCTGGGTGGGGATCGCCCACTTGTTGATGTGCCCCAGCTCCACGAACGGCTTGAGGTGTTCCTTGAGGCCCTTGGCATCGATGCTCTGGCCGTCCTGGATCACCAGCAAGGCAAACGGCCGCTCGCCCCACTGTGGATCGGCGACGCCGACCACGGCCACTTCGCGGATCGCCGGATGGCGGCTGATCAGGTCTTCGAGCTCCAGTGATGAAATCCATTCGCCACCGGTCTTGATCACGTCCTTGATGCGGTCGCGAATGTCGATTATGCCCATGCTGTCGAGGGTCGCCACGTCACCGGTGTGCAACCAGCCACCCTGCCAGAGCTCGGCGCCCTTCTCAGGCTCGCGGAAGTAGCCCATGCTCAGCCAGGGCGCGCGCAACACCAGCTCGCCCTGGGTTTCGCCATCGGCTGGGAGGAAGTTGCCATTGCCGTCGACGGTTGCCGCTTCCACCAGTGGCACCGGCACACCGGCCTTGATCCGGTAGGTGATGCATTCGTCTTCGCTGCCGGCCAGCAACTCGTCGTTGAGGTGGGCGCAGGCCACCAGCGGGCAGGTCTCGGACATACCATAGGCTGCAGTCAACTGAATCCCGCGAGCCTTGGCCGCTTCATACAAGGCGCGGTTCAGCGAGCTGCCGCCAATGATGATCTTCCAGCCACCGAAGTCCTGCTGCTGGGCGCCCTTGGCGTTGAGCAGCATCTGCAGGATGGTCGGCACGCAATGCGAGAAGGTCACCTTCTCCTTGCGCCACAGCTCACAGAGCATTTCCGGCTCGTAGCGCCCCGGGTAGACCTGCTTGATTCCGAGCATGGTCGCCACGTAGGGGATGCCCCAGGCGTGAACGTGGAACATCGGGGTGATGGGCATGTACACATCGTTGCTGCCGAGCAGGCGCACACTGTCGATACTGCCGATGACCGAGGTCGTCGCCAGGGTGTGCAGCACCAGTTGCCGATGGGTGAAATACACGCCCTTGGGGTTGCCGGTGGTACCGGTGGTGTAGAAGGTGGTAGCCACCGAGTTCTCGTCGAAATCGGGGAACTCATACACCGGGCTGGCCGCCGCCAGCAGTTGCTCATACTCGCCGACCAGGTTGGGCAGGTCGGCGGTTTTCTGCTCGCCATCGGTCAGCAGCAGGGTTTTCTCCACCGTGGTCAATTGCCCGGCGATGGTCTGGTAAAGGCCGACGAAGTCGCTGTTGACCAGCACCAAGCGGTCGTCAGCGTGGTTCATGGTGTAGAGGATCTGCTCCGGCGACAGGCGCACGTTGATGGTGTGCGCCACCGCACCGATCATCGGGATGGCGAACATGCACTCGAGATAACGATGACTGTCCCAGTCCATCACCGCCACGGTGTCACCGGCCTTGACCCCAGCCGCGGTAAGCACATTGGCCAGCCGCGCGATACGCTCGTTGAGGGTCAGGTAGCTATAGCGCAACTGGTCGCGGTAGACGATTTCGCGGGTTTTCTCGTAGCGGCTGCCCGACATCAACAGGCGCTTGATCAACAACGGAAACTGATAGGCGCCCTCGGCGGGAGGAATGACGCGAGTCTGCAACATAGGAGTCCCTTTTCTAGAGTGCACAACAGGCTGGGCAAGACATGCCTTACTCTAGAACGCCACCGCAACGGCCAAATCAGCCAAAGGAATGATTTGCCCGGCGCAGGGACGAGTGGCTTCAAAGCATCAATGCATCTGGGTGAATGCGATCTTCACCCCCAGGGCAATCAGCACCGCGCCCATGGTGCGGTCAAACCAGTGGCCCATGCGGGCGAAAGCTGCGCGCACCCGCTGCTGGCTGAACAGCATCGCCACCAGGCAGAACCACAGGCCGGTCGCCACGGCCAGGTACACACCGTACCCGGCCTGGATTGCCAGAGGCGTGTGCGGGTTGATGACCACGGTGAACAGCGACAGGAAGAACAACGTCGCCTTGGGATTCAGGCCGTTGGTCATGAAGCCGGCGACGAACGCGGCCCGTGGCGTGCGTTCGACCGTCGAAGCCTGCACGGCTTCACTGCCGGGCGCCGCAGGGCCAGCACGCAGGGCCTTGAAGCCGATGTACAGCAGGTAAGCCGCCGCCAGCCATTTCAGCGCATTGAACAGCATGATCGACTGCGACACGATCAGGCCGATCCCCAGTAGCGAATAACCGACATGCAGGAAAATTGCCATACCGACGCCAAATGCGGTCCAGGTGCCAGCGCGCCGGCCATGGGTAACACTTTCGCGTACCACCACGGCAAAATCGGGGCCGGGGCTGGCCACCGCCAGCAGGTGAATCAACGCCACAGTCAGAAATTCGGCCCAGTACATGGGGGCTCCTTGCGCCATAGTAGGAAGTTGGGGGCGATACCTTACGCCTTCGCCCTTTCGGGCGACAGCCTTGACTCTCCTCCTAGGGGCAAGCATTAGCCTGCGCGCTTTTGACCATGGACCTGCCGTCGATGAGCACGCGAATCCTGGTGGTACTCGGCCACCCTTCCAGCAGCAGCTTCTGCGCTGCATTAAGCAACAGCTACCTCACCAGCGCCCGCGAGCAGGGGCACGACGTCTGCCTGCTGGAACTGGGCAAGCTGGCCTTCGACCCGATCCTGCGCGACGGCTATCAACAGGTCCAAGCCCTGGAGCCAGACCTGCTGCACGCTCAGCAGTTGATCCATTGGGCCGAGCACCTGGTACTGGTTTTCCCGGTCTGGTGGGGCGGTATTCCGGCATTGCTCAAGGGCTTTCTCGACCGCATCCTGCTGCCTGGCTTCGCCTTCCAGTACCGCACAGGCTCGCCCTTTCCTGCGCAACTGCTCAAGGGCCGCAGCGCCGACCTGCTGGTGAGCATGGACACCCCGCCCTGGTACTACCGCTGGGTCTATCGCATGCCGGCCCTGCAGCAGATGCGCCGCACAACCCTGGGCTTCTGTGGAATCAAGGCGAAAAAGACGTTAACGTTTGGCCCCATCATCAGCTCTACCCAGCAGCAACGCGATGCCTGGCTGCAACAGGCGCGCATGCTCGCTCGGCGGTACTAACAGGACGTTCGATGTACATCGGCAAAGCCGCGCAGTTGTCCGGGGCAACCATCAAGAGCATTCGCCACTATGAGCGCATCGGCCTGTTGCCGGCGCCCAGGCGCCAGGGCAGCTATCGCCTGTATGACCAGCAGAGCATCGCCCTGCTGAGCCTGATCAAGTGCGCGCAAAAGCTCGGTTTCAGTCTCAAGGAGATGCAAACCCTGGTCGCTGACGAACAGGCCGGGTTGCCGATAGAAAAGGTCCGCCAGGCAATTGCTGGCAAGAAAGCCCAGGTGCAGGCGCAGATCCAGGCGCTGCAACTGCAACATCAAGGCCTGCTCGAACTGGAGATCAGCCTCGAGCACAGCCAGTACGACTGCTTTGCCTACAACGCTTGAGCCCTCACTGGAGCCGCCCTATGCCCACACCCCGTCGCGCCGTGTTTCTCGACCATAGCTCCCTGGACCTGGGTGACCTGGCGCTGGGTCGCCTCAAGGCCTGTTTCGATGAACTGCAACTCTACCCGACGACCGCCCCCGGGCAAGTCACCGAGCGCCTGCAGGGTGCAACCGTGGCGATCAGCAACAAGGTCATGATCGACGCCGCCACCTTGGCAGCCTGCCCCGAGTTGAAGCTGATTCTGGTCGCTGCCACCGGCACCAACAATGTCGACCTGCAGGCGGCCCGCGCCCAGGGCGTGCTGGTCAGCAACTGCCAGGGCTACGGCACCCCGTCAGTGGCACAGCACACCCTGACCTTGCTGCTGGCTCTGGCAACGCGCCTGAGCGACTACCAAAAGGCCGTCGCCGACGGGCAATGGGCCAACGCCCAGCAGTTCTGCCTGCTGGACTTCCCCATCGTTGAGCTGGAGGGCAAAACCCTCGGCCTGCTCGGCCATGGTGAACTGGGCGGCGCGGTGGCGCGCCTGGCTGAAGCGTTCGGCATGCGCGTGTTGCTCGGCCAGTTGCCCGGCCGCCCGCCTCGCGAAGACCGCCTGGCCCTGGATGAATTGCTGCCGCAGGTCGACGCCCTGACCCTGCACTGCCCGCTCAACGAACACACCCGCAACCTGCTGGGCGCCCGTGAACTGGCCCTGCTCAAGCCTGGCGCGTTCGTGGTCAACACCGCCCGCGGCGGGCTGATCGACGAGCAGGCACTGGCTGACGCCCTGCGCGCCGGTCATCTGGGAGGCGCTGCCACCGATGTGTTGAGCGTCGAGCCACCGGTCAACGGCAACCCGCTGCTGGCAGCGGACATTCCGCGCCTGATCGTCACCCCGCACAGCGCCTGGGGTGCGGTCGAGTCGCGGCAACGTATCGTCGAGCAGTTGAGCGAAAACGCCGAGGCGTTTTTCGCCGGCAGCCCGCGACGCCTGGTCTAAGCCTGGGCCGGCTCTGGTAAACTGCGCCCCTTTTTTCAGGAGTCGCCGTCCATGGACCCGCGCAGTGAAGTGTTGCTTCGTCAGGCTGATCTTTTCCAGGGCTCGCTGTTGCTGGCCGGCCTGCCTGCCGACGACCTGCTCGGCAAGCTTGCGCTAGCCCATGGCTGGAGCTGGCACGCGGGTGACCAGGCGGCGCTTCAGGCACGTTTTGCCGGGCGCAGCCATTATGGGGTAGAGGCACCGACCCAGGCCTTTGCGGGCGCCGTGCTGTTCTTGCCCAAGTCCCGCGACCTTACCAACTACCTGCTCAACGCCCTGGCCTCGCGCCTGGCGGGTCGCGAGCTGTACCTGGTCGGCGAGAAGCGCGGCGGTATTGAAGGCGCCGCCAAGCAGCTGCATGCCTTTGGCAAACCACGCAAGCTCGACAGCGCCCGCCACTGCCAGCTGTGGCAAGTCACGGTAGAGCACGCGCCTGAGGCCAAGCCCCTGGAAAGCCTGGCCGAGCATTTCGAACTGCAACTGGCTGATGGCCCACTGCAAATCGTC
Source organism: Pseudomonas tructae (assembly GCF_004214895.1). Taxonomy (NCBI): domain Bacteria; kingdom Pseudomonadati; phylum Pseudomonadota; class Gammaproteobacteria; order Pseudomonadales; family Pseudomonadaceae; genus Pseudomonas; species Pseudomonas tructae. The sequence continues at coordinate 1,219,345 of NZ_CP035952.1, read as the reverse complement.
AGCCTGCCGGGTGTGTTCAGCCATGGCCGCCTGGACCGTGGCAGCGCCCTGCTGCTGGAAAACCTCGACCAGTTACCGGTCGGCCACGTGCTTGATTTTGGTTGCGGTGCCGGGGTGCTGGGGGCGGCAATCAAGCGGCGCTATCCGCAAAACCGCATCACCCTGCTCGATGTCGATGCCTTTGCCGTGGCCAGCAGTCGTTTGACCCTGGCGGCCAACGGCCTTGAGGGTGAGGTGATCAGCGGCGACGGTATCGACGCCGCGCCGCGCGAGCTGGATGTGATCCTGAGCAACCCGCCGTTTCACACCGGGGTGCACACCAACTACCAGGCATCGGAAAACCTGCTGCGAAAATCAGCGAATCATCTGAAAAAAGGTGGCGAAATTCGCCTGGTGGCCAATAGCTTCCTGCGCTATCAGCCGCTGATCGAAGAGGCGCTGGGCAATTGCCGGATCCGCGACGAAGGGCAAGGCTTTCGCATCTACCAGGCAACACGCGGTTAAAAAGAGCGCTTGCCGAAACGGATTTGCCTAGGCAGAATCCGCTCCGTCCTAGGGGAGTAGTCTCCCGCGAGCACCCAGCTCGCCCGGTACGCGTCAACATACTTGGTCAACAGACCATGGCGCGTGCGACCCACGGTCCGCACAGACGGACCCAGGGTTTGACAAGACCTATGACACGCACACCTTACCCGGGGCGGGAAGGCTGTACGTGTCATAGCCGTGTCGACCCGCCCCCGTAGGAACCCTGATGCTGGAATCATTGCTCGTCCCCACCGCGATCGTGGCCCTCGCCGAAATTGGCGACAAGACCCAACTGCTCGCGCTGATCCTTGCCGCCCGCTTTCGCAAACCCTGGCCGATCATTGCCGGCATCATCGCCGCCACCCTGGCCAACCATGCGGCTGCAGGCGCGGTCGGGGCCTGGGTCAGCACATTCTTCAGCGCCGCCACCCTGCACTGGATTCTCGCCGCAAGCTTTGCCGCCACGGCGCTGTGGACGCTGATCCCGGACAAGATGGACGATGACGACGCCAGCACCGCGCGGCGCTTCGGCCCGTTCCTGACCACCCTGATTGCGTTCTTCATCGCCGAAATCGGCGACAAGACCCAGGTCGCCACGGTGATGCTGGCGGCGCAGTATCCGCACCTGATCATGGTGATTATCGGCACCACCCTGGGCATGCTGATTGCCAACGTGCCAGTGGTACTGGCGGGCAACTTCGCTGCCGAGAAGCTGCCATTGACCCTGATCCGCCGCCTGGCATCGGCGGCGTTCTTCGTCCTGGCTGCGGTGGCGGTGTACTCGGCCATGCAGGTCAGTGGCTGGATAGGCTGATCGCAATCGCGGGGCAAGCCCGCTCCCACAGTGTGGGAGCGGGCTTGCCCCGCGATTTTTACTTGCGCGCTTGCTCGTACAACGGCATCACCTTGGGAATCGCCGCCTGCAACGCAGCCTGACGGCTGGCCGACGCCGGGTGAGTGCTCATGAACTCCGGCTGCGAGCCGCCCGAGGCCTGGGCCATCTTGCCCCACAGGCTGATCGCGGCATTCGGGTTGTAGCCGGCGCGTGCTGCCAGCTCCAGGCCGATCAGGTCGGCTTCGTTCTCGTTGGCGCGACTGTTGGGCAGGGTCAGGCTGTACTGCACCACGGTGTCGGCAATGGCCAGGCTGTCCTGGCCCAGGCCCAGCAAGGCCCCGGCACCCTGGCGCGCCATCTGCACGCCATAAGCCTTGGACATCGCTTCACGACCATGCTCGCGCAGGGCGTGGGCGATTTCATGGCCCATCACGGCGGCGAGTTCGTCGTCAGTCAGCTTGAGCTGCTCGATCAGGCCGCTGTAGACGAAGATCTTGCCACCCGGCCCGCAGTTGGCATTGAGCTCGTCGCTCTTGATCAGGTTCACTTCCCAGTTCCATTGCGCCGAATCCGGGCGGAACTGCGGCGCCTGGGCGATCAGGCGGCTGGCAATAGCCTGCACGCGCTTGGCGTTGGCGCTGGTCTTGTCGAGCACACCCTTGCTCGAAGCCTCGCCCAGAGTTTGCTGGTACGACTGGGCGTACATCTGGTTGACCTCATCGGTCGACAGCATGCTGAACATATATTGCTTACGCTCGACACCCACGGCGCCGCCGCTGGTGGTGTTCACTGCCTGGCAACCCGCGAGCAGGACGCTGGCGCTCAATGCACCGATTACAAATGACTTACGCATGAAAACACTCCCTTCGAACATGCCGCGTATCCTAGGCCGACTCGCCTGAGCCCGCCATATCCCTGACGAAGATTTCTCCAGACGGCGCTCATGCTTTCGCAGCAGCAGGCCGATAACGCAAGGCAGACGCCTTTCCTTGCGCTTGGAGCCCCCTCATGAAGTTCCGGTCGATCCAGTTTTCCGTCGCAGCCCTTGCTGGCGCCATTGTCCTGAGCATTGTTGCCGCCCTGGTGCTCTACGCCGTGTATGCCGGTGAGCGGACCCAGGAGCTGGTACAGACCCGCACCCAGCAACAGTTCGAGGCGGTGATCGAGCAGCGCCTGACCGCCCTGGCGCGGACCCAGGTCAGCGAGATCCAGCGCGGCCTGGAAGCACCCTTGCTGATTGCCCGGGGCCTTGCCAGCAGCAACGCCATGCTCGGCATGCAGGACGCCAGCGGCAATGCCCTGCTCAAGATCGAACGGCAACAACTGATCGCCCTGCTCAAGCAGACCGCACTGACCAACCCGCTTATCCTCGGTGCTTACCTGGGCTGGGAAAGCAACGCCCTGGATCACGATGACGCGCGCTTCGTCGGTACCCCGGTCACCGGCATCGACAGCGCCAGCGGGCGTTTCCTGCCCTGGTGGTTCCGCAACGAAGACGGCAGCCTGGGCCTGGACAAACTGGCCGACGTCAATGATCAGACCATTCTCGCCACCGGCGTGCGTGCCAGTGAGTACTACCTGTGCCCGCGGGAGTCGAAAAAGGCCTGCGTGATCGACCCGGCACCTTACAAGGTGGGCAACAAGGTGGTGATGCTCGCCTCGTTCGTCGAGCCGATCATGATCGACGGCACATTCCAGGGCATTGCCGGCGCCGACCTCTCAGTCAACTTCATCCAGGACATGCTCATCAACGCCGACCGCCAGCTCTACAACGGTGCCGGCGAACTGGCGCTGGTGTCCGGCAATGGCCGCCTGGTGGCCTTCACCAAAGACCCGGGCAAGTTCGGCGAGAAAGCCAGCGATGTCCTCGACGCCAATGCCGCCGGCACCCTGGCGCAACTCAAGGGTGAGAACCTGCATTATGAAGTCGATCAGGCCGCTGGCCGCATCGAGCTGTACCTGCCGTTCAAGATCGCCAATACCGATGCCCGCTGGACCCTGCTGCTGGAACTGCCGATCAACGCGGTGATGGCGGATGTGGAAAAACTGCAAAACGACCTCGGCGCCCAGCGCCGCGCCGACATCACCGGCATGACCCTGGTCGGCCTGGGCATCGCCGCCCTTGGCCTGCTGGTGATCTGGTTGCTGGCCAAAGGTATTGCCCGGCCACTGCGGCAGATGGTGGCAATGCTCGATGATATCGCCCAGGGCGAAGGCGACCTGACCCGCCGCCTGAGCAGCGACCGCGCCGACGAGCTGGGATCGATCGCCACGGGCTTCAACACCTTCCTGAGCAAGCTGCAGGCCATGATCAGCCAGGTAGTGGCCTCGGTACAGAAGGTCAGCGACTCGTCGGAGCACACCGCCGACATCGCCATCCGCACCAACCAGGGCGTGCACAAGCAGATGGCCGAAATCGATCTGGTGGCCACCGCCGTGCACGAAATGACCGCCACTGCCCAGGACGTCGCACGCAACGCCACCCATGCCGCCCAAGCTGCCAGCAACGCCGACCAGGCCGCTCACAAGGGTCTGGCCATCGTGCGCGATACCTCCCATTCGATCAGCGCCCTGGCCGAGGAAATCGGCCGCGCTGTCGGTGTGGTGCAGAACCTGGCCCGCGACAGCGAGAACATCAACGCCATCCTGATTGCCATTCGCGCAATTGCCGAGCAGACCAACCTGCTGGCGCTCAACGCCGCCATCGAGGCTGCCCGTGCCGGTGAGCAGGGCCGTGGTTTTGCCGTGGTTGCCGACGAGGTGCGCAACCTTGCGCAGAAAACCCAGCAAGCCACCGAAGAAATCCAGCAGATGATCCAGCAACTGCAGCAGGGTACCCGCGACGTGGTGCGGGTCATGGAAGACAGCCAGGGCAAGACCGACGACAGCGTGCAGCAAGCCGCGCGCGCCGCCGAGGCGCTGGAGAGCATCACCCAGGCGGTATCGGTAATCAACGACATGAACACGCAGATTGCCAGCGCCGCCGAAGAGCAGAGCGCGGTGGCCGAGGACATCAATCGCAATGTGATCAACATCGGCCAGGTGGCCAACGAAGTGGCGGGCGGCGCGGACGAGTCGAGTACCGCCAGTGCCGAGCTGACCAAGCTGGCCGAGCAACAGCGGCGCTTGATCAATCAGTTCAGGGTGTGAGGCCTCATCGCGGGGCAAGCCCGCTCCCACCGTCCCGCGATGCTCTTAAGCCGGAGTCAAACACTCCGGCCCATTGAGTTTCGGGTCATTGACCATATTCGCCAGCACCCGCTCACGCAACGGCGCCTGGCTGCTCGCCAGCAGCTCGTACAAGCGCGCCGGCGGGGTCTGGGGATCAAGCCATGCCGCCTGCCCGGCAGCATCGAGAATCAGCGGCCTGCGCTGGTTCATCGCCGCCTGGGTCACCACTGCTGCACTCAGCCAGACCTGATCCTGCACCGGATACTGCTCCCAGATCGCCGCAAAGAACAGCGAAGAGCCCTCCCCCGGCGTCAGCCAGTACGGCCGCTTGCGCTGGGTGCCGCGCCATTCGTAAAAGCCGTTGGCCGGCAACAGGCAGCGGCGCTGGCGAAAGGCTTCGCGAAACATCGGCTGTTCGGCCAGGGTCTCGGCCCGGGCATGAGCCGGGGTGCGCGAAAGGTCAGTGAGCCAGGCCGGGGTCAGCCCCCAGCGCGCCCGCGCCAGCTCCATCTGGCCATCGTCGAGGCGGCGCTGGATCAGCACGGATGCGCCGGGTGAAATATTCCATTGCGCTTGCTGGTCACTGGGAAATCCCGGCAGGGCAGCAAAGGCGGGAGACCAGCGAAACAGCGCATAACGTCCACACATGAGGGCAAAAACCTAGCAAATCAGGGTTCCGGGAATGTTCTCCGGTTCGTCGCCGGCAAGGGGCTGGGCGCTATTGTACGCGGCGATCAACTGGCGTGCGCAGCCGGCCTGCTCATCCGCCACCGCCAGGCCCAGCAGGCCGTGCATCGGCAAGTCGCCCATGGCGCCCATGAGGTCGCGGCCGACCAGGTGCACAGTGATGCCTTCACTGGCCAGCATGCCAATGAGCATCTCGGCTTCCAGCAAGCTTTCAGGCTCGTAGATTCGCTGCATCAATCATTCTCACCATAGATGTCCAGCATCCATTCCTCGCCATGCACCTGCAGTACGAACCTGATCGGCTTGCAGCACACCTGGCAGTCCTCGATGTACTCCTGATCACCGCCGGACAGGTCCACCGTCGTCTCGACTTCTTCACCACAATAAGGACAATCGTAGATCGCTGTCTCCAGCATCGCGGCCTCCTGAGTGACTTATGCGTATAATTGCCGGTCTATTTACAGGTCCTGCGTGTGTCTGAGCCGTTTTTCAGACCCCGGCCCCTACCTATTACCCTAGCCGTTTCCAACAAGAGAGCATGATGGGCGAATTCGATGCCATCCGACCGTACGACGACGCTGAAGTCCCTGCCGTTCTGGCACGACTGCTCAGCGACCCGGCATTCCTCGATATCCTCACCCACTTTCGCTTCCCGCGCATGGCCGGGGCCTTTGGCTGGTTGCTCAAGCCGCTGATCGCCCGGCGCCTGCGCAAAGAGTTTGCCGGTGTCAGCTGCGTCTCGACCCTGCAGGACAAGGTCGAGTACTACGTCGACCATACCATCGAGCGGGCGACCGACGGCGTGACCTACACCGGCGTCGAGCAGCTCAAGGCCGGTACCGCCTATCTGTTTCTGGCCAACCACCGCGATATCGTCATGGACCCGGCGTTCGTCAACTATGCCGTGTATCACGCCGGCCTGCCGACGCCGCGCATCGCCATCGGTGACAACCTGCTGCAAAAGCCGTTCGTCAGCGACATGATGCGCCTGAACAAGAGCTTCATCGTGCACCGCTCGATCACCGGCCGCCGGGAAAAGCTCGCCGCTTACCAACTGCTGTCGGCTTACATCAACCATTCGATCCGCAACGACGGCCAATCGATCTGGATCGCCCAGGCCGAGGGCCGGGCCAAGGATGGTGATGACCGTACCGATTCGGCCATCCTGAAAATGTTCCACATGAGCCGCAAGGACGAACCGTTCGGCGCGGTCATCCAGTCGCTGAACCTGAGCCCGGTGTCGATCAGCTACGAGTATGACCCGTGCGACCAGGCCAAGGCGCGCGAGCTGTACATCCGCGCCACCACCGGCAGCTACAGCAAAGCGCCAGGCGAAGACGACGTCAGCATCGCCCAGGGCATTACCGGCTACAAGGGTCGTGTGCACATCAACTTCGCACCACCGGTGAGCGCGTTTGTCGAAGACGCCAAGCAACTGGCAGCAGAAATCGACCGCCAGATCCTCGCCGGATACCGGTTGTTCCCGGTGCATTACCTGGCGTATGCACAGTGGGCCGATGCCGACCCGGCGCTGGATGTACCGACAGCGGCCAAGGTCTTCCCGGCCGATGAACTGGCCCGCGCCCAGGCCGAATGGCAGCGCCGCCTGGACGCTTGCCCGGCCGAGCAACAGCCGTACCTGGTGCAGCAGTATGCGACGCCGGTGCGCAATCAGTACCGGGTCAAGGCGGGATTGGCGCTGTAAATTCATCGCGGGGCAAGTCGGGTCGCCCCGCGATAGGCTTCACGCCCAGGTGCTGAACCAGGACAGCAACAGGGCCAGCGCCAAAAAGGCAAAACCGAGAATGTAGTAGAAACGGTTGATGCGCAGGCTCATGCCCTCGACAACCGCCTCATCGGCGGCCATGCCCGCCAGGGTTTGCGCCGCACGACGGCGGGCACTGTGCAGCAGCAGCCCGCCCGGGCAGGTCAGCATCAGGGCCAGCAGGTTGATCAGCTTGGCCGGATGGGCGGCGAACAGCCCCCAGATCACTTGCAACGACATCACAAAACCTCAAAAAGAAGTACATCAATACCTTCAACACGGCGGGCATTCTACCCAAGCGTCGTGCCCCTGCCTGTGCTTTACGACAAACGACGATTAATTCCCGCCGTCATACGCTCGTCATCAAGACACGCCACTCTATCGGCCGTTACCACGCACCGGAGCTTGTCATGCTGCACGCCGAAAACCAGGACCGCCTCTACCTGATCGCCCAAAGCGACGAGCAGCAGGCACTGATCGATGGCCTGGCGTTCAACGTCCAGGACCGCCAGTGGCTGGTGTACTGCGCCCTGGGCGGGCATGCCCATGACGACCTGCCCGAAGTCGACGGCCCCACCGGCATCAGTGTTCTGGATTTCTACGTAGAAGCCGCCTGAGCCCCGCAAACGCAAAAGCCCGATGCCTGCCCTGCAGACATCGGGCTTTTTAATGGGCGGGCTTACTCGCCGAGGATCTGGCCGACAGCCTGGTCCTTGAACAAGCGGGTCAGTGCGTCGCTGAGCACGTCACTCACCAACTTGGTGTTGGTTTCCTGGTTGGGTGCCATGCCGAAGCGCTGGTCAAGCGAGGCGCCGTAGCGGCCGCTGTAACGACGGTTGGCATTGGCCACGTCAGCCTTGAAGGTTGCACCAATGGTGGCTTCGGTCACGTACATGCCCTCTTTGGGCGACTGGTACTTGAGTTCGGTCAGGGTCACGGTCAGTTGTGGCGCGTTGTAGGCGTTCGGCGTCGGGGTGAAGCCCAGCAGACGCACGGCGGCTTCCGCCTGGGCCTGCAGTTTTGGCAGGATATCGTTGCCGGTGACGGTGATAGCACTGGTTTCCGGGTACAGGCCGCCGCGGGTGCCCAGGGTTTGCGAAGCACGGCCATCGACCACCTTGACCACCACTGGCTGGCCATGACCGACCGGCGCCAGCTGGGCGGTGAGTTTCGGTTGCGGGCTGAGTTGTTGCGGGCTGTGGGCACAACCGGCCAAGGTCAGACTGGTCACCGCGATCAAACCGAACAACAAACGTTGCAACATGCTCATCTCTCCAGAATAGGCAGCAAAGGCCGCCAGTATAACCAGCAAGGGGCAGGCCAGCTATCGGCGTGCCATCAACGAATAAGACCGGCGAGCCCGGCCCCGGTTCGCTGTCATAATCGTTTCATCACGGCCTGGTTATCCTTGCACCAGTTTCTTCCTAGGGGATACCTGCCATGCCCTCGCTTCTGACTCTGCTGTTCAAACGCAACCCTCAACGCTGCTTCGCCCGCCTCGACGCCCTGGGCCATTGCCAGGCTTTCAAGCAGTGCGCACAGCCCCCCGCGAGCAGCGGCTGGGTGGAAATCTACGAAATTCGCCTGGCCTGGCTCAACCAACCACTGCCCTCCAGCGCCCGTGTTTCAAAGCGTGTCAGTGGAAACTGGCTGCAACGTAGCCTCGCCGCCTGAGTTTTGCCTCAATAAAAGTCGCTAATTAAGAGCTTTTCTGCCCGCGACATCGCTATAATCTCCCCCCGATTATAAGGACGTCTCCTGATCGGGCCTCGCAGTACCGCCAATGCACAACATTGCGCATCCCCCGCACCGCCCACAGAGAGCCTTCCACACAGGTCTTGCACCAGCCAGTGTGCCTGCGTCATTCGGCCCCCTGCTCTGCCTGAACCTGCCGGATTTGCCATTGCGCAGTCCATTTTGAGGTTCACGACTCCAAAAGAGCGTGAAAAAACAGGTTTTCACAACTTCACGAGAGTGTGGCGAGCAATGAACAGTCTGGCATGTGCAAAAGCACCTAAAGTGTCCCGAACAGCCCTGAACAGCTGGCAACAGCGCTCATCTCAAATGGGTGCCTGAAGCCGGTCCATAACGCACGACGGATACCTTGACCATAAGTCGAATTGCCGCACCGGCTGTAAAATGCGTTCATAGGCAACGCAAAGCCCGGTTGGTGGTGTCCGCTGAAGTTGCAAAAACTGCGAAGAATCGGACATGGCGATCCTGGCAAGCCAGGGATCCTATGCTGTCAATTTGGTGCTGAAGATTTTGGAGACGCGTTAATGGCGCAGAACGAAGCAGTCGATGTAGTACTGGTAGGGGCAGGCATCATGAGTGCCACCCTGGCCGTACTGCTCAAGGAACTCGACCCGGCAATCAAGCTGGAAGTCGTCGAGTTGATGGATTCGGGTGCCGCGGAAAGTTCCAACCCGTGGAACAACGCCGGGACCGGCCATGCCGGGCTGTGTGAACTGAACTACACGCCACAGGCCGCCGACGGCAGCATCGATATCAAGAAAGCGGTGCACATCAATACCCAGTTCGAGGTGTCCCGGCAGTTCTGGGCCTACCTGAGCAAGAAAGGTGCGTTCAGCTCGCCACGGGCGTTCATCAACCCCGTGCCACACCTGAGCTACGTCGAAGGTGAAAAGGGCATCAGCTTCCTCAAGAAGCGTTTTGAAATGCTCAAGCAGCACCATGCCTTCACCGAGATGGAATACACCGAAGACAAGGCGGTGATGAACGAGTGGATGCCGCTGATGATGCCGGGGCGCCCTGCCGACCAGCAAATCGCCGCCACACGCGTCATGAAAGGCACCGACGTCAACTTCGGCGCGCTGACCAACAAGCTGCTCAAGCACCTGGCCAATGCCCCCGAGGCCCAGGTCAAGTACTGCAAGAAGGTCACCGGCCTACGCCGTAATGGCAGTGGCTGGACCGTCAGCATCAAGGACGTCAACAGCGGCAGCAGCCGCGAAGTCGACGCCCGCTTCGTTTTCCTCGGCGCGGGTGGCGCGGCCCTGCCGCTGCTGCAATTGTCGGGCATCGAAGAGAGCAAGGGCTTTGGCGGTTTCCCGGTCAGCGGCCAGTGGCTGCGTTGCGATAACCCCGAAGTGGTCAAGCACCACCAGGCCAAGGTCTACAGCCAGGCTGCGGTAGGTTCGCCACCGATGTCAGTGCCGCACCTGGACACTCGGGTCGTCGACGGCAAGACTTCGCTGCTGTTCGGCCCCTATGCCGGCTTCACCACCAAGTTCCTCAAGCACGGCTCGTTCCTCGATCTGCCGCTGTCGGTACGCATGGGCAACATCGGCCCGATGCTGGCCGTAGCCCGCGACAACATGGACCTGACCAAGTACCTGGTCAGCGAAGTGATGCAGTCGATGGAACAGCGCCTGGACTCGCTGCGGCGCTTCTACCCCGAGGCCAAAGCCGAGGACTGGCGTCTGGAAGTGGCAGGCCAGCGTGTGCAGATCATCAAGAAAGACCCGAAAAAAGGCGGCATCCTGCAGTTCGGTACCGAACTGGTCGCGGCCAAGGACGGCTCCCTGGCCGCCCTGCTCGGTGCCTCGCCAGGTGCATCGGTGACCGTGTCGATCATGCTGGAACTGATCGAGCGCTGCTTCCCCGAGCAGGCCAAGGGCGCCTGGGCTGCCAAGCTCAAGGAAATTTTCCCGGCCCGGGAAAAGGTCCTGGCCAGCGACGCGGCCCTGTACCACAAGATCAGTGCGTACAACGACGAGGCCCTGGGCCTGGTCGAAAGCAGCCCGGCACAGAGCTACGCATAACCTGCCGGCATAAAAAAACGCCCTTAGGTGGGAGCGGGCTTGCCCCGCGATGCGATTGGCCTGGCAGATCGCAATCGCGGGGCAAGCCCGCTCCCACTGAAGGGCGCTTTTTATAGCGCGGTGTAGTCAGCCACGCGCTTTGTCGATGATCTCGATGTACTCGGCGCTGTTGCGCTGGTCCTTGATGGCTTCGACAAACGTCTGGCCGTGCTCGTCCTTGCCGTCCAGGTCATGACCTGCTTCGACGAAGAAGCCGACATAACGCTCGAAGTCATCGATGCGCAGGCCACGGTAGCCCTTGATCAGCTTGTGATGCGACGGCGAAGTGAGGTTATCGGCCGGCTCGTACTGCAGGAACGACTTGATGTAGTCGTCGCTGATCTCATCACCAATCACTTGCTTCTTGTCTTTACGCATTGCCGACTCCAACTGAACCATCACGGACATTTTCACGGGCCGGCAGTTTACCCCCGGGCAGCGCCGGCACTCAACGCGCGCGTACGCTGCCGGTGTGCAGATCGGCCCAGATGTGACCATTGGGATAACTGAGGAACTGCACATAGACAGTATCGTTGCGCAGCAGGTCGAGCATCACCCGGTACTGGGCCAGCGGGTAGTTCAGTGTCAGGGTCTTGCTCTTGTCGTCGAACACCGGTTTTTTCAGGCTTTTGCTTTCGGCATCGAAGCTGATCAGCACCTGGCTGATGGTCGCCCCCTTGCTCATCGGCTTGCCTTTTAGGCGCAGAATCAACGGCGAAGTGACAGGAATAGGTTGCTGGTTGGACTGGCGCTGATTGCCTACCACCACCGAGTAGCTGGTGACTTGCAACAGCTGTTGGGAATCAGCAGCCTCCTTGCGCACCCCGAGATCATCGGGCGGCAGGAACTGACCGTGCAGGGGCGTCGCGGCAAGCGGCATGCTCAACAGCAATAACAACGGGAGGATCGCACGCATGTCAGGCTCCTTGGGGGCAGCCTGGCACTCTAGCATGAGAAAACGTTCGCGGGCCCAAGGCAATTTCAGTCGAACTGCGCGCGCATCCAGGCGTGATACTCGGCGACACCCGGCTCACCTTCACGCGGTGCCCAGGTACTGAAATCGCCCTGTGCAACCGGACGGAACGGACCGGCCTTGCACTCAAACATCACAGTGTCCGGCTCAAGCACTACCAACCCATGGAATACACCGGTCGGCAGGTCGACACCTAGGCATTCGCCCCCCGCCTGAAGCACCCGCTTGTCAACAACCTCGCCCTGATCATTGAAAACCAGCAGACCCAGTGCCCCTCGAAGAACAAGCAGGCACTCAGCCTTGTCCGACGCCTGGTGACGGTGCGGCGGAATATAGGTAGAAGGCTGCATGCCTACGGCCATGCGGTGGCAGGGTTCTTCCATGTCATGGAAGTTGTGGTGCTGACGGCCGCGCGGATTTGCCGCAGCCTTGCTGGCCAGCTCGGTAAACAATGATTGATCGAGAAAACCGGGCTGGCGCATGAGTCAGAGTCCTTTGACGGCGTAAATACCGGCGGCATTGCGCCAGTAGCCTTTGTAATCCATACCGTAACCGAACACGTAGCGGTCGATGCAGCTCAGGCCACAGAAATCAGCCTTGAGGTCGGCGCTGGCCTTGCGGTCATGGTCCTTGTCGATCAGCACCGCAGTATGCACGGCACGGGCGCCGGCGTGCTTGCAGAAATCGATAATTGCGCTGAGGGTATGACCTTCATCAAGGATGTCGTCGATAATCAGCACATCGCGATCGATGAACGACACTTCCGGCTTGGCCTTCCAGAACAGGTCGCCGCCGCTGGTCTGGTTGCGGTAGCGGGTAGCGTGCAGGTAGGAGGATTCCAGCGGAAACTGCAGGTGGGTGAGCAGTTTGCCAGCGAAGATCAGGCCACCGTTCATCACGCAGAACACCACCGGGTTGCTGTCGGCCAGTACCTCGGTGATTTGCGCGCCCACACGGGCAATGGCGGCCTCGACTTCAGCTTCAGTGTGCAGGCAGTCAGCCTCGCGCATGACTTGACGGATGTGCTCGAGATCGGCGGACATGGCGCTCTCCAAAGGGCGGCAATTGAGAAAAGCGGGCAAAGGTACGCACCCAATCGCATCAGATCAAGCATTTCTGGACTAACGTCCAGTAAGTCTGAGGACATGCATGGCTGAATAGATTAATCTAGCGCGGTTTTTTTGCCCGCCCCCCGGAGCTTTTCCCTATGCCTACCCGTGAGATCCGCCATCCGCTGATCCGCCACAAGCTCGGCCTGATGCGCCGCGCTGACATCAGCACGAAGAATTTTCGCGAACTCGCCCAGGAAGTCGGCACGCTCCTGACTTACGAAGCCACCAAAGACCTGCCCCTGGAAAGCTATGAGATCGATGGCTGGTGCGGCAAGGTCCAGGTCGAGAAAATCGCCGGCAAGAAGATCACTGTAGTACCGATCCTGCGGGCCGGCATCGGCATGCTCGACGGCGTGCTCAGCCTGATTCCGGGCGCCAAGGTCAGCGCCGTGGGCGTGGCCCGTAACGAGGAAACCCTCGAAGCGCACACCTACCTGGAAAAACTGGCACCGGAAATCAACGAACGCCTGGCCCTGATCATCGACCCGATGCTGGCCACCGGCGCCTCGATGGTTGCCACCATCGACCTGCTGAAAAAAGCTGGCTGCAAGGACATCCGCGCCATGGTTCTGGTTGCGGCTCCCGAAGGCATCGCGGTGGTGGAAAAAGCCCACCCGGACGTGCAGATCTACACCGCCTCGATCGACGAGCGCCTGAACGAGCACGGCTACATCATCCCTGGCCTGGGCGATGCCGGTGACAAGATCTTCGGTACCAAGCAGAAGGACGCCTGAACATGCAGGATGAGTTCAACGACCCGCTCTGGCGCCAGGTCGTTTCCGGCGCGCAGATGCTCTTCGTCGCCTTCGGCGCGCTGGTACTGATGCCACTGATCACCGGTCTGGACCCCAACGTCGCGCTGTTCACGGCGGGTCTGGGAACTCTGCTGTTCCAGCTGGTGACAGGCCGCCAGGTACCCGTGTTCCTGGCCTCGAGCTTCGCCTTCATTACCCCGATCATCCTCGCCAAGGGCCAGTTCGGCCTGGCCGAGACCATGGGCGGGGTCATGGCTGCCGGTTTCGTCTACACCTTCCTGGGCCTTGCCGTGAAGATCAAGGGCACCGGTTTCATCGACCGTCTGCTGCCTCCGGTCGTGATTGGCCCGGTGATCATCTCCATCGGCCTGGCCATGGCGCCGATTGCCGCCAACATGGCCATGGGCAAGGCCGGTGACGGCGCCGAGCTGCTGCCTTACAGCACCGCCATGATGATCTCGATGCCAGCACTGCTGACCACCCTGATTGTCGCCGTGTTCGGCAAGGGCATCTTCCGCCTGGTACCAATCATCGCCGGCGTGCTGGTGGGCTTTGGCCTGTCGTTCTACTTCGGTGTGGTCGACACTGCCAAGATCGCTGCCGCGCCATGGCTGGCCCTGCCGCACTTCACTGCACCGGCCTTCAACTGGCAGGCGATCCTGTTCATCGTACCGGTTGCCCTGGCGCCGGCGATCGAACACATCGGTGGGGTAATTGCCGTGGGCAGCGTGACTGGCCGCGACTACCTGAAGAAGCCTGGCCTGCACCGTACCCTGCTCGGTGACGGTATCGCCACGACCACCGCCGGCCTGTTCGGCGGGCCGCCCAATACCACTTACGCCGAAGTGACAGGCGCGGTGATGCTGACCAAGAACTACAACCCGAAGATCATGACCTGGGCGGCAGTGTTTGCCATCACCCTGGCCTTCATCGGCAAGTTCGGCGCGCTGCTACAGAGTATTCCGGTACCGGTGATGGGCGGCATCCTCTGCCTGCTGTTCGGCTCGATTGCAGCGGTGGGCATGAACACCATGATCCGCCACAAGATCGACCTCAGCGAGGCACGCAATCTGGTGATCGTTTCGGTAACCCTGGTGTTCGGTATCGGCGGCGTGCTGATCGGCACGGGCACCGGCCCGGATGACTGGGGCCTGAAGGGCATCGCCCTGTGCGCCGTGGTGGCCATTGCCCTGAACCTGCTGTTGCCGGGCAATGATGGCTGGAAGAACAAGGCACTGGACGATCAGTTGCCTTGATCTGAAACCCATCGCGGGGCAAGCCCGCTCCTACAGTCTGTGGGAGCGGGCTTGCCCCGCGATGAGGCTCAAGCCTTTTCGCACATCCCCTTCAACGCCTGCACCCACTGCGGGTGATCATTCAGGCACGGCACCAGCACCAGCTCCTCGCCACCCGCCTCGACAAACTGCTCGCGCCCACGATCGCCGATCTCCTCCAGGGTTTCGATGCAATCGGCCACGAACGCCGGGCACATCACCAGCAGTTTTTTCACCCCGGACTTGCCCAGCTCGTCCAGACGTGTCTCGGTATAGGGCTCGATCCACTTCGCCCGCCCCAGGCGTGACTGGAACGACACCGACCACTTGCCGTCGGGGATGCCCATCTTCTTCGCAAACGCCTGGGCGGTGCGCAGGCACTGGCCGCGGTAACAGACCGCCAGCATTTCAGGTGAAGCATCGCGACAGCAATCGGCGTCCTGAAAACGGTGATTACCCGTCGGGTCGAGTTTTTTCAGGTGCCGCTCAGGCAGGCCATGGAAACTCAGCAGCAGGTGATCGTAATCCTGCTGCAAATAGGGCTGCGCGCTGGCCACCAAGGCATCGATGTATTCAGGCTGGTCGTAGAACGGCTGCAGTATCGCCATTTCAAGCGCCAGCATCTGCTCGGCAATCACCTGTTTGGCTTGCTCCACCACCGTGGTCACGGTGCTGTCGGCAAACTGCGGATACAGCGGCGCGAGGGTGACTTTCTTTACCCCCTGGGCAGCCAGGCGCGCCAGCACGGTGGGCAGCGAAGGCTCACCGTAGCGCATGGCGATCTCCACCGGACCGTGACACCACTGGTCGCGCATAGCCGCTTGCAGGCGGCGGGTCAGCACCACCAAGGGTGAACCTTCGTCCCACCAGATCGAGGCATAGGCATGGGCCGATTGCTCAGGACGCTTGATCAGGATCAGCGACACCAGCAGGCGCCGCACCGGCCACGGCAGGTCGATGACGTAGGGGTCCATGAGAAACTGATTGAGGTAGCGGCGCACGTCGGCGACAGAAGTGGAGGCCGGTGAACCCAGGTTGACCAGCAGCAAAGCGTGATCGGTCATGCAACGTCCTATTTCAGAGGCGGCTGGACAGTTCGTCCAGGGCCGATTGCAGATCATTGAAGCGGAAGGTGAAACCGGCGGCCAGCAAACGTACCGGCCGCGCCCGTTGCCCTCCGAGCAGCAGGGTCGACAGCTCGCCCAGACCAGCCTTGAGCACCAGCGCCGGCAGCGGCATGAACGCCGGGCGGTGCAAAGCCCGGCCCAGGCGCCTGGCGAACTCACGGTTGCGCACCGGCTCCGGGGCGCAGGCATTATAAGGACCGCTGGCATCCTTGCGCTGCAAGAGAAAATCAATCAGGGCGATCTGATCGTCTATATGTATCCATGGCATCCATTGCCGACCATCGCCGATAGGCCCGCCCAGCCCCAGTTTGAACGGCAGGCGCAGGCGCGACAAAAAGCCGCCCTCACTCGACAGCACCAGGCCCGTGCGCACCAACACAACACGCACCCCCAGAGGCTGGGCAGCCATGGCAGTTTCCTCCCAGGCGATGCACAGTTGGCTGGCAAAGTCCTCCTTGACCGGCTGCGAGGCTTCGCTCAGCTCGCGTTCGCCGCCATCCCCATACCAACCTACCGCCGAACCCGAAATCAGCACCTCGGGACGCTGTTGACGCGCCTCCAGCCAGGTCAGCAAATGCTCGGTCAGGGTGATACGACTGGCCCACAACACAGCCCTTCGACCGGAGCTCCAGGGCCGATCGGCGATCGGTGCCCCGGCCAGATTGATGACCGCATCCAGGCTGTCGTCATCGCTCAGTTCCTCAAGCCGGGCGATGCCACGCACGCCAGCACCACACAACCTGCCCACCTGTTCAGGGCGTCGACTCCAGACCGTCAACCGATGCCCTTGGGCCAACCAGTGCTGACACAGCTGTTGGCCGATCAACCCGGTACCGCCGGTCAGCAATATATGCATGGCTGTGTCCTCGCATCGCGCGCCAGTGGTCTATTTTTAACAACAAGGCACTTTTTTGACCGATCGCTCTCGGATAAACATAGGCCAACCTGTGATAACGAGCGGAATCATCTTATACGGGGTTCATGCATTGTACAGGTTTGCTGCGCAGCCCAGTCTGCAACCACATGGTTCGAAGAGGCCATCATGACTGTACCTATTGCCATCATCGGGGCTGGTATCGCCGGCCTGTCCGCCGCCCAGGCCCTGCAAAAAGCCGGGCAGACCGTTCATTTGTTCGACAAGGGCCATGGCAGCGGCGGCCGGATGGCCAGCAAACGCAGCGATGCGGGCGCCCTCGATCTTGGCGCCCAGTACTTCACCGCCCGCGACCGGCGCTTTGTCGACCAGCTCCAGCAATGGGTAGCGGCAGGTTGGGCAGCAGAGTGGAAACCACAGTTGTACCACTACCAGGATGGCGTACTCAGCCCCTCCCCCGACGAACAGACGCGCTGGGTTGGCGTACCGCGCATGAGCGCTATCACCCGCGGCCTGCTCAAGGACGTCACGGTTAACTTCAGTTGCCGCATCGCCGAGGTCTATCGCGGCCAGAAGTACTGGCACCTGCAAGACACCGACGGTTGCAGCCACGGCCCTTTCAGCCGGGTAGTGGTCGCGGTGCCCGCGCCCCAGGCAACGCCCCTGCTGGCGGCTGCACCCAAGCTCGCTGCTGCGGCCGCCGGCGTTCAGATGGACCCGACCTGGGCGATTGCCCTGGCCTTCGACACCCCGCTCGACACCCCGATGCAAGGCTGCTTCGTACAGGACAGCGCCCTCGACTGGCTGGCGCGCAACCGGAGCAAACCCGGACGCGATGCACACATGGACACCTGGGTACTGCATGCCACCTCAAGCTGGAGCAAAGACCACATCGACCTGGCCAAGGAGGCTGTGATCGAGCAATTATGGGGCGACTTCGCCGAATTGGTCGGCTGCGTGGTGCCGGCCCCCACCTTCTCCCTCGCCCACCGCTGGCTCTATGCACGCCCGGCCAGCAACCACGAGTGGGGGGCGCTGGCCGACGCTGACCTGGGCCTGTATGCCTGTGGCGACTGGTGCTTGTCCGGTCGCGTCGAAGGCGCTTGGCTCAGTGGCCAGGAAGCCGCCCGACGCCTGCTCGAACACCTGGAATGACCCCTGGGGCGGCCTCTGAGCCCTCCCATCACGCTCGGGTGACCTGAACAAACGTTGTACAGCGCATTTGACTTGCACAGCTTTATCTCTATGATGAGATTTATCTGTACAACTTAATTTACTTGTACAATATTTTTCAGGACCTGCCACATGGACGCTCGTGACCTGTCGCGCAAGCCCCGTATCGCCATCAGCGCTTGCCTGCTGGGCCAGGCGGTGCGCTTCAATGGCGGTCACAAGGCGTCACGCTGGTGCACCGAGGTGCTCGGCGAACACTTCGATTTGCTCCCGGTCTGCCCGGAAGTCGCCATCGGCCTGGGCGTACCTCGCCCACCTATTCGCCTGGTCGGCGACCCCGCCGACCCGCAAGCGGTGTACAGCCGCGATCCCGGCCTGGATCTTAGCGGCCCGCTGCGTGCCTACGGGCAACAGATGGCCCAGGACCTGAATGATATCTGCGGCTATATCTTCATGCACAAGTCACCGTCGTGCGGCCTGGAACGGGTCAAGGTCTACCAGGCCAATGGTTATCCGGCGCCCGAGGGTGGCCGCGGAGTGTTCGCCGACGCATTCTGCACGCTACGCCCGGACCTGCCGGTGGAGGAAGATGGTCGGCTGTTTGATCCCGTATTGCGAGAGAACTTCATTACCCGCGTTTACGCCTACGCCGATTGGCAACAGTTGCTCGCCAGGGGCCTCAGCCGCGGCGCACTGATCGCATTTCACGCCCGTTACAAGTATCAGCTGATGGCCCACAACCCACAGCAGTACAAGGTACTGGGCAAGCTGCTCGGCAGCATGACCCGAGACGACGATCCGCAAATCCTCGCCCCGCGCTACTTCAGCCAGTTGATGCAAGCCCTGACCCGCTGTGCCAGCCGTGGCACTCATAGCAATGTGCTGCTGCACCTGAGCGGCTACCTGCGCGACGCCCTGAACGATGCCGACAAACAGGAGATCCGCCAGCTGATCAACCAGTACCATGACGGCGTGGTGCCGCTGGTGGTACCGCTGACCCTGCTCAAACATCATTTGCGCAACCACCCGGATCACTACCTGGCCCAGCAGGTCTACTTGCAGCCACACCCGGAAAACCTGAGCCTGCGCAATGCCATCTGAAGCGCTGCTGCCGATCCGCGATGTGACGCGGCTGACCGGCATCAATCCGGTCACCCTGCGCGCGTGGGAGCGGCGCTACGGTTTGATCGTGCCGCAACGAACCGGCAAAGGGCACCGTCTATACAGCCAGGAAGACATCCAGCGCATTCAGCAGATTCTCGCCTGGCTCAACCGCGGCGTCGCCGTCAGCCAGGTCAAGAGCCTGCTCGACGCTGCGCCCAGCACTCCTCGGACAACGCCAGGAAACACCTGGCAAACATTGCGCGAGCAATTGATCGAAGCCATCGCCAGCCTCGCCGAGCGCCGCCTCGACCAGCAGCTTAACCAGGCCATGGCCCTCTACCCTGCGGCGACGCTGTGTCAGCAACTGTTGCTGCCACTGCTCGAGGAGCTGGAGCGGCGCTGGCAGGGCCAGTTCGCCGCAAGCCTTGAGCGGGTGTTCTTCCACTCCTGGCTGCGCAGCAAGCTGGGCGCACGGATTTATCACAACAATCACCAGCTTGGCGGCGCCCCGTTGCTGCTGGTCAACGGCTGCGACCTGGCCTTCGACCCGCGGTTGTGGCTGAGCGCCTGGCTGGCGAGCAACGCCGGGCACCCGGTACAGGTCTTCGACTGGGCGCTCCCCGGCAACGAGCTGGCCCTGGCCGTGGACCGCCTGCGGCCATGGGCGCTGCTGCTGAGCATCGACAAGGCACTCGATGTGTCGCGCCTGCAACGAAACCTGGCCCACATCGACATTGCGAAACTCCTGTGCGGGCGCGCAGTCAGCATTCACAAGCAGGCGCTGCAAGCATGGAACGACGAGACGGTATTTGCCCTCGAAACGCCCCAGGCGGCGCTCGAGTGCCTGCACAGGCTATCAGGACACACGACATGCAATTGATCTGGCTGCGCAGCGATTTGCGCGTACTCGACAACACTGCTCTGACAGCGGCCTGCGAACGCGGCCCGACCCTGGCAGTATGGCTGCTGAGCCCGAGCCAATGGCTGGCCCATGACGATGCGCCGTGCAAAGTCGACTTCTGGTTGCGCAACCTGCAAAGCCTGAGCACGGCACTGGCGCAGTTGAACATCCCCCTGCTGATCCGCCATGCCGATACCTGGCAACAGGCCCCCCAGGTGCTGCTTGAACTGTGCCGGGAGCACAAGGTGCAGGGCGTGCACTTCAACGAAGAATACGGCGCCAATGAAAGCGCCCGCGACCAGGCTGTCAGTGCCCACCTGGAGCAGGCCGGCATCACCACCCACACCTACCTGGATCAATTGCTGTTGCACCCGGGCAGCATCCTCACCCGTAGCGGCGGCTACTTTCAGGTGTTCAGCCAGTTTCGCAAGGCCTGTCATGAGCGCCTGCACCTGAGCCTGCCACGCCTGGGCCATGCGCCCAAGGCGCAGGCGTCAATGGCCGTTGCCAGCGACCCGCTGCCCCACCAAGTGCCCGGCTTTGAGCTACCGCCCCAGTCACTACGAGACCTCTGGCCTGCTGGCGAACAGGAGGCGCAACACCGACTGCAGCATTTCATCGATGAATGCGCCACCGACTATCAGACACAACGCGACTTTCCCGCTGTCGCCGGTACCAGCCAGCTCTCGGCGTACCTGGCTGCAGGGGTGATTTCACCGCGCCAGTGCCTGCACGCGGCATTGAGCAACAACTATGGCGAGTTCGACAGTGGCAACCAGGGCCTGACGACCTGGATCAACGAGCTGCTCTGGCGCGAATTCTACAAGCACATCCTGGTTGGCTACCCGCGCGTCAGCAAGCACCGTGCCTTTCGCGCACAAACCCAAGCCCTGCCCTGGCGCCACGCGCCAGACGATCTCAAAGCCTGGCAGCAGGGGCAAACCGGCATCCCGATCATCGATGCAGCCATGCGCCAACTGCTCGCCACTGGCTGGATGCACAACCGCCTGCGCATGGTGGTCGCCATGTTCCTGAGCAAGAACCTGCTGATCGACTGGCGTGAAGGCGAACGCTTTTTCATGCGTCACCTCATCGACGGCGACCTCGCCGCCAACAACGGTGGCTGGCAGTGGAGCGCATCGACCGGCACCGATGCCGCGCCATACTTCCGCATCTTCAATCCGCTCAGCCAGTCACGACGCTTTGACGCTGACGGTCGCTTCATTCGGCAATGGGTACCGGAGTTGGCTGATCTGGATGCAAAAAAAATCCACAATCCAGTGATTACTGGCGATCTTTTTGCTTCTAAACTCTATCCACAGCCCATTGTGGACCTCGGTAGCAGTCGCCAACGTGCGTTGGATGCTTTTCAGAATTTACCCACGCGGCAGGAACAGAGGGCAGCATCGTGATCAATCCCGTCTCGCGCAGAGTGTGGGTCACCGGCGCCGCTAGTGGCCTAGGCCTGGCATTGGTGCAGCAGTTGCTTGAACACGGCTGGAAGGTTGCCGCCAGCGGTCGTGCGTCCCCCGAACTGCAGGGGTTGTCACTGCAAAACCCCGAGCAGTTGTTACTGCTCGACGGTAACTTGACGGATGCCACGCAAGCAGCGGCGGCCAGCAAGCAGCTCAGCGAAAGCTGGGGGGCGCTTGACTGCCTGTTGGTGAATGCTGGCACCTGTGATTACCTGGACATCAGCATCGCACCCACCGCGATTTTCGAGGCCATCACCAGCACCAACCTGAGCGCTTCGGTGCATTGCCTACAATCTGCAACCCCGTTGCTGGAGAAAGGCCAGGCACCACAGGTGTTGGCGATTCTCAGCCACTATTCCTCACTGCAATTGTTCGAACCAAGCCAGCCAGCCACGCCGAGCAATAGTGTCACAGAGGTGTTTCGCAGCGCCCGGCAAGCCTTGAAAAATCAGGGCATCGACTTGACCCTGGTCGCCCCGCAGACGTTGAAAGTGCCCGTGGTGTCGATTCAGGTCATGCCTGAGCAGTGGACGCCAGACACGGCTGCCGATGTCATCATCAAGCGCCTGCCTGAACACGCGCCGGAGTTACTGTTCGAAGCACTCAACCTCAATAGCCTCTGGCCATTACCTGAACAACCGGCAAGCCCTGTGTAAAACACAGGGCGCTGCGCCGGCTCAGAGCGACATGCGGTAGTGCAATGAGTAGCTCTCGACACCATCGTTGGGTGTTTGCAACCCGGCGTTGGAGTAATGAATGGCGCGCACGCCCACTTCATGTCCACCGGCAAAGCGCAAACCAAAGCCAATGCGGTCTTCGAATTGAAAGGAAGAGCCAAGTTCGTTGCTCTCGACCTCAGTACTGGAAAACGCCGCTACACCGATACCGGCTTCGATGTAGGGTTTGACTGACTCGCCGGCAAACTCGTAAACGAATACTGGCGAAAACGACAGGCTGTGATTGCTGGCGGTTTCATCACCCTCCCAGTAGGTGTAGGCACCATCCCAGTAGCCAGTAATACGTCCTACGCTAGTTTGCCACCAACTGACATCCCAGTTCGATTGCAGGCCCAGTCGATAGGTCATGGTCGAGTCGCCGGTCTGCCCTACCGAGAACGACACGTCCGCTGCTTGAGTTGGAAGAGATTGCCCCAGGGTGACGGCTGCAAGAGCAGCCAAGCAAAGCAGTTTCTTCATGAGAAACGTCCTTTTTCTTAATGCTGTTGTTGGTTTGTTGTCTCACCAGACAATAAATAGAAATCGGTAGCGTTGCGTTAGTTCAGCCAATGTTCAGTGCTTTTCACACTTTCTTACACTGGAAAGCTTCGCACACTGTCAGATTTATTCCACAGAATTGGAAGGATGTTTCTCAGATGTTCAGGGCTGGCACTGGTCCAGAATTGCGTCGCGCGCGCCGGTCCCGCAGCCAGCAACTGACGCTCGCCCAGCAGGCGCTGTAATTGCCGGGCAACGGCGGCCCCGGTATCGATAATTGCCACCGAGGCCGGGATCATTTGCGCCAGTAGGGGCTTGAGGAAGGGATAGTGGGTACAGCCCAGGATCAGCGTGTCGCAGCCGGCGTCGAGCAAAGGTTTTACATAGCCTTGCAGCAGTTCGCGCACCGCCGGGCTGTTCAGGTCACCCGCCTCGATGCACTCCACCAGCCCCGGGCAAGGCTGGGTGACGACCTGTACATCACTGGCGAAGCGATCGAGCAAGGCGGCGAACTTGGCACTTTGCAGGGTACCCGTGGTGGCCAGCACACCGACAACACCACTGCGGGTAGCGGCGGCGGCAGGCTTCACCGCTGGCTCCATGCCCACCAGCGGCCATTGCCGATAGTGCTCGCGCAGGTCAGCCACTGCCGCCACGGTCGCGGTATTACACGCCAGGACCATGGCCTTGGCGCCCTGCTCGCGAAAAAACTCGGCAACCACACGACAGCGCTGGCGGATAAATTCCGGCGACTTCTCGCCATAGGGGATATGCCCGCAATCGCCGACATACAACAGCGACTCGTTGGGCAGCAGGCGCTGAATCTCAGCCAGCACCGACAGGCCGCCGACCCCGGAATCAAAGACGCCGACCGGCGCCGCTGTACCTTCAGCCATGTTGCCCGCCACAGACACGGCAACCTGGGTCACGCTTGACCCGCAGTTCACGGAAGCGGCTACCCAGGGCATCGATCAATAGCAGACGCCCTACCAGCGGCTCACCAAAGCCGGCCAGCAGCTTGAGCGCCTCCAGTGCTTGCAGGCTGCCAACCAATCCTACCAGCGGGCCGAGCACGCCGGCTTCGCTGCAGGTCAGTTCGGCTTCGCTGCCATGGCCGTACAGGCAGTGGTAGCACGGGCTGTGCGCAAGACGTGGGTCGAACACCGACAGTTGCCCTTCCAGGCGAATCGCCGCGCCGCTGACCAGTGGTTTGCCCTGGGCGACGCAGGCGGCATTGACCGCTTCGCGAGTAGCGAAGTTGTCCGAGCAATCGAGCACCAGGTCGACGGCCTTGACGGCAGTGGCCAGGGAGTCTTCATCGAGGGCCGAGCGATGAGCCATCAGGGTGATTTCAGGGTTGATCGCCGTGAGTCGGGCAATCGCAGAATCGACCTTGCTCAGGCCTACCGAAGCGCTGTCGTGCAGAACCTGGCGCTGCAGGTTGGTGACGTCCACTGTGTCGAAATCGGCCAGGTGCAACTCGCCGACGCCGGCCGCCGCCAGGTACAGCGCCACCGGCGAACCAAGGCCGCCGAGGCCGACGATCAGCGCCCGGCTGTTTTTCAGACGCAGCTGACCGGCGACATCTACCTGCGCCAGGAGGATCTGCCGGCTGTAGCGCAACAGCTCCTGATCGCTCAGCACGACAGCCGCCCCAGGGTGATGCGCTCGTGACCGTTGAGGTCAAGGCGGCTTTCGATCTGCTCGAAACCATATTTGGCCAGCAGTTCGCGCACGGCAGCGGCCTGGTCATAACCGTGCTCGAGCAGCAACCAGCCAGCAGGCAACAGGTGTTCCGGTGCCTGGCTGACAATACTACGCAGATCGTCCAGGCCGTCTTCACCGGAAACCAGCGCGCTGCTTGGCTCAAAACGTACGTCACCGGCCACCAGGTGCGGGTCGGCGGCGGCAATGTACGGCGGGTTGCTGATGATCAGGTCGTAGCGCTCGCCAGCCAGGGCGTCGAACCAGTGACTGCTGCGCACGTTGACGTTGTCCAGTTGCAAGCGCTGGCGGTTGCGTTCGGCCAGGGCCACGGCTTCGAGCACGCGGTCGACGGCGCTGACCTGCCATTGTGGACGCTCACTGGCCAGGGCCAGGGCAATCGCGCCAGTCCCGGTGCCCAGGTCGAGCAGACTGACTCTGCTGGCCGGCAGCAACTGCAGGGCGGTTTCAACCAGCAGCTCGGTTTCCGGGCGCGGAATCAAGGTATGCGGGGCCACTTCCAGGTCGAGTTTCCAAAAACCCTGCTGACCGAGAATGTAGGCCACCGGCTCGCCAGCGCGGCGGCGCTGCAGGTAGTCGGCGAAGGTCAGCGCAGCTTCACTGCTGACAATGCGCTCCGGCCAGGTGTGCAGGTAACTGCGCGACTTGCCGATGGCCGCAGCCAACAGCAGTTCGATGTCCAGACGCGCCGTCGGCGAATCCGGCAACTCCGCACCGCGGAGCAAGCTGGCAATAATCGTCATTTACTCACCCAGTGCCGCCAGTTGATCCGCCTGGTACTCGGCCAGCAATGGCTCGATTACCGCATCGACTCCCCCGGCCAGAACGTCATCCAGGGAATACAGGGTCAGGTTGATACGGTGATCGGTCACCCGCCCCTGTGGATAGTTGTAGGTTCGAATTCGCTCGGAACGATCGCCCGAGCCGACCAGCAGCTTGCGCTCGCTGGCCATGGCGTTCTGCGCCGCGCTGGTCTGGATGTCGTTAAGCTTGGCCGACAGCCAGGACATTGCCCGCGCCCGGTTCTTGTGCTGGGAACGTTCTTCCTGGCACTCGACGACGATGCCGGTGGGCAAGTGCGTGATACGGATCGCCGAGTCGGTCTTGTTGATGTGCTGACCGCCGGCCCCGGAGGCGCGGTAGGTGTCGACTCGCAAGTCCGCCGGGTTGATTTCGATCGCTACCTGCTCGTCCGGCTCCGGCAGCACCGCCACGGTGCAGGCCGAAGTGTGGATACGGCCCTGGGACTCGGTCTCGGGTACACGCTGAACGCGGTGGGCACCGGACTCGAACTTCAGTTTGCCATACACGCTGTCGCCTTCGACCCGGGCGATGATTTCCTTGTAGCCGCCATGCTCGCCTTCGTTCTCCGAGAGAATTTCCAGGCGCCAGCCGCGCTTTTCAGCGTAGCGCGAGTACATGCGGAACAGGTCGCCAGAGAAGATCGCCGCTTCGTCACCGCCGGTACCGGCGCGGATTTCCAGGAACACGTTGCGCCCATCATTGGGGTCCTTTGGCAATAACATGCGCTGCAGCTGGTTTTCCAGCAGCGCCAGTTGATCCTTCGCCTCACGCACCTCTTCCACGGCCATTTCGCGCAGGTCCGGATCGCTGTCCTTGAGCAGCGCCTGGGCGCCGGCCAGGTCATCCTGAACCTTGCGCCACTGGGCATAGGCAACGGCTACCGGCTCGACTTCGGCATATTCACGGGAATAGGCGCGAAAGCGGGTCTGGTCGGAAATGACTTCGGCATCGCCCAGCAGGGCAGTCAATTCCTCGAAACGGTCCTGGAGCGTATCCAGTTTATTGAGCAGCGACGCTTTCATTGCGGGGTTTTATCCGTCGAACCCTCGGAGAGGGCAAAGAGTTCCTGGGCCATGGCCAGCGCATCGAGGCGGCCTTCGGCAGAGAGCTTTTTCAGCTGCACGCTGGGCGCATGCAGCAACTTATTCGTCAGGCCACGGGCCAGTTGCACCAGCACTTCATCGGCGCTGGCACCGTTGGCCAGTAAACGCTGGGCCTTTTGCAGTTCCTCGTCACGCAGGCGTTCGCTCTGCTGACGGTAAGCCTTGAGTACATCCACTGCAGCCAGCTCACGCAGGCGCAGCATGAAGTCTTCGGCGCCTACCGAGACCAGCTCTTCGGCGGCCTGGGCAGCGCCCTGGCGGCTCTTGAGGTTCTCGGCGACCACTTCGTGCAGGTCATCGACGGTGTACAGGTAAACGTCATCGAGCTCGCCAACCTGCGGCTCGATATCCCGCGGCACGGCGATGTCGACCATGAAGATCGGCTTGTGCCGACGCTGCTTCAGGGCGCTCTCCACCGCACCCTTGCCCAGGATCGGCAACTGGCTGGCGGTGGAACTGATGACGATATCGCTGTTGACCAGCTCCTGGGGGATGTCAGCCAACAGCACCGCATGGGCACCGAACTGTTCGGCCAGGATACTGGCGCGCTCCAGAGTCCGGTTGGCAACGACGATGCGCCGTACGCCTTGCTCGTGCAGGTGACGAGCCACCAGGGTGATGGTTTCGCCCGCACCGATCAACAGCGCCTGGCTACGACCAAGGTCACTGAAAATCTGCTTGGCCAGGCTGACCGCAGCGAACGCCACCGACACCGGGTTTTCACCGATGGCGGTATCCGTGCGCACCTGCTTGGCGGCACTGAAGGTGGCCTGGAACAGCCGTCCGAGCAACGGGCCAATGGTGCCGGCTTCGCGGGCCACGGCATAGGCCGACTTCATCTGCCCGAGGATCTGCGGCTCGCCCAGCACCAGCGAGTCCAGGCCCGAGGCCACCCGCATCATGTGTCGCACGGCATCGTGATCTTCATGGATGTAGGCGCTGGCGCGCAGCTCATCGAGGCTCAGCTGATGATATTCGGCCAGCCAGCGCAGCACACTCTCTGCCGCCAGGTGGTCCTGCTCTATATAAAGTTCACTGCGGTTGCAGGTCGAAAGGATCGCGGCTTCGCGGCTGGCGGTCAGTCGGCAGAGCTGCTGCAAGGCGTCCACCAGCTGCTCAGGGGTAAACGCCACGCGCTCGCGTACGTCTACCGAGGCAGTCTTATGGTTGATACCGAGGGCAAGAAAGGCCATGCAAGGTCGCTGATTGTGACGAGAAGCCGATAATTGTCCTACTTCGCAGGGCGCAGAACAACCACCGCTCGCTATTGTCTCTATAGTCTACCCCTACCGAGACCTTCGCTTATGGGTTTGCCCCGGCGCTTGTGTCATGATGAGCCGACCGCTGGTAAGCCGCCCAAATCCCGATTATGAATAGATCCTACGCGTTGCTCCTTGCCCTTGCCTTGCTCCAGGGCTGCCAGACCCTGGCTCCGAATTCTCCGGATGCCAAGGCGCCTGCAGATGCCGTCCCGGTGCAACCGGCCAAGCCCATCGTCTATGGGTCGTTCAGCCAGGACACCATCTACAGCCTGCTGAGCGCCGAGCTGGCCGGCCAGCGCGACCGTTTCGACATTGCCCTGGACAACTATGTCAGCCAGGCGATCAAGACCCAGGACCCGGGTATCTCCGAGCGTGCCTACCGCATTGCCGAATACCTGGGCGCCGACCAGGCCGCCCTCGACACCTCGCTGATCTGGGCGAAAAACGATCCGGACAACCTCGATGCCCAGCGCGCCGCCGCCATCCAACTGGCCCGCAGTGGTCGCTACGACGAGTCGATGGTGTTCATGGAGAATGTCCTCCAGGGCCAGGGCGACACCCACTTCGATTTCCTCGCCCTGTCGGCGCTGGAAACCGACGCTGACACCCGCGCCGGCCTGCAGAACAGTTTCGATCGCCTGCTGGTGAAATATCCCGACAACAGTCAGTTGGTGTTCGGCAAAGCCCTGTTGCTGCAGCAGGACGGCAAGGCCCAGGCGGCCCTCGACCTGCTCGAAGAACACCCGCCCGAGGCTGGCGAGATTGCCCCGGTGCTGCTGCGCGCCCGTCTGCTGCAAGGCCTGGACCGCGGCAAGGAAGCCCTGCCGCTGCTGCAAAAAACCATTCGCCAGTACCCGGACGACAAGCGTCTGCGCCTGACCTACGCACGCATGCTGGTCGAACAGGATCGGCTGGCCGATGCCAAGGCCGAGTTCGTCAGCCTGGTCCAGCAGTATCCGGATGACGACGAGCTGCGTTACTCGCTGGCCCTGGTCAGCCTGGAAACCAAGGACTGGGACGAAGGTGCCAGCTACCTCGAAGAGCTGATCGCCCGCGACAGCCATGTCGATGCCGCGCACCTGAACCTGGGCCGCATCTTCGAGGAGCGCAACGACCCGCAAGGCGCCCTGAACGAATACGCCCTGGTCGGCCCCGGTAACGACTACCTGCCGGCGCAACTGCGTCAGGCCGATATTCTCATCGGCAACGGCCGTAGCGCCGAGGCCTCACGGCGCCTTGCCGCAGCCCGCGAGGCCCAGCCCGACTACGCCATCCAGCTGTACCTGATCGAAGCCGAAGCGCTGGGCAACAACGACAAGGACGCCCAGGCCCTGCAAGTACTGCAGCAGGCCATCAAACAGTATCCGGACGACCTCAACCTGCTCTACACCCGGGCGATGCTTGCGGAAAAACGCAACGACCTGGCCCAGATGGAAAAGGACCTGCGCAGCATCATCAGCCGCGAGCCGGAAAACGCCATGGCCCTCAACGCCCTGGGCTACACCCTGGCTGACCGTACCAGCCGCTACGCCGAAGCCAAGACCCTGATCGACAAGGCGCACCAGATCACCCCGGACGATCCGGCGGTGCTCGACAGCCTCGGCTGGGTCAACTACCGCCTGGGCAATCTCGACGAAGCCGAGCGCCTGCTGCGCCAGGCGCTGGAGCGCTTCCCCGACCATGAAGTGGCCGCCCACCTGGGTGAAGTGCTCTGGGCCAATGGCAAGCGCCGCGAAGCCCGCCAGGTCTGGGCCAAGGGCTTCGAAGCCCAGCCCGAAAGCCCTATCCTGCGCAAGACCGTCCTGCGCCTGACCGGATCCGAGACTCTATAAGCCTATGTTTTTGCGCCACTGCATTACCTTCTGCCTGATCGCCCTGCTTGCCGGCTGTGCCGGCTTCGGCTCCCGTGAGGCCCTGCGGGGTGAGGGTAGCCCGCAGCTGTGGCGCGAACACAAGCAACAACTGAGCACCCTCGATGGCTGGCAGATCAACGGCAAGGTCGGGATCCGCGCGCCGAAAGACTCCGGCAGCGGCACCCTGTTCTGGTTGCAACGCCAGGACTACTACGATATTCGCCTGTCCGGCCCGCTGGGCCGCGGTGCTGCACGCCTGACCGGACGTCCCGGCGGCGTGACCCTGGAAGTCGCCAACCAGGGGCGCTTCGAAGCGCAAAGCCCCGAAGCCCTGCTCGAAGAACAACTGGGCTGGGAACTGCCGGTATCGCATCTGGTCTGGTGGATTCGCGGCCTGCCTGCCCCTGACAGCAAGAGCCAGCTGACCCTCGACAGCGACAGCCGCCTGGCCAGCCTCAAGCAAGATGGCTGGGACGTGCAGTACCTGAGCTACGCCGAACAGAACGGCTACTGGTTGCCCGAGCGCATCAAGTTGCACGGGCAAAACCTCGACGTGACCCTGGTGGTCAAGGACTGGCAACCTCGGCAACTGGGCCACTGATTTATGAACACTGCAACCCTGACCCTGCCGGCACCGGCCAAGCTCAACCTGATGCTGCACATTCTTGGCCGCCGTGCTGATGGCTATCATGAGCTGGAAACCCTGTTCCAGTTTCTCGACCATGCCGACGAGCTGTCCTTTGCCCTGCGCGAAGACGGTGAAGTTCGCCTGCACAGCGAGATCGACAACGTTCCCCATGAAAGCAACCTGATCGTCAAGGCCGCGCGCAAGCTCAAGGCCCTGACCGGCTGCGACAAGGGCGTGGATATCTGGCTGAAAAAGATCCTGCCCATGGGCGGCGGCATTGGTGGTGGCAGCTCCGACGCCGCCACTACCCTGCTGGGCCTCAACTATTTATGGCAATTGGGCTTGAGCGAAGACCAACTGGCCGAGCTGGGCCTGAGCCTGGGCGCCGACGTGCCGGTTTTCGTCCGTGGCCACGCGGCATTCGCCGAGGGCGTGGGCGAGAAGCTCACCCCAGTGGACCCCGAGGAGCCCTGGTATGTTGTGCTGGTCCCGCAAGTATTTGTTAGCACAGCAGAAATTTTTTCCGATCCGCAGTTGACACGTGATTCCTTGCCCCTTAAGATGCGCCCCGTTCCCAAGGGAAACAGTCGAAATGACTGCCAACCGGTGGTAGAGCAGCGTTACCCAGAGGTACGCAATTCATTGTATCTGTTAAACAAATACACTGAAGCCCGACTGACCGGAACTGGAAGTTGTGTGTTTGGGGCCTTCCCAAACAAAGCTGAAGCTGATAAAGTTTTGGCCCTTCTTGCAGAGACCCAAACAGGGTTTGTAGCCAAAGGAAGCAACATTTCGATGTTGCACCGAAAGCTGCAGAGTCTGCTCTAGGAACCGAGTACCAGGTACTCGCAGCAACAGATACAGGGGCGTCGCCAAGCGGTAAGGCAGCAGGTTTTGATCCTGCCATGCGTTGGTTCGAATCCAGCCGCCCCTGCCATTTTCCTTATACTCATCCAGGTATACCCTCAGCCTTCAGGTACTGCGCGTGTCCAAGATGATGGTCTTTACGGGGAACGCTAACCCCGATCTGGCTCGGCGTGTCGTACGTCAGCTGCATATCCCACTCGGTGATGTTTCTGTCGGTAAATTCTCCGACGGCGAAATCAGCACTGAGATTAATGAAAATGTTCGCGGTAAGGACGTTTTCATCATTCAGCCGACTTGCGCGCCAACCAACGATAACCTGATGGAACTGGTAGTGATGGCCGATGCCTTCCGCCGCTCCTCAGCTTCCCGAATCACTGCCGTGATTCCTTACTTCGGATATGCCCGCCAGGATCGCCGTCCGCGTTCGGCGCGTGTAGCTATCAGCGCCAAAGTCGTCGCTGACATGCTCACCGTCGTAGGTATCGACCGTGTTCTCACCGTCGACCTGCACGCTGACCAGATCCAGGGTTTCTTCGATATTCCGGTAGATAACATCTACGGCTCCCCCGTTCTGGTGGATGACATCGAAGACCAGCGTTTCGAGAACCTCATGATCGTGTCCCCGGACATCGGTGGCGTCGTGCGTGCACGTGCTGTTGCCAAGTCCCTGGGCGTTGATCTGGGTATCATCGACAAACGCCGCGAGAAGGCCAATCACTCCGAAGTGATGCATATCATCGGCGACGTCGAAGGACGTACCTGTATTCTCGTCGACGACATGGTCGACACCGCCGGCACCCTGTGCCACGCGGCCAAGGCCCTGAAAGAACACGGCGCTGCCAAGGTTTACGCCTACTGCACGCACCCTGTCCTGTCGGGTCGGGCGATCGAGAATATCGAGAACTCCGTGCTGGACGCACTGGTGGTGACCAACACCATCCCGCTGTCCGCTGCAGCACAAGCCTGTGACCGTATCCGTCAACTGGATATCGCACCGGTTGTTGCCGAGGCGGTCCGCCGCATCAGCAATGAAGAATCGATCAGCGCGATGTTCCGCTGAGGGTTTTCCCTCGCGAACCTCTTGTTGACGAAAAGCGCCCCGCCCCAACACTGGTTGTTGGGGCGGGGCTTTTTTGCCCACCCCGTTTGGCGCTGGTCGCAAACGCCTGCGGGAGATGGCTATTTTGGAGATACAAAATGACTGATTTCATCCTGAACGCCCAAGCGCGTACCGACCTGGGGAAAGGTGCGAGCCGCCGCCTGCGTCGTCTCGCCGCCCAGATCCCTGCCGTTGTTTACGGTGGTGACAAAGAAGCTCAATCCCTGACCATCGTGGCCAAGGAAATCGCCAAACTGTTCGAAAACGAAGCTGCCTACAGCCACGTTATCGAACTGAACATCGACGGCAAGAAAGAAAACGTCGTTGTCAAAGCGATGCAGCGTCACCCGTCCAAGCAGTTCATCATGCACGCTGACTTCGTCCGCGTTGTTGCTGGCCAGAAACTGACCGCCAAAGTACCTGTGCACTTCATCAACGAAGAAGCCCCGGTCAAGAAAGGCGGCGAAATCTCCCACGTAGTGGCTGATATCGAAGTTTCCTGCGAAGCCAAAGACCTGCCTGAGTTCATCGAAGTTGACCTGGCCAACGCTGAAGTCGGCGCGATCATCCACCTGTCGGACCTCAAAGCTCCGAAAGGCGTTGAGTTCGTCGCTCTGGCTCACGGCAACGACCTGGCAGTTGCCAACGTCCACGCTCCAAAAGTAGCACCAGAAGCAGCCGCAGAGTAATTCGTTACTCCGCAGGTGTTGCTCGGGCCCCTGATGCGTCAAGCACAGGGGCCTCACAACTCCAAGGAAGAGCCCCTGACGTGACCGCCATCCAACTGATCGTCGGCCTGGGAAACCCCGGCCCCGAATACGAACAGACCCGGCATAACGCAGGGGCTCTTTTCGTAGAACGCATTGCCAACGCACAGCGCGTCAACCTGACCGCTGATCGCAAGTATTTCGGCCTGACGGCTAAATTCAGCCATCAGGGCAACGACGTTCGTCTACTGATTCCGACCACCTACATGAACCGCAGCGGCCAGGCCGTTGCTGCACTGGCGAATTTTTTCCGTATCCCGCCAGATGCCATCCTGGTGGCCCACGACGAACTCGACCTGCCTCCGGGCGTCGCCAAGCTCAAGAAGGGCGGCGGCCACGGTGGGCACAACGGGCTGCGCGATATCATCGCCCAGCTCGGCAACCAGAACGACTTTCACCGTCTGCGGCTTGGCATCGGCCACCCGGGTGACAGCAGCAGGGTCTCCGGTTTCGTCCTCGGCAAGGCGCCCCGCGCCGAGCAGGAGAAGCTGGACGCCAGTATCGATTTTGCCCTCGGCGTGCTGCCGGACATCCTCGCCGGCGACTGGACGCGTGCGATGAGAGAGCTGCACAGCCAAAAGGCCTGACTCTTCGAAGAGGGAATCACCATGGGTTTCAATTGCGGCATCGTCGGCCTGCCCAACGTCGGCAAGTCCACTCTGTTCAACGCCTTGACCAAATCCGGCATCGCTGCTGAGAACTTCCCGTTCTGCACCATCGAGCCGAACAGCGGCATCGTCCCCATGCCCGATGCACGCCTGGATGCCCTGGCGGCCATCGTCAAGCCGAACCGCGTACTGCCGACCACCATGGAATTCGTCGACATCGCCGGCCTGGTTGCCGGCGCCTCGAAAGGTGAAGGCCTGGGCAACAAGTTCCTCGCCAACATCCGCGAGACCGACGCCATCGCCCACGTGGTGCGCTGCTTCGAAGACGAGAACGTGATTCACGTCTCCAACAGCGTCGACCCCAAGCGCGATATCGAAATCATCGACCTGGAACTGATCTTCGCCGACCTCGACAGCTGCGAGAAGCAACTGCAGAAGGTTGCGCGCAACGCCAAAGGCGGTGACAAGGACGCTCTGGCGCAGAAAGCCATCCTCGAAAAACTGATCCCGCACTTCACCGAAGGCAAGCCTGCGCGCAGCCTTATGAAGAGCATGGCCGACGACGAGAAGGCTGTGATTCGCGGCTTCCACCTGCTGACCAGCAAGCCGGTGATGTACATCGCCAACGTTGCCGAAGACGGCTTCGACAACAACCCGCACCTGAACACCGTGCGCGCCATCGCTGAAGAAGAAGGCGCAGTCGTGGTGCCGGTGTGCAACAAGATCGAAGCGGAAATCGCCGAGCTCGACGAAGGCGAAGAGAAGGACATGTTCCTCGAGGCCCTGGGCCTGGAAGAGCCAGGCCTGAACCGCGTGATCCGCGCAGGCTACGGCTTGCTCAACCTGCAGACCTACTTCACTGCCGGCGTGCAGGAAGTCCGTGCCTGGACCGTGCGCGTCGGCGCTACCGCACCACAGGCTGCTGGCGTGATCCACACCGACTTCGAGAAGGGCTTCATCCGTGCCGAAGTTGTCGCCTATGACGACTTCATCCAGTACAAGGGTGAAAGCGGCGCGAAAGAAGCCGGCAAATGGCGTCTGGAAGGCAAGGACTACATCGTCAAGGACGGTGACGTGATGCACTTCCGCTTCAACGTCTGATCCGCCTGCTCGGTCCTGCCGGATCCGGATGAGCCCGAAACCCCTTGAGGCCATGCTTCAAGGGGTTTTTCTTTTCCTGCGCTGCGCCCAAACGCCGGCCAATACCCAGATCTATACTCAAGGCCGCATTCACACGGCTCTCGCCCACAGATCAGGTATCGGTCCATGGCTAAAAAGAAGGAAAAGCAAAGCAACAGCGAACGCCTCCCCCGCAAAGAATACGAGCAAGCGCTCAAAGCCCTGCACGTCGAACTGGTCAAGTTGCAGCAGTGGGTGGTGGCCAAGGGTCTGAAAGTCTGCATCGTCTTCGAAGGTCGCGACGGTGCTGGCAAGGGCGGTACCATCAAGGCCATCACTGAACGCGTCAGCCCGCGGGTGTTTCGTGTGGTGGCGTTGCCCGCACCGACCGAGCGGGAAAAAAGCCAGATGTACGCCCAGCGCTACGTACAGCATATGCCCTCGGCCGGGGAGGTGGTGATCTTCGACCGCAGTTGGTACAACCGCGCCGGCGTGGAACGGGTGATGGGTTTCTGCACCGAAGAGCAGGCCAACAAGTTCCTCTCGGTGGCGCCATCGTTCGAGAAGATGCTGGTCGAATCCGGCATCGTGCTCGTCAAGTACTGGCTGGAAGTCAGCCCTCAGGAGCAGGAACGGCGCTTGAAAGAGCGTATTACCGACGGCCGCAAAATCTGGAAACTGACGCCGATGGACCTCAAGTCCTTCACCCGCTGGGACGACTACACCCGCGCGCGCGATGACATGTTCGCCGCCTCAGACACCTCCTGGGCTCCCTGGTATGTGGCCGTTTCCGAGGACAAGCGACGGGTGCGCCTGAACATCATCAGCCACCTGCTCAAACAGGTGCCTTACGAGGACATCACCCACAAACAGAAGATCGAGCTGCCCAAACGCGGCAAGATCGGGCGCTACAAAAGCACTCGCTACACCTCGCGCATGGTTCCCGAGCGTTTCTGAAGCGGCAACTGTACTACGCCGCGCCCTGATCGGCGCGCTGCGCGCGAAAGGCTCGGCGCCGGGCACTGCGAGCGAACACCACGAACAGCGCAGCCATGGCCGTCAACGCCATCGGCAGGCCATGGGGCGCCACGTCCATGGCCGCGCCACTGATCAGCGGCCCAAGCAGGCTGCCGACACCCCAGAGCAAACCGACACTGGCATTGGCGGTGACCAGGTCCTGGCCTTTGAACTGCTGGCCGATCAACACCAGTGCCAGGGTATAGACCCCGCCCGCCACGGCGCCGAGCACCACCAGAGCTGGCCACAACAACCATTGCAGGCCGATCAGCCACGGCAGCGCCAGGCCGATCAGCATCGCCACCACGCCGCACACCAGGTGCACGGTGGTGCGTTCGCAGCGGTCGGCCAGCCAGCCGATGGGCAACTGGAACAGCATGTCGCCCGTGAGGATCACCGTCACCATCAACGCTGCAACGCCCACGGCGTAGGCATGGTTGGTGGCGTACACCGGCAGCAGTGAAAGAATCACCGCATCGAAGAACGAGAAGAACAGTACGCCCATGCACAAGGCTGGCGCGACGCGAAAAAAGCCCGCCAGGGAAAAGCTCTTGCCGCCCTCCTCGCCATGCTCGACATGATCATTGGGTACCGTCAGCACGATGCACAGCAGCGCCAGGCCGTAGCAGCCGGTCACCACCGTGGTCACCCAGGTGCTCTGCGCCCCGAGCAGCGCCAGCATCGCCGGGCCGAGCATCTGAAAGCCGGTGAAGGCCGTGGCGTACAGCGCCATGATCTTGCCGCGGTTGTGCTCCGGGCTCAGCTCGTTGACCCACGACTCACCGAGGATGATCGCGATGCCCATGCCGATCCCCAGGCACAGGCGCAGCAGGCCGAGCCAATAGAGCGAAGAGAAGCCCCATTCGAGCAAGCCGATGCTCAGGGTGCACAACCCAAAACTCAGCAGGTAGATGGTGCGCCGGGTCAGATGCCGGCAACAGGCATCGACCATGAACGCCGAGAGCATCATCCCCGCCGCCGGAATGGCCGAGACGATGCCGATCTGCAAAGTACTGGCACCGGCGTCGAGCAAGCGCAGCGAGACCAACGGCAAGCTCGCCCCAAGGCTGAAACCGACCACCGACACCGCAAACAACAAGCCCAGCAACAAACGCGTATTCATCACAACTCCAGACTCACCGGCGCAAGCACGACATCGCACCTGCGCAGGCGCCTACATGACCGTAAAGGATTCGGTTACTGGCATGCCGGCCACGGCAAAACGCCGGGCATACAACCGCCAGGTCAGGAGGTGTGACGGTGAGGCGAGAAGGTAAAGGCGAACAAGACGCTGCGCCGACGCTTGAGCACCGTGTCACACGGCCAGTCGCACACAACGGCTTGTAGAACAGCCGGCTGAATTGCGCATGGACGGGAAAAGCACTTCATGGGTCGACTACAGGCAAAAAGGAAGGACGGCACTCTAGGGGAAGCCCGGGCCAGACGTCAATCTCGCTGTGCTACCCTCGCGCCATCATGGAAGAGGATCAGCGCATGTCCGAGCATCATCAGTTCATATTCCCGCGCTATCGCCACCTGCCCGCGCCGGACTGGAAAGCCCTGGAGCGACAGCTGCTGGCGCTGGACTGGCTGGAGCCTGCTGCGAACGGCGCAGTGGATGAAACCTGCGACTGTGATGACAGCCTCTGGTGCAGCCCGCTGTACCGGCCGAGCGCCGAGCTGTTCGGGCGCCTTGGGGTCGAGGTGGACCTTGCGCAGGTCGTGCGCCTGTTCGAATTCGAGCGCGGCCAGCCGTTTGTCTGCGCGGGCGAGAACTTCACCTTACCTGGGCAATGCCAGCACGCCCTGGTCGACGAAGAAACTTTGATGCAGTTCATGGGCGACGCCATTGAAGCGCCGCACACGACCTGGTGCAGCCCGCTTGACGGTACCGCGTACTACCTGATGGACCTGGACTGGGAATTCAGTTTCGGCGTTGGTGAGCAAGTACTGCGCAGCGACCGCCTCAACCGCGCGCAAACCGAACGCCTGGCCGCGCTGATCGGTGAGCTGACCGGGCAGCCGATGAGCGGCGCCCATCGGCATCGCTGATGCAACCTCAGCGTTTGCCGGTAGACGGCAGCAGGATCGCCAGCAAGCCGAACAGCGGCAAGTACGAACAGAGGCTGTAGACGTACTCGATACCCTTGAGGTCAGCCAGGTAGCCCAGCGCCGCTGCACCAATACCGCCAAAGCCGAACATCAGGCCGAAGAAGATCCCGGCGATCATGCCGACATTGCCCGGTACCAGTTCCTGGGCGTAGACGACAATGGCCGAGAACGCCGAGGCGAGGATAAAGCCGATGATCACACTGAGCACGCTGGTCCAGAACAGGTCGACATAGGGCAGCAACAAGGTGAACGGCGCGACACCCAGTATCGAGAACCAGATCACCGCCTTGCGCCCGATTCGGTCACCGATCGGCCCGCCAAAGAAGGTCCCGGCGGCCACCGCGCCAAGAAACAGGAACAGGTGCAACTGCGAGCTGGCCACCGACAGGTCGAATTTCTCGATCAGGTAGAAGGTGAAATAGCTGGTGAAGCTGGCCATGTAAAAGTACTTGGAGAACACCAGCAGGCCCAGCACCACCAAGGCACCGATCACCCGCTGGCGGGACAGCCCGTGGGTGGCGCGCTGGCCCTGCTTGGCCTTGAACAGGCTCAGGTGCTCCTTGTACCAGCGGCTCAGGCCATAGGTGACCAGCACGGCGCAGACTGCGAACAAGCCGAACCACACCACATTGCCCTGGCCGAAGGGAATGATGATCGCCGCCGCCAGCAACGGCCCGAAGGCCGAGCCGGCATTGCCGCCGACCTGGAAGGTCGACTGAGCCAGACCAAAACGCCCGCCGGAGGCCAGCCGGGCGATACGCGAGGTTTCCGGGTGGAAGGTCGACGAGCCGATCCCCACCAGCGCCGCTGCCAGCAGAATCATCGGGAAGCTGCCGACATAGGCGAGCATGACAATACCCACCAGGGTGCACAGCGTGCCCAGCGGCAGCAGGTTCGGCATCGGTTTGCGGTCAGTGTAGAAGCCTACCCAGGGCTGCAGCAGCGAGGCGGTGACCTGGAAGGTCAAGGTGATCAGCCCTACCTGAGTGAACGTCAGGCCATAGTTGGCCTTGAGCAGCGGATAGATCGACGGCAGCACCGCCTGGATCAGGTCGTTGATCAGGTGCGCCAGGGCGCAGGCAGCAATGATGCGCATCACCAGCGGGCTGCTCTGGGCAGTCGCGGTGCTGGCAGATGACGTTGACGAGGCAGTGCTCACAGCCATGACAAAAGCTTCCATCCGGTAGGCGGGATCCAATTATCCAGAAATCGTTAGCAAGCGCACTATTCTTTTCGACCAACGTACTTTTGACGTACTTGTTAATAATTCTCAATAACGCTAGCATCGCCTGCGTTTTCAACGACTCCACTGCCTGCCTATTCGAGACCCGCATCCGCCATGTCCGACGACCAGGACAATCGCAGCCTGGCGCTGCTCTATCAGCATCACCGCAGTGAACTGCTGGCGTTCCTGACGCGGCGCGTACGTTGTCGGGAGACCGCCCGCGACCTGCTGCAGGATGCCTTTGTGCGGCTGATGCACAGCGAACGTGGCGAGGTTGGCAACTTGCGAGCGTTTTTGTACCGCATCGCCAACAACCTGAGCATCGACCATGCTCGGCGCAGCCAGGTACGCGGGATCAATGACGAGCAGGCGCTGGAGCAACTGCTCAACGAAACCTCACCCGAGCGCAGTGCCGTGGCCGGAAATACCCTTGACCATCTTGAACGCCTGATCGACGGCTTGCCTTCGCCGACCCGCGAGGTGTTCTTGCTCGCCCGGGTCGAACAGCTGAGCTACAAGGACATCGGCGCACGCCTTGGGCTGGACCCCCGTGCGGTCGAACGTCATCTGAACAAAGCCCTGAGCCATTGCGCCGCGGCGGCCCTGCATAACCGAAACAAGACTGACTTGCCATGAACCCATCGCCCAACACACCTCATCCAAGCGAACCAGGCGACCGGGAACAACAAGCCCTGGACTGGTTTACCCGGCTGCGTGCCAGCGACCTCAGCGTCGAAGAGCGCCAGGCCTTCGAACAGTGGCGCCAGGCCCCCGAAAACGCCCGGACCTTTGCCGAGGTCGAGCTGTTCTGGCAACAGCTGGAACTGCCGGCGCGTCGCCTGCACAAGATCGAACGCCGCGCCGCGCCGCGCTCCTGGGGCGGTTGGGCAGTGGCGGCGAGCATCTTGCTGATCAGTGGCCTGGTCATGCTGCAGCTGCCGTTGCTGCAGCGCCTGAACAGCGATGTTGCCACCGCCGTTGGCGAGCGCCGGCAGATCCAGCTGGCCGATGGCTCGCGGCTGACCCTGGACAGTGCCAGTGCGGTGGATGTCGACCTGCGCGGACCGGTGCGCAAGCTGCGTTTGGTGCAAGGGCAGATGTTCATTGAAGTGACCCATGACGGTCGGCCCTTCGTGGTCGACATCGATGACGCCCAGGTGCAGGTATTGGGTACGCGCTTCTCGGTCAGCCGCGGTCGCGATCACGATGAAGTGGTACTGCTCAAGGGCAAGGTCGAGGTCAGCAGCGCCGGTGACAAACGCATGCTTGCCCCCGGTGAACGCGTAACCCTGAGCGGCAGTCGCCTGGACCAGGTCGAGAAAGTCGATGCCGAACGCTTGCTGGCCTGGCGCGAAGGGCAACTGCGGGTCCGTGAAGTGCCATTGCGCCAGGTGCTGGAGCAACTTGCCCAGTACCAGGGCAGTCGCCTGCTGTACATCGACGAACAAGTCGGTCGGCGCCGAGTCAGTGGCAGCTTCAACCTCGACCAGGCCGGCAGTGCCATCGATGCCCTGGCGCGTACCCAGAACCTCAACGTGAGCAATCTGGCCGGGCAATGGGTCATCGTGCGCTGAGCCATAAAAAAAACTTTGCGCGCATTCGGTAATTGCCGTGCCTGCTGCGTCACACCTCCACATAAGAAGCATTATCGTTTGTATTCTCTGGGGGAGGACACATGCAGTACCCACGCGATTTCCGATTCAGCCGTCTGCCGCTGGCCCGCGCCATTCTTGCCGCCAGCCTGTTTAGCGTAACCCTGGGCCTGCCGGTGCAGGCCGCCGAATCTGCCCAGGCCCAGGCCCAAGCGCTGGACTTCAACATCCCGGCGCAACCCTTGGCCGATGCCCTGGACCAATTCAGCGCCCAAAGCGGGCTGCAGGTGATCTACGACGCCAACCAGCTGGCCGGGCGCTCATCGCCGGGGGTCAAGGGCCGCATGAGCCCGACCCAGGCGCTGCAGGCACTGACTGCTGGCAGCAGCGCGCGCTTGAGCCAACCCAACGCCAGCAGCTTCGTCATCGACCTGCCGATGGAACTGGGCAGCGCCTTGCAACTGGATGCCGTGAGCATTTCCGGCAAGGCCCCGGGCTCCACCACCGAAGGCACCGGGCTGTACACCACCTACTCCTCCAGTAGCTCGACGCGGCTCAACCTCACCCCGCAGGAAACTCCGCAGTCGCTGACCGTGATGACCCGCCAGCGCCTGGATGACCAGCGCCTGACCAATCTCAGTGATGCCCTTGAAGCGACCCCGGGGGTAATTGTCGTGCGCGACGGCCTGGGCGCCGAGACCGACAGCTACTACTCGCGCGGCTTCGTCATCCAGAACTACGAGATCGACGGTGTGCCGACCGTGACGCGGATGGACAACTACACCCAAAGCATGGCGATGTACGACCGTATCGAGATCGTGCGCGGCGCCAGCGGCCTGATCAGCGGCATGGGTAACCCGTCGGCGACCATCAACCTGATCCGCAAGCGCCCGACCGCCGAAGGCCAGGCCAGCGTCACCGGCTCGGCAGGCACCTGGGATCGCTATGGCACAGGCTTCGACGTCTCCGGACCGCTGACCGAAAGCGGCAACGTGCGTGGCCGCCTGGTGGCCGACTACAAGACCGAAGGCGCCTGGATCGACCGCTATAAGCTGGAGAGCCAACTGTTGTATGGCATCACCGAGCTCGATCTGAGCGAAGACACCCTGCTGACCATGGGCTTCAGCTACCAGCGCACCGACGTCGACTCGCCGCTGCGCACCGGCCTGCCGACCCGCTTCAGCACAGGCGAACGCAGCAACCTCAATCGCTCGATCAACATGGCCCCGGACTGGTCGTACAACGACCACGAACAGACCAGCTACTTCGCCTCGGTGGAGCAGCAACTGGGCAATGGCTGGAGCGGCAAGATCGAGTACAGCCATTCCGAGAACAAGTTCGATGAAGTGTTCGGCTTTCTCATGGGTAACCTGCAACCCGACGGCAGCGGCCTGACCCAACTGCCGGTGCGTTTTTCCGGTACACCACGCCAGGACAACCTTGACCTGTACCTGACCGGCCCATTCAACCTGTTCGGTCGCGAGCATGAACTGATTGGCGGCGTGACCCTGTCCAAGTACAACGAAAACGTACCGAGCTGGGGCGGCTGGCGCTACGACTACAACGCCACCCCTGGGGCTGCGGTTGACAACATCTTCGACTGGGACGGCAAGCAGCCCAAGCCGGACTGGACCATCAGCGGCAAATCGTCGATGGAAGAAACCCAGTACGCCGCCTACCTCACCTCGCGCCTGCACCTGAGCGACGACCTCAACCTGATTCTCGGCAGCCGGGTGATCGACTGGAAGCGTGACACCGAAGATCGCCCGTACGGTGGTGAAAAGACCGAGGTCAACCGTAAAGAGACCGGCGTGTTCATCCCCTATGCCGGGGTAGTCTACGACCTGGATGAAACCTGGGCGCTGTATGCAAGCTATACCAAGATCTTCAACCCGCAAGCCTCCTGGGTCACCGACGAGAACAACAAGCCGCTCGACCCGATGCAAGGTATCGGTTACGAGATGGGGGTCAAGGGCAGCCATTTCGACGGCAGGCTGAACTCGAGCCTGGCGCTGTTCAAGCTCGAACAGGACAACCTGGCGATCTGGGTGCATGACAACGTCTACGAGGCCAAGCAGGACACCACCTCCAAAGGCCTGGAGATGGAGCTCAACGGCGAGCTGGCCGAAGGCTGGCAGGCTTCGGCGGGCTACACTTACACCCTGACCACCGACAACCAGGATGAACGTATCGCCACGGTGTATCCGCGTCACAGCCTCAAGACCTTCACCAGCTACCGCCTGCCCGGGGTGCTCGACAAAGTCACCGTGGGTGGCGGCGTCAACTGGCAAAGCAAGGTTGGCACCGACCTGCACAGCTTCGACCAGGGCAGCTACGCACTGGTCAACCTGATGGCGCGCTACAACATCAGCGAAAACCTCAGTGCCACGGTCAACCTCAACAACGTCTTCGATCGCGAGTACTACTCCATGGCGTCGTCCTATGGCAACTACGGGGCGCCGCGTAACCTGATGACCACGTTCAAATACGACTTCTGAGCCCGTTTACGGCTAAGCGGTTGATCGCGCGTTAATTTTTTTTAAAAAGAGTGTTGACACAAATCCGTTTCAGGCGAATAATGCGCGCCACTTGGCTACATAGCTCAGTTGGTTAGAGCATAGCATTCATAATGCTGGGGTCCGGGGTTCAAGTCCCTGTGTAGCCACCAAGTACTAAAAAGGGCTTACCGCAAGGTAAGCCCTTTTTTCTTGCCTGCGATTTTTACCCTCCCCGCTTAGCGCACATTGGCGAACACTACCGCCAGCCCCAGACCAATCAACGCCACGCCGATCACCCGATCGACCAGACGCTGCCGCTCGAGCATGGCCCGGCGCAAGACTGTGCTAGAAAAAAACACCGCCACCAGGCTGAACCACAACCAGTGGGCAAACGACATGAACGCGCCATAGCCGAAGTTGATTGCCAGCGAGCTGCCTGGCTGTACCACCTGGGTATAGGCACTGACCACAAACAGCATGGTCTTGGGGTTCAGGGCGTTGGTCAGAAAGCCTGAGCGCAAGGCCGCCAGCACGCCTAGCTGGCTGGCGTTGGCACCCTCCAGGGAAATCCGCGTGGTGTTGGTCAGTGACTTGTAGCCAAGATAGATCAGGTACCCCGCCCCCAGCACCTTCATGGCCAGGAACAGCGCCGGGCTCTGGCTGATGATCACCGCGATGCCCAACACGGTGTAGAGCACATGC
Organism: Pseudomonas tructae; assembly: GCF_004214895.1. Lineage (NCBI taxonomy): Bacteria > Pseudomonadati > Pseudomonadota > Gammaproteobacteria > Pseudomonadales > Pseudomonadaceae > Pseudomonas > Pseudomonas tructae. Next base: position 1,175,575 of record NZ_CP035952.1, on the reverse strand, counting down.
ACCTGTACGCCCAGGGCAATGCCCAAGGCTGCCGCCAGGCCCGCCCGGCGGCCAAAGGCGTAACTGCTGCGGGTGACCATGGCAAAGTCGGCCCCCGGGCTGATCACCGCCAGCACGGTAAACAGGGCAACGGCTATGAGTTCATTCACGTAAAGCTCCTCGATCTGCTAGGCCAATGCACAGATAGCTCTGCGCGCCGACATTATCGAAAGCTTCGGGTAAGGCAAAAAGCGATTTATAGTGAAGCAAATCCGCTAGTTTTTCTCACAGATATGAAATTGCCTGCGCTGTCCGCCTTTCGCTACTTCGACGTTGCCGCGCAAACCCAGAGCTTCGTGCGCGCCGCCGAACTGCTCAATGTCACCCACGGCGCGGTAAGCCGGCAGGTGCGCCTGCTGGAGGAGTCGCTGGGGGTGCAACTGTTCGAGCGACGCAACCGGGCCATCTTCCTCACTGCGGCCGGACGCGCCCTGCACGGCACCACCCTGTCGATCTTTGAGCAACTGGAAGGTGCGGTGTACCGCCTGCAGCAGCAAGCACGGGAGAACGTGCTGGTACTGTCGTGCGAACCGACCATCGCCATGCGCTGGTTGATCCCGCGGCTGCCAGCCTTTCATGCCTCTCACCCGGATATTCATCTGCACCTGGTGGCGGCGGGCGGGCCGATCGACTTTGCCCGTAGCGGTGTCGACCTGGCCCTGCGCCGTGATGACTTTCACTGGGACGCCAACCTGCATGCACTGAAGATCTGCGACGAATGGGTCGGCCCGGTGTGCAGTGCCGGGCACGCCCTGCCCAAACACGGCCTGGCCGGCCAACGCCTGCTGCACAGCGGATCGCGCCCCCATGCCTGGAACACCTGGCTGCGCCAGGCGGGCGAATCGGCCAAGGGCAGCAGCCGCGCCGATTACGAACACTTCTACCTGTGCATCCAGGCCGCCGCAGCAGGGCTGGGCGTGGCCATGGCCTCGCGCCTGATGGTCCAGGATGAAATCGACAGCGGCCAGTTGCAGGCGCCGCGCGGCTTTATCCAGGACCAGTCGGCCTACTACCTGCTCAGCCCCCAGGCGATTCTTGACGATGACAAAAGCCGCTGTTTCGCCCAGTGGGTGATAGAACAATCACACGCCTGCCTGGCTCACCTGACCTGAGCCTTGCCGGCCACCGCCGGGGCGCAGAAGGAGGAACCGGCACTGAAATCACCACCCCAGGTGCGGAACCCCGCCGTGTCGATGTGAATGCGCCCTGACGGGTAACGCCCCAGGCCCATGTTCCAGTCCTTGCCATGCACTTGCCAGAAGCTGCACAGCGGCGTCGGATCGGCCCAGTTCGGCAGCAACAGGTCGACCGCAAAGGCCCGGGTATGGGCGCTGGCCTCGGCGCCTCCGGCACAACGGTTGAGCACCGGGTTGCGGTAAGCCGACACCACTTCGTACTGTTTGAGCGCGCCTTGCTCGCCCAGGGTCTTGAGCAACAGCAGTGTCGAGCGCACCGCCGGCCACTGCGCCGTTGGCGCCACCGCAAAGGGCTCGGCCCTGCACAAGCGCCAGTCACTGGCCGAGCGTAGCAGTTGATGAATCGGCACCACGCCATACAGGCGCGCGTCCACCAGCATCTGGCGAAACGGCCGGGTCTGGTGATCGCCCGCCCACTGGGCAAACAGATGCAGGTCACGCTCTTCGGCCCGGGCCTGAGTGACTGCGAGCACTGTCAGTAAAAGCCCTGCACCGATACCAGCTTTGCACCACGAATTCATCAGCCCGCTCCCCTTCCCAAGCCCCAGGAAATTCCTCCAGTATGGCAAGCCTCCCGACTACGGGGAGGAACTGACAAGGAGTTAAGCATGCACACGACTGCTCCACTGGCCTTCGCCCTGGCCACACTGGCCTTCAGCAGCGCCATCCAGGCCGACGCCCGAATCGACCTGGGCGACCAGGAACGGGTGACCCGGCTGTTTGCCTACCCCAACAACTGCAACGTTATCTGCTTTCGTGACTGGACACTGGAGCAGACGGTGGAGCACTACCTGACCCAAAGCGTGCGACGCGACGGATACGCGGGCGCGACCGTCAAGGTCAATCGCGACAACGACAAACTGCATGCTGACATCCAGGGTGTCCCGAGCGACTACAGCAAGCCCCTGCAGGCGCTGCTCGACACCGGCGAGCTGGCCTACCAGGGCGCGAGCCAGCTCAACCGCGACGGCAAGTGGGCCTACAGCTGGAACCTGTTCCTGCCCCTGGGCATGGCCCTGGAAAAGCGCCGTAGCATCGAACTCTTGCACTTCCCGCCCGACTACTCGCTGACCCAGGCTCAGGACTACCTGCGCTCCAACACCACCGACCGCTGGGCCACGCTGCTGACCTTCAACGGCATCCCCGCCGAGCACACCCCCGCCTACCAGACCATCGTCGACATCGCCCCGATCGCCGCACCAGCCAGTGCCGGCAAGGATCTGGAAGGCGTGTACGGCTACTTCAAGGATTATCAGGTGCAGATGGTCAAGGAAGTGACCCGCACCGGTGATGGCGCCTCCTTGCCGATGGTTGCCTTCGGTTCGCCGGTACGCAGCTGGATCGAGCAGCAGTACGGACCCAAGCTCTACGTGCTGGGCCTGGCGACCATCAGCCCGACGCCTGGGCAGAAGGTACCGGTGCTGGGTGCCAACCACCCGAGTGCGATCTGGTATGCGGCGGACAAGACCAACTATGGGGGTGACCAGGACAAGGCCGATCAGGCCGGGCTGAAAATGATGGGGCAGGACTTGAGTGCGGCCTGCTGGCAAGCGGGCATGGGCCGTAACCCGGCGGCGGATGCCAAGGCAACCCTGGGCGCCTGCACCCAGAAGTGGCAGGTAACGGCGAAGAAACAGACGTGCGAGCTGTACTTCCGCACGATTCGCAACATGACCCCGGAGCAGGCCAGTGCCAAGTGCAATACCGGTGCGGTGACGCGGACGCTGCGCGATTTGCAGAAGAGTTGAGGTGGACTCATCGCGGGGCAAGCCCGCTCCCACAGGGCTGAGCATCAATCCTGTGGGAGCGGGCTTGCCCCGCGATAGACTCAATCCTGCGGACGCAAGCGGTACTGCGGCGGCAACTGGTCGATGCCACTGATGGTCGCATTCAAGCTCTTCCAGCGCCCATCCTTGATGCCATAGATGCAGCCATGCACCGACAGGCTCTGCCCACGGTGCCAGGCATTCTGGACGATGGTGGTATGACCGACGTTGGCCACCTGCTGGATCACGTTCAGTTCGCACAGGCGATCCACCCGCTCCTCCTCGGTCGCAAGCTTGGCCAGCTCCACACGGTTGTCGTAGTACAGGTCGCGTATCGAACGCAGCCAGCCATCGATCAGGCCTAGCTGACGATCCTGCATCGACGCCCGCACCCCGCCACAACCGTAGTGGCCGGTGACCAGGATGTGCTTGACCTTGAGCACATCCACCGCGTACTGGATCACCGACAGGCAGTTGAGATCGGTGTGCAGCACCACATTGGCGACATTGCGGTGAACGAACAGGTCGCCCGGCAACATGCCGACGATCTCGTTAGCCGGCACCCGGGCGTCCGAGCAGCCGATCCAGAGGAACTCAGGGGTCTGCTGACGCGCAAGCTTGGCGAAAAAATCCGGATCTTCCTGCTTGATCGCATCGGCCCAGCGCGCGTTGTTATCAATCAGTTCTTGTAGATCGTGCATGTTCAAGCCTCATGGTGAATGCGCATCGTGTGACAGGCGGCAAGCCCGAGCCGCTACCAGCTACTCGAACAGGGTGCAGGCCATGACCAGGGCGTCTTCGCGACCGCCAGCAACCGGGTAATAGTCACGACGACGGCCAATTTCATTAAAGCCAAAGCGTTCGTACAGGCGATAGGCCGACTGGTTGCTGGCACGTACTTCCAGGAAGCACTCGCGGCCATTGCTTGCGTAGGCGCGCTTCATCAGCTCTTCCAGCAGGCGCAGGCCCAGGCCGCGGCCCTGGCTTTCCGGCTTGACGGTGATATTGAGCAGGTGCGCCTCATCGATGATCACGTTGATCACGCCGTGGCCAACCTGCTGCTGGCCTTCGAACATCAGCCAGATTTCATAGGACTTGAGCCCGTCGAGGAAGATCCCACGGGTCCAGGGGTGGCTGAAGGCTGCGTATTCGATCTTCAGTACGGCATCCAGATCCGCCTCGGTCATCCGGCGGAAGCTGATTGTGTCACTCATCACGTGGTTTCCAGCGCGCCATCAGCCGGCGCATGGCTTGCCAGACGTCCGCTTTACGCTGCGGCTCGTCCATCAACAGTTCAAGCCCCGGCAAGGCCCAGGCAGTGCCTAGCCCTTCAACCGGTAACTCGCGGTAGTAAGCTTGGGCGTCGGCCTCGCCGGCAAAACGCACGGCAGGCAGGCCGATCAGCCACAGACAGACGCACGGCGCTTCTTCAAGCCGGGCCTGGATAAAACCCTGAACGAAATCGGTCGCAGCCTGCGGCCCCTGATCGAGGTTGCCACGCACCAGCAGCGGCCAGCGCACCGGCTCGCCGATGATCTGCGGGCTGTCCGGCAGGCCGGCGGCGCGCAGCATGTCCTTGAGCAGCAGATAGGAAGGGTCGCGGCTCTGGAACGCCTCGCCGGTGGCAAGCTCAACCAGCAGCAGGCAATTGCCGGCACGCAGCAGTTGCAGGGCAAAGCGTGGCGGTGGCACGGGGGCGGGCCTGGCCGCGACAGGTGGCTTTTCGGCCTCTTGCGCAGGCTTGGCGGCCACTTTCGGCGTACTGCCGGGGCGCGGGATCTCGATCTTCGGGCGCTCACCGGTGCGCACCTGCGGCGCACTCGGTGCAACGGCCGCCACCGCTGGTGCACGCTCCTGCGGCTCGAATGCCGGCTCCTCCAGCGGCGCCACCGGCAGCAACAGCTCCGGGCGCGACGGTGCGGCGAACGGCAGTTCGGCACGCGGCAGCCAGTGCACCACTTGCATGGCGTTGAGGTAAGCGCGGCGGCGGGACTCGATTAACAAGAAGGATCGGCCATCTGTGGGTAAGTCAGGGGCGATATTCTAACGTTGTTCGTCGCTCGGCGCCGCTGTTGATCGGCAGAAAACCGCCCGACAGCAGCTTGAAGCGATCAGGGGGTGAATCGACAGGCGTCTGATGCAGTACAATCGGCGCTTTTATTTGGCAACGAGTCGACCCGCCAATGATCGAACCCAAGCGCGTCCTGCGCGCCCTAGCCGAACACTGGGCCCTGCTCGAGCCACTGTGCGAGCGCTTCGACGGGGGCACCCTGAGCCTGGCCGAACTGCGCCAGCAACTGGCCACCCAGCAGCTCGAGAGCACGCCTCAGGACATCACCAGCCTGCTCGATGTGTGGATCCGCCTGGATATCCTGGTGCCCGTGGCGAAAAGCCCGAACCGTTTCGAGCTCAACGCCCAGATCCACGACTTTCTCGCCTACCTGCGCCGCGAGCACCGCCTGGGCCTGTGCCTGGAGATCGAAGCCTACCTGCGCCACCTCGAGCGCCTGGCCGGGCATATCCAGGATGCCTTCGAGATTCGCGACGGCAACGACCTCGCGCGCCAGCTGCGCCTGCTCGACATGCGCGTGCGCGATGTCCTGAAGAAACTCGACAACGACGAGCAGGCGCTGGTCGCCGTGGCCGAACGCGCCAAGACCAGCGACCGGCAGATCCCCTTGCGCCAGCGCTATGCCGAAGTCCTGGCGACCTGGGACGAATACGTCGAACCGATGATCCAGCTGGTCAACGCCGATGGCGCCTTCGAGCAAGGTGTACGCAAGGTCGAGACGGTGCTGCTGCGCCTGCTCGGCGAGCAGGCCCGCCTGGGCCATCTGGTCGACGACGACATGCTCTTGCGCACCCATGCGCGCATCCTGGAAATGCAGACCAGCGCCCAGCTGACCCTGCGCCATGCCCGCGAACTGCTGTTGCCGCTGCGTGAAGAAGCCCGCCGGCACAACGCCGTGACCCGCGGCGCCGCCCTGGCGCTGTCGGTGATCCGTCGCAAAGGCCTGGACGCCGTGCCACAAGCCGCCATGCCGCTGTTCACCCGTCCGCAGAGTACCTTCCTGGGCAGCGCCAGCCAGGTCGAAGCCTACGTCTATGCCCTGGCCCGTTTCGAGCCCAAGCCTGCGCAGTTCCCCAAGGCCCACAAGAGCCACAAGGGCGACGCCCCGCGTGCGCCGCGTACGGTCAAGGAGATGCTCGAGCGCTGCGAAGACGCCCTGCCGCTGCCGGACCTGATGGTCTGGCTGCTCGACCAGGAGCCTGAAGGCGCCACCGACGAGCTGCTGTACTGGTTCTCGCGCCTGTCGCGGGAAAAACGCTTTGCCCGCGAGCGCCTCGAGCGCCGCGAGTACACCACCCGCGAACACCTGGTCAGCCTGCGTTCCTTCGCTCTGACATCGAGCCGCGAACCTTCGCCTGAGCCAACTGCGAGCCCTGCCCATGCATCTTGATCTCTCCGAACTGCCCCAGCTCGCACCGATCTTCCGCGAGCTGTTCAAGGGCTTCCATATCAGCCGCCGCGATCCGGAGCTGTACGCCCAACTGTCGAACTTCCAGGACCAGTACCGTGGCCTGTTCAAGGCCCTGGGCTTTGAACTGGTGTGCGACACCCGCGGTTTCTACTACTTCGTCCCGGACCTGGCGGCCGCCCAGGTCAACAAGACCGCCCAGCGTCTGTCGCTGTTCACCTTCATCCTGGTCGAACACCTGGCCGACCAGGGCCGCGACCCGATGTCGGTGCTCGACGGCGGCAGCCTGGGCCGCGACGAGCTGCCTTCGCTGCTGGAAAAGTACCGCGACCTGTTCATCCAGGCCGAAGTGCAGACCCCGGACGAGCTGGAAGAAAAAATCATGCGCCGCATGACCCAGCTCGGCTTTGCCCACGAAGAGAACGGCATCTACCGCTTCCTGCCGCCAATGCACCGCTTCCTCGATGTCTGCCTGTCGGTCCAGCAGGACCGCGACCTGGCCGCCAGCCTGCACAGCGCCCTGCCGCTGCCAACACCGGTGCTGGTCGAGGAGGAGAGCCCGGAACAACTGAACCGTACCGACGACCCGCTGGACCTCAGCCCATTCGAAGAAAGCGAAGAAGACGCCTTGGCCCGGGCCATTGCGCAAGAGCAACAGGAGATTGACGCATGAGCCAGGAACGCTACGGCATTCGCCGCTTCGCACTGCTCAACACCGCCGGCTACAGCCTGGGCCTGTTCCCCCTGGAACACCCGCTGTCGGTCTACGGTGCCAACAACCTGGGCAAGAGTGCCTCGATCAACGCCCTGCAGTTCCCGATCCTGGCGCGCATGTCCGACATGAGCTTCGGCAAATACAGCCTGGAGCAGTCGCGGCGCTTCTACTTTGCCAGCGACACCAGCTACATCCTCTGCGAGGTCAACCTGCCCCACGGCCCGCACGTGATCGGCGTGGTCGGCCGCGGCCCGGGAGGCGGTTTCGGCCACCAGTTCTTCGCCTATGCCGGCGAGCTGGACCTGGCCCACTACCAGAAGAACGACACCTGCCTGCGCCAGAAAGAGCTATTCAGCAACCTTGAGCGCAATGGCCTCAAAGCCTACGAGCTCAAGCCTGACGAGCTGCGCCGGTTGCTGGTCGGTGGCCATACCTCGATCCCGCTGGACCTGACCCTGATCCCGCTGCGCTCTACCAGCGAGCAGAGCCTGAAGACCTTCCGCGCGCTGTTCATCAACCTGCTGCACATGCGCGAGATCACCGCCGCCAAGCTCAAGCAGCTGTTCCTCGATGCCTTCGAGCACAGCCTGCGCTCGGGCAGCGTCGACTACATCGCCGCCTGCGAAGAAGCCTTCCGCGACGTGCGGCGCATGGAGCAGGACTACAACTCGCTGGTCGCCGCCGGCCCCTTGGTCGAAGCCCTGGCCAATGGCGTGGCCCAGCGCGACATCCTGCGCGGCAAGCTACACCGCCTGTCGCCACTGCTCGACTCGTTGCTGGGCACCTGGCAAGACTACGCCGGCGCGCGCAAAGAGGAGCTGGTGATCCAGGCCGAGCACTACAAGAACGAGCAGGACAGCCTGCAGAACGACCAGCGTGGCGGCACCCAGGAGCTGATGCGCCTGGAACGCGAGATCACCGGCGTGCAACGCTGGCTCGGCGAGCTGTCGGTGCTCAAGCACCGCTTTGCCCTGGTCGATGACGTCAAGGTCCTGGAGCAGCAACTGCTGGCCGCCAAGGACGCTCACGACGAACTGGCCGGTGCCCTTGCGCAGTCACGTCAATTCAGCGCCGAAGACCTCGAAGAGCGCCTGCGTGAGCTGGAAAAACGCCTCAAATCGGTCAAGCAGCAGCTCGACCACGCCGACAACAACAGCTATGCACGGCTGCGCGAAGAGTTTTCGCAGCAGGACGTCGAGCGCCTGATGCGCCTGTTCAACGGTGCCCTGTTCAGCCTGCCGCTGGGCGAGCGCGGCATCGAGCTGGACGACAGCGACGTCTGGGTAAAATCCCTGGAAGCGGTCCTCGACGGCTTCAAGGGCGAGCGCTTCGAAGCGCCGGGTCTGTCCATCGACCTGACGCACATCGAGCCCCCTGCCCTGCAGGCCCTGGCCGACCGCGCCGCCTTGCGCGATCAGAAAGAGCGCCTGGACAAAGAGCTCAAGCAGCTCAAGACCCAGCAGGCCGTAGCCGCCGACCGCGCCGCGAGCAAGACCCAGACCGAAGCCCTGTACCAGCAGGTACTGGATGCACAGAAGGCCCTGGAAGACTTCCGCCGTAGTGAGACCCTGTCCGCCGAAGAGGGCGACAAGCTCGAGCAACTGGCACAGATGGAAGCTGCCCAGGACGAACTCAAGCGCTCCAGCGACGCCTTCACCGAACGCGTCCAACAACTGTCAGCCAAGCTGCAACTGGTCGGCCGGCAGATCGCCGACATGGAAGCCAAGCAACGCACCCTCGACGACGCCCTGCGCCGTCGCCAGCTGCTGCCTGCCGACCTGCCGTTCGGCACTCCGTTCATGGAACCGGTCGACGACAGCATGGATAACCTGCTGCCGCTGCTCAACGACTACCAGGACAGCTGGCAGGGCCTGTTGCGCGTCGATGGCCAGATCGAGGCGTTGTACGCCCAGGTGCGCCTCAAGGGCGTGGCCAAGTTCGACAGCGAAGACGACATGGAGCGTCGCCTGCAACTGCTGATCAACGCCTATTCGCACCGTACCGAAGAAGCCCTGACCCTGGGCAAGGCACGCCGCGCCGCGGTCACCGACATCGCCCGGACCTTGCGCAACATCCGCAGCGACTACGACAGCCTCGAGCACCAACTGGCGCTGTTCAACCGCGAGATCAACAAGCGCCAGGTCTCCAACCTGCAGAGCTTCCGCATCGTCCTGGCACCGAACAAGGAAGCGCTCAAGCACATCGACCAGATCATCCACAGCGCCGGCCAGTACGAGGAAGGCGAGACCCTGTCGGTGTTCGACCTGAGCCAGAGTGCCGAGCAGGACAACAAGAACGAAGAGGCCAAGGAGTACCTGGCACGGCTAGTGGCGGCCAACCACAACCAGCTGGGCCTGAAGGACTTGTTCGAACTGGCCTTCGAGATCACCAAGGTCGGTGGCCAGCCGGTGATCCACACCGACATCGACGGTGCGGCGTCCAACGGCACCACCATGACCATCAAGGCGCTGACCAACATGTACTTGTTGCTGCACCTGATGGACCGCGACCTGGCCGGCCGCGTACGCCTGCCGTACTACCTGGACGAAGCGGCCGACATCGACGAACGCAACCAGGCAGCACTGCTGGAAACCAGCTTGCAGTTGGGCTTTGTGCCGATTCTGGCCAGTGTGAAGCCGCAGGTTTCGGCGCATGTCGCCATCGACCTGGAAGGCGGCAGCGGGCCGAACGGGATCTACATCGACGAGGCGGACTGGAAGTACATCAGCCGCCGGGATGTGGAGAAGGCGGTGGTGCGGGCAGAAGAGGAAGAAGCTTCAGCTTGAGGCTAATCGCGGGGCAAGCCCGCTCCCACAGGGATCAACATCATCCTGTGGGAGCGGGCTTGCCCCGCGATGCTTTATTGAGCCCACGGCAAGATCGGAATCGCCGTCACCGCATTCTGCGGGCTGCCTTCTATGATCCGGTCGGAGTACACCAGATAGACCAGGGTATTGCGCTTCTTGTCGAGGAAACGCACCACCTGCATGGTCTTGAACACCAGCGAAGTGCGTTCCTTGAACACCTCGTCACCGTCCTTGAGCGGCTCTTTGAAGCGAATCGGCCCGACCTGGCGGCAGGCGATCGAAGCTTCGGCGCGGTCTTCAGCCAGGCCCAGGCCGCCTTTCAAACCACCGGTCTTGGCCCGCGACAGGTAGCAGGTCACGCCCTCCACCTTCGGATCATCAAACGCTTCGACAACGATGCGGTCATTCGGCCCGACGATCTTGAACACCGTCGATACCTGGCCGATCTCCTCGGCCGCCGCCAGTACCGGCAATGCCAGCAGCGCTGCTGCAACTATCCCTTTGAACACGCGTATTTCCTCAGACCAGAATCAGGTTGTCACGGTGCACCAGCTCCGGCTCGGCGATGTAGCCCAGCAGGCCCTCGATCGCGTCGGACGGCTGGCCAATGATTTTCTGTGCTTCCAGGGCGCTGTAGTTGGCCAGGCCACGGGCGACTTCGAGGCCATCCGCGCCGACGCAGACCACCATCTCGCCACGGCGAAAGCTGCCCTGCACAGTCTTGACGCCCACTGGCAACAGGCTCTTGCTGTCCTTGCGCAGCGCCTTGACCGCGCCATCGTCGAGCACCAGGGTGCCACGGGTCTGCAGGTGTCCGGCCAGCCATTGCTTGCGCGCAGCGAGCATGCCGCGCTCGGGCGACAGCAGGGTACCCAGACGCTCACCAGCCTTGAGCCGGTCCAGCACGCGCTCCAGGCGACCACCGACGATGATCGTGTGCGCCCCGGAACGGGCTGCCAGGCGCGCGGCGCGCAGCTTGGTCTGCATGCCGCCACGGCCCAGGGCGCCGCCGGTACCACCGGCCACCGCATCGAGACTCGGATCATCGGCACGGGCTTCGTAGATGAGCTGCGCATCTGGGTTGTTGCGCGGGTCGGCATCGAACATGCCGTCGCGGTCGGTGAGAATCACCAGCAGGTCGGCCTCCACCAGGTTGGCCACCAGCGCCGCCAGGGTGTCGTTGTCGCCGAAGCGGATCTCGTCGGTGACCACCGTGTCGTTCTCGTTGATCACCGGCACCACGCCCAGCTCCACCAGGGTGCGCAGGGTGCTGCGGGCGTTGAGGTAACGCTTGCGGTCAGACAGATCGTCGTGGGTCAGAAGAATCTGCGCGGTGTGCCGGCCATGCTCGGCAAAGCTCGACTCCCAGGCCTGCACCAGGCCCATCTGGCCGATCGAGGCGGCAGCCTGCAGTTCGTTCATCGCACTCGGTCGCTTGGCCCAACCCAGGCGGCTCATCCCGGCGGCAACCGCCCCGGACGACACCAGCACCAACTCGACACCCGCCTCATGCAACGCCACCATCTGCTCGACCCAGACACCCATGGCCGCGCGATCCAGGCCCTTGCCATCCGCTGTCAGCAGGGCACTGCCGATTTTCACCACCCAGCGCTGCGCACCCGTCACCTTGCTCCGCATCTTCTTCCAACCTATTCAGATCTTTAGATACCAAAACGCCGCTCCTGAGAGCGGCGTTTAGTGTACTGCAACGAATCAGTCGCGCACGTAAATGATTTCCGGACCGTCTTCGTCTTCCTCATCCCAATCATCGTCATCGTCGTCGCCGATGTCGTGCACGCTCTTGACGCCGCTGCGGCGCAGGGCACGGGCGTCATCCAGGGCCTGCAACTGGGCACGGGCTTCGTCTTCGATGCGCTGATCCAGGTCGGCCAGCGCTTGGGCGTAGGCCGGATCGTTGGCCAGGCGGTCGGCGCGGTCTTCAAGGTAGCGCATGATGTCGCGGCTAAGCTGCTCGGTGCCCTGCTTGGAGATGGCCGAGATCACATAGACCGGACCTTCCCACTGCAGGCGCTCGACCACTTCCTTGACCCGCTCGTCACGCTCGTCGTCCATCAGCATGTCGGTCTTGTTCAGCACCAGCCAGCGGTCACGCTCGGCCAGCGACGGGCTGAACTGGGTCAGCTCGTTGACGATGACTTCGGCGGCATCGGCACTGCTGCTTTCATCCAGCGGCGCGAGGTCGACGAGGTGCAGCAGCAGACGGGTACGCGCCAGGTGCTTGAGGAAGCGGATACCCAGGCCGGCCCCATCGGAGGCGCCTTCGATCAGACCCGGGATGTCCGCAACAACGAAGCTCTTCCAGCGGTCGACACTGACCACGCCCAGGTTCGGCACCAGGGTGGTGAACGGGTAGTCGGCAACTTTCGGCTTGGCGGCCGAGACCGAGCGGATGAAGGTACTTTTGCCGGCGTTCGGAAGACCCAGCAGGCCAACGTCAGCCAGCACTTTCATTTCCAGCTTGAGGTCACGCTGCTCACCTGGCTTGCCCGGGGTGGTCTGGCGTGGCGCACGGTTGGTACTGGATTTGAAACGGGTGTTGCCCAGGCCGTGCCAGCCGCCCTGAACCACCATCAGCTTCTGGCCTGGCTTGACCAGGTCGCCGATGACTTCCTGAGTGGCGGCGTCGATCACCGTGGTGCCGACTGGCACACGCAGGATCAGGTCTTCGCCCTTCTTGCCGGTGCAGTCGGTGCTGCCGCCATTGGAACCGCGCTCAGCGTCGAAATGACGTGTGTAACGGTAGTCGACCAGGGTGTTCAGGTTATCGTCGGCGACCATATAGATCGAGCCACCGTCACCACCATCACCACCGTTAGGACCACCGTTCTCGATGAATTTTTCGCGACGGAAACTCATGCAACCGTTACCGCCATCACCGGCTTTGACCCGGATCGATACTTCGTCAACAAACTTCATAAAAACCGCCTCTCGTCAGCTGGACGAGCTGAGTGACACAAAGACATAAGGCTCTTGCAAAAGTGAGCGCGGCGGCCCCGTCACGACAGTAACAACCCACGCCGGCAGCCCATACAAACAGCTTTGCAAGAGACTCACTCCACAAACGAAAAAGCCCCGTCGCAAGACAGGGCTTTTCCAGCGTTCGCGCGATTACTCGGCGACAACGCTCACGTAACGACGACCGAAGGCGCCTTTTACTTCAAACTTGATCTTACCCGCGATCTTGGCGAACAGGGTGTGATCTTTACCCATGCCAACGCCGTAGCCAGCGTGGAATTGGGTGCCGCGCTGACGCACGATGATGTTGCCAGGAATGATAGCCTGGCCGCCATACATCTTCACGCCAAGGCGTTTGGCTTCTGAGTCGCGACCGTTACGGGTACTACCACCAGCTTTTTTGTGTGCCATGGTTCAATTCTCCAGAAATGGATTCAGGCGATTAAGCCGAAATACCGGTGATCTTGATTTCGGTGAACCACTGGCGGTGGCCCATACGCTTCATGTGGTGCTTACGGCGGCGGAACTTGATGATGCGCACTTTGTCGTGACGACCTTGGGAGATCACTTCAGCAACAACCTTGGCACCAGCAACGACTGGAGCGCCGATGTTCACGTCGTCGCCATTGGCAACCAACAGAACGTGGTCGAAAGTCACGGATTCGCCAGTGGCGATTTCCAGTTTTTCGATTTTCAGGTATTCACCTTCGGCGACTTTGTACTGCTTGCCACCGGTAACAATTACTGCGTACATGGGTATTTCTCCGATAATCCTGCTCACCCAGCTCTTTATAGGAAGAGTATTGGCTGGCATGGCTGCATAGGGCTGGAACGGCCCAGTGCAATTGCGTAAGGCAGGTGCTGCCCAGGAAGTTCAGGGTGCGCGATTGTACGCAAGCCCCGCTTTGCTTGCAAGTCCCACCCCCGGCCTGCGGGCTGCGCGCCTTGACACGCCGGGACCTGCGACCTAGCATGCCGCGCAACCTTTATGGAGCACCTGTGGCCGATGCAACCCCAAGCTTTCTACCGTGCGGTAGCGGACGACTTCAGCGCCGTTGACGAGATTATCAAGAAACAGCTGACTTCGCGTGTACCGCTGGTATCGAAAATCGGCGACTACATTACCTCGGCTGGGGGCAAACGCCTGCGTCCGTTGCTGGTGTTGCTGTGCGGCAAGGCCCTGGGCCGCGAAGGCGACGATCTGCGCCTGCTGGCTGCCACCATCGAGTTCCTGCATACCGCTACCTTGCTGCATGACGACGTCGTCGACATGTCCGGCATGCGCCGTGGCCGCTCCACCGCCAACGCCCTGTGGGGCAACGCGCCAAGCGTACTGGTGGGTGACTTCCTATACTCGCGCTCGTTCGAGATGATGGTCGAACTGGGCTCGATGCCGGTCATGCAGATCCTCTCCAAGGCCACCCGGGTCATCGCCGAAGGCGAAGTCCTGCAGTTGTCCAAGGTCCGCGACGCCAGCACCACCGAAGAAGTCTACATGGACGTCATCCGTGGCAAGACCGCGATGCTGTTCGAGGCCTCGACCCACAGCGCCGCAGCCCTGGCCCAGGCGACTGAAGAGCAGAGCGAAGCCCTGCGCACCTTCGGTGACCACCTGGGCGTGGCCTTCCAGTTGGTCGACGACCTGCTCGACTACAAGGGCGATGCGCAAACCCTGGGCAAGAACGTCGGTGACGACCTGGCCGAAGGCAAGCCAACCCTGCCGCTGATCTACACCATGCGCGAAGGCACTGCCGAACAGGCCGCACTGGTCCGCCAGGCGATCCAGAAAGGCGGCATCGAAGACCTCGAAAGCATCCGTGCGGCCGTTGAAGCCTCGGGTTCGCTGGACTACACCGCTAAGCTGGCACGCGACTACGTGGCCCGCGCCATTGCCTGCCTGGATGTTCTGCCAGCCAGTGAATACCGCGATGCGCTGGTCGAACTGAGCGAATTCGCCGTCGCCCGCACGCACTGATTCGCCACCTCCCTCATCGCGGGGCAAGCCCGCTCCCACAAACCTGTGGGAGCGGGCTTGCCCCGCGATTGCATTCACCTCCCTACAACAAAACCTTATACAATGTAGGTTTTGTACCTGTACGTCTTGAGGAACCTTAGTGAGCACTTTGCCACCCTGCCCCAAATGCAACTCCGAATACACCTACGAAGACGGCGCCCAGCTGATCTGCCCCGAGTGCGCCCACGAGTGGTCGGCTGCCGGTGAAGCCGAAGTGGCCAGCGACGATGCGGTGAAAAAGGATGCAGTGGGCAACGTCCTGCAGGACGGCGACACCATCACCGTGATCAAGGACCTCAAGGTCAAGGGCACCTCGCTGGTGGTCAAGGTCGGCACCAAGGTCAAGAACATCCGCCTGTGCGATGGCGACCACGACATCGACTGCAAGATCGACGGCATCGGCCCGATGAAGCTGAAATCGGAATTCGTCCGCAAGGTCTGATTCTTCAGGGTTTCGGGGCCGCTCTGCGGCCTCGACGACTCACAAGCAGGAAAAAACCGCCAATAGGCACTTGCTATTTTGATAATAAGAATTATTCTCATTGAACGCTTTCAAGGAGAATAGCCATGACTTATCTGATAGACGCCTGGCTTGACCGCCCCCATCCGTACCTGCGCATCCTGCACCGGGAAACCGGCGAGGTCTGTGCCGTGCTTGAAGAAGAAGCACTGGACGAACTGCGCGACCAGGGTGACCTGGACCTCAATGGCCTGAATTCGAGTGAGCCGAGTGTGCTCAAGGAACTGGTGAGAAACCTGTTCCTGTTCTGCTATGCGCGGGCGTTGCGCCCTGGTGGCGGAACCGACTGGAATTGAACAGCATCGCGGGGCAAGCCCGCTCCTACACAATTCGGGTAGGAGCGGGCTTGCCCCGCGATAGGTCTTACAGAACGTCCAGCAGCTCGACGTCGAACACCAGCACGCTGTGCGGCGGGATGCTGCCAACGCCCTGAGCGCCGTAAGCCAGCTCGCTCGGTACGTACAAGCGCCATTTGCTGCCGGCGTTCATCAGTTGCAGGGCTTCGGTCCAGCCGGCAATCACGCCACCGACCGGGAATTCTGCCGGCTGGCCGCGCTCGTAGGAGCTGTCGAACACGGTGCCATCGATCAGGGTGCCGTGGTAGTGGGTGCGCACGCTGTCTTCGCGGCTTGGCTTGGCGCCTTCACCTGCGGTCAGTACTTCGAACTGCAGGCCCGAAGCCAGGGTGGTGATGCCATCACGCTTGGCGTTTTCAGCCAGGAAGGCCTTGCCTTCGCCAGCGGCGGCTTCGGCCTTGGCAGCAGCTTCGGCTTGCATGATTTCACGGATGACCTTGAAGCTGGCCGACAGGTCGGCTTCGCTGACGCGGCTGTCCTGGCCGCTGAAAGCGTCGGTCAGGCCGGCCAGGATGGCGTCCAGGCTCACGCCCGGTGGCGGGTTGTCGCGCAGTTGGCCACCCAGCTGACGGCCAATGCCGTAGCTGACGCGAGTTTCGTCGGTAGACAGGTTGAGTTCGGACATTTGCTTGCTCCGCTGCAGGGCGCACAACAACCGCGCCCTTTATGAAAAGGGCGAGCAGCCTAGCACACTGCGGTTGCGCAGATCAGCTACCAGGCAGAACGGCGTGGCATCGGCAGTTTCAGGTCGCCGTCACCGGCCTCGCTACCGCCGCACATCTCATCATCCATCGACCAGTGCACCAGGTGCATCGGCACTGCTGGCAAGCCACCAAGCAAGCGTTGCGCATCGACTACCGAATGCACTTTAAGACGCTGCCCCCGAGCGTCCGACAGCGGATGGGCATGGCCTTTTACTCGTGCTTCGAGAATGAAGTCACCACCTTCGATGGCGATCAGGTTGAGCTCTTCGACATGACCGGCCCTGGCCTCGGTGTTCAGCTGTTGAAGGTTCATTGCGATACCTCGTGCCTGGCACTTCGAGTGACCGTTCATTTTTTGTACAGCCGCACACAAAGCACAAGGCAAAAACGCAACCGCCCGTCCGTTTTGCAACGGACGGGCGGTGGTAACTCGGCAAAACGCCCGAATCAGTGCTTGGTGACCTTGTCCAGGTAACCCATGGCAAAAGCCGAGACCACGAAGGTCATATGGATGATCACGTACCACATCAAGTACTGGGGCTCGATGTTGCGCGCATCCATGAATACCCGCAGCAGGTGGATCGAGGAAATCGCCACGATCGAGGCGGCAACCTTCATCTTCAGCGAAGACGAGTCCATCTTGCCCAGCCAGCTGAGCTTTTCCTTGTCTTCATCGATGTCCAGTTGCGAGACGAAGTTCTCGTAGCCGGAGATCATCACCATCACCAGCAGGCCGCCGACCAGGGCCATGTCGATCAGCGACAGCAGCACCAGGATCAAGTCAGCTTCGGCCAGGGCGAAGACGTTGGGCAGGACGTGAAAGATCTCCTGGAAGAACTTCAGTGCCAGCGCCAACAGGCCCAACGACAAACCAAAATAGATCGGCGCGAGCAGCCAGCGCGAGGCATACATCGCATTTTCGATAATACGTTCCATTGAAAACTCGTCAGGTTGGCAAAAAGCGAGCGCGAGTATAACAGCCAGCCATGACAGAAAAAGCCCGTGGCACGCTGCCACAGGCTCGACGCGAGCATCTCAGGTTTCCGGATGGAACTGGAAGTCGCCGACGTGATGGACCCGTTCACCGTTGATGCGGCGCAGTTGGGCCTGCAGGTGGACAGACCAGATCTGCGGATCATCGGCCAGTTGATAACCGTGCAGGGTCAGGCTGTCGACGATGGCATTGAGTACTGATTCGGCCACGAACGGGCCATGAAACGGCCCCTGGGCCTTGATCGCCGAAGGTTGCTCGCCAGCCATGCCGGCGGCAAACAGCAAGGTCCACATACCGTTGTCGCCGGCCAGTGGACGTATGCTGCATTCAATGCGGGTCACCAGGCCCAGGCATTGACGGGTGAGGCTGAGGCTGCGCGGCATGGCGAAGGTCCTCGGTAAACCCTGGTTCAGCCCTGCAAGCAAGGCTGTTTCTTTCCTGACCCTACGACTGTCCCTGAGTTGAAGGATAGGCGAAATCCGCCAAAGCGTGAAAAAACCGGCGCCGAATGGTCATGTTCCATTTAGCGCCGTTTTTTTGACTCGTATCACTCAGGTCAGGACGGCTTGACCTGGGCCAGGGCTTGCTCGGCCTGCTCCTTCTCGGCCTCCTTCAAGTCCTCTTCGCTGATCATTTCGGCAATCACCCGCAGGCGCTCAACCACCCGGGCGTTGACGCTGCCTTCAGGAAACTGCCCTTCTTCATCCGGCTCGCCAGCAGGCTCGCCAACCAGCAGGCTCAGGGCCTCGTCAGCCTGGCTCACCGCATACACGTGGAACATGCCGGCACGCACCGCCTGCAACACCCGCTCATCGAGCATCAGCGTGGCAACGTTGGCACGCGGGATGATCGCCCCCTGCTCGCCCGTCAGGCCGCGGGCCTCGCAAAGCCGGAAGAAGCCTTCGATCTTCTCGTTGACCCCGCCCACCGCCTGCACTTCACCGAACTGGTTGATCGAGCCGGTGATGGCGAAGCACTGCTTGAGCGGCGTCCTGGACAAGGCCGAGATCAGCGTGCAGGCCTCGCCCAGAGACGCGCTGTCGCCGTCCACGTAACCGTAGGACTGCTCCAGGGCGATACTCGCCGAAATCGCCAAGGGGAATTCCTGGGCATAACGGCTGCCCAGGTAACCGGTGAGGATCATTACCCCCTTGGAGTGGATCGGCTGACCGAGGTTGACCTCACGCTCGATGTCGACGATACCGCTGCCGCCAGGGTAGACCGTGGCGGATATCCGCGCCGGTATGCCGAAGGCCGAGTCGCCGACTTCCAGCACCGTCAGGCCGTTGCACTTACCCACGGCCGCACCGTCGGTATCGATCAGGATGATACCGGCCAGCATGTCGTCGAGAATCCGCGCCGACACGCGCCCGGTACGGGTGGCCTTGGCCTTGAGTGCACGCTCGATGTGCCCGGCGTCAGTCATTTCATCGTTGGCCAGGTGGCGGATGAAATCCGCCTCGCTGACCAGCTGGAACAGGTCGCCGATACGCGCCGACAACCGCCCCTGATGCTCCGCCAGGCGCGCGCTATAGGTCGCCAGGCGCGCCACCGCATCAGCGCTCAGCGGCGCCATGCCCTCCTCGCTGGTACGGGTTTTGAGCAACTGGGCGAACTGCTCCAGGCTCTCGTCGACCATGGGAATGTCTTCGTCGAAGTCGACCAGCACCCGGAACATCTCCTGGAAGTCCGGATCGTGATCCTGCAGGGCGTAGTACAACTGCCGCGCCCCGATAATCACCACCTTGATGTTCAGTGGCAGCATTTGCGGGTTGAGGGTCACGGTGGCCAGCCGGCCGAACTCGCCCAGGGGCGATTCCATTTTCAGCTTGCGCGACTGCAAGGCACGCTTGAGGGCGTCCCAGACAAACGGCTCGCCGAGCATTTTTTCGGCTTCAAGAATCAGAAAGCCGCCGTTGGCTCGGTGCAAGGCCCCTGGGCGCAACTGCCGGTAAGTGGTGTACAACGCGCCCTGGTCAGTGCTGTATTCGATGCGACCGAACAGGTTGTCGTAGGTCGGGTGCGGCTCGAACACCACCGGCGCACCGCCACTGGCGTGGTGGCCGACGACCAGGCTCGGTGCGTACTGCTCTTCAAGCAGCTTGCGCGCCTGGGCATCGGTCTTGCTGTCATCGACCAGTTGCTCGACCACAGTGCGCAGCAGGTTGACCTGCATGGCCTGCAGGTAGGCGCAGACAGCGGCGTTTTCTGCATACTTTTCAGACAGCGGCGCCAGCAATGGCTGCAAGGCCAGGGTGATGGTTTCTTCGTTGAGATGACGCAACTGGTTGTTCGATTCGCGCTTCCATTGCGGCAGGCTCGCCAGCTCTTCGTTGAGGCGTTCCTCCAGAATGGCAATGTCGTCGTGAAAACGCTCCCGCTCGGCTTCCGGTAGCTGGGCGAACTCGGCCTCATCCAGCGCCTTGCCGTCGGCCATCGGAGTGAAGGCGACGTTGCTGCTGTCGCGGTACAGGGCCACGTCCTTTTCCAGCGAGGCACGCTCGATCACATCCAGGGCACGGTCGTAGCGCTGGTTGAACGCGCGGTCGATGGCGCTCTTCTTCTGCTGGTAGGACGGGTGCTCGAAAACCGCCGGAAAGGTCGCCAGCAGGTTGTCGATCAGACCGCCGATGTCGCTGATGAAGGCGCCGGCGCTGCCCGGTGGCAACTCCAGGGCACGCGGCTCCCGCGGCTCGTCGTAGTTGTTGACATACACCCAGTCCGATGGCGTTTGCAGGCGCTTGCCTTCGGCCTTGAGGTAGCGTTTGACGAACGAGAAGCGGCCCGTGCCGGGCTCGCCCATGACAAATACGTTGTACCCCGGACGCGGCATGGCGACGCCGAACTGCAAGGCTTCGACAGCACGTTCCTGGCCAAGCACACCGCGAAAAGGCTCCAGATCATTGGTAGTGGAAAAAGCGAACTGTTCAGCGGAAAACGGCCGGGTCAGGGCTTCGGGCGCAAGACGCAGGCTCGCAGCGACAGGATCGGGCATCGGGCTTCCTTACTTCGGCGGGGCGATGTCAGCATTCTGGCGCCGCGCGCGTGCGCCTTGCAAGGCTCATCGCTGCTTATTGTCGCAGGGGCGAAATGCCGATCCACGTCAACAAATTCAGACAATCTTTCGCAATAAACCACGGAACCCTTAGATCGTGCCTAAACTCCAAACTGCGCGGCTGGGTAAATAACCGACCCGCCCTGGCAGCTGGCTCTGCAGGTATGCCAGACAACCCTGACCTTTGGTTTGCACTTCGACAAAGAGAACAATGCTATGAAACGGATTCTTCTGGGTACTCTGTTCACCGCGGTCTCCCTCAATGCCATGGCCCAGGCCCCTGGTGGTCCGGACTGCGGCTGGGGCAACATGCTGTTCGAGGGCCAACGCGGCACACCGGCCCACTTCCTTGCATCCACCACCAACGGCACCTCCGGCAACGCCACATTCGGCATGACTTCGGGCACCAATGGCTGCTCGACCAACGCTGCGCTGACCTATGGCGGTAAATCATGGTTCGCCATGAACGGCATGATGAACGAACTCTCCGAAGACATGGCCAAGGGTCAAGGTGAAGCCCTGACCACTTATGCCGTGGTGCTGGGCGTTGCCCCGGAAGATCGCGCGCACTTTGCCGCGGTTACCCATCAACACTTCCAGGACATCTTCAAGACCGCCGATGCAACGGCCGAAGATGTTCACAACAACACCCTCGCCGTGCTCAAAAGCGATCCGCGCCTGGCCAAATACGTCACCCAGGCTTAAGCTCGGCCCACCCGCCCCTTCACCGGGGCGGGTTGTTGTCCGCCTCTATCGGCATCATTCAGACTTAGTTGCCCGACATGCTCAAACGCCTTGCTTACCTGGCGCTGTGTGCCTGCGCCCCGTTGCATGCTGCCCCTTCATTCGATGACGCACGCCTTACGCAACTAGCGGCCGAGCGCTATTGGATCGCCCTCGGTCACTACGAGACAGCCAAACTCGGCGGCTGGCGCAGCTACGTCGACGACAAGCGCTTTTTTCTCGCCGACGACGGCGCCCACCACCCGGACCAGGAGCTGCGCGCCACCGTCAAAGCCCTGTATGCACCGGCAAGCCTTGGCGAGCGCCATGCCCAATGCGTGTTCCCGGCACGTACCCGCTGGCTGCGCGAGCAATTGCAACTCAACGACTTGCCGAGCCCGGCTTGCAAGGAATACACCCAGTGGTTCAAGGACGTCTCGCCGCACAGCGCGGTGATGATCTTCCCGGCGGCCTACCTGAACAGCCCCTCGTCGATGTTCGGCCACACGCTGCTACGGATCGACCAGGCCGACGTGCAGAGCAACAACACCGCTCTGCTCAGCTACGCGATCAACTTCGGCGCCTATATCGAGGGTAGCGACAACAGCATCCTGTATGCCTGGAAGGGCCTGATGGGCGGCTATCCGGGGCTGTTCGCGCTGGTGCCCTACCAGGAAAAACTCTCCGAATACCGCAGCCTGGAAAACCGCGACCTGTGGGAATACCGGCTGAACCTGACCCCGGAAGAAACCGGGCGCATGGTCGAACACGTGTGGGAGCTCAAGCAGATCCAGTTCGACTACTTCTTCTTCGACGAGAACTGCTCCTACCGCTTGCTCGAACTGCTGCAGGTGGCACGTCCGAGCCTGGACCTGACCTCGCAGTTTCCGCTGACCGCCATCCCCACCGACACGGTCAAAGCTGTAAAGCAGGCCGGCCTGGTGGAGCGCATCGACTACCGGCCATCACGCGAACGTGAACTGCTGGAGCGGGCCAAGCCGCTGACTGCCGAGGAGCAACAACAGGTGCTGGCGCTCAGTGCCGATACCGCGCAACTGCAAGGCCCTGACTTCACCACCCTGCCCCGCGAGCGCCAGGCCTTGGTGCAAGACGCGGCCTATCGCCTGGAACGCTACCGGGCCAACGGCCAGGAGCGTGACCCGGCGCGCAGCAAACGCAGCTTCGAGCTGCTGCGGGCGATCAACCGCAACCCACCGCCGGAACTTGAAATCGAACGCCCGGGATTGCCTGAAGACGGCCATCAGTCGCGCACCTGGCAGTTGGGCGTGGGCAGCCGCGATGATCGCGCCTATGCCGAATATGGCCTGCGCATGGCGTATCACGACCTCAACGACAACGCCTACGGTTTCCCCCTCGGCGCGCAGATCGAGATCCTCCAGCTCAAACTGCGTCAGTACGAGGGCAATGACTGGCAGGTGCAGCGCCTGGACCTTGCCACCATTCGCTCGCTGACGCCGCGCAATGCCTTGCTCAAACCCTGGTCGTGGCAGGTGGCCGGGGGGCTTGAGCGGGTGCAGGGCAAGCATGGCGACGAGGTGCTGGTCAGCCATGTCAACGGTGGCGCCGGCGGCACCTGGCAGTTGGCCGATGACCTGCTGGGCTTTGCCCTGGGCACCGTGCGGGTCGAGCACAACAATGACTTCGCCGCCTTCGTTGCGCCGGCGGCGGGGTTCAATACCGGGTTGTTGTGGCGCAATCCGCTGGGCAACCTGAGCGTCGAGGCCAAGGCCGACTACTTCACCAATGGCGAGGTGCGCCGCAGCCTTAGCCTGAACCAGCAGTGGGAACTGTCCCGCGACCTGGGCCTGCGCCTGAGTGCCAGCCGCGATTTCAGCAAGCTGAGCTCGGCGCAGAACGAGGTGACGCTGGAATTGAAGTGGTACCAGTATTGAGGATCTGTGGGAGCGGGCTTGCCCCGCGAAGCACCGCAACTGTTTCACACGGTTTTGACACGCCAGCGACAATCCCCCACCTAGACTTTCCCTGGCAAGCGGAGAGTCTGAAGATGCGGTGCTATTGGCTGGTCATGGTGGTAATCGGCATGCTCACAGGTTGCCAGACAACCCACGAGCAATTGATCAATCAAGGTTATCCACCGGCCTATGCCGATGGTTTCCAGGACGGCTGCAGCAGCGGTCGCCAGGCGGCCGGGGTGATGGCCGGGGACTTTCGCAAGGACGTGCCGCGCTACCTGCGCAACCGCCAGTACGAGTCCGGCTGGGACGATGGCTTTCGCCAGTGCCACGCCATGCAGGAGAATCAGGACCTACAGGAATATCGCGCCCGTCACTGGGACGAGCGCGATGATCAGTGGCAACAGGAAAAGGACCGCGACGCTGCGCGGGCCTATCGCCGCTAGATCAAACCACGCCCTGGGCCAGCATGGCGTCGGCAACCTTGACGAAGCCGGCGATGTTGGCGCCTTTGACGTAGTTGATCGTGCCGTTTTCCTCACCGTAGTGCACACAGGCGTGGTGGATCGACTGCATGATGTTGTGCAGCTTGCTGTCCACTTCACCGGCGGTCCATAGCAGGCGCATGGCGTTCTGCGACATCTCCAGGCCACTGACGGCAACACCGCCGGCGTTGGACGCCTTGCCTGGGGCGAAGAGGATGCCGGCTTCGATGAAGATGTCCACCGCGTCGAGGGTGGTCGGCATATTGGCGCCTTCGGCCACGCAGATGCAGCCATTGCGCAGCAGGGTGCGGGCGTCTTCGCCGCCCAGTTCGTTCTGGGTCGCGCAGGGCAAGGCGATGTCGCACGACAGGGTCCAGGGGCGCTGGCCTTTGCGGAATTCCAGGCCAAAGCGTTCGGCCAGTTCGCTGATCCGCCCGCGCTTGACGTTTTTCAACTCCATCAGCGCATCCCACTGTGCGTCGCTCATGCCGGCCTCGCAGTACAGGGTGCCTTCGGAGTCGGACAGCGAGATCACCTTGCCGCCCAGGTCCATGACCTTGCGCGCAGCATACTGGGCGACGTTGCCGGAACCGGAGATGGCCACCCGGCGACCGTCGATACGCAGGTCCTGGCGCTTGAGCATCTCTTGGGCGAAGTACACACAGCCGTAGCCGGTGGCTTCCGGGCGGATCAGGCTGCCACCGTAGGCCATGCCCTTGCCGGTCAGCACCGAGGTGAACTGGTTGGCCAGGCGCTTGTACTGGCCAAACAGAAAGCCGATTTCGCGGGCACCGACACCGATGTCTCCGGCCGGCACGTCGAGGTCGGCGCCGATGTGACGATAGAGCTCGCTCATGAATGCCTGGCAGAAGCGCATCACCTCGGCGTCGCTCTTGCCCTTGGGATCGAAGTCCGAGCCGCCCTTGCCACCGCCCATGGGCAAAGAGGTCAGGGAGTTCTTGAACACCTGCTCGAAGGCCAGGAACTTGAGCACGCCAAGGTTGACCGACGGGTGGAAACGCAGGCCGCCCTTGTACGGGCCGATGGCGCTGCTCATCTGGATACGGTAACCGCGGTTGACCTGGACCTTGCCCTGGTCATCGACCCACGACACGCGGAACAGGACTGCCCGCTCCGGCTCGACCATGCGTTCGAGAATACCGGCCTGCAGGTAGTGCGGATTGGCTTCGAGGAACGGCCAGAGGCTGCGCAGCACCTCTTCGACCGCCTGGTGGAACTCAGGCTGGGCCGGGTCGCGTTGCTTGAGGCGAGCGAGGAAATCTTCGACAGATTCGATCATTAGACATTCACCAGATCAGAGAGGCTTATTGGTTTTTTTCCCGACTCTACCAAGAAGCACGCGCACCGGAACAGGGCGAAATGTCGTTTTTATGAAATTAAATGGTGCATTTGTATAAGTGTATACATGTTGTGCCGTGATCGCGGGGCAAGCCCGCTCCTACGGGGTGAGGTGAAAGTCGGGTATAAAAAAACGGGGCCCGAAGGCCCCGTTCCAGTGCAAACCCGTGAGAGTTATGCCAGTTTTTTGTGCCGTACCCGATGCGGCTGGGCAGCTGCTTCACCCAGGCGCTTCTTGCGATCGGCTTCGTACTCGGTGTAGTTGCCTTCGAAGAACACCGCCTGCGAATCGTCTTCGTAAGCCAGGATGTGGGTAGCCACGCGGTCAAGGAACCAGCGATCGTGAGAAATCACGATGGCGGCGCCCGGGAAGTCCAGCAGGGCTTCCTCCAGCGAACGCAGGGTTTCAACGTCCAGGTCGTTGGACGGTTCGTCGAGCAGCAGGACGTTGGCGCCCTCTTTCAGGGTCAGGGCCAGGTGCAGACGGCCGCGCTCACCACCGGAGAGGTCCTTGACGAACTTCTGCTGATCGCCACCCTTGAAGTTGAAACGACCGACGTAGGTGCGCGACGGAATCTCGTAGGTGCCGATACGCAGTTGGTCGGAACCGTCCGAGATCTGCTGGAACACGGTTTTGTTGCCGTCCAGGTCCTCGCGGCTCTGGTCGACGCAGGCCAGTTGCACGGTATCACCGATCTCGATGCTGCCCGAGTCTGGCTGCTCTTTGCCCATCAGCATGCGGAACAGGGTCGACTTACCGGCACCGTTACCGCCGATAACGCCGACGATCGCGCCTTTTGGCATGGAGAACGACAGGTTGTCGATCAGTACGCGATCGCCGTAGCCCTTGCTGACGTTCTTGAACTCGATAACCTTGTCACCCAGGCGTGGACCGGCCGGGATGTAGATCTCGTTGGTCTCGCTGCGCTTCTGGAATTCCTGCGACTGCATCTCTTCAAAGCGCTGCAGACGGGCCTTGGATTTGGACTGACGAGCCTTGGCGCCTTTGCGCACCCACTCCAGTTCTTCCTTCATGGCCTTTTCGTGGGCCGACTGCTGCTTGGATTCCTGGGCCAGACGATCGGACTTGGCTTCCAGCCAGCCCGAGTAGTTGCCTTCATAAGGAATACCGGCGCCGCGGTCGAGCTCGAGGATCCAGCCAGCGACGTTGTCGAGGAAGTAACGGTCGTGGGTAATGGCTACCACGGTGCCCGGGAAATCGTGGAGGAAGTGCTCAAGCCAGGCGACGGAGTCGGCGTCCAGGTGGTTGGTCGGCTCGTCGAGCAGGAGCATGTCAGGGGCCGACAGCAGCAGGCGGCACAGGGCCACACGGCGCTTCTCACCACCGGACAGGTGCTCGACCTTGGCTTCCCAGGCTGGCAGGCGCAGGGCGTCGGCGGCCACTTCCAGCTGGCGCTCGAGGTTGTGACCGTCACTGGCCTGGAGGATGGCTTCAAGCTTGGCCTGTTCGGCGGCCAGCTTGTCGAAGTCGGCATCCGGTTCGGCGTAAGCGGCATAGACTTCGTCCAGGCGGGCCTGGGCGTCCTTGATCACGCTGACCGCTTCCTCGACCACTTCACGCACGGTCTTGGACGGATCCAGTTGCGGCTCCTGGGGCAGGTAGCCGATGTTCAGCTCTGGCATCGGACGGGCTTCGCCGTCGAACTCGGTGTCTACACCCGCCATGATTTTCAGCAGAGTGGATTTACCCGAGCCGTTGAGGCCGAGCACGCCGATTTTGGCGCCGGGGAAAAACGACAGGGAGATGTTCTTCAAGATTTCCCGCTTCGGCGGGACAACTTTGCCCAGCCGATGCATGGTATAGACGTATTGAGCCATGGAAAAACCTAGCGTCAGAGACGAAAAGATGAAAGCTAAACAGATAAAGGGCGCCGTAGCGCCCAGGAAAGGGCCAAAGCTACCGTAATGCGCCGGGTTGGGCAAACCGCCGACGAACAGGGCTGGCACTTTGCCACGTTTGCGGGCATGCTAGCCGCCCTTCGGGCGTCCAGCTTATAGTGCGCAACCGGAGCCGTCGCCAGGAACGCGGCACTTGCCAATCAGCAGCTCTAAACCTGCCATTCCGCCATACCGCAGGATCAACGTTTGACCAATCTCACTCAGCCGTCATCCCTGCGCAAGCCGGCCAGTGCGCCAGGCTCGCCATTGCGCGGCTCATTGAAAAGCGCGCTGGCGGTGTTGGTGCTGTTGCTGCTCGGCCTGCTGCTGTGGCAGTTGATCGCCCAGTTCCGTCATACCCAGGCCGACCAGTACCAGCACAGCCTCGACGCCAGCGCCGAGCTGGCCGATCACATGAGCCTGAACATGACGCTCAAGGCCCAGGTGGCCTTGAACCAGGTCCAGCAATACCGTTCGTCGCCTGGTCCTGAGCAATTGCCGCAGGTCATCGCCCGGTTGCAGCAACAACAGCCGAAGCTGCTCAGTGTCGCCTGGATCGGAGCTGACGGCAGCCTGCAGGCCGACAGTTTAAGCGGCACGCCCGATTACCAGGCGCTGGACGAACTGCTGCGGCTCAACCAGGGACGCGATTTCTATTACAGCAACAGCGCCGACAACCAGCAGGTCTACCTGCTGCTGCGCCAGCCTGGCGATGCGCCCAGTGGTTACTGGTTCCTGCGCCTGGCATCGAGCTACTACAACGACCTGACCAATCATCTGGACCGCCCCAACCATCCTTTGTGGTTGCTGGAAAACAGCCGCACCGGCGACATCATCAACCGCCACCAACCTACACCCGGCAGCGATGAGCCCTTGCAGAGCGTAATGCTGGCCTTCCTCGACAACAGCACCTGGCAATTGCGCGGGCTGTTCGACGCAGGCCAGGCGCGCCAGCAATTGCTGCCGGCGCTGATCGGCAAATGCATGCTCGGCCTGTTCTGCGCCCTGGTCCCGCTGCTGGCGCTGATCAACATGCGCCGCCGTCACCGCCTGCTGCAGGAAAGCCGTCGGCGCTACCACGATATTTTCGAAGGCACCGGTGTTGCCTTGTGCGTGCTCGATCTTTCCGGCCTACCTGGCCAATTGGAACGTTACCGCCTGCGCAGTCGTCCGGCCCTGGAACAGCGCCTGGCCTTCGACCCGCCGCTGCGCCGGCTGCTGCTGCAGGAACTCAAAGTTACTGAAGTCAACCAGGTGGCTTTGCAACTGCTGGGGGTCAACTGCTGCGACAGTGCCTGGCAGCGCCTGGTGGAGGGTGAGCAGAGCGGCAACGACGGCATCGGTATCCAGTTGCTCGGGGCAATCCTCGACAACCAGCAACAGCTTGAACTGGAAATGCGCCTGCCCACCGCCGATGGCCAGGACCTGCACCTGTGGTTGATGGTGCGCTTCCCGCAACAGCGCCGCGACTACCAGGCGGTCATCCTCAGCATCAGCGATATCACCAGCCGCAAGCAGGTCGAGCTGTCGTTGCTCGAGCGCGAGAGTTTTTGGTCGGATGTGGTACGCACCGTGCCCGACCAACTGTACGTGCAGGATGTGCACAGCCAGCTGATGATCTTCAGCAACCGCAACCTGGGCCAGACCCTGGGTTACAACCGCACCGAGCTTGCGCAGATGGGCGACCACTTCTGGGAGCTGTTGCTGCACCCGGACGACGCCGAACTGTACCGGCAGATGCGCCTGCAACAGCGCGCCTCGGGATACGTCGAGCAATTGCATTGCCAGTTGCGCTTTCGTCATCACGACCAGAACTGGCGCCGCTTCGACATCCGCGAGCAGGCCCTGACCCGCGACAACGCCGGTTGCGTGACGCGGATCATCGGCGTCGGCAAGGATGTAACCGAACAGATCGAGGCCAGCGAGTCCCTGCGCGACAGCGAACAGCGCTACCGCATGCTCGCCGAAAGCATCAGCGATGTGATCTTCTCCACCGACAGCCAGATGCAACTGAACTACGTCAGCCCGTCAATCCAGGCAGTGCTGGGCTTTGAAGTGCAGTGGATCTTCGAAAACGGCTGGCACTCGACCATCGCCAACCCGGCCCAGCTCACTGGCATCTACAGCCTGGTCGAGCGGATCAACAAGGCCCTGACAGATCCTGAACAACTCGAGCAGTTGCGTACCCAGTTGCCGCCCCAGCTGTTCTTGTTCGACTGCCTGCGCGCCGACGGCCGCAAGATACCCATCGAACTGCGCCTGGTGCTGGTCTGGGATGACCTCAACCGTTTCGAAGGCATCCTTGGCGTCGGCCGCGATATCAGCCAGCAACGCCGCGCCGAAAAAGACCTGCGCATGGCCGCCACGGTATTCGAACATTCGACCTCGGCCATCCTCATCACCGACCCGGCCGGTTACATCGTCCAGGCCAACGAGGCCTTCAGCCGCGTCAGTGGCTACGATGTCGCCGATGTCCTCGACCAGTTGCCGAGCCTGCTGACCGTCGACGAGCACCAGGAAGCGCACCTGCGCTACGTGCTCAAGCAGTTGCACCAGCGCGGTACCTGGGAAGGCGAAGTGTGGCTCAAGCGACGCAACGGCGAACACTATCCAGCCTGGGTCGGCATCACTGCGGTGCTCGATGACGAAGGCGACCTGGCCAGCTACGTGTGTTTCTTTACCGACATCAGCGAGCGCAAGGCCAGCGAACAGCGTATCCATCGCCTGGCCTACTACGATGCCCTGACCCACCTGCCCAACCGCACCCTGTTCCAGGACCGCTTGCACACGGCCCTGCTGCAGGCCGAGCGGCAGAAGGCCTGGGTGGTGTTGATGTTCCTCGACCTCGACCGCTTCAAGCCGATCAACGACTCCCTTGGCCATGCTGCGGGCGACCGCATGCTCAAGGACATGGCCGAGCGCCTGCTCGACTGCGTGGATGACGACGATACCGTGGCGCGCATGGGCGGCGACGAGTTCACCCTGCTGCTGCAACCGCGTGCTACCCGCGAAATGGCCCTGAACCGGGCCATCCACGTGGCTGAACAGATCCTGGGCAGCCTGGTGCGGCCGTTCGTACTGGAGAACCGTGAGTTCTTCGTCACCGCCAGTATCGGCATCGCCCTCAGCCCGCAGGATGGCAGCGAGCTCAGCCAGCTGATGAAGAACGCCGACACCGCCATGTACCACGCCAAGGAGCGCGGCAAGAACAATTTCCAGTTCTACCAGGCCGACATGAACGCCAGTGCCCTGGAGCGTCTGGAGCTGGAAAGCGACCTGCGCCATGCGCTGGAACAGAACGAGTTCATCCTCTACTACCAGCCGCAGTTCAGCGGTGACGGCAAACGCCTGACCGGTGCCGAGGCGCTGTTGCGCTGGCGCCATCCGCGGCGCGGGCTGGTGCCGCCTGGGGACTTCATCCCGGTGATCGAGGAGCTGGGCCTGGTGGTCGATGTCGGCGACTGGGTGCTCAAGGAAGCCAGCCGTCAGCTCAAGGCCTGGCACCAGGCCAAGGTGCGGGTGCCGAAGGTCTCGGTGAACATCTCGGCGCGACAGTTCTCCGACGGCCAGTTGGGCGAACGCATCGCCACCATCCTCCAGGAGACTGGCCTGCCGCCGGCTTGCCTGGAACTGGAGCTGACCGAAAGTATCCTGATGCGCGAGGTCAACGAGGCCATGGTGATCCTCGACAGCCTGAAGAACCTCGGCCTGAGCATCGCGGTCGACGACTTTGGCACTGGTTACTCCTCGCTCAACTACCTCAAGCAGTTCCCCATCGACGTGCTGAAGATCGACCGCACCTTCGTCGACGGCCTGCCCGAGGGTGAACAGGATGCGCAGATCGCCCGGGCAATCATTGCCATGGCCCACAGCCTGAACCTGGCGGTGATCGCCGAGGGTGTGGAAACCCACGAGCAACTGGAATTCCTGCGTGAACATGGCTGCGACGAGGTCCAGGGCTACCTGTTCGGACGGCCGATGCCGGCGCATCAGTTCGAGGCGCAGTTCAGCAACGAAACCCTGTTCATGTTCGAGTAGACCCTGTGGGAGCGGGCTTGCCCCGCGATGAATCCACCACCTATCTCTGAATGAAGCCCACTTGTCTGCGACATGATGCCCTTTCATATGCCAGACAAAAGCTGATGAGGTAGAATGCCCGCCTATTTCAGCACGATCCTTGAGGACCGCCATGTTCAGCCGTGATTTGACCATTGCCAAGTACGACGCCGATCTCTTTGCCGCCATGGAGCAAGAAGCCCAGCGCCAGGAAGAACATATCGAGCTGATCGCCTCGGAAAACTACACAAGCCCCGCCGTCATGGAAGCCCAGGGCTCGGTGCTGACCAACAAGTACGCCGAAGGCTACCCGGGCAAGCGCTACTACGGTGGTTGCGAATACGTCGACGTGGTCGAGCAACTGGCCATCGACCGTGCCAAGGAACTGTTCGGCGCCGACTACGCCAACGTTCAGCCGCACGCCGGCTCCCAAGCCAACAGCGCCGTCTACCTGGCCCTGCTGTCGGCCGGTGACACCATCCTGGGCATGAGCCTGGCCCACGGTGGTCACCTGACCCACGGCGCCAACGTCAGCGCCTCGGGCAAACTGTACAACGCCATCCAGTACGGCATCGACGCCAACGGCCTGATCGACTACGACGAAGTCGAGCGCCTGGCAGTCGAGCACAAGCCGAAGATGATCGTTGCCGGTTTCTCGGCCTACTCGCAGATCCTCGACTTCCCACGCTTCCGCGAAATCGCCGACAAGGTCGGTGCCTACCTGTTCGTCGACATGGCTCACGTAGCCGGCCTGGTCGCTGCAGGCGTGTACCCGAACCCGGTTCCTTTCGCCGACGTGGTCACCACCACCACCCACAAGACCCTGCGCGGGCCGCGTGGCGGCCTGATCCTTGCGCGTGCCAACGCCGAGATCGAGAAGAAGCTCAACTCCGCCGTCTTCCCGGGCGCCCAGGGCGGCCCACTGGAGCACGTGATTGCCGCCAAGGCCATCTGCTTCAAGGAAGCGCTGCAGCCTGAGTTCAAGACCTACCAGCAACAAGTGGTGAAAAACGCCCAGGCCATGGCCGGCGTGTTCATCGAGCGCGGTTTCGACGTAGTGTCCGGCGGAACTGAAAACCACCTGTTCCTGCTGTCGCTGATCAAGCAGGAAATCTCCGGTAAAGACGCCGACGCCGCCCTGGGTCGCGCCTTCATCACCGTCAACAAGAACTCGGTACCGAACGACCCACGTTCGCCGTTCGTCACCTCCGGCCTGCGCTTCGGCACCCCGGCAGTGACCACTCGTGGCTTCAAAGAGGCCGAGTGCAAGGAACTGGCCGGCTGGATCTGCGACATCCTGGCTGACCTGAACAACGAAGCGGTGATCGACGCCGTTCGCGAGAAGGTCAAGGCCATCTGCGCCAAACTGCCGGTATACGGCAACTGATAGCAGTCGCTTGATGTGAACAAGCCCGGCCATGTGCCGGGCTTGTTCTTTTCAGACCAGGCGCGGAACAGGTTCCAGCTGTGTGAGCCATTTCAAAGCACTTAGCGTGTAACACTCACGCAAGCCGCAATGGAGCCACGCAATGGCTGACGACAAACTACTTTCCTTCACCGCAACCCTTCTGATCAATGGTCATCCACTCTTCGTCCTGAGCGAAGCCACCGACCGGAACGTCATGGTGGCTCATCCCGATCCCAATCTGGGATCACTGGACGCGTCCCACGCCCTGGGCAGCCTGAGTACGCCAGACGAGGTCTGGGACAACGCCCGTGATGCAGGGCTCGTCGACTTCCACCTGACGGGGACCCCTTCGCCCACGCAATTCTACTTCCGCCATAGTGAGGGGACTTACCGGCTCTACATACGTAGTGGTAACTACCTAGGGCAGGCTATGTTCAAGAGCAAGTATGGGGTACCCATCGCTCGTCCCATTGAAGACAACACGCCATCACCCTGGCGGTTGATCTTTGCTCATACGGGTCAGGCCGTGGTCCTTTCGGACCTGATTACGGATTTCGCCATCATCAACCTGGAATGCCCGTCGACCAGTGCTCGCCTATCGACAAATACCTTCGGTCTGGATGAAGGCGGATATCTCATCGCCCGGAAGTCGGCGCCAGCAACCAGCCTGAGATTGAACATTCTGGAGCGCGAGGTGGACTGGCAGAGCCATTGATTTAGAGACGCAGGCTCAAGCCTCCACTCAGGCCTACCTGAACAACAAAGCGGTGATCAACACCGTTCGCGAGTGAGTGAAGGCCATCAAGTAATCAAGGAGAACTCCTATGGCTACGCACCGACAACAGTCGTTCATCGCTCAAATCGATACCCCGCGCTTGCCCCTGCATTTTCTGGACACACTGACCGGTGGCCCGGTGCAGGTCACCCAGGCTCGCACCGGCGGTGGATTTTTCAGCGGCCGTCTACAGCAACGCGACGACTCCCACTTGCTGGGCCACCAACCCAGCGATACGGCCAACGAGCCCTTGCTGCTCTACTTTCGCAGCACGGATGATGGCTATGCCCTGTATGTCCGCTCGCCTGGCGCACATTTTGGCAAGTGCATCAGCATGGACACCCATGAGGACATGGAACGCTATGCCCGCGGTGCCATTGGCGCCTTTGCACCCGACAGCCACTCCCCCTTGAAGGTCAAACTCATGGGCTCCAAAGGCCCGATGCATTTGCTCGACTTCAAGAGCGACACGCTGATCATCCACTTACAGGACTGTCGTTCCGGGAAAGCCTGGCACCGTTATCGACGCCATGACGCCCCCCACATCTACATGGGCGCCAAAGGTGGCGAAGCACTGCCGTTGCGCTTGCGTATCACTGAACGCAATGCCGCTTACCTGAGCAATCCTGACGAAGTCTAGTGAACAGCAATCACAGGGGTTTCGGCCCCGTGATTGCACCCTCAACGCTCGGTGTGGCTTAACGCCTCGAAGCGGGTGGTGATTGTTTCCTGTGGTAGCTCATCGCCAATGAACACCATCACGCTTTCACGTTCCTGCCCTTGGGCCCACTCGCTGTCCCAGTCAAAACCGTAAAGCTTCAACACCCCCTGGAACACCAGGCGCCGATCCTCACCGGCGATGCTCAACACCCCCTTGTAACGCAGCAGTTGCTTGCCGTGGTCTTCAAGCAACTGATTCATGAAGTCACTGAGGCGATCGATATCCAGTGGCGTTTCGCTACGCAGTACCAGGCTGGAGATGCGGTCCGGAGTTGCCGTCTGGCCGGCCGGGCGCAGGCGCAAGCCGCCGCCCAGGTCGGCATTGAGATTGAAACCGCGGACATCGAGCAGCTCGGCCAGATCGATCTTGCCGTTGTCCACCACACGAATCGGCGCCCGGCGGTTGATCCGCCCCAGGCGCTCGCTCAGGGCCTGGAAGCTGGCCTCATCGACCAGATCGGTCTTGCTCACCAGCAGGCGGTCGGCAAAGCCCACCTGGGCCTGGGCGATGGCCTGGGTCAGATGCAGCTCGGCATGCGCCGCATCCACCAGGGTGATGATGCCGTCGAGGATGTAGCGCTCGCGCAGCTCTTCATCGATGAAGAAGGTTTGCGCCACCGGTGCCGGGTCGGCCAAGCCGGTGCACTCGATCACCAGGCGGTCGAAGGCGATTTCGCCGCTGTCCAGGCGCTCCAGCAGCAGGAACAGCGCCTTGGTCAGGTCAGTGTGGATACTGCAGCAGACACAGCCGTTGGCCAGGGTCATGACCTGCACCGGTTCATCACCCAGCAGCTGGGTATCGATGCCGGCATCGCTGAATTCGTTTTCGATGACGGCAATCTTCAGGCCGTGCTCGGCCTTGAGCAGGTGGCGCAGCAAGGTGGTCTTGCCGGCGCCGAGAAAGCCGCTGAGCACGGTAACGGGAATGGGAGGTAACAAACCGAATACTCCTGAACGCTGAAAATGACTGTGGGAGCCCGGCGCTGACCGGGCTCCCACAGCTTTGTCACAGGCCTGGCGCGCTGTCTTTCAACAGCACTTGGGCCCACCCTTGCCGCCGTAACGGGCCTCCTGGCGTTCGCGGAAGAACGCCTCGTAGGTCATCACCGGCTTGTCCGGGTGCTTGGTCTGCATATGCTCGACGTAGTTGTCGTAGTCGGGCATGCCGACCATCAGGCGGGCTGCCTGGCCCAGGTACTTACCCAGTCGACCGAGATCGTTGAACATCACTGCATTCCTCTTGGCTTATGCATCCGGCAGGGCCTGGAACGGGGACTCTTTGTCAGTCCGCTCTTTTTTGTTCAAGGCGGCGATACCGACCTTGAGGGCAAAGAACAGAATGCTGAAGACCACGAACAGGAACAGCCCGGTCAGGGCCGCGTTGGTGTAGGCGTTGAAGATCACGTGCTGCATCTGGCCGATGTCTTTGGCCGGGGCCAGCACCTGACCGGCGTCGAGCGCCGCGCTGTACTTGTTGGCCAGGGCCAGGAAGCCGACGGCCGGGTTCGGGTCGAACAGCTTGATGAAGCCGGCAGTGGTGGTGCAGATCAGCAGCCAGACTGCTGGTAGCAGGGTGACCCACATGTAGCGCTGGCGCTTCATCTTGATCAGCACAACAGTACCGAGCATCAGCGCGATACCGGCGAGCATCTGGTTGGAGATGCCGAACAGCGGCCACAAGGTGTTGATGCCGCCCAGCGGGTCGATCACGCCCTGGTACAGCAGGTAGCCCCACAGCGCCACGCAGCCGGCCGTGGCGAGCAGGTTGGCGCCCCACGACTCGGTACGTTTGAGCGCCGGCACGAAGCTGCCCAGCAGGTCCTGGAGCATGAAACGCCCGGCACGGGTGCCGGCGTCCACTGCGGTGAGGATGAACAGCGCCTCGAACAGGATCGCGAAGTGGTACCAGAAGGCCATGGTGTTCTCACCCGGCAGCACCTGGTGGAGGATCTGCGCGATACCGACCGCCAGGGTCGGTGCACCACCGGCACGGGCCAGGATGGTGTGCTCGCCGATGTCCTTGGCCACCGCTTCCAGAGCGTCCGGGGTAATGGCAAAGCCCCAGCTGCTGACGGTCTGTGCAACCGAGACAACATCAGAGCCAACCACCGCAGCCGGGCTGTTCATGGCGAAGTACACCCCTGGCTCGATCACCGAGGCGGCAACCATGGCCATGATTGCCACGAACGACTCCATGAGCATGCCGCCGTAACCGATGTAGCGAGCGTTGACTTCGTTGTCCAGCAGCTTGGGCGTGGTCCCCGAGGAGATCAGTGCATGGAAACCGGACACCGCGCCACAGGCGATGGTGATGAACAGGAACGGGAACAGGGTGCCCTACCACACCGGGCCGGAACCGTCGGTGAACTGGGTCAGCGCCGGCATTTTCAGCTCTGGCGCGATGATCAGGATGCCGATGGCCAGGCCGACGATGGTGCCGATCTTGAGGAAGGTCGACAGGTAGTCACGCGGCGCCAGCACCAGCCACACCGGCAGCACGGCGGCCACGAATCCGTAGCCCACCAGCATCCAGGTGATCTGCACGCCAGTGAAGGTGAACGCCGGGCCCCACACTGGATCGGCGGCAACCTGGCCCCCCAGCCAGATCGACAGCAACAGCAGCACCACGCCAATCAGCGAGATCTCGCCGATGTGGCCCGGGCGGATGTAGCGCATGTAGATGCCCATGAACATCGCGATCGGGATGGTCGCCATCACCGTGAACATGCCCCA
Organism: Pseudomonas tructae; assembly: GCF_004214895.1. Taxonomy (NCBI): domain Bacteria; kingdom Pseudomonadati; phylum Pseudomonadota; class Gammaproteobacteria; order Pseudomonadales; family Pseudomonadaceae; genus Pseudomonas; species Pseudomonas tructae. The sequence goes on along the minus strand of NZ_CP035952.1, from coordinate 1,138,862 downwards.
TGGGCTCTCGGCCAGGGCCTTGACCACGATCAGCGCCAGCACCGCCAGGATGATGATCATGATCAGGAAGCAGCCGAACAGGGCAATGGTGCCCGGGATCCGGCCCATTTCTTCACGGACCATGTCGCCCAGCGAGCGACCGTTGCGGCGGGTGGACAGGAACAGGATCATGAAATCCTGCACCGCACCGGCCAGCACCACCCCGGCAATCAGCCAGAGCGTGCCCGGCAGGTAGCCCATCTGCGCTGCCAGCACGGGGCCGACCAGCGGGCCGGCACCGGCAATCGCGGCGAAGTGGTGGCCGAACAGAATGTGTTTGTTGGTCGGCACGTAGTCCAGACCATCGTTGTTAACCACCGCCGGGGTGGCCCGACGCGGGTCCAGCTGCATCACCTTGGTGGCGATGAACAGGCTGTAGTAGCGGTAGGCGACCAGGTAGATGGCCACCGAGGCGACGACGATCCACAAGGCGTTGATGGCCTCGCCACGACGCAGGGCGACCACACCCAGCGCACAGGCTCCTATGACTGCCAGCGCCAGCCACGGAATGTGGCGTAGCAGGCTATTATTGTTGTTCATGGTTTGCTTCCAGCTAGTGGATAAAAGACAGCCTTTCGAGTCTAGCGATACTGGCAGGAAAGGCCAGCCCCCACGTTGGTCTAGAGCCTTCAGCGTGGGCTGGACAGACCTCGTTATGCGCCCTTGCGTGGGCCTTGGCAAGTGCTGAGCTATAGTCAGGAAGAACCCCGGAGTGCCTGAACATGAGCGACCATCCAGATCGTCGACGTTTCCAGCGAATTGCCTTCGATGCCAGAACCCAATTGTGCCAGGGAGAGCGGTGCTGGCCGGTCGAACTGCTTGATCTGTCCCTCAAGGGCCTGCTGGTCAAGTGCCCCGAACCCTGGGACCCGGACCTGACCCAGGATTTCGAGGCCTACGTGTACCTGAGCGAGCAGGTCAAATTGCAGATGCTGGTCGAATTACGCCATGAAGAAGGCTGTCAGCTGGGTTTTGTCTGCTTGTACATTGACGTCGAGTCAATGAGCCATTTGCACCGTCTGGTCGAGCTGAACGTGGCCGACAGCACCGAAATGATGCGTGAGCTGCGGGAACTGATCGAAGATTAGAATCTGTTAGGCCCCTAACCACTCTTCACCCTCGCGCTTTTCTGTCCACCTGGACAGCTTTTTCAACCCTCCCACCTTTGTCACGCAGCCTTGCGAGGGCTGCGCGCGGCTGTTGCAACGATCTCTGCATCCAGCCCTGAAGCCAAACCATTGGTAGGACTGTTCCTACGCAAATCTAAAAATTGTATACAATTGTTCTGGCATTCACGTATAGGACTTGTCTACAGTAGCGCCACAACAATAAAACTGAGAACCAGCCCCATGAATACGTCCTCCCCTAGCACGTCTTCAGCCCAGCGTCCCGAAGACGAGAACCTGGGCCTTGGCGCCAACCTGGCTTATGGCCTGCAGCATGTTCTGACCATGTACGGCGGCATCGTCGCGGTACCTTTGATCCTCGGCCAGGCGGCCGGCCTGGGCCCTGCCGACATCGGCCTGTTGATCGCCGCGTCGTTGTTTGCCGGCGGCCTGGCGACCCTGCTGCAAACCCTCGGCCTGCCGTGGTTCGGTTGCCAGCTGCCGTTGGTGCAGGGCGTGTCGTTCGCCGGGGTGGCGACCATGGGCGCAATCCTCAGCAGTGAAGGCGGTGGCGGGTTGCCCGGGGTACTGGGCGCGGTCATGGCGGCTTCGCTGATCGGTTTTCTGATTACGCCGGTGTTCTCGCGGATCACCAAGTTCTTCCCGCCGCTGGTGACCGGTATCGTCATCACCACCATTGGCCTGACCCTGATGCCAGTGGCTGCGCGCTGGGTCATGGGCGGCAACAGCAAGGCCCCGGATTTCGGCAGCATGGCCAACATCGGCCTGGCCGGCCTGACCTTCCTGATCGTCCTGGTGCTGAGCAAGCTGGGTAGCGCGGCCATCTCGCGGCTGTCGATCCTCCTGGCGATGGTCATCGGCACCCTGATCGCCTGGTCGCTGGGCATGGCCGATTTCAGCAAGGTCCTCGACGGCCCGCTGGTCGCAATGCCGACGCCGTTCCACTTCGGTATGCCGACCTTCCACATCGCCGCCATCCTGTCGATGTGCATCGTGATCATGGTGACCCTGGTGGAAACCTCGGCGGACATCCTCGCCGTCGGTGAAATCATCGACACCAAGGTCGACTCCAAACGCCTGGGCAACGGCCTGCGCGCCGACATGGCCTCCAGCATCCTGGCGCCGATCTTCGGCTCCTTCACCCAGAGCGCCTTCGCCCAGAACGTCGGCCTGGTGGCCGTGACCGGGGTCAAGAGCCGCTACGTGGTAGCCACCGGCGGGGTCATCCTGGTGGTGCTCGGCTTGCTACCGATCATGGGCCGGGTGATTGCCGCGGTGCCGACCTCGGTACTCGGTGGTGCGGGCATCGTGCTGTTCGGCACCGTCGCCGCCAGCGGGATCCGTACCCTGTCCAAGGTCAGCTACAAGAACAACGTCAACCTGATCATCGTCGCCGCCTCCCTGGGCTTCGGCATGATCCCGATCGCCGCGCCGAACTTCTACGCGCAGTTCCCCTCCTGGTTCGAGACCATCTTCCACTCCGGGATCAGCTCGGCGGCGATCATGGCGATCGTGCTCAACCTGGTGTTCAACCACTTCACCACCGGCAACTCCGACCAGCAATCGGTCTTCGCTGCCGCCTATGAACGCACCATCCACTATTCGGACATCTCCGCCCTGCGCGATGGCGACTACTTCGAAGACGGCAAGCTGTTCAACGCCGAAGGCAAGGAAGTGCCGGTGATGAGCGAAGGCGAACATGGAGAGCCGCCGGCGCGACGAGAGGCGGTTTCGGAGCACTGAGGGAGGTTGCACAAGCATTAAAGACCGGGGCGAATGCCCCGGTCTTCGCTTTTGAGCGGCTACTGCCGCGCCGAAGACAACTGCTGGGTAATGAATCCTTCGGCCGTCAGGGCACGAATCACCCCGCGCAAAAGGTAGCTGTGCGAAAAACCCAGGGTGTATTGACGGGCGTTGGGTTTGATCGGTACCAGCATGCCACGCTCAACCAGCTTCTTGATCTGATACGTACGCTGAGGGCCCTTCAGTCCTGGCATCGCAGCGGCCAGATCACTTGACCTGGCAATGGCGCTATCACTGTCGAGCAGCAGCCGGAGTACGCCATACTCAAGGTCGGTCAGCAACGTCCGTTCACGGGCGTGGGCCAGTGCAGGTGACAGGATTGCCTGTTTCAGATAGCTGTAATCCAATAATCGATCAAGTTTCCTGAGTTCGTCCAGAATGCCCCGCAGAACGTACTCGCACCATCGCTCCAACCCTTCAGAGGTGCCTGCATCTGCTTGAGCAAGCATTTCGTAATAGCGCTCGCGGTCATTGCAAAACACCGCTGTCGGGTTGAGCAGACGCCCACCCGCCGCGACATTGAACCCATACTTGATCAACATTACGTAGGTCAGTAACCGGACCACACGGCCATTGCCATTGCTGAACGGGTGAATCCAGCCGAATCGATGATGAGCGATTGCCACCTTCATCAGATCGTACTTTTGCGGATCCCTTCGATTAATGAAGGCAACCAGTTCCTCCATGTAACCTTGAACCTGCACCGGATCGGGCGGGAGATGGTTCGACTGGGCGATACGTACGTGGCCCGCGCGAAAACTGCCAGGGGTTCGATCACCTTCCCTGTCGAGGTCATCAACGGTGATGGCATGCAGCTCACGCAGCAGATGCAAACCGACGTCTTCCGCCTCACTGAAGTGATCCTCGACGAACGTCATCGCCTTTTCGATATTGGATATCTCGCGAAGCTGGTCCGAGGTTGAATCGGTCCCCTCCACTTTGCTCTCGACATAGTCCGCAAGTGTGGTGTGGTTACCTTCGATGCGAGCCGAACCCAAGCTCTCCAGGAGGTGGAAAATGCTCTTGAGTTGGAAGAACAGACTGGAAGGCGTGGTGCCAGCAAGCCGGTAGCGACGCAGGTGCTCAAGCTCCGTCAAAACATCCACCAGTGGCGAGTCGAAGGAAGGATTAAGCAGTGCCAGTGCGTGGTGTTTGAAAGTCGGCATGTCCAATCATCTCAAAAGCATTTCCTCAGCAAGTCAAAACATAGCACATGAAAGACCAGTAAATACTGGACTTACCAAGAAATCAGTTCAGCAACTATGTCAAAACCTAGCGAGCTGCCAAGTCAAACGCCGGCTTGCTGTAAGTCAAAAGGCAAGCTGAACTCAGCGCGCAGCCAAGCCCGCCGACCGACTGGCAAAGTATCCATTCAATTGCTGCAAATCCTGCGGCTCCAGCACCCCGGCCAGATAGCGCAACTGCAACCAGGCACGCAGGTAGTCGTAGCGGGCCTGGGCCAGGTCGCGGCGGGCGCTGAACAGTTGCTGTTCGGCATCGAGCACATCGAGGTTGACCCGCTCACCACCGGCCACGCTCCTGCGGGTCGCTTCGATCAGGCCACTGGCCGATTTGACCGCCAGCTCATAGGCGCGAATCTTCGCCGTGCTGCTGGCGCACAAGTTGAATTGCTTGCGCAACTGGTTGAGCGTATCGGCAAGCTGCCCGTCCAGGCTGAAGCGCGCACTGTCCCGCTCGGCCGCAGCCTGGCGGGTAGCCGCCGAGACCCCGCCACCGGCGAACAACGGCAGGCTGACCTGGAGGCCGATGCTGTCGGTGTCATAGCGTTGGTCATAGCTGCTTTCGGAGCTGGAGCTGGATTTGCCGGTGCTGGCGTAGGCGCTCAGGGTCGGCAAGTGGCCGGCACGCTGACGCTCGACGGCATAGTCGGCGGCAACCAGGGCGTGGCGCTGGGAAGCCAGTTCGGCGTTGTGGGCCACGGCCAGGTCCCGCCAGCTTTCAAAGCGCAATGGCTGCAAGGGTTGAACCCGGAAATCGCCACTCAAGGGCGCAAGGTCAGCGACCTCCAGCGGCTCGCCGATGATCGCCTGCAGCACGCGCAGGGCGGCATCGAGGTTGTCGCTGGCTTCGATTTCCTGCGCCTGGGCCAGTTCGTACCGCGCCTGGGTTTCCAGCAGGTCGGTGCGGGTGCCCTCACCGCCCTTGAGCAGGCGCCGGTTCAATTGCAATTGCTCGGCATAGGCTCGGCGCTGGGCCTGGGCCAGGGCGATCTGCTCGTCAGCGAACAATGCCTCGCTGTAGGCGGCGAACACCCGCACCGCCAACTCCTGGCTGCGGCTGCGAAAGCGCTCATCGGCCAACAGCGCCTTGGCCACGCCCTGGCGGTATTCGGCCCAGGCACCATAGTCGAACAGTGGCTGTTGCAAGGTCAGGGTCGAGGAATAGCTGCGGTAGTCTCGCTGGCTGGTGACATTGCCGCGGACGTTGGTCTGGGTCACTTGCGAATCGTTGCGGGCATTGTTGTAGCGGTACGACAGGTTCGGCAACAGCGCCGCCCGGCCAATGGCGCGACTCTCAAGGCCGGCATCGCGCTCGGCGATGGCCGCATGGAAGGTCGGATCATTACGCAGTGCCAGAGCATAGGCATCACCCAGGTCCACGGCGGCGGCCGACAGGCTGGTGCCCAACAACAGCAGGCAACACATCACACGCATCGACATCATTCCTCCGCCAGGGCGACGTGCACCCGGTCGGTCAACGGCTTGAACAGATAATTGAGCATCGAGCGCTCGCCAGTGCGCACGAAGGCTTGCACCGGCATGCCGGGGCGGATGTCCTGGCCGGCCAGTTGCTGCAAGCCGGCATCACTGACCTTGGCGCGCACCTGGTAATACGGCTGCTGGGTTTTCTCATCGAGCAGGCGATCGGCCGAGACCAGGGTCAGCTCGCCTTCGACCCGTGGCGTCTTGCTCTGGTTGAAGGCGACGAACATGATTTCCACCGGCAGGCCCGGACGCAGACGGTCGACCAGTTCCACCGGCGCGCGGGCATCAATCAGCAAGGGCGTATCGCTGGGGACGATCTCCATCAGTTGCTGGCCGCGGGCGATCACCCCGCCATTGGTGAACACGCTAAGGCCTACCACCGTGCCACTGGCCGGTGCGCGCAGCTGGGTGTTGGCCAGTTCGAAGGCTGCGCTGCGCAGGCGGTTGCCGAGGTCTTCGGCATTGGACTGCATGTCGCTCAACTGCTGGCCGACTTCGCGCTGGTACTCTTGCTGGCGCTGGGCCATGCGCAGTTTCAGCTCCTGCACCTGGCGGCGAGTACGGCCGATATTGCCCAGGTCTTCGGAGATCGCACCGTTGATCTGCGCGTACAGACGCTCACTGTCGAGCAAGCGGTTGCGCGGGATGTAGCCGTCGCGGGCCAGTTCGCGCAGGCCTTGAAGTTGTTCGTCGAGCGCAGCGCGTTGTTCCTGCTTGTGGCTCATCGATCCCTGCACGCCGGCGAGCATGGCCTCGGCGCCAGCGATGTTTTCGCGCAGGCCGGCCAGCTCCATGTCCAGCGACTGACGCCGGCTGTTGCGCAACTGGCGCTGCAACTCCAGGGCGGTGGCGACCCAGGGTTCGCTGGCCAGGGCCTGCACATCGGCCGGGAAGCTGATACTTGCCAGCCCGTCACGCTCGGCTTGCAGGCGCGCTTCACTGGCCCGGGCGTTGACGTACTGCACCCTTAACGAATCATGTTGGGCCTGGGCCTGGGTGGCGTCCATCTGCACCAGCACCTGCCCGGCACTGACGCTGTCACCATCACGCACCAGCAAGCGCTCGATGGTACCGCCCGTAGGATGTTGCACCGCCTGGCGGCTGCCGGCGACCACCACGTTGCCCGACACCGGCACGCCCTTGTCCAGCGGCGCCAGGGCCGCCCAGAGGATGAAACCGCCAAAGCCGCCGATCACCAGCCAACGGCCCAGACGGCTATGGCGTCGGTCATCGAGGGTCAGCAGGTTGTCGGGAACGGCTTGCGCGTGATGCGACTGAGGAGCGGTCATGGTCAGGTTCTCGGGGTGCCGTAGCTCATGCTGACGCTGGCGGCGCTACGCAGTGCTGGAGTGGGGGTGGGAATACCGGTCGGCTTGTGGCTGCGCTGCAGGTCCTGCAACACCCGCGCGGTCGGGCCAAAGGCTTGCATCTGGCCGTTCTGCAGCACCAGCAACTTGTCCACTGCGGCCAGCAAGCTGGACTTGTGGGTGATCAGGATCAGCGTGCGTTGCTGTGCCTTGACCTGCTTGATCGCCTCCAGCAAGGCGCGCTCACCGAAGTCATCGAGGTTGGAGTTGGGCTCATCGAGCACGATCAGTGCCGGCAGGCCATACAAGGCCCGGGCCAGGCCGATGCGCTGGCGCTGGCCGCCGGACAGCCCCGCCCCGCCTTCGCCCAATTGGGTGTCATAGCCGTTGGGCAGCTTCAGAATCATCTCGTGCACACCGGCCAGTTGCGCGGCGGCCACCACCTGCTGCGAGTCGACCACGCCCAGGCGAGCGATGTTGTCGGCGATCGTACCGGCGAACAGCTGGACGTCCTGGGGCAAGTAACCGATGTGGGCACCGAGCAGGCCCTTGTCCCATTGCTGCAATTGGGCGCCATCCAGGCGCACCTTGCCGGCAGTGGGGGTGGCGGCGCCGACCAGCAAACGCGCCAGGGTCGACTTGCCCGAACCGGATGCGCCAATGATGCCGAGGCTGTCGCCAGCCGCGAGCTCGAAACCCAGGTTGACCAGGCACGGCTTGCGAGTGCCCGGCTGCACGGCGCTGAGCTGCTCGACCAGCAGGCACCCGGTCGGCGCCGGCAGCGGCATGCCAAGCGCTCGCGCGGGTTGCTCGCTGAGCAAGGTATGCAGGCGCTCATAGGCCTGGCGCGCCGAACCCCATTGGCGCCACACGGCGATCAACTGGTCGATCGGCGCCAGCACCCGGGCCATCAGAATGGAACCTGCGATCATCATCCCCGGGGTGATCAGTTGCTCGATCGCCAGCCATGCGCCCAGGCCCAGCACCAGCGATTGCAAGGCCAGGCGCAGGCTCTTGGACACGGCCGTTACCGCCGCCGTGCGCTCGCTGCCCAAGTTCTGGCGCAACAGAAAACCGTGGTGCAACGTGGCCCAGCGCTGGCGGACTGCCGCCAGCATGCCCATGGCCTCCATCACTTCGGCGTTGCGCAGGTTGGCCCCGGCCTGTTGCCCGGCCTGCTGCGACAACTGCCCGGCTTCGGCAAACGGCGCCTGGGTCAGGCGCTCGTTGACCCAGGCCAGGATCGTCAACAGCACCGCGCCCACCAGTGCCATCAGCCCCAGCCATGGGCTGAACAGGAACATCACCAACAGGTACACCGGGAACCACGGCGCGTCGAAAAAGGCGAACAGCGCCTGGCCCGTGGCGAACTGGCGCAAGGTGGTCAGATCGCTCAGCACCTGGTTCGCCGCGCCCTTGTGACCCGCCAGGCTGGCCTGATAGGCGGCTTCGAACACCCGCGGGTTGAGGCGCATGTCCATCTGCGTGCCGAGGCGGATCACCACCAGGCTGCGCACCCACTCCAGCAGGCCCATGAAGGCGAACAGGCCCAGCACCATCAGGCTGAGCATCACCAAGGTCATCTCGTTGCCAGAGGACAGCACCCGGTCGTAGACCTGCAACATATACAGCGCTGGCGCCAGCATCAGCAGGTTGATCACCGCAGTGAACAGGCCGATGTTGGCAAAGCCGGCGCGGCAGGCTTTGAGCGCCTGCAACACCTCGTTGCCAGGGCGGGAGCGGGTGGCTTTCATGATGGTCCTCAACAGAGCAAGCCTGCGGACGATTGACCTCGCCGACGCAGGCTCGCAGAATTCGCACCACCACCGTCTGGGCCCGGCAAAGACGCAGACGGTGGGGTAAGCAAGCAGCGAATGGAGGAGCGATCTTCCATTCGCTTTTTTTTGCCTGGGGTCAGGCGGCCAGGGCGAAGTCCTCGGCCAGGGCCTGGACACCCACCACATCGGCCGCAGCCACGCTCAGCGGGCCGCCGGCCAGCGCAGCGCTGACCACGTCGAAGCTGTCGTCGGTGGACACGCCGTAACCGGCCAGCAGGTTGTCCAGCACGCCTTCCAGCGCCGAGGTGTTGCCCTGCATCAGGCCGTAGATCACGCTCTGCACTTCGTTGCCGGCACGACCGGCGCCCAGCACCGAGTCCAGGTCCAGGCCGTTGAAGTTGACCACGTAGTTGTTCAGGGTGAAGTCGCTACCGCCACCGCCACCCAGCACTTGGCCCAGGGAAACGTTGTCCAGTTCGCCCCACAGGTAGTGGTTGAGGTTGTCACCGGCTGGCAGGCCACGGTCGAACACGTAGTGCAGGCCATTGCTGGTGTTGCTGTCGGCGATGAACGCGTAGTCGGAGCCCTGGCCACCGTGGGTTGCGTACTGATCGCCGCTCAGGCGGCCGTTGCTGAAGCCGCCGGTATTGCTTTGTCCATGACCTGCAGTGGCGAAACCCGCGGTCCAGAACGCCAGGTAGTCATCGATCGACGAGCTGGAGAAGGCGGCATCGTAAGTAACGGAAAGAGTCATAACGGTTCCTCGTTGCATTGCGTGATTGCGAAGGCGTGTTCCCTGCCTTCGTGTCGCCCGAGATGGGCAAACCCGGTGTGAATCAGAATTTGTATTCGAGCATCCCGCTCAAGGTCCGGCCGCGGGCCAGCGACAGGTTGTCGGTGTCGCCCATGGCCACGAAGTAGGCTTCGTCGGTGGCGTTCTCCAGCGACAGCGCCAGGTTCAGGCTCGGCGTCATCCAGTAGCTGGCGTACAGGTCGTAGACCTTGTATTTAGGCCACTGCGCCTGGTCGATCAGGCGATAGCCGTGGTCATTGAGGTTCTCGCCATTGCCTTTGCTGTAGCGCAGACGGGCGCCAACATCGAGGGTGCGGTCAAGAAAGCGCATACCGACCGTCAGCGAGCCACGGTCTGCCGGCATGTAGCTGGCGTTGCCCATGATGTGGCCGCAGTTGACGGTCTGGTCGAGATCGGTGGCGTCTTCGGCACGCGAAACCTGCACTGGCAACATAATGATGCGGTTGCCAACCCGAACCGGGCGCATCACCCTTCCGGCGTCAACCAGGCGCTGCCCGCCGCCCATGTAGAGTTGCTTCGAACAGAAGTCATTGCTGCCAATCATGTGGGTGTAGGCAAGTTGGCCGTAATAACGACCCGCGTCATAGTCGAGGCTGTACTCGACGCCTCGAAAGCGCGTCTGCTCAAGGTTGTTCTGATAAGCCGAGCGGCCCAGGGACGTGCCAAGTACAGAGCTTCCCGGAAGGTCAGCATTGACATCCATGAATGAAAAATTATCGATTCGGGTATCGAAATAGGCGACCTTGGCGCCGAAGCGATCACCTTCCTGCAGCAGCGACTCCTTGAACAGGTTCACCCCCAGTTCCCAGTTGTGCGACTCTTCCGCCTTGAGGAACGGGTTGGGATAGAGCATCTCGCTGCCTCCGCCATGGGGGCGGCCGCTCATGAACACTTCGGTCACTGACGGCGGACGCCAGCCACGTCCCCAGCGGGTATAGACCTGCATCCAGTCGACTCCCGGTTTCACCGCGATGCCGAAGGTGGGCGAGAAGCGGCCCTGCTCCTGATCCTCATCGAAGATCAAATGCGTCTGGACCCGGCGCAGGTTGGGCTCGGTGACACCGCGCGGATACATCCAGGCAGTGATACCTGTCTCACCTGTCAGGCGGTAGCGGTCGTAGCGCAGCCCGGCATCAACTTCCAGCCAGTCTCCATGCTCATATTTGGCGTCAGCAAAGAGGCTGGCCATAATGCGCTTACCTTCCGGCGTGGCGCCCTGGACATAGGGCAGGTTGGTTTCGAAAGCCGCCGGAACACGGTTTGTGCTGGGCTTGAAGCGGTCCTGAAACAGTTCGGTACCGTAGTTGAGGGTGACCTTGTCCGAATCGTTGAAGTAAAAACGCGAGCTGTTCTGCAATTGCAAGCCCCAGGTATCGGTCTGGAAGCGGTCGTCATACGCTGCAACCCGGTTGCCAGCCACCGAACTGTCATCGTTACCCACATTCCAGCGATCCTGCCGGGTCGAGACGAAGTACAGCTTGGCCTTCAGATCGACCAGGTCGTTGTCCGGGCTGTAGCTGTAATCGAGCGAGGCATTGCGAGCGTTGAAGTCACTGCTGCCGGTGCGTTTGTAATAGAACTGGCGGGTCTGATTGTCGTAATAGGTCCAGGCGTCCTTGCTGTCGGTGTCGGTTTCCATGTAGTTGAGCTGCAGGCGCTGGTCATTGGGCAGGTTCAGGCCGAGCTTGAGCAGTTGCGAACGGGTGACGCTGCCAGTCTCGCCGACTTCGGAGTGCAGCCAGTCTTTCCAGGCTTCGGGATAGCTGGTCTTGCCGCGGATCTGGGTGCCGAGGTTGTCGGCGTTGTTGGTCCCGGCGCGGTAGTCACCGAAGTGCCGCTCGCTGACGCCCAGCAAGACGTCGCCCAACTCGTTGCCGAAGGCAAACAGTGCACTGCCATTGAAGTTGGTACCGTTGCCCAGCTCACCGATGCCATTGCCTGCGCGCAACCGGCCACCGTACTCCTTGTCGGGGCCGAGAAAATCACTGGCCTGCACCGTGTTGAAACTGGCGATACCACCAATAACGCCAGCACCGCCCATGCCCGCCTGGGTGCCTTTTTCGATCTCGATGGAGCTGATGAACTCCGGGTCGACGAACATCACCCCGTTGCGCTGCTGGTGGCCGTTGACGTTGAAGTTCTGGCGCATGCCGTCGATGTTCATGTTGACCCGGCCATAGTCCTGCACGCCGCGAATGTTCACCGACAGGCCGGGGTCTCGCTGGTTGACGGCGGTATAGACGCCGGCGGTCTCTTCGAGCATGTCGGCGGCATGACGTGGCGGGCGCTTGTCGATCTGCTCGCGGGTGATGACGCTGACCGAGCGGGGCGTCTGGTAGACCCAATCGGCATCGCTGCTGGAATCGACATGGGTGGTGCCCAGCTCCATCGTCTGGCCATCGTCGCTGATGCGCTCAAGGCCAACCCGGTCAGTGCCAGTGAAGCGATAGCGCACGGGCGAGCCGCGCAACAACAGGCCAAGCCCTTGCTCTGCCGAGTGCTCACCGCGCAAGCCTTCGCTGCGCAGGCCGGCCAGCTTGCGGCTGTCGAAAAACACCTGGACCCCGGCCTGTTCGGCAAAAGCCAGTACAGCGCTGTCCAGGGCCTGGGCGGGAATGTCGAAGTGAATCAATGCGGAGCGCTGGCTTGGGGATGCGGCCTCGGCCGCCTGCACGCTGGCGATCCCCATCGGCAACATCCAGGGGCCCAACATCAGGCTGCTGGCAAGGGCGACCCGAGCCAATGGCCGGGTGCTTCGTTGTTGTTGATTGCTCACGTCTGGTGCTCGCTGTGTTGGCATTTTCTAGTAATGAAAATCAATCTCAACAAACAGACGTGCAACCCAGGAAAAGTCAGTAAAGAAAATTCAAAAGAATTTGCAGCGGTGAATTTCTGATGCCACAGGTGAGCGCCGACAGCCCTTGTTCGCGCGCTTTGTCGCTGGTTTCGATGATCGAGGCCGTCACCGCGACCTCATCATCGCTGGCCGACATGTCACCGTCTTCGGCCACGCGGTAGCCCAGTTGAAAAGCACCGCTACAGACAATCCAGCGTTCGCCCAGCGATCAATAGATCAGGGTCAGCCCCGGAAGATCGAGGCGACTGGCCTTGAGTTCATCGGTCAGCATGGCCAGCGCGGCGTCCAGGTTATCCAGGCGGAACATGCCGCTGACTTCACGCCGGGCCAGGGCCTGGTCGGTGATCAGCAGATGGCCGGCACGGTAGCGATTGAGTCGCGCGGCCACCTGCGCCAGTGATTCTCGCTCGAACACCAGCACGCCGCGCTGCCAGGCGCTGGCGCGACGTACGTCCTGTTCGGGCCACAAGCGAATACCGTGGCGTGTGTCGTAGCGCAGACTCTGACCTTGCTTGAGCACCTGCTCGGCGCTGCCGGCTGACGGGGCAGCCTGCAAGGTCACGGCAACACTGTGTTCGAGCATGCCGACCCAGGTGCCGCCACCAGGCTCGGGGCCCACCACGAAACGCGTGCCCAGGGCACGGCTGCTGCCCCCTGCCCGCTCGACCACGAACGGCCGTTGTTCATTGCCCGAGAGTGGCGCGACGGTAAATACCGCTTCACCGGCCAGCAAGCGCACGCGGCGTTCGCTGTCGCTGTAGGCCAGTTCGATGCCGCTCTGACTGTCCAGATCGACCTGACTGCCATCGGGCAGGGACACCTGGCGCACCTCGCCTTTGGCCGTGGCATAGTCGGCACGCAGCGCCAGCGAAAGGCTGGGCGCCTGCTCCACCCCGACCACCGCCAGCACCAGCATTGCCGCGGCACTCAAGGTCCAGCGCAGGCGTGAGCGACGGCGTCGCCCGGCCAGTGGACGGGCTGCGGGCAATGACGCAACAGGCGCCAGCGGGTCCATGGTGCCAAGGCGGCCAAGATCGGCCCAGGTTTTCTGGGCAAACGTCAGTGCCTGAGCATGGCGCGGATCACTGGCCAGCCATCGCGCCAGCGCCTGTTCCTGCTCGGGGGTCAAGGGGCCGGCGCTGCGCAGCACCGCCCACTCGGCGGCCTGCTCGCGAATGGCTTGCTCTGGCGAGTTCTGGCTGGTCACACGGTTCTCTCGAATTCTGGTTATGTGAGTGCTGACGTCTGAAGGCGCATTTCCCAGTAAACCGTTCGTCATCCTGGTTCCTGCAGACACTGCATCACATAGGCCAAGGCCTTGGCCAGATGCTTCTGTACTGAGCTGTCAGAAATGTCCAGCGCCCGCGCCACTTCGGCGTGGGTCATGCCCTCAAGACGATTGAGACGGAACACTTGCTGGGTTCGCGGCGGCAAATCAGCCAACGCCCGGCGCAGGCGACGCATGTGCTGTTCGGTGGCAGCACTTTCATCCAGGCCTGGGCTGTCTTCGACAATGGTTTCCAGTGCTTCGTGCGGTACCGAGTCGGTTTTGCGCCGCCGTTGCTGACGGACATGGTCGATCATCAGGTTATGCGCAGTGCGGTAGAGGTAGGCCGGGGTGTTGTCGATGCGTTCACGGCCCTGTTGCTCGGCCAGGCGCAGGAAGCTTTCCTGCACCAGGTCAGCGGCCAGCTGCGGGTCACGGACCTTGCGCGTCAGCAATCCCTGCAAGGTTTTGGCGTGCTTGAGGAACAGCCGCTTGAGGTCGGACTCCGCCACGCGAACTCCATGTGGATGGTCGGAAAGGAGGCGGTATGCTACTCGCTACTGAGAATCAGTAGCAATAAAATAAACCCCGTCCACTCCCAGGAGTGGACGGGGTCCGTTGCGCCGATTCGCTCTTGCCTGTGAACAGGCAAGCGCGACAACAGCTTACTTCCAGCTAGCCGCGATCACCGGCGCCAGGGCATCCTGGTAAGCCTGTGGCAGCGAGGTCTGGCCTGGCGCAGGTGGCGCGAAAGCAGCCATTGCAGCCACCAGTTGATCGACCTGGCCTTCGAGCAGAACACGACCGTCCGCCGTGCGGAACTCATCAATGCGCTGGGCCGTCTGGAAGTTGCCCGAGCCCCAGAACGACCACTTGTCGATCGTCACCTTGTCGCCGGTGCCAATCACGCTGACTTCCAGGTTATGGCCATCCTTGCGCAACCACAGCTGGTTGGCAGAGATGCCTGCGCCAAACTGCAACACGTCGGTGGCAAGCTCGGTGTCGAAGTTTTCGATGACATCCTGGCCGTCGCCGCGGCCGAACAGATAGGTGTCGGCACCGCCCCCGCCCTCGAGGCGATCATTGCCTTGCCCGCCCTCAAGACGATCGGCACCGGCACCACCCACCAGACGGTCGTTGCCCGCCCCTCCGAACAACTGATCGTCACCGGCCAGGCCGACGAGCAGATCATCGCCCCCACCGCCGCTCAGCGTGTTGTTCTGCTCATCGCCGAACAGCTCATCGGCCAGCTCGCTGGCGCTGCCACGGGTTGCACTGCGAATGTAACCGGCATCCCAGACCGTGCCATTGTCGAAACGAATCTGCTCGACCAGGTTGCTCGGGTTGGAGAACCAGCCCGACACCGTGAACTGCTCGGTACTGCCCTTGATGCCGACATACAGGTCGGACTCGCTACGCCGCAGGCTCACCTCAGCCGGCGCAATGCCGGCAGCCACCTTGATGACGTCGAGGTTACCGGCCGCGTTGTCGTAGTCGCTGATCCAGTCCTGGCCCATGCCGCGATAGAACAGGTAGGTATCGTTGCCGGCTTCGCCATACAGATAGTCGTTGTCTGCACCGCCGTCGAGCACATCGTTGCCGGCACCGCCGAACAACGTATCGCGCCCGGCACCGCCATCGAGCAGGTCGTTGCCCGACAGGCCGTAGAGCTTGTCGTCCCCACCCAACCCGAACAGCCGGTCATGGTCATGCGGTCCGAGGAGCCGCGTATTTCCATGATCAGGTCGGAGTCGGTCCGGCTCAGCACAATATCGGCCGGGCTGATGCCTTGCGCCACGACGATACGGTCAAGGCCGGGGAAGCTCATGCCCATGTCGGTGATGGTGTCCTGGCCCATGCCACGGTAGAACAGATAGGTGTCGCTGCCAGTGTAGCCGTACAGCGTGTCGTTACCCGTTTGTGCCGAGACCTTTTTGGCCCAGTCCCCGTGCTGTGCCGAAATCGTCGAGTGTTTTCTCCACATCAGGAGTAGAGCCGGTTGGGGATGCAGTTGGCGACTGGGCCATGGCGAAGATCCTTCTTACTTGAGAATTGAAAGTACAGCGGGCAGGCTGGTCAGGTAGGCTGCTTGCGCGGAATGCTTACCTTGCGCCAGCGCGAGCAGATACCCCAGGTGAGCCAGGTAGGCCCTTGCCATGAACGGTTTGTTGACGAAGTAGGTTTTGCATTCGGCCGAGTCCAGCACCCCCAGCACGCCGCCAGGCGCCTGGAACTGGGTGAAGGCTTGCTGGGCCGAGCGGGCACGCTCATCGCCCTGCAGGGTCAAGGCCTGACTGGAAGCCCGGACCAGGGCTGAAATCTCCTCGACTGCCGGACACCCCTTGCCCCCCTGGCTTTTCCAGTGGTTGATATAGGCATCGAGGGTTCCCAGGGTTGAAAACTTGCCCGGCATGTCGAGCATCATGAAGTTGAGCATGCCCAGGTTGACCAGGGCACAGTGCTCGTCCATGCTGCGGCAAATCTCGGGGTTCAGGACCCGTTCCCGCACGCTCGGCGTCGGGTTCAGCGACAACGCCTCCAGGAAGCGTTGTTCGTCATCGTCAGGTTGTGGCCGGGTGTCCTCAAGCACGGTATTGCCGCCAACCCGCTCGATGGCCCACTGCACGTGTTGCGCCTGGACCTGCAGCCAGCCAAACCAGGACAGCAGCCCCAGACCGACTGCCACACCCGTCACCAGCAACCCAAACAGGTACCTTCTTCTAATCCCTGACACTGCACAGACTCCTTTCTTTCGTTCGCTCGCCGGCTCTTAACGCTCGCGCAGACTCTCATCCACATACTGCTGCAAGGGGCTGAGGAAATAATCGATGACTTTGCGTTTTTCAGTCTTCACTTCCGCCGTCACCGACATGCCCGGCGACAAGCGAATTCGCTGGTCCTTGACCACGATGTCGTCGCGCAGCAGGCGAATGCGGCTGCTGTAGATCAGGCCGCGCTTCTCGTCCTCGATGGCATCGCTGGAGACGCTGAGCACTTCACCATCAACCGTCCCGTACTTGGTGAAGGTGAAGGTCTCGACCTTGACCGTCACCGCCTGCCCCGGGCGGACGAAGCCAACGTCCTTGTTCTCCAGCATTGCCTCCACCTCCACCGGCTGATCGGCGGGTACGACGACCATCAGCGGCTGGGCTGCGGTCACCACGCCGCCGACGGTGTGAATGGCCAACTGTTGTACCGTACCGTCCACCGGCGCGGTCAGGCTCATCAACTGGTCGCGCTGCTCGGCCTTGTTCAGTTCCTGCTTCAAGGCCGCAGCCTTCTGCAGCGATTGCTGTTGCAGGTCGAGCATGGCCCGGCGGTTCTGCGCCAAGATGCCCTGCCGTCGCCGTTCGGCCTCACGCCTGGACGCCTGCACTTCAACCAGCCGCGCATTCTGTACCGCCAGGTCACGCTCCTGGTCCAGTAGCGCCTGCTGCTTCTCCAGGTAGGCATGACGGGGTACGTATTGCTGCTGCAACAGCTCCTGGTAGTCATCCGCCAGGCGCCGGCTGATGGGCAAGGTTTTCTGCAAGGACGCGATCATTGCCCTGGCCGACTGGATTTCTGCGGCGCGCTGTTCGATCTCGGCATCGACTTGCTCCAATGCGCTGCGCATCTCCAGGTACTGGCCCAGCAACCAGTGCCGGGCTTCGCTTTGCTGGTGCTCGGTTGCGCCGACCGACTGCAGCACCAGGGTGGGCTCACGGCCCGTCTGGATCGACTCGAGCATGGCACCGGCCCTGGCCGCATCGACTTCGGCGGCCAGCCAGTCGACCTGCAGGCGCTTGACGTCCGCCCCGGTCATGCTGGTATCGAGCTCCACCAGCACATCCCCAGCCTTGACCTGCTGCCCGTCATAGACCCGGATCGAGCGCACCACTGCCACTTCGCTGGGCTGGATGGTCTTGCTCTTGCCACTGGCGACCACCTTGCCCCGGGCCGTCGCGACGACCTCGATCTCGCCGACACAGGCCCAGACCAGCGCCAGCACCGCGAACAGCAGAATCCCCCACTGGATATAGCGTGGCGCCGGGTGCACCGGTTGATCCTGCACCGCCAGCGCCGCCGGCAGGAACTCGACCTCATGGTCCAGGCGTGCCGGGCTGTCCATCTCCCGGCGGCGGCCCCAGGCCTCTCGCCAGGCCACAGCATAGCGCTGCAGGAGTGCGTGTCCCGCGGATAGTCGACTCATGAAATTATCCCTGTTGCAGGCGGTGCAAATGCGCGTAATGCCCACTGTCGCGCATCACTAGCTCAGCATGAGTGCCCTGCTCGACAATCTGGCCGCGGTCCATGACAACGATGCTGTGGGCATCGCGCACGGCGGACAGCCGATGGGCAATGATGATCACCGTGCGTCCTTTGCAGATCGCCTGCATGTTCTGTTGAATGATGCGCTCGGACTCATAGTCCAGGGCGCTGGTGGCTTCGTCGAAGATCAGGATCCGCGGGTTGCCCATCAGCGCCCGGGCGATCGCGATACGCTGGCGCTGGCCACCCGAGAGCGAGGCACCATGCTCGCCGACCATGGTGTCGTAACCTTCCGGCAGCTCGAGAATGAACTCGTGGGCCCCCGCCAGCCGGGCCGAGCGCATGACCGCTTCCAGTGGCGCTCCAGGGTCGGCCAGGGCGATGTTTTCGCGAATGCTGCGGTTGAACAGCATGTTGTCCTGCAGCACCACGCCGATCTGCCGACGCAGCGACGCGACATCGGCCAGGGCCAGGTCCATGCCGTCGACCAGCACGCGGCCACGCTCGGGCACGAACAGCCTCTGCAGCAGCCGGGTCAAGGTGCTCTTGCCCGAACCGGAGCGGCCGACGATGCCGATAACCGTGCCGGCCTGGATCTTCAGGCTGACGCCACGCAGGACTTCCGAGCCATCCGGACGATAGCGGAACTGCACCTGGTCGAACTCGATGTTGCCTTGCAGCGGGGGTAACGCACTGCGGGTGGCTTGGGCGATTTCGCTGCGGGTGTTGAGAATGTCGCCCAGGCGCTGGACCGACACCCCGGTCTGCTGGAAGTTGGTCCACAACTGGGCCAGGCGCATGATCGGCTGTGCCACGCGCCCGGCCAGCATGTTGAAAGCAATCAGCTGGCCAACGCTGAGCTGGCCATCGATCACCAGGCGTGCACCCAGCCACAAGGTGGCGACGGTCACCAGTTTGCCGATCAGCGAGACGCTTTCATTGGCGATGGTCGACAAGGTTTGCGTCTTGAAGCCGGCGCTGACGTAAGCGGCCAACTGGTTATCCCATTTGCGGGTGATCTGCGGCTCGACCGCCATCGACTTCAAGGTGTCGATGCCATTGACCGTCTCCACCAGGAACGCCTGGTTCTCCGCCCCGCGGGCGAAGCTTTCGTTCAGCCGCGCACGCAGCAAGGGGGTGATCAACACCGACACCAGGACATACAGCGGCAAGGACACCAGCACCACCAGGGTCAGCCAGCCGCTGTAGAACAGCATCACCGCGATGAACACCACCGAGAACAGTACATCCAGCAACAAGGTGATGGCATTGCCGGTGAGAAAGTTGCGGATGTTCTCCAGCTCCCGCACCCGGGCTACCGAGTCGCCGACCCGGCGCGCCTGGAAGTAGGACAGCGGCAGCATGATCAGGTGGCGGAACAGCCGCGCCCCCAGCTCGACATCGATACGGCTGGCGGTATGGGCGAATACATAACTGCGCAGGCCGCTGAGCACGGTCTCGAACACCATGATGCCGAGCAGGCCGATGGCGATCACATCCAGGGTGGTCAGGCCATGGTGCACCAGCACCTTGTCCATCACGACCTGGAAGAACAGCGGCGTCAGCAGGGCGAATATCTGCAATACCAGCGAGACCAGCAGAACCTCGCCAAGCAGTTTGCGGTACTTGACGATGGCCGGAATGAACCAGGTGAAATCGAACCGCGACATCTCGTCGGCCTGCGAGGCCTGCGAGCGCAACAGAATCATCTCACCGCCCCAGCGTTCGTCCAGGGCAGTCAGATCGATGCTTTCAGGCCGCTGGCTGAGCGGGTCATGGATCAGCGCTTTGCTCTTTTCCACCCGGGCAACAATGAAGAAGCTGCCGTCACGGGCGCGGGCGATTGCCGGCAAGGGCGTCTGCTCAAGCCGGTCGATGCGCGTGCGAATCGCCTTGGCCTTGAGTTTGCACTGGCGTGCAGCCAGGAGGATCTCGGCTGTGGCGAAGGCCTTGCCTTCAGCCAGGTGCTCGTGAGCCAACTGCTCCGGTGATACCGCCACGTTGTGATAACGCGCCAGCATCGCAAAGCAGGCAAGCCCGGTGTCCACGGGAGAAGACTGGAGGGAGGCCAGGGGATCTTGCATACACACATCCATGCCAGAAAAGGGATCGTTCAATCAACACGACGAACACAGCGACTTTCACGCCCATGGCGCCGCGCCGTTACCCTGAATGCTCACGTGCGCGCAGCTCGGGCGGAAGAAAATCCCGGCTCGGCTGGTAGTCGGTTTTCAGGTAGCCAGACAGCAGGATCAGGTCGCGTTCACTGAGCGTCCCCGCCACCTGCTGCAGTCGCAAGGTGTTGAGGATGTAGTCGTAGCGGGCGTTGTTGTAGTCGCGCACCGAGCGGTACAACTGCCGCTGGGCGTTGAGTACGTCGACGGTGTTGCGGGTGCCGAGGTCGGCCCCGGCCTTGGAGGCACGCAGCGAGCCCTGGCTGGAAAGGATGGTCTGGCGTCGCGCGCTGATCTGTTCAATGTCGGAATTGACTGCGCGATAGAAGTTGCGGGTATTGAAGACCACCTCCCTACGGCGACCTTCACGCACTTCCTCGCTCTCTACCAGCCGGTCATAGGATTCACGCACCCGTGAACTGACACGCCCACCGCTATAGAGCGGCAAGGTCACTTCCAGGCCGATGGAGCCCTGGGCGACAGGGCTGCGGTAACCGTCCCGGCCGAAGTCACTCGGGTTGCTGTAGCCGAAACTGTCATTGTCGCCTCGACGGTAGGAGGCTACGGCGTCCAGTGTCGGCGCATGGCCAGCACGTTGCTGACTGATGCGCTCTTGCGCGGCCTGAACGGCAAAGTTGCTCGCCAGCAGCGCCAGGTTCTGCCTGGCGGCCGCGTCGACCCAGGATTGTGCGTCCGCCGGAACCGGCGCCGCCACTGGCATTTGGTGCTGTATGCCCTCGATACTCAGGTAGCGGGCATTGGTCAGCCGGGTCAGCAGCTCGAACGCATCTTCCACCTTGCGCTCGGCAAGCTTGCTATTGGCCTGGGCATTGTCATGGGCCGACTGCGCATCGAGCACGTCGGTAATACTCGACAGGCCGCTCTTCAGACGCGCCTGGGCCTGATCGAGCTGCTGCTTCAGGGCGATTTCCTCCGCCTGCGAGGCGGCCTGCTCATCGGTGGCCCGCAATGTCTCGAAGTAGGCCTCAGCGGTCTTGAGCACCAGTGCCTGCTCTTTGTCCGAGAGCTCCAGCGCCGCCTGGGCAACGCTGGCATGGGCCGCCGCCAGGTCGTACCAGAAGGCCAGGTTGACCAGGGGCTGTTTCAGGTTCGCCTGCAAGGTCGTCTGGCTACGGGTACGCGCCAGCTCCGGCTCATCCCGGGACAAGTGACTGGACTCGAAGGTCGCGCTGGAGCTAAGGGCCGGCAGCAGGTTGGCCCGGGCCTGGGGCACCGCCTCCTGACGGGCGGCGTAGTCAGCACGGGCAGCGCGCAATTCGGCATCGTGCAGTTGAGCCTGGCGATAGACGGCAAGCAATTGGGCGCGTTCGCCCGAGGTGCCAGCCAGCACCGTCGAGGCAGCCAGCGCCTGGGCAACCACGACAGCGCAGAGCAACAGGCAGTGCCGTGGGGCAAGGATGCTCAAGCGCAATGAGCGGCACCGGCGAGTGGCCAAGCACAACGAAAACCACGTCCCTTGGCCCACCGGCAGCATGTCCAATCCTTGGATTCAGCAAAACGTGGCGAGATATTAGATAGCCATTATTTAGGCGTCAATTAATAATCAAACCTTGCTACGCAATCCTGTGAGCACCTCATTCGAACAGGGCATCCAATGCCTGTTCCAGGCGAGTCACGGCAATTACCTGCAAGCCGGCCGGGGCCTCCTTGGGCGCATTGCCCTTGGGCACGATGGCACGCTTGAAGCCATGCTTGGCCGCTTCCTTCAAACGCTCCTGGCCACTGGGCACCGGCCGCACTTCGCCCGACAAACCGACCTCGCCAAACACCAGCAGGCCGTTATCGAGCGGGCGGTTGCGCAGGCTGGACATGATCGCTGCCATCAACGCCAGGTCCGAGGCGGTCTCCAGGACCTTGACCCCGCCAACCACGTTGAGGAACACGTCCTGATCATGGGTTGGAATGCCACCATGGCGGTGCAGCACCGCCAGGAGCATGGCCAGGCGATTCTGATCCAGGCCCAGGGTGACCCGCCGCGGGTTGGACAAGTGGCTGTCGTCGACCAGCGCCTGGACCTCGACCAGCATCGGCCGGGTGCCTTCCCAGGTGGCCATGACCACGCTGCCCGGGACCTCTTCCTGGGCACGCGTGAGAAAGATCGCTGAAGGGTTGGAGACTTCCTTCAGGCCACGGTCGGTCATGCCGAACACGCCTAACTCGTTGACCGCGCCAAAGCGGTTTTTCACCGCGCGTAGCAAACGCAGGCGCCCATCGGATTCACCTTCGAAATACAGCACGGTATCGACCATGTGCTCGAGCACCCGTGGCCCGGCCAGGGCACCTTCCTTGGTCACGTGACCGACCAGGAAGATCGCCGTGCCGCTCTGCTTGGCGTAACGCACCAGCAAGGCCGCACTTTCGCGCACCTGGGAAACCCCACCGGGCGCTGACTGCAACTGCTCGGTGAAGATGGTCTGGATCGAGTCGATGACCATGACCTTGGGCTTTTCGACCCGGGCAGTGGCGATAATGGTCTCGATGCAGGTCTCGGTCATGACCCGCAGCTTGTCCTGGGGCAGGCCCAGACGCCGGGCACGCATGGCCACCTGCTGCTGGGATTCTTCGCCGGTGACGTACAACGCCGGCATGCGCGTGGCGATGTTGCACAAGGTCTGCAGGAGGATGGTCGACTTGCCGATGCCCGGGTCGCCACCGATCAATACCACCGAACCGTCGACCAGGCCACCGCCCAGGACCCGGTCGAGCTCGGCACTGGCGGTGGTGAAGCGCGGGATCTCTTCGACGCTGACTTCGGCCAGGGTCTTGATCTGCGCCTGTTGCCCGGCCCAACCGGTGCGCCCACTGGGGGCTGCTGCCGCACCGCTTT
The DNA here is from genome assembly GCF_004214895.1 of Pseudomonas tructae. NCBI lineage: Bacteria > Pseudomonadati > Pseudomonadota > Gammaproteobacteria > Pseudomonadales > Pseudomonadaceae > Pseudomonas > Pseudomonas tructae. Next base: position 1,115,871 of record NZ_CP035952.1, on the reverse strand, counting down.
CCAGCACGGTCTCGACCAGGGTGTTCCAGGCGCCGCATTCACCGCATTGCCCGGCCCATTTCGGGAAGGTCGCGCCGCACTCGGTGCAGCCGTACATGCGCTTGGCCTTGGCCATGGGACGGTCCTCTGGAAAAAGGCACCATCATAGCCGACCTCAGGCACCTGGGCGGCCACAGAAAACGACAAAACTATTCGGTATAACCGCAGTCTGCTGCAGCAGCGCGGAGCATGAAGCGCGTAGCTGATTTACACTGCATTTACCAAACTCATCTGTTACAAGGAATAAACCATGGGCGTGCTCAGTGAATTCAAGGCCTTCGCGGTCAAAGGGAATGTCGTCGATATGGCTGTCGGTATCATCATCGGCGCCGCCTTTGGCAAAATCGTTTCATCGTTCGTCGGTGACGTGATCATGCCGCCGATCGGCTTGCTGATTGGCGGCGTCGATTTCAGCGACCTGGCAGTCACCCTAAAGGCGGCCGAAGGCGACGTCCCTGCTGTGGTCATGGCCTATGGCAAGTTCATCCAGACCATCCTCGATTTCATCATCGTCGCCTTTGCGATCTTCATGGGCGTCAAGGCGATCAACCGCCTCAAACGTGAAGAGGCGCAGGCGCCAACCCTGCCGCCGGTGCCAACCAAGGAAGAAGAGCTGCTGAGCGAAATCCGCGACCTGCTCAAGGCGCAGAATCGGCAACCCTGAGCACAGCGATAAGAAACGGCGCCTGCGGGCGCCGTTTGTCTTGTGCCTTACCAGTAGGTCTCGACCGCCACCTGGCCTGGCCTACGACTCAGGCTCAGGTTCATGTCGCGCAGTTTGAGCACCTTGCGGGTGTCGTCGACCATCTGCGGGTTGCCGCACAGCATGACGCGCGAATGCTCAGGCGTCAGCGCCAGGCCCGCCGCACGCTCCAGCTCGCCATTCTCGATCAGGGTAGTAATGCGCAGGCTCAGGGCACCGGGGTGCTGCTCACGGGTGACGACCGGAATGAACTGCAGTTTGCCGACATATTCGGCCAGGTAATCACGTTGTTCCAGGCCGGCGATCAAGTCCAGGTACGCCAGTTCCCGAGCTTCGCGCACCGAGTAGACCAGCTTGATCGACTCGAACCGCTCCCACACCTCAAAGTCCTGCAGGATCGACAAAAACGGCGCGATCCCAGTGCCGGTAGCCAGCAACCACAGGTCGCGACCGTCGACAAAGCGGTCCAGGGTCAGGTAGCCGAAAGCCTGGCGATCGATCAGCAGGCTGTCACCTTCTTTCAGGCGGCTCAGTTCGCTGGTGAATTCCCCTCCCGGCACCACGATGGAAAAAAACTCCAGGTGTTCGTCGAAGGGCGACGACACCATCGAATAGGCGCGCCAGACCACACTACCGTCGGCTTTGCTCACCCCCAGGCGGGCAAATTGCCCGGCACGAAAACGAAAGCCCTGGTCGCGGCTGGTACGCAGGCTGAACAGGCTGGGGGTCAGCGGCTGGACGTCAAGCAGCGTCTGGCGGGTGAACTTTTCAGCGCTGGCAGTCATGACTTACTCCAAAGAACAGATGCCTCAGTGTGGCGCAAACACCGTCGCAGAAACACCGCTGGTTTGTAGTGGCATCGGTCGCAGGTGAAATTGAAACAGCAGTGCGTTAGTAACCAAGTCAATGATTTCAAATCGATATCACATAGCCAAGGTCATGGCTTTTAAAGAACAGCGTTGTAGAAATGTTTACATTTCTATAGCCAAAAAACCCAACAAAATCGTCGGACATTTCCTACACTACGGTGCACCCGCTGGGTAATGGATCCACCCACTTGAGATTGCTCCCATGCCTCATTGGAAAGAACAGCAGCTTGAACAGTTGCTTGCCGAAACCGACGAACAGCGGATGTTCAACATTGCGGTTTCGCTGGCCGAGGACCTGGACATGGAGTTCCTGGCATTCGGCATGCGTGTGCAGATAGCGACCCAACTGCCTCAGCTGCGGTTTTTCAACAATTATCCCACCGCCTGGAAAGAACGCTATCAAGAGCACTACCTGGGGCACGACCCCACGGTAGTGCACTGCCAGCGCTCTCTGATGCCGCTGCTGTGGAGCGACGAGGTGTTCCGAGAGGCACCACAATTGCGCAAGGAGGCCAAGTCCCATGGCGTATGCCATGGCTGGAGTCAATCGGCACACGATATGCGCCATAACCTGAGCATACTCAGTATCGCCCGCAGCCAGATGCCAATCAGCCTCGAAGAACATTACGAAAAGGCCGGTCAGATCATCTGGCTGTGCAATCTGCTGCATACGCTGATGCTCGACCGGCGATCCGGGCAAAGCAAACCGGCCTGCAACCTGTCCGAACGTGAAAGCGAAGTGCTCAAGTGGTCCGCCGCCGGCAAGACTGCTGCCGACGTCGCCTGCATCCTGTCGCTTTCGCAGAGTACGGTGAACTTCCACATCCGCAGCATCATCAGTAAAACCAACGCGAGCAACAAAGCCGGCGCAATCGCCATTGCGGTGATGAACGGCCTGATCTGAGCCATCCCCCGCAGCCCCTCAAAGCACGGTAGAATCACGGCCCTGTAAAGCGCGCCGTACGCGCACGTCAATGCCCCAGAGCCATACACCATGCCCCTGCTGACCAGCCCCTTCGCCGAACTCGATCTGCTTCGCCAGCCCGAGCAAGCCAACGATCCTCTGCAAGCCTTCGATGCTGCCGACGAGTATTTGCTGGAACACCTGGCCGAGCAGACACTCTCGGCAACGACTCGGGTGCTGGTCCTCAATGACAGCTTCGGTGCTCTGGCCATCAGCCTGGCGCCCCATGTTTGGGTGCTGAGCAGCGGCGACTCGCACCTGGCCCATCTGGCCCTGGAAAAGAACCTGGTGCGCAACGGCCTGGCCTTTGACTCGGTGCCGTTCGTGGCGGCCAGCCATCCCTGGCAGGGCCCGTTCGATCGCGTGCTGGTACGCGTGCCCAAGACCCTGGCCTTGCTCGAAGAGCAACTGATTCGCCTGCAAGGCCAACTGGCGCCCGGCGCACAAGTGGTTGCCGGCGCCATGATCAAGCACCTGCCCCGCGCGGCGGGTGACCTGCTGGAGAAATACATCGGCCCGGTCCAGGCGTCGCTGGCACAGAAAAAGGCCCGCCTGCTGATTGCCACCTTCCAGACAAAACCGGCATTCGTCTCGCCCTACCCGACCCGCTATCAACTCGACACACCACGCCTTGAGCTGCTCAACCACGCCAATGTGTTCTGCCGGGAAGGCCTGGATATCGGCACACGGGCGTTCCTCCCACACCTGCCCAAAGACCTCGGCAACGCCCGGGTCGCGGACCTGGGGTGCGGTAATGGCGTGCTGGCCATCGCCAGCGCCCTGGCCAACCCGCAGGCGCAGTACACCCTGGTGGATGAGTCGTACATGGCGGTGCAGTCTGCCTGGGAGAACTGGCAGACGGCGCTGGGTGAGCGGCAAGTGACGGTGCGCCCTGACGACGGCCTGGCCGGGCAAGCGGCGCAGTCACTGGATGTGGTGCTGTGCAACCCGCCGTTCCACCAGCAGCAGGTGGTCGGAGATTTTCTCGCCTGGCGCATGTTCCAGCAGGCCCGCGAAGCCCTGGTGGTGGGTGGCGCGCTGTACATCGTCGGCAATCGTCACCTGGGTTATCACAGCAAGCTGGCGCGCCTGTTCCGTGGGGTTGAACAGGTGGCGGCGACGCCTAAGTTCGTGGTGCTCAAGGCGCGTAAGTAGGAGCGGGCTTGACCCGCGATAGCATTCTGTCAGCCACATTGCATCGCGGGGCAAGCCCGCTCCCTCGGAGCAAAAAAAACCCTCCGCAGCTGACGCTGCGAAGGGCTGTAAATCCGCCGCAAGGCGGGATGGGAAATAACGTTTAGTGCGTGCTCAGTCCGGCCGCACTCATGAACAGACGCATCAGCCAGGCGACCAGTGCCAGACTCACCACGCTGGCGGCCCAGATCAGTGCCAACCAGCCCAGGCGCTGCCAGAGCGGTTTCTTCTCTTCGTCAATCGAGCCTTTGCCAGTCATTGCCATGCTCCCCTAGTGGTAGCCATCTTCGTGGGTCACCTTGCCGCGGAATACGTAGTAGCTCCAGAAGGTGTAACCGAGGATGAACGGGATGATGAACAAGGTCCCGACCAGCATGAAGCCCTGGCTCTGCGGAGGTGCCGCCGCTTCCCAGATCGAAATCGACGGCGGGATGATGTTCGGCCACAGGCTGATACCCAGGCCGCTGTAGCCGAGGAAGATCAGCACCAGGGTCAGCAGGAACGGGGTGTAGTGAGCATTACGCGCAACGGCCCGCAGCAAGCCGTACAGGGTCACCAGTACCAGGATCGGCACCGGCAGGAACCAGAACAGGTTCGGCAGACTGAACCAGCGGGTGGCAATATCCGGATGCGCCAGCGGCGTCCAGATACTGACGATACCGGTCACCGCCAACAGCACCAGGGCCAGCGGACGCGCCAGGTCATGCATCTGCAATTGCAGCTTGCCTTCGGTCTTCATGATCAGCCAAGTGCAACCCAGCAAGGCGTAGGCGACAACCAGACCAAGGCCGCAGAACAGGCTGAACGGGGTCAGCCAATCGAGGCTGCCGCCAACGTAGTTGCGATTGACCACCTCGAAACCTTCGATGAAGGCCCCCAGGGCTACGCCCTGGAAGAAGGTTGCCACCAGCGAGCCGCCGATGAACGCCTTGTCCCACAAATGGCGCTTGGCCGCCGTCGCCTTGAAGCGGAACTCAAAAGCCACGCCGCGGAAGATCAAGCCGACCAGCATCAGCATCAACGGCAGGTACAGCGCCGAGAGGACCACGGCATAGGCCATCGGAAAGGCGCCAAACAGCGCCGCGCCGCCCAGCACCAGCCAGGTTTCGTTACCGTCCCAGACCGGTGCGACGGTGTTCATCATCACGTCGCGGTCCTGCTCGGCCTTGACGAACGGGAAGAGGATGCCAATGCCCAGGTCAAAGCCGTCCATGACCACGTACATCATGATGCCGAAGATGATGATCACGGCCCAGATCAGCGGAAGATCAATACCCATGATTCAGTTCCCCTTGTTCAGGCTGGCGTGATCGCCATGTTCATGCGCCTCATCGGCGGCCGACAGCGGCCGGGCCGGCGTGCGTTGCTGGCCAGGGCCACCTGGCGTGGTCTCGTCCCCTTCACCGGTCTTCGGCCCTTTGCGCACCAGGCGCATCATGTAACCCAGACCGGTACCGAACAGCGCGAAGTAGACCACCACGAACATCACCAGCGTCAGGCCGAGCTGACCGTAGCTGTGGTTGGAGACACCATCGGCGGTGCGCATCAGGCCGTACACCACCCAGGGCTGGCGACCGATCTCGGTAGTAAACCAGCCGGCGAGGATGGCGATCAGGCCGGACGGGCCCATCCACAAGGTCAGGTACAGGAACGGGCGCGAACTGTAGAGCTTGTCGCTCTTGCGCAGCCACAGGCTCCAGAGGCCGACAAAGATCATCAGCATCCCTAAGCCAACCATGACCCGGAACGACCAGAACACGACGGTCGAGTTAGGCCGGTCTTCTTTCGGGAACTCCTTCATCGCCGGTACTTGCTTGTCCAGGCTGTGGGTCAGGATCAGGCTGCCCAGCGCCGGGATCTCCACCTTGAAGCGCGTGGTTTCGGCCTCCATGTCGGGGATGCCGAAGAGAATCAGCGGAGTCGGTTCGCCCGGCTTGTTTTCCCAGTGGCCCTCGATCGCAGCGATTTTCACCGGTTGGTGCTTGAGGGTGTTGAGGCCATGGAAGTCGCCGATCACGGCCTGCACCGGCGCCACGATCAGGGCCATCCACATGGCCATCGAGAGCATCTTGCGGATCGCCGGGTTATCGCGGCCGCGCAACAGGTGCCAGGCTGCCGAAGCGCCGACGAAGAACGCAGTCGCGACAAAGGCGGCCGTGGCCATGTGGGCCAGGCGGTAGGGGAACGACGGGTTGAAGATCACCGCGAACCAGTCGACCGGGATCACCACACCGTTGACGATCTCGTAGCCTTGGGGGGTCTGCATCCAGCTGTTGGAGGCGAGGATCCAGAAGGTCGAGATCAGTGTGCCGATGGCGACCATCACCGTGGCGAAGAAGTGCAGGCCACGGCCAACACGGTTCCAGCCAAAGAGCATGACACCGAGGAAACCGGCCTCGAGGAAGAAGGCGGTCAGCACTTCATACGTCAGCAGCGGCCCAGTGACGGAGCCGGCAAAATCGGAGAACTTGCTCCAGTTGGTGCCGAACTGGTAGGCCATGACCAGGCCCGAGACCACCCCCATGCCGAAGTTGACGGCAAAGATCTTTGACCAGAAATGGTAAAGGTCACGGTAGACGCTGTTGTTGGTTTTCAGCCACAGCCCTTCAAGAACAGCCAGGTAACTCGCCAGGCCGATGGTGATGGCCGGGAACAGGATGTGAAAGGACACGGTAAACGCGAACTGAATTCGGGCGAGATCTAGAGCCTCTAATCCGAACATAGTGCTTCCTCTGTCAGGTAATCCGGCGTCAGGTGGTGGCCTGGGCGCCAACTGCCCCCACGGTAGTTGAGTGCGGCAAGTTGGAATTGTTCTGTAGACATCACATCGCAGGGAATTCGGCCGTCTGGCCCTACCGTTGCAAATGAAACTATTGATCCAGATCAACGGTTGTCTGAAAGGATAGTCCTGAACGGCCTTGGCGCTTGTGTGGTTGATTGCCGCGTGACCGGTTGTCTCACCCCCTTTACCTCGCCCCAAAACAGTGCGCTTGCGCCGCTATAGCGAGATTCTTCGCAACCCGTTGTTACAAAGTGGTAATAACCTGCTCCGCCGCCGGCGGTGGGCGGCTTGTTGATGTCACTGTGGCTGGCGCGCTTTGCGGTGGAGCGCAAGGTCGGGCGGGTGATGTGTGCCGCCGACATGATCAGCATGGTGATCCGCGGCCGGGTGAATGCGGTGAACGGGGTGTGGATCAAGCTGTTCCCGACCCTGGCCGGGCGCGATCATATGCACAAGCAGTGAGGGCCTCATCGCGGGGCAAGCCCGCTCCCACTGTGGGAGCGGGCTTGCCCCGCGATAGCTACACCCCCAGTTCAGCCGCCACCCGCTTGCACACCGCCCTGCCCGCCACCTGCTCAACCAGCGCCAAGGCGAATTGCAACGCCGCCGCCGAACCCTGCGCGGTGATGCAGTTGCCATCCAGCACCACCGCCTGATCGACAAAGTTGCACCCGGACAACTGCTGGCTGGCGTCCGGATCACAGGTCATGCGCCGCTGGCGCAACACGCCATAGGCCTGCAGGGCCAACGGCCCCTCGCCGATCGCAGCGAAAAACTTCCCGGCCCTGGCCTGGTCCTTTACCTGCTGGCCCAGCGGCTGGTGTAGCTCCATGTGCTGCACACCCTTCTCGCCCCCTGGCAAAACCATCAGGTCAAACGGCTGGGCCAGCAGATCAACCAACATGCCGTCGGCGGTCAAGCGTGTGCCTCGGGCGCAGGTGAGCATGCGCCGGCCTTCGATACTGGCCACCACCACCTCTATCTCGGCGCGGCGCAGCACGTCGATCAGGGTCACGCTTTGCAGATCATCCACGCCTTCGGCAACTACGATCAGGGCTCTGTGGGTCATCGACTGCTCTCCGCCGGGGTCTCCCGTAAGTCTAGTCGCTCACCGCGCCAGGGCCGCGTGACAGTCTCGGGATGCCGGGATTGCGACATTAATTACCGCAGCGCGAGCATGCTGGTATGATGCGCGGCTTTTTTCCGGCCCAGGGAAAAACCACAGTCTCCCGGTACAGTCTGTGCTTTGCTAACTGGGTCGATACATTCACGGCGCCGGGAGCGCCACGGGGAGCAGGCATGCTGGAAAGGCTGTTTCAACTAAAAGCACACGACACCAATGTCCGCACCGAGATTCTCGCGGGCGTGACCACCTTCCTGGCCATGGCCTACATCCTGTTCGTCAACCCGAGCATCCTCGGCGAAACCGGCATGGACAAGGGCGCGCTGTTCGTCGCCACCTGCCTGGCAGCGGCCATCGGTTCGACCACCATGGGCCTGATCGCCAACTACCCGATCGCCCTGGCACCGGGCATGGGCCTGAACGCCTTCTTCACCTACACCGTGGTCCTGCACATGGGCCACACCTGGCAGGTGGCCCTGGGCGCGGTGTTCATCTCCGCGGTGTGCTTCTTCCTGCTGTCGATCTTTCGCATCCGTGAATGGATCGTCAACAGCATCCCACTGCCGTTGCGTTCGGCGATTGCTGCCGGTATCGGCCTGTTCCTGGCGCTGATCGCCCTGCACAACGCGGGCATCGTCGTCGATAACGAAGCCACTCTGGTGGGCCTCGGTGACCTCAAGAAGCCGGCGCCGATCCTCGCCACCCTGGGCTTCTTCCTGATCGTCGCGCTGGAGGCCATGAAGGTCCGTGGCGCGGTGCTGATCGGTATCCTGGCGGTGACAGTGGCCTCCATCGCCCTGGGCGTCACCCCGTTCAACGGCGTGGTATCGATGCCGCCGTCGCTGGCACCGACCTTCCTGCAACTGGACATCAAGGGCGCCCTGGACGTTGGCCTGATCAGCGTGATCTTCGCCTTCCTGTTCGTTGACCTGTTCGACAACTCCGGCACCCTGATCGGCGTCGCCAAGCGCGCCGGCCTGATGCGCAAGGACGGCCACATGCCGAAAATGGGCCGCGCGCTGATCGCCGACAGCACCGCCGCCATGGCCGGCTCCCTGCTGGGCACCTCGACCACCACCAGCTACATCGAGTCGGCTGCTGGCGTGAGCGCCGGTGGCCGCACCGGCCTGACCGCCATCGTCGTGGCCATCCTGTTCCTGCTGGCGCTGTTCTTCGCCCCGCTGGCCGGTAGCGTGCCAGCGTTCGCCACGGCCCCGGCGCTGTTGTTCGTCGCCGTGTTGATGGCTTCGGGCCTGGCTGAAATAAACTGGGACGACATTACCGAAGCCGCACCGGTGGTAGTCACCGCCCTGGCCATGCCGCTGACCTACTCGATCGCCAACGGCATCGCCTTCGGTTTCATTGCCTGGACCGCGATCAAGCTACTCTCCGGCCGTGCCCGTGACCTCAACGCGGCGCTGGTGATCCTCTCGATCCTGTTCGTCATCAAGTTGGGCTGGTTCAACGCATGAGTGCTGCCTTCGACCCTTCGACCTACACCCAGCAGCTCGACGCCAAGGTCGCCCGCCTGCGCGAGCTACTGGCGCCATTCGCGGCCCCCGAGCCTGCGGTATTCGACTCGCCGCGCGAGCACTATCGCCTGCGCGCCGAGTTCCGCCTGTGGCGCGAGAACGAGCAGCGCTTCTATGCGATGTTCGCTCCGGGCGAGAAGTACACGCCGATCCTGATCGAAGACTTCCCGATCGCCAGCCGGCAGATCAACGACCTGATGCCACGGCTCAAGGCCGCTTGGCAGGCCAGTTCGGCGCTGAGTTTCAAGCTGTTCCAGGTGGAGTTCCTCACCACCCTGGCGGGCGATGCGATGATCACCCTGTGCTACCACCGTCCGCTGGACGAGCATTGGCAAGCCGCCGCGCAGCAACTGGCCAGCGACCTGGGCGTGAGCATCATCGGCCGCTCCAAGGGCAAGCGCGAGGTCATCGGCCGCGATTACGCGGTCGAAGAACTGCAGGTTGCCGGACGCACCTTCCGCTATCGCCAGCCCGAAGGCGCCTTCACCCAGCCCAACGGCGCGGTCAACCAGAAGATGCTCAACTGGGCCTATGAAGCCCTGGGCGAGCGCCAGGACGACCTGCTCGAGTTGTACTGCGGCAACGGCAACTTCACCCTGCCCCTGGCCACCCGGGTACGCAAGGTGCTGGCGACTGAAATCAGCAAGACTTCGGTGAATGCCGCCCTGCACAACCTCGACGACAACGCGGTGGACAACGTGCGCCTGGTGCGTCTGTCGGCTGAAGAGCTGACCGAGGCCCTTAACGAGGTTCGCCCGTTCCGCCGCCTGGAAGGTATTGACCTGAAGAGCTACCAGTTCGGCAGCGTGTTCGTCGACCCGCCGCGCGCCGGCATGGACCCGGACACCTGCGAACTGACCCGGCGCTTCGACAATATCCTGTACATCTCCTGCAACCCGGAAACCCTGGCGGCCAACATCGCCCAGTTGAGCGACACTCATCGCATCGAGCGCTGCGCGTTGTTTGACCAGTTTCCGTATACCCATCACATGGAGAGTGGGGTGTTGCTGGTTCGGCGGTGAGGCTATCGCGGGTCAAGCCCGCTCCCACCGGAGCGGGTCCTTCAATACATCAACAACGGCACCCGCTGATCCTCATCGGTCAACGCCCCATGGTGCCCCCGCCACTGACTGGCATGCTGCTCCATCTCACTGCGAATGATCCCCCCGGCACCCGTCGGGATCACGATCAAGTCACCAATCCGCGCTTCAGCCTGGCTCAACAGCACATCGCCAAACAGCCCCTTGGCTATCGCCTGCCCCTTGCTCAATACCTGGTAATTGTCCCCTAGACGATTCTGCCAACGCTGGTGCACACGGTCTTGCTCAGACTCGTGGGTATACAGGTAGCGCGCACGGATATCCCCGGCGATTGCTCGAACACCCTCCTGCAGGGCTGGATCCTGATCAAAGTCGTGTACCTGCTCGTGGTCCAGCGCCAGCATGCCGTGGTCGGCAATCACCATTAGCCGGGCCTGCTTTGGCAGGTGTTGGGCGATGGCCTGGGCCAGTTGGTCGGCAATCTGCAGTTGTTTGAGCCAGCCCTCGGAGCCAGGGCCGAACAGGTGCCCGGCAAAGTCCAGATCACCAAAATAGGCGAAGCAGAATGCCGGGGCTGGCTGCGAAAGTGCCTCATTGACCAGCTGTGGATAAGCGACATAAGCCGGAGCAGGGAGGATCTTGCCAGCCTTGTAGATCGCCCGGGTGAAATCGGAGTTGGCATAGCGCCCGAGCATCACCGTGCTGACTGCGATGCCCTGCTTAACGGCCAGGCTCCAGGCATCAGCGGGCACGATAAAAGTGTCCGGCAGCGGTGCCACATTGGGCTGCGCCTCGACCTGCAAGGGCGAAGTGGTCCAGGACAACGGCGACAGTTCAGTCTGCTCATCCAGGGCAAAACCGCAGCCAACGATACCGTGGGCGCCGCAGCCCAGCCCGGAAGCCACCGACGCCAGGCTGGTGGCGGTGGTGGCCGGGAAGCCCACCTTGAAGTGGCTGTCCGGCTGCATCAATGAGGCAAGAAACGGTGCATGCCGGGCATGGGCCTGCAGCAGGTTCCAGCCCAGGCCATCGATCAGCAGCAGGCAGGTGCTACGCGAATGGTCGAGGCGAAAGGCATTGCGAAAGCCATGGCCACCCAGGGCGGCGAAGATTGACTGGGTCAGGTTGGCCAGGCCGGGCCAGGTCTCCCCCAGCGACTGCAGGTCGTTGATCGGCGTTGCCATGTCGCCCTCCATGGGCAGGTGCAAAGCAACAGGTGTAGCACAGGCTGTGCGATCAGCGCACAGAAAACACGCGGACAGGCCCAGCGGCAATTGACCAAATTAACCATTCGGTACATTTTCTAATCTGACGCGCTCCCGCTTCATTTCCAAGAACAACAACGGAGTTTTCAGCATGGCTTTGGCCTCTTCTCCCAGCATCCTCGCCGGCCTTATCGGTGCAGGCATCCAGGCTTCGCGCACCCCGGCGCTGCACGAGCACGAAGGTGCCGCGCAAGGGCTGAACTACCTGTACCGGCTGATCGATCTGGACGCGCTCAAGCTCGACAGCAGCGCCCTCGAAGAACTGCTGACGGCGGCCGAGTACATGGGTTTCACCGGCCTCAACATTACCTTCCCGTGCAAGCAAGCGATCCTGCCGCTGCTCAATGAACTGTCGCCGCAAGCCTGCGGCATCGGCGCGGTAAACACCGTGGTGTTCAAGGATGGCAAGCGCATCGGCCACAATACCGATTGCCTGGGTTTTGCCGAAGGCTTTCGCCGCGGCCTGGCGGATGCCAAGCGTCGGCAAGTCGTGCAAATGGGCGCTGGTGGCGCCGGGGCGGCGGTGGCTCATGCGCTGCTGGAGGAAGGGGTCGGTCAACTGACGGTGTTCGATGTCGAACTGGCCCGCGCCCAGGCCCTTGTGGATAACCTCAATCAGCAGTTCACAGGCTGCCGGGCCCGGGTCGGCCATGACTTGCCAAGCGCAATGGCCAGCGCCGACGGCCTGGTCAACACCACGCCCATGGGCATGGCCAAGCTGCCGGGCATGCCAGTGCCCAAGGCATTGCTGCGCGCGCAGTTGTGGGTGGCGGAGATCGTGTATTTTCCGCTTGAAACCGAGCTGCTGCGCGAAGCGCGGGCCCTGGGTTGCCGTACCTTGAGCGGGGCGAACATGGCAGTGTTCCAGGCGGTGAAGGCGTTCGAACTGTTCAGCGGGGTGAAGGCGGATACCGCGCGGATGATCGAGCACTTCAACAGTCTGGGAGACTGAGAAGCATCGCGGGGCAAGCCCGCTCCTACCAAGTGGGAGCGAGCTTGCCCCGCGAAAATGCTCAAGCCTGCAAGAATCTGAGCACCGACTCGCAAATCATCTCCCGATGCCGTTCCTTGACCGCCGCCTCTTCGAAATCCACCTGGAAGATCTCGCCAAAGGTATGCCGGTTCGATACCCGGTAGAAGCAGAACGAGCTGATCAGCAGGTGCACATCCAGCGCATCCAGCCCCTGGCGGAACACCCCTTCGGCAGCCCCGCGCCTGAGCACTTCATCCAGTGCCGTCAGCACACTCTTGTTCATCGAGCGAATGGCCGACGAGCGCTTCACGTACTCGCCGTGGTGCATGTTCTCGTTGCAGACAATGCGCACGAAATCGACATTGCGATCATGGTGATCGAAGGTGAACTCCACCAGTCGGCGGATACCCAGGCGCGGCTCGAGCTCGGCAAGATGCAGGCTGCTTTCGGTACTGCGGATATCGCCGTAGAGCTTCTCCAGCACCTCGACGTACAGCTGCTCCTTGCTGTTGAAGTAGTAGTAGATCATGCGCTTGGAGGTTTGCGTGCGCTCGGCGATCGCATCGACCCGGGCGCCGGCCAGCCCCTGCTGGACGAACTCGCTGATCGCCGCCTGGAGAATGTTCTCGCGGGTCTTTTCCGGGTTGTTTTTGCGGCCCTTGCGCGGCGCCGGTTCAGGGGCTGCGCAGGGTGCTGGGGTAGTCGTCATACGGGACTCATGGCCATCGGTTAACCCGGCGATTATGAGCCCCGGGTGCGGAGTAAGGAAGCCTCGCTGCCTGCGCCCTACAACCTGGCCTGCCCTGGCCCGCCCGCGCGCGCCTTGGCCATGGCGGCCAGGCGCACGGCGACGTTGGCCGCGCCATAGCCGCTGTAGCCGTTACGCCGTTGCAGCACTTCGAAGAAGAAACGCTCTTCGAACGGCTCGGTGTACACATGAAACAGCTCACCGCCCTGGGCATCGCGGTCATATAGCACGTTGTAGTAGGCCAGTTCGCTGAGGAACTGATCGTCGAAATCAAAGCGCGCGGCAAGGTCGTCGTAATAGTTGAGCGGGATGTCGAGCAAGGCCACGCCCGACTCTTTGGCCTGTTTGACCGCAGTAAAGATATCGTCGCAATCGAACGCGATGTGATGCACGCCCGAGCCCCGGTAATGCGACAAGGCATGGGCAATCGCCGTGTTGCGGTTTTCCGAAATGTTCAGCGGCAGGCGTATCGAGCTGCATCGGCTGCGCAGGGCGCGGCTCTTGACCAGGCCATAGGGGTCGGGCAACACCACCTCGTCATCGGCGCTGAAATCCAGCACGCTCTTATAGAACAGCGCCCAACTGTCGAGGCCGTCGGCCGGCAAGGCCAGGGCCATGTGGTCGATGCGGGTCAGGCCCAGGCTGCTGCCTGGTTGCGCCTGCACATTGAAGTCGGTGTCGTAGATGGTCAGGCCCTGGGCGTCCTGCTCAACCAGGTAGATCAGGCTGCCGTCCGGTGCGCGCACCGCCGCAAGCTCGCGCTCGTTGGGGCCGACCAGGCCGCGGTAGGGCTGGCTATGGTAAGCCACGGCGCGGGCCAGGGCCTGGGTGCTGCCCTTGACCCGGATCGCCGTGGCGCACAGCGACGGGCCATGGCTTTCGAAGAAATTGTGGGCAAAGGAATAAGGTTCGGCGTTGAGGATCAGGTTGATTTCGCCCTGGCGCAGCAGGCTGACGTTCTTCGAGCGGTGCACACCGGCGCGGGTAAAGCCCAGGCGCTCCAGCCAGTTGCCCAGCTTGGCCCCCGAGGCGTCGTCGACGGCAAACTCGAGGAACTCGACTCCGTCGTAGTTGCTGGCAGGCGGTGGCGCGAACAACAGCTCTGGGGCGGCGAGCTCAACGCGGTCCTGCCCGAGGCGCTGACGGGTCTTTTCTTCCAGGTACAACAGCGAGCGCAACCCATCGGCGGCATTGGCCCGTGGCGGCGCCGCGCGAAACCCGTCATTGAAGACCTCCAGCGACAGCGGGCCACGGTAACCGCTGGCCAGGATCGGCGCGAGAAAGCCCGGCAGGTCAAACTCGCCTTGCCCCGGAAAACAGCGAAAATGCCGACTCCACTCCAGCACATCCATGGCCAGCAGAGGTGCATCGGCCATCTGCACAAAGAAAATCTTCTCTCCCGGCACCTGGGCGATTGCCCCTGGATCACCCTTGAGCGACAACGTATGGAAACTGTCGAGGATCATCCCCAGGCTTACATGGTCGGCGGCTTTGACAATCTCCCAGACCTGCTCCCAAGTGTTCACATGGCGTCCCCAGGCCAGGGCCTCATAACCGATACGCAGGCCACGGGCCCCGGCACGCTCGGCCAGCAGGCGCAGGTCATCCACCAGCAACGGGCGCTCCCCCAAAGCATCGGCGGCAACGTTGCTGCACACCAGCACCAGGTCAGTGCCCAGCTCCTGCATCAGATCGAACTTGCGTTCGGCACGGTCCAGGTTGCGTGCCAGGCGTTCGCGCCGGCAACCTTCGAAGTCGCGGAAGGGTTGGAACAGGGTTATCGCCAAGCCCAGATCAGCGCAGCGCTGGCGAATTTCGCGCGGGCTGCCGGCGTAGTACAGCAGGTCATTTTCGAAGATCTCGACACCATCGAAACCTGCGGCGGCGATGGCATCGAGTTTTTCTGGCAAAGTACCGCTCAAGGACACGGTGGCGATCGAACGCTGCATTATTCTGGCTCCGATGGGCAGGCAAAACCGGGTGGAGCAATTATTGGCGTTGAGCAAAATTTGCTCAATTAAAAAGGTACGAACTAGTTAGTTTTGTGTTCGATTATCGCCCAAAACAACGCTCGGTGAATTGACCCTTTTTTGACCACAGGCGCACCATTTCCGAACCAAGGCTTGACCCATAAACATAAAAATACGGGTAACCCGCGATGATCCACACTCAACCCACCCGCATGGCCCAGCCCCTGGGCAGTACTCCACACGCCGGAATCGGCGACAAGCTGCGTGGCGCCATGGCCGTCGGCAAGACCCGCTGGGTCATGCTCGCCCTGGTGTTCTTTGCCACCACCTTGAACTACATCGACCGCGCCGCCCTTGGGGTGATGCAGCCGATCCTGGCCAAGGAAATGAGCTGGACGGCGATGGACTACGCCAACATCAACTTCTGGTTCCAGGTCGGTTACGCCATTGGCTTCGTGCTCCAGGGCCGCTTGATCGACCGGGTCGGGGTCAAGCGTGTGTTTTTCTGTGCCGTCCTGCTCTGGAGCCTGGCCACCGGCGCTCATGGCCTGGCCACTTCGGCGGTGGGCTTCATGGTCTGCCGGTTCATTCTGGGCCTGACCGAAGCGGCCAACTACCCGGCCTGCGTCAAGACCACCCGCTTGTGGTTCCCGGCCGGTGAGCGCGCCGTGGCCACTGGTATCTTCAACGCCGGTACCAACGTCGGCGCCATGTTCACGCCCATGCTGCTGCCGTTGATCCTCAGCGTCTGGGGCTGGCAAGCGGCGTTCATGGGCATGGCCGCACTGGGCCTGGTCTGGGCGGTGTTCTGGGGCCTGAAGTACTTCAACCCGGAAGATCATCCGAGCGTCAGCAAGGAAGAACTGGCCTACGTGCAAAGTGAAGCGGAACCCGATCAGGCCCGCGTGCCGTTCTCACGCATCCTGCGCATGCGCGGCACCTGGGCCTTTGCCCTGGCCTACTCGCTGACGGCGCCGGTGTTCTGGTTCTACCTGTACTGGCTGCCGCCCTTTCTCAACCAGCAATACAGCCTGGGCATCAGCGTGACGCAGATGGGCATCCCGCTGATCGTCATTTACCTGAGTGCGGATTTCGGCAGCGTCGGCGGCGGTATCCTCTCCTCGTTCCTGATTGGCCGCGGCATGGCCCCGGTCAAGGCGCGGCTGCTGTCGATGCTGCTGTTTGCCGTGACCATCGTCGGCGTGACCTTCGCCGCCGGGGCCAGCAGCCTGTGGGTCGCGGTACTGGCGATTTCCCTGGCCATCGCCGCGCACCAGGCCTGGACCGCCAATATCTGGAGCCTGGTGATGGACTACACACCCAAGCACATGATGAGCACGGTGTTCGGCTTCGGCGGCATGTGCGCGGCCATCGGCGGCATGTTCATGACCCAACTGGTCGGCTACATCCTCACCACCACCCACAACAACTACACCCTGTTGTTCACCCTGATTCCGGCCATGTACTTCATCGCCCTGGCGTGGATGTACTTCATGGCCCCGCGCAAAGTGCCGAAGGTCGAGGCCTAACGGCGACGCTGCAACCAAGCGGCGCCCAGGCCGCTCAGGCAGATCAAGGCAATCCCCACCAGCCCGGCCATGTCCGGGCTGTGTCCGAACAGCACCAGGCCAAGAATCCCGGCGAACACGATCTGACAGTAACTGAATGGCGCCAGCATGGCCGGCGGCGCATGACGAAAGGCCTGGGTCAGGAACAGGTGCGCGGTCATCCCGCAGGTGCCCAGGGCCACCGCCATCAATCCGTGGACCAGGCTCGGTGTCTGCCAGAACATCGGCACCACAGCGCTCATCACCAAGGTGTTGAGCAGGCCGGTGAAGAAGTTGCTGGTGGTCGGGCTGTCGGTGCCGCTGAGTTTGCGCGTCAGCAGTTGGTAGAAACAGAAGCACAAGGCCGAGCCGAATGGTAGCAACACCGCCGGGGTGAACAAGGCACCGCCCGGATGAATGATCACTGTCACGCCGACGAAACTCACCAGCACCGCCACCCACTGCCCACGCGTGACCTTCTCGCCCAGCAGCGGCAGCGACAACGCCGTGACCAGCAACGGCGCAAGGAAGTTGACCGCTGTCGCCTCGGCCAACGGGATGTACTGCAAGGCCGTGGTGAACAACAAGCTGGTGCCCAACAGACACAGCGCGCGCAGGGTCTGCAGCCCGGGCCTGCGGGTACGCAGCACGCGAAGGCCCGACTGCGGCAGGAAGATCACCATCATCAGCAAGGTGTGCACCAGATACCGCGCCCACACCACCCAGAGAATCGGATAGAAGCCGGCCAGGTACTTGGACAGGGCGTCGTGGCTGGCGAACAGCAACGTCGCCAAGACCACCAGGGCGATGCCCTTGAGCGGTTGGCTGACAGCGTCGAGCGCAGTGGGACGTGGCATGAATATAGGCTCGCAGGTTCAGCGTGGGCGGAGCGTCTGGGGAATATTTAGAACCATGTTCCACTTTCAATGCAAGCGAAAAAAGCCGTGCAAGACAGTTGCTCCCACCTAAACGAAAAGCTCGGACGCGGGGCTGGCCGCCGACAACTCCGCCGCTGCCGCCAGCAACACCGGCGCCAATGCGTGCATGCGTGCCTCACTCATACGCGCACTGGGCCCGGCCACGCTGAGCACCCCCACCGCGTGCCCGTCGAGCGGGTGGCGCACCACTGCGGCCAGGGCCGAAGTACCCAACGCCGAACTCTCCGCCACCCAGGCATAGCCATGCTCGCGGGCGATACGCAGGCGTTCGAGCAGTTCGGCATTGGACTTCGGCGCATTGGGGCCGAAGTCCGCAGGATTGGCAATCCCCTGGCGCTCCACCAGCAGCAACGCCTGGGCATCACTCAGGCTCGACAGCCAGGCATGCCCGGAAGCGGTGTAGAACAGCGGCGCATCACGGCCCATGTCCGGGTCATAGCGCAAGCCGGAGCGAGCGCCCTGGGCCTTGGCGATCCAGGTCTGGCGTTCGCCGTCGATCACACCCAGGCGCACCAGTTCACCGGTTTGCTGGGCCAGTTGATCGAGAATCGGCTGGACAACATCGGCGCCGCTGCTGGCCAGGTAGCGAAAGCCCATGGCCACCAGGCGGGTACTCAAGAGGTAGCGGCTGCTCTCGGCATTCTGGCGCACATAGCCCAGGCGCATCAGCTCGGCGAGCATGCGATGGGTGGCGCTCTTGGGGATCTCCAGCTCTTCGGCCAGGGACTGCAGGGGCAGCCCGCGCGGTTCGCTGGTGAGGCGTTCGAGAAGGCTCAACGCACGTTCGATCTGACTGCCGGCCATGGTCATGGTCCCTGAAATGTGTGCCGGGGTAATCCCACAAACGGCACAATATGAAATCAGGTTCCAAAATACCGCAGGGCGACGTTCAGGTACATCGCCCCGCAGCAGAGGCAGCGCAATCAGAAATCGAAGAACACCGTCTCGCCTTCTCCCTGAATGCGGATATCAAAGCGGTATGCCAGCTTGCCGTCCACTTCGCAGCGGGTCGCCACCAGCGTCTCGCGTCGCTGCGGTTGCTCGATCAGGTTGAGCACCGGGCACTGGGCATTGGCCTGGGCTTCGTCATCGAAGTACAAACGGGTCTGCAGGTGAATGTTGATGCCACGGGCGAACAGGCTGACATTTATATGTGGCGCCATCGGCACGCCGGCGGCGTTAAGGGCCACGCCCGGCTTGATGGTGTACAGGGCCCACTCACCGGCATCGAAGGTGGTGGCAGTGCGGCCAAAGCTGTTGAACGGTTTTTCCAGATTGAATTCGCTGTGGTAGTCACCCTTGTGGTCGGCCTGCCAGAACTCCAGGAACGAGTCGCGCACCAAGTGGCCATTGCCGTCATAGACATTGCCGAACACCAGGATGTGCTCACCCGGCGCTTGAGCCTGGGCCATGCGATTCCAGATTTCCTGGTCGCGAGTCGGATTACCGGCAGCCTCCAGGGCCAGGCCGATATGCACGTAAGGGCCGGCGGTCTGCGAAGGGGTTTCCGGCAGCAGTTCAATAGGCATGGGGCGCCTCCTCAGCAGTTTTCAAAGTGGGTCTTGCGCTGCCCGCGCAACACGATGTCAAAGCGATAGGCCAGGCAGTCCATGGGGTTGGCATTGCTCATGTCCAGGCGGGCGATCAGGCTCTGCACCGCGTCAGGGTTGGCAATCGACTTGACGATCGGGCACATCGGGATCAACGGATCGCCTTCGAAGTACAACTGGGTAATCAAGCGCGTGGCAATCGACGGGCCGCTGATCGACACATGGATGTGCGCCGGGCGCCAGTCGTTGGGGCCGTTGCGCCAGGGGTACGGGCCCGGCTTGATGGTGCGGAAGCTGTAGTAGCCCTGGCTGTCGGTCAGGGCGCGGCCGACACCGCCGAAGTTGGGGTCCAGCGGCGCCAGGTAACGGTCGTTCTTGTGCCGGTAGCGGCCACCGGCATTGGCTTGCCAGATCTCTACCAAGGTGTGCGGGATCGGCTTGCCGTGCTGGTCGCAGACGCGGCCGGCCAAGACGATTCGCTCACCGATCGGCAGCCCGCCGTTGTTGAAGTTGAGCAGCAGGTCGTGGTCGTGGGGGCCGAAGGCAAGGTGCGAAAAATCCGGCCCGGTGCTTTCGCTGACCGACTGCGCGATGCTCACCAGGGCCTGGCGCGGCGAACGGGCGACGGAGGTCTTGTAGTCGGGGGTGAAGGCTTTCGGGTGCCAGTTGCGATCACGGATAGCGAAGCGACTGTTGTCTTGCGCAGACATGCCGTTCTCCTGTCTTGGAATTATTGGAGGGCCTGGGCGTGGCAGGCGAGCAGGCAGTTTCCGGCATGCGGGGCCCGGCGAATACTGAAAAGAACAGCGCCAGACATAACCAAATGGTTATGGATAGATCAGGAACCTGACAGCCCCCCGCACGGTGAACTAATCTTTGACTTCATGTTTCCAAGCTCCGGAGAGCACTCATGCAATGGCGAAAAGGCAGGCGTAGCGACAATGTGGTCGATGCCCGTGGCGAGGGTGGTGGCGGCATGCGCTTCGGCGGTGGCAAAGGCCTGAGCCTGGGGGCAATCCTGTTGATTGTCGGGATTGGCTGGATCACCGGCCAGGACCCGCTGCAGATCCTCGGCCAACTGGCCGGGCAGATGGGCCAGGAGCAGACCGCGCCGGTCAGCCCCGGCAGCAGCAAAGCACCACCGGCCAATGACGAGCAGGCCGAGTTTGTCCGCTCGATCCTGGGCGACACCGAAGACACCTGGAAAGCCATCTTTGCCCAGGCCGGCCGCCAGTACAAAGACCCCAACCTGATCCTGTTCAGCGGCCAGATCAACTCGGCCTGCGGTTTTGCCTCTTCGGCGGTCGGGCCGTTCTATTGCCCGGCCGACCAGAAAGTCTACCTGGACATGAGCTTCTTCCGCGAAATGGAACAGCGCTTCTCGGCCGCTGGCGATTTTGCCCAGGCTTATGTAATCGCCCACGAAGTCGGCCACCATGTGCAAACCCTGCTCGGCGTCTCGGCCAAGGTCCAGGCTGCCCGCCAACGTGGCGAGCGCATGGAGGGCGACAATGGCTTGCTGGTACGCCAGGAGCTGCAGGCCGACTGCCTGGCCGGAGTCTGGGCCTACCAGGCGCAAAAACGCCTGAACTGGCTGGAGCCGGGCGATATCGAAGAAGCCCTGAACGCCGCCAACGCTATCGGTGACGACCGCCTGCAGCAGCAGGGCCAGGGCCGCGTGGTGCCGGACTCGTTTACCCACGGCACCTCACAGCAGCGCCAGCGCTGGTTCAAGACCGGCTTCGCCAAGGGTGATATCAACCAGTGCGACACCTTCAGCGCACGGGCACTCTGACCCACCTTTGCCGCCGTTTCGCGGCCGCCTGAACGCTCAGGATGGCCGCAGAAACGCGCTGTTACTTACCGTTGGTCATTTTTGCTGAAATAGCGTTTCAGCTCCGGCGCAAGCCGCCGATAAACCCTGCTCAGAACATCGGCTGGCCATGAATAACAACAACCTTCCACCGATTCGGATCAAGAAGCACAACGTTCCTGGAGGGATTGCATGAATAGCTGGTTTGCCAACATCAGCGTCAACCTGAAACTCGGCCTGGGCTTTGGCCTGGTGCTGTTGCTTACCGGCCTGCTGGCCCTGACCGGCTGGAACAGCCTGGGCAGCCTGATCAATCGCAGCAACTGGATGAGCGACATCACCCAGCTGAACGGCGACCTGACCGACCTGCGCATCTCCCGCCTGCAGTACATGTTGACCAATGGCGACGACGCAGCGGCCGGCAATGTCCAGGTCAAGCTCAATGCCTTCAGTGAACAACAGAAAAAGCTGTTGAAGAGCTTCAAGAGCCCCGAGAACATCAAGCTGCTCCAGGACCTGGGGCAGACCATTGGCGAGTACCAGGTGTCGATCAACAAGATGCGCGCCGGTTACAAGACCAGCCTGGCCGCGCGCGACTCGATGAACCAGGCCGCAAGCCGCGCCATCGAGCTGATCGAAGCGATCAACCGCGACGTGCTGGCCCTGCCCGAGGGTGACCGGCTGGCGCAGTTCCGCACCATCACCCAGACCAAGGAACAACTGCTGTTGGTTCGCCTGGCCGTGCGCAGCTACATCGCCGACATCAGCAGCGAGACCGAGCAACTGGCCCTGCGTCAGCTCGATACCGCCCTGGCCGAAATCGCCGGCCTGAACAGCCAATTGCCAGGCGAAGCGACGCGCATCAAACAGTTCGAAAGCGCCGTCATGGCCTACCGTGACGCCGTACGCCAGTTCCGCGACGCCACAGCCGATGTTGCCGTGGCACGTCAGGAGATGACGGTCCAAGGGGCTGACATCGTCAAGACCAGCGACGCCCTGTACCAGATCCAGCTCGAGCGTCGTGACGCCGAAAGCGTGCAGGCCCGTAGCTTGCAACTGACCGCCACCCTGCTGGCACTGCTGGTCGGCGTACTGGCAGCGTGGATCATCACCCGGCAGATCACCCGCCCGCTGCGTGAAACTCTGGCAGTAGTCGAGAAAATCGCCGCCGGCGACCTGACTCACAACCTGCGTGTCACCCGCCGCGACGAACTGGGTGTGCTGCAGCAAGGCATCCAGCGCATGGGCTCGACCCTGCGCGACCTGATCACCGGCATTCGCGACGGCGTCACCCAGATCGCCAGCGCAGCTGAAGAGCTGTCGGCCGTCACCGAGCAAACCAGCGCCGGGGTCAACAGCCAGAAAGTTGAAACCGATCAGGTCGCTACCGCCATGCACGAAATGGCCGCGACCGTACAGGAAGTGGCACGCAACGCCGAGCACGCCTCGCAAGCGGCCACCGATGCCGATAGCCAGGCCCGTGCCGGTGACCAGGTGGTTGCCCAAGCCATCAGCCAGATCGAACGCCTGGCAGAAGAAGTGCATCGCTCCACCGAAGCCATGGGCCAACTGCAGCAGGAAAGCCAGAAGATCGGCAGCGTCATGGACGTGATCAAATCGGTGGCTGAGCAAACCAACCTGCTGGCCCTCAACGCCGCCATCGAAGCGGCCCGTGCCGGTGAAGCCGGGCGTGGTTTTGCCGTGGTCGCCGACGAAGTTCGCGGCCTGGCCCAGCGTACGCAAAAATCCACCGAAGAGATCGAAGAGCTGGTGGCTGGCCTGCAGAGCGGTACCCAGCAGGTCGCCAATGTGATGCTCGGCAGCCGCAACCTGACGGCCAGCAGCGTCGAGCTGACTCGCAAGGCCGGTTCCTCGCTGGAAAGCATCACTCGCACAGTGTCGAACATTCAGTCGATGAACCAGCAGATTGCTGCAGCGGCGGAACAGCAGAGCGCGGTGGCCGAAGAGATCAGCCGCAGCATCATCAATGTGCGCGATGTGTCCGAGCAGACGGCTGCGGCCAGTGACGAGACCGCGGCCTCCAGTGTTGAACTGGCGCGCCTGGGCAACCAGTTGCAGACGATGGTCAGCCACTTCCGCGTCTAAAAGCATCGCGGGGCAAGCCCGCTCCCACAGGATTGCAATTTTCTGTGGGAGCGGGCTTGCCCCGCGATCGACTCAACACTTACTTAACGATCTGCCCCACTCCCCGCCCACGCGGATCGGAAGCGGTTTCCAGCACCTTGCCATTGACCCGGATGGCCTGGATGTCGCCCATCTCCCAACCCTGATCTTCCAGGGTGTAACCCATCTTCTTCAGGTCTTGCGCGACCTCGCCGGTAAGCGGAGCAAAGGCATCGAAGTAGATCGTGTCCTTGGGCAGCAACTGGTGATGCACGCGCTGCGCAGCCACGGCTTTTTCCAGCGGCAGGTTGTAGTCATACAGGTTGTTCAGCACCTGAAAGATCGAGGTGAAGATCCGCGAGCCACCCGGGGTGCCCAGCACCAGGGTGACATTGCCATCGCGGGTTACCAGGCTCGGGCTCATCGACGAGAGCATACGCTTGCCCGGCTCGATCGCGTTGGCATCGCCGCCGACCACACCAAAGGCGTTGGCCACACCTGGCTTGGAACTGAAGTCGTCCATTTCGTCGTTGAGCAAAAAGCCTGCACCCTTGACCACTACGCCACTGCCGTAGTCCCAGTTCAGGGTGTAAGTGTTGCTGACCGCGTTACCCTGCCGGTCGACGATGGAGAAGTGCGTGGTCTGGTGCGGTTCAAGGCCCGGGCGGACTTTCTCGGTTTCCGAGATGGCAGCCGGATTGACCTCCTGAGCGCGCTTGGCGATGTAGTCCTTGGCGATCAGTTGCTCAACCGGCACCTTGGAGAACGCCGGGTCGCCCAAGTAGTCGGCACGGTCGGCGAACACGCGTTTTTCGATTTCGGCCAGCAGGTGAATGTAACGCGCCGAGTTCAGCTCGACACCCTGGAAGTCAGCGGCGCGCGCTTGCTTGATACCCAGCAGTTGCGCCAGCGCGATGCCGCCCGAGCTTGGCAGTGGCGCGGTGTAGACGACGTTGCCGCGCCAGTCGATCTTCATCGGCTCACGCCATACGGCCTTGTAATCCTTGAGGTCGTCCTTGCTGATCAGGCCCTTGTCGGCCTGCATCTGCGCCACCAGAAGGTCGGCGGTCTTGCCCTGATAGAACTCGCTGACGCCCTTGTCGGCAATGCGCTCCAGGGTCTGCGCCAGCTCTGGCTGCTTGAAGGTCTCGCCGACTTTCATGCTGCCGAAATAGTCGTTGAAGTTGGTGCTGTCCTTGAACAGGCCCAGGGCATCTTCGCGGTACTGGTACTGTTTGGAGGCAACCTTGAAGCCGTTCTTGGCGTAGCCGACCGCCGGGGTCAGCAGCTCGGCCCAGGGCAGCTTGCCAAACTTCTGATGCGCCTCCCACAGCCCCATCACCGTACCGGGTACGCCGGCGGCGCGGGAGCCGACCAGGCTGAGGTTCTCGATGATCTCACCCTTGTCGTCCAGGTACATGTTGCGGCTGGCGGCCTTCGGCGCGGTTTCGCGGTAGTCGAGGAAGTAGGCCTTGCCGTCGACATAGAGGGTCATGAAACCACCGCCGCCGATGTTGCCCGCCTCGGGGTAGGTGACCGCCAGGGTGAAGGCGGTGGCCACCGCTGCGTCCACCGCGTTGCCACCCTTCTTGAGGATATCGGCAGCAACCTGTGCACCATATTGATCAGGGGCGGCGACCGCACCGCCTTCCAGCGTCACCGCGTAAGCCGCGTTACTGGCGAGGATTGCGGCGCCCAGAGCCAGGGATCGGAACATCACAACGCGCATGAGAGCTTCCTTAGTGTTGTTTTCGTTGAACAGCCATTAAGGCTGAAGTCAGACGAGTTATCAAACACCCCAGGAAATTTCGCCGCGCATGGACAGAAGCTGTCGCGAATGGAAACGCTCAGCAGGCGTAGATCGCCAGCTTCTTCTGAATGAAGTCGAGAAAGCACTGGATGCGCAAGGCCAGCTGGGTGTTGCGGTAGTACACCGCATTGATCGGCTGGCGATAACCACTGTTGTGCTCGGCCAGGATCACCTGCAGGCGCCCGCTGCGGATGTCTTCATGGGTCATGAAGTGCGACAGGCAGACGATGCCCTCGCCGGCCAGGGCCAATTCGCGCAGGGTTTCCCCACTGGACGCCGACAGGCTCGGGCGGATCAGCAGGCGATCGCCTTCGGCATGGCGCAATGGCCAGTGGTTGAGGGTCTCGGTCTGGGTGAAGCCCAGCAGCACATGCTGTTGCAAGTCTTCGACACGCTGTACGGCGCCGTGACGGGCCAGGTACTCAGGACTGGCCAGCACGTTCAGCGGGCTGCAGCCCAGCGAACGGGCATGCAGACTGGAGTCGGCCAGCTCGCCAATGCGGATGGCCACATCAGTGCTTTGCTCGATCAGGTCGATGATCAGGTCGCTGGTGTTGAGCTCCAGCTGGATCTGCGGATACAACGCACGAAACTCACCGACCCAGGGCACGATGGCGTGCAGCATGAACGGCAGCGCCGCGTTGATGCGCAACCGCCCCGACGGCGTCAGGTGGTGCAGCGACAGATGCTCCTCGAGTTCGTCCATCTGCTGCAGGATCGCCTTGGCCCGCTCGAAGAAGAACCGCCCTTCTTCGGTCAGGTCCATGCGCCGGGTGGTACGGTTGATCAGCGTGGTGCCAAGCTTGGCCTCCAGGCGCGACAAGGTCCGGCTGATCGCCGAAGGCGTCTGCCCGCCCTGCTCGGCGGCTGCGGAAATCGAGCCGAACTCGATCACCGAGACGAACACCTGCAATTCATCGGACCTGGCTTTCACGGCGGTACCCCGGGGTTGGCGACAGCCGTGATTGATAGCCGCTTGCCGCTGCCAGCGCAAGGCTTGATCAGGCTTGAGCCTGGAAAACCTCGGCCAGGTGCTGCTCGTAGGCGACCACGGCGGCTTCGACATTGGGGCGCTTCATCACATCCACGGCAAGGTAAGTCGGCAGGCCGCTCATGCCCAGAAACTGGTTGGCCTTGTGGAACGGGAAGTACACCGCGTCCACGCCCTTGCCTTCGAAGAAGTCGCTGGGGTCATCGAAGGCCTGCTGCGGTGCGTTCCAGGTCAGCGACAGCATGTACTGCTTGCCCTGGATCAGGCCGCCGCTGCCGTACTTTTGCGAGGCATCGGAGCGGGTGCGGCCGTCGTTGGCATAGAGGCTGCCATGGCCGGCGGTGAAGACTTCATCCAGGTACTGCTTGACGGTCCACGGCGCACCCATCCACCAGCCGGGCATCTGGTAAATGATGACGTCGGCCCAGAGAAATTTCTGCACTTCTTCAGCATTGTCGTAGCCGCCGTCGATATAGGTGCTCTGCACATCGAAACCGGCGCGATCAAGGAAGGCCAGCGCGGCTTCGTGCAGGGTCTCGTTCAGGCGGCCATCGGAGTGGGCGAACTTCTTGCCACCGTTGAGCAACAGGACTTTTTTCATGGGGTGCCTCATCTGTGTTCGATCAGGGGCAGGCAAGCCTGTGACCGAGTGAATTTGATGGCGGCAGGTTAGAGGTCGATCTCGCGGGGAAACAGCCGTGCCCGGGCAAAATACATTTGACCAAAAAGCACGAATCTAAGCTTTATTGTTGCCTTAGAATCGATTCACCCTTTCCTTTCAGAGGCCTCTACATGAGCGAGCAGTACGGTTTCATCCTCAAAGCCAAGACCCGCCCGGAAATGTCCGAAGCTTTCGAAGCGCTGTTTCGCGCCTATGTCGAGCCAAGCCGGCAGGAACCGGGTTGCATCGAGTACCACATGCTGCGCGACCAGCAGGACCCGAGCCTGTTCGTGTTCTACGAGATCTGGGCCAGCAAGGCTGCGCTGGATGTGCACTCGGCCCTGCCGCACATGGCGGCGTTCTTCGAAAAGCGCATGGACTACCTGGAGCGCGACTTCGATATCCAGCTGATCGACATGCTCAGCGCCTCCTCGGCTAGCCGTTGAGTAACAGGTGTACGCCGAGCAAAGCCAGGCCGATAAAGAAGCAGCGCTTGAACAGTACGGCGCTGATGCGCTGACGCAACCACTGGCCGCCGAGCATACCCAGCAGCGCCGGCGCCAACACCAGCAATGACGCGCTCAGGGCCTGGATGCCGAGCGCATCCTGGCCCGCCAGGCCGATCGCCAGGGCCAGGGTCGAGACGCTGAACGACAAGCCCAGGGCCTGGACCATTTCCTCGCGACTCAAGCCCAGGCCCTGCAGGTAAGGCACCGCAGGGATCACGAACACTCCGGTGGCCGCAGTGATTACCCCGGTGATCAGCCCGCAAAGCGGCCCGAGCCAGGTTTCATGTGCAGGCGCAAGGCTCATCCCGCGAGCGAACAGGCCGTACAACGCATACACCAGCAACGCCCCACCCAAGGCATGCGCCGCCCAGGCGCCACTGTTGATGCCTAGCCAGGCGCTGCCCAGCAAGGTTCCGGTGAAGACCATTGTCAGCATCGGCCACAGCCTTTTCAGCAGCGCCCGCAGGTGCCCGCCGAAGGCCAGTTGCCAAAGGTTGGTCAGCGTCGAGGGGACAATCAGCAAGGCGGCTGCCTGCGCCGGAGGCATAGCCATACCGAGCAGCCCCATTGCAATGGTCGGCAGTCCAAGTCCGATCACGCCCTTGACCGCACCGGCCAGCACGAAAGTCGCAACGACCAACAGCGACAGCGCTGGACCGATATCCTGATAGAAGCCAAAGAAGAGAGTCATGGCGCTATCCTGCACCTCGCCATCCCTTCTGAAAATCTGCCATATACTCAGACAGACTATTGCCCAGAAAGAGGCTTATGCATTTCGATCTGATTGACCTGCGCCTGTTCCAGCACACTCTGGAGTGCGGCAACATCACCGCTGGCGCCCAGCGCAGCCACCTGTCGCTACCGGCGGCCAGCGCGCGTATCCGCGCCATGGAAAGCTCGCTGGGCACGCCGCTGCTCGAACGCAACCGCCGCGGGGTGCAGGCCACGCCTGCGGGGCAAGCGTTACTGCAACATGCCCGGCTGATCGCCCAGCAGGTCGAGCGACTGCAGTTCGATCTCGGGCGATACGCCCAAGGCCTGCAGGGCCAGGTACGGCTATTTTGCAACACCGCAGCCTTGACCGAGTACCTGCCGGAATTACTCGCCAGCTTTCTCCAGCAGTACCCGACCATCGATATCGACATTCACGAGCTGCCAAGCCTGCGCATCGTCCAGGCGATCACCCAGGGCGTGGCGGATATCGGCATCATCTCCAGCGCAGTGGCCAGCGAACACCTGCAGAGCCTGGCATTTCGCGACGACCCGCTGATGCTGATCATGCCATCTGCGCACCCGCTGGCCGCTACCGCCAATCTGCGCTTTGCCGACACCCTCGGCCACGGCTACGTCGGTCTGCAGGCCGACAGCGCCCTGGCCCTGCACCTTGAAGAGCAAGCCCTGCACCTGGGCCGGCGCCTGCAGGTGCGGGTGCGCGCCGAAGGGTTTGACGGGGTGATTCGCATGGTCGCCCATGGCGCTGGTCTGGGTATCGTGCCGATGGCGGCCGTGCAGCGCTGGCAGGGGCTGCTGCCGCTGCACAGCCAGGCGCTGCACGAGCCATGGGCCAAGCGCCAGTTACGCCTGTGCAGCCGGGATTTTGCCAGCCTGCCCGGGCATGCGCGGGCCTTGCTCGACTGCCTGAGTGCCACTGCTATTGCTCCGGCAGGGGCAATCCACCGACAATCTCCCCCGCGCACCTAGCGGTTGCTGCACTGATCGCCAACCGAGTCGTAAAGGGAGTTTCACCGTGCCGTCGATCTACCAGCTCAAACCCCGTTTCCAGGCGCTGCTGCGCCCGACGGTCGAGCGCCTGTACCAACGCGGCGTCACCGCCAACCAGGTAACCTTGAGCGCGGCCGTGGTGTCTGTGTTGCTCGGCCTGTTGCTGGCCTGGCTGCCGCACGTCACCTGGCTGTTCGCCCTGGTGCCGGTGTGGATGCTGTTGCGCATGGCGCTCAATGCCATCGACGGTATGCTCGCCCGCGAATTCGGCCAGCAATCCAAGCTCGGCGCCTACTACAACGAACTCTGCGACCTGATCGCCGACAGCGCCCTGTACCTGCCCTTCGCGCTGCTGCCGGGCGTCTCCTCGGCGCTGGTGGTGATCGTCGTGCTGGCAGCGCTGATCAGTGAGTACGCCGGGGTCATGGGTCCGCTGGTCGGTGCCGAGCGCCGCTACGACGGGCCCATGGGCAAAAGCGACCGGGCCTTTGCCTTCGGCGTGCTCGGCGCCGGCGTTGCCAGCGGCCTGTTGCCGGCCAGCTGGATCAACGGCGCGCTGCTGGTGATCTTGCTGCTCTCGCTCTATACCCTCTACAACCGGGTCAGCCGCGGTCTGGCGCAAACCCGCTGAAGCTCTTTGTGCCAGATAAGGATATTTGCCATGCGCAACGCGCAATCGCTGCACTTCACCACCCACGACGGCGTCGAGCTGCACTACCGCCATTGGCCCGCTGACATTGCTGACGACCAGCCGCGCCGCGCCGTGGTGCTGTTCCACCGCGGCCACGAGCATGGCGGGCGCATGGCCCACCTGGCTGATGAACTGCAATTGCCCGACCACGATTTCTTCGCCTGGGACGCCCGGGGCCACGGCCAGTCGCCCGGGGCTCGTGGCGACAGCCCGAGTTTTGCCTGCAGCGTGCGCGACGTACAGACCTTCATCGAACATATCGCCCGCGAGCACGGCATCGCCGAAGAAGACATGGCAGTGCTGGCGCAAAGCGTCGGCGCCGTGCTGATCGCCACCTGGGCCCATGACTACGCGCCCAAGGTACGCTGCCTGGTACTGGCCTCGCCAGCCTTCAAGGTCAAGCTATACGTGCCTTTCGCAAGACCGGGGCTGAAGCTGATGCGCGCCTGGCGCGGCAACTTCTTCGTCAATAGCTACGTCAAGCCGCGCCTGCTCAGCCACGACCCCGAGCGCATCGCCTCGTATGAAAGCGACCCGCTGATCAGCCGGCCGATTTCGGTGACCATGCTGCTCGGTTTGTATGAAGCCGCCGACCGCGTGGTGGCCGATGCCCAGGCGATCCAGGTGCCGACCCAACTGTTGATTTCCGGCGCGGATTTCGTGGTCAAGCGCAAACCCCAGGAACAGTTCTTCGAACGCTTAGGCTGCGCGCACAAAGAGAAGCACATCCTCCCCGGACTCTTCCACGACACCCTGGGCGAGCGTGACCGCGGCCATGCCCTGGCGCGCATTCGCCGCTTTATCGAGCACTGCTTCAGCCTGGCGCCGCAGCGCCCTTCGCTGCTCGCTGCCGACCAACTGGGCGCCAGCTGCGCCGAGGCCGAAAGCCTGGCCGCGCCGCTGCCGCGCAACTCGCCGGCCGACCTTTACTGGCGCGCCACCCGCGCCGGCCTGCGGCTGGGCAAAGGCTTGTCGGACGGGGTCAAGCTGGGCTTCGATACCGGTTTTGATTCCGGTAGCACCCTGGACTACATCTACCGTAACCAGCCCACCGGCAAAGGTGCGATCGGGCGCATGATCGACCAGAACTACCTCAACGCCATCGGTTGGCGCGGCATCCGCCAGCGCAAACTGCATGTCGAGGAACTGCTGCGCCTGGCCATCGAACGCCTGCGCGAACAGGGCAAGCCGGTGGACATCGTCGACATCGCCGCCGGCCATGGCCGTTACATCCTCGAAGCGCTGCAGGGCCTTGAGCGCAAGCCGGAGTCGATCCTGTTGCGCGATTACAGCGAGCTCAATGTCCAGCAGGGCAGCGCGCTGATCGCCGAAAAAGGCCTGGCCGACATTGCCCGCTTCGTTCAGGGCGATGCCTTCGATGCGCAAAGCCTGGCCAGCCTCGACCCACGCCCAACCCTGGCAGTGGTCTCGGGCCTGTACGAACTGTTCGCCAGCAACCAGATGGTCGGCGACTCCCTGGGCGGCCTGGCCCAGGCCGTGGAGCCCGGCGGTTACCTGGTGTACACCGGCCAGCCCTGGCACCCGCAGCTGGAGATGATCGCCCGCGCCCTGACCAGCCACCGCGCCGGCCAGGCCTGGGTGATGCGCCGGCGCAGCCAGGTGGAGATGGATCAACTGGTGGAGGCCGCCGGCTTTCGCAAGGTCTGCCAGCGTATCGATGAGTGGGGCATCTTCAGCGTCAGCCTGGCCCAGCGGGTCGCTTGATGAATACTGCACGCGAGCCGGGACTGATCAAGCGCGGGGTGCTCTGGCTGCTGTTGCTCGGCCCGCTGTTCTTCCTCAGCTACGGCCTGACCAACACCTACACCGCCGGGCGCAACGATGTCGGCAGCCTGGTGTTCGCCTGGGAAGGCGGCATCCCGCTGTGGCCCTGGACCATCATCCCGTACTGGTCGATCGACCTGCTCTACGGGTTGTCGTTCCTGTTGCCGCGCAGCCGCCGGGAAATGGACCGCCATGCCCTGCGCCTGCTCAGCGCCCAGCTCATCTGCATCCTCGGTTTTTTGCTCTGGCCGCTGCGCTTCACCGTCGAACGGCCTGCGCTGGACGGCCTGTTCGGCTGGCTGTTCGATGTGCTGATGGGCTTCGACAAGCCGTTCAACCAGGCGCCGTCGCTGCACATCGCCTTGCTGGTAATCATCTGGGCGATGTTTGCCCGGCATATCCATGCAAGGCTGCCGCGCTTGCTGGTGCATGGCTGGATGGCGCTGATCGGTGTGTCAGTGCTGACTACCTGGCAACATCACTTTATCGACCTGCCCAGCGGCGCACTGGTGGGCATGCTGTGCGTCTGGCTATGGCCGGTGCAAGGCCAGCCGGTGCTACGCCGCAGGCCACTGGCCCGCGACCCGCAGCGCTGGCGCCTGGCCCTGCGCTACGGCGCCGGGGCGACATTGCTGGCAGGCCTGGCGCTGTACCTGGGCGGCGTTGCCCTGTGGTTGATGTGGCCGGCAGTGGCGCTGCTGCTGGTGGCACTCAACTACGCGCAATTGGGCGCCGAAGGCTTCCAGAAAGGTGCCGACGGCCAGTTGTCGTTCGCCGCGCGCTGGCTATTGGCGCCCTACCTGGCGGGGGCCTGGCTCAACTCGCGCGCGTGGACACGGCGTCATCCGCAAGCCGATGAAGTGTGCGACGGCGTGTACCTGGGGCGGATTCCGGGCAAGGGTGAAGCCGCGCACTTCACCGCCATTGTCGATCTGTGCGCCGAACTGCCCGCCGCCGTTGCCCCAGGCCAGGCCTACCGCGCCCTGCCCAGCCTCGATCTGGTCGTGCCCACAGCCGAGCGCTGCCGGGAAGCGGCGCTGGCCATCGAGCAACTGCGTGCCCAGGGCCCGGTACTGGTCTGCTGCGCCCTCGGCTATTCGCGCAGCGCCAGCGCCGTGGCCGCCTGGCTGGTGCTCAGCGGGCGCTGCGCCAACGCCGCACAAGCGCAGCAACGCATCAGCCAGGCACGCCCCGGGGTGGTCCTGCATGCGCAGCACCTGCGGGTGATTGAACGCCTGCAAACGGAGCCTTGCCAGTGAGCGACGAAATCCACCTGGCCCTGGTCGCCAGGCTGCTCAAGCGCGGGCGCCAGGTCGAGCGACTGGCCGACGGCATCAGCCTGTTGGCGGTGTTTTTTGGCTTGGCGGCGCCATTGCTCGGTGTGCCCGCATCGTGGTTCAGCGCCATGCTGTGCAGCCTGTTGCTGCTGGCAGGTTTGCTGCAGAAGTTCTTCGCTGTGCGCGTGGCGCTGGACGCCGAGCTGTTTGCCCACCTGGCCGCCCGCAACGATCAACTCGCGCAACACACCCAGGCCCTGGACCAGTCGTTGTTCGCCCTGGGTCTCAAGGCCAATCCGGTCGATGACCGCGACTGGCAGGCACGTAGTCTGGCCGCCATGGGCCTGCTGCGCAAACAACTGCTGTGTTTTGCCGTGCAGGCCGTGCTGGCGCTGACCGCCATCCTGCTTTTTCCCTTGCTCAACCTTGTCGGATAAGGACCTTGCCCATGCTTGCTGCCCTAACCGCCTTTGCCATCACCTCGGTCGCGCGCCTGATCACCGGCGCCCGCGCCTTGTGGCTGGGCTGCACGCCGCAACCGGTGCAACGGCTGTACTACGCCAACCACAGCAGTCACGGCGACTTCGTGCTGATCTGGGCGTCGCTGCCTCAGCCCCTGCGCCAGCACACCCGGCCGGTAGCCGGTGCCGATTACTGGCAAAAGCCGGGCATTCGCCAGTTCCTGATCAAGCGGGTATTCAATGGCGTGCTGATCGATCGCCAGCACAGCGACGCCCAGAGCCATCCCTTGCAACCGATCCAGGATGCTCTGGCCCAGGGCGATTCGCTGATCTTCTTCCCTGAAGGCACCCGCAACCTCAGCGACGAGCCGTTGCTGGCATTCAAGAGCGGCCTGTTTCACCTGGCCAGTGCCCACCCGCAGGTCGAGGTGATTCCGGTGTGGATCGCCAACCTCAACCGGGTCATGCCCAAGGGCCGCGCCCTGCCTTTGCCGCTGCTGTGCACCTTGAGTTTTGGCGAGCCCCTGCAACTGCTGGCAGACGAAAGCAAGCACGCGTTTCTCGACCGGGCCCGCCAGGCCCTGTTGGCCCTGGCCCCGAAGGAATCCTGAGATGGACAACAACACCCTTTCGCTGTTCGCCGGCATCGGCGGTTTGCTGCTGCTCGCCAGCCTGATCGGTCGCCTGCTCAAATGGCGCGCGGGCCCTGCGCCCCACGCGGTGATCGACAACCTCAATGCACGGATCAACGCCTGGTGGGTGATGGTCCTGGTCATCGGACTGGCCTTCCTGTTCGGCAAGCTGGGGGTGATCCTGCTGTTCTACTGCGTGTCGTTCTACGCCCTGCGTGAATTCCTGACCCTGACCCCGACCCGGCGCAGCGACTACCCGGCCCTGGTGGCGGCGTTCTATGTCGCCCTGCCGGTGCAGTACCTGTTGATCGCCATGGACTGGTACGGGCTGTTCAGCATTTTCATTCCGGTCTACCTGTTCCTGCTGTTGCCGATCCTCGCCAGCTTCGGCGGCGACACCACGCGTTTTCTCGAACGTGCCTCGAAAGTGCAATGGGGGTTGATGATCGCGGTCTACTGCCTGTCTTCGGTACCGGCGTTGATGACCCTGGATATCCCCGGCTACGAAGGCCGCAACCTGCTGCTGATCGCCTGGCTGATCCTCGTGGTGCAGATCTCCGACGTGCTGCAGTACGTCTGCGGCAAGCTGTTCGGCAAACACAAGGTGGCGCCAAAACTGTCGCCGTCAAAGACCGTCGAAGGCCTGGTCGGCGGCGTGGCCCTGGCCACGTTGATTGGCGCCACCTTGTGCTGGATCACCCCGTTCAGCTTCTGGCAGGCGGCGCTGATGGCCCTGACCGTCAACCTCATGGGCTTTGCCGGCGGCCTGGTAATGTCGGCGATCAAGCGCGACCGGGGGGTCAAGGACTGGGGCCACATGATCGAAGGCCATGGCGGCATGCTCGACCGCATGGACTCGGTGTGCTTCGCCGCGCCAGTGTTCTTCCACTTCGTACGCTACTGGTGGGTCTGAGCGTCAGACCAACAAATCGTAGGACAGCTTGCCGATCAGGATCAGTAGCAGCACCAGGAACAGCGCACGCACAAAAGGCACGCCCTTGTGCACCGCAAGCCAGGTGCCGGTCAACGCGCCGAGGATGTTAAAGGCGGCCATGGGAATGGCAATCAGGTAAAGGACGTTGCCAGTCGGGATGAAGAACAGCAGTGCGGCGACGTTGGTGGCAATGTTCACCAGCTTCGCTGACGCCGACGCGTGCAGAAAGTCGAAGGCAAAGCAGCGGATGAACAGGAAGATCAGAAAGCTGCCGGTACCGGGCCCGAACAGGCCGTCATAGAAGCCGATGGCGCCACCGATGACAATCGCCAGCAGCTTCTCACGGGTGCCGATACGCATCGGCTTGTGCAGGGCACCGAAGTCCTTTTTGCAGAAGGTGTAGATCGCCATCAGCACGATCAGCACCAGCACCGCCGGGCGCATCAACGATTGCGGCACCAGCGATACCGTCGCGGCGCCGACAAAGGCCATGGCAAAGGCTGCACAGGCCGCCGGGATCACCAGCCCCCAGTCGATCACCACCTTGCGCACGAACGAGCGGGCGGCAAACGCCGTGCCGCAGGCTGAAGCAACCTTGTTGGTGCCCAGCAACGCCGCCGGTGGCGACGCAGGCAACACGTTGAACAACGCCGGAATCTGGATCAGCCCGCCACCGCCGACTGCCGCATCGATCAGGCCGGCAGCAAAGGCAAACACGCAAAGGATGACAATATCGACCATGGTTTCAGGCTCTGGCAGTAAAGAACGGGCGCGCCAAGGTTAACCAACGGCCGATTTTTGTGTTGCAATGCCATATTGCGAAAACTGCAACGAGGTGGTGCATGGCCCTGGATATGCTGGCGGAACTGGAAGTGTTCGCCATGGTTGCCCGCAAGCGCAGCTTCGTCGCCGCGGCACGCGCCCTGGGGCGCTCGCCCAGCGCTGTGACCCGCGCTTTGCAAGCCCTGGAAGAAAACGCCGGGGCCAAGCTGTGCAATCGCTCGGCCAACGCCGTGAGCCTGACCGAAGCGGGTGAGCGTTTTCTGCCCTATGCCTACAAAATGCTCGATCTGCAACGTGAAGCCGACGAAGAACTGGCCGGGCTCAGCGGCCTTGCCTCCGGCTGGGTGCGTTTTTCCGCCCCCGAATCACTGGCGCCGGTATTGCCCGGCTTGATTGCGCAGTATGGCTTACGCTACCCGCAGGTAAACGTCGATGTGATCTTCAGCGACGAGCCGATCGACCCGGCCAACAGCAAGCTGGACTTCTCGATTAGGGGCGCCTTTGCCCAGGACAGCGAGCTGATCGGCTACCCGTTGTGGCGCTACTCACGCTCGCTGTATGCAAGCCCCACTTACCTGCAACGGCACGGTACGCCCCCATCGATCGAGGCGCTGGAGGCCCATGCGCTGATCCTGCACACCGCACCGCGCATTCTCAAGGAATGGCAGTTTCGCAGCGCCGAACAGGCGGTAAGCCTGCGGGTGCATCCCAAGTTTCGCTTCAGCTCCGGGGTTGCCGTGTTCCAGGCCGCCCTGGCCGGTGTCGGTATCGCCCGCCTGGCCGACTGGCTGGCCGAACCCGAGGTACAGGCCGGGCGTCTGCAGCGGGTCTGCCCGGAGTACCGTCTGACCGCCAGCAACGGCGACAGCCCGCAGATGCATGCGGTGTACCCGGCCGGCAGCCTGCCGCAACGGGTCAAGGCGCTGCTGGAGGTGATCCGCGGCTTTGGCGACAGCCTCGATCGATAACTGCGGACGTGCGCTCCCAGACACCAAAAGGTCGAGACCAGACATCTGCCCGGCACCGATCCCACCTATGGTGATGGGCCTTTGAGCAAACCTCTGGAGCCTGGAATGTCCGATTTCATCACTGTGCTGCGCGAGACCTGCCCCACCCCCGTGCTGGATGCAACCAAATGGCAACGCATCGGCGGCGACCCGCACACGGTCAACCTCAACGCCTATGTGTCGGCCGATGGCAGCAAGATCATGGGCACCTGGATCTGCACGCCGGGCAAGTTCCAGGTCAGTTACGAGAAGTGGGAGTATTGCCACTTTCTGGATGGCTATTGCGTGATCACCCCGGAAGGTGAACCAGCGGTACACCTGAAAGCCGGTGATGTGTTCGTCATCGAACCGGGGATGAAGGGCACCTGGGAAGTGGTGGAGACGGTGCGCAAGTACTTCGTTTTTGCCTGATGACAGAAGAACAGTTCGGGCCTGGACAGTACCCAGGCCCGAACCGGTTTCATTGCCCGTTTACAGCGACCGTCACGAAGAGATCGGCCGGCCGGTCTTGCGCCGCGAGTGAAAAGCCGCCGCCCTCGGGCGCAAAGGCCGCCATGGCGGCCACCAGGCCATGCACCTGTTGGTCCAGCAGCGCATCGCCAGGCGCGGCGCTGCTACGCAACCCCGCAGGTGCTACTGCGAAGTTGGCAACCATGGCGCTGGTCCACTGCGTACCATCGGCAAACTCGATCCGCTCCAGCTTGTAGCGATCATCAGTGGTCGTGAACCAATCCTGCACGGTGACCTGCTCCTGGCCATTGCGATGGCTGAAGATCACGTGGTTGCCGGAGCGACTGGTGAGGATGTCCTGCGCCGCGATGCCCTCGCCGAATCGCAGCACATCAATGTTGCCCGACGCAAAGCTGGTGTCATCGCGCAGCACATCCTGGCCATCACCGAGGTTGAACAGGTACAGGTCCGAACCCGTGCCGCCGTAGAGCTTGTCGTTGCCCGCACCACCGACCAAGCGGTCATTGCCAGCGCCTGCGGTAAGCGTGTCATTGCCAAGGCCACCGTCGAGCACGTCGTTGTCCGCACCCGAGGTCAGGCTGTCGTCGCCCCCCAGACCACTGAGCGTCTGATTGCCGGTACTTGCGCCCAACAGCACGTCGTTGCCTTCGGTACCGGTCGTCACCAGCAAGGGCGCAGACACCATGGCACTTGTCCACACCGTGCCATCGGCAAACTCGATCCGCTCCAGCTTGTAGCGATCATCAGTGGCAGTGAACCAGTCCTGCACGGTGACCTGCTCCTGGCCATTGCGATGGCTGAAGATCACGTGGTTGCCGGAGCGGCTGGTGACGATGTCCTGCGCAGCGATGCCCTCGCCGAATCGCAGCACATCACTGTTGCCCGACGCAAAGCTGGTGTCATCACGCAGCACATCCTGGCCATCACCGAGGTTGAACAGGTACAGGTCCGAACCCGTGCCGCCGTAGAGCTTGTCGTTGCCCGCACCACCGACCAAGCGGTCATTGCCAGCGCCTGCGGTAAGCGTGTCATTGCCAAGGCCACCGTCGAGCACGTCGTTGTCCGCACCCGAGGTCAGGCTGTCGTCGCCCCCCAGGCCACTGAGCGTCTGGTTGCCGGTACTTGCGCCAACCAGCACGTCGTTGCCCTCGGTACCGGTCGTCACCAGCAAGGGCGCAGACACCATGGCACTGGTCCACACCGTGCCATCGGCGAACTCGATCCGCTCCAGCTTGTAGCGATCATCAGTGGCAGTGAACCAGTCCTGCACGGTGACCTGCTCCTGGCCGTTGCGATGGCTGAAGATCACGTGGTTGCCGGAGCGGCTGGTGAGGATGTCCTGCGCAGCGATGCCCTCGCCGAATCGCAGCACATCACTGTTGCCCGACGCAAAGCTGGTGTCATCGCGCAGCACATCCTGGCCA
The DNA here is from genome assembly GCF_004214895.1 of Pseudomonas tructae. Classification (NCBI taxonomy): domain Bacteria; kingdom Pseudomonadati; phylum Pseudomonadota; class Gammaproteobacteria; order Pseudomonadales; family Pseudomonadaceae; genus Pseudomonas; species Pseudomonas tructae. The sequence goes on along the minus strand of NZ_CP035952.1, from coordinate 1,077,539 downwards.
TCACCGAGGTTGAACAGGTACAGGTCCGAACCCGTGCCACCAAACAACTTGTCGTTGCCCGCACCACCGACCAAACGGTCATTGCCGGCCCCCGCAGTGAGGGTGTCGTTGCCAAGGCCACCGTCGAGCACGTCGTTGTCCGCACCCGAGGTCAGGCTGTCGTCGCCCCCCAGACCACTGAGCGTCTGGTTGCCGGTACTTGCGCCCAACAGCACGTCGTTGCCCTCGGTGCCGGTCGTCACCAGCAGGGGCGCAGACACCATGGCACTTGTCCACACCGTGCCATCGGCGAACTCGATCCGCTCCAGCTTGTAGCGATCATCAGTGGCAGTGAACCAGTCCTGCACGGTGACCTGCTCCTGGCCGTTGCGATGGCTGAAGATCACGTGGTTGCCGGAGCGGCTGGTGACGATGTCCTGCGCCGCGATGCCCTCGCCGAATCGCAGCACATCAATGTTGCCCGACGCAAAGCTGGTGTCATCGCGCAGCACATCCTGGCCATCACCGAGGTTGAACAGGTACAGGTCCGAACCCGTGCCGCCGTAGAGCTTGTCGTTGCCCGCACCACCGACCAGACGGTCATTGCCGGCCCCCGCAGTGAGGGTGTCATTGCCAAGGCCACCGTCGAGCACGTCATTACCCGAGCCGCTGGTCAGGCTGTCATTGCCGGCCAGCCCTCTGATTGTCTGATTGCCAGTACTGGGACCGGTAAGCACATCATCATTGGCCGTACCATTCATCGCCAGGGACAGTTCAGTGACGTAGGCGCTGTCCCAGCGGGTGCCATCGGCAAACTCGATGCGCTCCAGCTTGTAGCGATCATCACTGGAGGTGAACCAGTCCTGAACGGTGATCCGGTCCTGGCCATTACTGTGGCTGAGGATCACATGGTTGCCGGCACGGCTGATGCTGATGTCGTCGGCGCTGATGCCTTGGCCCAAACGCAACACATCGATGTTGCCGGAGGCGAAACTGCTGTCATCGCGCAGTACATCCTGGCCGTCGCCCAGGTTGAACAGGTACAGGTCCGAGCCCGAACCACCGTACAGCGTATCGTTGCCGGCACCGCCACTGAGCTGGTCGTTGCCACCACTGGCGGTGAGCGTGTCGTTGCCGGCCAGGCCACTGAGTGTCTGGTTGCCGGTGCTTGGCCCGACAAGGACATCATCGCCAGCCGTGCCGGTGATCACCAGCAGCGAAGTGGAGATCAGGGCACTGCTCCACACCGTGCCATCGGCAAATTCAATTCGTTCCAGCTTGTGGCGATCATCGCCGGTGCTGAACCAGTCCTGCACGGTAATCCGGTCCTGGCCGTTGCGATGACTCAGGATCACATGGTTGCCGGAGCGGCCGATGCTGATGTCGTTCGCGCTGATGCCTGCGCCGAAGCGCAGCACATCGATGTTGCCGGAGGCATAGCTGCTGTCGTCTCGCAGGATATCCTGGCCATCACCGAGGTTGAACAGGTACAGGTCCGAGCCCGAGCCACCGTAGAGCGTATCGTTGCCAGTCCCACCGCTGAGTTGGTCGTTACCGCCGCTTGCGGTCAGCGTGTCATTGCCGGCCAGGCCACTGAGGACCTGGTTACCGGTGCTCGGACCCGTAAGAACGTCATCCCCTTCTTCTCCACTCAGCACCAACAATGGCGCGGAGATCATCGCGCTGGTCCACACCGTACCGTCGGCAAACTCGATCCGCTCCAGCCGGTAGCGGCCATCGACAGAGGTGAACCAGTCCTGAACGGTGATCTGATCCCGGCCGTTACGGTGGCTGAGGATCACATGATTGCCAGAACGAGTGATGGTGATATCGTCCGCGCCAATGCCTTCGCCGAAACGCAGTACATCGATATTGTCGGCGTTGAAGCTGCTGTCATCGCGCAGCAGGTCCTGACCGTCGCCCAGGTTGAACAGGTACAAGTCCGAGCCTGAGCCACCGTACAGCTTGTCGTTGCCGGTACCGCCGTTGAGCGTGTCGGCCCCACCGCTGGCGGTGAGGGTGTCATTGCCCGCAAGCCCGATGAGGGTCTGGTTGCCAGTACTCGGCCCGCTGATCAGGTTATCGCTTGCATCCCCAGTCATCAGCAGCAGTGGCGCAGACACCATGGCGCTGGTCCACACCGTGCCATCGGCAAACTCGATCCGCTCCAGACGGTAGCGACTGTCGGCAGAGGTGAACCAGTCTTGTACCGTGATCTGGTCCCGGCCGTTGCGGTGGCTGAGCACGACATGATTGCCCGCGCGGGTTATGCTGATGTCGTCTGCGCCAATGCCTTCGCCAAAACGCAGCACATCGATATTGTCGCTGTTGAAGCTGCTGTCATCGCGCAGCACATCCTGGCCATCGCCCAGGTTGAACAGGTACAGGTCAGAGCCTGCGCCACCGTAGAGCACATCGTTGCCGGTGCCGCCATTGAGCTGGTCATTGCCGGCACCTGCGGTGAGGGTGTCGTTGCCCAGCCCACCCTCCAACAGGTCGTTGCCTGCGCCCGTGGTCAGGCTGTCGTTGCCGGCCAGCCCTCGTAAGGTTTGATTGCCAGTACTGGGGCCGGTGAGCACATCATCATTGACCGTGCCGTTCATCGCCAGGGACAGCTCGGTGACATAGGCGCTGGCCCAGCGGCTACCATCGGCGAACTCTATCCATTCCAGTTTGTAGCGATCATCGCTGGTGGTGAACCAGTCCTGCACAGTGATCCGGTCCTGGCCGTTGCGATGACTGAAGACCACATGGTTGCCGGAGCGGCTGATGGTGATGTCGTCGGCACCGATGCCTTGGCCGAAGCGCAGTACATCGATGTTACCGGAGGCAAAACTGCTGTCGTCGCGCAGCACATCCTGACCATCGCCCAGGTTGAACAGGTACAGGTCAGAGCCCGAGCCGCCGTAAAGCACATCATTACCGCTCCCGCCGTTGAGCTGGTCATTGCCGGCACCCGCGTCAAGCGTATCGTTGCCCAGCCCGCCTTCAAGCAGGTCATTGCCTGAGCCCGCCGTCAGGCGGTCATTGCCGGCCAGCCCGCGTATCGTTTGATTGCCGGTACTGGGACCGGCGAGCACATCATCATCAGCCGTGCCATTCATCGCCAGAGACAGTTCGGTGACATAGGCACTGGTCCACTGACTGCCATCGGCGAACTCGATGCGCTCCAGCTTGTAGCGATCATCACTGGAGGTGAACCAATCCTGCACGGTGACCTGGTCCTGGCCATTGCGGTGGCTGAGGATCACATGGTTGCCGGAGCGGCTGATGGTGATGTCGTCGGCGCTGATGCCTTGGCCGAAACGCAACACATCGATGTTGCCGGAGGCGAAACTACTGTCATCGCGCAGTACATCCTGACCATCGCCCAGGTTGAACAGGTACAGGTCCGAGCCCGAACCACCGTAAAGCCTATCGTTGCCGGTACCTCCACTGAGCTGGTCGTTGCCACCGCTGGCGGTGAGCGTATCGTTGCCAGCCAGGCCATTGAGAGTCTGGTTGCCGGTGCTGGGCCCCACCAGTACATCGTCTGCTTCGCTACCGCTGATCACCAGCAACGCAGTGGAAATCATGCTGCTGCTCCACACCGTGCCATCGGCAAACTCGATGCGTTCCAGCTTGTAGCGATCATCAAGGGTACTGAACCAGTCCTGCACGCTAATCCGGTCCTGGCCATTGCCATGGCTGAAGATCACATGGTTGCCGGAGCGAGTGACGGTAATGTCTTGCGGCCCGATACCGGCGCCGAAGCGCAACACATCGATATTGCCCGAGGAGTAGCTACTGTCGTCGCGCAACACATCCTGGCCGTCGCCTAGATTGAACAGGTACAGGTCCGACCCCGAGCCACCGTAAAGCACATCGTTGCCGGTACCGCCGGTGAGCTGGTCGTTGCCGCCGCTGGCTGTGAGCGTGTCATTGCCAGCCAGACCGTTAATAATCTGGTTACCGGTACCCGGCCCGGTGAGCACGTCATCGCCCTCTGTCCCGTTCTGCACCAGCAGTGGCGCAGACACCATGGCACTGGTCCACAGCGTGCCATCGGTAAACTCGATTCGCTCCAACCGGTAGCGGCCATCTGCGGCAGCGAACCAGTCCTTGATCATCACGCTGTCCTGGCCGTTGCGGTGGCTGAGCAGCACGTGATTGCCGGATCGGGTGACGATGATGTCATCGGCGCTGATCCCGGCGCCAAAACGCAGCACATCGATGTCACTGCCGTTGAAACTGCTGTCGTCACGCAGTACATCCCGGCCATCACCCAGGTTGAACAGGTACAGGTCAGAGCCCGAACCTCCGTACAGCGTATCGTTGCCCACGCCCCCCTCAAGGCGATCGGCGCCGCCTCCCGAGGTCAAGGTATCGTTGCCCGCACCACCGTTCAGGGACTGTACGAAGTCAGCACTGACCCCGGTAATGATGTCGTCTCCTTCACCACCCAGTTGCTGCAGCAATCGCGCATTGAGCTCGGCGCTGGTCCAGACCGAGTTGTCGGCAAACTCGATCCGCTCCAACTGATAACGGCCAGAGTTGCTGGCAAACCAGTTCTTCACCGTGATCCTGTCCACGCCATTACTGTGGCTGAGCAGCAAATCCAGCCCAGAGCGGCTGACGGCCAGGTCGGCAGGCGCAATGCTGTTGCCGAACCGGAGAATGTCCACCTTGTCGTTGCCATTGCCGAAATTGTCATCGGCGATGACGTCCTGACCATCACCCAGGTTGTAGATGTAGATATCAGCACCGGCACCACCGTTGAGCACATCATTGCCGATGCCCCCGCGAAGCAGGTCCTCACCGGCTCCTGCGGTCAGGATGTCGTTACCTGCTCCGCCACTCAATATCTGCGAAAAATCAGCACTGACGCCGGTATAGACGTCATCACCGGAGCCTCCAAGGAAACGCAGCACCTGCGCACTGAGGTCGGCGCTTTTCCACACCTGGCCGTCGGCGAATTCGATGCGCTCCAACTGATAACGCCCGGAGTTCTGAGCAAACCAGTTGCTGATGGTGATGCTGTCCTGGCCATTGCTATGGCTGAGCAGCAAGTCCTTGCCGACGCGGCTGACGCTGATATCCCGGGCAAAAATGCCGCTGCCCAAGCGCAGGGTGTCGACGATGTTGTTACTTTGATATTCGTTGTCATCGCTGATCCGGTCCTGGCCATCGCCCAGGTTGAACAGGTAGACATCCGAACCACGACCACCGGCGAGGGTGTCATTGCCACGGCCGCCGTGGACCAGGTCGTTGCTCTCCCCCAGGCTGAGCGTGTCGTCACCACTGGTGCCGTAGCGGTAGGTCAATGACGTGGCACCCTGGGTCAACGTAGCAACAACGGCAGCGACTGCCGAACTGGAATACACCGTGAGGTCGTTGCCTTGAATAAAGCCGTGCAGGGCACCGCGCAGCAACTCCAGGTTCCTGCCGCTGCCCGTGTTCACGCCACGCACCGCCTGAATGAAGTCAAGCAACGTCTCCTGCCCACGGGCAGGGTCTGATTGCACAACCCCGACAAGATCATCGATTATCCGACTGAAATCACCGAGCCAGGCACCTGTACCGTTGTCCTTTACCCAGCCAATCTGGTTGAACAGCGGCTGCAGGTGAGTGCTGGACGCCAACTGATAGAACACCGTGTCGACAAGGTCCCGGAACAGCCCATTGAATATCGCGGCATACTCTTGCCCCGAACCTCGCGGCAGATCGATCGCATCACCATAGAACGCTTCAAGCGCGCCAATCCGACGCGCATCGATGATGGACTGGTAATAGTTACGGTACTCACCGGTTTGCCCGGTCCATTTGAATATCAGTTTTTCGAGCACTGCTTGCCGCTGTTGCCGGGACTGCGCGCCGACAAACTCGCCCACCAAACTTTGCAGTTCGCCCGAGGCGTCACGCACCATGGCCTGGTGCAAGGAGTGAACTTTCCCAAAGCCTGCGGCATCGGGCAGTTGCGCAATGGCCGCACTGACCTCGAGCAGGTCTTCTTTTACCAACGAGGGATTACGCACAAACCAGACATCGGTCATGGTCGCTTGCTGGCCATTGTCCTTGGTAAAACTGCCCACTTGCCGGTGTTCATTACCAAAGGCGTCGGCCTGCGTCTGCTCGGTATACTTCAACGCCAGCGACTGTATGCCCAACTGACTGAGCGAATACAACTCTCCCTCATCGGACACACCGTTCTGATTGAGGTCACGCCACACCCTGAGCGAACTGAACGCACTGTCGGCACTGTCGACCTTGCCATCTGCGTTGCTGTCCAGCCGGGCAAGCGCCTGAAAACCGTTGCGTGCCTTGCTGCCGTCAGCCAGCAGGGTCTGATCGCCAAACAGCTCGGCGCCACGGGTAATCTTGCCATCGCCGTCAAGGTCCAGCGCCAGCAAGCCGTCATCAGCGGCGGCGAACCCGGTCAATTCACGCAGGCCATCGCCGCCGTGGTCAAAGTAGATACCCGCCGCCAAACCGCTGGTTTCCACACCGTCACCATCAAGGTCGAGGATCAGCGGTGACCCAGGAGCAGGTGGAGGGGTCTGGGGCGGCGGCGGTGGTGGTGCGTCACCATTGGGGGTCGGGTCGACGCCGTTGGGAATACCATCACCATCCTTGTCGGGGTCCTTGTCATCGGGGATGCCGTCGCCATCCAGGTCACCCGGACCGCGTGGATTCAGGTCGTAATCATCGGGAATGTAGTCACCATCGTCATCCAGGTCCTTGAAGTCCGGAATTCCGTCGGCGTCGGTATCCGGACCAAAAGGGTCCTTGTCGATGGTGTTGGGAATGCCATCACCGTCGGTATCGTAGGTCGGCAGGTTCAAGTCCCAGCCGGGATAATTGCCGCCATTGTTGGGCAAGGTCGGGGGAATACCGGCGGCGTCCAGCAGGGTTCTGGTCACCGCATTGCAATTGGTTCCGAACATGTCGTAATCGGTGGTACTGCCCTGAATCTGGCCAGCCACGGTCTTCAAGGTTTGCCAAACCTCGGCAGCATTGCGCCCGCTCAGATCCAGTTCGACCTGACCGCGCTCGGCAGGAGAATCGTTGCCCCGGGCATCGCGAGAAGACTCCAGAGGCTGGTCAATCTTTACGTCGATCTCGCCAAAGTCGAAAGGGTTATCGCTCTGCGGCCCGCCTCTGATAACCGTCTCATTGCCAGCGTCATCCTGATAGACAAGGTAGCTGTGCTTGAAATTAGTGCCCGCGACTGACTTGGACTCGATAAATATCTTCGCCATCATGCGTTCCTGCCGTTGAGTTACACCGCGCCAGACCTACCTGTCCACTCAATCCACAACGACATCGACGACTAACTGATTTTGATTGTAAGTGGCCGTTATTGTTTTACTGAAATCCCACGCTGCCATCCGCGACGCCATGTCCTCGGCCACCGGTACGGTGTAGATGAACTGGTCACGGCCAGTCGTAGCGCTAGCCGGTACGGGCAGCGCGCCGAGTGTGTTCATATATTGGGTAAACTGGGCCTGCGTCATGACACCCGCCGCGGCTTTCGACAATAACTGGCTGTAGTGTTTTGCCGATCCACGAAAGTGCTCGAACGAAAAGGCACGACGGCCCTCGAGCAAATCTTCGAAGTTATAAAGAAGAAGAAATTGATGAAAGACCGGGTTGCCTTTCATATCGACGCTCAAGGCAATGTTCCAGTGAACGTGTACGCCGTCTGCTGCCGTACATTCTCTGGACAGGCCGATAAACCTGACTTTATCGGTGGATGAATACAAGGCGTCAATCGCGGGTTCGTCCTTGATGACGGTGAACTGCCCACGCAAAGCGGCAACCGCATCAAGGTCCATTCGCGCACCCGCAACGTCACGCACATAGCGCTCAAACGACAGCAGGTTCTCGTCCAGTGAGCAAACATCTTCCATCGGTTTTCCCTCAGGTCGCTCCACAGCTGCGTGGATAGAATCGGCACCGAGCAAAACACCTACCGTTACCAGCACTGACACCCTGCGCCGGAGCCATCGCTCGACAGTTGCCTGGGCGATTTCATTGAGCATGACGGGGACTGCTAGGTGAAAGATCCATTTTCATCACGCTTGCGAATGGTCGCAAATGGCCACTCCACCAGTGTAATCGGCAATGGAAAATCTGCTTGAAGAAATTTGTGCACATGGATCGGAGGTAACAACGCTGGCAAGGCCAGCTCCCACAGAGTGATGTGTGCGCAGTACCTGTGGGAGCCAGCCTTGCTGGCGATGCTCTGTTTACTCGGGCTTGCGATAACCTTCGACAATCGCCGAGAAATCCTTGCCACCCTCGCCGCGCAAGCTCATGGCCTGGTACAGCTGTTGGGCTACTGCGCCGAGAATCACCGGTTGATGCGCCTGGCGTGCCGCCTCTGTCGCCAGCCCCAGGTCCTTGAGCATCAGCTCGGCACCAAAACCACCGGTGTAACCGCGTGACGCCGGGGCGGTTTCGATGATGCCCGGCCACGGGTTGTAGGTGTCCGAACTCCAGCAGCGGCCGGTAGAACTGTTGATGATGCCCGCCAGTACCTTGGTGTCGATGCCCAGCGCATTGCCCAGAGCCATGGCTTCGGACACGCCGATCATCGAGATGCCCAGCAGCAGGTTGTTGCAGATCTTGGCGATCTGCCCGGTACCGACTTCGCCGCAGTGAACGATGTTGCGGCCCATCTGCGCCAGCACCGGCTGCAGGGTGGCGAACAGATCAGCACTGGCCCCGACCATGAAGGTCAGGGTGCCGGCCGCAGCGCCACCGGTACCGCCTGACACCGGCGCGTCAGCCAGGTCAACGCCTTGCTTGGCCGCTGCGGCCGCCACGTCACGGGCAGTCTGTGGATCGATGGTGCTGCAGTCGACCACTGGCGTTCCGGCTTTGACACCCGCCAGCACGCCGTCTTCGCTGAGGTACACGCCGCGCACATGGGCGGCAGCCGGCAGCATGGTGATCACCAGTTCGCTGTGCTGCGCGGCATCACGTGGCGAGCTGCTGATTTGCCCACCGAGCTCGGCAAGTTCGGCCAGCACGCTCTTGTTCAAATCGAACAGGTTCAGCTGATGCCCGGCCTTGATCAGGTTGCGGGCCATGGGCGCGCCCATGTTGCCCAGGCCGATGAATGCGATACGCATGATGAGCTCCTTAGCGCAGGCTGATGGTGGTGTTCACGCCATCGTTGACGCTGTCATCATCGAACCAGCGGCTGGTGACGGTCTTGGTCTGAGTGTAGAACTGCACCACCTGTTTGCCGTACGGGCCCAGGTCGCCCAGCTTGGAGCCACGCGAACCGGTGAAGCTGAAGAACGGTACCGGCACTGGAATCGGGATGTTGATGCCGACCTGGCCAACGTCGATCTCGCTCTGGAACTTGCGCGCTGCGGCGCCGCTCTGGGTGAACAGGCCGGTGCCGTTGCCGAAGGGGTTGCGATTGACCAGGGCGATGGCTTCATCGAGGGTATCGACTTCCAGCACCACCAGCACCGGGCCGAAGATTTCCTGGGTGTAGATCTGCATGTCGGTGGTCACCCCGGAGAACAGGGTCGGGCCGACGAAGTTGCCCTGCTCGTAGCCCGGCACGCTGACCTCGCGGCCATCGAGCTCAAGCGTGGCGCCTTCTTTGATACCGCTTTCGATCAAGCCCAGCACCCGCTCCTTGGCGCGCTTGGAGATCAGCGGACCGACATCGGTGCCCAGCTCGCTGCCAGCGTTAACCTTGAGCTTGGTCGCCAGCTCCTTGAGCTCCGGCAGCCACTCGCGGGCCTTGCCCACCAGTACCGCCACCGACGTAGCCATGCAGCGCTGGCCGGCCGCGCCGAAACCGGCACCGACCAGGGCATTGAGGGTTTGCGTACGGTTGGCGTCCGGCAGCACCACGGCGTGGTTCTTGGCGCCCATCATCGATTGCACGCGTTTGCCGTGCTGGCCCGCCAGGTTGTAGACGTGGGTGCCGACTTCGGTGGAGCCGACGAAGGAAATCGCCTTGATGTCGCTGTGGGTGCACAGGGCATCGACCACCTGCTTGCCGCCATGCACGACGTTGAGCACGCCGGCCGGCACGCCGGCTTCGAGCGCCAGCTCCACCAGCATCATGGTCGACAGCGGGTCCTGCTCGGACGGCTTGAGCACGAAGGTGTTGCCGCAGACGATGGCCATCGGGAACATCCACAACGGGATCATCGCCGGGAAGTTGAACGGGGTGATGCCGGCACAGACGCCGATCGGCTGGCGCAAGGTGTAGGTATCGACGCCGCCGGCAACGTTCTCGGCGAACTCGCCCATCTGCAGGCTGCCGATACTGCAGGCATGCTCGACCACTTCCAGGCCGCGGAAGATATCGCCTTCGGCATCGGCAATGGTCTTGCCCTGCTCGGCACTGAGGACTACGGCAATTTTCTTCGAGTGTTCGCGAATCAGCGCCTGCAGCTTGAGCATGATGCGCATGCGTGCACCGATCGGGGTGTCGCGCCAGGTCTTGAACGCCCGCTGACCCGCAGCGATGGCGGCATCGACTTCTTCGGCGGTGGCAAAAGGTACGCGGGCCAGCACTTGCTGGGTGGCCGGGTTGACCACGTCACGCCATTCGCTGGTTTTCGACTCGACCCACTGGCCGTCGATCAACAGCTTGACCTGCTCGACCTTGGTCTGGCCGGGAGTAAGGGATGCGTTCATCTGCGTTCTCCTGAAATTGTTGTTAGGAAGAGAAGACGCCACCGGGTCAGCCACGGCGAGCGCTTGGGTCCAGGGCTTTTTTGGAGTATAGATGTGCAAACATCTAATAAGAACGCACATAAAAGCCGGACCAACATGCAAAAAAACATCACCTCCCTGGGCTCGCTGAACTGGGATGACCTGAAATTCTTTCTCGAAGTGGCGCGTACCCGCAAGGCCAGCAGCGCGGCCAAGCGCCTGGGTGTCGACTACACCACGGTGTCGCGGCGGATCAGTTCGCTGGAGGTGGCGCTGGGCACCTTATTGTTCGAAAAGTCGCGGACCAACGGCTTTGTCCTCACCGCCGAAGGCCAGCGCCTGCTCAGCTATGCCGAGTCGATCGAAAGCACCCTGCACATGGCCTGCGAGCAGGTGTCCGGCTCTGGCGTGGCGCTGTCGGGGCACGTGCGCATGGGCTGCACCGAAGGTTTTGGCAGTTTCTTCGTCACCCCGCAACTGAGCCACTTCGTCGATGCCTACCCGGCGATCTCGGTAGACATCCTGCCGCTGCCGCACTTCATCAGCCTGTCCAAGCGCGAGGCCGACATCGTCATCGCCCTGGAGCGCCCGGAACACGGGCCATACGTGTGCTGCAAGCTGTGCGACTACCGCCTGCGCCTGTACGCCACCCAAGCGTACCTGGACAGCCACGAGCCGATCACCCGCAGCAGCGACCTGGCCCGGCATCAATTCATCAGCTACGTCGACGACCTGGCCTTCAGCTCCGAGCTTCTGTACCTGGCCAACCTGATCCCGGCCGCCAGCGCCAACCTGCGCAGCACCAGCGTGATCGCCCAGTACGTGGCGGCCCAACAGGGTCGCGGGCTGGCGATACTGCCGTGTTTTCTGGCCGCACAAGACCCGCGCCTGGTGGCGATACTGCCGCAGGAAGTGGAGATTACCCGGCAGTTCTGGATGTATTGCCGGGAAGACTTGAGGAAGTTGAAACGGATCACCCTGCTATGGGACTACATCCGCGACGTCACCGAGCGCAACGCCCCGCTGCTGATGGGCGAGTCGCGCTCGATGAGCTTTGCCGACTGACTCAGTCGGAGGCGACCACGATCGATACCCGGCGGTTTTCCAGGCGGCCGGCGCGGGTGTCATTGCTGGCCACCGGTTCGTTGCTGCCAAGACCACGGGTTTCGACGTTCTCGGCGCGCATGCCGACGCCAATCAGGACATTGGCCACGCTCTGCGCCCGGCGCTTGGACAACTGCTCGTTGTAGGCCGCGCGGCCCGAGGCATCGGTGTGGCCATCGACGCGTACGCGCTGGATGTTCACCGACAGCAGCGACTTGCCAATGCGCTCGACGATGGCCTTGCTTTGGGCGTTGAGGGTGTCGACATCGCTGCCGAATAGCACTTTGCTCGACAGGCCGAACTCCCAGCCTTCATCGGTAAGCTGGAAGCCCTGTTGCTTGAGCAGGGCAATCTGTTCGGCGCTCAGGCCTTTGGGCGGCACGCTCTGACAGCCACCCAGGGCAAACAGCGCCAGGGCCAGGCAGACAAAGTGAAAACGTAGACGTTGGCTTAGGTGAATCACGGTTCAGCTCCTGTTTTTTACGTGATGGGCAGAGCGCTCCGTCTCTGCCATGTCGCCCTGGCCACGCAAATTACGCTTGGCCTGATACATCGCCGCATCGGCGGCATTGAGCAAGTCGGACGGGCTCAAGCCGTCGTCGGGAAAATAGGCAATGCCAATGCTCAGCGACGTGATGATGCTGCGCCCTTCACTGAGGCGGATCGGCAGTTTCATGCTGGCCGCAATCTTTTCGGCAATGCGCAGCGCATCTTCGCGCTTGTGCAGCGGTGCCAGCAGCACCGCGAATTCGTCGCCGCCCAAACGCGCCACCAGGTCGTTTTCCCGAAGCTGCGCGCGCACCCGCGTGGCCACGCTGATCAATACTTCATCGCCAGCGGCATGGCCGAAGTTGTCATTGACCTCCTTGAAGTTGTCGCTGTCGAGAAACAGCAGCGCCAGGTGTTCCTGATGCTTGGCGGCATTGCGCAGGGTCCGGCTCAGGCGGCCCTCGAAAAATGCCCGGTTCGGCAGGCCGGTGAGGCTGTCGTGGCTAGCCTGGTGGGCCAGGCTTTCGTTCTCGCTTTGCAGGTGGCTCTGCCAGGACTCCAGCTCATCGAGCAAGGCATTGAAGTCGTTGCCCAGCTCATTGAGCTCGGCGATCGACGCTGGCGGCACCCGCCGATCGAAGCTGCGTTCGCGGCGTGCGGCATGGGCAACACTGGCCAGGCTGCGCAGCGGCACGACGATATCACCGAACATTCGCCGCGACAGGTACAGCGCGCTGAAGGCACTGAGCGCCATGCACAGCAGGATCCCGGCCAGGCCACTGAGCAGAAAACGCACCAGGCTGCCACCCTGGCCCACCAGTTCGATGCGCCCGACCTGCTGGCCCTGGTGCAACACCGGCATGATGATCGGCTCTTCCAGCAGGCTGCGGGCGATCAACTGCTCGGCCTGCGCCAGCAAGCCGTCTTCGCTGCGCTGCCAACGGGCCAGCAGCGCACCGTTGTCATCGAAGACCTTGGCATCGGCCACCTCTTCCGTGGCAGCAATCAGCGCCAGCGCCTCATTGGCCACATCCGCGTCGTTGAACACCACAGCGGCTTCGACGGTGTAATTGATCGAGCGGGCAATCAGGTGCAGGTTGTGATTGGCGTACACGCGCAGGGCCAGAACCCCGAGCAGGGTCAGCGATACCCCGGCAAGGCCCACCGCCAGCAGTGCCACGCTCAGATGACGGCGGCCCAGCACCGCACGCAGGGTCGGACGCTCGCGCGCCTTGCCAAAGCCCATCATGGTTGCGCCGCCCGCCGCCGCGACAGCTGCAGCACACTGGGGTGAATACGCACGCCACTGCGTGCCACCGAGTCGAGGTTGACATCAAACGCCACCTGGCGGTCGCTGACCCGCAGGCAGAACAGGCTGCCCACCGTGCACGGGTCGTCCGCCTCGCTCATGCTCAGTACCGGATGACCGCTGAGCGCACTGAACAGCCGCGTACGTTCATTCTGGCTGAGCGTGCCGATATAGATAGCATCGCATTCATTGGCAATGCGCGGGTCATCGGCCAGCAAGCGGCGCACCAGCACCGGGCGGCCAGTGGCCTGGGTGGTGCCCTTGACCAGGTCGTCGGCGTATTCGGTTGGACCGATCAGGCACAGGCGCAATTGCGCCGGCTCCACCGGCCAGCGTGCATAGCTAAGGATCCCCAGCACCACCTGTGTGACCGCTTCGGCCCGCTGCTCGGCAAGATTGGCGGTGGCCGCGGATTCAGCCCGGGCCTGTGCGCCTAACAGCAACAGCAACGCGGCCAGCAGCGGGCGCGTCAGAGTCGTCACACGTCCCGATCTCGGGGCGGCCACATTCATGAAGGAAATCTCTTAAAACCATGCAGGATGATGCCGCAACGATAGCACAGCGCCCGATTTTCCAGCGAGGGAGCTGCCCGGCGGCGATCCGGTAAAAGGCTGAATCGCCCTAGTCATACCTGTTCCAGCATCAACCCTGAAATGCGTTTGACCTTACGCCGCACCGCGTCCTCGAATACACCCAGGCGCGGCTCGATCAAACTAAAACAGGTCTTGGCCCGGGTGATACCGGTGTAGATCAATTCCTTGGTCAACACCGGATTGAGGGTATCGGGCAGCACCAGCGCCGTGTGGGTGAACTCTGAGCCCTGGGACTTGTGCACGGTCATGGCAAATACCGTCTCGACCTCGTTGAGCCGACTGGGCAGAACGAACCGCACACCGCCTTTCCCATCGTTACGGGCAAAGGCCACACGCAGTACCTGCTGCCCTTCATGCTGCTCATCGGGCAGGCGTAGGGCGATGCCAACGTCACCGTTCATCAGGCCCAAGCCATAATCGTTACGGGTCATCAGTACCGGCCGACCTTCGTACCAGGGCTGCTCGCTATCGATCAACCCAGCGCCGCCAAGCACTCGGCTGACCCGCTGGTTCAAGCCTTCTACACCCCAGGGCCCCTTGCGCACGGCGCACAGCAACTGGAAGGTTTCAAAGCCCTGCAGCACCTGCAGGGCCCAGGTTTCCCAGCGCGGATCGTCCACCGGCGTGGCCAGTGGCGGGCGCTGCTGGCGCAGGGTCTGCAGGTAGCTGCGATAACCCTGGGGCCCGTCACTACCGCGGCCCAGGCCTTCGAGCAGCAGGCGATCGAAAGTGCGGTCCTGTTCACTGCGCAGGCTCAGGGCAAACACATCGTCCTGCTTCTGGTTGAGCAGGGCTCGGGCCTGATCGGCCTCCTGGCGGTTGACCAGGCGCGCCAGCTGGCCAATGCCGCTGCCTTCGCCGAAGCGCCGCGAAAAGCGCAGCATCACCACTTGCTGCGCCAGCGGATACTCATCGACAGTGCCAGGCAGCAGTTCGCTGCCGACCAGGGGGGCACCACTGACCTGCTCCAGCCAGGCCTGAGTCTGGGGGCTGTAACGCCCGGCTTCGGCATCGCGGCACAGGTCACCGAGTACCGCACCGGCCTCGACCGAAGCCAACTGGTCCTTGTCACCCAGCAGCACCAGGCGCGCATGGGGCGGCAAGGCGCCAAGCAGGTTGGCCATCATTTCCAGGTCGATCATCGACGCTTCGTCGACCACCAGCACATCCAGCGGCAAGGGGTTGCCAGCATGGTGGCGAAAATGCCGCGAGCCCGGGCGACTGCCGAGCAGACGGTGAACCGTGGAAACATCGGTAGGAATGTTCTGGCGTACATCAGCGGCCACCGCCAGGCGCTCCACCTGTTGGCCGATGGACTCGGTCAGGCGTGCTGCAGCCTTGCCGGTCGGCGCCGCCAGGCGAATACGCAGCGGGCGACCGGCTTCGACGGCGGGCGATTGCAGCAGAGCCAGCAACCGCACCACGGTGGTGGTCTTACCGGTGCCAGGGCCTCCGGTAATGATGCTGAAGGCACTGCGGGTGGCCAGGGCGCAGGCCAGCTTCTGCCAGTCGACCTGGCCGCTCGGGGCAGCACTTTCGAACAATTGCCCCAGGCGTGCCGTCAGATCCGCCGGGGTTGGCTCGACCTGCTGCAGGCGCTCGCGCAAGGCGTTGTCGATTCGACGCTCGTAAGCCCAGTAACGGCGCAGGTACAGGCGCTGGCCATTGAGCACCAGTGGCCGCGCGCTGTCTTGCTCGCTGTTGCCCTGAGCTACCAGGCGGCTGCGGCGCAGCTGCTGCAGCCAGGTGTCGAGCTCCAGGCGTTCAAGCAATTGCGACGGCAATAGCAAAGGCCCGGCCAGGGCGTCGCCTTCGGGCGGCAACGACAGGGCAAAATCCGGTTCGGCCAACGTCGCTTGCAGGTCCAGGCAGACATGGCCGTGGCCCAGTTGATGACTGGCCAAGGCCGCCGCCAGCAGCACCAAAGGCTCGCCACCAGGTTCGCGCTCCCCCAGAAAACTCACGAAGGCGCGGTCCAGGGCTCGCAGCCAGCCTCGCTCGACCCAGCGATCGAGCAAGGCCAGCAGGTCCTCGCCCTTGCTCAATGGTGCCAGTGCGGCCAGATGGCGGGCATCCAGTGGCGTCGGCAACAGGTCATCGAGGCTACGGCTCATGGTGCGTCTCCGAAGAACAGGTCATGTTGTTGCGGGGCGCTGACGCCACGGAACAGTGCATCGAGCCGCTCGATCAGCTCACGCGGTGGCTTGACGAAATACAGGCCGCGCGATGCCGACTCGACACCGCGCAAAAAGATGAACAACGCGCCGCCGACGTGCTGGTCGTAGTCATAACCAGGCAGGCGCGCACGCAACTGGCGGTGCAGGGCCAACAGGTAGAGCACGTATTGCAGGTCGTAGCGATGGCTGAGGATCGCCCCTTCCATGGCCAGTTCACTGTAGGCCTGGTGATCAGGGCCGAGCCAGTTGGATTTGTAATCCGCCACGTAGTAGCGGCCCTCATGCTCGAAGGCCAGGTCGATAAAGCCCTTGAACATGCCATTGAGCTGGGCCGGTTGCGCCGCCAGGCGGGCAACCCCCTGATGGGTGTGCTCGCACACCAGTTGATCGAGCCTGCCGACATCGACCTTATGGCTGGCGAACCAGAATTCCATTTCGATCTGGTAGCCGCGCAACTGGCTCAAGGACAGTGGCGAACTGCCTGGCGCCAGGGCCATGGGCTGCTCGAGCAGATGCTGCAACCACTGGCTGAGGGTCGGGATCCAGCCGGTCCAGTCGCGGCGGTTGCAGCGCTGGCCAACGGTGCGGGTCAACTGCTCGGGGTTGGCACTGACCTGGGCGAAGCCTTCATGGCCGGCCCATTCGAGCAAGCCATGGAGAAAGGTGCCCGGGTTCGGCCCGCGGGGGAAGCGGTGAATATCGCCACTGCCAGGCATGACTTCACGCAGTTGCTGCAGGTCGGGCCGCTCGTCATCGAGCAGTTGCTGCGCCTGGGAGCTGTCGGCCGCCAGGGTCATGGCCTCTTCGCCAATGCGAAGGGCGCTGTAGGATGCGATCCACCAGTTTTCCGCAGCCCGGCGCTTGGGCTGGCGCGCCGGCAGCAGTTCGGCCTGGTTGCGCGGGGCGCTGTAGGCCTGCTCATCTGCCGCTGGGCGCTCGATGCAAGCGATGGCCGGACAACCGGACTGCAGGGCCTGTAGCCATTCGCCCAACTGGGTCGAGGCCGGCAAGGCGCTGCCGCCGCCCAGCAGATAACCGAGCGCCGAGCGATGCAAGGTCGAGGTCTTGCCGGTACCGCGTTTGAGATCGGCGACACCAAGCCAGCACGCATGCTGGGCGCGGGTCAGGGCGACGTACAGCAGGCGCAGGTCTTCGGCCAGGCGTTCGTCGTCGGCCAGGGCGATCTGTTCGGCAGCCGGGGTCAGGGTCAAGTGCGCCTGGCCCTCGCTGTCGTGCCAGGCCAGCGGCAAGCGCGAGCCATCCACAGGCTTGCTGGTGCAGATGAAGGGCAGGAACACCAAGGGATACTCCAGGCCCTTGGACTTGTGGATGGTGACCACCTTGACCAGTTGCTCATCACTTTCCAGACGCAGGATCTGCTCTTCGCCGGCCTGGCCGGAACTGGCCAGGTGTTCGCCCAGGTGACGAATCAATGCCTGCTCGCCATCCAGTTCGGTGGCAGCTTGTTGCAGCAGCTCAGCCAGGTGCAGCAGGTTGGTCAGCACCCGCTCGCCATCACTGCGAGCCATCAACACCTGGGGCAGATCAAAGTCGTGCAATAGATGCCGCAGCATCGGCAGCACACCCTGGCTGCGCCAGATCAGCCGGTACTGACGAAACCGCATGACCCAGCGCTCCCACACCCGCTCATCCTGGTTCAGTTGCGCCAGGGCGCTGAGCGGCAGGTTGAGGGTAATGCTCGCCAGCGCCGCCTTGAGCAGGCGCTCGGCATCCGGCTCGGCGCAGGCTTTGAGCCAGGCCAGCAGGTCGTGGGCTTCCTGGGCGGCGAACACCGAGTCCTTGTCCGACAGGTATACGCTGCGCACATCGCGGGCTGCCAACTCTTCACGAATCAACTGCGCCTCGCGGCCGTCGCGCACCAGAATGGCAATGTCCGAGGGCAGGCAGCCGCGCAGCGACTGGTCGGCCCGAAGGAAACCACTGCGCCCCTGCTGTCCGCCATTGAGCAAGGCGACGATCTGGCTGGCGCAGCTGGCGGCCAGTTGCTGACGATAAACGGCGCCGGACACCGGCTCTTCACTGCTCAGTTGCCAGAGGTTGAGTGCCGCCAGTGGCGCGCCATCAACCTGAAACTGCTCGCTGCGGCCCTGGGCCATGACCTCAAGGAACGGCACCGGGTTGTCGCTGCCGTCACGGAACAGGAAGGCGCCACGGCCCTGCTCGCGCACTTCGGCCTGCATGAACACATGGTTGACCGCCGTGACCATGGCCTGGCTCGAACGGTAATTGGTATCGAGGCTGTGCAGGCGTCCGGCCGTGGCCCGGCGTGCGCCCAGGTAGGTGAAGATGTCGGCACCGCGGAAGGCATAGATCGCCTGCTTGGGATCGCCGATCAGGAACAGGCCGGTATCGCGCAGGTTCTCTTCAATCCGATAGATACGCTGGAAGATCCGGTACTGCACCGGGTCGGTGTCCTGGAATTCGTCGATCAGGGCCACCGGGAACTGCTCGCGGATCAACCCGGCCAGGCGCTCACCGGCATCACCGCGCAACGCGTGGTCCAGGCGCAGGAGCATGTCGTCAAAACCCATCTCGGCGCGGCGGCGCTTTTCCTGTTCAAAGCGTGCGCCGACCCAGGCGGCAGCATGTTCGAGCAGACAGGCGTCTGGCGTGGGCAAGCCCTGAAGCTGGTCGCGCAGACTTTCCATCGCCTGCAGTGCCGGGTGCACGGGCGGCTCGCCCTTCCAGGCTTCGGCCATGCCGGCGCGGGTAAAGCGGCTGAAGCCGGTACCCAGGTCCAGTTCCAGCGCCTGATCGTCCTCTGCCCAGGCCTTGAGCTTTTCGCACCAGGGCTCAAAGTAACGCGCCTGCATCTTGCGCCCGTCGACCAGCTTGGCGGCCAGGCCGTCACGGCAGATCTGCAGCAACTCGCCAGACCATTGCGCCCAAGGCGCCTTGAGCGTGTGCAGCAGTTCGGTACGTTGTTGCAGCACCGCCTCGATCAGCGCCTGCGGCTCTTCGTCATTGCTCTCAATGCGCTGACGGCCGAACAGGGCGCGGACGCGTGGCAGCAAGGCTGCGGGGCTGAGCCAATTGGCACGCACCCAGGCCAGCGCATCACCTTGCATGCTGTAGCAGAAACGGCGCCAGTAATCACGCATGACCTGGCCCAGCAGATCGCTGTGGTCGGTTTCCAGGGTCTGGGTAAACAGGCTGCCACTGTCGAACGCGTGCTCGCGCAGCATGCGCTGGCACCAACTGTGGATGGTCGACACCGCTGCTTCGTCCATCCACTGTGCGGCTACGTCCAGGCGGTTGGCACAACTGGCCCACACCGACGGCTCATAGTCATCGCGCAATTGCTCAAGCAAGGGATCGGCGTCACTCAACTCGCCCCGAAAGTAGCGCGCAGCTTGCGCCAGGCGGGTGCGGATGCGTTCACGCAGCTCCTTGGTGGCGGCGTCGGTAAAGGTCACTACCAGGATCTGTGGCGGCAGCAGCTCGCGACCAAAACCCTGCTCGCCGCCATGGCCGAGCACCAGGCGCAGGTACAGCGCCGAGATGGTGAAGGTCTTGCCGGTGCCGGCACTGGCCTCGATCAACTGGCTGCCGTGCAGGGGAAAGGTCAGGGCCAGGGGGGCTGGAGCAACAGCAAGGCTCATCGAGCGCTCTCCTCTTTGCCCAGCGTCTGCCAGGGTGCTTCGAACATCGGACGGTACAGGGCTTCGCACCAACCTTCGAACTCTTCACTGGCTGCAAGCGCCGCGAAATCGCTGAACTGACGGGCCAGCGCAGTGCTTTCACTGCGCTCACCGAAGGTGTTCTGGCCATCGCCATCGTAGGCCTTGGCCGCAGCCGTCAGGGCCTTGTCGGCATCGCTCTGGGCCAGCCAGGCGAATGCGGTCTTCACCGCCACCGGCAAGGGTGCGTTCATACCCGCTTGGCGGGCCAGCAACAAATCACCCAACAGTTCAGCCGCTGTTGCCTGCTCCAGGGGCGCAAGCAACAGCGTGACATCTGTGGCGACCACCGCGCTATGCAACTGCAAGCCAACCGCACAGGCAGCCAGGTGCATGACCCAGGTCGAGGTCAGGCGGTGCCATTTGAGGGTACGGCCGCTGCTGATGCCATTGGGCAAGGTGGTAATGCTCAACAGCGATTCATCGTCGCGCTGGTAGACCCGGCCCAACCAGCCTTCAAGCTTGAGCTGGCGGTACTCGAAACGGATCGGCACGGCGTTATCCACAGGCAACGGCCATTGCTGCAGCAACTGTTGATAACGTTGCAGCAGGTCGGGCAATGGCTCGATCAGTTCAGCCTGCAGGCACTCACCGAAACCGGCCAGCGGCAACAGCCCGCAACCCTGCAGGCGTCGGGCCTGGGTGGTCAATGCCCGCTCGCTGTCCTTCGGCTCGGCCAGGGCTGCAGCCAGCAGGCTTTCACTCAAGCTGTAGCGCTGCAGGGCGTCGAGGACAAAGGGCTCTTCATCGGCCAAGGGTGCTTCCACCGACTCGAAGAACACTTTCAACCGCTGGCTGAAGAAGTGTCGTACCGGATGGCGGAGAAAGTCCTGCAACTGAGTCAGGGTCAGTGCTTCATCGCTACTGTAAGGTGGCAGTTCATCCGCTGGCGTTTGTTGATCGCCAGGCACATGCAAGGTGCGCCACTCCCGGGCATAGCTGAACAGGCTGCTGCCCTTGTGGAAGTAGCGGCCACTAAAGGGCTGCAGTGGATGCTCCACCGTTAGCGCATGCAGCAACTGTTCGCCGGCATTGTGCTTGCCGCCGATCTCGGCGCCGGCCAGACGCCAACCCGCAGCCAGATGATCACGCAATTGACCGATCAGCACCGAAGCCGGGCGTTCGCTGTTGTCGCGGATGCTACGCCCGACCCAGCTGACGTACAGCTGGTCACGGGCCGACAGTAGCGCTTCGAGCAACAGGTAACGGTCATCCTCACGCCGCGAACGATCCCCTGGTCGGTAGTCGCTGCCCATCAGGTCGAAGTCCAGCGGCGGTTGCGCACGCGGATAGTCGCCATCGTTCATGCCCAGCAGGCAGACCACCTTGAACGGGATCGCGCGCATGGGCATCAGGGTGCAGAAGTTCACCGAGCCGGCCAGAAAACGCTGGGACAGGCGGCCCTGGTCAAGCCCGGCCAGCCAGGCCTCACGGACCACGGTGAGTGGTAGCAGGTCTTGCAGGCCGACCGACTCGCAGGTCTGCAGCCAGGTTTCGCGCAGGGTCTGCAACTGCACCAGCAGGTAGTCGTCATGCTCGGTTTCGGCGAGAAAGAACACTTGCAGCAAGGCATGCAGACGCTCGCCCCACTCGTTGGCAGTGGCCACCCGGGACAATTGTTCGTGGGCGATTTCCAGGGCATCGAGCAGGGCCACCAGAGGGCCGATCAAGGCAGCATCCAGGCCACCGATTTCATCAAACGGCTCGATGCCATCGCAGCCTTGGCCAACACCCACAGCGTAACCCAGCAGCATGCGGCGCAAACCAAAGCGCCAGCTGTTCTGCTCAAGCTCGGCCGGCAAACCGAGGCCGGCACGTTGCTCGGCGTTCAGGCCCCAGCGAATACCGGCGCCTTCGATCCAGCGGTGCAGGGTCGGCAGGTCGCTTTGCTTGATGGCGAAGCGCGCACGCAGCGCAGGTACATCGAGCAAGTCGAGGATCTCGCTGACGGCGAATCGGCTGTCGGGCAACTTGAGCAGGTGTTCCAGGGCAATCAGCAGCGGGTCGCGACCACGCTGGCCCTGGTCGGTCAGGGTGAAGGGGATGAAACGCGGATCGTTGCGGTCCAGCTGGCCAAACACGGCGCGAATGTGCGGCGCGTAGGTATTGATGTCCGGGAGCATGACGATGATGTCCCGGGGGCGCAGGGCAGGATCGGCGCTGAAGCGTGCGAGCAACTGGTCGTGGAGGATTTCCACTTCACGCTGCGGGCTGTGGCCAACGTGAAAACGTACCGAGCGATCTTTGCCTGGAGCGACCTCGGGCCAGCGTTCGCGGGTTTCGGCCAGCGGACGCAACTCAAGAATGTCGTCCTGTAACTGGTTGAGCAGGGTGTGCGGTTCACTGTCACTGAACAGGTCGATACGCCCATCGCTGAAGGCTGCGCGGTAACTGCCGGGGTCGTCGTAGCTGTCGAGCAGGTTGATGTAGTCACGGCCTTGCTTGCCCCAGGCAGCCAGCAAGGGATGCGCGTGCTGGTGCAGGGCCTGGGCATCGATCAGGCTGGGCATGCCCTGTTTGCGTTGCTGGCGCTTGTATTGATGGCGCAGCAGGTCCTTGTCGGCAACGATGTCGGCCCAGTGGTGGCGGCAGGGGTTGTGCACGCAGAGCAGCACCTGGCTGAAGCGGGCCAGGCCTGCCAGCGCCTCCAGCGCCTGGGCAGGCAGCGACGAGATACCGAAGACAATGACCCGTGACGGTAAACCGGGTGGGGCCTGCTCCAGGCTGTTGATCCGCTCGATGAAGCGTTGATGAACGCCGGCGCGGCTCTGGGCCATGCCCTCTTCACCGACATCCAGCAGCAAGGCCCGCCATAGCTCTGCCTGCCAGCAATTGGCAGGTGGCAGCGGCCGGGATTCGCCGCGGGCGCTGTTGAGCACGTGGCGGCCAGCGGCCCAGTCCTTGAGCCAGTCGGCGCGATACACCTGATATTGGTCGAACAGGTCAGCCAGCCGCTCGGCCAACTGGTAGCGCTTGCGCAGGTCGCTGTCGTCGGTGAGAAAGCGCTGCAAGGGCTCGAAATGCGGTTTTTCGATGACTTCGGGCAGCAGGCGCATCAGACGCCAGGTCAGTGGCGCCTTGTCGAGCAGCGACACCTCGGGAATTTCTTCGCGGCCCAGCACTTTACGGTACAACTGCCACATGAAACTGCCCGGCAGTTGCACCTCGACTGCGGCGGCAATGCCGCAGCCACCCTGGTCATCGTCCTGAGGATCTTCGGCCAGGGCCAGCTTCAGCCATTGGGCGATGCCGTTGCTCTGCACCAGGGCGATTTCGTTTTCCAGCGGTGCCAGCGGGTAGCGGCGCATCCAGCTCACCACCAGGCTGCGCAGTTCATCCAGGCGGTTGCCGTGAACCACCATGAAACCTGGTTGAAGAGTCTGGCTGTGTGGCATGGAGCTTCCCTGGGGGCTGGCGAACTTGAAAGAACCTTATCATGGAAGGCTTGGAAGGAGCGGCACGGTGGGAGCGGGCTTGCCCCGCGATGCGATGTGGCTGACAGAATGCTATCGCGGGGCAAGCCCGCTCCTACAGTCGAGGCAAACGCAAGAAAGACAAAACCCCTACCTGCATGCGCAGATAGGGGTTTCGGAATTTAATCTTGACGATGACCTACTCTCACATGGGGAAACCCCACACTACCATCGGCGATGCATCGTTTCACTACTGAGTTCGGGATGGGATCAGGTGGTTCCAATGCTCTATGGTCGTCAAGAAATTCTGTTGCCAGAAGGTCTTGTTTAAGACACTCCAGCGAATCGGGTATGTGATGGTTTGTGAGGTACAAATCTTCGGCTTTGTGTCTTCACAACACCGCAATCTGATGCTCTTTCGAGTAGTCAAATTGCTTGGGTGTTATATGGTCAAGCCTCACGGGCAATTAGTATTGGTTAGCTCAACGCCTCACAGCGCTTACACACCCAACCTATCAACGTCGTAGTCTTCGACGGCCCTTCAGGGAGCTCAAGGCTCCAGTGAGATCTCATCTTGAGGCAAGTTTCCCGCTTAGATGCTTTCAGCGGTTATCTCTTCCGAACATAGCTACCCGGCAATGCCACTGGCGTGACAACCGGAACACCAGAGGTTCGTCCACTCCGGTCCTCTCGTACTAGGAGCAGCCCCTCTCAAATCTCAAACGTCCACGGCAGATAGGGACCGAACTGTCTCACGACGTTCTAAACCCAGCTCGCGTACCACTTTAAATGGCGAACAGCCATACCCTTGGGACCGGCTTCAGCCCCAGGATGTGATGAGCCGACATCGAGGTGCCAAACACCGCCGTCGATATGAACTCTTGGGCGGTATCAGCCTGTTATCCCCGGAGTACCTTTTATCCGTTGAGCGATGGCCCTTCCATACAGAACCACCGGATCACTAAGACCTACTTTCGTACCTGCTCGACGTGTCTGTCTCGCAGTCAAGCGCGCTTTTGCCTTTATACTCTACGACCGATTTCCGACCGGTCTGAGCGCACCTTCGTACTCCTCCGTTACTCTTTAGGAGGAGACCGCCCCAGTCAAACTACCCACCATACACTGTCCTCGATCCGGATAACGGACCTGAGTTAGAACCTCAAAGTTGCCAGGGTGGTATTTCAAGGATGGCTCCACGCGAACTGGCGTCCACGCTTCAAAGCCTCCCACCTATCCTACACAAGCAAATTCAAAGTCCAGTGCAAAGCTATAGTAAAGGTTCACGGGGTCTTTCCGTCTAGCCGCGGATACACTGCATCTTCACAGCGATTTCAATTTCACTGAGTCTCGGGTGGAGACAGCGCCGCCATCGTTACGCCATTCGTGCAGGTCGGAACTTACCCGACAAGGAATTTCGCTACCTTAGGACCGTTATAGTTACGGCCGCCGTTTACCGGGGCTTCGATCAAGAGCTTCGCGTTAGCTAACCCCATCAATTAACCTTCCGGCACCGGGCAGGCGTCACACCCTATACGTCCACTTTCGTGTTTGCAGAGTGCTGTGTTTTTAATAAACAGTCGCAGCGGCCTGGTATCTTCGACCGGCATGAGCTTACGGAGCAAGTCCTTCACCCTCACCGGCGCACCTTCTCCCGAAGTTACGGTGCCATTTTGCCTAGTTCCTTCACCCGAGTTCTCTCAAGCGCCTTGGTATTCTCTACCCAACCACCTGTGTCGGTTTGGGGTACGGTTCCTGGTTACCTGAAGCTTAGAAGCTTTTCTTGGAAGCATGGCATCAACCACTTCGTCGCCTAATGGCAACTCGTCATCAGCTCTCGGCCTTAAGATCCCGGATTTACCTAAGATCTCAGCCTACCACCTTAAACTTGGACAACCAACGCCAAGCTGGCCTAGCCTTCTCCGTCCCTCCATCGCAATAACCAGAAGTACAGGAATATTAACCTGTTTTCCATCGACTACGCTTTTCAGCCTCGCCTTAGGGACCGACTAACCCTGCGTCGATTAACGTTGCGCAGGAAACCTTGGTCTTTCGGCGTGGGAGTTTTTCACTCCCATTGTCGTTACTCATGTCAGCATTCGCACTTCTGATACCTCCAGCAAGCTTCTCAACTCACCTTCACAGGCTTACAGAACGCTCCTCTACCGCGTCACCTAAGTGACACCCGTAGCTTCGGTGTATGGTTTGAGCCCCGTTACATCTTCCGCGCAGGCCGACTCGACTAGTGAGCTATTACGCTTTCTTTAAAGGGTGGCTGCTTCTAAGCCAACCTCCTAGCTGTCTAAGCCTTCCCACATCGTTTCCCACTTAACCATAACTTTGGGACCTTAGCTGACGGTCTGGGTTGTTTCCCTTTTCACGACGGACGTTAGCACCCGCCGTGTGTCTCCCATGCTCGGCACTTGTAGGTAT
The DNA here is from genome assembly GCF_004214895.1 of Pseudomonas tructae. Lineage (NCBI taxonomy): Bacteria > Pseudomonadati > Pseudomonadota > Gammaproteobacteria > Pseudomonadales > Pseudomonadaceae > Pseudomonas > Pseudomonas tructae. The sequence continues at coordinate 1,051,673 of NZ_CP035952.1, read as the reverse complement.
TCGGAGTTTGCATCGGTTTGGTAAGTCGGGATGACCCCCTAGCCGAAACAGTGCTCTACCCCCTACAGTGATACATGAGGCGCTACCTAAATAGCTTTCGAGGAGAACCAGCTATCTCCGAGCTTGATTAGCCTTTCACTCCGATCCACAGGTCATCCGCTAACTTTTCAACGGTAGTCGGTTCGGTCCTCCAGTCAGTGTTACCTAACCTTCAACCTGCCCATGGATAGATCGCCCGGTTTCGGGTCTATACCCAGCGACTAAACGCGCTATTAACACTCGCTTTCGCTACGCCTCCCCTATTCGGTTAAGCTCGCCACTGAATATAAGTCGCTGACCCATTATACAAAAGGTACGCAGTCACCTAACAAGTAGGCTCCCACTGCTTGTACGCATACGGTTTCAGGATCTATTTCACTCCCCTCTCCGGGGTTCTTTTCGCCTTTCCCTCACGGTACTGGTTCACTATCGGTCAGTCAGTAGTATTTAGCCTTGGAGGATGGTCCCCCCATATTCAGACAAAGTTTCTCGTGCTCCGTCCTACTCGATTTCATGACCAAGAGATTTTCGCGTACAGGGCTATCACCCACTATGGCCGCACTTTCCAGAGCGTTCCGCTAATCTCAAAGCCACTTAAGGGCTAGTCCCCGTTCGCTCGCCACTACTAAGGGAATCTCGGTTGATTTCTTTTCCTCAGGGTACTTAGATGTTTCAGTTCCCCTGGTTCGCCTCTTGCACCTATGTATTCAGTACAAGATACTCAGCTTATGCTGAGTGGGTTCCCCCATTCAGAGATCTCCGGATCAAAGTCTGTTTGCCGACTCCCCGAAGCTTATCGCAGGCTACCACGTCTTTCATCGCCTCTGACTGCCAAGGCATCCACCGTATGCGCTTCTTCACTTGACCATATAACCCCAAGCAATCTGGTTATACTGTGAAGACAACATTCGCCGAAAATTTGTAATGTCTCACAAATTTTACCTTAGCCTGAACACACACCAGTGAAAGTGCTGTTCAGTCTATCTTTCTATCACATACCCAAATTTTTAAAGAACGATTCTGAAAAAGTTCAGAAATCAATATTCGAAGCGAATATTCATTTCTAAGCTTTGACATGGTAACAAAGGGGTGGTGGAGCCAAGCGGGATCGAACCGCTGACCTCCTGCGTGCAAGGCAGGCGCTCTCCCAGCTGAGCTATGGCCCCAACAAGAAACTGGTGGGTCTGGGCAGATTCGAACTGCCGACCTCACCCTTATCAGGGGTGCGCTCTAACCAACTGAGCTACAGACCCAGTCAAGAGCTGTTACCGATATCGTCTTCTTCAATGAATCAAGCAATTCGTGTGGGAGCTCATAAGACAGCTGATGTCTGTCGATTAAGGAGGTGATCCAGCCGCAGGTTCCCCTACGGCTACCTTGTTACGACTTCACCCCAGTCATGAATCACACCGTGGTAACCGTCCTCCCGAAGGTTAGACTAGCTACTTCTGGTGCAACCCACTCCCATGGTGTGACGGGCGGTGTGTACAAGGCCCGGGAACGTATTCACCGCGACATTCTGATTCGCGATTACTAGCGATTCCGACTTCACGCAGTCGAGTTGCAGACTGCGATCCGGACTACGATCGGTTTTGTGAGATTAGCTCCACCTCGCGGCTTGGCAACCCTCTGTACCGACCATTGTAGCACGTGTGTAGCCCAGGCCGTAAGGGCCATGATGACTTGACGTCATCCCCACCTTCCTCCGGTTTGTCACCGGCAGTCTCCTTAGAGTGCCCACCATTACGTGCTGGTAACTAAGGACAAGGGTTGCGCTCGTTACGGGACTTAACCCAACATCTCACGACACGAGCTGACGACAGCCATGCAGCACCTGTGTCAGAGTTCCCGAAGGCACCAATCCATCTCTGGAAAGTTCTCTGCATGTCAAGGCCTGGTAAGGTTCTTCGCGTTGCTTCGAATTAAACCACATGCTCCACCGCTTGTGCGGGCCCCCGTCAATTCATTTGAGTTTTAACCTTGCGGCCGTACTCCCCAGGCGGTCAACTTAATGCGTTAGCTGCGCCACTAAAATCTCAAGGATTCCAACGGCTAGTTGACATCGTTTACGGCGTGGACTACCAGGGTATCTAATCCTGTTTGCTCCCCACGCTTTCGCACCTCAGTGTCAGTATGAGCCCAGGTGGTCGCCTTCGCCACTGGTGTTCCTTCCTATATCTACGCATTTCACCGCTACACAGGAAATTCCACCACCCTCTGCCCTACTCTAGCTCGCCAGTTTTGGATGCAGTTCCCAGGTTGAGCCCGGGGATTTCACATCCAACTTAACGAACCACCTACGCGCGCTTTACGCCCAGTAATTCCGATTAACGCTTGCACCCTCTGTATTACCGCGGCTGCTGGCACAGAGTTAGCCGGTGCTTATTCTGTCGGTAACGTCAAGATACTCACGTATTAGGTAAGTACCCTTCCTCCCAACTTAAAGTGCTTTACAATCCGAAGACCTTCTTCACACACGCGGCATGGCTGGATCAGGCTTTCGCCCATTGTCCAATATTCCCCACTGCTGCCTCCCGTAGGAGTCTGGACCGTGTCTCAGTTCCAGTGTGACTGATCATCCTCTCAGACCAGTTACGGATCGTCGCCTTGGTGAGCCATTACCTCACCAACTAGCTAATCCGACCTAGGCTCATCTGATAGCGCAAGGCCCGAAGGTCCCCTGCTTTCCCCCGTAGGGCGTATGCGGTATTAGCGTTCCTTTCGAAACGTTGCCCCCCACTACCAGGCAGATTCCTAGGTATTACTCACCCGTCCGCCGCTGAATCGAAGAGCAAGCTCTTCTCATCCGCTCGACTTGCATGTGTTAGGCCTGCCGCCAGCGTTCAATCTGAGCCATGATCAAACTCTTCAGTTCAATACTGCTTGGGTTTTGAGAAAACCCTAAACTTGGCTCAGCAATCTCAAATGACTTACTTTCAAATCTTTCGATTTTTCGTGTAGCCACTTGTGATGCTGATAATCTTTTTGACTATCAGTCTGAGCTCACAAGCACCCACACGAATTGCTTGATTCAGTTGTTAAAGAGCGGTTGGTTAAGAGCTTTTCGTCTCAACCGAGGCGCGCATTCTACGCTTTCCTCAGAGCCTGTCAAGCGTTTATTTTGAAGTTTTTCGTTTCACTTCAAGCACTTGACTCGCTGCGATCTCTCGTTAGCGGGAGGCGAATTCTACAGCGTTTCAATCCGCTGTCAACCGCCTTTTTCACCGCTAGCGATCTTTCGATCGAAGCCCTTCCAACACCACCCTGAACTGCTAACTCATTGAAACTCAAAGAGTTTTCAGTTCCGACTGCGCCGGAAGAGGGGCGAATTATAGAGAGATTAAATCGAGCGTCAAGGACTTATTTCAAATTTGTTTCAGGAGAGTCGCTTTGGCTATAAGCCACAAGCTTCAAGCTGCAAGTAAAAGCGCTAACACCGCGCTCAACTTGTAGCTTGCAGCTCATAGCTTGAAGCTACTGTTTAAAGACTAGGGAAAGCAAACTGCGACGCTTCATGGCTGGCACGTTGCGGCCAACGCTGGGTAATGGCTTTACGGCGCGTGTAGAAACGCACGCCATCCGGACCATAGGCATGCAGGTCACCAAACAGCGAGCGCTTCCAGCCGCCGAAGCTGTGATAAGCCACTGGTACCGGCAGCGGAACGTTGACGCCGACCATGCCCACTTCGATTTCGTCACAGAACAGGCGCGCCGCTTCACCGTCACGGGTGAAGATGCAGGTGCCGTTGCCGTACTCGTGTTCGTTGATCAGGCGCATGGCCTCTTCCAGGCTGTCTACCCGCACCACACACAGCACCGGCCCGAAGATCTCTTCTTTATAGATGCGCATCTCTGGGGTCACACGGTCGAACAAGGTACCGCCGACAAAGTAGCCGTCTTCGTTGCCGGCAACCCGATAGCCACGCCCGTCGACCACCAGTTGCGCACCGGCAGCCACGCCATCGTCGATGTAGCCAACCACCTTGTCCCGGGCCGCAGCGGTAACCAGCGGGCCCATGTCCAGGCCACAGGACGTGCCGGCACCAATCTTCAATGCCTTGATCTGTGGTTCGAGCTTGGCGATCAGCGCATCGGCCACCTGGTCGCCAACGCACACGGCTACGGAGATGGCCATGCAGCGCTCACCGCAAGAACCGTAGGCTGCGCCCATCAGTGCGCTGACAGCATTGTCCAGATCCGCATCCGGCATCAACACCGCATGGTTTTTTGCCCCGCCAAGTGCCTGGACACGCTTGCCGCGTTTGGTGCCTTCGGCATAGATGTATTCGGCGATCGGCGTGGAACCCACGAAACTCAGGGCCTTGACCTCAGGCGCCTCGATCAGCGCATCAACCGCTTCCTTGTCGCCGTGCACCACATTGAGCACGCCTTTGGGCAGGCCGGCCTCGTGCAGCAGTTGGGCGATCAGCAGGGTCGAGCTCGGATCGCGTTCCGATGGTTTGAGGATGAAGCAGTTACCGCAGGCAATGGCCAATGGATACATCCACAGCGGGACCATGGCCGGGAAGTTGAACGGGGTGATACCGGCCACCACGCCCAGCGGCTGGAAGTCGGACCAGGCATCGATGTTCGGGCCGACGTTGCGGCTGTACTCGCCCTTGAGCACTTCCGGGGCGGCGCAGGCAAACTCGACGTTCTCGATACCGCGCTTGAGTTCACCGGCGGCATCTTCCACGGTCTTGCCGTGCTCTTCGCTGATCAGCTGGGAGATACGCGCCTCATTCTGCTCCAGCAGTTGCTTGAAGCGGAACATCACCTGGGCACGCTTGGCCGGTGGCGTGTTGCGCCAGGCCGGAAAAGCGGCCTTGGCCGAGTCGATGGCCTGCTGCACCGTTTGCTTGCTGGCCAGGGCGACTTTGTGGATAGCCTGGCCGGTGGACGGGTTGAAGACATCGGTGGTGCGCGCATCAGTAGCGACCAGTTCGCCGTTGATCAGGTGTTGAACAGTGCTCATGCAAAACTCCAGTAAGGGGGTATGCCTGGGCGCGAGTTCACTCGCGCCCACTGCTTATATATAGAGGGACGATCAATCGACCTGGTTGATGGCTTCGCCGACTGCATCGAACAGGCGGTCCAGTTCCTGCGCCTGGCTGTTGAAGGTTGGGCCGAACTGCAGGGTGTCACCACCAAAGCGCACATAGAAGCCGGCTTTCCACAGCTTCATGGCGATCTCGTACGGGCGCACGATGGCATCGCCGTCACGGGCGGCAATCTGGATCGCACCGGCCAGGCCGTAGTTGCGAATGTCGATGATGTTCTTCGCGCCCTTGACCCCGTGCAGAACCTTCTCGAAGTGCGGCGACAGTTCGGCGGCCGATTGCACCAGGTTTTCCTTCTCCAGCAAATCCAGCGCGGCGATACCGGCGGCGCAGGCGACCGGGTGAGCCGAGTAGGTGTAGCCGTGGGGGAATTCCACCGCGTACTCCGGGGTCGGCTGGTTCATGAAGGTCTGGTAGATTTCGCTGCTGGCAATCACCGCGCCCATCGGGATAGCGCCGTTGGTGACTTGCTTGGCGATGCACATCAGGTCCGGGGTTACACCGAAGGCATCGGCACCGAACATCGAACCCATGCGGCCAAAACCGGTAATGACTTCGTCGAAGATCAGCAGGATGTTGTGCTGGTCGCAGATTTCACGCAGGCGTTTCAAGTAGCCCTTCGGCGGCGGCAGCACGCCGGCGGAGCCTGCCAGTGGCTCGACGATCAGCGCGGCGATGTTCGAGGCATCGTGCAGCTCGATCAGCTTGAGCATTTCATCGGCCAGGGCGATACCGCCCTCTTCCGGCATGCCCTTGGTGAAGGCGTTGCCCGGCAGCAGGGTGTGCGGAATGTGATCGACGTCGAGCAACTGGCCGAACAGCTTGCGGTTGCCATTGACGCCGCCCAGGCTGGTGCCGGCGATGTTGACCCCGTGATAGCCACGGGCACGACCGATCAGCTTGGTCTTGGTGGCCTGGCCTTTGAGGCGCCAGTAGGCACGGACCATCTTCACCGCAGTGTCAGCGCACTCGGAACCGGAGTTGGTGTAGAAGACGTGATTGAGGTTGCCCGGCGTCAGGTCGGTGATTTTCTCGGCCAGCTGGAACGACAGCGGGTGGCCGAACTGGAAGGCCGGCGAGTAATCGAGCACGCCCAGTTGGCGCGATACCGCTTCCTGAATCTGTTTGCGGGTGTGACCGGCGCCGCAGGTCCACAGACCGGACAGCGCGTCATAGATCTTGCGACCCTTGTCGTCAGTCAGGTAGCTGCCTTCGGCGGCGACGATCAGCCGAGGATCGCGCTGAAAATTGCGGTTGGCGGTATAGGGCATCCAGTGGGCGTCCAGCTTGAGCTGGCTAGCCAGACCGACAGGAGCGTTTTCAGGCAGATTCATCGGACAAATCCTCGCAGGGCAATTGGGCAGCGACAAATGTTGATAGCGCTAAATTGGCATGGACGTAAGGTTTGGAAAATCTTGCTCTTCTAATCTTCAGATCAAGCACGGCTAAACATTAATGCCCAGCCTTGCAGGAGAACGAGGGTACCAAGAGTTTCCCAACGTCTGCACAACATGCATGATGCCGACGGCCCCTTCCGCAAATCTGGCGCAGGACGCGCAAGAGCACCGACCATGAAAACAATTCTCTGTTTGCTGATCGCAGCCCTGGTGGGCGCCGCTGCCCAACTTGCCGGCGTGCCCCACGGACTGTTATTGGGCGCTATTGTCGCCAGTGCAACACTGGTCAGCCGGCTGCGTTTTACTCCCAACCTGCGCTTTGGCCTGGAATATGTGCAGATTGTGATGGGCATCGCCACCGGGCTGATGTTCGAAGCCTGGGACAGCGACACGGTGGCAAGCATTCTGCCGAGCCTGGGCTTTCTGCTGCTGTGCCTGAGCGCGCAGATCACCGTTGCCGGATTGTGGCTGTTCAAGGGTTGCGGCTGGAATCTCAAGGATTCGCTGCTGGCCGTTTACCCCGGTGCCCTGGCTGCGGTGTTCGACTTGCTGGAGTCGGAGCGGGCTTCGAGCAAAGTGATTGTCGTGCACCTGATACGCCTGGTGTCGATCACCCTGCTGGTCACCTTGTGCATTCGCACAGGTAGCGATGTACCCGCAAGCGCGAGCGCTTCGCTCACCCCTAGCCTGGCGCTGACGCTGGTATCGCTGATTACCTTGTGCATCCTGCTCGGGCGCCTGCTGCTCAAGCTTGGCGTTCCTGCCCCCTTCATGCTCACGGCGATCATCGCCACGGCAGTCTATGTAAAGCTAGGTTTGCTGCAGGCTTTTCACATGCCCGGCTGGAGCGTGGATTTCGCCGCGCTGATCCTCGGTGTGCTGATCGGCGCCAGGTTCAGGGAAATCAGCTTCAAGGAACTCATCCGTCATGGCAGTGCGGGGCTGATGTCCCTGGGCCTGATGCTGGCGGTCGCTGCAGCGTTTGCCGCAGCGGCCGCCAAGGTACTGGGCAACGATCCCTTCACCTTGTGGCTGGCCTACATGCCCGGCGCCATCGAGACCATCGCCATCGTCGCTTTGAGCGGTGGGCTGAATGTGGTTTTCGTCCTGACGCATCACTTGCTGCGCATGGTCGTGTTGCACTTCGCCCCGGCCCTGCTCGTCCAGGCTCGGCGCTGGCGCGAGAATGTCTGATCAGCGTATGTTGTGTGACTTTCATGTCCTCGAATGCAAAGGCACTGCGTGAAACGTCCACAAACCCTGGCCCAGGTCAGCGATTTCGATATCCGCCTGCTGAAGATCTACCGTAGCGTAGTGGAATGCGGTGGCTTTTCCGCTGCCGAGAACGTGCTGGGTATCGGCCGCTCGGCCATCAGCCAGCAGATGAGCGACCTTGAGCAGCGCCTGGGCCTGCGCCTGTGCCAGCGGGGGCGCGCCGGTTTTTCGCTGACCGAAGAGGGCCGCGAGGTGTACCAGTCGGCGTTGCAGTTGCTCAGCGCCCTGGAAAGTTTTCGCACCGAGGTCAACGGCCTGCACCTGCATTTGCGCGGCGAACTGAACATCGGCCTGACCGACAACCTGGTGACCTTGCCGCACATGCGCATTACCCACGCCCTGGCCCAGCTCAAGGACCGTGGCCCGGATGTGCGTATCCAGATCCGCATGATCGCGCCCAGCCAGGTCGAACAAGGCGTGCTCGATGGCAGCCTGCATGTCGGCGTGGTACCGCAGACCAGCCCGTTGTCGGGGCTTGAATACCAACCGCTGTACAGCGAGCGCTCGCTGCTCTACTGCGCAGTCGGCCATCCGCTGTTCTATGCCGATGACCGACAACTGGACGACGAGCGCCTGAACAGCCAGGATGCCATTGCTCCGACATTCCGCCTGCCTGCCGATGTCCAGGCCCATTACCAGGCACTGAACTGCACCGCCAGCGCCTCGGACCGCGAAGGCATGGCCTTCCTGATCCTGACAGGGCGCTATATTGGCTATCTGCCGGACCACTATGCGAGCTTCTGGGTGCAACAAGGCCGGCTGCGTGCACTCCAGCCCACCGAACGCTTCTATGACCTGAGCCTGTGCTGGGTAACGCGCAAGGGCCGGCGCCCGCACCTGGTGCTGGAAAGCTTCCTCGAAAACCTGGCGGCTACTCGCTGAGGGCTAATGCTGGTAGGTTAGCCAGACATAAGAGATACCCATTATTGCCTTGTCTGGAACCGTTCATGACCCTTGAAGTCCCTGCGCATCGCTCCCACGCCTCGGGCAAGCCCGCTGGCCGCATTCGCCAGAAGAACGAGCAGGCCATCATCCAGGCCGCCGAAGACGAATTCGCCCGCCATGGCTTCAAGGGCACCAGCATGAACACCATCGCCCTCAAGGCCGGGTTGCCCAAGGCCAACCTGCACTATTACTTCACCAACAAGCTGGGCCTGTACGTGGCGGTGTTGAGCAACATCATCGAGTTGTGGGACAGCACCTTCAACGCCCTGACCGTCGACGATGACCCGGCCCAGGCGTTGAGCAGCTACATCCGCACCAAGATGGAATTTTCCCGGCGCAATCCGCAGGCCTCACGGATCTTCGCCATGGAGATCATCAGCGGCGGCCAGTGCCTGAGCGACTACTTCAGCGAAGACTACCGCGCCTGGTTCAAGGGCCGCGCTGCGGTGTTCCAGGCCTGGATCGACGCCGGCAAGATGGACCCGGTCGATCCGGTACACCTGATCTTCCTGCTCTGGGGCAGCACCCAGCACTATGCCGACTTTGCCACCCAGATCTGCCAGGTCACCGGCCGCAGCCGCCTGACCAAGCAGGACATGGAAGATGCCAGCAACAATCTTATCCACATCATTCTCAAGGGCTGTGGCCTGACACTACGCGACTGAACCTGCCTTATGCCTTTTACCCTGCTCGACACCTGCGAGTTTCGCGAAGAGATTCGCAAGAGCCGTTTCATCACCCTGGCTGCGCCGATCAGCAGCCCGGCCGACGCCATGGACTTCATCGAACGCCATAGCGACCTGGCCGCCACCCACAACTGCTGGGCCTGGAAACTCGGCGGGCAGTACCGCAGCAGCGACGACGGCGAACCCGGTGGCACTGCCGGGCGGCCGATCCTGGCCGCCATCGAGGCCCAGGATTGCGACCAGGTAGTGGTGTTGGTCATCCGCTGGTACGGCGGCATCCAGCTGGGCACTGGCGGCCTGGCCCGGGCTTATGGTGGTGGCGCCAACAAGTGCCTGCAGCAGGCCGAAAAACGCTTGCTGGTCAGCCGCAACGAGCTGACCTGCAGTTGCAGCTTCAGCGAACTGGCACTGCTCAAATTGCGCGTGGCCGAAGCCGATGGCCTGGTGCTGGATGAACAATTCACGGCCAATGGCGTCGACCTGCGCCTGGCCCTGGGCGAGGAACAGATCGAGCTGCTGCAGCGCCAGCTGGCCGACCTCAGCCGTGGCCGGATCCTGCTGGAGCGCGCCTGAGCTTTTGCCCACATTCACTGTGGGCCCGGCTGTGGATAAGCTCTGGGCATTCGCCTGCGAGCCTTTATTCACGGGCCCTGCAGAAGAACGATCATATTTTGATCAAGATTTGATGACAACGCTTCAACTGCCGAGAAATCAGTAAGTTATCCCCAGATATGGCGACTGAAACCGGTCACGAACCGGCTTTTATCGCGCTTGTGAGCTTGCACACAAATACTGTGGAGCAAGCTGTGGATAAGCCGTGCACCCCTGCGCCAACACCCTGCGGAGCCACGGCTTGGCTAGACTGGTTATTCTTTGATCAATCCTTGCTTCCCCCTGAGAGGAGTTTTCTATGCCCACGAACAAAACCGCCCTGATCATCGGCGCCTCGCGCGGCCTGGGCCTTGGCCTGGTGCAACGCCTGGTGGAAGACGGCTGGGATGTGACCGCCACCGTGCGCGACCCAGTCAAGGCCAGCGCCCTGAGCGCCTTGCCGCGGGTACAAGTCGAAACCCTGGAAATGAACAGTGGCGAGCAAATTGATGCGCTCCAGCAACGCCTGCAAGGCCAGACATTTGACCTGCTGTTCGTCAATGCCGGTGTCATGGGCCCTGGCGTACAGAACGCCGAAGTTGCGCAATTGGCTGATGTGGGCGATCTGTTCATGACCAATACGGTGTCGCCGATTCGCGTTGCCCAGCGCTTCACCCCGCAACTGCACAACGATGGTGTGCTGGCATTCATGAGTTCGATCCTTGGCTGCGTCGCCATTCCCGACGGCAGCGAAATGTGCCTGTACAAGGCCAGCAAGGCGGCGTTGAATTCGATGATCAACAGCTTCGTCACCCTGCAACAACCACCACAGACCGTCCTGGCCATGCACCCGGGCTGGGTGAAAACCGACATGGGCGGCGAGAACGCCGAGATCGACGTGCTGACCAGCACCCAGGGCATGCTTGAGCAGATCAAGGCCAGCACCGGCAAGGGCGGCCTGCACTTCATCAATTACAAAGGCGACAGCCTGATCTGGTGAACCTTCGCGCGGTGGGTGTAGACTCGACACCTCGCCCACCGCGGCGGACCTGGATCAGCAGACAGGGCAACACTGAGCTGGCGAACCTGAACCCACTTTCAGAGGAGCCGGCACCATGCCTGCGACCCGCATCTGGTTGAAAAACCCCCTCGCCATCTTCACAGCCAATTCCCTCGACGCCCGTGGCGGCCTGGTGATTGAAGACGGCCGTATCCAGCAAGTACTCGGCCTTGGCCAAAGCCCGGCCAGCCCCTGTGGACAAGTCTTCGATGCCCGCGAACACGTCGTGCTGCCAGGACTTATCAACACCCACCACCACTTCTACCAGACCCTGACCCGCGCCTGGGCGCCAGTGGTCAACCAGCCGTTGTTCCCCTGGCTGAAGACCCTCTATCCGGTCTGGGCCCGGCTGACCCCGGCCAAGCTTGAACTGGCGACCCGCGTGGCCCTGGCCGAGCTGTTGCTGTCGGGCTGCACCACCGCCGCCGATCACCACTATCTGTTCCCCGACGGCCTGGAAAATGCGATCGATGTGCAGGTGGATGCGGTACGCAAACTGGGCATGCGCGCCATGCTCACCCGCGGCTCCATGAGCCTGGGCGAGGCCGACGGCGGCCTGCCACCCCAGCAGACGGTGCAACAAGGCGAAGTGATCCTCGCCGACAGCCAGCGACTTATCCACAGCTACCACCAACGTGGCGAAGGCGCGCAGATCCAGATTGCCCTGGCACCCTGCTCACCGTTCTCGGTCACGCCAGAAATCATGCGCGCCAGCGCCGAGCTGGCCGAAGAACTGGACGTGCGCCTGCACACTCACCTGGCCGAAACCCTCGACGAAGAGGACTTCTGCCTGCAGCGCTTCGGCCTGCGCACGGTGGATTACCTGGACAGCGTCGGCTGGCTCGGCCCGCGCACCTGGCTGGCCCATGGCATTCATTTCAATCCGGACGAGATCGCCCGCCTGGGCGCCGCCGGTACCGGCATCTGCCATTGCCCAAGCTCGAACATGCGCCTGGCCTCGGGCATCTGCCCGACCCTGGACCTGACCGGGGCCGGTGCGCCGGTGGGCCTGGGTGTGGACGGCTCGGCCTCCAACGATGCCTCCAACATGATCCTCGAAGCGCGCCAGGCCCTGTACCTGCAACGTCTGCGTTATGGTGCCGAAGCGATCACCCCGGAACGTGTCCTGGGCTGGGCTACCCGTGGTTCGGCGCAGTTGCTCGGGCGCAGCGACATTGGCGAACTGGCGGTGGGCAAGCAGGCCGATCTGGCCCTGTTCAAGCTCGACGAACTGCGTTTCTCCGGCAGCCACGACCCACTCTCGGCCCTGTTGCTGTGCGGCGCCGATCGTGCTGACCGGGTCATGGTCGGCGGCCAGTGGCGGGTCATCGACGGCCAGATCGAAGGCCTGGACGTCCAGGCCCTGATCGCCGATCACCGTCAGGCGGCGGCGCAACTGATCGCCGGCTAAGGTTGGCCAGCGCCGCTACCCTTTGGGTATCGCGGCGCTGCTTCTGTGGGTAGCTGGCGCTGTGTAGAATGACGACAACCGCACCTGATGAGACAGCAAAACCATGTACGACTGGCTTAACGCGCTGCCCAAGGCAGAATTGCACCTGCACCTGGAAGGATCGCTGGAGCCCGAGTTGCTGTTCGCCCTGGCCGAGCGCAACAAGATCGCCCTGCCCTGGAACGATGTCGAAGCCCTGCGCGGCGCCTACGCGTTCAACAACCTGCAGGAGTTTCTCGACCTTTATTACCAGGGCGCCGATGTACTGCGCACCGAGCAAGACTTCTACGACCTGACCTGGGCCTACCTGCAGCGCTGCAAGGCGCAGAACGTGATTCACACCGAACCGTTCTTCGACCCGCAGACCCACACCGATCGCGGCATTGCCTTCGACGTGGTGCTCAACGGCATCAGCGCTGCCCTCAAGGATGGCCAGCAGCAATTGGGTATTAGCAGTGGCCTGATCCTCAGTTTCCTGCGCCACCTGAGTGAAGATGAAGCGCACAAGACCCTCGACCAGGCCTTGCCGTTTCGCGATGCCTTCATCGCCGTCGGCCTCGACAGTTCGGAAATGGGTCATCCGCCGAGCAAGTTCCAGCGCGTGTTCGACCGTGCCCGCAGCGAAGGCTTCCTGACCGTTGCCCACGCTGGCGAAGAAGGCCCGCCCGAGTACATCTGGGAAGCCATCGACCTGCTGAAAATCCAGCGCATCGACCACGGTGTACGCGCCATCGAGGACGAACGCCTGATGCAGCGGATCATCGACGAGCAGATCCCGTTGACCGTCTGCCCGCTGTCCAACACCAAGCTGTGCGTGTTCGAGCACATGAGCCAGCACAACATCCTCGACATGCTCGAGCGTGGCGTGAAGGTCACGGTCAACTCCGATGACCCGGCGTACTTTGGTGGTTATGTCACCGAGAACTTCCAGGCCCTGCATGAACACCTGGGCATGACCCAGGATCAGGCCCGGCGCCTGGCGCAGAACAGCCTGGATGCGCGCCTGGTAAAACCTTGACCCGGTAGGCGCGGCGATGCGACAGCCCCACGGCCTGTCGCATCCTGCAACGCTCCCCGCGCGGCTCAGCCTGCGGTTTTCAATACCGGCAGTTGAGCCATGCGGTTGATATGCGCCAGGCCCTGGGCGTTTATCTGCAGCATCCGTGATGTTTCACTCTCGCGTATCCAGCCAGACTGCAGGAACAACTTCAGCAAACTGCTGCCCAGTGCGCCACCGAGGTGTGGACGGTGGTCGCTCCATTCACTGCAACAGCGACAACTGCTGAAGCTGCGCCGCTGATGCTGGGCCAGGGCGCCGATGAAAATCCCGTAGGCGGCAAACTGTGTACGCCCAATGCTGGTGACTTCGATCTGCTGCTCGCTACCTTCCAGCCAACCGGCATCGAACAAGCGCTGATACAGATCCGCCGCCAACTCGCCTCCCAAGTGATCCCCGCACAATCGCGCCCGGCGCATGGACAACGGGATGCCGCCCACCGCCTGCTCGGGACTGTTTTGGGGTATGTTCACCTGGACGCTGGCCAGCGCTTCGACGGCAGCCCCAACTTCGGGGGCTGCCAGCCTGAAATAGCGTTTACGCCCCCTTGGCTCCAGTTTGAGCAACCCACTGGCCGACAATCTGGCCAGGTGAGCGCAGGCCGAGGACGGCGTCAGGCCTGCCATACTGGCCAGCTCATCGGACGGACGCGCCATGCCATCAATCAAGGCCCAGAGCATGGCACTGCGTTTCGGGTCGGCCAGCAAACTGGCGATCTGGCTGATACTCGTTACTGGTTTCATATCTCAACTCCCTGCGAGATCCTGTCTGATATCGATTGATTAACCATGCCAGCAGCATTTACTGCGAGGTGTCCGATGCCAGAAAGCCAGGAAGTTAACGTTATCAAGTCGCCGTCATCTCGCCGCAATACAAATATACAAAAGTTTTTCAGCGTATTTGCAACCAAGGATACTTCAACGAAACTCGATCCGGAGCAAAGCCAGATAACATCTGGTTGAGAGACAACCCTTGCCAGCCTGGACATGGAAGTATCTCTCGCTGGAAATGACTGCTGGATCCATTATAAACCGGGTAGCGCAAACAATATTTCGACCAGCCCCATGGTATTGGCAACCTCAGCCAGGGCCTCTGCGCTCGGCACAGCGCAGGCACTTGCAGTGGAACACGCCAGCCCCCACAACACGTATCTCGCTATCGACAAGCGGACTATCAACAACCCCCAACATCCCGATAAAACCTACAATAATTTTTGCTCCAACTTACAATTAATAGTGTTAAACATGTAGGCACAGCAGCGAAAATCTTCTACCGCTCAATTTAATTGTCCAACATTTCAAACATCGCCTGGCAACGTGATCTAAGTAGATCTCGCAATAGCTGCACCGGTTTGCCCAACTGCGCCCGATGGGTACACATCAAGTTCAAGGGTGCCGGCTCACCGCGCAGGTGCGGCAACAGCAACTTCAAGCGACCTGCCTGCACATCACCGGCAACATCCAGCCAGGACTTGTAAGCAATCCCCACCCCAGCCACGGCCCAGCGCCGAACCACATCGGCATCATCACAGAAACGATCGCCGCTCACGCCCACGCCCGTGGCACTGGTCCCCTGGCCAAATCGCCAGTGGTCGTGGACTCGATTGCCCAGTTGGTACAGCAGGCAATTGTGCTGTGCCAACTCAGCAATCTGCGTCGGCTCCCCACAACGGGCCAGATAGGCAGGCGAAGCACACAAGACCCTTCGGTTCTCCAGGCACAAGGGCAAGGCCACCAGGCTGGAGTCCTCCGGGGCGCCGTAACGCAAGGCGATATCCGCCGACTGGCGGAACAGGTCGGCATTACGATCGCCCAACAACAGGCGCACGTTGAGCTGCGGGTGCTCGCGCTGCAGTTCGTCGAGCCAGGGCAACAGCACGTTACGGCCAAAATCCGACGGCGCCGACAACAACAGGGTACCGCTGACCTGATCTTGACCGTGGGCCAGGATCCGCCGCCCCTGCTCCAGGCTCGACAGCGCAGATCGGGCATGTTGCAAGTAACTTTCACCCTCGGCGGTCAAACGCAGGTTGCGGGTCGAACGTGCCAGCAAGCGTACGCCCAGTTGCTGCTCAAGGCGCTTGAGCGAGGCACTGGCCACTGCCGGTGACAGGTTCAACAGGCGTGCCGCGGCAGACAGGCTGCCCATTTCGGCGGCCCGGACGAACAGTTGCAGATCGTCGATACGCACCAGCCCACCTTCTATTATCAAAATAGTATTGAAAGAATCTGTAGTTTTAGCGGCTTTTATTGGCAAGTGAAAGCATCAATCATGGCCACATTGACTCCGCCTCGAGAACTGCCCCATGAAAGCCATTGCCTATTATCATTCCCTGCCAATCAGCGACGCAGCTGCGCTGCAGGACATCGAATTGCCAGCTCCCGAGCCCGGCCCGCGCGACTTGCTGGTAGAGGTGCGGGCGATCTCGGTCAACCCTGTCGACACCAAGGTTCGCCAGAACGTCCAGCCAGAAGCAGGCGCTGCCAAGGTCCTGGGCTGGGATGTCGCCGGGGTGGTCAAGGCGGTGGGCAGCGATGTCAGCCTGTTCCAGCCCGGTGACAAGGTCTATTACGCCGGCTCCATCGCCCGCGCAGGTGGCAACAGCGAACTGCATGTGGTGGATGAACGAATCGTCGGGCACATGCCCAAACGCCTGGGGTTTGCCGAGGCTGCGGCGCTGCCGTTGACGGCCATCACCGCCTGGGAGCTGCTGTTCGAGCGCTTGCAGATCGCCGAAGGCCAACAGGATCTGGGCCAGAGCCTGTTGATCGTTGGCGCCGCCGGCGGTGTCGGCTCGATCCTCACCCAACTGGCAAGCCAGCTGACCGGCCTGACCGTCATCGGCAGTGCCTCACGCCCGCAGACCCAGGATTGGGTGCGAACGCTGGGCGCCGACCGAATCGTCGATCACAGCCAGCCACTGGCCGCCGCCCTCAAGGCCCAGGGCATTGAGCAGGTCACTCATGTGGCGAGCCTGACGCAGACCGACCAGCATCTGGATCAACTGGTCGAAGCCCTGGCGCCGCAAGGCAAGCTGGCGCTGATCGATGACCCCAAGCAGCTGGATGTGACCAAGCTCAAGCGCAAGAGCCTGTCGCTGCACTGGGAGTTCATGTACACCCGTTCGCTGTTCGAAACCGCCGACATGATCGAGCAGCACAAGCTGCTCAATCGGGTGGCCGAACTGATCGACAACGGTACGCTGAAGACCACCCTGGGCGAGCACTTCGGCACCATCAATGCCGCCAACCTGCGCCGCGCCCACGCCCTGCTGGAAAGCGGCGCAGCCAAGGGCAAGATCGTCCTCGAAGGCTTCTGAAACAGCGCGCCCACCGTGCTTGCGGGGTGGGCGCGACCGTCAGTCCGACAACTGATCCAGGTCATTCCGCCACCCATGGTCGGCGCTACAATGCATCAGCCAACGCCAACCTCAGGTATGCAAACATGAATATCCAGGTCAGTGCATCAGCAAAAAAGCCCGGCTGCCCATGGCAGGTTCAACTCGACCAGCACGTCGTCAGCTTTCGCAGCGAGGCCGAGGCCCGCGCCTTCGTCAACACCCTGCAAGCGCGGCTCCAGGCCCCACATCCGCTCAAGCGCAGCGGCTGAGATTCAACCGCCGGGTCAGCATCGCCACGCTGACCACCGCCAGGCCGCAGAGGCTGATGACGATGGCCATCGGCACCGCCGTGCCGTCATGCAGCACGCCGACCAGCGCTGCGGCACCGGCGGCGACACTGAATTGCAGGCAACCGAGCAGCGCCGAAGCGCTACCGGCCCGTGCCCCCTGCCCGCTCATGGCCAGGGCCGAGGCATTGGGGATGATGCAGCCCAGGCTGGCAATGCACACGAACAGTGGAATCAGCAACGGCCACAGCGCCGCCGGATGCAAGGCACTGATGCCCAGCAGGGTCAGGCCCGCCGCCAGGTAAATCCACACCGCGCGCGCCAGCAGGAAGGCCGGGCCACGCTTGGCCAGCAACCGCGCATTGACCTGCGCCACCAGAATGAACCCCGCCGCGTTGCTGCCAAACAGCCAACCGTAATGCTCGGCAGGAACCCCATAGAGCTTGATGAATACGAACGGAGAGCCGGCGATGTAGGCAAACATCCCGGCGATTGCAATACCGCCGGTCAAGGCGTGGCCAAGAAAGATGCGGTCCTTGAACAAGCGCCCGTACTGGCGCAGCGAACCGGACAAGGGCGGGCGCGGCTGGTTGGCCGGCAGGCTTTCCGGCAGGCCCAGGGCCACCGCCAGGGTGCACAGGGCGCTGAACAGGGTCAGGGCGAGGAAAATCGACTGCCAGCCATAGAGATTGACCATCAGCCCGCCCAGCATTGGCGCAAGGATCGGCGCCAGGCCCATGACCAGCATCAACTGCGAGAAGACCTTGGCCGACCCCACCGCATCGCACTTGTCGCTGACGATCGCGCGCGACAGCACCATCCCGGCGCAACCGCCCAGGGCCTGAACGAAGCGAGCCAGGATCAGCGCATCGAGGGTCGGCGCAAAGGCGCAAGCCAGTGATGCGACAGTGAACAGTGTGACCCCGACCAACAGCGGGACGCGCCGGCCAAAACGGTCGGCCACCGGCCCATAAGCCAGCTGGCCAAGCGACAGACCAAGAAAGTATGCCGCAAGGGTGGTCTGAATGTGCTTCTCGTCAGTGCCGAAGGCCAGGGCCATGGCCGGGAAGCCGGGCAGGTAGAAGTCGATCGCCAGGGGCCCGAAGGCACTCAGGGCGCCCAGAATCAGGATGGTTCGCAGGTTCATCGGAAATCCGTAGCAGGCTAAGCAAGTCCGCTAGTCTAACCGCCCCGCCGGGGTTTCGCTGGCCGAGTTACGCCTGCGCGATGAAACTTTTATCCACCGCGCAAGCGACAGCACTCAGACTGCTTCGGCGGCATAGCCCTCTTCGCGAATCGCCGTGAGAATCTGCTCTGCCGACAACTCGCTGCGCACTTTGACCTGCTTGTGCGCCAGGTCGACCTCGACCACAGCGTCCTCATCCTGAGTGTGAACCGCGCGAGTGACAGCCTTGACGCAATGGCCGCAGGTCATTCCTTGAACAGTGAATACTTGCATTGCAACAGCCTCCTGTGGGGTTTGAGCGCAGTCTCAAGCTTGCCACCGGGGCAAGGTCAAGTTCATTGATTGTCTGCCGGGCTGGAAATCATCGTGCCGCTGCGCCAAGCTGCATGCCTGACGATTGATAAGCAGGAGTTTGTTTCATGCGCAGGGCAGCTTTAGGTCTGATCGGCCTGCTGGGAGTAATGGGCCTGGTGCCGCAGGCCAGTGCCGAGGGCAACGCCGACTACAGCATTCTGACCATTTCCCGCGAACGCCTGGAAGTGGCGACCTCATGCGAGATCGGTGTGTACCTCGATGATCAGCTGTCTGCGCGGCTGTTCCAGGAACAGACGACCTCGTTCAACTTGCCGCCGGGCAAGGTCGCGGTTCGCCTGCGCCTGCTGCCGGCACAGATGCCGGGCTGCCAGAACGGCCTGGAGAACCAGCGCAGCCAACAACTGACCCTCAAGGCCGGTGAGATCAACAAGTACCGCATCGCCATGGACCAGAATGGCCTCAAGCTGATCAGAGCCGGCTTGGGCTATTGACCTTCCCCGCATGGCAAGGTTGATGCTTGAGGCCTGTCCAAGGAGGAGTGCCCCATGTCCGCATCTACCACATTCGACCTGCCGATTGCCGGCATGACCTGCGCCAGCTGTGCTGGCCGGGTCGAGCGCGCCCTGCGCAAGGTCGTCGGTGCCGAACAGGTCAGTGTCAACCTGGCCACCGAACAGGCCCGGGTCCAGGCCCCGGCCGACAGCCTGCCGGCGCTGGTCGAAGCCGTTGAACAGGCCGGCTACAGCGTGCCATCCCAGACCCTGGAACTGCAGATCGGCGGCATGACCTGCGCCTCTTGCGCCGGGCGCGTCGAGCGTGCCTTGGCCAAGGTCCCGGGGGTGCAGCAGGTAACCGTCAATCTCGCCAATGAACGCGCCCACCTGCAGCTGTTTGGCCCGGTGGACAGCAGCGTGCTGATCGATGCTGTCAGCCGTGCCGGCTATTCTGCAAGCCTGCCGCAAAGTGCCAAGGTCAACCAGGCCGACGCTGAGCGCCGCCTGCACAAGGAGCGCTGGGCGGTGGCCCTGGCCGTACTGCTGGCCCTGCCGCTGGTGCTGCCCATGGTCCTGCAACCCTTTGGCATCCACTGGATGCTGCCGGCCTGGGCGCAGTTCGTCCTCGCCACACCGGTGCAGTTCATTCTCGGCGCGCGCTTCTATGTGGCTGCCTGGAAAGCCGTGCGCGCCGGCGCCGGCAACATGGACCTGCTGGTGGCCATTGGTACCAGCGCCGGCTACGGCCTGAGTATCTATGAATGGGCCACGGCCAGCGCCGGGGTCATGCCGCACCTGTACTTCGAAGCCTCGGCGGTGGTGATTGCCCTGATTCTGCTCGGCAAATACCTGGAAAGCCGGGCCAAGCGCCAGACCGCCAGTGCCATCCGCGCCCTCGAGGCGCTGCGCCCGGACCGTGCACTATTGCTGGTCGACGGTCAGGAACGTGATGTCGCCATCAGCGAACTGCGCCTGCACGACTTGGTGCTGGTCAAGCCCGGTGAGCGCTTCCCGGTCGACGGTGAAGTCGTCGAGGGCCAGAGCCATGCCGACGAAGCGCTGATCAGCGGTGAAAGCCTGCCGGTGCCAAAACAACCTGGCGACAAGGTCACCGGTGGCGCGATCAACGGTGAAGGCCGCCTGCTGGTGCGCACCCTGGCCCTGGGCACGGAAACCGTACTGGCGCGCATCATCCGCCTGGTCGAAGACGCCCAGGCCGCCAAGGCGCCGATCCAGAAGCTGGTCGACCGGGTCAGCCAGGTGTTCGTCCCGGCCGTGCTGGTGCTGGCGCTGATCACCCTGGTGGGCTGGTGGTTGAGCGGAGCACCGATTGAAACCGCACTGATCAACGCCGTCGCCGTGCTGGTCATTGCCTGCCCTTGCGCCCTGGGCCTGGCCACACCGACCGCGATCATGGCCGGCACCGGCGTCGCCGCCCGCCATGGCATCCTGATCAAGGACGCCGAAGCCCTGGAGCGCGCCCATGCGGTCAACCGTGTGGTGTTCGACAAGACCGGCACGCTGACCTCCGGTAGCCCGCGTATCGTCCACAGCCAGGCGTTGGCGGGCGAGCAGGCGCTACTGCTGCAATGGGCCGGTGCCCTGCAGCGCGGCAGCGAGCACCCGCTGGCCAAGGCGGTGCTCGATGCCTGTGAAGAGCAAGGCCTGGTAGTGGCCGATATCAGCAACAGCCAGTCGCTGACCGGACGCGGTATCGCCGGCAGCCTCGAGGGTCGCGAGTTGGCCCTGGGCAACCGTCGCCTGCTCGATGAAAGCGGCCTGCAACCCGGCGAGCTGGCCAGCAGCGCCCAGGCCTGGGAAGCCGAAGGCCGTACCCTGTCATGGTTGATCGAGCGCAGCCCGCAGCCACGGGTGCTGGGCCTGTTCGCCTTTGGTGACAGCCTCAAGCCCGGCGCCGGGCAAGCAGTACGGCAATTGGCCGGGCAAGGTATCAGTAGCCACCTGCTGACCGGCGACAACCGCGGCAGTGCCAAGGTGGTCGGTGAAGCCCTGGGCATCAGCGACGTGTACGCCGAAGTGTTGCCCGCCGACAAGGCCGCCACGGTTGCCACGCTCAAGCAGTCCGGTGTGGTCGCCATGGTCGGCGACGGCATCAACGATGCGCCAGCGCTGGCTGCCGCCGACATCGGCATCGCCATGGGTGGCGGCACCGACGTGGCCATGCAGGCCGCCGGCATCACCCTGATGCGCGGCGACCCGCGACTGGTGCCCGCCGCCCTGGAAATCAGCCGCAAGACCTACGCCAAGATCCGCCAGAACCTGTTCTGGGCGTTCATCTACAACCTGATCGGTATTCCGCTGGCCGCCTTCGGTATGCTCAATCCGGTACTGGCCGGTGCGGCCATGGCCCTGTCGAGTGTCAGCGTGGTCAGCAATGCGCTGTTGCTGAAAACCTGGAAACCCGCCACCCCGCCCGAGGACCAAGTCCCATGAATATCGGCCAGGCTGCCCGTCGCTCGGGCCTGAGTGCGAAAATGATCCGTTACTACGAGTCGATCGGCCTGCTCAAGCCTGCCCTGCGCAGCGACAGTGGATATCGCCTGTACCAGCAGGACGACCTGCACCAACTGGCGTTCATCAAGCGCTCGCGGGACCTGGGCTTTTCCCTGGAAGAAGTCGCCCGCCTGCTGACCCTGTGGCAGGACCGCCAGCGCGCCAGCGCCGACGTCAAGGCCCTGGCCAGCCAGCACATTGACGACCTCAACCGGCGGATCGAGGAGTTGGTGAGTTTGCGCGACACCTTGAGCGAGCTGGTCGCTCACTGCCAGGGCGACGACCGCCCCGACTGCCCGATCCTCAAGGACCTGGCAGCCGGCGGCAGTTGCTGTCACTGACGAGGTTTACTGCAGCCAAGGCGGCGCTGGCTCCTCGTCCCTGACCGTGCCCCGTTCGGCGTCGGCCTTCGCCGCACGCCGACGGGCGTCATCAATGCGCGCAGCGTCGATCTCGCGCATTACCCCATCCACGTCAGCGCTGTGCTCGTCATCGGCGAACACCCCGCTCAGCGGGCTTTCCGGCAGCAGTTTGCCTGCCTGGTACAGGGCCCACATCTCGCGGGCATAGCGCGTCTGTTTGAGCTCCGGGGCAAAGCGCCCGAAATAGGCAGCCATGTTGCCGACATCGCGCTCGAGCATACTGAATGCATGGTTGTTGCCCGCGGCGTCCACGGCTTGCGGCAGATCGATGATGACCGGACCATCGGGGCCAAGCAGCACGTTGAACTCCGACAGGTCGCCATGGACCAGCCCCGTGCAAAGCATCAGCACGATCTGACGAATCACGAAAGCGTGGTACTCCCGGGCCTGCTCAGGCTCCAGGTGCACGTCGTTCAGGCGTGGCGCGGCATCACCGTGCTCATCGGCCACCAACTCCATGAGCAGCACGCCATCGAGGAAGTCATAAGGCTTGGGCACCCGTACACCGGCATTGGCCAGGCGGAACAAGGCTGCCACTTCGGCGTTCTGCCAGGCGTCTTCGGCCTCTTTGCGGCCGAACTTGGAGCCCTTGGCCATGGCTCGGGCCTGGCGGCTGTTGCGCACCTTGCGGCCTTCCTGGTACTCGGCGGCCTGGCGGAAACTGCGCTTGTTGGCTTCTTTGTAGACCTTGGCGCACCGTAGCTCCCGACCGCAGCGGACCACATACACTGCAGCCTCCTTGCCACTCATCAGCGGTCGCAGTACCTCGTCGACCAGTCCATCTTCAACCAGCGGTTCAATGCGTTTTGGAGTCTTCATCGGTTTTTTTCGGGGGTCCTGTCTGGCCAAACACGTGATTGTTATAGGTCACAGGTCCGAGAACCTGCGTGTCGCTGAAGCAGACCGTACTGCGTTGTAACGGCTAT
Source organism: Pseudomonas tructae (assembly GCF_004214895.1). Classification (NCBI taxonomy): domain Bacteria; kingdom Pseudomonadati; phylum Pseudomonadota; class Gammaproteobacteria; order Pseudomonadales; family Pseudomonadaceae; genus Pseudomonas; species Pseudomonas tructae. The sequence continues at coordinate 1,028,629 of NZ_CP035952.1, read as the reverse complement.
CTGCCTGACTTGCCATTCTTTTTCTGGCTCGAGGCGACCAATCGGTCACAAAAATCGCCAATCGCCAATAAATACGGGGCAGCGCCCGCAAGTAACACTTTATTTCCGGAGCACACGGCGGATGTAGTCTGCAGCAGACTCGTACGTTTACAAGAAAAATTCTGGGCCTTTGCCGTAATCGCCGCCTTGCCGGTGATTCTGGTCGCCACCCTGAAGTAAGGTTTTTTGCGGTCTTGAGATCGAGCGCCGCCCGCGCGGCGCATCGCGGGTCAAGCCCGCTCCCACATTTGTTGCAACGTGCCATGGTCTGTGAGGGCGGCGTTGTCAGCCTGGTGCCAGGCGAGAGAGCGTGTTTAGACCGAAAACCTGACGGCTACAAGCGCAGCTCGCCGGGGGTGAAGCCGAACAGGCCCTTGAACGCAGCAATATAGGCCGAAGTGGAGTCGTAACCGCAGCCCAGCGCGGCTTCGGTCACACTCTGCCCGGCCTCCAGAGCCGTCAACGACGACAACAGGCGCATACGCTGGCGCCAGCTGCGAAAGCTCAAGCCGGTTTCACGCAGAAACAGGCGGCTCAGGGTTTTCTCCGAGGTGTTCAGGTGCTGGGCCCATTGCCCAAGGGTTTGCGCCTGTTCAGGGTGGGCGAGCAACGCGTTGCACAATTGCAGCAAGCGCGGTTGCTGTGGCAACGGCAGCGAAAACCCCACCTGTGGCAGAGCCTGCAACTGGTCGAGCAACACCGCCACCAGCCGCGCCTCGGCGCTGTCGCCTTCAGGATAAGTCACCGCCAGCAAGCAGAACTGCTTGATCAGCTCGCGGGCCAGCGGTGTTACTTCCAGCACCCGGCATTGCGCCGGCGCCCAGCTGGCCTCTTCGCGACGCACATACAGGCTACGCATCTCGGCCTGCATCGAGGTCACCACCTCATGCTCGACCCCGGCGGGAATCCACACGCCCCACTGTGGCGGGGCGAAGTAGCTGCCGTCGGCGGTATAGACCCCGAGCACGCCGCTGATCGCATAGGAGAACTGCGCCCAGTCATGCTGATGGCGCGGCGTCCACGAACCGGCACCGAGGCTTTCGGCGCGGGCATACAGAGGCCTGGGCAAGCGCTGCAGTTGCGGAATCGCCCGGGCCGAGGGTTGTTGTCCGTTACTCGGCATCAGTTGGCCTTATGTCGCAAGACGGTAAATACCTGCCGAGCGTAGCCTCTGGGCTCAATGAATACAAAATGATTCGCAGGCCCGCCTATGCAAGCGCTCCAACACCTCAAACGCGTGGTAACCGACTGGTTTCTGTGCGGCATGTTCCTGGCCACCTTCCTCGCCTGGCTGTTTCCCCAGTTCGGCCGCAGCGGTGGCGCCATGCACGCTGACGTGGTGATCAATGTCGGTGTGTTCCTGGTGTTTTTCCTGCACGGCATCAACCTGTCCAGCGAGCAGATCGGTCACGGCCTGAAAAACTGGCGCCTGCACCTGATGGTCCAGGGCTTCACCTTCATGGTCTTTCCCCTGCTGTGGTGGCTGGGCAATAAAGTACTCGCAAGCCAGTTGCCAGCGCTGCTGATGCTCGGTTTCTTCTATCTCTGCGCCCTGCCCTCGACCATCTCCTCGTCGGTGGCGCTGACCGGCAGTGCTGGCGGCAACGTGCCGGCGGCGATCCTCAACGCCAGCCTGTCCAGCGTACTCGGCATCTTCCTCACCCCCTGGCTGGTCAGCCTGGTGGTTGGCAGTGGCAGCGACGGCATCGACCTGGGCGCCACCCTGCTTGATCTCTGCGCCTTGTTGCTGCTGCCTCTGGTGCTTGGCCAACTGCTGCGGCCCTGGTTCGGGCGCTTCTTTACCCGGCACAAGCGCTACACCAATGTTGTGGATAAGTTGGTGATCCTGCTGCTGGTGTATGCGGCGTTCTGCAACTCGATGGTCTCGGGGATGTGGCAGCAGCAAGGCGGTTCGGTGATCGCCATTGCTTTGGTTGGCAGCGCCCTGTTGCTGGCGCTGATCCTGCTGCTCACCACCCGCAGTGCCCGGGCGCTGCACTTCAGCCCGGCGGACGAAGTGGCTGCGGTATTTTGCGCCAGCAAGAAATCCCTGGCCGCAGGTGCGCCAATGGCCGCGCTGATTTTCGGGGCACACCCGGGGTTGGGGCTGATCCTGCTGCCGATCATGATCTACCACCCGCTGCAACTGATCGTCTGCTCGATTATGGCCGAGCACTACGCCAATCGCCCGGCCCCGCTGCTCAGTCAGCCCGCGCCGGTCAACGCTCGATGATCGCCGTCACGCCCTGACCGCCAGCGGCGCAGATGGAGATCAGGCCACGGCCCTTGCCGGCACTGGCCAGCAACTTGGCCATGTTGGCCAGAATGCGCCCGCCGGTTGCCGCAAAGGGATGCCCGGCGGCCAATGAACTGCCTTTGACGTTGAGTTTGCTGCGGTCGATCGACCCCAAAGGCGCCTCCAGGCCCAGGCGGCTTTTGCAGTACTCGGGGTCTTCCCAGGCCTTGAGGGTGCACAGCACCTGCGCGGCGAAAGCTTCGTGGATCTCGTAATAGTCGAAGTCCTGCAGGGTCAGGCCATTGCGGGCCAACAACCGCGGTACCGCGTAGGCCGGCGCCATCAACAGCCCTTCGTGACCTTTGACGAAATCCACCGCAGCCGTTTCGCCATCGACCAGGTAGGCCAGCACCGGCAAGCCCCGCTCGCGGGCCCAGTCTTCGCTGCCCAGCAGCACCACTGAAGCGCCGTCGGTGAGCGGGGTTGAGTTGCCCGGGGTCAGCGTACCTTTGTCGCTGCGTTCGAACACCGGCTTGAGGCTGGCGAGCTTCTCCAGGGTCAGCTCGGGGCGCAGGTTGTTGTCGCGGGTCAGGCCCATGAAGGGGGTCAGCAGGTCGTCATGCCAGCCGTCGGCAAAGGACGCCGCCAGGTTGTGGTGACTGAGCAGGGCCAGTTGGTCCTGATCCTGTCGCGCGATGTGCCAGGTCTGCGCCATCAGCTCGCAGTGCTGGCCCATGGACAGGCCCGTGCGCGCTTCACCATTGCGCGGCAACTCTGGTTTCAGATGCCCGGGGCGCAGGCGCAAAAAGGCCTTGAGTTTATCGGCGGTGGTGCTCGCCCGGTTGGCCTGGAGCAGGATCTGGCGCAGCCCTTCACTGACCGCGATGGGGGCATCGGAGGTGCTGTCGACACCCCCGGCGATGCCGCTGTCGATCTGCCCCAGGGCAATCTTGTTGGCCACCAGCAGCGCCGTTTCCAGCCCCGTGCCACAGGCCAGTTGCACATCATAGGCCGGTGTTTGCGGGGACAATCGCGAACCGAGCACGCTTTCACGGCTGATGTTCATGTCACGCGAATGCTTGAGCACAGCCCCGCCCACCACTTCGCCCAAGCGCAAGCCGTGCAAACCGTAGCGCTCGATAAGCCCTTCGAGGGCAGCAGTGAACATCACCTGGTTGCTGGCCTTGGCATAGGGGCCGTTGGAGCGGGAGAAAGGAATCCGATTACCGCCGATGATCGCGACCCGGCGCAATGAGCGCATACGTAACTTCCTCTTTCACGAAACGGTCCGCTACAGAGTAGGTGTTTTTTCCCCGGGCGAACGACCAATGGCCAATCATGGTCCACACTTTGAAGCTATTTCAGGGAGAACCGCATATGAGCGACCGCTATATCGACTTCGCCAACTCCGACCTTGGCCGCCGCCTGGTAGGCGCCGTCGGCCTGCCCAGCCCGGCCCGTCTGGAACGCTGGGCGGCCGGTCGCCTGCGGCCGATCGAGGGTGCTCTGTTGCTGGGCGGCGGGCCACTGGCCAGGACCATTGAACGCTTCGCCAAACGCCTCACCGACGAGCTCTACAGCTTTGCCAGCCCAGAGCTTGAAGCCAGCGAGTGGGTGGCCGGGCTTGGGCCGAAACTCAAGGCGGTGGTGTTCGACGCCAGCGAACTGGACGATATCGACCAGCTCAAGCAATTGCGCGAGTTCTTCCAGCCATTGTTGCGCAGCCTGGCCCCGAGCGCGCACCTGGTCATTCTCGGCCGCGCTCCGGAGCAGCTCGACGACCCGCTGGCGCGCGTCGCCCAGCGCGCCCTCGAAGGCTTCAGCCGCTCCCTGGCCAAGGAACTGCGCGCCGGCGGCACCTTGCAACTGCTGTATGTCAGCGAAGCGGCGCAAGACCAGCTCGAAGGCGCCTTGCGTTTCTTTCTGTCGCCTAAAAGTGCCTTCATCTCTGGCCAGGTACTGCGCCTGGAAGCCTGCGGCACCGTGGTCCAGGACTGGAGCCGGCCACTGGCCGGGCGCAAAGCGCTGGTCACCGGTGCGGCCCGGGGCATCGGTGCGGCGATTGCCGAAACCCTGGCCCGCGATGGCGCCGAGGTGATCCTCTTGGATGTGCCCCAGGCCAAGGCCGACCTCGAGGCGCTGGCCGCACGTCTGGGCGGTCGAAGCCTGGCCCTGGACATCTGCGCCGCCGATGCTCCGGCGCAACTGCTCGAAGGCCTGCCCGAAGGTATCGACATCGTCGTGCACAACGCCGGCATCACCCGGGACAAGACCCTCGCCAACATGACCCCGGAGTTCTGGGATTCGGTGCTCGCAGTCAACCTCAAGGCCCCGCAACTCTTGACCCAGGCACTGTTCGACAGCGGCGCCCTGCACGACAACGCACGCATCGTTCTGCTCGCCTCGATCAGCGGCATCGCCGGCAACCGCGGCCAGGCCAACTACGCCGCCAGCAAAGCCGGGCTGATCGGCCTGGCCCAGGCCTGGGCGCCAAAGCTGGCCGAGCGCGGCGCCAGCATCAATGCCGTGGCCCCCGGTTTCATCGAAACCCGCATGACTGCGGCCATCCCCTTCGCCCTGCGCGAAGCCGGCCGGCGCATGAGCTCACTGGGCCAGGGCGGCCTGCCCGAGGACGTCGCCGAAGCGGTGGCCTGGTTGGCGCAACCGGGCAGCGGTGCGGTCAATGGCCAGGTGCTGCGGGTCTGCGGTCAAGCCGTGATGGGGGCATGAGATGACGCGCAAATGGATCGAGGTGAGCCGTACTGCGGCACTCTCCGGGCTGTACCTGCGCGCCGCGCGCAAACGCAAGATCAGTGGCGACAGCCTGCCCAATAGCGGTTTGCGCTGCCAGCTGAGCGTCGATGCGCAGCAGTTGCAGGCATACCGCAAGCTCTGCCATTTCAGCGATGACGCAGCGCTGCCGACGACCTTTCCCCACGTCATGGCCTTCGCCCTGCAGATGCAGTTGCTGACAGCCGCCGACTTTCCCTTCCCGCTGCTGGGGATGGTGCACCTGCACAACCGCATTCGCGTACTGCGCCCGCTGGGCGGCATCAGCCGCCTGCGCTTCAGCGTGCATGTGGATAACCTGCAACCCCATGAAAAAGGCGCCACCTGCGACCTCGTCACCGAAGCCGAAGACGGTCTGGGCCTGCTCTGGTCCGAGACCAGCCGCATGCTCTGCCGGGGCCTGAAACTCGCTGGCGAACCGCCCGCAACCGAAGCGCCTGAAGCCCTGCCCTTGAGCGAACTGACGCGCTGGTACGCCGACAGCGATATCGGCCGGCGGTACGCCAAGGTCTGCGGCGACTACAACCCGATCCACCTGAGCGCCGCCAGCGCCAGGCTGTTCGGCTTCCCCACCGCCATTGCCCATGGCATGTGGAGCAAGGCCATGGCCCTGGCAGCGATGCGCAGCCACCTGCCGGTCAGTGGCTATGAGATCGAGGTGAGCTTCCTTAAACCGGTGCGCCTGCCCAGCGAGGTGATCCTCAATGCAAGCCCAGCTGCGGCCGAGGGCCAGTTGCAGCTCGACGGCCACGGGGAGCTGGTGCACATGCGCGGCGCCTGGCGCCCCTTGAGCTGACAGTGCCCTCTTGCGTTGCGACGGCGCCCGCCTGAAGCTATACCGCTTGAGGAGAGCCCTGATGAACCTGCAAGAACTGACCCAACGCCTGCACCACATCCGCGACAGCAATGACTGGCGCGGATTCCACAGCCCGAAAAACCTGGCCATGGCCGCCAGCGTCGAGATGGCCGAACTGGTGGAAATCTTCCAGTGGCTGAGCGAAGACCAGTCGCGCCAATTGCCACCCGAGCAACTGGAGCACGCCGGCCAGGAAGTCGGCGACATCGTCCTCTACCTGTTGTTGCTGTGCAGCGAACTGGGCCTGGACATGGAGCAGGTGGTGAACAGCAAACTGGCCGACAGCGAAAGGCGTTTTGGCAAATGAACGACCGTCATTTCGATGAACTGGCCACCCGCTTTGCCGAAAAAATCTACGGTGGCGCCAAGGGTGCGATCCGCCTGGCGGTGTTGCAGGCCGACCTCGCCGAAGCCTTGCCCGATCGCCCGCTGCGTGTCCTGGATATCGGCGCCGGCCTGGGCCACATGTCGCTGTGGCTGGCCCAGCGCGGGCACCAGGTGACCCTGGCCGAGCCTGCCGCACCGATGCTCGAAGGCGCCCGCGAGCGCTTTGCCGACGCCGGCCAGCAGGCCACGTTCATCCAGGCGCCCTGGCAGGAGCTGCTCGGCCAGCTGACCGAACCCTACGACCTGGTGCTGTGCCATGCAGTACTGGAATGGCTGGCCGAACCCGAGACCATCCTGCCGGTACTGCATCAGTTGACCCGCACCGACGGCCTGCTTTCGCTGGCGTTCTACAACCGTGACGCGCTGGTGTATCGCAACCTGCTCAAGGGCCATTTCCGCAAGTTGCGCAGCAATGAACTGGCCGGTGAAAAGCAGAGCCTGACCCCGCAAAAACCACTTGATCCACGCACGCTCAAGGCGCAACTTGAAGACTTGTGGCAGGTCGAAAGTGAAAGTGGCGTGCGGGTATTCCACGACTACATGCCGCGTGATTTCCAGGCCAAGGCCGAACTGCACGACCTGCTGGAAATGGAACTGGCACATCGTCGTCACCCAGCCTTTGCCGGGCTGGGCCGCTACCTGCACTGGATCTGTCGACCGCGCTGAACCATGCCCGCCGGGAGGGTGACATGCCGTACCGTTTGACCCTGGGCCTGCTCTGCCTGACCCTGGCCGCCTGCCAGGGCAGCAACCCTTATGTCGCCAGCTCCCGGCCATTGCCAGCGGCGCCGCCACACGCGGCCAACAGCTTCGATGCCAGCGCTTACCCCGCAGCCCCCCGCGACTACGGGCGCTATCGCAGTTGGGCCTGGCGCAACGACCAATTGCCGGCAGGCAGCAGCTATGCCGAACCTGCGCAACTGGCCGACGCGGTGAGCAATGCTCTGGACCAGCGTGGCCTGCGCCCGGCCCGCAACGGCCAGGCAGGCGACCTGCTGGTCAGTGCCGACCTGCGCCTGGAGCGGCGCTTGCGTCAGGTCCGCGAAGACGCTTACCCCTACGACAACTACCCCTACGGCGCGTATGGTGGCTACGGCAGTTACGGTCGTTACCACAACGGCTACGGGGTGTACGGCAGCGTGCCGCTGGTGCGCACCTACGAAGTCGAAGTGATGGTGGTGCGCGTCGACCTGTACGACGCCCGCGACGGCCAACCGGTGTGGAGCGCCAGCGCCGAGACCGCCAGCCAGGACTCCCAGGGCAAGCGCGCCGATGCCCTGCGCGAATCGGTGCAAAAAGCGCTGGCCAGCTATCCTCCCAGCTAAAGGTAAACGGAGAACCACCATGTTGCAGCGTCTCGCTTTACTCTCGCTCCTGTTGTTGCTCGGTGCTTGCCAGAGCAACAACGTCACCCAGGACTTCGATGCCAGCCGCGACTTTGCCGCCTACCGTAGCTGGGTCTGGCAGGAGCCAGGGTTGCAGTACCGTCCGGACGATCCGCGGATCAAGAGCGACCTCACCGAGCAACGCATCCGCCAGGCCGTGGCCAACCAGCTCGATCAACGCGGCCTGCGCCCGGCCCAGGGCAACAGCCGCGGTGACCTGAAGGTCCAGGCCTACCTGATCGTCGAGAATCGCCAGCAACAGGTGACCACCAACTATGGCGGCGCCTGGGGTGGGTACTGGGGCGGCTACTGGGGTGGGCCGATGTACAACGAAACCCGCAGTGTCGACTACAAGGTGGCAACCATTCAGGTCGACCTGTTCGACGGTCGCGACGGCAAGCTGGTGTGGCGCGGCAGCGCCGAACAGATCATGAACAACTACCCGCCAAGCCCGCAGGAACGCAACTCAGCGATCAACGACACCGTCGCCAAACTGATGGCCAACTACCCGCCACGCTAAGCCTCGCGTGCCAGTCGCCATACCGGCGACTGGCCATTATCTTGGCTACACTCCTTGGCACTGCTGCTGCCCCGCGCGGCCAACGGCCGGCAAAGGAGTGCTCGTGTCCTCTCGCTTTCCAGCACGGCAACGTGGCGCCATCGGCTTGATCGCCGCCCTGACCCTGGGCATGGCGTTACTGTTCGTGCTGATGGTGGTCGACAGCGGACGCTTGTTTCTGGAACAACGCAAACTGCAACGGGTAGCCGACATGGCGGCGCTGGAAGCCGTCAACGGCAAGGGCACCTGCCTGCCCAGCGGTCCTGGCGCCCAGGCACTGGCCAGCCGCGCCGCAACGCGCAATGACCACCCGCCCGGCGGCAACCGCAGCCTGCAAGTGGAATGCGGCAGCCTGCAGACCGGCGCAGGTAGCTTGCGGCAATTCAGCGTCGATGCCAGCAAGGCCGATGCGATCCGCGTGACAGCCGGCCTTACCCTGGACACCAGCCTTGCCGCCGGCATCCGCTCGCTGGTGGCCTCTGCCACCTTTGACCCCACCACCCGCCTCAGTGCCCAGGCCACCGCAGCCCAGCCCGGGCCGCCGCTGGCGCGCCTGAACATTCGCAGCACCTTGCTCAATATCGACTCTTCACGCTCGGCGCTGCTCAACTCATTGATGAGCAGCCTGCTCGGCGGCCAGGTCAACTTGAGCCTGGCCCAGTGGCAAGGCTTGTTGCAGGCCAACGTCAACCTGCTCAACTACCTCGACGCCCTGGCGATCAAGGCTCAGGTCAGCGCGGGCAACTACACCGAGCTGCTGAGCAAGACCCTCAATGTCGGCGAGGCCCTCGAGGTCATGGCCAAGGTAGCGGCGCAGAACAATCCGCTGGTGGATGTCAGCGGCCTGGCCCAGCTCAGTGTCCTGGCCCAGAATGCCGGAGGCATCGTCCTCGGCGATTTGCTCGATATCCACAATGGCGGCAGCAGTGCCGGGCTGGATGCAAAGTTGCAGGCCCTGCAACTGGTCCAGGGCATGGTGCAACTGGCCAACAGCGCCCATGGCGCCGAAGTCACCCTGCCGGTCAGCCTGCTGGGCCTGGCCAACATCTCGACCCGAATCAAGATCATCGAACCGCCGCAGTTTTCCGCAGTGGGCAATCCGGCCAAAGCCACGGCAAACCCGAAAGATCCCGAACAGATCTATGTACGCACTGCCCAGACACGCATCCTGATCAAGCTCGACCTGGGCCCGTTGCTGGGTGGTCTGAACCTGGGGATCATCCAGGTTTTGCCAAACCCCAGCCTCGATCTGGGCCTGGAAGTCGCCAGCGCCAGCAGTCACGTCACCGGCTACAACTGCGCCTCGGCCGCCAGCAAGAGCCTGACCGTGCGCAACGAGGCCGCGGCGGTCAAGGTGCTGATCGGCACGATCAACAGCAACAACTTCTTCTCTTCAAAAAGCCCGGTCGATGCCAGCCCGCTGGTGCTGCTCAGCGTGTTGGGCATCGACATAGGCCTGGGCGCCAACTCACCCGTGTTCAGCCAGAACGAGTCCTTCACCTACCTCAAGCCGCCGGAGCTGGAACAGGACTCGGCCAATCACCTGCTCAGCTCGAAAAACATCGTTGCCAGTGTCCGCGCCACCCTTGAAGGCCTGGAGCTGACGCCGCAGATTCCGCTGGTCAGCCTGCTGCTCAATACCGTTTCAGGGCTGATCGGCAGTTTGCTCGGTTCCCTGCTCGACCCGATCATCAACAACCTGCTGACCTTGCTGGGCATCGACCTGAACCAGGTGGAGATTGGCGCCAACCTCAGCTGTCACAGCGGGCGCGCTCAGCTGATGATCTGAGCCAGCGGCAAGGCGATGCAGAACCGCGCGCCCTGCTCGCCATTCTCGACACTCAGACAACCGCCCATGCTCTCGATGATGCCGTAGCTCACCGACAGCCCAAGGCCGGTACCAACACCTACTGGCTTGGTGGTGAAGAACGGCTCGAAGATGCGCTCGAGCAACCGCGGCTCGATACCGCCGCCGTTGTCCTCGATCAACAGGCGCACTTGCTGCGCATCCTGCTCCTGGCGCAGGGCGATCCAGGGCTGCAGTTCGCGCGAGTGCTCGCGGCGGGCCAGCAAGGCATCGCGGGCATTGACCATGAGGTTGATCAACACCTGCTCCAGCTGGTCCTGATGCCCGAATACCGGCACGCCTTGCTCCGGCGCCTGCACGCGTAGCTCCACACCCTTGCCGCGCAAGCCGTCAGCCAGCAACGACAAGGCGCCGTCCACCGCCTGCCAGGGTTCGAACAACTGCTGTTCAAGCTCCGAGCGTCGGCCGAACACACGCATGTGATCGACCACCCGGGAGGCGCGTAGTACCTGGGCATCGATACGTTTGAGCTTGTCTTGCAGGTAGTCGGCCTGAACATCACCGTTTTCCAGGCGCTTGAGCGTATTGACCACGGCCATGCGCATGACGTTGAGCGGCTGGTTGATCTCATGGGCAAGGCCGGTGGCCATTTCCCCGAGCGTGGCCATTTTCGCGCTCTGCAGCAGTTGCTGCTGGGTACGCCGGACTTGCGTGTTGTCGCGGCCCACCGCCTGGATTTCCTGCAGTTGCCCCTGCTCGTCGAACAATCCGCGATCAGACCACACCCACCAGGCATGCTCACGCCCCGGCAGCTGCAGGCAGATTTCGGCGCTGCTGACCGGCTGCTGCGGGGTCAAGCCTGCCAGACGCTCGACGAAGGCCTGGCGCTGGGCCTCGGACAACCACTGGCCAAGGTTCAGGCCGGCCAGTTGCGCCGCCGTACATTCCAGGTAATCGGCCAATGGCTGGTTGCCGAACACCAGGCTAAGGTCCGGTCGGTAGCGACAGATCATCGCTGGCGAATCCTCGACCAGCACACGGTAGCGCTCCTCGCTGCGGCGCACTTTCTCACTCGCTTCGGTCGCCTCGCTGATGTCCAGCCAGATCCCCACCACCTCGACCGGCAAGCCCAGGTCGTCACGCAGCAAACGCGCTTCATCGAGTACCCAGTGATAGCCCCCGTGCTGATCACGCAGGCGGTAGCGACTGCGGCTCTGACCTTCGCGCAGCAGCGTGCGGGTACGCTCCAGCCACAGCGGCTGGTCATCGGAGTGCAGCCACTGGCCAGGCTGCAGTGCCTCGTCCGCCAAAGGCGGCCAGCCGAGCATCGGTTGCAGGCTGGCGCTGAAGAACTCGGCCAGCAACGCGCCCTCGTGGTAGCGCTGGATATAGATCACGGCCGGTGAACTGGCGATCAGGTTTTCCAGGCGCGCCTGGGCGGCGCTGGCCTGCAGCTGTTGCACCTTGATATCGCTGATGTCGAGCATGAAGCCCTGGACCCGCCGCTGGCCACCACTGCCATGTACTTGGCCACACACGCGGTACCAGCGCGGCGACGCACTGCTGCTGTGATCCAGCAGGCGCAGGCTCAACTGCAAGGCACAGCCCTGGCGCTGCAGCTCGCCAAAGGCCAGTTGCGCCGCCTCGCGGTCGGCCGGGTGCACGCGGCTCAGCCATTGATTGACGGTCAGCGCGCAGGGTATGCCCAGGCTGCTGGCCAGTGCCGGGTCCAGGTGCACGTGCGGATCATCCAGACGCCATTGCCACCAGCCGGCCCCCAATTGCAGTTGCAGGCTGTCCAGTCGCTCGCTCTGTTGCTGTAGCTGATGAGCGACCAGGCGAGCGAGCAGCGGCTCGATGAACGCTGCCGCAACCAACAGGGCATCGGCAGGTTGCAGCACCTCCTGCGCTTCGATACAGATCAGCCAGGCCTGGTTGACCTGCCCTTGGGCATAGCCCAGCAGGTGCACAGACAATCCCGGCAACAGGGATTGCAACCCAGGCTCGGCGTCACTGCAAAGCATGCTGGCGGGCAGTTGGCGGTCCAGCAACGGGGCAAACTGCTCATCCCCCAGCCATTGCAAAGCATCGCCGCTGCTGGCGTAGGTCTGCCAGCCCTGCTCGGTTTGCACCAGCAAGCGCGCGCCCCTGGCACGCCAATGGCGTTGCAACCAGTTGAGCTGTTCTTCGGCCACCGCAGGCAAGTGTTCGATGCTGCACCCACGCAAGGCACACGCCAGGTGCGCGGTCAGGTGCTGCTGACGCTCGGCGGCCAGAGCCTGCTGGCGATGCTGCAGCAGGTCGCCGATATCGAACAACTGCAGCAACCAGCCTCCCTGTTGCGCCAGAAGCCAGCCGCGAGTATGCAAGGTATGGCCGCCAGCTGCCTTGAAGTCCAGCTCCAGCAGTTGCCCCTGCCAATCCGCCGGCTCGCCTTCAAGGGCCAGCAGGCTATAGGGCTGTACATAATCGTGCAGGCGCACGCCGGTCTGGGGCACCAGCGCCAGCGCCGCCCGCAAGGGACCGGCCAGGCGCAGCACTCGGCCGGCATCATCGAGCCACAGTTGCAGGCCCACCGCTGGCACGTCGGCCGCTGGCAGCAGGGGCACCTCGGCTGGCGTGGCACGCCCACGCCAGCGCTCGAACAGGCCCTGACCGCCGCTCACAGCTGCAGGCTCGCTTCGGCCTTGAGGCTCTCGGGCAAGCGCGGGACCTCACCGATACCCGGCAGGTCCAGCACCGGTAATACCGAGGTCAACTTGGCCTTGGCGTAATCGATCTTCACCGTCAGCAGTTTGCCGGGGCTGAGCGTGACACTGGCATCGCTGTTGACCTGGAAGTTCAACGACGCGGGCATCCACGCCAGCTGCTCACCGAGCACGCGCTTGGCCAGGGTGTTGACGTCAGCGTTGTAGGTTGCGCTGGCGGGGTCCAGGGCCACGCAACGGCGCACCGCTTCGCTGCTGGCCTGGTTGAACGATTGCAGCATCAGCATGGGCAAGCCGTAGCTGAGTACCCCGTAGAACACCGCGAAGAAGATCACGAAGACCATGACAAACTCGAGGGCTGCCGCGCCTTTTTGCTGCTTGCACAGGCTTGCTTTCATGATCGCGTCTACCCTGACAGTGACACCTGAAAGACAGCATAGAATCATTCACCACAAAGGGATGGCCTTTCGCCAATGCAAAGCATTGTTCTGTTGCTGTGGCTTGCCTTGTGCTCTGAACAAGATCTGCGCGAACGCCAGATCGCCAATACCCTGACCCTCGGCGCTGCCGCCTGCGCCCTGGCCTATCTGTTCGTTACCGGGCACACCTGGATAGGCGCCGACGCCAGTGAAGGTGGCTGGGCGCTGGCTTTGGTCATGCTGCTGACCCTGCCCGGCTATTTGCTCGGTCGTCTGGGCGCCGGCGACGTGAAACTGCTCGGGGCCCTGGCCCTGGCCACGGATCGCATGCACCTGCTGGGCACCTTTATCGGCGCCGGGGTGGCCGTCGTGGCCTGGCTGCTCAGCCGTCGTTGGTTGTGGTCCCTGTTAAGTCAGAAGGTTAAGAACCGTCTGAAGCAGTTGAGCGAAGAGTCGTCAAAAAAACAGCCCTTTGCCCCTTCCTGTTAGTCGGCTTCTTGTTGGCGGCCGTCTGGATTCATTAGTGGAATGACGTGAATAAAAGGGTGTACAAACCTTGTACATAGTCAAAAAGTGCGGCTATTTTCTAGGGTGCCGGGAATGGATCCAGGCTCAGCCTGGTACCGGTTACCTGAAGGCGAACAGAACAGGGAGTTGCGAGTGAACAAGCCAGTCAGTGAGCTCAAGGTGCTGGTCGTGGACGACCAGCCATTGATCGTCGAAGAGTTATGCGAGTTTCTCCAGAACAGTGGTTACCAGTGCGTGCCCTGCCAGTCCAGTACCCAGGCCATTGAACAGTTCAGCGCCGATCAGGAGATCGCCCTGGTGGTGTGCGACCTGCACATGCCCGACTGCGATGGCATCGAGTTGATGCGAGCGCTCAAGGCCATTGCCGGGTCACATCGGCTGTTCGAGGCCATCATGCTCACCGGGCGCGCCGACAAGCAGGATGTGATCCGCGCACTGCGCGAGGGTTTTGCCGACTACTACCAGAAACCCGTCGACCTGCAAGAGCTGCTCGAAGGCGTGCAACGCCAGGAAGTCGCTGTGCTTGAACGTCGCAAGAGCTACCAGCACCTGGGTGACCTGAACCAGAAGCTGCAGTTTCTCGCCGAATCGATCGACGACCTTTACCAGGACCTGGACAAAGCCCGCGGGCTCGGCGCACATCGGCGTGCTACCGACGTCGAGCCCGAAGCGCCCGACGATCAGATACCAGCCCTGTTCGACAAGCTTTCACCGCGCCAACTGGACGTAGCGCGGCTGGTCAGCAAGGGTAAGACCAACTACCAGATTGCCTGCGAGCTGGGCATCACCGAGAACACCGTCAAGCTTTACGTGTCGCAGGTGCTGCGCCTGACCCACATGCACAACCGCACCCAACTGGCCCTGGCGCTGTCCCCCGGCGCCTCTGTCCTGCACCAGCGAATCACGGCGCACTGAGTGCGCCTTGTCATTTGTTGGAAGAGCTGACCTTCTCCCAGCGGTAGAAGTCCGGGATCACATACTTGTAGCTGTCCAGCCAGCGCTGCATGCTCTGGTCACGCTCTTTGGGCGTGGCCGTCTGCGGGATCTTCGACGCCTCCAGGTTACGTGCCTGCAACTGCAGCCAGGCCTCGGTGGTCTGCTGGGCCTTGGACGAAGGCCCGGCTTCCAATGCCAGGGCCGTTAACGGCAGTACACTTAAAGCAAGCAGAAGCAGTGATCTGTGCATGGCGACCTCACTGTTGGCGGACGTTGGTATCCATGGGCTTCACCACAGCAACCTGGGCCGTTCTGCCGGCAGGTTGCTTCAACTGCTCGGCACGTGCCCGGGCTTCGCTGAACTGCGCCGGGGTCAGGTGCAAGCGGCTGACCAGGTCGGCGGCCTGTTGAAACCTGTCCTGGTACAGCAACAGGCTCACCAGGTTGACGGCCGCCAGGGTGTTGTTGTCCTTGAGTTCGATGGCGGTGAGGAACTCGAAGCGCGCCTGTTCGACATTACCGAGGTTGAGGTAAACCACGCCCAGGTCGTTACGCACCTTTTCATCGGTCGGCGCCAGGCGTACCGCCCGCAGCAGGTGGCGTTGAGCCTGGATATTGTCACCGCGAGCCGCCGCCAATTGCCCTAGCCCGTGCTCACCCTCGGCGGCCAGGCAGCCACCGAGCAGGCTGCGGTACAGCGGCTCGGCCTCGCTGCGCCCCAACAGGCGCGACACTTTTGCCTTGCGCAAGCGTACTTCGGCCATGTTCGCCGGCAAGGCTTCAAGATGCGCCAGGCTCGCATGCGGACGCCCCTCGGCGAGCATTTCGTCGGCCATGCTCAGGGCCAGTTGCTGGGTCGAGTCGGGCTTGGCACAACTGGCCGACACGCCGGGCAAGGCCAACCAGGGTCCCTCCCCTGGCGTCGCACAACCGCCGAGCAGCATCAGACCCATGACCACCATGACTGCTTTCATGCATTGCCTCCCTTCATGAACCCAATGCCCTGCCCAAGGCACTCAGGCCGGGACCGGCCAGCACAATCAGCAAGGCCGGAAACAGAAACACCATCATCACCATCGACATCTTCCCGGACATCTTCGAGATTCGCTCCTGCAGGTGTGTCAGGCGACGGTCATCGAGCAGTTGCTTGAGCGCCAGCAGCGACTTCATCGCGCCCCCGCCCTGGGTCAGCAGTTGCTGAAGAATCACGCAGGTGTCGCTGAACTCATCGACACCCAGCCGTTGCGCGGTTTTCTCAAGCTCCGGGGCCAAGGCCAGGCCCGAGTCAACCCGCACCAGGATGGTCCGCAATTCCTCACTCAACACCGGCAACAATTTTCGCGACTCCTGGCTCAGTACCCGCAGGGCCTGCTCAACCGCAAGGCCCGACTCGAAGAGAATCCGCAGCAAGGGGATGAAGGTCGAGACTTCGCGAGCGATCTGTTGCTGCCGACGCCCGGCGGCCAGCGCCAGCAGGCGTTTGGGCAACAGATAGCCCGCGCCCATGGCGCATATAGGCAACACCAGCCAGGGCACCTGGCTGGTGTGATACAGCGTCTGCTGCATCGCCACGCCCAAACCAAGGGCCAGCAATGGCACGCCGATCTGACAGGTGGCGAACACCGCGCGTTGCCGGCTGCGCCGCCAGCCAATGCGATCGAGCAGCAGGCGGGTCTCGCCGTCCAGGTTCAGCGCACGCTGGCCCAGACGGCTGCTGCCGACCTGCTGCAGCCAGTTGCCCAGGCGATTTTCATCGCCCAACCGGCCCTGCAGGCGCAAGGCAACCAGGCGCTGACGACGACGCTCGCGCAGCAACTGGCCGACCAACAAGGCAAAGGCGGCGAACAACAACAGGGCACAGAGCAGCAAGGCCATTTCAGATACTCCGCAACATGCGCCACAACACCAGACAGCCCACCATCTGCAGGACAAACGCCCCGAGCAGCAGGAACTGACCGTTACTGTCCTGCCACATCGCCAACAAATAGTTGGGGTTGCTGATCAGAAAGTAGCCGGCCATGCCCACCGGCAACAGGCCCAGAACGGTCGCGGTCATGCGTGTCTCACCGGTCATGGCGCGCAACTGGCGGCTACCCTGTTCGCGCTCGCGGATCAGCTTGATCAGGTTCTCCAGCAACTCGCTGGCGTTGCCGCCATAGCGATGATTGATACGCAGGCCCAAGGCGAACAGGCGCAGTTCGTCCTGTTCGTACAACTCGGCCAGGTCGCTCATTGCATCGTCCAGGCTGATGCCCATCTGCACATTGCGCCGCACCCGCTGCAATGCCCCGTGCAACGGGTCACGCGCAGCATCGATGGCACCAAGCACGGCGTCGCTCAAGGTTCGTCCGGCCTTGAGGCTGCGCACACTGTGATCAAGCAAGACCGGCAACTGCTCGATCATCCGCTGCACCCTGCGACGATAACGCCAGCCCAGGTACAGCCAGGTCAGCACAGGCGCCAGCAGCAACAACCCGAGGCCCGCCGCCCAGCCCAGAAGCCGGCCACCGAGCAGCGCGATCAGGGCACTGCCCAGCATCCACACCAGCAGCACATCCTTGCCCCGCTCGATACCGGCACGCTGCAGCCGGCGCTCCAGCCAGTCGCGGCCAGCGGGCGACAGCACCGGGCTGTCCTGGATCTGGCCAAGACGCTGGAGCACGCGCTCTTCGCCTGACTTGCGCATACCGCTGTAGAACAAGCCCGCCGACACCCCCAGCAACGCCAGGCAGACCAGGCCCAACACTACGGCGATCACGACTGCGGCTCCGAATGGTCCCGGCGCAATTTGTCCCCGGCCGGGTTCGGCGCCTCACGCAGAAAACCATCGCCGTTGCGCCGGTCAAGGCGAAACAGGGTGTTGGTGACATACACGTCATCACGCACCCCAACCACCTCCAGCACTTCACTGACACAGCGGCGGCCATCGGCCAGGCGGGTCAGTTGTATGACCACGTCCAGCGCCGCGCAGATCATCTGCCGCAGGGTTTTCTCGGCCACCTGGCGGCCGGTCAGGCCCACCAGGGTTTCCAGGCGCAGCAAGGCATCCTGGGCGGTGTTGGCATGCACGGTACTCATCGAGCCGTCATGACCGGTGTTCATCGCGGTGAGCACATCGAGCACTTCGACGCCACGAATCTCGCCGAGCAGGATGCGGTCGGGGCGCATCCGCAAGGCGTTGCGAATCAGCTCGCTGGCCTTGATCTCGCCATGCCCTTCGGCGTTCGGCGGGCGGGTCTCCAGGCGTACCACATGCGGGTGGTCGAGTTGCAGTTCGGCCACATCCTCGATGGTCACCAGCCGCTCATGGGGGGTGATCAACTGGCTGAGAATATTCAGCATCGTGGTCTTGCCAGTGCCGGTACCGCCACTGACGAGAATGTTGCAGCGCCGGGCGACAGCCAGCTGGATGAAATCGAGCATGCCTTGGTCGATGGTGCGAGTGGCCAGCAGGTCGGCACTCTTGAGCATGTCCTTGCGAAACTTGCGGATCGACAGGCACGGCCCGTCCAGCGCCACCGGCGGGATGATGGCATTGACCCGGCTGCCGTCAGGCATGCGCGCATCGACCATCGGCGAGGACTCATCCAGGCGCCTGCCCAGGGGCGCAAGAATCCGCTGCATGACCCGCTCGACATGGTGGGCATCGATAAAGCGCAAGTCGGTTTGTTGCAGCAGGCCGGCCCGCTCGATGAACACCCGGTGCGGGCCGTTGACCAGGATTTCGGTGACGCTGGCATCGCGCAGCAACACCTCCAGCGGGCCAAACCCGGTCAGTTCGTCGACGATTTCCTCGGCCAGGCGCTCCATCTCGTAACGCGACAGGGCCAGGTGCAGTCGAGCGATATAGTCACCCACCTGCTCCACCACAAACTGCGCCAGCGCCGGGCGCGAGCCTTCGAGCAGGTTGCGCCCGCTGTCTTCGATGGCATCGATGATATAGCGATGCAGGGCGCGCTTGAGCCCCTGCGGATCAGCGCCCAGGTTATGCCGGGGGCCGCCGAACAGCTCGTCGCCGCTCACTTGTGCGCCCACAGGCGGTTGAACCAGTTGGCGCTGGCTGGCGGCTTGTTCTCGGAGCGCCGTGCCAGGCGTTCACCCAGTGCCTTGAGGTGTTGAGTGAGCTCTTCGCGTGGAGCCAGTTCGAACAGGGTCAGGCCTTGGTTCTTGGCGTTCATGCGCACCTGCGGGCTGTAAGGCAGCACCCGCAAAACAGGTAAGGCGTAACGCTTGCCCAGGGCTTCGGAATCCGGTGCAACGCCACGCAGGTAACGGTCCACCAACAGGCTCGCGTGCTCGAGTTTCATGCCCTTCTCGCGCCACTGGGTCAGCACTTCAAGGTTACGCCGGCAATCGAGCACGTTCTGGTCGGTGTACCAGATCAGCTTGTCGCAGTGGCTGACGAACGTCCGCAAGGCTTCGCTGTCAGCCTGCCCGGTAAGGTTCACGACAATGTGCTGAAAATGCTGGCGCAGGGCGCTGAGCAGCATGTACAGCTCGGCGGCGCTGGTACGCTCCAGAGGCTCGTCGCTCTCGGCGTACGCCAGCAAGCGCAGGCCCGAACCTTCACGGGTGAAAGCACTGTCGATCAGGGTGTTATCCAGGCGACGCAGGTGGCGCAGGGCGTCACCGAAATGAAACGAGGCCTCCAGGCCAAGCAAGGCCAGACTGTCACCGCGCGGCAGGCCAAGGTCCAACAGCAAGGTTTGCTGGCCACTGGTCTGCACCACCCGCGCCATATGCGTGGTCAACAAGGCGCCATCGGCGGCCGACTGCGCCCCATACAGTACGGTAAGCCCGCCCAGGCTGGGGTTGCTGGCCACCGGTGGCAGGCGCTTGCTCAAACGCCGCACCAGGCCGGCAACTTCGCTTGAGCGTGAACCATAAGCCACGAAATCCCGCGCGCCGGCGCGCATGGCATTGAGCACCAACTGGTTGTCCATCCCGTCGCCCAGGGCAACGATGGCCAGCATCGGTTTGGCTTCCAGCACGCCCTCGATCAGAGCGCACTGATTGATCACCTGCTCGCGGTCCAGGCCGACGAACACCAGGTTGGCAAAGGTGACATCGACCAGCGCAAGCAATTCGTCGAGGCTGCCATTGCCGGCGCCGACCACCTGCCCCAGGGGCGCCAACGCCCCTTGCAACCACTGCAGGTCAGCGGTGTCGCGGGTGATGGCGAGGAAGGTCTGGCTCAGGCTTTCACTCATTGGGATAACCCGCTGCGACCTTCGAAGTCGCCGTTCTCCAGGAAAAACAAGCGCCCCCAGCTCGGGTCGAAGGTGCGTAAGCCTTCACCCGGCAGCGACGGCAACTGGGCATCGGCAGCCAGTGGCTGAACCAGATGCGGTGTGACGATCATCAGCAGTTCGGTTTCATCACGCACCAATGCCGACTGGCGAAAGAACGCACCAAGCACCGGAATGTTGCCCAGGCCCGGAAACTTGTCGACCGCCGAACGTGTCTGGCTGCTGATCAAGCCGCTGATGACGAAGCTTTCGCCATCGGCCAGGGAAATACTCGTATCGGTGCGCCGAACGGTCAGGCCCGGCACCAAGGTCCCGGCGATGTTCACCGCCTTGTTGTAGTCCAGTTCGCTGACTTCCGGAGCGACCTTGAGGGTAATGCGATTACGGCTGACCACGGTCGGCGATAGCGCCAAGCGAATACCGAACTCCTTGTACTCGATCGAGACGTTGTCGCTGCCACTGCTGGGTACCGGAATGGGGATCTCGCCACCGGCCAGAAAGCTGGCCGTCAGGCCACTGAGCACCACCAGGCTGGGGCGCGCCAGGGTGTAGGCAAAACCGCTGTTCTCCAGGGCATTGATCGCCGCCAGAAAGCGACTGCTACCGCCGCCCCAGATGATGTTGAACACACCGTTGTCCAGGGGAATGTTCGGCATGCCAGGCAAGGTAGGCACCTGGCCCGGGCTTACGGAGGTGTTCGGGACCGCGCCAGGGGAGCCGATCAAGGTGTTGTTCGAGCCCTTGAAGAACAACCGCGCCCCTGCCTCCTTGTACTTGGTGCGATTGACTTCAACGAAACGGATATCGGCCTGCACCTGGCTGGGCAGCAGTGGGTCCTCGGACGGCGGCCGCGCACTTTCAGCCATCTCGGTGCTGGCCACGCCCTTGATAAATAACATCGCCTGGCGCGGTGCCTGGGCGCAGGCGGTCCAGAGCATCAGGCTGGTGGCACCGGGGCCGACCGCCGTGAGTATCACGCCGTCATCACCACTGGCGTGCACATCGGCAATCTTCGGGTCGCCAATGGCTACCCGGGTGATCGCCACCGGCAAACGCAGCTCTTGCTGCAGGCCTTGATCGATTTCGATCACCGCAGGCATTTGCCCAAGCGTCGCGCAGCCCTTGGGCGCTGCCAGCGCCTTGGGCAGCAGCGGTGCACAGCACAACAGGACACAGAGTACCTGCTTGATCACCCGCTCGGAACGACTGCTCATTGAAGGGCATCCTTGCTTGGTCAGGGGGTTGGCGGGTTGGCTTGACTGCCGCGAATAATCTCCATGCCACGCGGCTGCGCGGCGCTGGCCAATGGTTGAACGGTGGGGGCCTGGGCCAATTGGCTGAAACGATAGAGTTGGCGATTGGCGCTTTCGATTTCCTTGCCACTGCTATTGGGGTCAGCCCAGTAGCGGGCCAGGCGCTGCTCTTCGGCACTGCGTACTGCCAGGCGCAAACTGCCGGCTCCAGCGGCAAGCAGCAAGCGGCTGGCCAATGCTTCGGGCACCGCAAGCACGACCGTACGCAGGGTGTTGGCCGGTTGTGGCGAGCGGTTTTTTTCATCCACCGGCGCCTGCACCGGCTGGCCGTCATTGCTCAGCCCCAACTGCTCGCCGACACTGAGCAGACGCAATGCGGGGAGCACCACTTGGGCTGAAGCTTGCGGATTACTGATGGTTTCGCGCAAAAACAGCAAGACATCCACATAGTCCCCCGGGCTCAGCTGCCCGGCAGCACCAATAACCTCGTCCACCGCCACCGCCACCGCCCGTTCATGGGGGTGGATCATCCGTGCCAGCGGGCCACCTGCTTCGAAGCTGTTCTGCGCAAGCCAGGTACCAGCACTCAAGGCCCGCCAACTGCTGCGGCCGATCACTTGGTCGAGGCTCTGGAAACTGCCGGCCGGAGCCACCTGCAAACGCTCGAGCAGCAGATCTTCGGCGGTAAGTGGCACCGCGGCGGCAACATCGCGACGCAGCACCACCACCGGCGTGCGCAACTCGTCAACCGCCTCTGCCGCGACGTGGCTGACCGGCGAGAGTGCGGGAGCGGCAATAGGTGTGGCGGGCGGCTCGCTCGGTGGCTGGCTCAGGACCAGGCCCCAGTAGCCGGCCAGCACTGCACCGAGCAGAAAGAAGCCCGCGAGGATGATGGTAATGCGACTGCTCATGCCGGCCCTCCCTCTCCCCACGCTGTCCTTCGGCCCTTTTGTGAGAGGGCCCACAGCACTGCAGTCGGAAACAACTATTTCGCTATTTGACGGTAGCGCAGCTAAGACAAAATGCCATTACCCGTCAGATTTTTTTCCGTCGCAAAGCCGTCACCCCCCTAAAACAGCTACTTATTGGCGTCGGTTTTCGACTTATCACTTTAGTATTAATGCTTTCTTACATTTGCCGAGTTTTGCCCTCTTGACGATGCTGTGATGGCAAAGGGGAATCATCCATAACCCCTGCCACCTGCGCCCCGAGCGCAAGGAGAAATGCCATGCGTCTTTCCCACGTCCTCAAAAGCTGCAAAGAGTTCTTCTACCGCAAGGATGGCGCCTCCGGCATCGAGTATGCGATTGCCGCGGCGATGGTAGCGGTAGTACTGACGGCCTTCATCACGCCCATTTCCGGTAGTGTGTCGTCCGTCATGACCAAGGTTCAGGGGGCCATGACCAAAGCGCAAAGCACCACGCCTTGAGGCGCCAGGCACTGCAGCGGTTACTCACACTTTCCCCAGTCAAGCCGTCTAAAGGACTACCCGATGCCGACCTCTTCCCCCCGGCAACAGCTACTTCTGGTAGATGACGAAGAGGACGCCTTGCTCGAACTTGCCGAACTGCTCGAGGGCGAGGGCTTTTGTTGCCACACGGCCACCTCGGTCAAACTCGCCCTGCAACAGCTCACTCGCCACCCGGACGTGGCACTGGTCATCACCGACCTGCGCATGCCGGAGGAAAGCGGTATTTCTCTGATCAGGCGCCTGCGCGAGCACACCGCCAGGCAACACCTGCCAGTGATCGTCACCTCCGGGCATGCCGACATGGATGACATCAGCGACCTGCTGCGCCTGCAGGTGCTGGACCTGTTCCGCAAGCCCATCTACCACACCCGCCTGCTGGAAACCCTGGACAACCTGTTCCCCAAGCCACGGATGCAGTTGGTGCAGTAAAGCTCCGTGGGCTTGTGGGAGCGGGCTTGTCCCGCGATAACGACCTACAACTGCACACTGAAACTCAAACTCACCCGCGGCTCCCGGTCAAAGCTGTCGAGGGCAACGTCTGATAGCGGCTTGGCCAGCTCCAGGGCGATGTTGTAGAAGCGCCCATCCCCAATACGCACCCCCAACGCCGCTGAAGACAGGCGCGAATCACGCAGGTCGACCTCATTGAACCAGGTCCGCGCAGTATCCAGTACGGCGTAGGGTTGCAGCAGTCTTACCCAGCGGCCATCGCCGTTGAAGCTGTAGTTGAGCTCATACGCCAGCCCCCAGCCTTTATCGCCCAGGGCCTGGTCTGCGGGATAACCACGGGCAAAGCTTTGCCCGCCAAACACCACCCGCTCACTGTCGGGGAGGCTGTCACCGCTCCAGTACAAGGCCGCCGAGGCCACCCCTTGCCAGTTGCCGAACAGTCGGTCGCTCTGCAACCCGGACAGACGCAAGCGCAGGAAGTCCAGGTCAAAGTCGCTGTTGGTTTTCGCCCCCAGGTAATCGAGGCCCTGGTAGGCACCGCCACTGACAATCCGCAACTGCTCGGCATCCGCCTTGCGCCATTCCCCTTCAAACCCCAGGGCGCGCACATCGGTGCGATTGCTCAGGCGCAAGGGGCCTTCGACTGCGCGGTACAACACGTCGTCATTGACCATGTAGAAGCGCGCGGCAACGTTGAGCGATTCACCGGGTGCCGCCAGCAGCACCTGGCTCAGGCCGGCCGAAAAGCGGTCGTTCTCACGATGGGCCTTGAGCTGGGTGCGGTCAGCGAGCAGCACCTGGGCACTGGGGTCGCTGTCGTAACGTGATGCCGACAGATGCAATTGGCTACCCTGATCGTCCAGGTACTGTGAGTAATCCAGGCGAAAGTAGCTTTCGTGATCCTCCCCGCGCGGCGCCAGGGCCGTAATACTGAATTGTTCGGCAAGCGCTGTCTGCGCGTTGCTGCTCAGGCTGAGCAACGCCTGAGGGTCGTCACGCGTGCCATCGGTAGCGGTCAGGGCGCCGCTGAACGGGCGACGTGTGGCCTCGACGATCAGGCGGCTGGTGCCATGGCCGGCCTGTGCAGGGGACAGTCGCGCCTGCAGGCTGAAGCCCGGCAGGCGACTCATCAAGGCGATATAACGCTCGAAAGTGGCGCGGGTCAGCGGCCGCTCGGCCTTGAGCCTGCCTACCAGCTTTTCCACATAGGCCACCGCCGGGCCCACTTCACCGTGCAGCTCAAGATCATCGATGTAGCCTTCGACCAACACCACCCGCACCCGGCCATCGGCAAAGTCCTGCTCGGGCAGATAGGCATGGGACAGCAGGTAGCCGTCCTGCTGATAGCGCTGGGTCAGCCGCTGGGTCGCATCGATCAGCTCGCCCAGGCTGACGTCGCGGTTGACCAGGCTTTGATAGTTGTCGCGCAGGTCACTCAACGGATAAATGCTGCCGCCTTCGAAACGCACCTTGCGCAGCAGGATCCGTGTGTCCCGTCGCAGCGGTTGGGCCTGGCTGACCGGAACGGGCACCAACACCTGCGGGTTGCTCGGCCGGTAGGCATCGGCCGGCAAATTGGCGGCAGGCAGGTTGCGTTCAATTTCGTGGCTGTCGAGAAAACGCGGCAGGGGTTCGCCAGTGGTCAGGCTCGCCCAGGACACCCCAACTATCGCGACAGCCAGCACACGCATCGGACACTCCATGATCCCGAACAGTACGAAGCCGCCAGGGCAGCGGCCTCGTCAATCCAAGCGTAGGTGCTGGCTCCGGCAACGTCTAATCGGCGCGGTCACTCATTGACCTGGAACTCGACCCGGGCCGTTTCGCCGCTTTCATCCAGGGCGCTCAATTCGAAGCGCCCGGCCTGGTCGAAGCTCGCCGTGAGGTTTTCCTGGCCCGTGGTTTCACCCAGTGGCGCGCCATTGAGGAACCACCAATGACGACCGTTACCGCCAAGGGCCGATACCTTGAATCGCAACGGCTCGCTGCTGGTGGCCGGGCGGCGTAACTGATCGCCCTGGCGCACCCCGACGATCGACAACGGCGGCGCACTGGACGGCACCTGCGGCGGGCACTGCGCATCGACCTTGGGCAGGCGCGCCTCACGGCGCTCCACCCGGGGCAACCAGGGCTCCAGGGGGGACGGCCACAGGGCAATGTCCCGGGCCTGGGCGCCGGCACAGGTGGCATCGACGCGCAAGCCCTGGGCATTGACCCAGACCATTTCGCGCAAGCCGACGCTCAGCGGCTGGTCCTGGGCCAACAAGGTCGGCGGCGTGGTGCCGTCCAGGGTCCAGGCGAAGCGCTGGCGCCGGCAGTTCGGGTCCTGCCGGGCCATGGGCTGCCCCAGCGGCCAGCAGATCGCCGCAACGCCCACGTTGGCCGGCACCGCCGCCACCGGTACAGCGATGCCGCGCTGGCTGTCGCGGTTGCTCAGCACATCATGCACCTGCAGCATCAACGGCGCCGCCGAAGCCAGGCCGAACTGCCCCGGCACCGGCGTGCCATCCGGGCGGCCGATCCAGATACCGATCAGGTAGCGCGGGCCCACACCGATCGACCAGGCATCACGAAAGCCATAGCTGGTGCCGGTCTTCCAGGCCAGTTGCGGACGCTGTACCAGCTCGGCATGAGGATCGCGATCCGGGCGGGCCTGACCGCTGAGGATACGCCGGATGATCCAGGCACTGCCCGGCGACAGCAGACGCCGCTCAAGCAATGGATCATCCGGTTGCAAGCGAATCGGCGCGCTCAAGCCATTGCGGGAAAACGCCGCGTAACCACCGACCAGGTCCTCCAGGCGGCTGCCCGCACCGCCAAGAATCAATGACAGGTTCGGCTCGGCCAGTGGCGGCAAGATCAGTGGCACGCCGCCGCTGCGCATCTGTGCGGCAAAGCGTTTCGGCCCGTAGGCTTCAAGCAGCTGTACTGCTGGCAGATTCAATGACAAGGCCAGGGCAGAACTGGCCGCCACCGGCCCGCTGAAGCCCATGGAGAAATTGCCCGGGCGGTAATCGCCATAACGCCGCGGCACATCCTGCAGCAATGACTCGGAATGGATCAGCCCCTCGTCCATGGCCATGCCAAAAAGGAAGGGTTTGAGGGTCGAACCCGGGGAACGCAGTGCGCTGATCATGTCGACATGACCAAAGCGGCGCTCATCATTGAGGTCGACCGAGCCCAGGTACGCGCGCACCGCCATGTTCTGCGCCTCGACCACCAGGATCGCCGCCGAGGTGCGTTCTGGCAGCCGCGCCCGCCAGCCCAGCAACAGGTCTTCCAGACGCCGTTGCAACGAGGCATCGAGGGTGGTGCGAATCAAGGGCGGGCTGTGTGGCCGGTTCAGGCGTCGCGCCAGCAAGGGTGCCAAGGCCGGCTCCTGCCGTGGCGCCAGCAACATGGGCTCTTCCTCAGCCTCGGCGACTCGCTGCTGCGGCCAGACCTGATACTCGGCCAGGCGCTGCAGTACCTTGTCCCGTGCAGCCTGGGCACGTTCGGGATGGCGGTCCGGGCGCAAACGGCTGGGCGCTTGCGGCAGTACTGCGAGCAAGGCCGCTTCTGAGGGTGTCAGGTGCATCGGCGACTTGCCAAGGTAGGCCCAGCTGGCTGCGGCGACGCCCTCCAAGGTACCGCCGAAGGGTGCGCGATTGAGGTAGATCTCAAGGATCTGCGCTTTCGACAGGTGCCACTCCAGCTGCGCGGTACGCCACAACTGGCGCAGCTTGCCAGGCAGTGTGCGCGAATGCGGATCGAGCAGGCGCGCCACCTGCATCGACAGGGTGCTGCCGCCAGACACCACCCGACCGCCGTGCAGGTTCTGCCAGGCCGCCCGCGCCAGCGCCAGCGGGTTGACCCCGGGATGGTGGTAGAACCAACGGTCCTCGTAAGTCAGCAACGCCTCCAGGTAATAGGGCGAAACCTGCTCGGCACTGACCGGGTAGCGCCACACCCCGTCGGCATCGGCGAAGCGCCACAGCGGCGTGCCGTCTTCGGCCAGCACCACACGGGCCAGATCATCGGCCGGCATCGGCAACGGCCAGAGACGGTCAGCGAGCCATAACAAGGCGACAAGCAGCAACGCGATGGCGAACAGCCGGCCCAGTGGTTTTCCGAGGGCGCCCCGCAGGCGAGCTAAGATGTGCATCAGGCCCTCTCGGTGTAACGGCTACGCAGGGAACCGAACCGGTTCGCGCACGGCCAAAGGCGTGGCAATGGCGCATTCGCCGAATTGATCATCAGGAAGCAACTATGCATGTAGAAGGTTTTTTCGAGTGGCTCGGCCAGGCGCTGGGCGCGGTGATCCGGTTTATCGTCGACGGCCTGAGCGGGCTGTTCAACCTGCTGGCCAACGCCGGTGGCAATTTCATCGAGGGCCTGTCACGCACCCTGGGCATGGACACTTCGCTGGTCAGCATCCTCGCCCTGATCATCGGCCTGATGCTGCTGTACTCGGCGATCCGCGCCTTTATGCGCGCCTCGATCATACTCGGCATCATCTGGCTGGTGCTGGGCTTGTGGGTGCTGAGCTGGATCATTCACTGATTTAAAGTGCGACGACCTGACTTGCTCCGCGATAGGGCCAGTGTGGCCTTATCGCGGGGCAAGCCCGCTCCTGCCGCTGCGGTCAGCGGCCTTTGACCACCAGCTCCGTAGGTGCTTCGCCCACCGCGTTGTAGTTGGGCCGGTACATCGACTCGACTTGCGGCGGTGGTACCTTGTAGGTCCCCGGGGTTACTGCCCGGGCCAGGTACAGCAAGTGGGTGGTGTAGTAGCCGTCGATGTTCAGCGCTGCTACGTAGCGGTCATCGCGAAACTCCTGATGCACCACGTTGGCGTTCTGCATCGATTCACGCCACTCCTTCACCGCACTGCTGGCGTTCTCAAGGCTGGCCGCGCTTTGTGCCAGGTTCTGGTTTTCCAGTTCCAGGCCCGCCGGCAGCAGGTCGACCACCAGCGCGTCCGGCACCTGGGTGTTGGCCGTCACCGCCAGGTGCACCAGCACCAGGTCACCGCTCTTGAGCGCCTTGATGTCCAGCGCCTGGCCATTCATGCCGAGGAACTCGCGGCGAATGGTCATGCCGCTGCCACGGGCAACCGGGGCCTGACGCGGATAACCGGACAGGGTCAGTTGCTGGAACAGCGTCTGGCTGCCTTCGTTCTGGATGGTCAGTGGCGAGGCCAGCAATGAGCCCTCGAGTTTCATCCCCGATTGCTCGGGATTGAACTCGCGCACTTCACCGGCGCTGTCCAGGCGCGCCGACCATTTGCTTTCCGGCTTGCCCAGCAGACCACGACCGGCAAGGAACAGCGCGTTACGCTCCTGGGTCGACAACCAGCGGTTGGCGGCCATCTGGTCAGCCAACTCGAACAGGCGGCCATCGATCTTGTCGCTGGCCAGGTTGTTCTCGGCCAGCAGCGAGAGGATCAGCGCCTGGTCCCGCACGGAGCTTCCGTAGTCGCCCATCCAGGTGTTGTCGCTACGCGTGACTGCCAGGCCCGCCTGCAGCGCCTGTTGCGCGCGTGGCTTGTCGCCCATCTTGTCCAGGGCGATCGCCAGTTGTACCAACGGCAGGCCCGAACGGGCATCGCTGCGCCGCTCGAACAGGCTGCGCAAGGCGCCCAGCGGCGCCTGTTGGGTACGTGCCAGCACCAGGGCAGCATACGACTGCACGGCGAAACGGCTGTGTTCGGAGTTCTGGCTGTAGTTGACCTCGATCAGGTTGCGCTCCTGCAGGTAACGCAGCAGGCGCTCGCTGGCCTTTTTCAGGGCCTCGGGCGGTACCGCATAACCCTGCTCGCGGGCACGCAGGAGGAAATCGGTGACATAGGCGCTCAGCCAGAACTCCTCCTGATCATCGGCACTCCACAGGCCAAAGCTGCCGTTGTAGCGCTGCATGCCCAGCAGGTGCTCGATGCCCATCTCGATCTTGCGCTTGCGTACATCCGCCGTTTCGCCCTTGATGCCAAGACGCTTGAGGGTCGCGGCATCGGCGTACAGCGATGGGTACAGACCGCTGGTGGTCTGCTCCAGGCAGCCATACGGATAAGCTTCGAGGGCGCGGATCTGTTCGGCCAGGTTCAGCGGCGGCCGGCTCGACAGCGCCAGAGAGGCTTCAAGCCCGGCAGGTTCGAACAACGCAAGGTCGGCGTCCGGCAGCGTCCATGGCTGGTCTTTGAGTGCCACCCGATAGTGCTGCAGCATCGCCGGATAAGCCGGGCGAACGCCCAGGGTCCAGTCGCGGCTGAACGCCGTGGCCGACTCGCCCGGCAGTTGCAGGCCCTGCACCTCGACCTTGACCTTGCCCTGGCCCAGGCCACCGGTGGCCTGTACCGGTACCAGCAGGGTGACGCGCTTGCCCTCGGTAAGGCTCAAGGTCTGCTGGGCTTCACCGAGCAGGTTCAACTGGCCTTCGGTGCTCAAGCGAACGGTAACGTTTTGCGCCTTGCCCGAGAGATTGGAGAGGTCCAGCGCCAGGGTGGTGCGATCGCCACCGGCGAGGAAACGCGGCGCCGATAGCTCGGCAATCAACGGCGCGGCGACCACGGTCTTGCCCTCGGCCATACCATAGCGTTCGTTGGTCCAGGCCTGGGCCATCAGGCGCAGCTCGCCGTTGAAGTCGGGAATATCGACCGTGGCTTCGCCCTCGCCCTTGTCATTGAGAACAACCGGCGCACTTTGCTTGGCGACGATGGTCACCGTGGTGTTGGGGCGCTTGCCGCCTTTGGCCATGGCTGCGTCACCACCGAAGGCCAGGCTGGCCAGGCGGCCCTGCCCGGCTTCGATCAACTGACCGTAGATGTCCAGTTGGTCAGCGCCATAAGCCTTGCGCCCGAACATACCGGTGAACGGATCGGGGGTGGCGAATTCGGTAATGTTGAGGATACCCACGTCCACCGCCGCCAGCAGCACATGCACCTGCTTAGGCACGCTACCGTCGGCATTGCGTGCCTGCACCTTGACGGTCAGCGGCTGCTTGGGACGCATTTTCTCAGGGGCAGTGAGGGTCACCGCCAGCTTGCGCTCGTGGCGATCGAGCGGCAGGTGCAGCACACCCACGGCGCGTTTCGGCGTGGCGTTGACCTTGCGCTCGCCGGGACGGATCACCAGGGCACTGACATACAGGTCGTGGCGCGCCCACTTCGGATCGAGCTTGACGGCGAAACTCTTGCCTTCGGCCGGCACGTCGATTTCTTCCCACCACAGCGGGCCTTCGCTGGACTCGACCATCAGGTAACCGGTACCTGCGGCAGGCGGCGTAACGGTGATGTTGGCGGTGGCACCATCGGCATAGGACGGTTTGTCCAGGGCCAGCTTGACCTGATCCGGGCGCACGGCGCCGCCATCGGCGTTGTCCTGGGCGCGGTAACCGGCCCAGAAGCGTCCGCTCGATACCAGGCCGGTCTGCGGGTCTTCGACCTCGACGCGGTACGGGCCCCAGTCAACCAGGAAGTTCACCCGTGCGGTGGAGCCGGCTTTGACATTGACCGTCTCTTCGTTCTGGATCAGGTACTTCTCGTTGTAGTTGTAGCTCCAACCGTCGCTCTGCGAGTAGTTCCAGTAGTAGTCGCGACGCTCGCGAATCAGCCGTACCTTGAGGTTGTTGACCGCCAACTTGTTGCCTTGGGGGTCGGCCACCAGCACCTCGAACTCCACTGGGCCTTCGCCGTCGGTCTCTTCACCTTCGAACAGGCCACGCAAGCCAGGCAGACGCGCGGCCGGCCAGATAGGTTGCTCCAGGCGACGGGTGATCGGCCGGCCACCGGACTCCTGCAGGCTGGCCTGCACGGTCAGTTGCAGCGGCGAACGGGCTTCGGACCATTTGCTTTCGATGTTCAGGGTGGTTTTACCCGAAGCATCGAGCGTGACTTCGTCCAGTTCCAGGTCCTGGCTCAGTTCCTCCTCGGTGATCGAGCCGAACTGGTAGCCCGGCAGTCCCGGTACCGCTTCACGCAGCGGGCGTACATAGGCCTGGCCGCTCAGGCGGTTACCCGAGGCCGGAGCACCGTACAAGTAGCGGCCATTGACCTTGATCTGCGCGGTTTGATCCGGGCTCAGCGGTTTGTCGCTGCCTTTGAGCTCCAGCGCCAGGCGCTCGGGCAGGAAGTCTTCGACGAGGAACTCGAACACCTGCTTCTTGCCGCCGCCGAGATCGAACAGCAACTGCCAGCGCCCGGTCGGCGCCTCGTCGGCCAGTTGCAGCTGGTACTGATAGAAACCATTGGCATCGGCTTCCCAGACGAACTTGCGGCTGATCTGCTCGTCCGGACGGCGCACTTCCACGGTCACCGGCTGCGGCTTGAGCGGGCGGCCATCCTGGTCGCGCAGCAAGCCATTGAGCAACACGATTTCACCCGGGCGGTAGAGATCGCGCGGGCCGAACACAAAGAACTGCAACGGGTTGGCCTGAGGGCCGGTGATGTCGAATTCGGCCAGGTCCAGGGCCGCACTGTTCAGGCGCAGCATGGTGGTGTGCACGCCCTGTTTGGCCAGCAGGGTTTCGGCTTTGGGTGGTGTCGGCAGTTGGGCATGACCGTCGCTGTCGGTCTTGGCCTGGGCCAGCACGCGGCCTTCACCGTCGAGCAGTTCCAGCTCGACAGCGCTCAGCGCCTTGCCACCTTCCAGGCCCTGGGTGAAGACGTCCAGGCGGTTCTGGTAACGGTGGGCCGAGACGCCGATGTCACTGAGGGTGAACAGCGTCGCCGGTTGCGAGTAGTCGTAGGTACCCGAAGCGCGCATCACCGCCAGGTACACGCCTGGTTCCTGCAGCGGCTTGATACCGGCGATCGGCAGCAGCACGGTTTCGCGGGTGTTCTTTGCCGGGTTGAGGTCGAAGCGGCCGCCGTAGACCAGGTCGGCCATGTCCAGGGTTTCCTTGGACTGGTAGTAGTAAAGGCTGCTATTGCGACCCCAGGCGGCGAGGAACGGCGACAGTTTTTCAGGTTTGATGCGGAAGAACTCGACATCGACCTTGTTGACGTTCAGGGCGATCACCGGCAAGCCTTCGGCCAGACGGGTCGGCAACAACGAACCGCGACTGGCGAAGCCGATGGTCGACTGCATGTCGCGGGTTTCCAGGCGGCTGATCGACTCGGCGGGCAGGCGCTTGCCATTGACCGCGAGCAGGCCGGCGTCGATGGTCAGCACCAGCTTGCGCTGCGGCTCCAGGTGGCGCAAGCGCAGCTCCATCTTGTTGGCAGAGAGTTCCCAGGCACCGTCAACCTTGCCTTTGACGGTATCGACCAGGTGCACCTTGTCAGCGAAGTTCTGCTGGTCATCCAGCGGGACCGAGAAGGTCAGGGCCAGGGCGCTGGCGCCATCGACCTGCACTTCCGAGACATCCACCACGCTCAGTTCGCGGCCCGCATAGCGCTTGGCCTGGGTCGCGGCATCGTCCTTGGCTTCTGCGGGTTTTTCCGCTTGCGGTTGCGCTGCCGGTGCAGCCGGTTCGGCCGGAGCCGGAGCTGCGGGTTGGTCCTGGGTCTGCGCAGGCGGTTCGGCGGGTGCCGAGGCCGGTTTGTCCGGGGCAGACGAATCGCAGGCACTGAGCAAGGCCAGCGCGCAGGCCAGCAACAATCCTTTGTTGAGCATGGGAGTAGTAACTCTCGGGCAGCGGAATCTTAGGGGTGCACTATATATCAACCGCGTCGCAACGGTGATAGGGCGCGCGGATGTGAGACCGCCTTCGCACGATTTAGTGCCCGCAGCGGCTACAATGCCGGCTCGCCAGGAGCCTCCATGTCCCGTTTGCTGACCGACTGGCGCGACCGCCCGACCCACATCAAGGTCTGGGCGCTGGCCGCGCCGATGATACTTTCAAATATTTCCGTGCCCCTGGTGGCCCTGGTCGATAGCGCCGTGATCGGCCATCTGCCCCATGCCCATCAGCTTGGCGCAGTGGCGGTGGGCGCCAGCCTGTATACCTTCCTGGCCTGGGTCATGGGCTTTCTGCGCATGGGTTCGACCGGCTTCGCCGCCCAGGCGGCGGGGCGCGCCGACGGCGCAGGATTACGCCAGGTGTTGCTGCAAGGCCTGCTGCTGGCGCTGTTGTTTGCTCTGCTGCTGGGTTTACTGGCACTGCCATTGAGCCACCTGGCGCTGCAACTGATGCAGCCCACGGCGGCGCTGGAGCAATCCACTCACGACTTCTTCCAGACCCGCCTGCTGGGCCTGCCGGCGGCGCTGGCCAGCTTTGCCCTGGTCGGCTGGTTCCTCGGCACCCAGAACGCCAAGGCGCCACTGGCGATCCTGTTGACCACCAACCTGCTCAACATCGCCCTCAACCTGTGGTTCGTGCTCGGCCTGGACTGGGGCGTGATCGGTTCGGCGCGCGCCTCAGTGATTGCCGAATGGAGCGCCGCCCTGCTCGGCCTGGCCCTGACCCGCCCGGCCCTGCGCGCCTTTCCCGGGAAGATTGCCTGGGCGCGACTGGCGCGCTGGCAAAGCTGGCGGCCGCTGCTCAGTGTCAACCGCGACATCTTTATCCGCAGCCTGGCACTGCAGGCAGTGTTCTTCCTGATCACCGTGCAAGGCACTCGCCTGGGTGAAGCCACCGTGGCAGCCAACGCCCTGCTGCTCAACGGCCTGCTGCTTACCGCTTATGCCCTGGATGGCCTGGCCCATGCGGTGGAGGCGCTGTGCGGGCATGCCATCGGCGCCGGTGATCGCCAGGCGCTGCGGCGTTCGCTGACCGTCGCCTGCGGCTGGTCGCTGCTGGCCAGCAGCGGTTTTGCGGTGTTGTTCCTGCTGGGGGGGCATCTGTTCATCAACATGCAGACCGATATCGTCAACGTACGCGATACCGCTTACCAGTACCTGCCTTACCTGGCACTGTTGCCGTTGATTGCGGTGTGGAGTTATCTACTGGATGGTTTGTTCATCGGCGCCACGCGGGCGCGGGAGATGCGCAATGCGATGCTGCTCAGCGTGGTCATAGCCCTGCCGTTCGCCTATGTCGCCCGGGACCTGGGCAACCACGGCCTGTGGCTGGGGTTTCTGCTGTTCATGGCGTTGCGCGGGGTGACGCTGGGGGTGATGGGCTGGCGGTTGCAGCGGCGTGATGGGTGGTTCGGGCGGCGATAGTCTAGAAGCATCGCGGGGCAAGCCCGCTCCCACAATGTGGGAGCGGGCTTGCCCCGCGATGGCATCAGCTCGACAGGTAAGACGAGCGGGTCAGCCCCAGACGCAGCGCGTCGAGGAACTGGGTCTTTTCACGGGCCGTGATCTTGGCGCTGGCGCACTTGTCGCGGTAGTGAGTCATCAACTCCTCCGGCGACAAGTGCACGTAGCGCAGCATGTCTTCGATGGTGTCATGGGTCTCGATCCCGGCGTGGTACACGCTGCCGTTCGGATTCTGGTAGATGTTCACCGAGTCGGTGTCACCGAACAGGTTGTGCATGTCACCGAGGATTTCCTGGTAGGCACCGACCAGGAAGATCCCCAGCAGGTAGTCTTCGCCCTCGTTGATGGCGTGCACTGGCAGGCTGGTCTCGATGCTCTGCTCGTCGACGTACTGGTTGATCTTGCCGTCCGAATCGCAGGTCAAATCTTGCAGCACGGCGCGGCGCAGCGGCTCTTCGTCCAGCCGGTGCAGCGGCAGGATCGGCAGGACCTGGCCGATCGCCCAGGTATCGGGCAGGCTCTGGAACACCGAGAAGTTGCAGATGTACTTGTCGGCCAGCTTGTCGTTGAGTTCGTCGAGCACCTGGCGGTGCGAGCGCTGACGGGCCTTGAGCGAGTTGTGCAGGCGCCGGCAAACGGCAAAGTAGCACTGCTCGGCCAGGGCTTTCTCGGCCAGGGTGATCTTGCCGTCGGCGTACTGGGCAGCCACGTCGCTCATGTAGTGGGTGGCGCGCCAGTAGGTCTCGGTGACCATCTCGATATCGGTCGGGCCCAAGAGGTCAACCAGCCACTGCACGGTCTCGGGCAGGCTTTGCTTGTTGTCGATCACCGGCACTTCGTCGTTGTGCTTCTCGACGTCGGTCACCTGCACCACCAGCATGGCATGGTGCGCAGTCAGCGCACGGCCGCTCTCGGAGAAGATGTGCGGATGCGGCAGGCCCTGGGCATCGCAGAACTCCTTGAGCATACCAACCACGACACCGGCGTAGTCGTCCATGTCGTAGTTGATCGAGCTGGCGTTGCGCGAGTGGGTACCGTCGTAGTCCACGCCCAGGCCGCCGCCGACGTCGATATGATCGACCGGCAGGCCCAACGCACGCAGTTCACCGTAGTAACGGATGGCTTCCTTGAAACCGTGCTGGTAGTCGGCCAGGTTGGCGATCTGCGAGCCCATGTGGAAGTGCAGCAGGCGGATGCCCTGGTCCAGGCCGGCATCGCGGAAGCGCTGGACCACCGAGATCAATTGTGCCGCCGACAGGCCGAACTTGGACTTCTCGCCACCGGTATCGGCCCACTTGCTCGACGCCAACGACGACAGGCGCACGCGCAGGCCAACCTGTGGCTTGACCTTGAGCTCGGCTGCCTCCTCGATCACCAGCGCCACTTCCGACTCTTTCTCGATGACGATGAAAACGTTGTGCCCCAGCTTCTGGCCCATCAGCGCCAGGCGGATGAACTCGCGGTCCTTGTAGCCGTTGCAGACGATGGTGCCGCCCTTCGGCGCCAGCGCCAGCACGGCCAGCAGCTCAGGCTTGGAACCGGCTTCCAGGCCAATGGAGACGTTCTGGGTGGCGATGATGTTCTCCACCACCGCTTCTTGCTGGTTGACCTTGATCGGGTACAGGGCGGTGTACTGGCTCTGGTACTCCAGGCGCGCGATGTTGGCATCGAAGGCGCCGGTCAGCTGGCGCACGCGGTCCTGGAGGATGTCCGGGAAACGAACCAGCAGCGGCAGCGACAGGCCGCTCTTGCGCAGTTCGTCAACCTGTTCGAACAGGTCGATCGGCGCACTGCCTGGCCCGTTCGGGCGGACTTCGACGCGCCCGGCCTCGTTGATTGCGAAGTAACCGGCCCCCCAATGGCGAATGCCGTAAACACTGCGGCTGTCCGCAACTGTCCATTGGCTGCCATCGTCTTTGCGTGTGCGTCGTACGGACATTGAAGTCCCCTATATAGAAAGTCGAAAAACACCGGCCGGCATGGGGCGGGCGCAGTGTAAAACCTGAAAGTGACGATTATCCGTGTTCAGGGATAGACCCTGGCGACGGGAACGAGTTTAGAAAGCCAATGGCAAAAAATCGCGTTGCAGCGTTCAGCCGCCGGATTTTTTCGCTTTGAAGCCCTGTTTGATCAGTTCGGCCAGTAACAGCTCGACATGATCGCCCTGGATTTCGATGACCCCGTCTTTCAACGCGCCGCCGGTTCCGCAGCGACGCTTGAGCGTGCCGGCCAGATCCTTGAGCTGTTCCAGGGGCAGCGGCACGCCGCTGATGGTCGTCACCGTCTTGCCGCCACGGCCCTTGCTTTCGCGACGCACGCGAGCAATGCCATCGCCTTCGGGGATGAGCGTCTGTTTGCAGATGCAGGCATCTATGGGTTTGCTGCAGTCCGGGCAATGCCGACCTGCATCGGTGGAGAACACCAGGCCACCGAGGGCGGCGAATGATGCGGCTTTCTTGGCCACGTTTGATCCTCTACGGTGAGGATAAAAACTGGTCGACGCCCCTGGCGGGGTACCGACCGCGAAGCCCCACTCTGGCAGGGGCAGCGCAACTGCCGCATGGAGCGTGCGGCAGCCTTGAAGGCCGCGCAGTGTAACGATAAATGTCGCGAATGCTAAGTACAAAACTGCGCCATTTTGTATGTGATTCGCGACGTCAGGCTTGACGGTCGATGTAGCGCTGCAACGCCGCCAGCGAATCAGGGCAATATGGCTGTTGCCGGCTGTCGGCCAGGGCCTGCTCGACGGGGATGAAGCGCGCTTCGCTGACCTCTTCCGGTTGCAGGCGCAAAGGCCCGTCCCAGACCGCCGAGAACACTGCGCACCAGAGCCGGTTGCCCGGTTGATCAAAGAAAAAGCACTCGTGGGCGGTGAGCTCGACCCCGCTTACTCCCAGTTCTTCTTCCAGTTCGCGGGCTGCCGACTTGGCAAAGCTCTCGTCGGCCTGGACCATGCCACCGGCTGCCACATCCCAGTACCCCGGGTAGATCGCCTTGCTTTCGGTACGCCGATGCACGCATAACTCACCGGCGCAGTTGAACAGCAGGATGTAGGTACCACGACCGATCAGGCCGCGTTCGCGCAGTTCGCCACGGGGCAAGGCGCCGAGCAACTGATCGTCTTTGTCGACCCAGGCAATCAGTTCGAGGTCGGAGGCGGCGCGGTGCGCCGCTTCCTGCTTGGAGATAGACACCGGATCAGCCCTGGGTCAGCAGTTGACGCAGGTCGATCACCGCAGCGTTGGCCCGCGAGATGTAGTTGGCCATGACCAGCGAGTGGTTGGCCCACATGCCAAAACCGCTGCCGTTGAGCACCATCGGGCTCCACAGTGGCTCCTGCGAGGCTTCCAGTTCACGGATGATCTGCCGCACGCTGACCGTGGCGTTCTTCTTCGCCAGCACGTCGGCGAAGTCGACCTCGATGGCGCGCAGCAGGTGCGACAGCGCCCAGGCCTGGCCGCGGGCTTCATAGAAGACGTTGTCGATCTGCAGCCACGGGGTTTCCACCACTTCCTCGTCAAGCTGCGGCACCTGCCCCGGGACCACCGACTCGGTCTTCAGGGTGCTGTTGAGCTTGACCCGGCCAACACTGGCCGACAGCCGCTGCGACAGCGAGCCCAGGCGAGTGGCGACGTCGCCCAGCCAGTTGTTGAGGTTGTCGGCGCGGGTGTAGAACAGCGCGCCCTGCTGTTCCGGCGAGGCCAGGCGGTTCTGGTAGCGGGTCAGCGAATTGATGCCTTCCTGGAACTCGGATTCGCTCGACGGCAGGATCCAGCTCTTGTTGTCGAAGTTGAAACGTGGCTCGGCCTTGGCCAGGTCAGCGTCTTCGGTGGACTGCGACTGCGAGCGGGCAAAGTCCTTGCGCAGGGCGCGGCTCAGGTCGCGCACCTGGACCAGCACGCCGTATTCCCAACTGGGCATGTTGTCCATCCACAGGCCTGGCGGGAAACGGTCGTTGGAAATGTAGCCGCCGGGCTTGTTGAGCAGCGTACCGGCCACGGTCTTGAGGGTTTCGATGGTTGTGTAGCCGACCACCATCTGCTTGCCGGTTTTTTCCGCGGCGGCCTGGGCGTTCTGCTGCACCGGGAACAGGTCGGGCTCTTCGCTCCAGTACCAACCCAGGCCCACGCACACCAGCAGGTACAGGCCGATCAGCGAACCCAGGGCGCGGCTGAACATCAACCCGCCGAAATAGCTGCGGGTGGCGGCGGTGCGCGGCTCGACCCGCTCACGCGCCTCGGCTTTGCCTGTACGGTTTTTCCAATCCAGCATGGCGTTGTCCTTTGTGTCACGTCGGTTCAAGGGGTTCGACCGCAACCCCCGGGCTTCGTGCCAGCGCGATGGGCTTTTTGTGCCGAGCGCCACCTGCCGGGGTCGGCAAGTATCGTTGCACTATAAATCAAGCCAGCAGGATCGCATAAGCGACTCTTGAGTCAGCAATTGAATAAACAGACTTGTACAGTTAATTGATACAAGGCACTCGATTGCCGGGAAAGTGGTGCTAGCATAGAGCCATCACTCGAACTCAGCCTCACCCCTTATAAGTAGTCAGGACATGACCGAGCCAGAAGACCCGAATCGTGAGCGCCTCAAGCAACACTTTGCCCAACGGGTCATTCATCAGGCCCGGCAAATCCTCGAGATCTGGCAGCGCCTGCAGCGCAGCGAGTGGTCGACCGGCGACCTTGGCGAGCTGTGCGAAGCCAACCTGCGCCTGCAGCGCTATGCCGAGCGCTTCGAGCAACCCGAGCACAGCCAGTTGGCCGAAGCCATCGGCCAGGCGCTGGAGGCGGTCGAGGCCAACAGTGCGCGGCTGAGCAGCCAACTGATCAGTGAACTCAACCGGCTGATGCAGCGCCTGTCACGCACCGGCCTGCGCCAGGGCGACCAGCTTGAGCAAGTGCCGCTGCCGCCCTTGCGCAAGCCGGTGTACATCATGCTCCAGGACCACGACCGCGCCGAACGCCTGGCCCAGCAACTGGAGTTTTTCGGCTTGGGTGTACAAGCCTTGTACAGCGCCGCTGCATTCCAGTCGACCATGAGCGAACGGCTGCCCTCGGCAATCGTCATGGACGTCGACTTCACCGGCCCCGGTGTTGGCCTGCAACTGGCCGCACAGGCCCAGCAGGGGCTTGAACAGCGCATACCTTTGCTGTTCTTCAGTCTGCACGAAACCGACACCCCGACCCGCCTGGCCGCCGTACGCGCGGGCGGTCAGGAGTTCCTTACCGGCACCCTGGAAGCCTCGATCCTGCTGGAAAAAGTCGAGCTGTTGACCAGCGTCACCCAGTACGAACCCTTCAAGGTGCTGATCATTGACGATTCGCGGGCCCAGGCCCTGCACACCGAACGCCTGCTCAACAGCGCCGGGATCGTCACCCGCACCCTGATCGATCCGATCCAGACCATGGCCGAGCTTGCCGACTTCCAGCCCGACCTGATCATCCTCGACATGTACATGCCAGCCTGCAACGGCACCGAGTTGGCCAAGGTGATCCGTCACAATGACCGTTATGTCAGCGTGCCGATCATCTACCTGTCGGCCGAGGACGACCTCGACAAGCAGCTCGATGCCATGAGCGAGGGCGGTGATGACTTCTTGACCAAGCCGATACGCTCGCGCCACTTGATCACCACCGTGCGCAACCGCGCCGCGCGCGCGCGCAACCTCAAGGCACGCATGGTCCGCGACAGCCTGACCGGGCTGTACAACCACACCCACATTCTGCAACTGCTGGAAGACTGCAGCTTTCGTGCGCGTCGCGAAGAGCAGCCACTGAGCTTCGCCATGCTCGATATCGACCATTTCAAGAAGGTCAACGACAGCCACGGCCACCCCATGGGCGACCGGGTGATCAAGAGCCTGGCACTGTTTCTCAAGCAGCGCTTGCGCAAGACCGATTTCATTGGCCGCTATGGTGGCGAAGAATTTGCCATCGTCATGCCCAACACCGACCTGGGCGCGGCGCACAAGGTGCTCGACGAAATCCGTCGGCGCTTTGCCGAAATCCACTACCCGGCCCAGCCACGTGACCTTTCCTGCACCTTCAGTGCCGGCGTGGTGCAACTGAGCGAAGGCCTGGATGCCCTGAGCATGGCCACCGCCGCCGACGAAGCGCTATACCGGGCCAAAGGCGCCGGACGCAACTGCGTACAGCGGGTGGACGCGTAAAGGCCAAGTGCCAGCTTTTTTTCAGCAGTTGGCCTGCCTCGTCATAACCCGGTCATGAAAACGCAATAACTTCAGGCGCTTACCATTCGGCCGTTGGTAGACACCGGACATGCGCCTGAAGCTGCTCACCAATCTCAATACCCTGTTACTGGTCACCGTGTGCATCGCTCTGGGCGCGACCCTGTGGTGGTCGCAGCGCGCTCTTGAGCGCCCCTATCAATTGATGGAGCGCTACCTGGCGCTGTCGCAGCAGTTCCAGAACCAGGCAGCGCGCAATATCCAGGACTACCTGAGCAGCGGCGACGCCTTGCTCCACGCCACGGCCGTGCAGGCCACCGCGGCCCTTGAAAGCGAGCTCGAGCAACTGCCAACGGCGCTTGCCACGACCCTGCGCCCGAGCCTGGAAAGCCTGCAGCGCTTCACCCGCAACGAACTGCTCGGCGCCGGCAAGCTGGCCGGTGATCCCCAGGCCCTGTTGCTGCAAGCAGAACGCGAGTTGGGCGCCAGCCTCGAACAACTGGCCAGCTATGCCCAGAGCAGCACCAGCACTAGCGCTGCGGCCTATGCGCCAGCGCTGTTCAGCGCGTCATTGCACCTGTCCCGCTTATCGCTTGCCCGGGACAAGCTGGTCAGCAGCGGACGCAGCGAACTGGCCGATGAAGTCGAACGTGAGCTGCAACAGATCACCGCCCAGGCCCAGATACTTGAGCAACTGCCCCTGCTCGGGGTGACGGCGGCCAGCGAATCCAGCGCCGATGACTTTGCCGCTCTGATGGGCCTGCAAGCCCAGGCCAGCGCTGGCCCTGAAGATCAGGGCATCGCCCTCAAGCGTGAACTCAACAGCCTGATCAAGCGCTATCCCGGCGAACTGCAACGCACCCGCGAACAGATCAAGCAGCGCGCCGAACTGGCCGCCAGCACCCATCAACGCATAGCCGCCGTGCAGCAGGCCATCGCAGAGCTCGAACCCGGTGTACGCAGCCAGCACGCCACCCTTCAAGGTGAGGTGCGCATTATTCAGGGCTTGATGATCGGCCTGATCCTGCTCATCGCCCTGCTCATCGACACCCTGCAGCGGCGCTTGGCCCGGGTGTTGAGCAACCTTGCACCGGCCTTGTCGCGCTGGGCCGAGGGTGACTTTAGCCAGGCCATCACCCTGGGCAGGAGCAACCGTGAGATGCACGACATCCAGGATTCGCTCAACCGCCTGCGGGTCTATCTGGTCGAACTGGTCGGCACCCTGCGCCACAACGCAGAGCAAGTCGCCGGCAGCAGCCACGCCCTGGCCGGCATGAGCAGCGCCCTGCACGACGGCGCTGAACGCCAGGCCGGCGATACCGCACAGATCCGCGACGCCCTGGGCGAACTGGAAGCCACCATCCTCCAGGTAGCCGGTGATGCCAGCCAGGCTGCCGACGCCAGCCATGATGCCGGGCGGGCGGTGGAACAAGGCCAGGCGGTGATCGGCCAGAGCCTGACCGGGCTGCGGGCGCTGGTCGATGAGGTGCAAGGCAACGCGCAGATGATCGAGCAACTGGCTGAAGAGTCGGCGACCATTGGCGGTGTATTGACAGTGATCCGCTCGATTGCCGAGCAGACCAACCTGCTGGCTCTCAATGCCGCGATCGAGGCAGCGCGGGCCGGGGAAATGGGCCGTGGCTTTGCCGTGGTTGCCGAAGAAGTACGCTCACTGGCCCAACGCACCACCGGCGCCACCGGCGAGATCCAGACCCTGATCGGGCGCTTGCAGCAGGCGGCGCGCGACTCGGTCGAAGGCATGCGCACCCAGCTAGAGCATGCCGAAGCCACCGCTGATCAGGCCCAGGCCGCCGACGGCGCACTGGATGAAATTGTCGCGGCGATCCAGACCATCTCCGCCACCGCCGTACGCATTGCCGATGTCACCGCCCAGCAAAGCGGCGCGGTGAGCGAGATTCGCGATCACAGCGAGCGGATTCATGACCTGGGTGAAGACAATCTGCAGCGCATTGGTGAAGGTCGTGAGCAGGGTGAACAGTTGCTTCGGCTTGGCGCAGAGCTGAACACGGCGGTGCGGGCGTTTCGCCTGTGAGAATGTGTCGCGGCCATCGCGGGGCAAGCCCGCTCCCACAAGTCTTGTAGGAGCGGGCTTGCCCCGCGATGGCCGCGAATAAGCCCAAAGTCCGTTATCATGCAGGCACTTTTGCACAGCGAGATCGTCATGCGCCGCCTGCTTTGCCTTCTGTTTCTGTTCCTGGCCTTGCCCGCCGTCGGC
This sequence comes from Pseudomonas tructae, assembly GCF_004214895.1. Classification (NCBI taxonomy): domain Bacteria; kingdom Pseudomonadati; phylum Pseudomonadota; class Gammaproteobacteria; order Pseudomonadales; family Pseudomonadaceae; genus Pseudomonas; species Pseudomonas tructae. The sequence goes on along the minus strand of NZ_CP035952.1, from coordinate 986,011 downwards.
GCCGGCCTGCTCGACAATCGCCCCAGTGCCACCCTGGGCGCCGCGTCGCTGAGCAACAGCGCCGAGTTCCTGCCGGTGCACGAAGCCTTCAAACTGAGCCTGGTGCAGGATGAGGGGCAAACCCTGAAGCTGCGCTTCGTCGCTGCCGACGGCTACTACCTGTATCGCCACCGTTTCCAGTTTCGCAGCGAACCTGCCGACATCACCCTGGGCACGGCGCAGATCCCGCCCGGTGAAGCCAAGCACGACGAGTTCTTCGGTGACGTCGAGGTCTACCACGGCATCCTCGACATCGAGATTCCCCGCCCGGCCAACGAAACACGCGCCTACACCCTGCTGGTCGGTTACCAGGGCTGCGCCGACAAGGGCCTGTGCTACCCGCCAGAAACCGCACGACTGAGCATCGACGGCGTCACCAGCAAGACGCCAGCAAGCACCGAGGCCGGCTGGGACTGGAAAGGCTTGCTGCTGTTCTTCCTCGCAGGCGTCGGCCTGACTTTCACGCCTTGCGTGCTACCCATGCTGCCGATCCTCTCCGGCGTTGTCTTGCGCGGCCAGGTCGGCGGCCTGCGCGGCTTCGCTCTGTCGCTGGCCTATGTGCTGCCGATGGCCGCCTGTTTCGCCCTGCTCGGCGCCTTGATGGGCCTGTTCGGCGCAGGCCTGAACCTGCAGGCGCGCCTGCAGTCGGCCTGGGTGCTGGTGCCGTTCGCGCTGTTCTTCGTGCTGTTCGCCCTGGCCATGTTCGGCCTGTTCGAGCTCAAACTGCCTCATGCTCTGAGCAGCCGCCTGGAGCGCCTGGTTGGCCAGACCAAAGGCGGCTCGCTGATCGGTGCGGCAATCCTCGGGGTGTTTTCCAGCCTGCTGGTGTCACCCTGCGTGTCGGCCCCCCTGGCCGGCGCCTTGCTATACATCAGTGCCAGCGGTGATGCCCTGGGCGGTGCGCTGAAGCTGTTCGCCCTGGGCCTGGGCATGGGCGCACCACTGCTGCTGATCGCCACCGGTGGCGCGGCCTGGTTGCCGAAAAGCGGGCCGTGGCTGGTGACCGTGAAAAACGCCATCGGTGTGTTGCTGCTGGGCCTGGCCATCGGCCTGCTCAGCCGTGTGTTGCCGGGCCAGGTCACGCTGTTGCTGGTCGGCCTGCTGGCGGCCGGTACCGCCGTGTTCCTCGGCGCTCTGGAGTTCACTGTAAAAACCAGCCGCCAGCGCCTGGCACAACTGCTCGGCCTGGCCCTGCTGTTCTATGCTCTGGCCTGCTGGTATGGCGCCCTCAGCGGCCAGAGCGATCCGCTGCGTCCGCTGCCCCAGGCCAACATCGCCGGCAGCGCTGGCACTACCCAGGCCGGCAGCACCAGCGACTGGCGGACCATCAGCACACCTGCGGCGCTCGATGGCGCCCTGGCCGCCGCCAAGGCTGCCGGCCAGCCGGTGCTGCTGGACTGGTACGCCGACTGGTGCATCAGTTGCAAGGTGATCGAGCACGAAGTGCTCAATGCCCCAGCCGTGCAACCGCAACTCAAGGATTACAAGCTGCTGCGCTTCGATATCACCCAGAGCAACGCCGAGCAGCGCGCCCTGCTCGACCGCTACCAGCTGTTCGGGCCACCCGCGCTGCTGTTCTTTGCTGCGAACGGTAGCGAAATCAGGGCTGATCGCCTGGTTGGCGAGATAAACGCCGGCGAATTTGCCGCACATCTGACGCGCATTCGCGCCGATCTGGGTCTATAACTTCCTCTGGCCGTTAAATAGCCGGTTTCGATGACCGAAATTAATAAATTAGTCACATATTTAGCGTGAATATCGGTCATCGTGCTGGCTACTGTCGGCAACTGGACAGTGCCTGCCGGTTTACGGCATAGTCGCCGCGCAAAGTTTCCTAACGATAAAAAGGAACCATAGATGGCAACGCTACTGGTACTGCACGGCCCCAATCTGAACCTGCTCGGGACCCGCGAGCCGGGTGTCTATGGCGCCGTGACCCTGGCCCAGATCAACCAGGATCTGGAGCAGCGCGCCCGCGCCGCCGGCCATCACCTGCAGTACCTGCAAAGCAATGCCGAGTACGAATTGATCGACCGCATCCATGCTGCGCGCAGCGAAGGCGTGGATTTCATCCTGATCAATCCGGCGGCTTTTACGCACACAAGTGTCGCATTACGTGACGCATTGCTGGCGGTGAGCATCCCATTCATCGAAGTGCATCTGTCCAACGTGCACAAACGCGAACCTTTTCGCCATCACTCCTACTTCTCTGATGTCGCCGTAGGGGTGATTTGCGGCCTGGGCGCCAGCGGTTACCGCCTGGCCCTGGAGTCTGCCCTGGAACACCTGGCTGCTAACGCAAAGCCCTGATGACGAGAACCTGGCCTTGTTGGCCAGGGCTCACAAGAAACGTTTGCTAACACGTTTTTATATTTACGCCCCTGACCGAACCTTGGGAGTTGCTGATTAATGGATATCCGTAAAGTCAAGAAACTGATCGAACTGCTGGAAGAGTCTGGCATCGACGAGCTGGAGATCAAGGAAGGCGAGGAATCCGTCCGGATCAGCCGCAACAGCAAGACTCCAGCCCAGCAGTACTACGCGCCGGCTCCAGTCGCCGCGCCTGTTGCCGCACCGGCCGCCGCCCCTGTTGCTGCCGCAGCGCCTGCCGAAGCCGCCGCTCCGAAGCTCAACGGCACCGTTGCCCGTTCGCCAATGGTCGGTACCTTCTACCGCAAAGCCTCGCCTACTTCGCCCTCCTTCGTTGAAGTCGGCCAGACCGTGAAGAAAGGCGACACCCTGTGCATCGTCGAAGCCATGAAGATGATGAACCACATCGAAGCTGAAACCAGCGGTGTGATCGAATCCATCCTGGTAGAAGACGGTCAGCCGGTTGAGTTCGACCAGCCGCTGTTCACCATCGTTTGACCTGCGGAGAGCCAACGATGTCTGCGAAGCTGGAAAAAGTCCTGATTGCCAACCGCGGGGAAATTGCCCTGCGGATCCTGCGTGCCTGTAAAGAGCTGGGCATCAAGACCGTCGCCGTACACTCCACGGCTGACCGCGAACTGATGCACCTGGGCCTGGCCGACGAGTCTGTGTGCATCGGCCCGGCTTCGGCCAGCCAGTCCTACCTGCACATCCCGGCGATCATCGCCGCAGCTGAAGTGACCGGCGCTACCGCCATTCACCCAGGCTACGGTTTCCTTGCGGAAAACGCCGATTTCGCCGAGCAGGTCGAGAACTCCGGTTTTGCCTTCATTGGTCCGAAAGCTGACACCATTCGCCTGATGGGCGACAAGGTCTCGGCCAAGGACGCAATGATCAAAGCCGGCGTTCCTACCGTACCGGGCTCCGACGGCCCGCTGCCCGAAGACGAAGAAGAAGCCCTGCGCATTGGCCGTGAAGTCGGCTATCCGGTGATCATCAAGGCCGCCGGTGGCGGTGGTGGTCGCGGTATGCGCGTGGTGCACAAGGAAGAAGACCTGATCGCTTCGGCCATCCTGACCCGCAGCGAAGCCGGTGCGGCCTTCGGCAACCCGATGGTCTACCTCGAGAAGTTCCTGACCAACCCGCGCCACGTGGAAGTTCAGGTCCTGTCCGACGGCCAGGGCAACGCCGTACACCTGGGTGACCGTGACTGCTCGCTGCAGCGCCGCCACCAGAAAGTACTGGAAGAAGCACCGGCCCCGGGCATCGACGAGAAGGCTCGCCAGGAAGTCTTCGCACGCTGCGTCAAGGCGTGTATCGACATCGGCTATCGTGGCGCTGGCACCTTCGAGTTCCTCTATGAAAACGGTGCGTTCTACTTCATCGAAATGAACACCCGTGTTCAGGTCGAGCACCCGGTTTCGGAGATGGTGACTGGTATCGACATCGTCAAGGAGATGCTCAGCATCGCCGCTGGCAACAAGCTGTCGTTCAGCCAGGATGACGTAGTGATTCGCGGCCACTCGCTGGAGTGCCGGATCAACGCCGAAGACCCGAAGAAGTTCATCCCAAGCCCTGGTACCGTCAAGCACTTCCACGCCCCAGGCGGCAACGGCGTTCGCGTCGATTCGCACCTGTACAGTGGTTATGCGGTGCCGCCGAACTACGATTCGCTGATCGGCAAGCTGATCACCTACGGCAAGGACCGCGACGAAGCCATGGCGCGCATGCGCAATGCCCTGGACGAAATCGTCGTCGACGGCATCAAGACCAACATCCCGCTGCACCGCGACCTGGTGCGCGATGAAGGTTTCTGCAAAGGTGGCGTCAACATTCACTATCTGGAACACAAACTGGCTAACCAGGAGTGATTCGGCAGTGAAGTGAAAAAGACCCCGGCCCAATGGCCGGGGTCTTTTTTTTGGCCTGCTGTGGGATCCCACAAACCCCTCGTACTCAAGTAAACTGGCGGGCTTCTCGCAGCCTCGGGCTGCCCCTGTAGAATTTTTCCAAAGGTGCCCGCCATGCCTTGGCTGCAAGTACGTCTGGCCATCAGCCCGGAACAAGCCGAAACCTATGAAGATGCCCTGCTCGAAGTAGGCGCCGTTTCGGTCACCTTCATGGATGCCGAAGATCAGCCGATCTTCGAACCGGACCTCAACACCACACCACTGTGGTCGCATACCCACCTGCTGGCGTTGTTCGAAGCCGATACCGACGCCAGCGCGGTGTTCGCCCACCTGCAGCTTTTGACCGGCGCCACGCTGCCGGAGCATCAGGCTGAAGTCATCGAAGACCAGGACTGGGAACGCAGTTGGATGGACAATTTCCAGCCGATGCGTTTCGGTCAGCGCCTGTGGATTGTGCCAAGCTGGCATACTGCGCCAGAGCCTGAGGCAGTCAACCTGCTGCTCGATCCGGGCCTGGCCTTCGGCACCGGCACCCACCCGACCACCGCCCTGTGCCTGGAATGGCTCGACGGCCAGGCACTCAAAGGCACCCAGGTGCTCGATTTCGGTTGCGGCTCGGGCATCCTCGCCATCGCCGCGCTGCTGCTCGGTGCCCGCGAAGCGGTCGGTACCGACATCGACGTGCAGGCCCTGGAAGCTTCGCGCGACAACGCCGGGCGCAACGGCATCGCCGAAGAGAAATTCGCCCTGTACCTGCCCGAGCACATGCCGGCCATGCAGGCCGACGTGCTGGTCGCCAACATCCTGGCCGGCCCGCTGGTGTCCCTGGCCCCGCAGCTGTCCGCACTGGTGCGTCCGGGTGGCCTGCTGGCGCTGTCGGGGATTCTCGCAGAGCAAGGCGATGAAGTCGCCGCGGCCTACGCCAAGGACTTCGACCTCGACCCGATCACCGTACGCGATGGCTGGGTACGCATCAGTGGTCGACGCCGCTAAGTGCGCCTAGAATAACCTTCTGCATAACCCGGACCGCCGCATGACCGACAGTTTCGTCACCCAGTGCCCGCATTGCCAGACCAGCTTTCGCGTCAGCCACAATCAGTTGAGCGTGGCCCGCGGCGTGGTGCGTTGCGGCGCCTGCCTGCAGGTATTCAACGCCGCCAAGCAACTGCTGGAGCAAAACGCGGCGCAGAACCCTCCTGTACCGTCGGCGCCGGTCGAGCCGCAGGTGGCGCCTGCGCAGCCGCCCATCCAGCATGAGTGGAGCGCAGCCGAGCTTGACCTCGACCAGCTCGACCTGGACCAGGAACTGGCGCGCTTGGAACAGCGCGAAATCCAGCCAACCACCGAATTCAAGGCCGTGGCAGCGCGCGAAGACAGCCTCAGCGCGCACCGCGACAGCCCGGAGCAGGACGACCAGCACTGGCCCGACAGCCTGTTCAGCAGCCCGGCCGCAGAGCGCGACTCACTGGCCGACGAGCTGGACGAGCCACAACCGCCACTGATCGAACAGGAAGCCCTGGACCTTGCGCCAGCACCGGGCGAGCGCACCGAGCCGTCTTTGTCGCTCGATGTGCTCGACGACGACCTCGACACAGTGGTGCCGCCGGCGCACTCGCTGCGCGCCGATGACGACGAACTGCCAGGCGAGCGCCTGTCAGCGCGCGAGCCTGACGACGAACTGGACAGCCCCGAACCTGAGCTGGACGAGCGCCGCGAACCCGGCCTGGGCCCGGTCAGCAGCCGTCCGGCCCGCAAGGAGCCGCTGCTCGACCTGGTCGACGACCCGATCCAGCTGGGCTGGCAGAAACCCAAGGTCAACTGGGGCAAGCGCCTGCTGTGGATCCTGCTGGTCCTGTTCGCCGCAGCAGCGCTGGCCGGCCAGTACATCTGGTACCAGTTCGACGAACTGGCCCGCCAGGATCGCTACCGCCCCTGGTTCCAGACCCTCTGCCCGAGCGTCGGTTGCCAGGTACCGTCACGGGTCGACATTGCCCGGATCAAGAGCAGCAACCTGGTCGTGCGCAGTCACCCGGACTTCAATGGCGCCTTGATCGTCGATGCGATCATCTACAACCGTGCGCCCTTCTCCCAGCCGTTCCCGCTGCTGGAGCTGCGCTTCGCCGACCTCAATGGCCAACTGATCGCCAGCCGCCGCTTCAAGCCCACCGAGTACCTCAGCGGTGAGCTGGCCGGCAAGGGCGAAATGCCCAGCCAGACGCCAATCCACATCGCCCTGGACATCCTCGATCCGGGCCCCAAGGCGGTCAACTACAGCCTGAGCTTCCGCTCGCCGGAATAGCCCTGCCAACTGGCGCCGGGTTCTCTGGCGCCAGCCGGCTGGCACCTGTCCCGGCAATCAAACCTCAGGCTATAACGCCACAACTGTTCAGATTTTATCCAAATCCTTCTTTATCCGGTCACCGAGAGCGGGTATCATGCCCACCCTTTTTCGAACTCTAAGATCGGCCCCCACAACAGGGAACTCCTATGTCGGCGGTACGCATCGGCCCATACACACTGCAGAACGCCCTGATCCTCGCCCCGATGGCCGGGGTCACGGACCAGCCATTTCGTCAGCTATGCCGACGAATGGGTGCAGGCCTGGTGGTGTCGGAGATGGTCAGCAGCGACATGAGCCTGTGGAACAGCCGCAAGTCGCGCCTGCGCATGATTCACCAGGGTGATCCCGAGCCGCGCTCGGTACAGATCGCCGGCGGTGACGCGCAGATGCTCGCAGCGGCAGCCCGGGCCAACGTCGAGGCTGGCGCGCAGATCATCGACATCAACATGGGCTGCCCGGCAAAAAAAGTCTGCAACAAGGCTGCAGGCTCTGCTTTATTGAAAGATGAGGCGCTGGTCAGCGAAATCCTCCACGCGGTGGTTGCCGCGGTGGACGTGCCGGTCACACTGAAGATCCGCACGGGGTGGGACAGGGCCAACAAGAACGGCCTGACAGTGGCGAGAATCGCCGAGCAGGCCGGTATCCAGGCACTGGCTGTACATGGACGCACACGTGCCGACCTCTACACCGGCGAAGCCGAGTACGACACCATCGCGGCGATCAAGCAGGCGGTGTCGATCCCGGTCTTTGCCAATGGCGATATCACTTCGCCCGAAAAGGCTCGCTCGGTGCTGGATGCCACCGGAGCCGACGGCCTGCTGATTGGCCGGGCTGCCCAGGGGCGGCCATGGATCTTTCGCGAGATCGAGCATTACCTGCGTACTGGCGAGAAACTGCCGGCACCGCAGCTGGACGAAGTGGAACGAATTCTGCTGGAGCACCTGACCGCGTTGCACGCCTTTTACGGCGATGTGATGGGCGTACGTATCGCCCGCAAGCACGTCGGCTGGTACCTGGCAACGCTACCGGGCGCCAAGGAGTTTCGCGCCCGGTTCAATCGTTTGGAAGACACGCAAGCGCAGTGCGCCAACGTTCGCGGCTTTTTCAGCGAACGTGAACAGAGCCTTGAGACAGAGGACGGACAAGGGGTGGCCGCATGACGATGATGACCGAGACTTTAGTGAGTGGAACAACGCCCGTGAGCGACAACGTCAACCTGAAACAGCACCTGAATACGCCGAGCGAAGAGGGTCAGACCCTTCGCGGCAGTGTGGAAAAGGCGCTGCACAACTATTTCGCCCATCTGGAGGGCGCGGCCGTCACGGACGTGTACAACCTGGTGCTCTCGGAAGTCGAAGCGCCGTTGCTCGAAAGCGTAATGAACTACGTCAAGGGCAACCAGACCAAGGCCAGCGAGCTGCTCGGACTCAACCGCGGCACCTTGCGCAAGAAACTCAAGCAGTACGACTTGCTGTAACACGAATCCAATCCAGAAAAGGCGGCTCCCATTCGATGAGGTCGCCTTTTTTTGACTTCACCGCGTTATGGAATCTGAAATGACCGACCAGACTACCCGCCTGCCGATCCGCCGCGCCTTGATCAGCGTCTCCGACAAGACCGGGATCCTTGAATTCGCCCGTGAGCTGCAGCAGCTCGGCGTCGAGATCCTGTCCACCGGTGGCACCTTCAAGTTGCTCCAGGACAATGGCGTTGCCGCGGTGGAAGTTGCCGATTACACCGGCTTCGCCGAAATGATGGACGGCCGGGTCAAAACCCTGCACCCGAAAATCCACGGCGGCATCCTCGGCCGTCGCGGTACCGACGACGCCATCATGGCCGAGCACGGGATCAAGCCGATCGATCTGGTCGCGGTCAACCTCTACCCGTTTGAAGCCACCATCTCAAAGCCGGGCTGTGACCTGCCGACCGCCATCGAGAACATCGACATCGGCGGCCCGACCATGGTCCGCTCGGCGGCCAAGAACCACAAAGACGTCGCTATCGTGGTCAACGCCAGCGACTACGGCCAGGTGCTGGACAACCTCAAGGCCGGCGGCCTGACCTACGCCCAGCGCTTCGACCTGATGCTCAAGGCCTTCGAGCACACCGCCGCCTACGACGGCATGATCGCCAACTACATGGGCACCGTGAACCAGGCCGCCGACACCCTCAGCACTGAGAGCCGCAGCGAATTCCCGCGCACGTTCAACAGCCAGTTCATCAAGGCCCAGGAAATGCGCTACGGCGAGAACCCGCACCAGAGCGCGGCGTTCTATGTCGAGGCCAAGCCGGCCGAAGCCGGTATCGCCACCGCCGTGCAGTTGCAGGGCAAGGAGCTGTCGTACAACAACGTGGCGGACACCGATGCCGCGCTGGAATGTGTGAAGAGCTTCGTCAAGCCGGCCTGCGTCATCGTCAAGCACGCCAACCCGTGCGGCGTGGCGGTCAGCCCGGACGCCGAAGGCGGCATCCGCCAGGCCTACGAACTGGCTTACGCAACCGATACCGAGTCGGCCTTCGGCGGCATCATTGCCTTCAACCGCGAGCTGGACGCTGAAACCGCCAAGGCTATCGTCGAGCGTCAGTTCGTCGAAGTCATCATCGCCCCGAGCGTCAGCGACGCAGCTCGCGCCGTCGTCGCGGCCAAGGCCAACGTACGCCTGCTGACCTGCGGCGAGTGGTCGGCTGAGCGCGCCGCTGCCTGGGACTTCAAGCGGGTCACCGGCGGCCTGCTGGTGCAGAGCCGCGACATCGGCATGATCACCGCAGGCGATCTGAAAGTGGTTACCCAGCGCGCGCCGAGCGAGCAGGAAATCAACGACCTGATCTTCGCCTGGAAAGTGGCCAAGTTCGTCAAGTCCAACGCCATCGTCTACGCCAAGAACCGTCAGACCATCGGTGTCGGCGCCGGCCAGATGAGCCGCGTCAACTCCGCCCGCATTGCCGCGATCAAGGCCGAGCATGCCGGCCTGCAGGTACAGGGCGCGGTCATGGCTTCGGATGCGTTCTTCCCGTTCCGTGATGGCATCGATAACGCAGCCAAGGTCGGAATCACCGCGGTGATCCAGCCAGGTGGTTCGATGCGTGACGCCGAAGTCATCGCTGCCGCCGACGAGGCCGGCATCGCCATGGTCTTCACCGGCATGCGTCACTTCCGTCACTGATCCCAGGACCTGGTGCCAGGCTCTGTGGGGGCGGGCTTGACCCGCGATTGCGATCGGTCAGTTACAGCGCATCGCGGGGCAAGCCCGCTCCCACAAGAGCCCCGCCTACCAGCATTATCCGAATTAGCTTCATCGAGGTTTTGACATGAAAGTTTTGATTATCGGTAGCGGCGGTCGTGAACACGCCCTGGCCTGGAAAGTCGCCCAGGACCCTCGGGTCGAGAAAGTCTTCGTGGCCCCAGGCAACGCCGGCACCGCCACCGAAGCCAAGTGCGAGAACGTCGACATCGACGTCAGCGCCCTGGAGCAACTGGCCGATTTCGCCGAGAACAATGTCGCCCTGACCATCGTCGGCCCTGAAGGCCCGCTGGTTGCCGGTGTCGTCGACCTGTTCCGCAGCCGCGGCCTGGACTGCTTTGGCCCGACCAAGGGCGCTGCCCAGCTGGAAGGCTCCAAGGCGTTCACCAAGGACTTCCTGGCCCGCCACAAGATCCCGACCGCCGACTACCAGAACTTCACCGAGATCGAGCCGGCCCTGGCTTATCTGCGTGAAAAAGGCGCGCCGATCGTAATCAAGGCCGACGGTCTGGCCGCCGGTAAAGGCGTGATCGTTGCCATGACCCTGGCCGAAGCCGAAGAGGCCGTGCGCGACATGCTCGCCGGCAACGCCTTCGGTGAGGCTGGTTCGCGCGTGGTGATCGAGGAGTTCCTCGACGGCGAAGAAGCCAGCTTCATCGTCATGGTCGACGGTCACAATGTCCTGCCAATGGCCACCAGCCAGGATCACAAGCGCGTCGGCGACGGCGACAGCGGCCCCAACACCGGCGGCATGGGCGCTTACTCGCCGGCGCCAGTGGTCACCGCCGACGTGCATCAGCGCGTCATGGACCTGGTGATCTGGCCAACCGTGCGCGGCATGGCTGAAGAAGGCAACGTTTACACCGGCTTCCTCTATGCAGGCCTGATGATCGACAAGGCCGGCAACCCGAAAGTCATCGAGTTCAACTGCCGCTTTGGCGACCCGGAAACCCAACCGGTCATGCTGCGCCTGGAATCGAGCCTGGTGCTGCTGATCGAAGCGGCCTTTGCCAAGGCCCTGGACAAGGTCGAAGCACAGTGGGATCCGCGTCCAAGCCTGGGCGTGGTCCTGGCTGCCGGCGGCTACCCTGGCGACTACAGCAAGGGCGCTGCGATCAACGGCCTGGACGCTGCCGCAAAGCTCGAAGGCAAGGTCTTCCACGCCGGTACCGCACTCAAGGACGGCGCGGTGGTTGCCACCGGTGGCCGCGTACTGTGCGCCACGGCCATGGGCAGCACTGTCGAATCCGCCCAGCAACAAGCCTACCGCCTGGCTGCCCAGATCAACTGGCAAGGCAGCTTCTACCGCAAGGACATCGGCTACCGTGCCATTGCCCGCGAGCGCGGTGAACATCAGCAGTAAAATGGCGCCTGTGGGCAGCGACGCGGCAAGCGTCCTGCCCCCGGCTCGTCGACAGGGCCCGCCATGGGCCTTGCCTTCGGCTTGGCGCGCCGCGCATAGTTATCATCCGGCATTTAGCTAAGAAGGGATTTCGTCGTGCGTTGGCTCAGGATCGCCATTGGCCTTACCGTCAGCTTGCTGACCCTGCTCTGCTTGTTCCCGGCTGCGGCCGAACAAGGCAGTGGCTGGGCAGTTTTGCTCGACGAGCAGGCCAGCCTGCAACTGAGCGACATCCGTTCCGAGCGCTACCGCAACCAGTTCAGCCCCCTCGAACTCAACGAACTCAACGCCGCCACGCCCGACCAGGCGCTGTGGCTGCACTATCGGCTGGAGCCCGGGCAGCAGGAAAAACTGCTGCGGGTCTTTGCCCCCGACCTGTCGCGCCTTGACCTCTATGCCCTTGAAGGCGACCGGCTGATCAAGCAGATCCACAGTGGTCGGCAGAACGACAGCGACACCCCGTACCTGCGCAGCAGTGACCATGTTCTGGCGCTGCCCAATAGCCCGACAACCCTGGACGTCTACCTGCGCCTGGTCTCGGAGCATCAGTTGCGCCCGGCCATCAGCCTGGAATCCGCTGCCCATGCCGCCGCCGACCAGCGCCAGCCACTGTTCTTCGGCCTACTGTTTGGCTGCCTGCTGATGCTGATGCTGCACAACCTGATCCGCTATGCCTACTCGCGTTCGAGCACCAGCCTGGCGCTGGCGGCCTATCACGGGCTGATGCTGCTCAGTGCGCTGATCCTGCTCAACCTCAGCGGCCCCTGGTGGAGCCTCTGGCATTCAGCGCAAACACCGGCGGCCTACCTCACCGCCTTGCTGGCGTCACTGGCCGGCCTGACCTTCACCCTGCGCTTCTTCAAGCCTTGTGAACAACCGCGCCTGAGCCGCCTGCTGCAAGTGGAAATGCTGGTGGTGGCGCTGTGCGGCCTGTTGCTGCTGTTCGTCGACACCCTGCCACTGAACCTGATGACCTACGGCTTGATGGCCCTGAGTACCCTGAGCATGCTGCTGGCGGCCAGCTACCACTGGTACAAGGGTTACGCCCCGGCGCGGCTGTTCGCCCTGGCAATGCTGGCGTTCAATTTCGGCTGCCTGCTGGTGTTGCCGGCCCTGCTCGGTCTGACCCGCACACCGACCCAATGGCTGTTGTTCATTCTACTGGGCCTAACCAGCGTCAGTGGCCTGCTGCTCAACCTTGCGGTCAGCGAGCGCCTGCGGCGCATCAGCGAAGAGCGCTTCAGCGCCAGCCGCGAACTGGCGGCCAGCAACGCCGAAATCAACGCCAAAGCCGAGTTCCTGGCCAAGATCAGCCATGAGATCCGCACGCCCATGAACGGTGTCCTGGGCATGACCGAACTGCTGCTTGGCACGCCACTGTCGGTCAAGCAACGCGACTACGTGCAGACCATCCACAGCGCCGGCAACGAGCTGCTGACCCTGATCAACGAGATCCTCGACATCTCCAAGCTCGAATCCGGGCAGATCGAGCTGGACGATGTGCAGTTCGACCTCAATGCCCTGATCGAAGATTGCCTGAACATCTTCCGGGCCAAGGCCGAACAGCAGAACATCGAACTGATCAGCTTCACCCAGCCGCAGGTGCCGCGCGTCATCAGCGGCGACCCGACTCGCCTGCGCCAGGCCTTGTTGAGCCTGCTGGAAAACGCCCTGAAGAAGACCGACCACGGCGAGATTCTGCTGGTGGTCGCCCTCGACCAGCGCGGTGACAGCCCACGGCTACGCATTGCCGTGCAGGACAGTGGCGAGCCGATTGCCCCGGGCGAGCGTGAAGCGCTGTTGCAGGCCGAACTGCACAGCAAGCATTTCCTCTCCAGCAACAAGCTCGGCGGCCACCTGGGGCTGGTGATCGCCAAGCAGTTGATCACGCTGATGCAGGGCGAGTTCGGCATCAAGACCAGCCACAGCATGGGCAACACCCTGTGGATGACCCTGCCGCTCGACGCCCAGCGCCTCGAACAGCCGCCCACCGATCTCGACGGCCCGCTGCGCGGCGCCCGGGTGCTGGTGGTGGACGACAACGACACCTGCCGCAAGGTCCTGGTGCAGCAGTGCAGCGCCTGGGGCATGAACGTCAGCGCCGTACCGTCGGGCAAGGAGGCCCTGGCCCTGCTACGCACCAAGGCGCACCTGCGCGACTATTTCGATGCCGTGCTGCTCGACCAGAACATGCCCGGCATGACCGGCATGCAACTGGCAGCGAAGATCAAGGAAGACCCGAGCCTCAACCACGACATCCTGCTGGTCATGCTCACCGGCATCAGCAATGCGCCGAGCAAGGTCATCGCGCGCAATGCCGGGGTCAAGCGCATCCTCGCCAAGCCCGTGGCCGGATACACCCTCAAGACCACCCTGGCCGAAGAGCTCGCCCAACGCAGCAAAGGCCAACCGAGCATCCCGCTGCAGGCCAACCTGTCGACGCCGCTGAACCTGCCCAGCGACTTCCGCATTCTGGTCGCCGAAGACAACAGCATTTCGACCAAGGTCATTCGCGGCATGCTGGGCAAACTCAGCCTGGAGCCAGACACCGCCAGCAATGGCGAAGAGGCCTTGCAGGCGATGAAGGCCAACCATTACGACCTGGTCCTGATGGACTGCGAAATGCCGGTGCTCGATGGTTTCTCGGCCACCCAGCAACTGCGCATCTGGGAAGTCAGTAACCAGCGCCGGCGCACGCCGGTGGTCGCCCTCACCGCGCACATCCTCGCCGAACACAAGGAGCGCGCGCGCCTGGCTGGCATGGATGGACACATGTCCAAGCCGGTAGAGTTGTCACAATTGCGCGAATTGATCGAACATTGGGTGGCACGCCGCGAAGCCCAATCAAGTCAGATTCCCACCCAGTAATTCGCATACACTTGCCTCACTCCCCTTAGACGCGAGCCTCGACCATGCTCCATGAGTTGTTCAGCGTGTACCTGAAAATGCTCGTGCTCTACAGCCCGTTCTTTGTGCTTTCCTGCTTTATCAGCCTGACCCGCGGCTACTCCAGCAAGGAGCGCAAGCAACTGGCCTGGCGTGTCGCGATCGCCGTGCTAGTGGCCAGCATCCTGCTGTACCTGTTCGGCAGAGCGATCTTCGGCATCTTCGGGATTACCGTCGACGCCTTTCGCATTGGCGCCGGCAGTGTGCTGTTCATCTCCGCGCTGGGCATGGCCCAGGGCAAATCGGCGGTGCAGACCGACAACGTCCAGCAGGACGTGACCATCGTGCCGCTGACCATCCCCCTGACGGTCGGCCCCGGCACCATCGGTGCACTGCTGGTAATGGGCGTGGGGCAGCCGCACTGGGACGACAAGCTGCTGGCCATCGTCAGTATCGCCCTGGCCAGCTTTACCGTGGGCCTGGTGCTGTACCTGTCGAACCGCATCGAGCGGATTCTCGGTGACCAGGGCTTGCAGATCGTCAGTCGGCTGATGGGGCTGTTTGTCTGTGCCCTGGCGGCGCAGATCATTTTCACCGGCATCAAGGGTTACCTGGTGCCCTAGATCTTCAACTCAAGGATTTCCCGCACGCTGACCGCCTGCAGGCTGCGTTGCACCTTGCTTCTGAACTGTTGATCGAACAATCGGGTGTTGAAACGCACCAGTTCGGCCGTTACCCGCTGTTGCCTGCGCTTGCGGAACAGAAAACCTGCACTGACCTGCGACTGCTCCAGCACCTCGTGATACAGCACCATGTCCACCCGACCGTTTCTGGCCGGTGCGCACGGCAACAGCTGAAACACCCCATACTGGCGTGTTCGTTGTTCAAAATGCAGCAAGGCCCGGGTGTCTCGCTTGAGCGCCTGCAATGCCAGCTCGGTCGACTGCGCATATTGGCTGCCAGCGACAGCCGAGATGGCCTTGAGTGCGCTATCGACTATCTCCGATCGCTCGTTACCCGGCCAATGCACCTCGCTGGGTGGTACCGCGTCCCACCCATAATATTTCAGCTTGTTCTTGTAGTAGCTGTACCAGTCTTCAACCTGGCCCTGCTCATGAACGAACTGCGTTTCCCGCTCGGCTTGCAGCACTGCCAGCGTCACCGAACTGCGCTGCGCCGGCGTCAGGCCGGGCATGAACGACATAAGGCCTGCACCAACCACTGCCGCCTGCTGGTTACTCATGATCACCTCCTTGTACATCGCCAGGGTTGGACAGGTAGAGCTGTTCTTGCTGCTTGCGTTCAATCAGCACTCGCAACTGGGCACGTCGCGGTTCGAACTGCTGCTCATCCAGCTGCGCCGACAGACCCTTGACGAGAATTTCCCCCTGCAGCGCTCCAGCAAGCAATGGCCGCTCGATGCCGACCTGCTCCAGCGCTGCCGAGGTCTGCAAGGCAATACTGCACAAGTGGACCTGCGGACCGGGCTGAACCAGGCCAATCTCCAGGGCAACCCGTGTGCCACACGCATGCCCCTGGAAAGTAAAACGGCGAAAGGCGTCCAGGCTGCTCGGCACGCCCTGCAAGGTGGCCAGGCCCCGCTCGATGATGCTGTCAGCGCCTGCGTACTGACTGTCCAGCCACAGCCGCAACGGCTGGCTTGGCGCCAGCACCGAGCGTGCGCTGGCAGACTCTGCATCATGAAAGAACTGGGTAATGAGCCAGCCACAGGCTGACAGCTCCTTGCGGTATTGCCCATACCATGACGGATACAGCAAAAAGCGCGAACCCACGACCTTATTGGCCCGCAACTGCGAATACAACAGTGAATCGAGTACCGCCTGCCGTTGCAAAGGGGGTACTGCGGGAGCGAACAGCAGCAGAGTACCTCCGGCCGTCCATACCGAGTAGTCGTCCATTTCCATCATCCTTGTTGCTGAAATGGCAGGGTGGCTCGACGAGCGAGCCACTCTGAGTGGTCAGACCTCGTAGTCCAGTACGTTATTGATTGCGCGCTCGCCGAGCTTTTCCTCAATCGTGGCGCGCACACGCTCATACACCGACTTGTTGAACGAGAGTGCCGCCGTACCGGTGTAGAACTGGGCAGAACTGCTGTTCCATTCCAGCACGAAGACGTCCAGGTCCTTGGCGGACGCGTCCGAATGCATGCAGCTCATGGCCAGGACGACTTCGCCTTCGGAGGTTTCGATGCAAGAGGCAAGACCGATGTTGGCGGTCTTTTTGCTCTTTACGTTGCGGTCGAACAGTTTCTGCGCCTGATCGACCTGACCCAGCTTGGCCATCGCGTTGACGGCCAACTTGTTCAGCGCCAAGCCAACTGCGCCACCCATCACCGCAGTCCCCACAGCACTCAGCGCCTTGGCGGCGATAGCGCCGACAGTCAGTGTCTTGGAAGAAGTGAATTCGCGTTCATAGCTGCGACGTGCGGTGACCCAGCCACAATCCTGCAGGACTTTCAGAAACTGTTTGAACCAGGCCTCACCCTGACCTTCCTGGTCATATAGCTTGCTGGCGACCAGGGATGCAAACTGGTACGAGTTCTTCACATCGGTGCGGCTTTTCAGCGACATGCCGGCACCGAACGCCATCAGCGATTGTTCCAGCACTGCGGCGGTATTGGTGCTCAGGATTTCTGTAGTGTCGTTCATCTTGAAGCGTCCTTTTCGTGACAAGCCCGCGCGTCATTGGCGGGGGCTTTACACTAATGGGGACATCCTCGTTGATCAGGATCGAAAGCCTTCCCTGACAGACTCAGTCCTGTGCCGGATACCAGCGCGGGGTGTAGATCCACTGCCCCCCATCGGCACGGGCAAAGCCGCAGGTCGTCGAAGAGCCGACCAGCACCATGGTGCGCATATCGACCATCTCCGGCTGCAGTTCGCCGAGCGTGACCACCCTCAGCGTCTGCCCCGGCCTACCGATGTCACGGCCAAGGACTACAGGCGTCTGCTCAGTACGGTGCTGGCGCACGATCTCCAGGGCCCGGCCCAACTGCCAGGGTCGCGAGCGTGAGATCGGGTTATAGAAAGCCAGGGCCAGATCGGCCTGGCAAGCCAGGTCCAGGCGCTTCTCGATAATCGACCAGGGCTTGAGGTTGTCCGACAGCGACAGTACGCAGAAGTCGTGACCCAAAGGTGCTCCGGCCTGTGCCGCGGTCGCCAGGGAGGCTGACACACCGGGCAGCATCTCCAGCTCCACCGCATGCCAGTGCAGATCCGTTGATTCGTGCAGCGCTTCGAGCACCGCAGCAGCCATGGCGAACACACCGGGGTCGCCCGAGGAGACCACCACCACCGAGCGCCCCTGCGCCGCCAGCTCGAAGGCATGCCGAGCGCGCTGCATTTCCTCGCGGTTGTCGGTGCAGTGCAGCACCTGATCCGGACGAAACGGCCCGGCCATGCGCACATAGGTTTCGTAACCGAGAACATCGTTGGCCCGGGCCAGTTCAGCCTTGACCGCAGGCACCATCAGGTCGGCGGCGCCAGGCCCCAGGCCAATCACCGCCAGGCGACCGCGGGCGCGGCCAATCTGTTGCACATCGATTGGCTGGTTGGCGACCACAATGGCCAGGCCATCAGTTGCCGCTTGCGGTGGCAGCAATTGCGGCATCGCTTGGGCGGCCAGGGCGCTGGCATTACCCGCACCCGGTGCAAATCGCACGACCACACCCAGCTCGGCCGCCGCAGCATGCAGGGCCGGGTTGGCCATGTGCGCGTCGTCTGCCAGCAGGCAGGCCAGCGCCGGCTCGGCAATCCGTGCTGCCTGCAGGGCAGCTCGAATGGCCTGGGCCAACTGCGGCAGGACTTCACTGACCGCCACCATCACACAACGCGGATAGATCACCAGCTCATTGGCCAAGGCTTCACGGGCATCACAGCCGACATGAATGGCCAACCGGGCCTGCTCGCTTTGTGGCAGCTGCGCCTGCTCAAGCCAGGGTGCGGCGCCCTCGATACGCACGCTTTCACCCGCCAGCAGATCAGAGACAAAGCGCTTGCCCAGCTCAAGGTCAGCCAGGGCATAACCGCTGGGTGGATTGAGCAGGCAGGTACCGAACCGCAGCTCGCCACTGGTGGTAATGGCTGCCGCCACGCCCAGGCCGGCGCCGATTTCCCGGGCCATGACATTGACCCCGCCCAGGCCTCCCAACAACGGCACCACAGCGCTGCCATCTTCGGCCACGGCCAGTACCGGCGGCTCGACACCTTTCTCCAGCAACAGGCCAGCCAGGCTGCGGATGACGATGCCAGCAGCACACAGGGCGATGATTGGCGTGTCCTGCCGATAGAGCTGACACAAGGTGGCGCCAAACGCCTGGTAGCTGCGATCGGCGCCTTCGACCCGGCCTTCAAGGCCATGGATCAGCGCGTCCGGGTACAGCTGCTGAATCTTGCGGGCAGTGGCCAGGCTGCCTTTGCCGAGGATGACAATGGCCGGTGCTGTGCGTGTCATCAACCTTGCCACCTTTCGCCCGGAACGATGATCAGCGAGAAATACGGCGACGATTGCGGGTCGACTTCATCCAGGGCCACGATCTTCTGGTTGGCCATGGTCGCGCGCTCCACGTACAGCGCGCGCTCGGTCAGGCCGAGTTCGGCCAGCACATCGCGAACCTTGGGGAAGTTGCGCCCAAGCTTCATGATCACCGCAGCATCGGCATCGGCCAGGCGGCGCTTGAGCTCATCGTGGGGCAGCACGCCGGAGAGCACCGACAGGCTCTGGTTGCGATAGACCAGCGGCGCACCGAGCACCGAGGCGCCGCCGAGCATCGAGCAGACACCCGGAATCACCTGCGTGTCATAGCGCTCGGCGAGACGATCGTGCAGGTACATGTAGGAGCCGTAGAAGAACGGATCGCCTTCGCAGATCACCGCCACATCGCGGCCGGCATCAAGATGGGCAGCCACTTCCAGGCTGGCGGCATCGTAGAAGTCGCTGATGACCTGCTCATAGGACAATGGCGCGGGCAGCACTTCGGTGGTCACCGGGTACACCAGGGGCAGCAAGGTCTGGGCCTGCTGCAGGTGAGCCTCGATAATGCCAAAGGCATTGCCACGCTTGCCCTTGGCGACGAAGTAGGCCACCACCGGCGACTCGCGCAACAGGCGCAGGGCTTTGACGGTAATCAGTTCCGGGTCGCCAGGGCCGACGCCCAGGCCCAGCAAACGTCCTCGAGCCTGCATCATTCGACCTCCGTGGCCAGGGCATTGACCGCCGCGGCGGCCATGGCGCTACCGCCCAGGCGCCCCTGCATGATCACGAAGGGTACGCCACGGCTGTCGGCGGCAAGCATGGCCTTGGACTCGGCCGCGCCGACAAAGCCCACCGGGAAGCCGAGAATCAGCGCGGGTTTCGGCGCGCCGGCATCGAGCATTTCCAGCAGGTAAAACAGTGCGGTCGGCGCATTGCCAATGACCACCACGCTACCTTGCAGGTGTGGCCGCCACAGCTCCAGAGCCACCGCCGAGCGGGTGTTGCCCAGTTCGCGGGCAAGCTCCGGCACCTGCTCGTCGCGCAAGGTGCAGATCACCGGGTTGTTGGCTGGCAGGCGTGCGCGGGTAATCCCTTCACTGACCATCCGCGCATCGCAGAGGATCGGCGCGCCAGCGGCCAGGGCATCACGCCCGGCCTTGCCGGCACCCGGGGAGAACTGCAGGCCATCGATCGCATCGACCATGCCGCAGGCGTGAATCACCCGGACCGCGAGTTTTTCCAGATCGGCCGGGATGCGATCGAGCCGCGCTTCCTCTCGAATGATCGCGAAGGAATTGCGATAGATCTCCTGACCATCGCGGATGTAATCAATCATCAAGGGTGCTCCGTGAGCAGGCGTCTAGCAATGCGCCGGCTTCTTTCAGTGTGAGGTTGCGTGCGCGCAAGTGGCCGAAGCCCGGCTGGGTTGCGTCACGCAGAAACAGGTCATAGCGGCCGGGGCTTTGCGCCAGCAGTGTCGCCGGGGCGACATGAGCCATGGCGCAAGAGCGCGGACAGCCGCTCAGGTGCACGCTGGCCGGCGCACCGGGCGCCAGCAGGGTGGCCAGCAGGCGGGCATCGCCCTTGGTGTCGGCCTGGCCCTTGGCACAACCGGCGGAACCGGTGCAGGCGACCAGGCGCGACAGTTGCTCCGTGGCTGAGACCAGCAGGCCCAGGCCGGCCAGGCGGGCGCTGACGCCTTCGGCATGGCGCTGCGCGATGTTGGGCAGCAGCACGCCCTGCCACGGGGTCATGCGCAGGGTACCGTCGCCCTGCTCACGTGCAAGCCGGGCCGCACCGCGCAACATCGATGGATTCAGGCGGCCCAGGGGCGCTGAGGTACCGATGGCACTCAGGCCGTGTTGCAGCTGTGGATAAATCCCCAGATAGCTCGCCGAGGCCTGCACACAACGCCACTGGCGAACCGCCGCATCCGCCCGCACTGGCACAGCCAACCCGGTGATGAACGCCTCTGGCAGATGTTCGCTCAGCAACTGACGCATTCGCGTCTGCTCTGGCCGGGCCAGATCGAGAAACCGCTTGAGCACCGCCAGCACCAGCTCATGCCCCCGCGTCAGCGGCACCGCGCCCAACGGCGCATCCTTGGCCGGGCAGCCCGCCAGGCCGAACGCCAGCCACAGCTCGCCGTCCAGCTTCAGGGGGCTGAGCCACAGGTCATGGGGGTGGTCGAGCATCGCCAGGGCTTCACCGCCATCCAGCTGCACGGCGAACTTGGCCGACAACTGATGAAAACGCGGGGTGGTTTCCAGCGACTGCAGTACCTGCGCAGCCAAAAGCCGGGTGTCGAACAGCATCTGCGGGTCGATACCTGCGCAGGGGCTGAGCATCAGGTTGCGCACATCGTCGCCAGCAGCCTCACGTGGCCCAAGACCGGCAGCCAGCAGCATCTCGATCAGTGCGCTGTGGTCGCGGCCGATGCCGCGAATTTGCAGGTTGCCGCGGTTGGTGACTTCGATTTCACCGCCCGCAAAACGCTCGGCCGCTTTGGCAACGGCCTCGGCCTGGTCCGCCGTCAGCGCGCCGCCCGCCAGCTTGATCCGGCAGATTCCGCCGTCCAGCGCCTGGACGATACGCCACAACCCCGGACAGGCCGAGGGACGCAGCGAAGCTTGAGGCTGGTGGGCCGATACAGGCTGGTTCAAAAGGTCACCCGGTAATCGTGAAAAGGCACTTCAGTGTAGAAGGCGCGGTATTATGCCTGCTTTGTCCGAAGGCATGAAAAGCCTGCCGGTCGGATTGCGTAGAATTGAGGAAATCCATGTCGCCCTGGCTGACAGTAGTAGGTATCGGTGAAGACGGTTTCAGCGGCCTGGGCAAGCAGGCCCGGCGTGCGCTGCTGGGTGCTTCACGGGTGTTTGGCGGCCAGCGCCAGCTGGACCTGCTGCCCCGATGCATCACCGCTGAACGCCTGCTGTGGCCCAGCCCCTTCTCGCTGGCGCCGGTGCTGGTGTTGCGCGGCGAGCCGGTGTGCGTACTGGCCAGCGGCGATCCGATGTTCTATGGCATTGGCGCAAGCCTCGCCCGGCAGCTCGATACCCGTGAGATGAGCATCCTGCCGATGCCCTCCTCCTGCGCCCTGGCTGCCGCGCGCCTGGGCTGGCCGTTACAGGAGGTCCTGACGCTGTCGCTGGTGGCCCGACCGATCGCTGCGCTCAATGCCCACCTGTACAGCGGCGTGCGGTTGCTGCTGCTGAGCAACGATGGCAGCAGCCCGGCAGCCATCGCTGCACTGCTGCGCGAGCGCGGATTCGGGCCGAGCCGCCTGCAGGTCTTCGAGCACCTGGGCGGCAGTGCTGAACGTCGCCTGGGCGGAACGGCCGCAGACTGGCCGCACACGCAGATTGCCGACCTGAACCTGGTTGCCATCGAATGCCTGGCCGCGCCCGATGCGCCGCGCCTGTCGCCCCTGGCCGGCTTGCCGGACAGCGCCTTCAAACACGATGGCCAGCTGACCAAGCGCGATGTACGCGCCATCACCCTGGCACGCCTGGCGCCGCAACCGGGCGAACTGCTCTGGGATGTCGGCGCCGGCAGCGGTTCAATCGGTATCGAGTGGATGCGCGCGCACCCCAGTTGCCGGGCGCTGGCCGTCGAGTCCGACGAGGGCCGCCAGCAGTTGATCGAACATAACCGCGATGCCCTTGGCGTGCCTGGCCTGCAGTTGATCCGCGGCCGTGCGCCGCTGGCCCTGCAAGGCCTGGAGCGCCCTGATGCAATCTTCATCGGTGGCGGCGTGACTCGCGAAGGCGTGCTGCAACACTGCTGGGAGCAACTACGCCCCGGCGGGCGCCTGGTGGCCAACGCCGTGACCCTGCAAAGCGAACTGGCCCTGGTCAACTGGCGCGAGCGTCATGGCGGTGAACTGACCCGCATCCATATCGCCCAGGCGCAGCCCCTGGGCGAGTTCGACACCTGGCGCCAGGCCCTGCCGATTACCCTGCTCGAAGCGGTCAAGCCTGCCGATGCGTGACGAAACCCGTGAACAACCCGCACCGCTGCGCAGCGGCCTGACCACCGGCAGTTGCGCCACCGCCACCAGCCTGGCGGCCGCCCGTCTGCTGCTTGCCGGCCAGAGCGATGATGCCGTGCACATCACCCTGCCCAAGGGCAAGGTGGTGCAGATGCGCCTGGAGTTCTGCCGCCTGCTGGCCGACGGCGCCGAAGCCGGCACCCTCAAGGATGCCGGGGACGACCCGGACGTTACCCACGGCGCCTTGCTCTACAGCCAGGTGCGCTTGCAGGCCGCCCCCGGCGTACGCTTCGTTGCCGGTAAAGGCGTCGGCACGGTAACCCGCCCCGGGCTGGTGCTGGCGGTCGGCGAACCGGCTATCAACCCGGTCCCCCGGCGAATGATCAGCGAGCACCTGCAACGCCTGGCGGCCGAACATGCCTATGCGGGCGGCTTCGAGGTCACGGTCAATGTCCAGGACGGTGAAAGCCTGGCGCTGAAAACCATGAACCCGCGCCTGGGCATTCTCGGTGGCCTGTCGATTCTCGGCACCAGCGGCATTGTCCGGCCCTTCTCCTGTTCGGCCTACATCGCCTCCATCCACCAGGGCATCGACGTGGCGAAAACCAACGGCTACCAGCACATCGCCGCCTGCACCGGCAACGCCAGCGAAGACACCATGCGCCGGGTCTACGACCTGCCGGAAATCGCCCTGATCGAGATGGGCGACTTTGTCGGCGCAGTGCTCAAGCACCTGCGCAAAGTGCCTGTGGATAAACTCAGCCTGTGCGGCGGCTTTGGCAAGATCAGCAAGCTGGCCGCCGGGCACATGGACCTGCACAGCCGCCATTCGAGCATCGACTTGCCGCAACTGGCCGACTGGGCTGCGGCCATTGGCGCCGACCCGGCCCTGCAAGACTCGATTCGTCAGGCCAACACCAGCCAGCAAGCGTTGGCCCTGGCCAGCGCTGCCGGTATTGCCCTGGGCGATGCAGTCTGCGCTCATGCCCTGGCGTTTGCCCGCAGCGTGGTGCCTACGCAGGTGCAGGTCGAGGTGTTCGCCATTGATCGCCAAGGCGGCATAGTCGGGCATGCCGGAGGCTTTGCATGAAACGTATCCTGTTGCTTGGCGGCGTCACCGAAGCACTGGCCATCGCCCGCAACCTGGGCCCGGAACATGTCTACAGCCTGGCCGGGATTGGCCGGGTGCCCACTGACCTGAACTGTCAGGTACGGGTTGGCGGCTTCGGTGGTGCAGAGGGTTTGGCGGCGTACCTGCTCAAGGAAAACATCGACCTGCTGATCGACGCCACCCACCCTTATGCCGCGCAGATCAGCGCCAATGCCGCGCGTGCCGCACAGCTCAGCAGCGTGCCGTGCTGGGCATTGCGCCGTCCGGCATGGACCGCCCAGGCTGGCGATGATTGGCGCGAAGTGGCCGACTGGGCCGAGCTGATTCAAGCCCTGCGCCCGTTCCAGCGCCCGCTGTTCACCCTGGGCCGTGAACCGCTGCAGCACCTTGATGAGATTCCCGCACAACAGTTCTGGACCTTGCGCGCCCTTGAGGCCTGCCCCGGCAACCAGCGCTGCGAAGTGATCGGTGCTCGCGGGCCGTTTCACCTGGAAGACGAACGCGCGCTGTTCGAGCGTCGGCAGATCGATGTGCTGGTGAGCAAGAACAGTGGTAGCGGGGCGACCGAGCCAAAACTGCAAGTCGCACGCGAACGTGGTGTGCCCGTGCTGGTGCTTCGCAGGCCTGATCTTCCCCGAGTCGCTCGCAGCTTCTCGACGCCCCAAGCACTGGTGCATGCGCTTGCGCCAGTACTTACAGGGGGCTCAGCTACATCCCGTTGACAGTTGCCAGTGCTCTTTTAAACTTGGATATACATTTGGCATATACAACGAGGTGGATCATGGAGCAAGGTGCCGTCTTCAAGAGCAACCGCAGCCAAGCTATACGGCTGCCCAAATCCGTAGCCCTGCCAGAGGATGTGAAGCGCGTGGATATAGTCGCAGTGGGTCGAACCCGAATTATTTCCCCCTCCGGCGAAGCCTGGGACAGCTGGTTCGAAGGGCAGGACGTCAGCCCGGATTTCATGGCCGAGCGCGAGCAGAATGCCGATCAGGAGCGCGAGGGCTTTTGATGCTCAAGTACATGCTTGATACCAACATTTGCATCTTTACCTTCAAGAACAAGCCTCAGGCCGTACGTGAGGCCTTCAATCGCCACCACGGGCAGCTTTGCATCAGCACAGTAACGCTGATGGAGCTGATTTATGGTGCAGAGAAGTCTGCCGCGCCTGAACGTAACCTTGCGGTAGTCGAAGGTTTTGCCGCACGCCTGGAAGTCCTCAGTTACGATGAGCACGCCGCCGCTCATAGCGGTCAGTTGCGTGCGGAACTGGCCAGAGCCGGAACACCGATTGGGCCCTATGACCAGATGATTGCCGGGCATGCACGGTCTCTGGGGCTGTTACTGGTAACCAACAACATGCGTGAGTTTTTGCGTGTTCCGGGGCTGCGTGTGGAAGACTGGCTCAACCCTGCGCCATAGCCCATCCCGCTCCACTCCCTTACACTACACCCCTCCTCCCTCGGAAGACTTCACCCATATGGAAATGCAATGGTGGATCTGGCTGGTGTTCGGTTTCGGCCTGATTGTGCTCGAACTGGTCCTGCCAACCTTCTTCATCCTCTGGTTCGGCATCGGCGCCGTGCTGGTTTCGCTCATCGCCTTTTTCGCACCGAGCCTGCAACTCGACATGCAGGTATTGCTGTGGGTGGTGTTCTCGTCGATTACCACGCTGCTGTGGTTCAAGGTGTTTCGCAAGAAACAGCCGGATACTCGCTGGACCGCGGACAGCGTGCTCGGCGAAGTCGGCTTGCTCACCGCCACGGTCTCCGAGTTCCACAAGGGCCGCGTGCGCTTTCAAAAGCCCATCCTCGGCAATGAAGAATGGGTGTGCGTCGCCGATGCCGAGATTCCGGCCGGCGAGCGCGTGCGCCTGACTGCCATCGAAGGCAATACCGCCCGGGTTGCCCGGGCCTGATCAGTAAAAGGAAAGATTGACTCATGACCAGCCTTATCGTCGTCGGCACGATCGCCGCATTCGTCCTCATCACCCTGTTCAAGGGCGTACGCATCGTGCCCCAGGGCGAGGAGTGGATCGTTGAACGCCTGGGCCGCTACCACAGCACCCTCAAGCCGGGCCTGAACCTGCTGATCCCGTACATGGACGTGGTCGCCTACCGCCTGCCGACCAAGGACATCATCCTCGACGTGCAACAGCAGGAAATCATCACCCGCGACAACGCGGTGATCGTCGCCAACGCCCTGTGTTTCGCCAAAGTCGTCGACCCGCAGAAAGCCGCTTACGGCGTGCAGGATTTCTCCTTCGCGGTGACCAGCCTGACCATGACCTCGCTGCGCGCCATTGTCGGCGCCATGGACCTGGACGAAGCGCTGTCGAGCCGCGAACAGATCAAGGCGCGCCTGCGCGAAGCCATGTCCGAGCAAACCGAAGACTGGGGCGTGACCGTGCGCTCGGTCGAGATCCAGGACATCAAGCCGTCGCAGAACATGCAGGCGGCCATGGAGCGCCAGGCTGCAGCCGAACGTGAGCGTAAAGCTGACGTTACCCGTGCCGAAGGCGCCAAGCAGGCGGCCATCCTCGAAGCCGAAGCGCGCCAGCAGGCGGCCAAGCTCGACGCGGAAGCACAGATCAACCTCGCCGAAGCCTCGGCGCGTTCGATCACCCTGGTCAAGGACGCCGTCGGTAACGAAATCACCCCGGCCATGTACCTGCTCGGCGAGCGCTATATCGGCGCCATGGAGAGCCTTGCCAGCAGCGACAACGCCAAGGTCGTGGTGCTGCCCGCCGACCTGCAGGAAACCGTGCGCGGCTTGATGGGCCGCAACAAGCAGGCCTGATGTGCACTGGGTGTGCGGCACTTCACCGCACCCCCGGTAAATTTTCCTATACTGGGCGTTACAATAGCCCCCTCTGATTCCTGACCGGATCTTTCCATGTCCTCACACCGGCCCGCCATTGCCTGGATCGCCTGCTTCGCAGTGCTGTTCAATCTGCTGGCCATGCCGTTGGCGTCCGCCGCCCCCAAGGGCCCGGCCGAACAACTGCTGTGGGGCGCCTTCTGCTCGAGTGTCGGTAGCAAGGCCAAGGCGCAAATCATCGCCCTGGGCAAGATCGACCTCGGTCAGCAAGGCGATGATCACGCCAGCATGCAGCACTGTTGGTGCTGCTCTGGCGCTGCACCGTTGCTGGCATTGCCTGGACACCCGCCACGCTTGCTGGTGCCCAGCCAGGATTTTGCGCCCTCGCCGGCGCCGCTCGCCATCAACCAGCCGACACCGCGGCAACAGTGGCCGGCCCTCAACCCCCGCGCCTCCCCTCTGGTCTGAGTTCACTACGCTACCTGTTGCGAACCTGAATCGACTGGAGAATCACCATGTTCAAGAACGCCCTGCTGCTGGCCGCCCTGATGCTGCCGGCGACCTTTGCCAACGCCCATGAATACACTGTTGGCGAGCTGCATATCGCTCACCCGTGGTCGCAGGAACTGCCACCCAACGCCCCCAACGTTGCGGCCTATTTTGTCGTGCATAACAACGGCAAGACTGCCGACACCCTGCTCAGCGTCGACAGCCCGATCAGCGACGACGCCCAGTTGCACGAACATGTACACAAAGACGGCCTGATGAAAATGCAGCAGGTACCGAGCGTCGAGGTACCTGCCGGCGGCGACCTGAAATTTGCCCCCGGCGCCTACCATGTAATGCTGATGCAACCCAAGGACCGCAGCCTGCTGACTGACGGCAAGCGCTTCCCGCTGACCCTGCACTTCAAGAACGCCGGTGATATCACCGTCGAGGTGGCAGTGCAGAAGCAGGCCCCCGAGGAAGCTGCCCACAGCCATTGATTGCTGAAGGCTGCCCGGCGTGAGTATCGCCCGCAGCAGGTTCAACCACCCCGCGCGTCCTGACCCCAGGACGGTTCGTGGCGGTTGGCTGAGCCTGTTCGCCATGTTGATGATCTTTATCGGCCCACTGGTTTCCCAGTCGATGCCGATGGATCACCGTGCCATGCCGGCAGGCATGAGCATGGCCATGGACAGCGCCGCCGATTGCCATGCCGACAGCCATCACGGCGGCAGCCCGGCGCTGAAGGTCATCTGGGAGAAGTGCGGCTACTGCAGCCTGTTCTTCCACTGCCCGGCGCTGCCTCAGGCCCTGAGCCTGCTCAACACCGAAGCCGTTCCCGCCAGCAGCCAGCTGCTGGTCTCCCCACGCCAGGGTCATGCCCGGCAAACGGTATTCCCCGGCGCCCGCAGCCGAGCACCGCCTGCCCTCATCGTCGTCTGAACCACTCCCTGCGCCCGAAGTCCGGTATCTGCCGTCGACTGCGCGCACCCTTATGACTGATCGATGTTGGAATCACTATGTCCGGCTGCACCGCTGTTTTTCGTCTGTCCCTGCAAGGCACCATCGCCGTGATCTGCGGCACCCTGCTCAGCCCCCTGGCCCTGGCTGCCAGCCAGGCTCATGACACGCATGTTCATGACCAGCCCGAACTGAGCCCGACGGTAATCACCGCCGTGGCCCCCAGCTCGCCATTGACTATCGTCACCAACCCCAAGGACCCACGCCAACCGGTACCGGCCAGCGATGGCGCCGACTACCTGAAAACCATCCCCGGCTTCTCGGCCATTCGCGCCGGCGGCACCAATGGCGACCCGGTATTGCGCGGCATGTTCGGCTCGCGCCTGAATATCCTCACCAACGGCGGCGTGATGCTCGGTGCCTGCCCCAACCGCATGGACGCCCCCACCTCGTACATCTCGCCGGAAACCTACGACCGCCTGACCGTGATCAAGGGCCCGCAAAGCGTGATCTGGGGCCCGGGCGCGTCAGCCGGGACCATCCTCTTCGACCGCGAACCAGAAAAGTTCGGCGAGCTGGGCAGCCGGGTCAATGCCAGCCTGCTGGGCGGCTCCAACGGCCGCTTCGACAAAGTGCTGGATGCCGCCGCCGGCAATCGCTACGGCTATGCGCGCGTCGTCGGCAACCAGTCGCGCTCCGACGATTACGAGGACGGCAATGGCGACACCGTGCCGTCGCGCTGGGACAAGTGGAACGGTGACGTCGCCCTGGGCTGGACCCCGGACGCCGATACCCTGGTGGAGTTGACCGCCGGCAAGGGTGACGGTGAGTCCCGCTACGCCGGGCGCGGCATGGACGGCTCGCAGTTCAAGCGCGAGAGCCTTGGCCTGCGGTTCGAGAAGTCCAACATCGGCGAGGTCTTCGACAAGCTCGAAGCCCAGGTCTACTACAACTATGCCGACCACGTGATGGACAACTACAGCCTGCGCACGCCCTCGGGCATGGGCATGATGGGCATGCCGATGGTCAGCAACGTCGATCGCCGTACCCTCGGCGGGCGAATCAAGGGCACCTGGCGCTGGGATGACCTGCAACTGATCAGCGGCATCGATGCGCAAACCAACGAACACCGCCAGCGCGGCGGCATGGGCATCGATGCCCACAAGCACATGGCCTGGACCAAGGACGCCGACTTCCACAACTACGGGGTGTTCGGCGAGTTGACCTGGTACGCCGCCGAGCAGGACCGCCTGATTACCGGCGCCCGCCTGGACCGAGCCTCGGCCAAGGATTACCGGGCTACCAGCGCCACCAGTGGCGATACCCGCGCCGATACCCTGCCCAGCGGTTTTGTCCGCTACGAGCATGACCTGGTGGATATTCCCGCCACCACCTACGTCGGCCTCGGCCACGCCCAACGCTTCCCCGACTACTGGGAGCTGTTCTCGCCCAAGTCCGGCGCACCCGGCTCGGTCAATGCCTTCGATAGCATCAAACCGGAGAAAACCACCCAGCTCGACTTCGGCATCCAGTACCAGACCGATACCGTCGAGGCCTGGGCCTCGGGCTATGTCGGGCAGATCCGCGACTACATTCTCTTCGACTACCGGCCGGGAATGATGGGCATGCCCAGCTCGCGAGCGCAGAACATCGATGCACGCATCATGGGCGGCGAACTGGGCGCGGCGTATAAATTGACCAGCAACTGGAAAGCCGACGCCACCCTGGCCTACGCTTGGGGCAAGAACAGCAGCGACGGCAAGGCACTGCCGCAGATGCCCCCTCTGGAAAGCCGCCTGGGCCTGACCTACAGCCGCGATGTGTGGAGCGCAGGGGCCTTGTGGCGCCTGGTGGCGGCGCAGAACCGCATCGCCGAGAACGCCGGCAACGTGGTGGGCAAGGACTACGAGAAGAGCAGCGGTTTCGGCGTGTTCTCGCTCAACGGTGCCTACAAGGTCAGCAACAACCTCAAGCTCAGTGCCGGGGTCGACAACCTGTTCGACAAGGCTTACGCCGAACACCTGAACCTGGCAGGCAACGCCGGTTTTGGCTACCCGGCCACTGATCCGCAGCCGATCGATGAGCCAGGGCGTACGTTCTGGACCAAGGTCGACCTGAGTTTCTGATCCAACCCGGGCGCGATCACTGATCGCGCCTTCCCCAGGCAACACGGGAGCGCTCCATGAGCAAACCGCACGTATCCTTCTACAACCTGGCCTGGCGATGGCATTTTTACGCAGGCTTGTTCGTTGCGCCGTTCATGATCGTGCTGGCGATCACCGGGATCATCTACCTGTTCAAGCCGCAACTCGACCCGTTGCTGTACCGCGACTTGCTGGTGGTCGAGGCCGGGCAGCAGCGGCACAACGCCGACAGCCTGCTGCAAAGCGTGCAGCAGGCCTACCCCAAAGGCCAGGTCAGCCAGTACCTACCCGCGCAGGCCAGTGACCGCAGTGCGCAGTTCGTGGTGCACAACGATGGCCGTGAATTGAATGTGTTCGTCGACCCCTACCGCGGCACGCTGCTGGGCGAGCAGGACGCGAAAAACAACCTGCAGGCCGTGGCCCGCGCTCTGCACGGCGAACTGATGATCGGCACCACGGGTGATCGCCTGGTGGAGCTGGCCGCCGGCTGGGGCGTGGTGCTGGTGGTCTCCGGCCTGTACCTCTGGTGGCCGCGGGGCAAACGCAGTGCTGGCGTGCTCTGGCCACGCCTGAACGCCCGCGGGCGTCTGCTATGGCGCGACCTGCATGCGGTCAGCGGATTCTGGGGTTCGGCCCTGCTGCTGTTGATGCTGCTCAGCGGCATGACCTGGACCGGGTTCTGGGGCAAGCAGTATGCCGACCTGTGGAACCGCTTTCCGGCAGCGATGTGGAACGACGTACCGCAATCCGACCAGCAAGCCCGAGAGCTCAACAGCGCCAGTCGCCAGACCGTGCCCTGGGCCATGGAAAACACACCGATGCCGCAATCGGGCGCTCACGCCGAGCATGCCGGCCACAACATGGGTTCCAGCACACCGGCGGCGCCGAAAATCGGCCTGCAACAAGTCGAAGAGTTGGCCATCACGCGCCGCGTCGAACCTGGCTACAGCATCACCCTGCCGACCAGCGCCGAAGGCGTATACACCATTGCCGTGTTCGCCGACGACCCACGCAACGATGCCACCCTGCATATCGACCAGTACACCGGCAAGGTCCTGGTGGACGTTCGCTGGCAGGATTACAGCAACGTCGCCCGCGCCACCGAGCTGGGGGTAATGCTCCACGAAGGCAAGATGTTCGGCCCGCTCAATCAACTCATCGTGTTGCTGATCTGCCTGATGATCCTGCTCGGCTCGGTCAGCGGCCTGGTGATGTGGTGGCAGCGTCGTCCCGAAGGTGGCCTTGGCGTACCGCCGCTGCGCCATGACCTGCCGCGCTGGAAGACCGCGACCGTGATCATGCTGATGCTGGGGGTGGTGTTTCCGCTAGTGGGCGGCTCGATGCTGCTGGTGTGGCTGGTGGATCGCCTGGCCACCCGCCGCTTCTACAGCAAATCCGTTAACATAGGCCCCTGATTTTTCGGGCCCGCAGGACCTTGATGAGCACCCTGAGTATCCGCGACCTGCACTGGTCGCCCCTGGGCCACGGCCACTGCCACCACCAGTTCCAGTTGCGCGACGTTGAGTTGCAGGTCGGCGCCAGCGAATTCGTCGGTCTGATCGGCCCCAACGGCAGCGGCAAGACCAGCCTGTTGCGTTGCGCCTACCGTTTCAACAAACCGGAGCGGGGCCAGGTACGCCTGGGCGAACATGACCTGTGGCAGCAATCGTCGCGCTGGTGCGCCCAGCGTATCGCCGTGGTCCTGCAGGAATTTCCCGATGCTTTCGGCCTGAATGTCGAAGAAGTGGTCGCCATGGGCCGTACGCCCCATAAAGGTCTGTTCGACGGCGACAGCCATGAAGATCGCCAGTTGGTGCAACAGGCCTTGCAGGCGGTCGGCCTGCAGGGCTTCGACGACCACACCTTCGCCAGCCTGTCGGGCGGTGAAAAACAGCGGGTGATCCTTGCCCGCGCCCTGGTCCAGCAACCCCAGGTATTGATCCTCGATGAGCCGACCAACCACCTTGACCCGCGTTATCAGCTGGAGCTGCTACAGCAGGTGCGGCGCCTGGGCATCGGTACCCTGGCGAGCATCCATGACCTGAACCTGGCGGCGGCCTTCTGCGATCGCCTGTACGTGCTCGACCACGGGCGCATCGTCGCCAGTGGCACACCCGATCAGGTACTGACTGCCGAATTGCTGCAGGAGGTATTCGGTGTACAAGCACTGATCGACCGCCATCCTCTGGCTGACCACCCACGCCTTACCTGGATAACCCAGCGATGATTCGATCCACCCTGCTGCTTGGCCTGGCCTTGCTGCTGGCCAGCCCCGGCGCTTTCGCCGAGGCCACCCAATACCCCTTGACCGTGCAGAGCTGCAACCGCCAGGTGACCTTCACCCAGGCCCCGGAGCATGCCCTGAGCCACGACATCAACATGACCCAGATGATGCTCGCCCTCGGCCTGCGCTCGCGCATGGTCGGCTACAGTGGCGTCAGCGGCTGGAAGGCGGTGACGCCGGAATTGCGCAAGCAACTCGACGGATTGCCGGAACTGGCGGCCAAGTACCCGTCGGTGGAAACCCTGCTCAATGCCAATGTCGACTTCCTGTTCGCCGGCTGGGACTACGGCATGCGCGTTGGCGGCGACCTGACGCCACAAAGCCTGGCGCCGCTGGGCATCCCGGTGTATGAGCTGACCGAGTCGTGCGCCTTCGTCATGAAGCGCCCGGCGGCCAGCCTGGAGGACACCTACACCGACCTGCGCAACCTTGGCAGGATCTTCGACGTGCAGGCGCGTGCCGAGCAGTTGATCAGCGCGATGCAACAGCGCGTGGCCGTGGTCCAGCAGCACTTGCCGGCCCAGCGCCCCCGGGTGTTCCTCTATGACAGCGGCGAAGACCGGGCCATGACCTCCGGACGCCTGGGGATGCCTGAAGCACTGATTGCCGCAGCGGGCGGGCGCAATGTACTCGACGACATCGAGGCCAGCTGGACCCGGGTCAACTGGGAAAGCGTGGTCGAACGCAACCCCGAGGTCATCGTCATCGTCGACTACGGCGAGGTCAGCGCTGCGCAGAAGCAGGCGTTCCTCGAACAGCACCCGGCCCTGCAATCGGTGGATGCAATCCGCAACAAGCGCTTCGTGGTCATTACTTACGTGGCTGCCACGCCAAGCCTTGAGAACGTCGAAGCCATCGAGACCATCGCCAAGAGCCTGCACGGCGCATGAGGTCGGCAAACTCCCGGCACCGGCTGTTGCTGCTCGGTCTGTTCGGCCTGCTGCTGGTGTCCTGCGTGGTCTCGCTGGGCTTCGGTTCGGCGCCGGTGCCGGTCGACGTGGTGTGGCGCGTGCTGTTGTTCAAGCTGTTGGGCATTACACCTGAAATGCCTGCATGGACCACCGGACAGGAGCATATCGTCTGGTTGATCCGGGTGCCGCGCATGCTACTGGCAGCGCTGGTGGGCGGTGGCCTGGCGATGATCGGCGCGGTGTTGCAAGCCGTAACGCGCAACCCGCTGGCCGACCCGCACCTGCTTGGCGTCACCTCTGGGGCGACTCTGGGGGCAGTGCTGGTAGTGCTGCATATCGGCGAACTGCTCGGCGTCCTGACCTTGCCGCTGGCGGCTTTTATCGGCGCGCTGTGCAGCATGCTGCTGGTGCTGGCCATTGCCAGCCGCCACGGCCGCCTGGACAGCGACCGCCTGCTGCTCTGCGGTGTAGCGGTGGCCTTTGTGATGATGGCGGCGGCCAATCTGCTGCTGTTTCTGGGGGATCACCGGGCAAGCTCGGCGGTGATGTTCTGGATGCTCGGCGGCCTGGGCCTGGCGCGCTGGGAGCTGCTGCCGATCCCAACCGTCAGCGTGTTGCTGGGCCTGGCCTTGCTGCTGGGCATGGCCCGTTCGCTGAACGCCCTGATGGCCGGCGAGCAGACCGCCGTGACCCTTGGCCTGAATGCGCGCAAAGTGCGCCTGCTGGCCTTTTTGATCTGCTCGCTGCTGACCGGCGTGCTGGTGGCGATCAGTGGCTCGATCGGTTTTGTCGGCCTGATGGTGCCGCACATTGCCCGGCGCCTGGTCGGTGCCGAGCACAGCCGCCTGCTGCCGGTGTGCCTGCTGCTGGGCAGCCTGTTCCTGATCTGGGTCGACGTCGCCGCGCGCACCCTGATCTCGCCAGAGGACCTGCCGATCGGCATCGCCACCGCCGCCATCGGCGGATTGTTCTTTATCGGCCTGATGCGCCGACGTTGACCACGGTCAACACCGCCCGCGCCTTGAGACGTATTGTCGCGCTAGCGCCAGGAAGGCGCGTGTTAGCCTAGCGGCGCACAACAAGACTGACCTCAACGGAATGCCTGCCTATGACCGCGAACCTGCCCCCGCAACATCCCGCCCCTGACGACCATGAACACCTGCAACGCAGCCTGTCCAACCGCCATATCCAGCTGATCGCCATCGGTGGCGCCATCGGCACCGGGCTGTTCATGGGCTCAGGCAAGACCATCAGCCTGGCCGGCCCGTCGATCATCTTCGTCTACATGATCATCGGTTTCATGCTGTTCTTCGTCATGCGCGCCATGGGCGAACTGCTGCTGTCGAACCTCAACTACAAGTCGTTCATCGATTTCTCCGCCGACCTGCTCGGGCCCTGGGCCGGCTACTTCACCGGCTGGACCTACTGGTTCTGCTGGATCATCACCGGCATCGCCGACGTCATCGCGATCTCGGCCTATTCGCAGTTCTGGTTTCCCGATCTGCCGCAATGGGCACCGGCGCTTGCCTGTGTCGGCCTGCTGCTGTCGCTGAACCTGATCACGGTGAAAATGTTCGGCGAGATCGAGTTCTGGTTCGCCATGATCAAGATCATCGCCATCGTCGCCCTGGTGGGTACCGGCCTGTACATGGTCATGTCCGGCTTCCAGTCGCCCGCCGGGCGCACCGCCGACCTTGCCAACCTGTGGAATGACCAGGGCATGTTCCCCCACGGCTTGATGGGCTTTTTTGCCGGTTTCCAGATTGCCGTATTTGCCTTCGTCGGCATCGAACTGGTGGGCACCACTGCCGCCGAAGCCAAGAACCCGGAGCGCAACCTGCCGCGCGCAATCAACTCGATCCCGGTGCGCATCATCGTGTTCTACGTGCTGGCGCTGATCACCATCATGGCCGTGACACCATGGCGTGATGTGGTGCCGGGCAAGAGCCCATTCGTTGAACTGTTCGTGCTCGCCGGCCTGCCGGCAGCGGCCAGTATCATCAACTTCGTGGTGCTGACCTCGGCGGCGTCCTCGGCCAACAGCGGCGTGTTCTCGACCAGCCGCATGCTCTTCGGCCTGGCCCAGCAGGGTGATGCGCCACGCAGTTTCGAACACCTGTCCAGCCGCAAGGTGCCGGCCAACGGTCTGTACTTTTCCTGCACCTGCCTGTTGCTGGGCGCAGCACTGATGTATGTGGTCCCCGACCTGATCGAAGCCTTCACCCTGGTGACCACGGTCTCGGCGATCCTGTTCATGTTCGTCTGGACCCTGATCCTGCTGTCGTATCTGAACTACCGCAAACAGCGTGCGGCGCTGCACCAGGCCTCGAAGTACAAGATGCCCGGCGGGCGCTTCATGTGCTGGGTGTGTCTGGCGTTCTTCGCCTTCATCCTGGTGCTGCTGAGCCTGGAGCACGACACCCGCCAGGCCCTGATCGTCACGCCGCTGTGGTTCGTGCTGCTGGCGGTCACTTACCAGTTTGTGCGGCGCAATCGTCAGGCTCAGCTTGAAAGCGTCAGCTCCCGCCAGGGCTGATCAGCCCTCGCTGGCCTTGAGCAATTTGGCCAGCACCGCGTCGGCCTCCTTGCGTTGGGCCGGCGTCGGTGCCTTGGCGAACTGGCTGCGGCCATTGAGGGTCAGGTAGGCATTGTCGCCGTCGCCCCAGATGTATGAGTAGACCAGCATGAAGCTGTCGGAGTCGGCGGCGCAGTAAGGCGCGACGCTGCGCAGTGGCGCCAGCAGCGAGATCATCTCGCCGTAGTTTTCGCTGAACTGCAACAGGGCGAACTGCCAGGCCCCGGCCTTCTCGTCGTACTCCGAGTACGTGCCCCAGCCAGTGACGCCGACCAGCTCGCGCAAGTTACGCGCCACCAGCGGCCGCAGGTCTTCGCTGCGGACCTTGCCGGGGCCATACATCCCCTGGCTGTCGAACCATTGCTGCCAATCATCGAAGGCTGGCGCCCCGCCCGGTGGAGCGGCCTTGGCCTCGGCGTACTGGGCCTTGGTCATGGTGCAGCGAAAGTACAACGAGGACGGTTCACCGGCCTGCGCCTGCCCCATTGCCACCCACAACCCGGCCAACATTGCTGCGCCCACGTATTTGATCACTGCCATCGTCCTTGAGCGGTATTGAAGACGGCGATCATACCTGCGCGATCCAATGCTGTGCAGGTGAGTGGCCCTGATGACCATCGAACAGATCAACGCCAAGGGCGGCGTCAGCTGCAAACTGCTGGAACCGGTGGTGGTCGACCCGGCTTCGAACTGGCCGCTGTTCGCCGAAAAGGGCCGCCAGTTGCTGACCCAGGACTCCCTGCACCAATATTCCGGCGGCAGCCACATCCTGCGCGGTGATCGCCGAGCTTGCCGACCAGTACCTGGTGATGTCGCGTGGCGAAAACATGCAAGCCGAGGGTGTGCGCGGCCTGGTAACCATTTAACCTGAGCCTATCACCGTGCCCCTGCTCGAGAACCTGCCATGACTTACCTGCTGCGCGATGCTGTGCCTGCCGACCTGCCAGGCATTCGCGAGATCTACAACGACGCCGTGCTCAACACCACGGCAATCTGGAATGAACAAGTGGTCGACTTGGCCAACCGCCAGGCCTGGTTCGATGCCCGCCAGGTCCAGGGTTATCCGGTCCTGGTGGCGGTGGACGCTGCCGACCAGGTACTGGGCTATGCTTCGTTTGGTGACTGGCGGGCATTCGAAGGTTTTCGCCATACCGTCGAGCATTCGGTGTACATCCGCAGCGACCAGCGAGGTATCGGCCTGGGTCCCACACTGATGCAAGCGCTGATCGAGCGGGCCCGCACCTGTAACAAGCACGTGATGGTTGCCGCCATCGAAAGCGGCAACGCCGCCTCGATTCGCCTGCACCAGCGCCTGGGTTTCACCCTCAACGGGCAGATGCCCCAGGTCGGCGTGAAATTTGGCCGCTGGCTGGACCTGACCTTCATGCAATTGATCCTCAACCCCGACGCCCCGCCCCCGACAATGGAATGACGCCCATGAATGCTGCGCAGCTCAATCGTGTAACCCATGAAAGCTTTGCCTATTACCGTGACGGCCTGGTGGCATTGCTGCTCGATGCCGTGCAACACGGCGCCTCGGTGGGTTTTCTGGAGGGTATCGATGCTCAGCAGTCCGAGCGCTATTTCGAAGAAGTGCGCCAACGCCTGGTCAGCGGCGAGCTGCTGCTGTGGGTGGTGGGCAAGGACAAGGAAGTGCTGGGCAGTGTGCAACTGGGCTTGTGCCTCAAACCCAATGGCTTGAACCGCGCCGAAGTGCAAAAGCTGCTGGTGCACAGCGCGGCGCGGCGCCGCGGCCTGGGCCAGCAACTGATGCAGGCACTGGAACTGGCGGCGCGGCAAAAGCAGCGTGGCATGTTGTACCTGGATACCGAGGCAGGGTCGGATGCCGAGGTTTTTTATCGCTCGCAAGGGTACAGCAAGGCCGGGGAGATTCCGGATTATGCTTGTGGGCCGGATGGGACCTACCGGGCGACGGCGTTATACTTCAAGTTGCTGTAGGTCTCTGGGCCCTGTTCGCGGGGCAAGCCCGCTCCCACATGTCCGCGATCAGCCCTGCACGAACCGCCCCAGGCGCTGCCTGAGCATGCTGTTCTCGCTGCGCAGCTGCTGGACCTCTTCCAGCAGCTCCAGCGCCAGTGCCACCCCTTCCCACTCCAGTTGCAGGTCGTGGTGCAACTTGGCCGCGCGCTTGGCCAGCACTTGCGCCTGATCGTCAAACAGCCAGTCTTCCGGCGTTCGCCCGGAAGGCTCGACAATGCCGTGTTCGACGATTTCGATCACATAGGCCGCCGGTAGATCGGCTTCCTGACAGAGGGTCTGCATGTCCAGTTCAACGATCAGGGTACCGCTCATGATCAGCTACTCCATTGTGTCCTCGGGTTAAATGCAGCCTTCTCCGACAGCTTGCTCCACAGCTCGCGAGCAGCGGCATCGGACTGGCTGGGCATCACCACTTTCAATTGCGCGTACAGGTCGCCACGCTGGCCCTGCTTGTTGCTCAGGCCCATGCCCTTGATCCGCAGGCGCTGACCGTTCTGGCTGTCCGGACGAATGGTCAGGTTGACCTTGCCGGTCAGGGTCGGCATCGCCACCTTGGTGCCCAGCGCAGCTTCCCACGGCGCCAGTGGCACGGTAATGATCAGGTCATGACCTTCGACATCGAACAGCGGATGCGGTGCCATGCGAATGGTCAGGAACAGGTCGCCATTGGCGCCGCCACCGATGCCCGGCGCGCCCTGGCCCTTGAGGCGAATCTTCTCGCCGTCGCTGACACCGGCCGGGATCTTCACATTCAGGGTCTTGGTGGTAAAACCGGTGCGCTGGCCGCTGGCGTTGTGCTGCGGCACCTGAAAGCTGATCTGCTTGGATTCGCTGGACAGGGTTTCCTCAAGGAAAATCGCCAGTTCCATTTCCACGTCCTGCCCCCGCCGTCCGGCACTGCGTTGCTGGCCGCGGCCAAAAGGATTGCCGTTGCCACCGCGCGAACCGAAGATCGAGCTGAAGAAATCGGAAAAATCGCCACCGTCACCGAAGCTCTCAGCACCTGACGAGCCACGGCTTTGCCAGCCAGGCGGGCCCTGGAAAGGCCGGCCATGCTGGCCGTACTTGCGCAGTTCGTCGTACTCGGCACGTTTTTCCGGGCTGCTCAGGGCTTCATAGGCCTCGTTGGCCTCCTTGAATTTATCCTCGGCGTCACGCTCTTTGCTGACGTCGGGGTGATACTTGCGCGCAAGCTTGCGGTAGGCGGTCTTGATCGCCTTGTCATCCGCAGTGGGCTCCACGCCAAGAATCTTGTAGTAGTCTTTGAAGTCCATCTATGGAATCACCATGGGTTAATCGAATGCTGGTATAGATTGGGGTCAAGCATAGCCTTTCAAGGTGCTCATGGGTTTGCCGCAAAGCAGATAATCGGTCTTGATTCTGCTGCCAGCTGGCATAAACTGCGCGGCCGTTTTTCCCCGGAAGTACAACCCATGAGTCAAGCATCTCCGGCCCGTGCCTGCGGCATCGACTTCGGCACCTCCAACTCCACCGTCGGCTGGCACCGCCCGGGCGTGGAGTCGTTGATCGCCCTGGAAGACGGCAAGATCACTCTGCCGTCGGTGGTGTTCTTCAACATCGAGGAGCGCCGCCCGGTGTACGGCCGCCTGGCCCTGCACGAGTACCTTGAAGGCTATGAAGGTCGCCTGATGCGCTCGCTCAAGAGCCTGCTGGGTTCCAAGCTGATCAAGCACGACACCAGCGTGCTGGGTACCGCGTTGCCATTCAAGGACCTGCTGGGCATGTTCATCGGCGAGCTGAAAAAGCGCGCCGAGGCCAATGCCGGCCGTGCCTTCGACGAGGTGGTGCTGGGCCGCCCGGTGCATTTCGTCGAT
Source organism: Pseudomonas tructae (assembly GCF_004214895.1). Classification (NCBI taxonomy): domain Bacteria; kingdom Pseudomonadati; phylum Pseudomonadota; class Gammaproteobacteria; order Pseudomonadales; family Pseudomonadaceae; genus Pseudomonas; species Pseudomonas tructae. Next base: position 946,209 of record NZ_CP035952.1, on the reverse strand, counting down.
GACGATCAGGCCGCCGACCAGGAGGCTGAAGACACCCTGGCTGAAGTGGCGAAGAAGATCGGCTTCAAGCACGTGTCGTTCCAGTACGAACCGATTGCCGCCGCCTTCGACTACGAGTCGAACATCCAGGGCGAAGAGCTGGTGCTGATCGTCGACATCGGCGGCGGTACCTCCGACTTCTCCCTGGTGCGCCTGGCCCCTGAGCGGCACATGCTCGACGACCGCCAGCAGGACATCCTCGCCACCGGCGGCGTGCACATTGGCGGTACCGACTTCGACAAGCAACTGAGCCTGCAGGGCGTGATGCCGCTGTTCGGATACGGCAGCCGGATGAAAAGCGGCGCCTTCATGCCCACCAGTCACCACATGAACCTGGCCACCTGGCACACCATCAACTCGGTGTACTCGCAAAAATCCCAGCTGGCCCTGGGCAGCATGCGCTACGACATCGAGGACACCGACGGCATCGACCGGCTGTTCAAGCTGATCGAACAGCGCGCTGGTCACTGGCTGGCGATGGAAGTGGAAGAAACCAAGATCGAACTGACCCAGAACGACCGCCGCCTGGTCGACCTCAAACGGGTCGAGTCGGGCCTCAGTGTCGAACTGACCCGGGCGCTGTTCGAAGAGTCGATCGACAACCTGCTCGAACGCGTACGCGGCAGTGTCAGCGAGTTGCTGAGCAAGGCTGGCGTGGGTGTGGCACAAGTGGATACGGTGTTCTTCACCGGTGGTTCCAGCGGCATCCCGGCCTTGCGCCATAGCGTGGCGGCGATGCTGCCGAACGCGCGGCATGTCGAAGGCAACATCTTTGGCAGCATTGGCAGCGGTTTGGCGATCGAGGCGCGCAAGCGTTACGGCTGAAAGCATCGCGGGGCAAGTCGAGTCGTCGCACCGCCGCTCCCACAAAGTGATGGTGGGAGCGGCGGTGCGACGACTCGACTTGCCCCGCGATAAAATTCAAACCAATTCTTGCTGACGCAACTCACTCTTCAGATAGGCATAGTAAATCGGCCCCGCCACCACCCCCGGCAAGCCGAACGCCGCCTCGCACACCAGCATCGCAAGCAACAATTCCCACGACTTGGCACTGATTTGCCCACCCACGATCCGCGCGTTGAGGAAGTACTCGACCTTGTGGATAACGATCAGGTAACCCAGCGCCGCCATCGCCACCCAGATCGACAACGACAGCCCGACGATGGTGATCAGGGTGTTGGACATCAGGTTGCCGATCACCGGCAGCAGGCCGAGCAGGAAGGTCAGTACGATCAGGGTCTTGGTCAGCGGCAGGTGCACACCGAACAGCGGCAGCACCACGGCCAGGAAGATCCCGGTGAAGAAGGTATTGAGCAGGGAAATCTTGATCTGCGCAAACACGATGTTGCGAAACGCCTGCACCAGCAGCGCCAGACGGTTGAACAGCGCCGCTGCCAGGGGCTTGCGCTTGGAGATGTCGGGGATGCGCTGCAGGGCAACAATGGCGCCGAGGATCATGCCGATCAGCAGGGTGACGAACATGTGCGCCGCGCCCTTGCCGACCAGTTGCAACTCACCCAGGTGGGTCTTGAGCCACTCGCCGATGGCCACCTTGAACTCCGAGGCGCTGGCCGGCAGATAGGCGTCGATGAACGGCGGCAACTGCCCACGGGCCTGGTCGACCAGCAGCATGAATTTATCCAGCGACGCGCCGGGGTTTTCCGCTTCATGCAACAGGAAGCTGATGGCACCGGCAAACAGCAACGTCAGGGTGCTGACCACCAGGGTGCCGAGCAACGCTACCGCCAGCCAGCGTGCCCGTTGGCCCGCTATCAGGTGCTGCAGCTTGGGCGTAAGCATGTTGACCAGTTCGAACACCAGCAGCCCGGCCAACAGGCTTGGCAACAACTTGAGCGGCAACACCAGCAACAGGCCGGTGAAGACGATGATCCAACTGGCCAGGGTGATCTGGCGCTGAGTAAAGGTCATACAACCTCGAAAGGCGACGGCATGGAAAACCGGCAGTCTGCCAGCCTTCGCCCGGCAGGCATAGTGGCACGCAGCAGCACTGCGGCTGGCAATGCGCTCGTGATGTTTCTATGATTGCCGCCCCCGATGGAACGGCGGCGCCCTTGAGGTGCATTCGCAGGTAAGCGAAACAGAAGTCCCTCTGTGCCTTCCCACCTTCAAGGCAAAGAGTTCCAGACCATGCGCAAACTGCTTGTCCTGATCCCCCTGATACTGCTTGGCGGCTGTTCGGAGGATTTCGCCACCCTGCACTTTGCGCAGTCGGTAAGAACCTTCTACGGTGATCTCGCCCCGCAATACGGCGACGACCTGTACAACGCCATCCTGGCACTTCATATCGACCCCAAGGACATTGAGGTCGAGCTGGATCACGACCACCCGCAGACCATTGTGATCAGCGTCTCACGCTCACTCGATGTCACCAAGCGCAAAGCCCTGCGTGACTTTTTCGACGAAATTCCCCGGGCGCGCGCCGCCACCTCCTGGGACGTCGACGTCACCCTTGAACCGCAGGCACTGGCCCCCCAATTCCAGGTCTGGAGGGAGCCGCTGGAAAAGATCAAGGGGCCGGTCACCCTCAAGCTTGAGCTTGGCGATCGTATCGAGGCGCTTTCCACCGCCTCGCTCCAGGATCGCATGCTTGCGGCCTCGAACAAGAGCGAAGTGTCGAGCATCATCACCTGCCATGTGCTGGCCAAAGTCTCGGGCGGGCCGTTCAAGCTCAGGTCGATCGTGCAGATCGAGGAAGGCCCATCGGAACGTGCGCAGGTGGTCCTCGAATACGACCAGATGCGTTACGCCACGGTGCCGGCACGCTTTGATTTCAAGGATCCGACGCTCAAGCAAAGAATCGGCAACGGCCAGATCAAGGCCTGGCAAGCCCAGAGGACGTTGCAGCGCAACCCTTACGGCCCCTTCGAAATGGCCTTTGAGATCGGTTCATTGGGCAAACAGAGCCTTAACCTCAACTCAGGCACAGACCAGCGCATAGGGATGGCTCAGGATGACTGCCGAGAGCTGGCCAACCGCGCCGGCCGGCCATTCTCGCTGTTTCTCGGCAGGGGCCTGGACCGGCTCGAGTCGGTGACTTACGCCGACGATTGATGCCGGTTATTTTTTCTTCAGGCAGTCGCTCATGTAGGCCTTGCGCTCATCGCCCTTGAGCGCTTTGGTGGTGGCGTCGGCGTTGCAGGTCTTCATCTTGTCCTGCTGGGTCGCAGGCTTGGCTTTGAGGCAGGTACTCATGAACGCCTTGCGTTCATCGCCCTTGAGCGCCTGAGTGGTGGCATCGGCGTTACAGGTTTTCATTTTCTCCTGTTGCGCGGTGGCGGCAAAGCCTTGGGAACACATCAGCAAACCGAGCAACAGCAATGGCACACGCACCCGCTTCATGGCGCTTTCTCCTGGTCGCCGCGCCGGGTGCGCAGCCTTGCCGTGAGTGTAGACAAAAAATCTTACAAACCACCAGCGCGCGCCTGCCGCCGATACTGCTCGGGCGTGCAGTGGGCCTGGCGCTGGAACATGGCGATGAACGCCGAGGCGCTGCTGTAACCCAGGTCGAAGGCAATCTGCTGGATCGGCAGGTTCTGCTCCAGTGCCTCGATGGCGCGCAAAAAACGTAAGCGCAGGCGCCACTCGCCAAAGCTCATGCCCAACTCGCGGATAAACTGCCGGGCCAAGGTGCGTTCGCTGACATGAACACGCTGCGCCCAGTGGCCGAGTGGGCGATTGTCGCCGGGCTCGGCATGCAGGGCCTGGAGCACCTCGTTAAGGCTCGCGCTACGTGCGTACGGCAGGTAGCACGTCTGGGTCGGTGCACGGCGCAGTTGGTCGACCAGCACCTGTGCCAGACGCTGGTCGGCTTCATCTTCGGCAACCCTGACGTCACGGGCAGCGAAGTCGCCAAGAATGGCTTTGAGAATGTCGCTGATCACCAGGGTGCAGGGCTCACCAGGCAGGCCTTCGCACACGCTGCGGTCCAGGTACACCGAGCGATAGACAATGGCCTGCGGGTTGTAACAACTGTGTTCGGTGTCAGGCGGCATCCACACCGCATAGTGTGGCGGCGAGATGAAGCGCTGGCCGTCGACTTCCAGGTGCATGATGCCGTGGGCCGCATAGTTGAGCTGGCCCCAGGCGTGCCGGTGTGCGGCGCTGTGAGTATCGGCGCCGAACTCGTCGTAACGGAAGTACACCGGGGCCGGCAACGCTTCGAATTGCGGGATGTTCAGGTATTTGATCGACATGCTGTCTGGATCTATGCGCAGGTTGTCTGGATACAAGTATAAGCAACAGGACAGACAAGCGGATAATAACCGCCTGTACCTTCAAGAGCTCCCGTTCCATGAATTATGTGTTTCCATTGCTGGCAATCTTCATCTGGGCCGGCAATACCGTGGTCACCAAGATGTCTGCCGGGGCGATCTTCCCGGCCGAAATCGGCTTCTATCGCTGGCTGCTGGCCGGCCTGCTGTTCACCCCCTTCCTGTTGCGGCCGGTGTTGCGCAACTGGGCGGCCATCGGCCCGAACCTGGGCAAAGTCTTTATCCTTGGCGTGCTCGGCATGGCGGTGTACCAGAGCCTGGCCTACTTCGCCGCCGCCATCACCAGCGCCACCAACATGGGCATCATCCTCTCGCTGATGCCACTGATGTCCCTGGCCCTGGCAATCATCAGCCTAGGCCAGCGACTGACCATCGGCGCGCTGATTGGCGCAGTGGTGTCGTTCATCGGTGTGCTGGTGGTGGTGTCGGCTGGCGACCTGGCGGTGCTGGTGCAACACGGTCTCAACGGCGGCGATGCGCTGATGCTGATCGCCACCCTGGCCTATGCGGTGTACAGCACCCTGCTGAAAAAGTGGCAGTTGCGCATCCCGCCCCTGCAACTGCTGTACCTGCAGGTACTGGTGGCAATCATCGTGCTGTTTCCGCTGTTCCTGTTCTCGCCAAAGACCGGCCTGGGCACCGGCAACATCGGCCTGGTGATCTACGCCTGCGTCCTGGCCTCGATGATCGCGCCGCTGGCCTGGATGCAGGGGGTCAACCGCCTGGGCCCGAGCCGCACGACATTGTTCTTCAACTTGCTGCCAGCAGTCACGGCGGTCATTGCGGCCCTGGTACTGGGCGAGCAACTGGCTCTCTATCACCTGGTGGGCGGATTGTTGACCCTGGTCGGGGTGATCCTCGCCGAACGCTGGAAGACACCCCTGCGGCGCAGCACTACAGCCCCGCAGCCTTGAGCCTGGCGGCATGTTCGGTGAACAGCCGCAGCGGTTCCGCGCCCTTGCCCACCGCGCCCAACGACTGATTGACGATGTCCAGGTGATCGAGCGGGTAGTCATCGCCGATCACCTGCCCCAGGTGCGAACTGAAGCGCCCGACCATGCCGTCGCACTGGCCCTTTTCCCGCACGAAGGTGCGGGCGAACAGGCGGCAGAAGCGGTTGCTGCCATCCAGACGATTGAGGCCGCGGTCGGTCAGGCCCGGTTGCAGGGTGCCGGACCAGGAGTAGTAGCGCACACCGTTGACCTCGTAAGGGCCTTCGCCGCCCCAGGTGCTCGGCAAGCCCTGTGGATAAGCCTGGTTGAACAACGCCACACCGGCACGGGTCAGTGAATGGTGCGAGGCGTGTACGTCGATCGGCAATGTCGGCCCGCGCCAGCCGGTTTCCAGCCAGCCCATCAATACCCCCAGCCCATGCAACAACGCCTTGAGCAGGCGACCACGCGCGGAATCGCCAGGGTAGTGTTCGAGCAGGTAATCGGCCAGCTCAGAGCCATGGTTGGGGCCGGCGATCGAGGTCACCGAAGCCACCCACTCCGGCCGCTTGGCCGCGGCGTAACGCGCGGTCAGGGCGCCCTGGCTGTGGCCGAGCAGGTTGACCTTGTCGGCCCCGGTACGCTCACGGATATCGGCGATGATCAGTAGCAACTGCTCGCCGCGCACCTCGCATGAGTTGAGCGGCGAAACCTGCACGGCGAACACCTTGGCCCCGCCCCGGCGCAACGCCGAAACGATGCCGTACCAGTAGGGATACAGCAGCAGGCGGACAAACCCGAGCATGCCCGGCACCAGCACCAGTGGATAACGTGTAGCGAGCCCTTGGGCCATGGCTGCATTTCCCGTTCCGTGGACAGTCGCCCAACACTACAGGCACCTCGAAGGCAATCGCAATCGAACTCCCGCCGCGCGCTGGGGTTCCAAGTCAATAGACCCTCAGCAAGGAGCTCAACCATGTACCAAAAGACCTTGGCCATTGTGCTGACCACCTTCACCCTCGCAGCTTGCGGCAGCCGCCCGGAAAACCCGGTGGACTACGTCACGTACCGTGAGCAACCGCTGGTCAAGCACGTCGAGAACGGCATGACCATGCAACGGGTGATCGCCATTGGCGGCAGCCCCTCGACCGTGATCGACCTGCCTCACGGCGGTACCTGCAACAACTACATCCTCAACCGCGAAGGCCAGCAGCAGGCTTACTACGTCCGCTTCGATGCCACCGGCCATGTCGACGCCAAAGGCTTCAAGACCTGTGCACAACGCCAGGCCGATGACGACGCCGTCGAGAAGGCCAAATCCCACGTGTAAAACTTTTTTGCCCGCAGGCCACTCACAGTTTAAGTAACCAGCGCGCCAACAGTGCGTGAATATCTCGCCGATTTCAGCCTGGAGATGATGATGAGCAACGTTGAACTGACTGATGTCAAAACCTTGCGTGAACGCGCCCGCCAGCATGTCGAGAAGGGCGCCGTGACTGAAGGCTACAGCGCCGACCGGAAAACGATCCTGCGCCTGCTCAACGAGTCGCTGGCTACCGAGTGGGTCTGCGCCCTTCGCTACAAACGCCACTACTACATGGCCAGCGGGATCAAGGCCAGTGTCGCGGCTGACGAGTTCCTCGAACACGCCACCCAGGAGCTGGAGCACGCCGATAAACTGGCCGAACGTATCGTCCAGCTGGGCGGCGAGCCGGACCTGAATCCGGACAACCTGAGCAAGAACTCCCATGCCCAGTACGTCGCGGGCAGCAACCTCAAGGAGATGGTCCTTGAAGACCTGGTCGCTGAGCGGATCGCCATCGACAGTTACCGCGAGATCATCCGCTACATCGGCGAGAGCGACCCGACCACCCGGCGCATCTTCGAAGACATCCTGGCCCAGGAAGAAGAGCACGCCGACGATATGGCGGATCTGCTCCAGGGGCTTTGAACCTGATCGCGGGGCAAGCCCGCTCCTACACCACCGAGTAGGAGCGGGCTTGCCCCGCGATTGCTTTTCCTCAACCCGCCTTCACCGCCCGCGGCGCCTTGCCGGTCTTCATTTGCTCCAGCAACGGCGTGCACTGATTCGGCACATCGCCACTGGGCGCGATCAGTGCCAGCAATCCGGCCGCCGGCCCCACTGCAACCCCCAGCGCGACCATGCCCACACCGCGCAACGCCAGTGGCAATGCCTGCACGCCAGCGCTGGGCTTGGCAAACGGCCCGCGCACATACAAGGGTGAACGCAACGAGATCAGGCGCACGCCCTTGGATTCGGGGTTGATCTTCAGGTCCAACTGCTCGCTGGCGAAGTTGGCCGTGCCGTCGATATAGATGATCGCGTTCTCGGTATCGAAGACAAACACCCGGGTACTGGCCAGGCCATCCTTGATACCAAAATCGGCCGCCGCGCAATTGATCTTCACGTCCTTGTCGCCAAACAGCTTGCCGACCACATAGTTGCCAACGTTGAGCCCGGCGATTTCCATCAACCCACGGCTGATCGCGCCATCGTTGATCAGCATCTTCAGGTCGCCATTGGCCGTGGCCAGCAAAGTCGCTACCGAGTTGCCACGCCCGCTCAGGTCGGCGTCGCCATTGAGCTCCCCGAAGCTGGTCTTCATCGGCTCGAAGGTCGGGAACAACTGCTTGAGCTTGAAGTTGCGCGCGCTCAATTGCGCTCGCCCCTGCAACGGCACACTACGGCCATCCAGGCGCACCTGGGCGTCGAGCTTGCCACCGGCAATGCCAAAGCGCAGCGGTTCCAGGCGCAGCACGCCATCGTCGAGAACAAAGTGGCTGGAGAGATCGGTAAACGGCAGTTCGGCACTGTGCACGATGCGCTTGCCGCTGAAGGTCACGTCGGCATCCATGCTCCGCCAGCGTTCGGTACGAAACGCCTCGACCGGCAACACCTTGCCCGTCGGTTGCTTGCTGGCACCGCCTCGGGCTTTCTGCTGGGCATTGGAATCGGCACCGATCAGCGGCGCCAGGTCCTTGAACAGCAACTGATTGGAGACCAGCTTGCCGGTCAGTTTCGGCCGCGGCTGACTGGCGACAAAGGCCAGCTCGCCATGGATATCGCTGTCACCGATCTTGCCGTTGAAGTCTTCATAGCGAAACAGCGCGCCGCCGGGCTCATGCAACTTGGCCGTGAGATGACCATCGGTGGCATAGGGCGGCGAGTCGGGCAACGTCACGCCGGTCAGCGGATACAAGTTTCCAAGGCTGGTACCGGAGAGTCGCAAGCGCAGGTCCAGCGCACCGAGATTGCGCGGATCAGTGAGGGTGCCAGCGACCGCGATACGGGTAGCGCCAATGGCCATCTCGGCCTGCAGCGGAAACGGTTGCGCCGCGTCCTGCAGCGCCAGCAGACCGCCGATCTTGCCGGTACCGGCCAGCGCCTGGCCTTTGTAGCGGCCCTTGACCTTGAGGCCGAAGGCATAATCCTGGGCGGCACCGGCCTTTTGCGCGGCCCCCTTGCCGACGATATCGCTGAACGGGATCGGCTTGCCCAGTGGGTCGATCAGCACGTCCAGTTGAGTCTTCAGGCTCTGGTCGTCGAGGCTGACCTGGCCTTTGTCGAAGCCGATAGCGCCGATATCCAGCACCCATTGCGAGGGTTCGGCCTGGTCATCCCTGGGCCCGAAGTCGAAGTTCCAGTTGGCACGGCCATCGGCCAGGCGCTTGAGGCTGGCGGTCGGCTGGTTGAGGTCGATACGCGGGATGACGATCTGCTGCACCAGCAGCGGCAGCGGCGCCAGGCGGAACTCGACACGCTTGAGGCCGACCATCTGCGGTTCCTTGAGCCAGTCCGGGTTGCCCAGGGTCAGGTCCTCGGCAATGAAATGCGGCCACGGCAGCCAGGCACGCCAACCACCCTGCTCCGGCTCACGCTGCCAGCGCACCGCCAGGTTGCCATTGATCGCAAAAGGCCGGTGCAGCGCTTCGGAGACCTTGGCGTTGAGGGTCGGCTTGATCCGGTTCCAGTCGAAGGTGGCGATGACGATCACCAGTACGCCCAGGACCAGCAGCAGGCTGGTCAGGGTCCAGGTGAAGATTTTGGCAGGGCGCGTCATTGCACGGTTCTCCGCAGGGCTGCAGGGCAAAAATCGGGGGGCGCTGATGGCATCTATCTCTTCGGACTGATGAAATCCCGAGGGGTTTAATCGATCAGCCATGATAACGAGATTTTTGCTGACCCTTCTCTCAACTTTTGTCGATCGTTACCCCCTTCGGCGGCGTCGGTAACAGCTTGCACACCATGGCCCATCAAGCGCTAAGCCGCTATCCAGAGCAGTCGCGGCAAAACATCAATTCCGTTGATTGTTACCATTATCTTTATGAACTTTTATCTGGCGTTTCCCGGCGTAGCATTGGCTCCGTACCCACTTTCCAGCCCCACCGAGGAGCACCGAACCATGAAACGCCAATTACTGCTTAGCCTGTCCCTGTCCATCCTGGCTGCCAACGCTTTTGCCGTACCCGCTGCCGAACAGGCCCTGACCGCCGAATCGCGCTCGAGCTCGAGTTCGACGGTAATCTCGCAACCGCTCAATCCACTGGCCGAAGGTGGCTCGGATCGGCTGCTGGAGCGTAACAATCGTGTCGCCGAAGGCGGTGCCGATCGCCTGAACGACCGAGTCAAAGTGGCCGAGGGTGGTTCTGATCGCGTGAAACAGTATTTCAAAGTAGCCGAAGGTGGTTCTGACCGTCTGAATGCACGCTTCCAAGTCGCAGAAGGTGGATCTGATCGTCTGATCGAAAACCAGCGCGCGAGCTGAAGCCTATGCCAGACAACAACAGACACCAGCGCTGTAGCAGCTCCCCTCCCAGCCCGGTCCATTGACCGGGCTTTGTTTTTCTGGCGCCAGGCTATTAGAGTGCAGGGCTGTTTCATTGCCTGCCGATACTTGCCATGCTGCCGCGCGCCGAACAAAAGCAACAGACCCGCCAAGCCCTGCTGGATGCCGCCCGCCACCTGATGGAAAGCGGTCGAGGCTTCGGCAGCATCAGCCTGCGCGAAGTGGCGAAAACCGCAGGCATCGTCCCCACCGGCTTTTACCGGCACTTCGTCGACATGGACGAACTGGGCCTGGTCCTGGTCAATGAAGTCGGCGAAACCTTCCGCCAGACCATCCGCCTGGTGCGCCAGAACGAATTCGAGCTCGGTGGCATCACCGATGCCTCGGTACGGATCTTTCTCGACGTGGTCGCGGCCAACCGCGCCCAGTTTCTGTTCCTCGCCCGCGAGCAGTACGGCGGCTCGCAGCCGGTACGCCAGGCCATCGGCGACTTGCGCCAGGGCATCAGCTCGGACCTGGCCACCGACCTTGCGCGCATGCCGCGCTGGCAGCACCTGGACGCCGCGGCCCTGGCGGTGATGGCCGACCTGGTGGTGAAAACCGTGTTCGCCACCCTGCCGGAGCTGATCGACGAACCGAGCGCCAATGCCGCCGAATCGATCAGCGCCCAAGAGAAGATCACCCAGCAACTGCGCTTCATCTTTGTCGGCGCCAAGCACTGGCAGGGGCTCAGTACCCTGTAGACCGTGTGCTGTGCTGGCCGCTTCGCCGCGCCCACAAACTCCCTGCCGTTTCCTGCTACCATTGCGCGCAAACGCACCGACCGCGACGATTTTTCCATGCCCGACCTTCGTACCGCCCCGTCTGAACTGCTCGCCAAGGTCCAGGCGCATTTTGACCTGCGCATTGTGCCGCTGTGGCAAGGCCCGGGCTGGAATGCAGACATGGCCCTGCCCTTCGAAGCCCTCGATCCGCAGCAACGGCCACTGCCGGTGCAGCGCTACCGGGCCATGGCCTGCGCGCGCCAGTTGTATCTGTTCAGCAGCCGTATCGAACAACCTGGTGCTCGCGAGCGTGCTGCGGCGCTGTTTCGCTCGTTGCAGCGGCACTTCCATGATGCCGAGCACGGTGGCTGGTTCTACAGCATCGATGCCCAGGGCAAGCCGCTGGACCGGCGCAAGGACCTCTATACCCACGCCTTTATCGTCTTCGCCTGCGCGCATTACTGGGGCAAGGTTCGCGAGCAACTGGTCGAATCGACCCTCAACGCCGCGCTGGCAGTGATTGCCGAGCAATTCGCCCGTGATGATGGCCTGTACGAGGCGAGCCTTGGCGAAGACTGGTCGGACCTTGCCAGTGGCCCGCTGCAGAACCCGCTGATGCACCTGGCCGAAGCCTTCCTCGCCACCTTGTCGGTGCGTGACGATGAGGCCGTCGCGCAGGCGTTGGTAGCCCTGTCCGCGGCCATGCAGGCGCATTTCATCGACCCAGAACACGCAGTGATGCTGGAGAAACCGCTCGGGGCTGTGGATAACTGGTTCGAACCAGGGCACCAGTTCGAGTGGTTCTACTTGCTGGAGTCATCGCCGCTGCTACGCGGTGGCGAGTTGCATCGGTCGCTCAGCCGGGCATTCACCTACGCCGAGCAATGCGGGGTGAAGGACACCGCAGTGCTGGCCATGCTCAGCGCCGATGGCCAGGTGCGCGACGCCACCCAGCGCATCTGGGCCCAGGCCGAGTACCTGCGCGCCCTGACCTTGCGCCCGAACAGTGACGCCAAGGTACTGGCCCAGCTCCAGGCGCTGCAGCAGAACTTCCTGCATGCCGATGGCTGGTATGAGTGTCGGGATGCCAGTGGCAAGGTCAGCCGCGAAGATATGCCGTCGACCACGCCTTACCATTTGGCGACTTGTCTGAAAGGGTTGCAGCGTCAGCGCTGATGCTATCGCGGGGCATTGTGGGAGCGGGCTTGCCCCGCGATAGGCCCTCAAGCCTTACCAGATCGATCAATCGAAAAACCAGCCCACGCCTGGCTCACCGGCATCAGCTCAAGGCTGTTGATGTTGATGTGCGCCGGCTGGTTCATGATCCAGAAGATGGTCTCGGCAATATCCTGCGGCTGAATCGGCTCGGCGCCAGCATAGGTCGCGTCGTATCGCGCCTGGTCACCACCGAAGCGCACCAGCGAGAACTCGCTCTCGCACAGGCCCGGCTCGATGTTGCTGACCCGCACGCCAGTGCCCTGCAGGTCGCAGCGCAGGCTCAACGAGAACTGCCCTACAAATGCCTTGGTGCCACCGTACACATGGCTGCCCGGATACGGATAATTACCCGCTACCGAGCCGACGTTGAGAATGGTCGCGCCACGGCCATGGGCGATCAGCCGTGGCAGCAGCAGGCGGGTGCTGTACATCAGGCCCTTGATGTTGGTGTCGACCATGGTTTCCCAGTCATCCAGGTCGCACTTGGGCGCCGGATCTGCGCCCAGGGCCAGGCCTGCGTTGTTGATCAGCCCGCGCAGCTTGGCGAACGCCGGTGGCAGGTTGGCGATGGCCGCCTCCATGGCCTTGCGGTCACGCACATCGAGCACCAGGCCGTGCACTTGGGTTTGCTTGGACAGCTCGGTGCACAGCGCTTCCAGGCGCTCCTGACGGCGACCGGTGAGTACCAGCGACCAGCCGGCTTCAGCAAAACGACGGGCGCAGGCTTCGCCGAAGCCGGACGTTGCACCAGTGATGAATACGGTAGAGGTCATGCAGGTCTCCTTGATAAGGCTGATCACAGGGTTCGCAGCATGCCCGCCGTCGCGTTCGGCAGCAAGCCATTCAGGATACTGTACAAAAAACGATCAAATCTGTGAAACCCCTGATATACAAGGCCTGCAGCAAGCTTTACTCATCTTATCCACAAGCCCTTCCACAAAATCCGGGGGCAACTCGAAACCCCTGCAAGCCATGTAGTTCGGGCCTTGCGCAAGTATTTTGCTTGACCTTCGGCACAGCGCTTGACCTCGACCTGCGGACAAGGAGGTACGGAGATGTTTTCCGTGATGGCTCCAGGCCTGTAATTGCGCCGTCTACACCGATCCGTCCAAGGCTTGCCCACAGAGTTATCCACAGGCTTTTCAGGTCCTTTTAGTGTCTTTTGCGCTAGAGACAAAGCACTTGACAAAGTCTGCTGGAAAACCCTGGAAAACTTCTGATCAAAAAACAACCACACGCCTAAAGACCTTGTAAATAAAGGCCTGCAGCAAGATGCACCCAAGTTACCCACAGTCGCTTCCACACCAATGGTGGACAACTCAAGGGTCGGGAAAACAGCCAGTTACAGCGACTTTCTGTCGCGCCGCAGAGAAAGTTGCCGCAAGGTTTTCCACAAAACGCTGGACAAAAAAATGCCCCGTCACACGGGGCATTTTTCCAGCGAAAGATCAGTGCCCGCCCAGATAAGCGTTGCGCACCTCCTCATTGACCAACAGCTCCTGGCCAGTACCGGTCAGGCGAATATGACCGTTGACCATCACATAGGCGCGGTCCGAGAGCTTCAGCGCGTGGTTGGCGTTCTGCTCAACCAGGAAGATGGTCATGCCGGTCTGCGCCAGCTCACGCAAGGTGGCGAAGATCTGCTTGACCACGATCGGCGCCAGGCCCAGCGACGGCTCATCGAGCAGCAACAACTTGGGCCGGCTCATCAGCGCCCGGGCAATGGCGAGCATTTGCTGCTCGCCGCCAGACATGGTCATGGCGCGCTGGTTGCGCCGCTCCTTGAGCCGCGGGAACAGTTCGAACATGCGCTGCATGTCCTCGTTGGCAAACTTGTCGCCAATCGGGATGGTACCCATCATCAGGTTCTCTTCCACCGACATGTCGGGGAACACCCGCCGGCCTTCCGGCGACTGGGCTATACCGTTGGAGGCAATGTAGTGCGAAGACTTGTGGGTAATGTCGGTGCCACGGTAGATGATCTGCCCCGCGGCGGCCCGCGGTTGGCCGAAGATCGACATCAGCAGGGTCGACTTGCCGGCACCGTTGGAGCCAATCAGGCTCACCGTTTCACCTTCGTCAATGTGTAGGGAGACTTTTTTCAGGGCCTGGATCGGCCCGTAAAACACGTCGATCTCTTTGAGTTCGAGGATCGGTGCACTCATACCAGTTCCTCTTCATCGGCGCCCAGATAAGCGGCAATCACCGTCGGGTTGTGACGGATGTCCTGCGGTGCGCCTTCGGCGATCACGTTACCGTGGTCAAGCACCACGATATGGTCGGAGATGCTCATGACCATACCCATGTCGTGCTCGATCAGCACCACCGTCAGGTCGTGCTCGTCGCGCAGCACACGGATCATCTTGCTCAGCGCTTCGGTTTCTTGCGGATTGAGGCCAGCCGCCGGTTCGTCCAGGCAGATGATCTGCGGTCGCGTGCACATGGCCCGGGCAATCTCCAGGCGTCGTTGCTGGCCGTACGACAGTTCACCGGCCAGGCGGTTGGCGCAGTCGACCAGGTCAACCACCTCCAGCCAGTAGAAGGCGTGGTCCAGGGCATCGCTTTCAGCCTTGCGGTAGCCCTTGGTGTTGAGCACGCCGGCCAGCAGATTGCGGTTGACCCACATGTGCTGGGCCACCAGCAGGTTCTCGACCACCGACATTTCCCGGAACAGGCGAATGTTCTGGAAGGTCCGCGCCAGGCCGGCGCGGTTGACCAGGTGAGTACCGCCAAACATCTTGTAATGCAGGCGGTTGATAAAGCGCTTGGGCGAGACGAAGTCACCGAACCGGAAACGCTCACCCAGCAGCTGGATAACGTTGGTTCGGGTGCCGCGCATGTTCAACTCGATCTTGCCGCCACTGGCCTTGTAGAAGCCGGTCAGGCAGTTGAACACCGTGGTCTTGCCGGCACCGTTGGGGCCGATCAGGGCGAAAATGGAGTTGCGTTTGACCTTCAGGCTGACATCGCTGAGCGCCTTGATCCCGCCAAACTGCATCATCAGGTTGTCGACCGAGAGAATCACCTCATCGCTCATGGCGCTACTCCTTTACGCGGAACTACACCGGTACGGCTGATACGAATAAGGCCGCGCGGCCTCCAGATCATCATCAACACCATCAGCACGCCGAACAGCAGCACCCGGTATTCGGAAAAACTGCGCAACAACTCCGGCGCCACGGTCAACACGAACGCGGCAATCACCACACCGACGGTGGAGCCCATGCCGCCGAGCACGACGATGGCAAGGATCAGCGCCGACTCGAAGAAGGTGAACGAGGACGGGTTGACGAAACCCTGGTAGCTGGCGAAGAACACCCCGGCAAGGCCGGCGGTGGAGGCGCCAAGGGTGAAGGCCGAGAGTTTTACCAGTACATGGTTAAGGCCCATGGAGCGGCAGGCGATCTCGTCTTCGCGCAGGGCTTCCCAGGCGCGGCCAACCGGCATGCGGGTCAGCCGGTGCTTGATGTACAGCACGGCCAGCACTACCAGGAACAGCACGATGTAGATGAACAGGAACTTCAGGTTGGGGTTGTAATCGATGCCGAAGAACTCATGGAACGGCACGCCACCGTCCTTGGCCCGGCGACCGAACTCCAGGCCCATGAAGGTTGGCGAAGGCACCGGCATGCCGTTGGGGCCACCGGTGAACGACAACCAGTTGTTCAGTATCAGCCGGATGATCTCACCAAAGCCCAGGGTGACGATGGCCAGGTAGTCGCCATGCATCCGCAGCACCGGGAAGCCCAATATGCACCCGGCTAAAGCCGCCGCGATGGCGGCCAGCGGCAGCACGGTCCAGAAACCCAGGCCCAGGTACTGATAACCCAGCGCCAGGCCATAGGCGCCAATGGCGTAGAAGGCTACGTACCCCAGGTCAAGCAAACCGGCCAGGCCGACCACAATATTCAGGCCCAGGCCCAACAGCACGTAGATCAGCCCGAGGATGACCACCGTCAGCAGGTATTTGTTGGCGAAGAACGGGAAGACGATGGCGATCACGATCAGTGCCGGGATGATCCAGCGCAGCCGCGACTTGTAGTCCGGCGCCAGCACATGCACACCGGAGCCACTGCCCTCGAAACCCTGCAGGATCGACTGCCCCTTGGGCGTCTGCAAGAACAGGCTGAGCAGGAAACGCCCGGCCATCACTCCGGCCACCAGCCAGGCAACACGTGTGGGTTCGAGGTTGAAGCTGTAGCCGTCTAGCACTACGCCGACGATGGGGCCGAAGACGATCAGGGAAATCAGCCCGGCGAGAATCGCATCGATCAGGCTGCGCTTGATATCGAATGAAGTAGATTTGGCAGCAGACATACTTACACCTTCGCCACGAGTGGGCGACCCAGCAGGCCTTGGGGACGGAAGATCAGGATCAGCACCAGCAGCGAGAAACTGAACACGTCTTTGTAGTCGGAATTGATCAGCCCGGAGAACAACGACTCGGAAATGCCGAGGATGATCCCGCCAAGCATCGCGCCCGGTAATGAGCCGATGCCACCGAGGACTGCGGCGGTGAAGGCCTTGATACCAATGATGAAGCCGGCATAGAAGTCGAAGGTGCCGTAGTTCATGGTGATCAGCACGCCGGCCAGGGCCGCCATCACTGCACCGATCACAAACACATAGGAGATTACCCGGTCGGTGTTGATACCGAGGATCGAAGCCATCTTGCGATCCTGCTGGGTGGCCCGGCACATGCGCCCCAGTTTGGTGAACTTGATGATGTAGGTCAGCGCGGCCATGCCGACGAAGGCTGCCACCAGGATGAAGATCTTGGTGTAGGTCAGCTGGACGAAGCCGGTGCCCACTTCCATGCGCCAGGCGCCTTCGAGCAGGGTCGGAACGCCTTGCTGGCGTGCGCCCTGGCTGATCTGTGCGTAGTTCTGCAGGATCAGCGAAATGCCGATGGCGCTAATCAAGGGGGCCAGGCGGGTGGAGTTACGCAGGGGTTTGTAGGCGATGCGTTCGATGGTCCAGCCGTAGACACCGGTGACCACCACCGTGAAGATCAGCGTCCCGAGCATCAGCAAGGGGAAGGATTCGATACCGAAATACGCCAGCAATGCCAGGCTGATTGCCGCCAGATACGCGGAAATCATATACACCTCGCCGTGCGCGAAGTTGATCATGCCGATGATGCCATAGACCATTGTGTAGCCGATGGCGATCAAGCCATAGACCGACCCGAGGGTCAGACCGTTGACCAGTTGCTGCAGGAAAATACCATCCATAACGCAATCTCACGTATTTGAGATTGCACAAGCGCCGACTACGGTGAGCCCCGGATGAAGCGGCCCTCGCAGCGCAGGGTTGTGCAGATCTACGAGAAAAGACAGGTACGGCGCAAAACCGGGTAGCGACCCGGGCACAAGCCCAGGTCGCCTACCGTTGTTATTTTTGTTTTTCCAGTTGGTGATACTTGCCGTCCTTGTCCCACTGGTAGACCACATAGTCGGAGACCGTCAGGTCGCCCTTGCTGTCCCACTTCTTCTCACCCATCACGGTTTGCACCGGATTGGCCTTGAGCCATTTGGCCGCGTCTTCACCCTTGTTCGACTTGGCACCATTGAAGGCTGCGGCCAGGGCCTGAACCGAGGCATAGGCGTACAGGGTGTAGCCTTCAGGTTCGGTGCCGCCTTTGCGGAATTCTTCCACCACCGCCTTGCTGTCAGGCAGCAGGCGCGGGTCGGCGCCGAAGGTCATGTACACACCATCGACGTACTGCGCGCCACCGGCGGTGGTCACCAGCTCGTCGGTGACGATGCCGTCATCGGACATGAACTTGACGTCTTTCAGACCGTTCTCACGCAGTTGACGGACCAGCGGGCCAGCTTCCGGGTGCAGGCCACCGAAATAGACCACGTCGGCACCGGCAGCACGGATCTTGGTGACCACCGCGCTGAAATCCTTCTCGCCACGGGTCAGGCCTTCATACAGCACCGGCGTCACGCCACGTTTGGTCAGTTGCGCCTTGGTGGCATCCGCCAGGCCCTGGCCGTAGGTGTCTTTGTCGTGCAGCACCACGACCTTCTTGCCCTTGAGCACATCGACGATGTAGTCGCCGGCGACGATGCCCTGCTGGTCATCACGCCCGCACATGCGGAACATGGCGCTCAGGCCACGCTCGGTAACCTGGGGGTTGGTCGAACCTGGAGTGATGGCGATGACACCCGCTTCGTCGTACACCTCCGACGCCGGGATGGTATTGGATGAGCAGAAGTGCCCGACCACTCCGATTACCTTGTCCTGGTCGACCAGGCGGTTGGCCACGGCCACGGCCTGCTTGGGCTCGCAGGCATCGTCACCCTTGACCAGCACGATCTTCTCGCCATTGACCCCGCCCGCAGCGTTGACCTTGTCAGCCGCTGCCTGTGCACCTTTCATGTACTGCTCGCCAAACGCTGCGTTGGCACCGGTCATCGGGCCCGCTACGCCGATCTTGATGTCGGCCTGAACATACGAAGAAACGCCCAGCGCCGTAGCCACGGCGAGGGCCAGAAAGCCTTTCTTGTAAAACGTCTGCGACATGAGGTGGTGCTCCTGGAGTTTTTTTTGGTTGGCACTACAACTTTCAGCAATTGCTCTGAGCAAGGGCCGTGCCAGTGGTTTTTTATTCTGGAAAAACTCGTGAACAAGTTGCACAGCGCGAATTCGTGGCCTTTTTTTACGGGTCGTGCAACCGTCTGCCTCACGGCAAGCGCCACTCGATTCCGCAAAAAAGAGCAACCATGAAGTGCCATCATTGCAACCCTGGGTTGTGGTTACGTGCAACCAGCCTGTAACAGGATGCGTAACCGAACTGCACATCCTTGGTGCGCGACTGCTACAGCGGGCACAACTACAGGCTAGCCGCTGAGCGCTAAAAGCGCCGCTACCTGTAGCCTGCTACCGAATTACCCCGGCCCCGGCCTGCCCTGATCAAGGCAAAGGCTGGCACAATGCGCAGGTCTGTGCGCCGTCGCTGGCGGTGATGGCGCGCGCCCCCTTTGGAGCCCCCTATGAGCGAGAGTGCATTTGCCGATCGCATCGTGCAGAACCTGCTCGACACCGATTTCTACAAGCTGACCATGATGCAGGCCGTGCTGCACAACTACCCCAACGTCGACGTTGAATGGGAGTTTCGCTGCCGCAATGGTGAAGACCTGCGCCCATACCTGGCGCAGATCCGCGAGCAGATCGAGCAGTTGTGCGAACTGAGCCTGGGTAACGGCCAGCTGGGCTTCCTGGAACAGATCAGCTTCATGAAACCGGACTTCCTGCGCTTTCTCGGGCTGTTCCGCTTCAACCTGCGCTACCTGCAACTGGGAGTCGAGAACGACCAGCTGTACCTGCGCCTGCGCGGGCCCTGGCTACACGTGATCCTGTTTGAAGTGCCTTTGCTTGCGATCATCAGCGAAGTGCGCAACCGCCATCGCCATCCCCAGGCCAAACTCAGCGATGCCCGCGACCAGCTGTACCGCAAGTTCGACTGGCTCAAGGCCAATGCCAGCAGCGAGGAACTGGCCGAATTGCAGGTCGCCGATTTCGGTACTCGTCGGCGCTTCTCCTACAAGGTTCAGGAAGAAGTGGTGCGGGTACTCAAGGACGACTTCCCGGCGCGCTTCGTCGGTACCAGCAACGTACACCTGGCGCGGAAACTGGATATCAAACCCCTGGGGACCATGGCCCATGAATGGATCATGGCCCACCAGCAACTGGGGCCGCGGCTGATCGACAGCCAGATCGCCGCGCTCGACTGCTGGGTCCGCGAATACCGTGGGTTGCTTGGCATCGCGCTGACCGATTGCATCACCATGGATGCCTTCCTGAACGATTTCGACCTGTACTTCGCCAAGCTGTTCGACGGCCTGCGCCATGACTCGGGCGATCCGGTGCAGTGGGCGGAAAAGGCCATCGCCCACTACCGCAAGCTGGGGATCGATCCGATGACCAAGACCCTGGTGTTCTCCGACGGCCTGAACCTGACCAAGTCGCTGGAGATCTTCCGTGCCCTGCGCGGGCGGATCAACGTCAGTTTCGGCATTGGCACCAACCTCACCTGCGACCTGCCTGGGGTGGCGCCGATGAGCATCGTGCTTAAAATGACCGACTGCAACGGCCAGCCCGTCGCCAAGATTTCCGATGAGGCGGCCAAGACCCAATGCCGCGACGAGAACTTCGTCGCCTACCTGCGCCACGTCTTCAAAGTGTCCAAGGAGTAATTCATGCAAGCTGTCCAGCGAGAGATTGCCCAAGCGCTCAAGGTCCAGCCGCCGTTCACCGACAGCGCCGCGCTCGAAGCCGAAGTGACCCGGCGCGTGGCCTTCATCAAGACCTGCCTGAGCAACGCACGGCTCAAGACCCTGGTGTTGGGCATCAGTGGCGGCGTCGATTCGCTGACCGCAGCGCTGATGGCGCAACGGGCGGTCAATGAGCTGCGCAACGAGACCGGTGACGAGCAGTACCGCTTCATTGCCGTGCGCCTGCCCTATCAGGTGCAGCACGACGAGCACGACGCCCAGGCTTGCCTGGAGGTGATCAAGGCCGATGAGGTACACACTGTCGACATCGCCCCGGCCGTGCGCGCCCTGGCGGGCGAGGTCAAGGCTCTGGAGAATGGCTCGCCGGCGCTGGTCGACTTCGTCGTCGGCAACACCAAGGCGCGCATGCGCATGGTCGCCCAATACACCATCGCCGGCGCCCGCCAGGGCCTGGTGATCGGCACTGATCACGCCGCTGAAGCGGTGATGGGCTTCTTTACCAAGTTTGGTGATGGTTCCTGCGACCTGGCGCCGCTCAGTGGCCTGGTGAAGAACCAGGTACGGGCTATCGCGCGCAGCTTTGGTGCGCCGGAGTCACTGGTGGAGAAGGTCCCGACCGCAGACCTGGAAGACCTGGCACCCGGCAAGCCGGACGAAGCGTCCCACGGCGTAACCTATGCGCAGATCGATGCGTTCCTGCATGGCGAGCCGGTGAGCCAGGAAGCCTTCGACATCATCAGCGCCACCTACCGCAAGACCCAGCACAAGCGCGAGATGCCGTTCGCGCCTTGAAAGCATCGCGGGGCAAGCCCGCTCCCACAAAGTCTGTGGGAGCGGGCTTGCCCCGCGATAGGGTTGCCCGGAATTACTTCAGGGTAACAGTGCCTTTCATCATCGAGATGTGGCCAGGGAACGAGCAGAAGAAGCCATACTTCTCGTCCGCCTTGAGCTTGGACACGTCGAAGGTCACCGAATCAGTTTCCTTGGCGCCAATGATCTTGGTGTGGGCGATCACGCGCTCGTCGCCGTCTTTCACATAATTTTTGTCGATGCCGGCAGTCAGACCGTCGGTGGCGATCGGCTGCATGTCAGCTTCTTTGCTGATGACCAGGTTGTGGCCCATGACGTTCTTGGGCAACGAACCGGAGTGGGTCAGTTCGACAGTGAAGGTCTTGCAGCTCTTGTCGATTTCGATGGCCTTGGTGTTGAAGGACATCTGGTCGGTGGAGTCGATCGTCGCCTTGCACTCAGCGGCAAATACCTGAGCGCTGGCGAGGGTCAGCAAGGATACTGCGACAACTTTGGCAAACATCGTGAATCTCCATGGCAGGGTTTTATCAGTTTGCAGACTGCCTGAAACCGCAAGGCCGGCCCATGATGTGGGTCAAGCGCTGGCCGAAGAGCCAGGCAGTGAATTTGTTCTATGGATTGTATACAGGAAATCTAAGTGCCCATCATGCACCTTTGGGCGAGGATGAGACAACCTCTCATTCAGGAGTCAATGACTATGTCCTTGGGTAGCATGATCAACAGTTTGCTGGCGGCTTATGCCTGCGGCGCGGCGGGTGCTTCGTGCGAGTTCGCGCGCCCGCAGTGACCAGGCGGCCGGCATTATGAACTTGGAAGCGCGGGCCGTGCGCCTTACTCTGTGTGCGCTTGTAACCGGAGAGAAGCAATGCCCGTACGTTCCATTTGTGTGTTCTGTGGCGCCAGCAGCGGCGTCAACCCGGCCTATCGCGAAGCGGCCATCCACCTTGGCCGGAGCATCGCCGAGCGCGGCCTGACCCTGGTCTATGGCGGTGGCGCCGTGGGCCTGATGGGTATCGTTGCCGATGCGGCCATGGCTGCCGGTGGCGAAGTGATCGGTATCATTCCTGAAGCCCTGAAGAATGCCGAAATCGGCCACACCGGCCTGACCCGCCTGGAAGTGGTCGACGGCATGCACGCGCGCAAGGCGCGCATGGCTGAACTGAGTGACGCCTTCGTCGCCCTCCCGGGTGGCCTGGGGACCCTGGAAGAGCTGTTCGAAGTCTGGACCTGGGGGCAACTGGGCTACCACGCAAAGCCGCTGGGCCTGCTCGATGTCAACGGCTTCTACAGCAAGCTGGGCAGCTTTCTCGACCATGTGGTGGCAGAAGGCTTCGTGCGCCCGCAACACCGCGCCATGCTACAGCTGGCCGATTCGCCCGCCCAGCTGCTCGACGCCATGGACAGCTTCGAGGCCCCGGTACTGCCCAAGTGGGTCGACAAGCAGCCTGACTGACCTGCAACTGCGCAGATCCTGTGGGAGCGGGCCTCGCCCCGCGATCGAGCGCGCAGCGCTCGCAATCCAGGCAACCCTTGATGTACTGGCTGTATCGGCCTCATCGCGGGGCAAGCCGCTCCTACAAGAGCGGTGTGGTAGCAGCCTCATCCAGCGGCGTCACGGTGACCTGCACCTGCGGGTCATGGCTGCCGCCACCGAGGATCACCCCGCGCAATGGCGACACATCGCAAAAGTCCCGGCCCCAGGCCAGGGTAATGTGTTCCAGCGCCGGGCGCAGGTTGTTGGTGGGGTCAAAGTCGATCCAGCCCTGCCCCGGGCAGAACACCGATACCCAGGCATGCGAGGCATCGGCGCCGATCAACCGCGGCTGGCCGGGTGGTGGCCGGGTCAACAGGTAACCACTGACATAGCGCGCCGCCAGGCCACGCGAACGCAGGCAGGCGAGCATCAGGTGGGCGAAGTCCTGGCACACGCCACGGCGGCGCTCCAGCACCTCCACCAGCGGCGTGGCGACCTGAGTCGCATCAGCGTCGAAGGTGAATTCGCCGAAGATTTTCTCCATCAACCCCTGCACGCCTTCGAGCAGTGGCCGTCCGGGTTCGAAACAGGCGTCGCTGAACGCCACGAAGCGCTGCTTGAGCCGCACATACGGCGACTCGAATCGAAAACGGCATGCTTGCAGGTGCTCGCTCGTCAGCGGCTGACCACCATAGGTCAAGGCATCGCGCACCCGCTCCCAGGCGGGCGAGGCGGTAAAGTCCGGCACGGCCCGCTGCAGTACGTCGACCTGCAAGCGCGCCACCACTCGCAACTGTTCATGCGGGCGTTCGAAGGCCAGGCGGGTCAGCGGGTTGCCAAACACATCCCACTCGTCACGACGCTGGCTGGGCGCGGGACTGACCTGCAGGTCCTGGGCCTCGCAGCGTTGCCACGCGCAGGGCCGTGGCCACAGGTGCGCCAACTGCTGGGCCAGGGAAACCGGGCTGTCGTAGCGGTAATGGGTGTCGTGAATGATCTGGTAACGGGCACTCATCACAGCGATACCGTCTGTTGGCTGACATCATCGACGTGAGCGAAATGGCGCAGCACCAGCCGCTCGGAAAGCTCGCCACTGGCCAGGGCGACCGCTTGCAGCAGGTCGGCAAGCCCGGACAGCACGGCCTGGACACTGGCGCTGCCGAACAAAGGGTCTTCCAGGCTGCGCAAGTCGAACAGACGCAACTGCTCGGCCAGCAGGGCCAGGGCCGGATCGCGAGGGCTGTCGAACTCCTCGCTCAAACGCTGGTTGGCACGCACCAGCAACTTGAGCTGGAACAGCACGGCATGGGGATTCTGTTCGTCGAGCAAGAGCAGGTCGAGCACCGGGATCAATTGCGCGACGGCCAGGTAGCGCGAACGGTAGGTGATACTGCTGTTGCCCAGTTCCAGCAACCACTCGAGCCCCGCCTGGTCGTACACCGCCGGCCCGCGCAGAAACGCCGCCAGGCTGCTGCACAGTGACTGCAGACGCTCGATGCGCCGGCCAATCATCAAGAAGCGCCAACCCTCGTCGCGGGTCATGTCGTCCAGGGCAAAACCGGACAGCGCCGCCAGCGACATCACCAGGCGGTTGAGAAAATCCACCCGCTCGCCAAAATCCGCTTCGGCGTCTTCCAGGCTCTGCGCTTCGCGTTGCAGCTCAAGCAACGCCTGCCAGTTTTCCCGCGAGAGCTTGCCGCGCACTTGCGAAGCCGCCCACTGCAGGCGCTGCAGATTGGCGCGCAGGCTGAAGGCCCAGTCGGCATCGTCCAGTGCTACCTGCAGGCGCTCGGGCAAGTCGCCTTCCTCCGGCAGCAGCGACAGTTCATCGGCCAACTCCACCGCGGCCTGCAAGGCCAGCGGGTCATCGCCATCAAGGTAGCGGGTGAGGATGATCCGCAGCAGCCTCGCACTGGTGTCGCAACGCTCGCAGTAGCGTCCGAACCAGAACAGGTTCTCCACCACCCGCGATGGCAGGTATGGGTCCTGGCGAATCAGATCGGCCACGCCGATGCTGCGCTGGGCCCGCCATTGCTCGCCCTGTGCCGCTGTTTCACCGAGCACCCAGGTGTCCTTGCTGGCTCCACCGCACTGCATCGACACCACTTCGGCATCGGCCTGGGCCGCGACCCGGGTCAAGCCACCGGGCAAGATACGATAGCCCTCAGCCGACGCCACGGCATACACCCGCATACCGATGGGGCGCGCCTGCAACTGGCCGTGCTCGGCCTGCCATACCGGTGCCAGGGATAGCTGCGCCAGTTCCTGGGCCACGTAGGCATAGGGTCGCGCCTGTATACGCGCAGCCAACGCCTGACGCTGGGCCGGGTCGAGATCACGGCCCAATACCGGGCTGAAACTCTGCGAGGGGAATGCCGGCTTGATCAGCAATTTGGGCAACTGCTCCAGCGCCCGGGCCATCACCGGTGGCTCACCGCACCACCAGGTGGCGATGGACGGCAGGCTCAATTCTTCAGCGAACAAGCGCTGGTTGATCGCCGGTAAAAAGCCCAGCAGGCCCGGCGACTCCAGCACCCCACTGCCCAGCGCGTTGGCCACCAGGACCCGGCCCTGGCGTACGGCATCGAGCAGGCCGGGCACACCCAGGGCCGAGTCCGTGCGCAGCTCCAGCGGGTCGCAGAAATCATCATCCAGACGACGCATGATCGCGTGTACCCGGCGCAGGCCGCTCAAAGTCTTGAGGTAGACGGTGGCATCGCGCACGGTCAGGTCGCTGCCCTCGACCAATGGATAACCCAGCTGTCGGGCTAGGTACAGGTGTTCGAAATAGCTTTCGTTGAAACGCCCTGGGGTCAGCAACACCACCAGCGGTGCGTCTTTGTCGCTGGGCGCCAGACGCGCCAGGGTTTGCTGCAAGGTGCGGAAGAAACCGGTCAGGTGCTGCACCTGCAGATCACGGTACAACTCAGGCAGAGCCCGCGAGACGATGGTGCGGTTCTCCAGCGCGTAGCCGGCGCCCGACGGTGCCTGGGTGCGATCGGCTGTGACCCACCAGCGGCCGTCTGGCGCGCGGGCAAGATCCACTGCGTAGACATGCAGGTAGGTCCCTTCGGGCGGGGCAATACCCTGGCAGGGCCAAAGGAAATTGTTATGGCCATAGACCAGCTCGGCCGGCAGCAGGCCCTCACTGATCAGTTGCTGCGGCCCGTAGATGTCGGCCAGCAGCGCATTGAGCAGGCGCGCGCGCTGTGCAACCCCGGCCGCCAGTTGCTGCCATTGCGCAGCGGGCAGCACATGGGGCAACAGGTCCAGCTCCCAGGGCCGGTCGGCGCCCTTGGGGTCGGCGTAGATGTTGTAAGTCACACCGTTCTCGCGCAACTGGCGGGTCAACGAAGCCTGGCGCTGGGCCAATTGCGCCGCCCCGCTGCGCTGCAGGTAGGCGCACAACGGTTGCCAGTGCTCGCGCACAGCCCCCTGGCCTGCGAGCATCTCGTGATAGGTCCCCGCACTGAGCGGGTAAGCATCAAACAGGGCAGGCATGGCAATGCTCGAAGGCCACAGGTCAGTTCAGAGTAGCGCTCAGTCGCGACGCAAATCCAGGGTAAAGGGCAGTTCCGGATTCACCTGCGGCACTGGAATCTGTAGCACACCCGGGCTGTGCCCGAGGCGGAAGAAGCGCGCCTGTCGCCGGCTCTGGGCCTCATTGGCATTAACCGGCAGAGTCTCGTAATTGCGCCCACCCGGATGCGCCACATGGTACTGGCAACCGCCCAGCGAACGGCCCATCCAGGTGTCGAGCAGGTCGAACACCAACGGCGCCTGCACCGCGATGGTCGGCTGCAAGCAATTGGCTGGCTGCCAGGCGCGATAGCGCACGGCGGCGACGAACTCACCGACCCGACCGGTGGGTTGCAAGGGAAGCGCCCGACCATTGCAGGTCAGTTGGTAGCGTTCCGGCGGCAGACCGCTGACCTTGACCTGCAGGCGCTCCAGCGACGAATCGACATAGCGCACGCTGGCACCGCCACTGCCCTCCTCGCCCAGGACATGCCAGGGTTCCAGGGCCTGGCGCAGCTCCAGCTCGATACCATTGACGGCATAGTCACCGACCTTGGGAAAGCGAAACTCCAGGTGTGCGGCAAACCACTCGGCGCGCAACGGGTAGCCTGCGGCCTTGAGTTCGATCAGCACATCGGCAAAGTCCTGCTCGATAAAGTGCGGCAGCATGAAACGGTCGTGCAGCTCGGTGCCCCAGCGGGTCAGGCGCTTGGGTGCATAGGGCTCACGCCAGAACCGCGCAACCAGGGCGCGCAGCAGCAGTTGCTGGACCAGGCTCATGCGCGCATGGGGCGGCATCTCGAAGGCGCGCAACTCCAGCAACCCCAGGCGTCCGGCCGGACCGTCGGGTGAGTACAGCTTGTCGATGCAGAACTCGGCGCGGTGGGTATTGCCGGTGACGTCGATCAGCAGGTTGCGCAGCAGCCGGTCGACCAGCCACGGCGGGCACTCCTCGTCAGGTGCGGGCATCTGGGCGAAGGCGATCTCCAGTTCATAGAGCGCGTCGTTACGTGCTTCATCCACCCGTGGCGCCTGGGACGTCGGGCCGATGAACAGGCCGGAAAACAGGTAAGACAACGATGGGTGGTTATGCCAGTAGCTGATCAGGCTGCGCAGCAGGTCCGGGCGGCGCAGAAAGGGTGAGTCGGCCGGCATCGCACCGCCGAGGACAAAATGATTGCCACCGCCGGTGCCGGTGTGACGGCCGTCGATCATGAACTTTTCGCAGCTCAAGCGCGTCAGGCGCGCCTGTTCGTAAAGAAATTCGGTGCGTTCCACCAGTTCATCCCAACTGGCCGAAGGCTGCACGTTGACCTCGATGACGCCCGGGTCGGGAGTGACCTTGAAATTGGCCAAACGCGGGTCGGACGGCGGCTCATAACCTTCGAGGATAACCGGGCAATGCAGCTCGGCCGCAGTCGCCTCGATCACCGCGACCAGTTCAAGGTAGTCTTGCAGCCGCGACAACGGCGGCATGAACAGGTACAAGCGGCCCTCGCGTGGCTCGGCGCACAGTGCAGTACGGGTCAGCCAGTGCGCCGAGGCATCGATCACGGGGGCCGCACGTTCCTGCTCATCGACCGCATGCCCGGCACTGGCGTTGAGCAACTCATCACGGCCAGGCAAGTCGCCGAGTGCCTGATTGGGATCGGCAGGATGCACATAGGGGTATTCAGCGGCCTTGACCCAGGGCTGCGCCGCCAGCGGCAAGCGATAGCCCAGCGGCGAGTCGCCGGGCGCCAGGCGGCAATGCTCGTCACGCAGGTACCAGCGCCCACTCTGCCAGCGTTGTTCATCGGCGCTGCGGGCCAGCGGCAGCACCTGGCCAATGACCTTGTCCAGGCCCTGGCTGAATACCTTGCGCAGCCTTGCACGCTCCATCTCATCGTTCAGGCGCGCATCGTCGGGGCGCACATTGGACGGCAGGCCGCCCTCGCGCCACAGGTAATACAGCGCGTCTTCATAAGCGGCGAAGACATAGCGCGGCGCCAGCTTCAGCCGTTCGGCGACACTGGCCAGGAAGCGCCCGGCCATATCGCTGTCGGCGCCAAGGTCCTCCCGTTCATCGGCCAGCAACGCCGGATTGCTCCACAGCGGTACTGCGTCGCGCCGCCAGAAGCAGTTGAGCGACCAGCGCGGCAACTGCTCGCCCGGGTACCACTTGCCCTGGCCGAAGTGCACCAGGCCTTGGGGCGCGTAATGTTTATACAGACGCTGGAACAGTTCACCCGCCAGACGCCGCTTGTTCGCCCCCAAGGCGGCGGTGTTCCATTCGGCGCCCTCTGGGTCGTCGATGGCCACGAAGGTCGGCTCGCCGCCCATGGTCAGGCGTACATCCGCAGCGTTCAGGTCGCGATCGACCTGGCGCCCGAGGGCGACGATGGCCTGCCACTGCTCATCACTGTAGGGCAGTGTCACCCGTGGCGACTCCCACACACGCTCGACCCGCATTTCATGTTGCAGGGTGCTTGCGCAGGGCTCGACCAGACCGCTGATGGGCGACGCCGACGTCGGGTCAGGGCTACACGCCAAAGGGATATGACCTTCACCGGCAAACAGACCAGAGGTGGCATCCAGGCCAATCCAGCCGGCCCCAGGCAGGTACACCTCGCACCAGGCATGCAGGTCGGTGAAGTCCTCTTCGGTACCGGACGGGCCGTCCAGCGCCTTGATGTCGGTAGCCAACTGGATCAGATAGCCGGAGACAAACCGCGCCGCCAGGCCCAAATGACGCAACAGTTGTACCAGCAGCCAGGCCGAGTCGCGGCAGGAGCCCGAGCCCAGTTCCAGGGTCTGTTCCGGGGTTTGCACGCCAGGTTCGAGACGGATCAGGTAACTGACGTCTTCGCTCAGGCGCTGGTTGAGGGCAACCAGGAAGTCAACGCTGGCTTGCGGCTTGCGCTCGATGCGGTGCAAGTAGCTGGCGAACTTCGGCGTCAACGGCAGCTGTTCCAGGTAAGGCATCAGCTCATGCCGTTCGTCGCGGCCATAACTGAAGGGAATCTGCTCGGCGTAGGGTTCGAGGAAGAAGTCGAACGGGTTGAACACGGCCATCTCGGCGACCAGGTCGACTTCCACGCGCAGGCTGTCGGCTTTCTCTGGGAACACCAGACGCGCCAGGTAATTGCCCTGCGGGTCCTGCTGCCAATTGATGAAGTGTCCGGCCGGCTGCACCTTCAGCCCGTAGGAGAGGATCCGCGTGCGGCTGTGGGCAGCCGGGCGCAGGCGCACGATTTGCGGGCCCAGTTCAACCGCACGGTCGTAGCGGTACTCGGTGACATGGTGCAAGGCGACATGAATCGACACGGCGGGCCTCCTGCGAGCCTGGGCGGTAGCGGAACCGCGCAAGACTTGTGCCATGGGCCCAGGCCTGCGATTCCCTGCATGCAGCCTGCACAGTCGCAGCAAAAGCGCACCGTAGCGAGGCCGCCGTGCAAGCCTTGCACAGATTTGAGGCTTTGCCAGCGACGCTAACAAAAACGCCAGCCCGAAGGCTGGCGTTTCAGTGTTAGCGCGGCACCGCCGGCGGGCGTACGGGCTTTTTGCCCTTGCCGCCCTTGGCTGCTTCCTTACGTTCCTTGGCTGCCTGCTGGTTGCGGGCAAACGCCGCAGCCTTGGCCTGTTCGCGCTTGTCCCAGGGCTTGGCGCCGTCGCTGGCGCGTGGCGGCAAGCCGGTGTGCTGGGTCAGAATCTTCTGCTCCTTGGCCACCTTGTGGCTGCCGGCTGGCGTCGAGTTCTTGCGCCGGGCGCTCTGGTAACTGTCAGTCGCAGGCTGGTGCAGCGGAATCAACTGGTGCTTGCCCGGGCCGATCAAGTCGGCACGGCCCATGCGTTCCAGGGCTTCACGCAGCATCGGCCAGCCTTTGGGATCGTGGTAGCGCAAGAAAGCTTTGTGCAGGCGGCGCTGCGCCTCGCTCTTGACGATGGTGACCGGGTCGCTCTTGTAGGTGACCTTGCGCAGCGGGTTCTTGCCCGAGTGGTACATGGCCGTGGCCGAGGCCATTGGCGACGGGTAGAAGGCCTGCACCTGGTCGGCACGAAAACCGTTGCCCTTGAGCCACAGGGCCAGGTTCATCATGTCTTCGTCGGTAGTGCCCGGGTGCGCGGCGATGAAGTACGGGATCAGGTACTGCTCCTTGCCCGCCTCTTTCGAGTACTTCTCGAACATGCGCTTGAAGCGGTCATAGCTGCCGATGCCCGGCTTCATCATCTGATTAAGCGGGCCTTCCTCGGTGTGCTCCGGGGCGATTTTCAAGTAGCCGCCGACGTGGTGGGTCACCAGTTCCTTGACGTATTCAGGCGACTCTACCGCCAGGTCGTAACGCAAGCCCGAGGCGATGAGGATCTTCTTCACCCCCGGCAGGTCACGGGCGCTGCGGTACAGCTTGATCAGCGCCGAGTGGTCGGTATTGAGGTTCGGGCAGATGCCGGGGAACACGCACGATGGCTTGCGGCACGCCGATTCGATCTCGGGGCTTTTGCAGGCGATTCGGTACATGTTCGCGGTCGGCCCGCCAAGGTCGGAGATGACCCCGGTAAAACCGGGCACCTTGTCGCGAATTTCTTCGATTTCGCGAATGATCGACTCATGCGAACGGTTCTGGATGATGCGCCCTTCGTGCTCGGTGATCGAGCAGAAGGTGCAGCCGCCGAAGCAGCCGCGCATGATGTTCACCGAGAAGCGGATCATGTCGTAGGCTGGGATTTTCTCTTTGCCGTACGCCGGGTGCGGGATGCGCGCATAGGGCATGCCGAACACGTAGTCCATTTCTTCAGTGGTCATCGGAATGGGTGGCGCGTTGAACCAGACGTCTACTTCGCCATGCTTTTGCACCAGGGCGCGGGCGTTGCCCGGGTTGGTCTCCAGGTGCAGCACGCGGTTGGCATGAGCGTAGAGCAC
Organism: Pseudomonas tructae; assembly: GCF_004214895.1. NCBI lineage: Bacteria > Pseudomonadati > Pseudomonadota > Gammaproteobacteria > Pseudomonadales > Pseudomonadaceae > Pseudomonas > Pseudomonas tructae. The sequence continues at coordinate 915,210 of NZ_CP035952.1, read as the reverse complement.
CGGGTCGTTGCGGACCTTCTCGAACGACGGCAGGCGGATGACCGTCTTGTCGCGGGTCATGCGCGGGCTGGCAAGGATCTGCACGACCTTGGCTTCGTTCGGGTCTTCGACCTCGCCCTTCTCCTGCTCGATGGCGCAGGCCTGGGTGTCCTGGGTGTTGACGTACGGGTTGATGATCTTGTCGACCTTGCCCGGACGGTCGATACGGGTCGAGTCGACCTCATACCAGCCTTGCGGCGTGTCACGGCGCACGAACGCGGTACCGCGAATGTCGGTAATGGTCTCGATCGACTCGCCGAACGAAAGGCGCTGGGCCACCTCGACAATGGCCCGCTCGGCGTTGCCGTACAGCAGGATGTCGGCGCAGGCGTCGATCAGGATCGAATGACGGACCTTGTCCTGCCAATAGTCGTAGTGCGCGATTCGGCGCAGGGACGCTTCAATGCCGCCGAGGACGATCGGCACATGCTTGTAGGCTTCCTTGCAGCGCTGGCTGTAGACCAGGCTGGCGCGGTCCGGACGCTTGCCGGCCAGACCGCCCGGGGTGTAGGCGTCGTCGGAGCGGATCTTCTTGTCGGCGGTGTAGCGGTTGATCATCGAGTCCATGTTGCCGGCGGCGACACCGAAGAACAGGTTCGGCTCGCCGAGCTTCATGAAGTCGTCCTTGGACTGCCAGTTCGGCTGGGCAATGATGCCCACGCGGAAGCCCTGGGCCTCCAGCAGCCGGCCGATAATCGCCATGCCGAACGACGGATGGTCGACGTAGGCATCACCGGTCACGATGATGATGTCGCAGGAATCCCAGCCGAGCTGATCCATCTCCTCCCTGCTCATTGGCAGGAACGGTGCTGGCCCGAAGCATTCGGCCCAGTACTTGGGATAGTCGAAAAGTGGTTTGGCTGCTTGCATGTCAGTGACCGGTAGCTAATCGATGAAAAATCGCGGGCGCGGAATATAGCACAAAAATTGACCAAATCCGACGGTGGTGGTCGGAATCCGCTTCAACAACTATTTACCGCTCGTCACCATCCGCATCGCGTTCTGATCTGCGTTTTCCCCCATGGAGACGCACAGTATGACCAATTCGACTGCCGACCAGGACCCGCTTGTACCCAACGACCACCAGCGCTGGTCGGACCGGCTGACGCTGGACCTGATCGAGGAGCATCTGCTCCAGGGCCTGCAAAGCCTGGATGAACAGGAACAGCACCAGTACCTGCAATTGGCCCGCCTGGGCCCGCAATGCCGACTGCGCTTGAGCGATGCTTTGCGCCAGTTTCGCAGCGCGTTCGAGACACAGGCGCTGGACGACCTGCGCCAACAACTGGCCCAGGCGTCAGGCCTGGCGCTGGACCCGCTGACCACTTACCTGCACACCTACTCGCTGCAGATTGAGCGCGAATTCCCCCACAAGGAAACTGAACACCTGCAGACCCGCAGCCTCTGGCAGGCGGCCCAGGGCAACTTCGGCTTCAACATTGCCTTGCAAAGTGGCTCGGGCCTGGATTTCCTCAAGGCCAGCAGCATCAATACCCGAACGTCGGGCGGGCGCGACACGCTGGTCCCGGTCAGCACCTTCGTCGAGGTGGTGCGCAGCCTTGACCTGGGCAAGCGCTTGCAAGACTGGCTGCAGCAGAAACTACCCGACGTGATCGGCCAAGCGGTCACCGACTATCACGCTGCCCTGCTGCGGTTTGCCCTACTGGAAGCCTACCGCAGCACCGAGGATCACGACTTCAATCGCGAACAACTGGCCAAACTGCAAACTGCCTGCGAACGCCCCGGGGCGCTGCAGTGGAATTACTTCAGCTTGAAGTTACCGGATGATGTCTTCGAGCACCTGCTCCGGCTGGCCCGGGCCGCACTGCCGCTGCAGTCGCTGAAGCAGGCGTTGGACCCACTGTCCAGCCAACGCATGGCGCAAACCCTGGCGGGCAACCTGATACCCCTGCCGTTCTTCGTGGTGAAGCTGGACAATGGGGTCTTCAGTTATTTTCCTGAGCGCCCGGGCGGCGCCTGGCGCCCTCACGCCTCGACCCACGAAGCCATCGACTCGCTACGCGGGCAGATTCACCAGGCAAATAGCAGCAGCGAGCTGCATTGGCTTTATCAGTGGATGCCATTGGCGCTACAGCAGAAGCTGTCGACGCTGCTCAAGCCTGACAACGTTGACCGCAACGATCTCACTACCTTGGCAAAATGGCTGTACGACACCTTCGCCACCCAGCCCTCCACCGCCCTGCTCGATATCGTCGAAAACTCGCACAGCCCCTGGGGGCAGCAATCGCTGCTGCAGGTCATCGCCCAGGAACAGCGACACGGGATCGCCGTCGATCTTTCCCTGATGGCGATCAGTAATAACAGCGTGGATTTCGACACGTTCCGCAAAGGCGTCCTCTTCGTGGTCAGCGAAGTGCTGGAACTTCTGACACTGTCCGTACCCGGCGGCGCCACCGGACTCAATCGCGCCATGCTCACCGCCACCTTCGCCAGCCTCGGTTTCCAGTCGATCTCGGCAGCCAATGCGCTGCTGTCCGGGCGCTCCAGCGAAGCGGTCCAGGCAGCGGCCGATATCGTCGATCTGATGATCAGCGCCAGGCTTCAGGGCCTCGGCGCGCAACTCTCGGCGCGCCGCTCCCGACAGCTTGTGGCAGCCCTTGGCCCCTCGCCGGCGATTAAGGCGCAAGTGGCCCGCCGCCTGGACCCCCGCGACTGGAGCGATGCCAGATTGCTGGAACACCTGCTGCCACAGCTCCCCCCACAGGAAATTGCCTCTGCCTTGCGCCTGAGCGGTGTACCACGCGAACAACTGGATGCAGCATGGAGCACTGGGGCTGAACTACCTTGGCAATTGCGCTGCGTAATGCAATGGCAACAGCCAACCACGGGTGAAAGCAACACCGCCACTGCCGCGCTTGCCATACGCTTCCCCGGATTGTCGCCCGCGGGCGCGCACGAAGCCCTGCGGCGCCATCCTGAACTCAAGCAGGCGGCAGCGGACAGCCTGATCGATCCAGGCCCCATTGCGACCTTGCTCGAGTTTGAGGAAGAAAGCCGCAGCCTGCTGGCGCTTTGCAAGCTTGACGATGACAAAGCCGCCCCCGACCGGGATACCGAAGCGTTGTGCTGCCAATTGCTCGCCACCCATCCCGATTGGCCAGGCACTCTGGGTATTCGCATTGAGGAGAATCTTCAGAGCCCGCCGGGCGCGGGCTTCACCCCTGCCTCGCCAGTTCAGTACTTCGGTGCACTCGGCGCCACTGACTACCTGCGCCTGACCCGCACCGGCAGCCTCTATCACCACCAGGACATGCCAGCCGTTCCTCTGCTGCAGGCCTTGCGCGAGCATCCGCATAGCCCGTTAGCCCAAGGCGATAGCGTGGCCGCGCTGCGCGAACACTTGCTCGACATCGCCTTGCGCAACCGCGAGCTGCTCCCGCAACTGCTGGCAGAGCCCGCGCTGCAGGCGCTTTCACCCCAGCGCTTGAGGGTCGGCCCCCGGCCGCTGCCCAGTGACACCACCGCGCCTGATACCGGGATTCATATCCACGAGGGCACAACCTACGCCATGATCGAGGGCGCGGCTTACCCGATAGTGCCTGACGCCCAGGCATCCACCCCAGAGTGGCCGGTATGGCGACTGGCCGACAGCCCGCGCTCCGATAGCCCTGCAATCGATCTGTACCGCCAGCACTGGTATTACGCCCGGCTGCCAGGCGCCGCCGGCATGCCCCGACGCGGGAGCCGCCTGGCGCAGCTGCAGGAGCAAAACCGTGCGGCGGCGACAGCCCAGCACGCAGCGCAACTTCAGCAGCGGCAAAATACTCGTCAACAACTGAGCGAGCTCAACCAGGCCCTGCTGGCGACCGCCGCCCAGATGACACAAGTCACTGCACAGGTCAACGATGCGATTGAAGGCTCTGACGCACAGCAGCAGGCCGTCGTGACGCTGGTCGTCACTTACTGGAAAGCCATTAAGCACATCTCTGCGAAAATCCAACTGCTTGAAGCGTTTGACGACTCACAGACGCTGCCCCAACAACGAGATATGCATGAATATCGGCTTCACTGCCTGCAAAAGATCATGCTCAGCCAGGACCTCGCCTTCACCAGTGAAACCGGGGAGTTTCTAACCAACCCCCATCAGGGCGAACATTACCGATATCGCCAACAACGCCGAAGGATTCTTCAGCATCTTGAAGAGAAGCGCCCCTTCCTCGACAGGCACGCCGACTATCTGCAGACGCTCGCTCACCGCTTCCCCGACGATCGGACCGAGACGTTCATCGCACAAGCCAAGGAGGACTTCCCCGCCACCCCGCTGATGCGGGAGGCAGCAATGATTCTGTTCAAGATGGACTTGCTCGTGATCGGCGACCCCCTGGATACCCAAGCCCCGGTACTGTTCAACGCGCAGGCTGCGGAACACCTGGTGCAACTGCACGACATACTCACTACTTATACCGAACTGGACAGCCTTCCGGACAACTACCATCTCTCACTGCTAGACGATCTACAACGCCAGCTCGAAAGCCAGCAGGGCGCGCTCAAATCCATGCAGGACACGGCTGCCACGCTGGATAAAACTCATCTACGCGATATCGACCAAGCGTTAGGGAAGCTCATTCAACAGATACAGCAGCGTCTTGAGTCGATGTATCGGGACCTGAAAAGCAACGCACTCCTGACGCTTGACCCACAGGCCCTGGACACCGACTTTCTGCCCGCCCAGTCGTCCCGGCAACCGGTTGCACGACCACGCAAGCGCGTGATCAAAGTCAGGCAACAGGGCACAACCGTGCTAAAAGTCGGGGAAACGCATACCAGCGATCAGGGCCTGGCCGTGGTCGAGATCATCAGCCCCGGCATCGTTTCCGGTCCCAGGGTGCAACGCTATGCCAACCCGGTGGACGGCTACTGGCAACTTCTGCCCACTGATCGCCAACCGGCCCGCCCCCCTGCATCACTGGCTCCCCAGGTCGCCGAGGCCAACAGACTAGTAGACCAAGTCGAGCAGCAACTGGGCGCGGCGCGCCAGGATGCACAGAAGAAACAAAACCCTACCAACATCGTCGAGTCTCTTGAGCGTCACGCCGGGGCACTGGACGTATTGGCGCATGGCATCAACTCTTCAAGCCCGAATGCAGAACAGCGTACGCTGCTCGAACGCCTGCGCGCAGCCGCACAGCGCTTGCGCCGGCACGGTGAAGAATTGCGCATAATGCTCTACAAATCGCCGGAGACGCTCGATATCAGTCGTCTACTGTACCTGATGGAGCATCAGCAAGTGAGTGTGCACAAGACACTGGCGCGCGCGCCGAGGGGTAAAGGCAGGAACAAGCACTTTCTCGATGTTTACGAAATCCGTGATGCCCAAGGCCATCGCCCGGTGCTTTGGGAAGCGCATTTTCACTACAGTACAAGCACAACGGCCATGGATCAGTTCCAACTCAAAGGCGCACACTTGAAAACCCTGGCGCAAGCACGCCTGGGTTCTGCATCGCAGGCTCAGGCAGAACGTGAAGGGCAAGCGCATGTCCCGATCTGGCGCGCAGCCTTCAGCCCCCAGGCAGCACGGCTGCTGTTCAGCGCCGCGACGGTTGGCTAAGTGTGGTGATACCGTGTCCGTGCAAACGGGCATGGCATAACTATCTAGCGCACAACCCGCTCACCAACCGGCTCGAATAGGTGCTCCATTCAACAACGGAGCGCTTTTACATGCCATCCCCACGAGCCTCAACCCTTGTCGGCCGCAGTGATGACTTCATCCAGTCGGCACAGGCCAGCAACGATAGCCAGACCCTGCATTGGATTATCCAACAGACACAAAGCGCCTTGGCGACCTTGACGCCCGACCTCAAGAAAATGTACGCGGACTTGTGTCTCGAGGCACCTGACCTCAAGGAGGCGCTGGGCCAGGCCATGCGTCAGTTCATTCAGCGAGTCGACACGCATGCCATATCGCACTTGTCACTGGCGTTGGAAAACCACCTGGGCAGACCTGTGGATCTTTTCAGCAGCAAACTGCTGACGCAAATCGAGACACCGAGTGAGAACACATTCAGCGTCCACTATCAAACCGTCGAAATGCGCCTGTGGGATGCCGCCCGGAAGAACTTCGGTTTCCACCAAGGAAGCCGCTGGTCACCTGGCTCCAGTGACAGATTCCACCAGAACTCAAGCATTCTTGAACCCGATATTCCCTCAGGCGCTAAGGCGCTAACCTCCCAGGACTTTGTTGACCTGGTTCGCGAAGTGGACCTGGGTGGAAAATTCCTTACGTTCTTCGAACAACACTTCAACAACGATATCAAACCGCAATTGATCGCCTACCAGACGGCAAGCCTGAAGCTGGCATTGCTTGAGGCCTTGCGCCAGGGTGAAATCAATCTGGCCGAATACAACCACCTGAACACCAACACCACGAACCCAGACACCCCCTGGTCCACCTATTCGTTAACCTTTGGTAGCGAACGCGCCGCCCTTGACTTGTTCATCCGCCAAATCACCCATCTGCCAGATACGCCAACCTTCAGCTATTTACCCGGGCGCCCGGAAGGAGAGATCAAGCGGCACGGTTCAATTGCCAGCGCGCTGGAGTCGGCTCGTATCAGCCTGCGGACAACGTCTACGAACTCGCATATTCCCTGGTTTCTCAGGAAACTGGCGGTCCGTGATCAGCTCAAACTCCAACGCTTTCTGAAAACGCCACAGGTCGACACCACACAACTGTCTTGGCTCTCCCATCAACTTTTCCAGCTATTGGGTGATGACAGCCCCCAAGGTTCGCGGCTGGATATCCAACTGAGCACCTCGTTCGACGCGCTGAGCACTGCCATTTACAAAAATGGAGCCCTGAGGTTCTACAGCGATGCCTTGAAAGACTATCAACCGGTCTCTGATCTTGACCATGACACCTGGGTCAAAGGTGCGAGTTCGATTATCAGCGAAGTCGTTGATCTGTTGCTGATTCCTGCACCAGGCGGAGTCACCGGCCTTAGCACACTGATGATGACAGCGTCACTCGGAGCTTTGGGCTATCAGACCTTCGTCGCCAGCGTGGCCCTGTCCCAAGGCGGGCGCAGCGAGTTCGTTCAGGCCATGGCCGACATCTTTGACCTGGCCATATCCGCAGCCCTTCAAGGGCTTGGCGGGAAAGTATCGGCACTGCGTACGCGCAACCTGATCAAGGCATTGCGCAATCCACGCTTGGCAACAGATAACGCCGGGACTACCACGTTGGCTTGGACCCGTTCCGCACCAGCATCGACAACGACCAGCAATGTTGACTCACTCAGTGATACACAGTTACTGAACAAGATGCGTTCCCCAGAGCTACCCGCTATGACAGACAGCCAATTGCAGCGGCTGTTAGTGATCACCGACACCACGCGTAAAACGCTCAATGCAATCTGGGCTGGCGAACAAGATGCTCCCTGGGCCTTGCGCGAAGCAATGGACGCACAGCAGCTACGCGTTCGCCTGGACGACCTTGACACTGCGCTTGATCAACACGCCAGCCCGCTGCCCACGTTGGCCGACAAGGTGTTGCCGCCGCTGTTGGCGATCAAGGCCGACGCTAACATCAGGATCTATGACAGCGACAGGAAAACCCTACAGGCCCAGTATCAGCCGGCCAATCCTTCTGTGCCTGATATCGTACTGGTCCGCAATGGAAACAACCGATACAACCCGTTCATAGCAGACCCCCGAGACACCAGCCTGCCCCTTATCGCGGCTGTGCTGCAAGAGCATGAACGACTCCAGCCGGACGGCACGCTAGGCAAACGGGGAGAGTTCGCGCTCGACGGGCATTTCCAGCATCGCGTCGATCATTTGCGCAGCCTGTTGAGCGCCGAGTTCAAGCGCCAACGACCGGCACTCTATCAGGCCTTGCTGGAAGATCGGCCACGATCCGAACTGGACCCGCAACAGCCCGCCTATCCCTTCTCTCGCACGGCGCCGCCAAGCAACGATTCACAAGCAACGCTGAACAACCTGCTGCAACACTTCCCCGACCTGACCCACAGCGCTGCCGTCCAGGTGGTGCGTGAATATCCGCAGAATACATTCGACCCTTCGACCGTGTTCCCCTCGGAGCAGCTTGACCGAATCACCGAGATCCGTACGCAAAGCCGCACGCGGCAAGCATTGACCAGCCTGGAAGATGCCAACGATCGTGGTATGGGCCATGACACTGAATCCGTCTTCGCCCATTGGCTCAGCGCGCTGCCGAACTGGGCTGAATCCCTTGGCATAAAGGTCTTTAACGGCATTCGCAGTGACAGTGGCATCAGAAAAGGTGAAAAGGTACTGGCGCAGTATGGCGATGAGTCGGCACAACGCTTTATCGAACTGGTCAAAACGGACAATAGCTACACCGCCTACGACCTGCGTAGCGAGGCGGTGGTGCAACCCTATCCAGACCAGAACAGCCTGGTGTCGGCCATGCTCCGGGCCCTGGACAATACCCAACGCAACAAGCTCGGCTATTCGATACAGGACAGTAAAGGGCTGGCCAAGGACCTGGTTGATGTCATCAGCAGGCATCCGCGGCTATGGCCTGGACTGCTGAGCCATGACACCACCTATACCCTGAGCAGCAAACGCCTTGCCGGGTTCAACAGCGTTGTGACTATCAGGGCCAACAGCATCAACAACGATGGGGTCTATCGACAGGACGGCAAGCGCTACATCCTGCATGACGGGCAGGCTTACCAGGTGCTCAAGGATGAGGGCGCCTCGACACCTCAGCGCGCTGTCTGGCGCATAGTCCGTCCCGCTGACGCGGTGGCGCAAGATGAATCGAACCGTTATGTAGCCAGCCGCCCGGGTCGCAGCGAAGCGGTCATTCGTAATTTCGACGACCAATGGGTCGGTCTCGTCGTTGCGGGCGCCGGAGGGATGAAGCGGGCTGACGCGAAGACCCAGGCCAAAATACTCAAGGCAATGATGGAGCTTGCAAGCAACGGTCGGCAGATCGTCGTCCTGGAAGACCTGATCACTAACTTGAATGCTCAGGTCGACTCACACACCAACCCGGTTCTTGGTCCTGAAATCCACAGCGTCCTGGAGCGCTTGATTGGCCTGAACGAGAGGAAGACCAACCTCTTGGAACAGAACTTACAACTCTACAAGAAACATGCGCCACTACTGGCAAAGAACATCACGACACGCGTGGACTTCTTCAGCGACCGCGCAACCACCTTGATGCTTCATGCCTCGGCACTTTACGCACAAACGACGATAGAACAAGTCAAGCTTAACGAAAGAGTCAGCGGTCTGGGTGACTTTGATCCGCTCTCAAACCCTTTAAACATTCGGCGTTTGAGTCGGGAAAACATCAGTACAATCAAGTACAAACTGCCCTATGCCGAAAAAGCCGAACAGTCGATCGCAGCATTCAAGGAAGAGCTTGCCAATCTCAAACAATACCAGCACGACGAGGGCGCACAAGCGGCGCTCGAGAAACAGCAAGAACACCTCGACGACTATGAGACTCACAAACCGCCCGTCAGCTACTATCTACGGTATGCCGGCATCTTCTTTCGCCTCAGTCTGCTGTACGTCAGTGACACTGTTGACCCTTCCGCCCCCTACTTTTTGCAGCCCATATTTCAAAAAATCGATCCTCAAATACGCCTCGCTGTAATTGCTCTTGATGAGGCCTCTAAGGTTCCACGCGAACACCGCCTGCCCCTGCTGGAGGACACCCAGTTGGCCCTGGAGGCCCAACTTGAGCAACTACAGAACCAGAGCGAAAGTCTCTCCCTTGAAAGCGACAAGTCTCATCTGAAAGAAGTCATCGAGCAGGTGCAATATTACCTGGGCCTTGCCGATGAGCGAATAGCCACGCTGTTTGACTCCATTTCGGAAGCCGATGCACTCAATCGCGGCAATGAAGACATCGACTTCGACTTTATTCCTGCGCAAACCGGCCCTGTGCCGCCTGCACGCTCTACCAGAAAGGTCATTCGCCTCAACCGCCCACAAGGTGGAGTCCGGGTGACTGCCGAAGTGAATCCCGATGCACAGGATCAGGTCAGGGTGAAGCAGCCGGACACCGGTGAGATCGTTCAGACGTACAGCAAGCACAATAATCAATGGACTGCATCATCCAAAACGGTTCCAGCGACCTCCGACTACTCAGCTGCCCGCCAACAGGCCAGCACGCTGTTGCAGCAATCTGCCAGTGCCCTTGTCCAGGCCAAAGAAATGATCAGAAAGAAACAACTGCCTATCAATGTGTATGAGTTCCTGGAACGCAAGGCAGCCCAGTTGCAAGAGCAGACGGACATCTTGAAACAGGACAGCCAAACTGACAACGGCTCCCTGGTCACTCAACTCGAAACCAAAAGCGTCGAACTGCTGACGCAAGCCAAAGTGCTGCTGATCAGCGGCTACAAGGACACGAACGTGCTCAGCGTACCGCGCCTGCGCTACCTGATCGATAACGACGAGGTCAGGGTAAAACGCGAAGTCGAACGCAAGCGCATAGGCAAAGGGGCGAGCAAGAGTTTTCTAGATGTCTATTACATCTACGACAAGGGCACGGATCAGAAACTCTGGACAGCGCACTTTCACTACCCCAAGAGCGACAGCCGCATCCTGGACTTTGGCTTGAAAGGGGGTCACCTCAAGCGCCTCGATCAGGACACCCAGGGGCAATCTCAGCAGACGGGCCAGGAGCAAGCGGGGACAACGATAACGCCGATCTGGCGTGAAACCATCGACCGCACCAGCGCTGGCGAGCTGTTTAGACTGGCCGGTACCGCTTGATAGTACCTGCGATGACAACGACCGTCGCCATGAGGCGGTCGTTACCTACTCGTCATCGTCAAAGTTATAGCTACCCGGCGCCAGGTTTTCGAAGCGCGTGTACTTGCCGATGAAGGCCAGGCGGATAAAGCCGATCGGGCCGTTCCGCTGTTTGCCGATGATGATCTCGGCAATGCCTTTGTGTTCGGTCTCCGGGTGGTACACCTCGTCGCGGTAGACAAACATGATCACGTCGGCGTCCTGCTCGATCGCACCGGATTCGCGCAAGTCGGAGTTCACCGGGCGCTTGTTCGGTCGCTGTTCGAGGGAGCGGTTGAGCTGTGACAGGGCCACGACCGGGCAGTTGAACTCTTTGGCCAGGGCCTTGAGCGAGCGGGAGATCTCGGAAATCTCGTTGGTCCGGTTATCACCGCTGGAGCCCGGGATCTGCATCAGCTGCAGGTAGTCGATCATGATCAGGCCGACCTCGCCGTGCTCGCGCACCAGGCGCCGGGTGCGCGCACGCATCTCCGAGGGGCTGATGCCGGCAGTATCGTCGATGAACAGCTTGCGGTCGTTGAGCAGGTTGACCGCCGAGGTCAGGCGTGGCCAGTCATCGTCTTCAAGCTGACCGGAACGCACCTTGGTCTGGTCGATGCGACCAAGCGAAGAGAGCATACGCATGATCAGCGATTCGCCTGGCATCTCCAGCGAGTACACCAGCACCGCCTTGTCGCTGCGCAGTACCGCGTTCTCCACCAGGTTCATGGCGAAGGTGGTCTTACCCATCGATGGACGACCGGCGACGATGATCAGGTCGGCAGGCTGCAGGCCGCTGGTCTTCTCGTCGAGGTCGGTGTAGCCGGTGGACAGGCCGGTGATCGCGCTGTCGGTATTGAACAGCGTGTCGATGCGGTCGATGGCTTTGGTCAGCAGGTCGTTGACGCCCACCGGCCCACCGGTTTTCGGCCGCGCTTCGGCGATCTGGAAGATCTGCCGCTCGGCCTCATCAAGGATCTCCGCAGCATTGCGCCCCTGGGGGTTGAAGGCACTGTCGGCGATCTCGCTGCTGATGCTGATCAGCTGACGCAAGGTCGCCCGCTCGCGGATGATCGCAGCATAAGCTTTGATGTTGGCCACCGATGGGGTGTTCTTGGCCAACTCGCCCAGGTAGCCCAAGCCGCCGATTTGCGAGCTCACGCCTTCCTTGTCCAGTTGCTCGTGCAGGGTCACCACGTCGAACGGGGCGTTCAGGTCGGCGAGCTTGTGAATGGCGCGGAAGATCAGGCGGTGGTCATGCCGATAGAAATCGCCGTCCGAAACTTGATCGAGCACGCGCTCCCAGGCGTTGTTGTCCAGCATCAAGCCACCGAGCACGGCCTGTTCGGCCTCGATGGAATGCGGCGGCACCTTCAGGGCAGCGGTTTGCAGATCATATTGCTCGGGGGCGGATATCTCGTTCATGGCCACGCAGGAATCAGGGTGATGAAAAAAACAAAGGGCACGACCTGCAAAGCAGGATCGTGCCCGATGTTAACCGGCTGGCACTCAAGGTGCCAGCCGATAGGTACAGCTTAGGCTGCGACAACAACCACGCGAACGGTGGCTTCAACGTCGCTGTGCAGGTGCACGGCAACGTCGTATTCGCCGACGTTACGGATGGTGCCGTTCGGCAGACGAACTTCAGCCTTGGCCACTTCAACGCCGGAGGCGGTCAGGGCATCAGCGATGTCGTGGGTGCCGATCGAACCGAACAGCTTGCCTTCGTCACCGGCGGTGGCAGTGATGGTCACTTCCAGCTCAGCCAGTTGGGCAGCGCGAGTTTCAGCCGACGCTTTTTTCTCTGCAGCCAGTTTTTCCAGCTCAGCACGACGCTCTTCGAACGCAGCCAGGTTGGCAGCGGTCGCAGCGGTGGCTTTGCCGAATGGCAGCAGGAAGTTACGACCGTAACCGGCCTTAACATTTACCTTATCGCCCAGGTTGCCCAGGTTGGCGACTTTTTCCAGCAGGATCAGTTCCATTTGGTATTAACCTCTTAACTTTTAACCTTCACCGTTCGCGGAATCGTTATCGGCACCCTTTGGAGGCGCCTTGCGACCGCGAAAATCAATCAGGCTGTCGACAATGGCCAGGACCACGAGCAACGGATAAGTCAGCTGCATGAACAGCAGCAGCGTCACATACAACCCGACCAGCCAGAACTTGGCCAATCGACCTTGCGCCACCAGCCCATGCATCAGGGCAAGCCCTGCAAACATCAGCGGTACGCTGCACAGCGGCGTCAACATCGCCAGTTCAGGACCAAAATTCGGCCCCACCAGCATGAGCACCACCAGCACCAGCGCCGGCGCCAGGGGGAGCCTGACCGCTTGAAACTCGCGACCAAAACCACCCGGGTTATACAACAACGCCTGCCAGTAACGACCCAACATCAGGGCCAACACACTGACGGCTTGCAACAACGCCGCTATCAGGCCTACAAGCACGGGTGCGATAAGGCTACCCAGGCGGGCCCGCTCCTCTACCGATAACTGTTGGTAGAGACCGTCGAGCATCTGCGGCAGGGCTTTTTCAAGCGCTCCAGCCAGAGCTTCAATCGGTTCGCGGAACACCGACCCCAGTACAACCCCATACACCAGGCCCATGCCGATGCTGAACAACAGCACCCGGTTCCAGGACTGCCCGGCGCGCAACAGCGCAGCCAGACCCAGCGTACCCAGCAACACCATCAAGGTGCGCGGCTCACCGAAGAACCACCAGGCCAACGCCGGCAACAACGCCCAGGCGAGGACACCGGAGGCATCCTTGAAACCGCGCCGCAGGAACACCAGGCTCCCGGCGGCGGCACTCAACCAGAACAACAGCGGCAATGCCGCACAACCCACCACCACGAGGGTGGCTTGCACGCGACCGCGCATGATGAAATCAGCCAAGGCGCGCATGCATTCTATCCTTTGCTACTTGTCGACGACCCGGTCTCAGCGGCCGTGGCTGTCGGTGTAGGCCAGCAGGGCCAGGAAGCGGGCGCGCTTGATAGCGGTAGCCAGCTGACGCTGATAACGAGCTTTGGTACCGGTGATACGGCTTGGAACGATTTTGCCGGTTTCGGATACGTAAGCTTTCAGGGTGTTGAGATCTTTGTAATCGATCTCTTTCACTTCTTCAGCAGTGAAGCGGCAGAATTTACGACGACGGAAGAAACGTGCCATGTAATAGGCTCCTCAAAAGGTCCGTGGATTACTCGTCAGCGTTATCGCTGTTGTCGCTGTCATTGCTGTCGTCGCCATCGGCGCCTTCAGCATGCTCAGGACGGTCGCGACGCTCACGGCGCTCACTGCGGTTCTCTTCAGCCTTGAGCATCTCGGACTGGCCGGTAACGGCTTCGTCGCGACGGATGACCAGGTTACGGATCACGGCATCGTTGTAGCGGAAGTTGTCTTCCAGCTCGGCCAGGGCCTTGCCGGTGCACTCAACGTTCAGCATCACGTAGTGAGCCTTGTGAACATTGTTGATTGCGTAGGCCAGTTGACGACGGCCCCAGTCTTCCAGACGGTGGATTTTGCCGCCGTCTTCTTCGATCAGCTTGGTGTAACGCTCAACCATGCCGCCGACTTGCTCGCTCTGGTCAGGGTGGACCAGAAAGATGATTTCGTAATGACGCATGAATGCTCCTTACGGGTTGTAGTCTGCCACCAGGGTGGTCAGACAAGGAGTGAATGACACTTGTATGTCTTGCCCCGGGAAAAGGCGCGTGAACGCCTGCCAACACGGCAAGGGGCGCAATTGTAGAGAAGCGCCGAAGGACAAGCAAGGTCATTGGTGAATTATTGAACAGTTACAAATGCATCGCGGGGCAATCCCGCTCCCACAGGGATCGTGTTGACCCTGTGGGAGCGGGATTGCCCCGCGAATGCATCAAGGCTTGGCTTTGGCCTGCCGCTGACGAACGGCCTCGAACAGGCACACGCCCGTTGCCACCGACACGTTCAGGCTGCTGACACTACCGGCCATCGGCAATTTGACCAGAAAATCACAGTGCTCGCGGGTCAAGCGGCGCATGCCCTTGCCTTCGGCGCCCATGATCAGGATGGTCGGCCCGGTCAGGTCCTGCTGGTACAACTCCTGCTCGGCCTCGCCAGCAGTGCCGACCACCCACAGGCCACGTTGCTGGAGTTTCTCCAGGGTCCGCGCCAGGTTGGTCACCGCCACCAGCGGGATGACTTCGGCTGCGCCGCAGGCCACTTTACGTACCGCCGGGGTCAGGGTCGCCGATTTGTCCTTGGGCACCACCACCGCCAGGGCACCGGCCGCATCGGCGGTGCGCAGACAAGCGCCGAGGTTGTGCGGGTCGGTGACGCCGTCGAGTACCAGGATCAGCGGTGCGCCTTCGGTGCGATCAAGCAGCTCTTCGAGCATCGCCTCACCCCAGACCTGGCTCGGGCTGACTTCAGCCACCACGCCCTGGTGCACGCCTTCAACCCAGGCATCCATCTCGCGGCGCTCGGCCTGACCGACCGCCACACGGTTCTGTGCGGCCAGCTCCAGCAGTGGCTGCAGGCGCGGCTCGCTGCGTCCTTCGGACAACCAGATCTGCTTGACCCGCTTGGGGTGATGACGCAACAGGGCTTCCACGGCATGCACGCCGTAGATCTTTTCCAACTGACTCATGACTTGGCCTTGGGTTTACGTGACGCAGAGCCGGCTTTGGGCGGCCCTTTACGGTGCTTGCTCGGTTTTTCCGACTTGCCCGACTTGGCCGCAGGTTTGCCGCCTGCGTGCTTGGCATCGGACATCAAGGCCTTCTTCATCTCCCGGCTCTTGCGCACTTCGGCGTTTTTCGCCGCGGCGTGGGAGGGGAAATAGGCTTCGGCGGTTTCGTTCTTCTTGCTGCGGCGCGCAGGCTCTGCAGCCTTGGTCACTTCAGCCTTGTCGAGCACCGGTACCGGCTTGCCGTCTTGTGGACGCACGCCTTCGCCACGCTGCTTGCGGCCAATCGGCGCCTTGAGGGTGTTCTCGGCCATCTCGAAATCGATTTTGCGCTGCTCCAGATCGACGCGCATCACCCGCACTTCGACGGTGTCGCCCAGGCGGAAGCTGCGCCCGGTACGCTCACCGGCCAGGCGGTGGTGCACAGGGTCGAAGTGATAGTAATCACCCGGCAAGGCACTGACATGCACCATGCCTTCGACGTAGATGTCGGTCAGTTCGACGAACAGGCCAAAACCGGTCACCGCAGTGATCACACCCGGGAAGCTCTCGCCGACGCGGTCTTTCATGTACTCGCACTTGAGCCAGTTGACCACGTCGCGGGTGGCCTCGTCGGCACGCCGCTCGCTCATCGAGCACTGCTCGCCGAGCTGCTCCAGGGTCGCCTCGTCGTACGGATAGATGCGCGCCTTGGGGATGCTCATCGCACCGGCACGCTTGACGTGCGGGGTTTCCTGGCGCGAACGGATCACGCTGCGGATGGCCCGGTGGGTCAGCAGGTCCGGGTAGCGACGGATCGGCGAAGTGAAGTGGGTATATGCCTCGTAGTTCAGGCCGAAGTGGCCGTTGTTGTCGGCGCTGTACACCGCCTGGCTCAGGGAACGCAGCATTACGGTCTGGATCAGGTGGAAATCCGGACGGTCGGCGATACTCGCCAACAGTGCCTGGTAATCCTTCGGCGACGGACCATCCTTGCCCTTGTGCAGGGACAGGCCCAGCTCACCGAGGAAGGCGCGCAGTTTTTCCAGGCGCTCCGGCGGCGGACCGTCGTGAACACGGTACAAGGCAGGGATTTCGTGCTTCTTGAGGAACTCGGCGGTTGCCACGTTGGCCGCCAGCATGCACTCCTCGATCAGCTTGTGGGCATCGTTGCGCACAGTCGGGCGGATTTCGGCGATCTTGCGCTCGGAACCGAAGATGATCCGGGTTTCCTGGGTCTCGAAGTCGATCGCGCCGCGGGTATGACGAGCCGCCAGCAGCACCTTGTACAGCGCATAAAGCTGCTTGAGGTCCGGCACCACTTCGCTGTACTGCTCACGCAGGGCCTTGCCCTCGCGGGTACGGGCGTGTTCGAGCATGCTGCTGACCTTGTTGTAGGTCAGGCGCGCATGGGAGTGGATCACCGCTTCGTAGAACTGGTAATCGACCATCTGTCCGGACTTGTTGATGGTCATTTCACAGACCATCGCCAAACGGTCGACGTGCGGGTTCAGCGAGCACAGGCCGTTGGACAGCTCTTCGGGAAGCATCGGTACCACGCGCTCGGGGAAATACACCGAGTTGCCGCGCACCTGGGCTTCGGCATCCAGGGCAGAGCCCAGACGCACGTAGCTGGAGACATCGGCAATGGCCACGTACAGGCGCCAGCCACCGGAGAACAGGCGCAATTTGCCCAGGCTCTCGCAATACACCGCATCGTCGAAGTCACGGGCATCTTCACCGTCGATGGTGACGAACGGCAGATGGCGCAGGTCGATGCGATGCTCTTTGTCTTTCTCTTCGACTTCCGGCTTGAGCTTGCGGGCTTCCTTGATCACGGCTTCTGGCCAGACATGCGGAATATCGTAGCTGCGCAGGGCAACGTCGATTTCCATGCCCGGAGCCATGTAGTTGCCGATCACTTCGGTGACATCGCCCTGAGGCTGGAAGCGCGGGGTCGGCCAGTGGGTGATCTTGACCTCGACGAACTGACCGACCCGGGCACCGCCATTACGGCCCGGGGTGATCAGCACTTCCTGCTGGACCTTGGGGTTGTCGGGGGTGACAAAGCCGATGCCGCCTTCTTCGAAGTAGCGACCGACGATGCTTTCGTGAGCCCGGGAGATCACTTCGACCACCACGCCTTCACGGCGGCCACGACGATCCAGGCCGGAAACCCGGGCCAGGGCGCGGTCGCCATCGAACACCAGGCGCATTTGCGCCGGGCTCAGGAACAGATCGTCGCTGCCGTCATCCGGGACCAGGAAGCCGAAACCGTCGCGGTGGCCGGAAATGCGGCCGAGGATCAGGTCGAGCTTGTCTACCGGGGCATAGGTGCCGCGCCGGGTATAAATCAGCTGGCCGTCACGCTCCATCGCGCGCAGGCGGCGGCGCAGGGCTTCGATCTGGTCTTCGGTGGTCAGGCCGAACTCTTCGACCAACTGCTCGCGAGCAGCCGGCGAGCCGCGCTCGTCCAGACGCTGGAGGATCAGCTCACGGCTAGGAATAGGGTTTTCGTATTTTTCCGCTTCACGAGCGGCCTCGGGATCGAGGGACTGCCAATCGGCCATTAGGAGGGGTTCACCTTGTCTATATAAGGGTTAGTTTGGCATAGGCGTATTGAAACCGGAAATTTCAGGCTTGGACAGCCCTGTCGCAGCCCCCTGGATGCTGCCAAAACCATCATAAGGAACAACGACTTGAATTTTTTAAGATTTTTTCTGAACGGGGGTTTACAGCCCCCAGGCGCATCCGTATAGTGCGCACCACAGCGACGGACACCGTCGTTATAGTTGAGAAGCAGCAGGATGTGAAGCATCATGTTCCTCAGCGAAATGCCCAGATGGTGAAATTGGTAGACACGCCAGCTTCAGGTGCTGGTGACCTTACGGTCGTGGAAGTTCGAGTCTTCTTCTGGGCACCAATTTCAAATCTTAGAACAGCCTCTGGCTTCTGAGATTTACTGCAACACGCTACAACACGCTACACTGTTTTTGCTACAAGCTACACCGCTTCATTTTGCCCAGATGGTGAAATTGGTAGACACGCCAGCTTCAGGTGCTGGTGACCTTACGGTCGTGGAAGTTCGAGTCTTCTTCTGGGCACCAATTCAGATAAAACCCGCGAAAGCGGGTTTTTTCGTTTCTGGCGTTTGCGTTTTCCACGCCAGCCAACCCAAGCAGCGACTGATCTCGCCTTCACTCGCTCGAGGCCACTGGCGTTTTCCTGCTCAAGCAAATCAGCTCATTGGAAAAACACAATCCGACGATGATCAGTGCCGCCCCCGCGTACAGGCTTTCTTGTGGCACTTCATTGAGCACCATGAACGCCAGCAACGCGGCGAACAGCGGCTCGGTCAGCTCCAACGCCTGCACCTGAGATGGCTTGAGATACTCGATAGCCTTCGTGGTGCAAAAGAAGCCGAGGATGGTCGGCAGCGCAGCCAGCGCCAAAAGTGCAGCAATTGCCATCAACGACAGCTCACCGATCACGAAACCATCGGCCGCGGCCGGCATCAGCAAATACAGGCTTCCGAAGAACAGTAGCTGGCGGGTGAAGTGCAGTCCCCCGGACACCCTCATCCGCTTCATCGCGACTGAAAATGCCCCGTAGCCGCATCCGGCAATGGACGCGAGCGTAGCACCTTGCAGGGTGAACCCCTGCTGCAAATCTACTCCGAAGATCACCGCAATCCCGGCGATGGCCAGTGTCGCACCCACGGTTGCATTCGCGGTGATGGCATCCTTGAGGAACATTCGCCCAAGCAGGATTGACGAGATGGAAGCACTGGCCATCAGCACCACCACTACACCCGCCGCCGCATAATGCTGATAGGCCGAGGTCTCGAAATGGAACAATACGAAGATGCCGAGAAACGCGCAGATCGCCGCCTGGGTCCATTTGGCCGGCGTCGCCTGGCGCTTGAGAAACAGCAACAAGACCGAAAGCAACAGGCAACCCAGGACAGTCTTGATAACGGCAACACTACTGGCTGTAAATCCATTGCTCATGAGCACTTTACTGAGCACGCCGATTGTTGCGTTCAGCGCAGCAGCAGAGAGTGCAAAGAGGATGCCTTTCCTGAAGTTAGCTTGCATTGATAACGCCCCCTGTCGCTGCTTTGTCGTTCGATAAAATTCCAGCCCACATCGACGGTACAACAAAAAATACGCAAAACCCCGCATTCGCGACATCAACAGGATCCGATGAGCTTTCTTGAGCTTCCAATACGAAATGGCACGAAACAGATGGTGAATCAGGTGGAAGCTCTCTCCATGCATGGCCGTGAAGTCGTGGAAATTCGAGTCTTCTTCTGGACACCAATTCAGTTCCCCCCCTCCCCCGAAAGCGCTTTTTTTCGTTTCTGCCCCAATTACCTTTCAAGTTTTTTGAAACAACAGGCCGCTTACCTCGGCCAGGTCGGCCTCACTCAAGGCCCCCACGGCGGCCTTCAGACGCAGCTGCGCCAGCAATGTCCCAAAACGAGCGCTAGACAACCGCTGAAGCGTTTCGCTGTACTGACTTTGCATTTCCAACACATCCCTTCCTGTGCGCACCCCGACCTTGTAGCCGAGCTGGTTGGCCGCAAGCGCCGACTCTGCTGATATTTTCGCAGCCTCCAACGCCCTCACCTGCTCGTTTCCATCAATCACCCCGGCCCAGGCCTCACGCGCCAGTGACGCGGCCGCTCTCCTCGCATCTTCAAGCTCATACTCGGCTCTAGCCGCCAGCGCCTTGGCCTTGCGCACACCGGCGCTGGTCCCACCTCCAGCGTAGAGCGGCATACTCATACGCAGACCGATGTTAGCCGCACCACCTCGCTCGATGCCGGCATTGGGGGCTTGCTGTACATTTTTACTTGCGACCAGATCAACAGACGGCAAGTGCTCGGCTTTGCGGCTCTGAACTTCATACTTCGCCACAGCCACAAGCACTTCCTGCACCTGGACCTCAAGGCTGTTTCGCATGGCAGAGACTACCCAGACATCGGCCTCTGCAGGCAACAGCCGCACCGGTCCCAGCCGGCTCGCGCCTCCACGCAACGCCCCCACTGGAACCCCCGTGATCCGACTCAACTCATGACAAGCCAGGCCAAGCGCACTCCGGGCTGCGACAAGGCGCGCGGATACAAGATCAAAACTGGCCCGCGCCTCATGCACATCAGCAATACTGACGCCGCCCAACTCGAATTGCTTTTTTGCTCCAGCCAGTTGCTCGGCGTCCACTTCACGCTGCCGACTCAGCACCCCAAGCACCTCATTGGCACTCAGCACATCAAAATAGGCTTTCGCCACACGCACTATCAGCGCCTGAGCAGCAACCCCAAGTTGCAAACGCCCAAGGGCCTGCTGTTGTTGCCCTTGCTGATACTGCACCCAACTCTGCCAACGAAAAACTGGCTGCCGGAGCTGGACTCCATAGCTATTCGTCTGCCGACGATGCTTAAGACTAGCGTCAGCGGTCTGACTCCAGGCTTGACTCCAATTGACTTGCGCATCCAGAGAAATGCTCGGAAGCAGAGCCGAAAGCGCAAGAGCCGGCTCCTCATCCCGCGCCTGACTCAAAGCCCGAGCTGCGGAAAACTGAGCGTCGTACGCCAGCGCATTCCGGTAGTGCCTCATCAACTCGTCGGCCCGTGCTGCGCCCTGCGGAGTGATAATGGCTAGAGATACACAGAACCACTGGAGCCACCTCATGGCAGTTGATCCAGACGGACGTCCTCGGCAACTTCTCCCTTTTCCAGACAGATCAGTCGTTTTGCCAGAGCGACAGTTTCGCGGCGATGAGCGATGGCGATGCGTGTAGCCGCCATTCCATGCAAGGCCCGCACAACATGCTGCTCACTGTGAATGTCCAGGTGACTGGTGGCCTCGTCCAGTGCCAGGATCTTCGGCTGTCGATACAACGCTCGCGCCAACAGCACACGTTGTTTCTGCCCACCCGAAAGGCCAGTGCCCATTTCAGCGACCAGGGTCTGGTAACCCATAGGCATGCGCACAATAGCCTGATGAATATTGGCTTGCCGCGCGACTTCCTCTACCCGACTCTGGCTCGCTTCTGGGTCGAAGCATGCAATGTTTTCTGATAACGAACCTGCCAGCAGATGATCCTCCTGCATAACTGCCCCCACCAGGCTGCGTAATACCGGCAACCCCAATTGCCGGAGGGGTATGCCGCCAACCAGAATCTCCCCCTCAGTGGGGCTGAGTATGCCGATCATGAGCTTGAACATCGTCGTTTTGCCACACCCCGAACGCCCCACAATTGCCACGGAGTCTCCCGCCTCAATGACAATCGACAAGCTTCGTAGAATCCAGGGCTCACCTTCGGCATAGCGGAAAGATACGCCTCTGAACTCAATTCGAGGCTCGAGCCGACTCACGTCGGTTTCCACCAGACTTTGTGGCTCCGTCTGCTCAAGCGCAATATCAGCCAAACGTTCGGCATGCAGTGAAAGCATTCGAAGCTCGACGCCGAGGTCGATTAACTTACTCGCACGCGCGGTGAATTGGCTCTTGTATGCAATGAACGCCAACAACATCCCGAGCGACATCCCGCCACCCAGCACGAGCGTGCCGCCGACGTACAGCAACAACATGCCCTCCAGACCGAAGATCAAGGTATTGAAGCAGGCGAAAGTCAGTTGCATTTTCTGGGTGGTTACGTCCCGGTTCTGCACATCCACAACCAGGTTTTGCCAGGTCGCCAGGCGTAGTGAAGTGACGTTGAACAGTTTGAGCGGCAAGGCGGCGCGGATTGTCTCCAGAAAATAGGAATTTTCTCTGGCCGCCAGAACAATACGTTCCTCTGAAGCATTGCGTAGAGGCCGGTAAAAAATCATCCGCAACGAGGCATACAAGACCAGCGCGACCAGAACGATTCCCGCCAAGCTTGAGCTATAGAGCCACATCATGCCCAAGGTAATCAGTACTACCAGCCCGTCAAGTACTGCGGTGATAGCACCATTGGTCAGTACATTCCGAATCGCGCCCAGCGACTGGAAGCGCGCGGAGATATCCCCGAGTTGTCGTTTCTCGAAAAAGGGCCATGGCAATCGCAACAGATGACTGAACAGGTTTGCCGTCCATTGCAGCATCAATTGCTGGTTCAAGCGCAGCGCCATCCAACCCTGGCCCATACGCAAGATAAAGTCGGTTGCCATCAACCAGCAGCCACCCAAGACCGCCAATAG
This sequence comes from Pseudomonas tructae, assembly GCF_004214895.1. NCBI lineage: Bacteria > Pseudomonadati > Pseudomonadota > Gammaproteobacteria > Pseudomonadales > Pseudomonadaceae > Pseudomonas > Pseudomonas tructae. The sequence goes on along the minus strand of NZ_CP035952.1, from coordinate 892,574 downwards.
CAGCAGATCATAATCAGCAGAGACTAACGCTACGTCGACGACCCACTGCGTAACTTGAGGTACCGTCAAGGCAACCAGCTCAAGTGCCAGGGCGAGTAGAAAGATATTGCCCAATGCTCGTTTGAAACCGGTCATCCGCCCGGTCAGCTCGGTCAATCTGATACGAGCTTTGTGTCGTGTCGGACGAAACTTGGCGGTTGGGATCAACTCAAGCGCTACGCCAGTAAAGTGAGTACTGATTTCAGCCAGGGTGAGTTTTCGACAACCCACCGCCGGATCGAGGATATAGACGCATCGGTCGCGAACCCGCTCCAACACAACAAAATGATTCATATTCCAATGCAAAATACAAGGCGTCCGGAGTTTTGACATATCGTCTAATTCAAGACGCAACGGCCGACAGGAAAATTCCAGATGTTCTGCGTACTGTATTAATTGAGTCAGGCTGATACCCTTGATCGAGACCGAAAAGCGCCGGCGCATATTCATCAAATCAAGGTACAGACCGTGAAACCCGGCCACCATGACCAAACAAGCCAGGCCACACTCCGAACTTTCTGCTTGCAATGTTACTCTCATGAATCGATATACCCCGAGGCGGCAGTGCGCGGTCAATAAGGCGTTAACTCCAGCACATCCTGACGGCACAGACCGGTAATCAGCTTACGCAACGCAACGGCATCCAATTCCGGAAAATCCGCACATAAGGTTCCCAAGCTGATGCCCGGTTGATGCGCAATGTGATTGATCAAACGCCCACCTTGCTCGTCCAACTTCAGCTTGGTGCCGTTGGCAATCACATAGTTGTCTGCAAGACCGTACGGCCTACTGGCACACAGTCTGACTCTCGCGTCATCCGGTACCACAGGGCAATTCGGATCGCCCAGCATTTCCATTGCCAGGCTTGACTCCACACGCGTCGCACCAACAAACTCATCCATAAAAGTACGATAATTATCAGGCTCCGCAACAAAGCTACTGATGCAGCGAGCGACTGCAGCCAGGTTGTTTCGGTCACTCTCCCAGCCGACAAGCGATTGTCGCGCCCCCACGAACGCGGGCAGTTGCTTCAGCATCCAGCTCAAATAGTCCATCGTGAAAGCAGGAAAGGTCCCCAGTGCCAAGTGAAACGTCGGCTCCCCCACGGGCAGCGGGTTATGCCACCAACCTCGAGGTAAATAGAACACATCGCCTGCTTCAAGGATGAAGTCCATGTAAGGCTGCACAGGACATGGGTGCTGTTGTTCATAGTCCTTACTCTGCTGGGTATACAGAGGTGATATCAGCGAGGGCTCATATACCGTCCACCGTTTTCGCCCGATCAGTTGAATGGCGAATACATCACGGGTATCCCAATGGCAGCGAAAAGAATCCTCGGTTCCGAACGCGGCATACGCACTGCTAACTACCTGCCGCCCGGTAAAGTCGGAAATCTGTCGCGCATAGCGATTGATGACCGGGTGATTGCTTATCTTGTTGGCGATCAGCGTAGCGCCCTTGCGCAGATAGTCGTAGACCGCTGGCTTGATGAGTCTATGACGGAGCGTGCCGATATCCATATAGCTTTCCACATACTCATGCTTTGGCAGCACCCCGCCCAGAGCAAGCTTGAAATCACTGGACCCCACATTGCTCCACTGCATAATTTCGTTAGCATCTCTCCAAGAACAATACTCAACAGATACAGCTTTCTTCAACAACAGTGGCTTTTTCTCCTGGTAATGCTCAATAAAATCTGATGCCGAAATCTTAAAATCAATACTCATTCACTGCACCTTCAACCGTCAGGAAACTTAGTTATAGCCGGTGCCGTCACTGTCATTCCCTGAGTAATTGGTTCCAGCTTTCTCGTAGGCCTCCGAAGCGCCATAGCCTCCTAGCCCTGCGCCCACCGCGCCGCCAACAAACTGTCCAGCAGCCCTACCTGCAACAGCACCTCCAACCGTCCCAAGTGGGCCAAACACCGATCCCACAAACCCGCCCAAGTAACCACCTGCAACACCTCCGGCAGCTTTCCCTGCGGCGCCCCCAACAGCACCTCCCACACCAGCGGCTGCAGCTTGACCGGCACCGCCATCTCCACCCCCAATAAAACATAGCTCTCTAACTTCAAGAATTCTCATTACTCCCCCTCCGCAGAAGTTGCACTACACCAACACAACAAAATATAAAACCAACGCCGAACACTTGCCCACCTAATACCACTGCCGTTTTTGTAACATCCTTGTTACCTTGACAATAGCCAAGCAAAAGCAAGCCACTCAGCATCATAAATAAAGAAACCCCCACCCCAACAACCCGCCTAGATCGGCCTACTGGATAGATACGTAAACCACCAGCCTCCAACCTCTCAACGGGAATAGAAATAAAAGTAGCGAAGGCATAAACCAACAACAAAAAGAACACAGCTGTAGATAATGCCAGGGCACCATCCAACAACATAAAGGCACCAGAGGAAATACTGACTCGATGACTGAAAAGTGAAAAAAGCACTCCTAGTCCCGCCCCCCAACCGGAAATGACCATTAATTTATTATAAAACAACTGCTCAATTTTTTTTGAACACTTACCCCACGACAGAAATCCAGCACTAGACATCACCTTACCCTCTGCCATTAATTTAAATAACCCTAAAAACCCTAAACCCCCACACTCGACCATAAATATATTTAATTGTAGTTGCATCCATCTACATTGTAGTCAGTTCCTGCCGAGTCAAGCGCATTATGGATATATCCTCCTGCCATTCCAGAGTACACACCTGCCTGCCCACTTACTATTGCCGCCGCCCCAGCCTGCATCGCCGACAGACCGGCAGGCCCCGCTACAAACCCCAATGCAGCCCCGGCCACAACACTTCCAACTAAACCAGTAAAACCACCATCTCCTCTAACTGCGCTGTACCCTATATATTGAGCCCCACCCGCAACGCCTCCTAGAGCAGCCCCAACAGGCCCAACCCCACCAGAAATCAACTCGACATCACCAATAGATAACTCACGCACTTTATTCACTCCAGCCTAGAAATATAAGAAATTAGCTTACCACCCAACAATAGCTTCCCGTAGTACACGACCCAAAATCCCAGAAAGCAGTAACAACTGAAGAAACACTCCAAAATCCCTCAGGCCAAATTTCCAACCGAATACGAATCGCAGCCCAAATAAAGCACCAAACGCACACAGAAACACAAAAACAAAACATAAAAAATCAATCAAAACCACACGACAACCCGCGCAGGTAAAATTAAATCTGAAAACACTAATAGCCTCCTCACTGATTTGCACCGGCAACTCCGCATCTAAAAACATCACTTTATATCTTCAGAAACCCAAGCCTCTATTTGGCGCACATTAAAACCGTACCACAGAAAAAACGAATATATAGTCAAGCTTTTAAACAAATCTAACGCCTCTCGACAACTCCCTTGAAATACGGACAAGATTGTCAAGCCAGCGCTAGCCAACACGAGCCCTCCGAGCAGTACCTTATACACAACCATAAACCTATCAAATGTTAATATTCTCTTCACATACATAGTAGCCATTGCCCCCCATAAAAACATAAGACACACGCTGGCGAACAACACCTCATTATCAACTTAACTGTTACCATACCGCTTTGAGTGCATCGAGAGATGCGCCGCGCCCTATCCGCGGCGCTTCCCTATCACCGAATAAATCGGCTCAAGTGCAAACTCATAGAGACGCCGGGTGTCCTGTTTCACATCCCCCTCCAGCAACATACCTACTTGCAAAGGTTGATGCCGTCCGTAAACGTCTACACTCTGAGAATCCAGTTCAACCACTACCCGATAGTAGAGCGTCGTCACACCACCTCCAATTCCGACCGCACTGACAACATGGAGAGGTAACTCTGAAGCCGCGTAAGGACTTTTCGTAAGACCGATTACCTTTCCGCGCCCCATTCCAAATTTCTGGTACGGATATGCGGAATACCTCATTAATACGGCTTGACCTACCTCAATAAATCCGGCACGCCGGGACTCGACATAGAGATGAGCCGTCAACACAGTTCCGACCGGAATCAAACTGGCGAGCAAACTCCCTGATGCAACATGCTGACCTGCCTGTACATTCAACCCAGTAACAGTACCGTCAAACGGCGCAACGAATATCTGCTCTTCACGCGCATCGTTTTCAGCCTGCTCTTGCCTAACCAGCGCGATGCTTTTGTCGACATCCGATATTTCTGCCAAATGCCTTAACACGATGTCCTGGCGTTGCGCCTGCAACACTGTGCGTTCACGATCAAGGCTGTTTCGAGCACGCTGTGTACTTTGTTGCTGCCCTTCGATCATCAGGTGCTCTGCTTCGGCCTGCTGAAGCTGGGCAATCGAAATGAAACCAGCTTTTACCAGCGTTTGCTGTCGCTGCATCTGAGCGTGTGCCAGCTCCCTACGGCGCGCTAGAAGACGGATTTCTTCCTGGAACTGACGTAGCTCCTGAGCAATAACTGCGAGGCGATCCTCGGCCATGCGCCCTTGCTCTGCGAGCCGGTCGTTTGCAACAGCACGGTTACGCTCCAACAATTGCAAGCGCTCGCGGAGTTGTTTGGAAATGAGCTTCTGGGCTCCTCCTGCATTGGAGAGGCGCTCGCCGGAAACCACGAAAAGCACTTCTCCAGCCTTTACCTGTTGCCCTTCAACAACTTTTACGTTGGCCAGCAGTCCCGCACTGCTGGCCGTCAAGCGAAACATGCCTTGCTCTGGCATCAGTAGGCCGCTGACCGTCGCCTTCCGTGTGTAGGTACCGAAGTAGCCAAACGCAAGGATCAGAATAATCAAGACACCGGCCAACCCTCCTGCAACTCGATAGCCCCAAGGCTGGTGGATCAATACGACGCCCAAACGCTGAGCACTAGCAGCCTCTATTGCTTCTGGACGGAATAGAACATTCGCCGTCATCAATCACTCTGTGCATAGATTCATCCAATTGCAATTAAGAACAACAGCGGAAACAATTACACAGCGTAGTCCCAATGTTCCGACAACCAAACGGCCGTTGGACAAATACTAGTAACCCGCACGCCACACCACCACCCTACACGTGTAGGGATACCAATGAATTTACTTCGACTCACTCAGTTTGAGGCGCATGAGAGCACCGCGCCCCTCAACTCCATGTTTCCTCAATAACGACGACACATGATCCCTGACAGTGAAATCACTTATATCCAGCAGAAGTCCGATCTGCTTGTTACTTTTCCCCAGTAGCAGGAACTCCAGAACCTCAACTTCCCTTCTTGTCAGTTTTCGTTCCTGAAAATCACTCATTTGAAGCAGTTCTCCCCCGACATTGAAAGGCTGGCTCTCACGACAGACCGATGCCCCCAGCAACCCTTGAAGGGGAATCACGTGTAGCTCCTGGCTAGATTGGCCCGGCAGTAACAAGAACAGTTATCGAATGGCAGCACTATACGACCGATCCACAAGCCCTTGAAATCTTGAACGTTGAGCAATTCTTGACAGAATTTTTCGGTCTGACGGACCTCGCCTAAGACCTTATCGGAGATGACTTAAATCGATAGCCAGCTCATGAATTTTCCCGCGCAAGGCCATTTGAGAAGCGATATCGATTATCATTGTTTCCAGATATGTAGCCGCAAGCGAGGAAGTACCCGCATGACGTTCCGCAATAACCCCCTGTTGCGCGGCCTGGCCGTCTCTGTTTTTGCCATGCTGCTGGGCACCCCGGCTGCCATGGCCGCCGACTCCGTGGCACTGACCCTGTACAACGGTCAACACAAGGAAATCGGCGAAGCCATTGCTAAGGCCTACGAGGCCAAGACCGGCATCCGCATCAATATCCGTAAGGGCAGCAGCAACCAGCTGGCCAGCCAGATCATCGAAGAGGGTGATCGCTCCCCTGCCGACGTCATCTATACCGAAGAATCGCCACCGCTGAACAACCTCGGCGAGCTGGGCCTGCTGGCCAAGATCGATGATTCGACCCTGCAGGTCCTCCCCAAGGAATACGTCGCCAGCAATGGCACCTGGATGGGCGTGACGGCGCGTACCCGCGTGGTTGCCTTCAACCCAAAGGTGATCGACGAGAAAGACCTGCCGCCCTCGGTGATGGATTTCGCCGACCCCGAATGGGAAGGCAAGATCGGTTTCGTACCGACCAGCGGTGCCTTCCAGGAGCAGGCCGTGGCCATCCTCAAACTGCACGGCCGTGACGCCGCCGAAGAATGGCTAACCGGCCTCAAGGCCTTCGGCAAGACCTACTCCAACAACATGGTGGCGCTCAAAGCCGTGGAGAACGGCGAAGTGGCTGCCGTGCTGGTGAACAACTATTACTGGTATGCCCTGAAGAAAGAGCGCGGCCAGCTGGATTCGAAACTCTATTACCTGGCCGACGGCGACGCCGGCGGCCTGGTGACCATCTCCAGCGCCGCCGCGGTAAAAGCCAGCAAGCACCCCAAAGAAGCCCAGGCCCTGCTGGCCTGGATGGCCAGCGAAGAAGGCCAGCGGGTGATCACCCAGACCACTGCCGAGTATCCATTGCATAAAGGTATGGTCTCGGACCGGGGCCTGAAACCCTTCGAAGACCTGCGTCCACCGAAAATCACTCCGGCCGACCTGGGCAACGCCGAAGAAGCCCTGGAGCTTGAACGCGAAGTTGGCCTGCTGTAATGAGTGCAGCCCTGCCTGCGGCCACACTGGCCAGCCGCTACATACCCAAGCGCAAGCGCCCGTCGATCTGGGTGGTGCTGCCGGTACTGCTGCTGGTCGGACTGAGCCTGCTACCCCTGCTGTATGTGGCCCTGAAAGCCTGGGAAGCGGGCTGGCGGGAAGCCCTGCACTTGCTCTGGCGCCCTTTCGTCTGGGGGCTGCTGCGCAACACCTTGATGCTGATGGCCGGGGTGACCCTGGCCTGCATGGCCCTGGGCGTGTCCCTGGCCTGGCTGCTGGAGCGCAGTGACCTGCCAGGGCGGCGCCTGTGGGGGGTGATCCTGTGCCTGCCGTTTGCCGTACCGGCCTTTGTCAGCGGTTTTACCTGGGTATCGCTCAGCCCGCGCTTCGAAGGCCTGGGCGGCGCCATCCTGGTGATGAGCCTGTCCAAGTATCCACTGGTGTTCCTGCCGGTGGCGGCAACCCTGCGCAACCTCGACACCTCGCTGGAAGAGTCGGCGCGCACCCTGGGCCAGACACGCTGGGGCGTGTTCTTTCGCATCACCCTGCCGTTGCTGTGGCCGTCGATCATCGGCGGCAGCCTGCTGATTGCCCTGCACATGCTGGTGGAATTCGGCGCCCTGTCGATTCTTGGCCTGCAGACCTTCACCACAGCGATCTACCAGCAGTTCGAACTGGAGTTCAGCAACGCCAACGCGGCCATGCTTTCGGCGGTGCTGCTGTTCATGTGCCTGTTGATGCTCTGGCTGGAATTGCGCGTACGCGGCAAGGCCCGGCATGTGCGAATCGGTCAGGGTGTAGCACGGCGCGGTCCGCCGATACGCCTGCGCCGGTGGATGCCGATGGGCCAGTTGTATTGCCTGATCCTGGCCCTGCTGGGCAGCGGCATTCCGTTGGGAATGCTCGGCTACTGGTTGAGCGTCGGCTCGTCTGCTGCCTTCCCGGTTGCCGACATCAGCCGCGCGCTGGTCTCGTCGCTATCGCTCTCGCTGGGTGGCGCCGGCTTGAGCTTGTTGCTGGCCCTGCCGGTCAGCTTCCTGGTGGTGCGCTACAAAGGCCGCCTGGCGATCTGGGCCGAGCGCCTGCCGTACCTACTGCATGCCCTGCCCGGCCTGGTGATTGCCCTGACCCTGGTGTACTTCGCCCTGCACTACGTACCGGCCCTGTACCAGACCACCGGCTTGTTGCTGCTAGCCTATGCCCTGCTGTTTCTGCCGCTGGCCCAGGCGCCAGTGCGCACGGCACTGAACAAGGCCGCGCCGCAGCTCGAAGAAGCCGCCCGCACGCTCGGTGCGACGCAGTTCAGCGCGTTCTGCCGGGTAACCCTGCCGATCATCTTTCCGGCCCTGGCCGCAGCCTTTGCCCTGGTATTCCTGGATGCCATGAAAGAGCTGACGGCAACCCTGCTGCTCAGCCCGACGGGCATGACCACCCTGGCGACCGAGGTATGGGCGCATACCGCCAATGTCGAGTTTGCGGCGGCGGCGCCTTATGCGGCGTTGCTGATTCTGGTATCGGGATTGCCGGTGTATCTGCTGACTACGCGGATGTACTTGAACCGCGCTTGACGCTGTTAAAAGCTTCGCGGGGCAAGCCCGCTCCCACAGTGTGGGAGCGGGCTTGCCCCGCGATTTTCCTCAGGCCCTGAACTGCCCGAGGCTGGCCTTGAGCTGCCCCGCCAGGTTATCGAGCACCTTGCTGCTGGCGGTGGTTTGCATCACCACTTCGGCAGCCCGCTCAGCCTGTTCATGAATCGTCTGCACCCTGCCACGCACCGCCTGCGCCCCATGGGCCTGCTGCTCGGCTGCACGGGTGGCCAGGCCGATCGCCGCATGCACCTGCTCGACCGAGACCTGTACCGACTGCTGCAGGCGCGCATTGTCGCGTAGTACCAGCAGGCCTTCGCTGGCCTGACGCCCGGCCTGGCTGATCGCCGCCACCGCCTCCTTCGCCCCCTGCTGCAACGCACCGATATGCGCCTGGATATCCCCCGTCGAGCTCTGGGTCTTGCTCGCCAGGGCCCTGACCTCGTCAGCCACCACGGCAAAGCCACGTCCGGTTTCCCCGGCCCGCGCCGCTTCAATGGCAGCGTTGAGCGCCAGCAGGTTGGTCTGCTCGGCAATGCCGTGGATCACGGTCAGCACCACCTCGATCTGCTCGCTTTGCTGCGCCAGACGCTCGATAACCTTGGAACCGGTCTCGACCTGCCCGGCCAGGTCCTCGATAAGCTTGGCCACCTGGGTTGAGGTGCGGCTGTTCTCGTCGGTGGCCTGACGAATGTCCACCACTTGCTGCAAGGCCGACTGCATGGCCTGGCTTTCGGCCTGGGCCTCATCGGCCATGCTCGACAGGTCACGCAGGCTGGCGGCGACTTCATCGCGCTGCAGTTCGGCAGCAGCGTCGGCACCGGCATTACGCTGGGCCATGGCGCCGATCTCGATGCCGGTACGCTGGGCCACCTCGCCGGCCTCGCGGACGATCGGTTGCAGCTTGGCAACGAACTGGTTGACTGCCGCCGCCATGTCACCGATCTCGTCGCGACTGTCGATGGAGACGCGCTTGGTCAGGTCACCCTCGCCCGCCGCCAGGTCATTCAACGCCGCAATCAGCAGCCGCAGTTTGTTGACCACCCGCCGCCCCAGCACCACGGCAACCACCAGCAGCACACCCAGGCCGACCAGGGCCAGGCCGAGGCCGATGTTCCAGCGCAGGGTGGCCGCCGCATCCTGGACGCTGTGCGAGGTATTGGCCTGCATGCCCGCGGCACTGGCCTGGGCCGCCTGCAGACGTGCGCGCAGTGCTTTGTTGCTGTCTGCCGCAGCGCCTACCAGGCTGTCGCCGACCAGTTGATCGCCACTGGCAATCAGCGCCGAGAAGCGCTTGTCCAGCGCCACCAGCTCGTGGTCGACCACCGCCGTGGAAACCCCCATCAACACCTTGCCGATCTCGACACCATTGGGGTTGATCGAGGCTTCGACGAAATACACCGACGGGTCGTTGCGCGCGGCGTCCAGCACCTTGTCCAGCGCCCGTTCGCCCTGGCCCTTTTCCAGCAGTGCCTGGTTAATCGGGTTCTGCCGGTTGAGGTAACGGGTCAGGTGCTGGCCCTGGGCATCGTCATACACTACGAACAGCACGTTGGGGTTGCGCTGGGCCCGCCGAGAGAACTCCGACAGGGTCGGCACGTCGTTGTCCCACATGGCCCGCGGCGCTACCGAGGCGAGCAGCTCGGCCATGTCGTTGGCCGAATCCTTGAGATTCTTCTCCAGGGTTGCACGCAACTGCGCCTGTTCATCCTGCAAGCGCGTGGAGAGACCGGCCGTGAGGCGCTGGCGGGTACTGGCGGAGAGGCTGTCGAGCCCGGAGCTGACCTCCCTGCCTGCCTGTTCGAGTTCGGCGGAAAGTTTCTGGCTGTCGGCAGACAGACGGTTACCCAGATCGGCCTCCAGTGCAGTGACCGTGCTCCGGGTCAGCGCGACCGCGACCAGCACCTGCACCAAAAGAGCGATACCAAGCGCAACAAAGACAGGCCGCAACAGGCGGCTTCGTAACAGTGAGAGAACGGCAGACACGAAAGAACCCTCTACTTCTGGGGCCATTACAGTGATGGCACCGCTGGAGCGATTCTTACAGCAAAGGTTGTGCCGAACAGCCGACAGAAACGACAAAGGCCCCTACAGAGGGGCCTTTGTCTTTACATCAATCGCGGATCAGGCGAACGGATGGCGCAGCACGATGGTCTCGTTGCGGTCCGGGCCGGTGGAGACGATGTCGATCGGCGCGCCGATCAGCTCTTCTACACGCTTGATGTAAGCGCGAGCGTTGGCTGGCAGCTCTTCCAGGGTTTTGGCACCCACAGTCGACTCGGTCCAACCCGGCACTTCTTCATACACAGGCTGCAGACCCACGTAGCTGTCAGCGTCAGTCGGAGCAACGTCCTTGCCTTCTGCATCTTTGTAGCCGACGCAGATGTTGATGGTTTCCAGACCGTCGAGCACGTCCAGCTTGGTCAGGCAGATGCCCGAGATGCTGTTCACATCGATAGCGCGACGCAGGATAACGGCGTCGAACCAGCCACAACGACGGGCACGGCCGGTAGTCGCGCCAAACTCGTGACCTTGTTTGGCCAGGTGCGCACCTACTTCGTCGAACAGTTCAGTCGGGAATGGACCCGAACCTACGCGCGTGGTGTAAGCCTTGGTGATGCCCAGGATGTAGTCGAGGAACATAGGACCAACACCCGAGCCGGTAGCAACGCCACCAGCGGTGGTGTTGGAACTGGTCACGTACGGGTAGGTACCGTGGTCGATGTCCAGCAGCGAACCTTGGGCACCTTCGAACATGATGTCCTTGCCAGCGCGACGCAGGTCGTGCAGCTCGGCCGTCACGTCCAGCATGAGCGGCTTGAGCAGCTCAGCGTATTCCTTGCATTCGGCCAGGGTCTTGTCGAACTCGATGGCCGGCTCTTTGTAGTAACCCACCAGCATGAAGTTGTGGTAATCCACCAGTTCACGCAGTTTGTCTTCAAAGCGCGGCATGTTGAGCAGGTCGCCAACACGCAGGCCACGACGCGCGACCTTGTCTTCATAGGCCGGGCCGATGCCGCGACCGGTGGTGCCGATCTTCAGCTCGCCACGGGCCTTTTCACGGGCCTGGTCCAGCGCAACGTGGAAGGACAGGATCAGCGGGCAGGACGGGCTGATGCGCAGGCGCTCGCGCACTGGCACACCCTTCTCTTCCAGCTTGGTGATTTCACGCAGCAGGGCGTCGGGGGCAACGACCACGCCGTTGCCGATCAGGCACTGCACGCCTTCGCGCAGCACGCCCGACGGGATCAGATGCAGCACGGTCTTCTCACCGTCGATCACCAGGGTGTGGCCAGCGTTGTGACCGCCCTGGTAGCGCACTACGGCGGCAGCATGTTCGGTCAGCAGATCGACGATCTTGCCTTTGCCCTCATCACCCCACTGGGTGCCCAGGACTACGACATTCTTACCCATAACACTTGTCCTCATTCGCGCAAACTTGGCGCCGGCTCGTACCGGCGGGAAATCTCAAATGGCCAGCGGCAGAACCTGCCAAAGCCCGTTTTGCTGAATCAATTGCCGATCGCAATCCGCCTCGACGGCGGCAGTCAACGGCTGCCCAGGCAAGGCCTGAACCACCCGCTGACCTTCACTGCGCAATTGGCAGACCAACTGCCAGAGTGCCGCATCGCTGCTGTCGGGCATCCAGATCCCGCCAGACGGCAACACCACCTCGGCTCGCCCCAGTGTGACCAGGGTCTTCAAATCCGTGGAGAAACCGGTGGCCGGACGCGCCCGGCCAAAGTCTGCTCCGATGTCGTCGTAACGACCGCCCTGGGCGATCGACTGACCTACACCCGGGACGAACACGGCAAACACCACACCGGTGTGGTAGTGGTAACCGCGCAACTCGCCCAGGTCAAAATACAGCGGCAGCTCGGGGTAACGCGTGGCCAGCCGCTCGGCAATCGCCATCAGGTCATCCAGTGCTGCCAATACCGCAGCCGGTGCGCGGCCCAGGCGCACGCGCGCCTCGGCCAGCACTTCACGACCACCGCACAGCTCGGTGAGCGAGCGCAGCATGGCCGCAAGGTCCGCTGGCAGCTTGGCCGTCAGCTCGATCACTTCGTCGATGGCCTTACGCTGCAGGGCGTCGAACAACTGCTGCTCGATCGCCCCCGAAAGGCCGGCAGCACGGGCCAGGCCGCGGTAGATACCGACATGGCCAAGATCCATGTGCACATCCGGCACATCGGCCAGTTGCAGCATGGCCAGCATCAGGCTGATCACCTCGACGTCGCTGACCGGGCTGGCGTCGCCGTACAGCTCGGCACCCAGCTGGATCGGGCTGCGCGAAGTCGACAGCGCCCGCGGCAAGGCATGCAGCACGCTGCCGGCATAACACAGGCGGCTCGGCCCCTCACGGCGCAGGGTATGCGCATCGATGCGCGCAACCTGTGGAGTGATGTCGGCACGAAAGCCCATCTGCCGGCCCGATTGCGGGTCGATGACCTTGAAAGTCCGCAGGTCCAGGTCCTGGCCGGCACCGGTGAGCAGCGATTCCAGGTACTCGATATGCGGGGTCACGACGAAGTCATAACCCCAGCTCTGGAACAGATCCAACACCTGTCGACGCGCGATCTCGATGCGCGCCGCCTCAGGTGGCAGTACTTCTTCGATGCCATCTGGCAGCAGCCAGCGGTCTACCGTTGCCATTACGCCATTTCCCCTATGGTCCGGGCGGCTTGCCAGCAGGCGAGCCTTGAGTGAAGCAGGTATCGGCAAACAATGGCGCGCAGCACCGATTCCAGCGCTACCGCCGTGCCTATACCCTCGAATACCTTGGGCTGCTCTGTAGACCCGAGCCGGGTTTGAACCGTTCGATCTTGCAGACGCAAAAAAGCCGGGAATTTCCCGGCTGCCGCATCATACACCCGTTTTCTTACGGGATCACCCCGCCAAGCGTTTTAGCCGCCCGGCGGGGTAGATGCTTATGGCTTGGTCTTGCCCATGAAGCGGAAGAACTCGCTGCTTGGGTCGAGCACCAGTACGTCGCTCTTGTCGGCAAAGCTCTCGCGGTAAGCCTTGAGACTGCGGTAGAACGCGTAGAAGTCCTGGTCCTGACCGTAGGCCTTGGCGTAGATCGAGGCCGCCTGGGCATCGCCATCACCGCGGGTTTCTTCCGATTCCCGGTAGGCTTCAGCCAGCAGTACCCGGCGCTGACGATCGGCGTCGGCACGAATACCTTCAGCCAGTTCGTTACCTTTGGCACGGTGCTCGCGAGCTTCACGCTCACGCTCGGTGCTCATCCGCTCGAACACGCTGCGGTTGACTTCCTTGGGCAGGTCGATGGCCTTGACGCGAACGTCGACCACTTCGATACCCAGCTCCTTGCTGGCCATGCGGTTCAGCGAAGCGGTGATGTCAGCCATCAGCGCGTCACGTTCACCGGAAACCACTTCATGCAGGGTGCGTTTACCGAACTGGTCACGCAGGCCGCTTTCCAGACGGCGCGACAGACGTTCATCGGCAATCTGCTTGAGGCCCGAGGTCGCGGTGTAGAAACGCTCGGCGTCCTTGACCCGCCATTTGGCGTAGGCATCGACCATCACCGCTTTCTTTTCCAGGGTCAGGAAGCGCTGGGTCGGGGCGTCCAGGGTCATCAGGCGGGCGTCGAACTTGCGCACCTGGTTGACGTATGGAACCTTCACATGCAGGCCGGGCTGGACATCAGCCTGGACCACACGACCAAATTGCAGGAGTACCGCACGCTCGGTCTGGGCAACGATGTAGAAGCTGTTCCAGGCCACGATCCCCAGCACCACGGCCACGATCAGGGCGATCAGCGATTTATTGCTCATCAGCGGCTCTCCCTAGTGCGCAACTGTGTTTGCTGCTGTTGCAGCTCCGCCGCCGCGCGATTGGCCGCATCGGCATTGGCCGAAGGCGCAACGCTGGTGACCGGAGCCGCGCCGGAACGGCCGCTCTGGACCATTTTGTCGAGCGGCAGGTAGAGCAGGTTGCTCTGGCCGTCCTTGCCGGAAACCAGGACCTTGCTGGTGTTGCTGTAGACTTCCTGCATGGTGTCCAGGTACAGGCGCTGACGGGTCACTTCAGGGGCCTTGCGGTACTCGCTGACCAGCTTGGTGAAGCGGTCGGCCTCACCCTTGGCACGCGAGACGACTTCGTCGCGGTAACCGTTGGCGTCCTCGATGATCCGCTGGGCCTGACCACGGGCTTCCGGCACCACGCCATTGGCGTAGGACTCGGCCTGGTTGCGGGCACGCTGCTCGTCTTCACGGGCTCGGATCACGTCGTCGAAGGCTTCCTGCACTTCACGCGGGGCTGCCGCGCTCTGTACGTTGACCTGGGTGACGGTGATACCGGTGCGGTAGGTATCGAGGAAGCGTTGCAGGCGCTCCTTGATTTCCACAGCCATCTGCTCACGGCCTTCGGTCAGCACCTTGTCCATCGCGGTGGAACCCACCACGTGACGCAGGGCACTGTCGGTCGCGTGCTGCAGGCTGACTTCAGGCTGATCGACGTTCAGCACGAAATCCTGCAGGTTGGTGATCTTGTACTGCACGGTCAGCGGCACCTCGACGATGTTCTCGTCTTCGGTCAGCATCTGCCCCTGCTTGGTGTAGGCACGTTCGCGGGTAACGTTCTCCATGTACTTGCGATCGATCGGCGGGAAGTAGATGTTCAGGCCCGGCCCTACGGTCTCGTAGTATTTGCCGAAGCGCAGCACGACTGCCTGCTCCTGTTCGTCGACCACGTACACTGCGCTGTACAGCCAGATAGCTGCAAGCACGGCGAGACCGATGCCGAGCAGGCCGAAGCCACCGCCCTTGCCGATACCGCCATCACCACCGCGTTTCTTGCCACTGCCGAACATGCCGTTCAGGCTGTCCTGCAGCTTGCGGAAGGCCTCGTCGAGATCCGGTGGCCCTTTTTTGTCGCCACCACGGCGCCCGCCCCACGGATCTTGATTGTTCGAGTTGCCACCCGGCTCATTCCAAGCCATAGCGCTCTCCATCTGATAAAGCAAAGACGCGCCCACGGCGCGCCGTCCAATGCTACAGAATGCCTGTCACGGCTGCCCGACCGCGTCGCCGGGCATTTATTGCAAAGTATGTTGCTCGATGAACTCCAGCGGCTGCAACCCTGCCCGGCTGACCAGGCGATTCAACTCCACCCGCGGCAGTCGCACAGCCAGCAAACTGCTGCCTTCATCGTCATGCTCTTCGCTCTGCACCGCGCCCAGTTCAAAGAACTGCGCACGCAACCGGGCAAAACGCTGTTCAAGACGCAAGGTCCCGACAAACAGGTCATCCCCCAGCAATTCGGCGACCGCCTGCCCCACCAGCTCCAACCCCCGACCATCGCGGGCCGAAACCCAGACCCGTTGCGGCTTGCCATCGGCATCGCGCTGAATCTGCGGTTCGACGCCTTCAAGCAGGTCGAGTTTGTTATAGACCTCAAGGATCGGCAAGCCTTCTGCACCGATCTCACCCAGTACCGCCACGACCTGCTCGATCTGCGCCATGCGCTCAGGCTCATGGGCGTCGATCACGTGCAGCAGCAGGTCGGAGTTGCTCGACTCTTCGAGCGTAGCCCGAAATGCCTCGACCAGCTTGTGCGGCAGGTGACGAATGAAGCCCACGGTGTCGGCCAGCACGATCGGCCCGAGGTCGTCGAGCTCGAGCCGGCGCAGGGTCGGGTCGAGGGTCGCGAACAACTGGTCGGCAGCGTAGACCTCGGACTGGGTCAGGGCATTGAACAGGGTCGACTTGCCGGCGTTGGTGTAGCCGACCAGGGAAACCGAAGGAATATCCGCGCGTTTGCGGCCACGGCGAGCCTGCTCGCGCTGGCTGCGGACCTTCTCCAGGCGTGCCTTGATCTGACGCAGGCGGACCCGCAGCAGGCGGCGGTCGGTTTCCAGCTGGGTTTCACCCGGGCCGCGCAGGCCAATACCGCCCTTTTGCCGCTCAAGGTGGGTCCAGCCACGCACCAGCCGCGTGCTCATGTGCTCGAGCTGGGCCAGTTCGACCTGCAGCTTGCCTTCATGGGTACGCGCCCGCTGGGCGAAGATATCGAGAATCAGACCGGTGCGGTCAAGCACGCGACACTCGAAGACTCGTTCGAGGTTACGTTCCTGACTGGGAGTGAGGGTGTGATTGAAAATCACCAAATCTACCTGCTCGGCGTTGACCAGGTCGCGTAACTCTTCGACCTTGCCGCTGCCAATCAGGTATTTAGCGGTGGGCTGATGTCGCGCCACATTGGCGAACGCGACGATATCGGCCCCAGCCGACAGTGCCAGCTCCTGAAACTCCTGCGGATCTTCGCGCGCCTCAGGGCTCTGACCTTCCAAGTGAACGAGGACTGCCCGCTCACCACCACCGTGGCGCTCAAAGAACAAAGCAGACTCCTATCAGGCGTTACCTGGCTCAGCGTCGCCTTGCTCGGATTCGGTTGCGCTAGGCAGACGGATCGGACGCACAGGGACAACTGTCGAGATGGCGTGTTTGTAAACCATCTGGCTGACGGTGTTCTTCAGCAGAATCACGAACTGGTCGAAGGATTCGATCGTGCCTTGCAGCTTGATGCCGTTTACCAGATAAATCGAAACCCCAACTTTTTCTTTTCTCAAAGTGTTCAAGTAAGGGTCTTGTAGCGAATGCCCTTTTGACATATGCCGCACTCCTGTAAGGATCAATAGTAAAAAAACAAAGAAAATCAGATGGCTCAAGCCGCCCCACCCCAAGGATAGACGGCAATTGCAAGGACTCAGCTCAATATGGAGACCGATCCCAGGTATTTCAAGGTGCGAGGCAGATTGTCGCAGGCCAGGCTGTCCAACCAGTGCAGGTCAGCCCAACTACGCAACCAGGTGAACTGCCGCTTCGCCAATTGGCGAGTGGCAATAATGCCGCGCTCCTGCATTTCAACTGAAGTCAACTTGCCATCAAGGTGATCCCAGACCTGGCGATAACCCACCGCCCGTATAGACGGCAGGCCCGCATGCAAGTCACTTCTGGCTCGCAGCAATCGGACCTCGTCAACGAAGCCCTGTTCCAGCATTTGCCCGAATCTTAGCGCAATCCGCTCGTGCAATACGTGTCGATCGGCAGGCGCAATGGCCAGGCTGGCGACAGTATAGGGCAATTGGCTCGCTGCGGACGCGCCTGCAACGCTACTTTGCGCCGATTGACGCTGGCGATGTGACGTCATCGTCACACCGCTGACCCGGTAGACCTCTAGCGCACGGATCAACCGCTGCGGGTCATTGGGGTGAATCCGCGCCGCCGATTCCGGGTCAACCGCCGCCAGTTGCTGGTGCAGGGCGTGCAAGCCCTGGCGCTGGGCCTCGTCTTCGAGCTCGGCGCGCACCTGCGGGTCAGCCGGCGGCATATCCGCCAGACCTTCGAGCAATGCCTTGTAATAGAGCATGGTGCCGCCCACCAGCAGCGGAATCTTGCCACGCGCGGTGATGTCGGCCATGGCCTCCAGGGCATCACGGCGAAAATCGGCGGCCGAGTAGCTGTCGGCCGGGTCGAGGATGTCGATCAGCCGATGGGGATGGGCCGCGAGGATCTCTTTGGACGGTTTGGCGGTGCCAATGTCCATGCCACGGTAGACCAGCGCCGAATCGACACTGATCAGCTCGCACGGCAGCACCTTGGTCAGCTCGATGGCAAGGTCAGTCTTGCCCGCCGCCGTCGGGCCCATCAGGAATATCGCGGGGGGGTTGCCGCTCATGTCATCGACCGCGCAAAAACAGTTTGTCCAGATCGTCCAGGCCCATCTGGGTCCAGGTCGGTCGGCCATGGTTGCATTGACCGCTGCGCTCGGTGTTTTCCATGTCGCGCAGCAAGCCGTTCATTTCCGCGATGGCCAGGCGTCGGTTGGCGCGAATGGCGCCGTGACAGGCCATGGTCCCGAGGAGTTCGTTCAGGTGTGCCTGAATTCGGTCGCTGGTGCCGTACTCCATCAGGTCGGCCAGCACGTCCTGGACCAGGCGATTGGCCTCGGCCTGCTTGAGCAGCGCCGGAATCTGCCGGATTGCCAGGCTTTCCGGGCCCAGGCGCTGCAGCTCGAAGCCCAGGCGCTGGAACCACTCGGCGTGCTCTTCGGCGCAATCGGCTTCGCGCTGGCTCAAGGCCAGGGATTCGGGCACCAGCAGCGGCTGGCCGCTGAGGCCTTCACTGGCCATGGCCACCTTGAGGCGCTCGTACATGATCCGTTCGTGGGCGGCGTGCATGTCCACCAGCACCAGGCCGACGGCATTTTCAGCAAGGATATAGATGCCCTTGAGCTGAGCCAGAGCGTAACCCAGCGGCGGAATATCGCCTTGACCTTCGGGCAACGCAGCAGGCGCGGCCTCGTTCAGCGGGGCAAAAAATTCACGGTACACCCCCTGGGCTTCGGCCGCAGGCAATGCCTGGGCTGGCCGTGGCGTGTACTGATATTGATAGCCAGCGCCACTGCCATTGCTGCCCATGGAGGGGCGCAGACCCGGCTCGGCAGGTGGCTGTTCGAGCAGGTTGGCGGCCAGGCGCATCTCGCCCTGGGGGCCAAACTCACCGGCCTGCAGGCCACTGGGGCGAATGATCTCGCTGGTCGCAGCGGGCGCGGCCAACTGGTCTTCCGGGCGCACGTCGGCTAGGGCGCGGTGCAAGGTGCCATATAGAAAGTCATGCACCATGCGCCCGTCACGGAACCGCACTTCGTGCTTGGTCGGGTGCACGTTGACGTCGACCCCCGTGGGGTCGACCTCGAGAAACAGCACGAAGGTCGGGTGTCGGCCATTGAACAACACGTCCCGATAGGCCTGGCGCACAGCGTGGGCAACCAGCTTGTCGCGTACCGCACGACCGTTGACGAAAAAGTACTGCAGGTCGGCCTGGCTGCGCGAGAAGGTCGGCAAACCGACCCAGCCCCACAGGTGCAGGCCATTGCGCTCGACCTCGATCGGCAGCGCCTGCTCAAGGAAGCCCGGGCCGCAAATGGCCGCTACGCGCCGGGCGCGGGCGGTGTCGTCGTGGGCTTCGTGCAGGCTGAGGATGCTTTTGCCGTTATGGCGCAGGTGAAAGCCCACGTCAAAGCGCGCCAGCGCCAGGCGGCGGATCACTTCCTGCAGGTGATCGAATTCGGTTTTCTCGGTCTTGAGGAACTTGCGCCGTGCCGGGGTGTTGAAGAACAGGTCGCGCACTTCCACCGAGGTTCCGACCGGATGCGCCGCAGGCTGGACCCGCGGGGCCATATCGCGGCCTTCGGTTTCCACCTGCCAGGCCTGCTCGGCGTCACGGGTACGCGAGGTCAGAGTCAGGCGGGCGACCGAGCTGATCGACGCCAGGGCTTCACCACGAAAGCCCAGACTCATGACCCGTTCAAGGTCTTCAAGGTCGCGGATCTTGCTGGTGGCGTGCCGGGCCAGCGCCAGCGGCAGGTCATCGGCTGCGATGCCGCCACCGTCGTCGCGCACCCGCAGCAACTTGACGCCGCCCTGCTCGACTTCCACGTCGATACGCCTGGCACCGGAGTCCAGGCTGTTTTCCAGCAATTCCTTGATCACCGAGGCCGGGCGCTCAACCACCTCACCGGCGGCAATCTGGTTGGCCAGCCGTGGGCTGAGCAGTTCGATACGGGCACTGCTACTCATTGCTGGACCGCCAGTGCCGCAGTCGGAATATTCAGGTGCTGGCCGACTTTCAGTTCGTCTGTTTTCAGGCTGTTGGTGCTGCGCAGGCTGGCAACGCTGACCTGATAGCGCACGGCAATCATCGCCAGGGTCTCACCCGGTCGCACCGAGTGGTCGCGCGGCCCCTGGGCAATCTTGCCGCTGTCACGCAGCCAGGCCACATAGGTGCCCGGAGGTGGGTTCTGCTGGAAGAACTGGCGCACGCCGCTGTGGATCGAACGCGCCAGCGATTGCTGGTGGCTCGGGGTCGCCAGCTTGGCAGCTTCGTTGGCATTGGAGATAAAGCCGGTTTCCACCAGGATCGACGGGATGTCCGGCGACTTCAATACCATGAACCCGGCCTGCTCGACGCGCTGCTTGTGCAACGGCGTGATCCGACCCATGTTGCCCAGCACCTTCTGCCCGACATTGAGGCTGGAGGTGAGCGAGGCGGTCATCGACAGGTCGAGCAGCACACCGGCGAGCATGCGGTCCTTGTCATCGAGGCTGACGTTGCCGGCGCCACCGATCAGGTCGGAACGGTTTTCGCTGTCGGCCAACCAGCGCGCGGTTTCCGAGGTGGCACCGCGATCGGACAGGGCGAACACCGAAGCACCGAAGGCGGCCTTGGACGGCGCCGCGTCGGCGTGGATCGAGATGAACAGGTCGGCGCCCTTCTTGCGGGCGATTTCGGTACGCTTGCGCAGCGGGATGAAGTAGTCGCCGGTGCGGGTCAGTTCGGCACGGAAGCCCTTCTCGGTGTTGATCTGGCGCTGCAGCTCCTTGGCGATGGCCAGGACGATGTCTTTTTCGTGCTGGCCGCGCGAGCCGGAAGCACCGGGGTCTTCACCACCGTGACCGGCGTCGATGGCGATAACGATGTCACGCTTGCCGTTGGGCACCGGTGGCAGCTTGATCGCCGGTTGCGCCGGGGTGACCGGGACCGCTGGCGTGGTCGCCACGGGCGGGGTAGGCGGTGCCGGCGCGGCATCAGCCTCCTGGTCGAACAGATCGACCACCAGGCGGTTGCCGTACTGGGCATTGGGCGCCAGGGTGAAGCTCTTGGGCGTCACCGATTTCTTCAGGTCGACCACCACGCGCAGATCGGTTGGCGTGCGCTGGGCAGAGCGCACGCTGGTAATCGGGGTATTGGAGGTGGACACGGTCAAGGGCGCAGCCAGGGTCGCGCCATTGATGTCGATCACCAGGCGGTCCGGGGCGCTCAGGGTAAATACGCTGTGCTGCACAGGGCCTGAAAGGTCAAAGACCAGCCGCGTGTTATCCGGCGCTCGCCATAAACGCACGCTTTTGACTTGCGTGACGGCCAGCGCGTCGACGGTTACTACCGTAAGCAGCAGTCCTACGACAGAAACCAGTGCGCGAATGCGCATACCTATCCCCATTTTCTATTTGAATTCCAAGGCCAGAGCGGCACACCAGGCTTCGCCACGTGCCCCCTGCGGCGACAGGTTGAGCGAACGACCATTCGCCTGGGGGCTTATGGTAATGGTCAGGTCGGGCTTTGGCAAAATGCCCGCCCCATTCTGGGGCCATTCGAACAGGCACAGGGCATCTTGTTCGAAATAATCGCGGATGCCCATGAACTCCAGCTCCTCGGGATCGACCAGGCGGTAGAGGTCGAAGTGAAAGGCGCGAATTTTACCAATCTCGTAAGGCTCAACCACTGTAAAAGTAGGACTTTTTACCGCACCTTGATGCCCCAGGCCGCGAATAATGCCCCGCGACAGAGTGGTTTTGCCGGCCCCCAGGTCCCCTTCAAGAAAAATCACGCCGTGACCTTGGGTCACTTCGGCAATGCGATAGCCCAAGCGCACCATGGCCTCTTCATCGGCCAAAAACAGGGTTATGCCAGACACGCTGAGTGCTCCTCCAATAATTGACGAATTGCCGGGACCATATCGCTGGCCGCCAGGCCGCGGCCCTGTACGCCAAGGCGCTCGCCGGCGCAGGCATGCAGCCAGACACCCAGGCAGGCCGCCTCCCAGGCCGACATGCCCTGAGCGCGCAAGGCGCCGAGCACGCCACTGAGCACATCCCCAAGGCCGGCACCCGCCATGGCCGGGTGACCGCGCGAGCACAGTGCCAACTGCCCGAACGGGTCGGCAACCAGGGTGCCAGAGCCCTTGAGCACACATACGACCGCATATTTGCGTGCGAGTTTGCGCGCAGCGCCCGGCCGATCGGCCTGCACCGCTTCGGTCGACACGCCGAGCAGACGCGCCGCCTCCCCCGGATGCGGGGTGATGATGCTGCCCTTGGGCAACGGTAATGGTTGGCGTGCCAGCAGGTTCAGGGCATCGGCATCCCACACCTGCGGCGCCTGGCTGCTGGCCAGCGCCGACAACAGGCTGCGCCCCCAGGCCGCCTGGCCAAGGCCCGGGCCAACGACCAGCAGCGAAGCGCGTTCAATGACGGTCATCAGTTGGTTGGCAGAATGCACCCCCAGGCTCATCACCTCGGGCAGGCGCGCCATGGCCGCCGGCACATGCTCAGGCCGGGTTACCAGCGATACCAGCCCGGCGCCGCAGCGCAAGGCGGCCTCGGCACTGAGCAGCGCGGCGCCGCCGGTACCGCGATCACCTCCCACCACCAGCACATGGCCGAAGTCACCCTTATGGGCGTCAGCAGGCCGTGGCGCCAGGGGCGCAAGGGTGACGCTGGTGAGCCGCTGCGGCTCGTTTGCGGGGTGTTTGGTCTGAGGCATGGGTCAAAGGCTCTGATGTCTGGCAGAATTATACGCACCTGAGTCCGTATTGCCTTATTCCCATGTCTGCTTCTGCCCCCGATCTCCCCGCACTGGCCCAATCGATCAAGGATTGGGGCCGAGAGCTTGGTTTTGCCCACGTCGGCATCACCGGGGTGGACCTGGGCGTGCACGAAAAACACCTGGAGCGTTGGCTCGAGGCCGGCTACCACGGCGAAATGGACTACATGGGTGCTCACGGCAGCAAGCGCTCGCACCCGGATGAGCTGGTGCCCGGCACCTTGCGCGTGGTGTCGCTGCGCATGGACTACCTGCCCGGCGATACGCGCATGGCCCAGCAGCTGGCCCAACCGGAAAAAGCCTATATCTCGCGCTATGCCCTGGGCCGCGATTACCACAAACTGGTGCGCAAGCGCGTGCAGCATCTGGCCGAACGCATTCAGAAGGACATCGGCCCGTTTGGCTTTCGAGCCTTCGTCGACAGCGCCCCGGTACTGGAAAAGGCGATTGCCGAGCAGGCCGGCCTAGGCTGGATCGGCAAGAACACCCTGCTGCTCAACCGCAAGGCTGGCAGCTACTTCTTCCTTGCCGAACTGTTCGTCGACATGCCATTGCCAGTCGACCCGCCACAGGCCAGCGAGCACTGCGGACGTTGCAGCGCCTGCCTGGACATCTGCCCGACCCAGGCCTTTGTCGGCCCTTATGTACTGGACGCCCGACGCTGTATCTCGTACCTGACCATCGAGCTGAAAAGCGCCATTCCCGAGGATCTGCGACCGTTGATCGGTAATCGGGTGTTCGGCTGCGATGACTGCCAGATCGTCTGCCCGTGGAACCGTTTCGCCCGCCCCTCCGGCGAAAGCGACTTCAAGCCCCGACACAACCTCGACAGCGCCGGGCTTGCCGAGCTGTTCCTGTGGGATGAGCAGACTTTCCTCGACAGTACCGAAGGCTCACCGCTGCGCCGCGCCGGGTATGAACGCTGGTTGCGCAACCTGGCGGTGGGGCTTGGCAACGCGCCATCGACTATCCAGGTGCTGGAGGCGCTCAAGGCGCGGCAGGAATACCCGTCAGAGCTGGTGCGCGAGCATGTGCAGTGGGCGTTAGGGCAACATTCTTCGCGGGGCAAGCCCGCTCCCACAGGGATTAGCGCCGGCCTGTAGGAGCGGGCTTGCCCCGCGATACGGTTATCGACTCAATGCTCGTCGTTGTAGTGAAACTTGGGCATTTCCCAGTGAAAACGAATCGCCAACAGCCTTAGCAGGAAGCCACCAAACAAGGTCAGCAGAATCGCCTGCTCGCCCGGTACATTGAAGTACACACAACCCAGGTAGAACCAGGCCGCAGCGAACGAGACACTGGCATACAACTCGCGACGGAAGATCAGTGGAATATCGTTACAGAAGATATCCCGAAGAATGCCGCCGAAGACCCCGGTGATCACCCCGCTGATCGATGCCACCAGCATACCCTGGCCCATTTCCAGCGCGGTCATGCAACCGATCAGGGTGAAGGCCACCAGCCCCAGGGCATCGAGCACCAGGAATAGCGAGCGCAGGTGGCGCATCAGTGGCGCGATAAAAATGGTCATCAGCGCCGCAAAGCTGGTCAGCACCAGGTACTCCGGGTGCTTGACCCAGGTCAGCGGGTAATGCCCCAGCAGCACATCGCGTACCGAACCGCCGCCCAGGGCGGTAATGCAGGCGATCAGCACCACACCGAACCAGTCCATGCCGCGACGCCCGGCAGACAGCGCGCCAGTCATGGCTTCAGCGGTGATAGCAATGAGGTAGAGCATCAACAACATGGCGCAGATCCGTGCAATGGGGCGCGCAGTCTAACCAGTTGCCACAGGCACCAAAAGAGGGCGCCGCACGGATTGTCTGTACAAGCCGGCGGCGTTGCGATCAGAACTTGATGAAGTGCTGACGATAGTGGCGCAGTTCGTTGATCGACTCGCGAATATCGTCCAGCGCCAGGTGAGTGCCGCCCTTCTTGAAGCTGTCGCGCACTTCAGGCGCCCAGCGTGCTGCCAGCTCCTTGAGGGTCGAGACATCGAGGTTGCGGTAGTGGAAGTAGTTTTCCAGGTTGCGCATGTGGCGATAGAGGAAGCGGCGGTCCTGGCAGATGCTGTTGCCACAGATCGGCGACTTGCCCTTGGGCACCCACTGCTCCAGGAAGGCAATGGTCTGCGCCTCGGCTTGGGCCATATTGACAGTGCTGTCCTTGACCCGCTGGGTCAGGCCGGAGGCGCCATGGGTGCGGGTGTTCCACTCGTCCATGCGCGCCAGCACCTGGTCACTGTGGTGAATGGCGATCACCGGGCCTTCTGCCAGGGTGTTGAGGTCGCTGTCGGTAACGATGGTGGCCATTTCGATAATGACGTCTTGATCCGGGTCCAGACCGGTCATTTCCAGGTCGATCCAGATCAGGTTCTGTGGGTTCTGCATGATTCTGCTCCTCGGTAGGTGCGCAGTTTAGCCTAGTGGAGCGTGCTAAACTGCCCGCCGTTAAATATCGCTTGCCGAACACGGAACCTTCATGGCCAAACGCCAGCTCAATCGACGCCAGAACTGGCGCATCGAAAAAATCCAGGGTGAACGCGCTGCCCGCGCCGCCAAACGCGAACAACAGACCCTGAAGGAGCTCGAAGGCGGCGACCTCGGCCCGGAACAATTGGGCCTGGTCATCGCCCACTTTGGCGTGCAGGTTGAAGTCGAAGCCCAGGATGGCGAGGTCGCCGGCCAGGTGTTCCGCTGCCACCTGCGCGCCAACCTGCCAGCCCTGGTCACCGGCGACAAGGTGGTCTGGCGTGCCGGCAACCAGGGCATCGGCGTGATCGTTGCGCAAATGCCGCGCCACACCGAGCTGTGCCGTCCGGACAGCCGTGGCCAGCTCAAGCCGGTGGCCGCCAACGTCGACCTGATCGTGATCGTATTCGCCCCGGCACCCGAGCCCCATGCCAACCTGATCGACCGCTATCTGGTGGCCGCCGAGCACGCCGGCATCCGCCCGCTGCTGCTGCTGAACAAGGCCGACCTGATCGACGAGCAAAACGCCCCAGCGCTCAACGCCCTGCTGGCGGTGTACCGGCAGCTCGGCTATCCGTTGCTGGAGGTGTCTGCCCACCACGGCAATGGCATGGAGCAACTGCAGGCCCAGCTCGACGGCCACATCAGCGTGTTCGTCGGCCAGTCCGGTGTAGGTAAGTCGTCGCTGGTCAACAGCCTGTTGCCCGAGGTACAGACCCGCGTCGGTGATCTATCGGAATGGTCCGGCCAGGGCACTCACACCACGACCACGGCGCGCCTCTACCACTTTCCGGGCGGAGGCGAACTGATCGACTCCCCGGGCATCCGCGAATTCGGTCTGGGCCATGTCAGCCGCGCCGATGTCGAAGCTGGCTTCATCGAGTTCACCGACCTGCTTGGCACCTGCCGCTTCCGCGACTGCAAGCATGATCGCGAACCCGGTTGCGCCCTGCTCAAGGCCCTGGACGATGGCCGCGTGCAACAGCAACGGATGAACAGCTATCGCTCGATTATCGCCAGCCTGCCGCAAGACAGCTATTGAGTAGCCGAGGCTCGGCAACGGGCCTTTATTCATTGATAAGTAAGAATATTCCGTAGGAATTTTTACCAAAACAAGTAGGCTTCATCTTGTTTGTCGGTGGTCCCTTGCTGTCCGAAAGACTTTCACTGATTGTCACCTTTCAAGATTCGCCGCCATGAAGCGAATCACCCCATGCCCTGCGTGTGAAAGGAATCAAACAATGACAATTCAGCCCTTGCGCATCAAATCCATGCCCTCCAATCAGGGAGGGCAGCGCTGATGCCAGTCTTTATCAGTTATCGACACAGTGAACGTCTGGACGCCTTCATCATCAATGAACGGCTCAAGCTCGAAGGTATCAACACCCAGCTGGACCTGTTCGACACCGAAGCCCAGCAGACCACCGACGATATCAGCGGCATCATCCGCCGCAACGTCAGCCAGTGCACCCACCTGATCGCCGTGCTGGCACCGGAAACCGCCGACGCCTGGTGGGTGCCTTTCCAACTTGGCGCCGCGACCCTGGTCAACCGCCGCGTCGCCTTCTACCAGTGCGGCGAAGCAACGCTACCAGGGTACCTGGAGAAGTGGCCGACCATGAACAATCGCGAGCACATCGAGCTGTACGTACGCGCCTACCACGACGAGCAGACCTTCAAGCGTTCGATTGACAGCGACGCCTGCGAGGCCAATGCCACCAATCGCTCCAACGCCGACTTCTTCCATGCCGACCTCAAGGCCAAAATCCGCCGCGGCTTCTAACCCTTGACGCAAAAAAACGCCCGTGGGCAGCGCTGCGCACGGGCGTTTTTTTCAAACAACAGTATTACTGTTTGTTTTCGTCCATTTTCAACACACCATCTTCGAAGATGTTCAGCTTCTGCCGCAACTCCCGTGGCTGCATCGGCTCAGGCTCGGCGGCCGGACTCGGCGCTGGCGTAGCGCCTGGAGCAGGCGCCGCAGCACCGGGTGGTGCGGCATCAGGGGCGGAAGGCTGGGTCTGCTCACCTTCGATGGTGCGCTGGGCCTTCTTGGTCAGGACGATGATATCGATACGGCGGTTGACCGGATTGAGCGGGTTCTGCCGGTCGAACAGCGACGACGAGGCATAGCCCACCACCCGCGCAACCTGGGTATCCGGATAGCCACCAGCGACCAGCGCGCGACGGGCGGCGTTGGCACGGTTGGCCGACAGCTCCCAGTTGCCAAAGTCGCCAGTGCCCGCGTAGGGCTTGGCATCGGTATGACCGCTGATGCTGATCTTGTTCGGCACCGCCTTGATGGTGTCTGCCATGGCCAGCAGGATATCTTCGAAGTACGGCTGCAAGCGCGCGCTGCCCAGGTCGAACATCGGCCGATTCTCGGCGTCCATGATCTGAATGCGCAGGCCGTCCTGGGTAATCTCGAAGAGAATCTGGTCCTTGAACTTCTGCAGTTGCGGGTTCTCTTCGACCTTGTTCTGCAGCTCTTGCAACAGCAGTTCCAGGCGCTCGCGCTCGACCTGCTCGGCCATGTTCTCGACCGTGTTCTGGTCGATCGGGATGCTGCTTTCAGGCGTAGGCTCGGACTTTTCTTCCGGGTTGATGGTCTTTTCCGGCGCAAGCTGAGGCGAGCCGCCCAGGTCAATGATGTAGGGCGTGCCGCTTTCGGAAAATCCGATCGGGTCCTTGAAGTAACCGGCAATGGCAATCTTCTGCTCGGGCGTGGCGGTCGACAGCAGCCACAGCACGAGGAAGAACGCCATCATCGCCGTGGCGAAGTCGGCGAAGGCAATCTTCCAGGCACCACCGTGGTGGCCGTCGCCAAAGCGCTTGATGCGCTTGACGATAATGGGCTGATTGTTCTCCATGGCTTAGCGACCGCGAACTGCTTGTTCCAGCTCGGCGAAGCTTGGGCGGTGGGCCGGGAACAGCACCTTGCGCCCGAACTCCACGGCCAGCGACGGCGGCATGCCCGAGGCCGAAGCCACCAGCGAGGCCTTGATGGCCTCGTAGACGTTAAGCTCTTCCTTGGCGTCATGGCGCAAGGAGGTGGCCAGCGGGCCGAAGAAGCCGTAAGCGGCGAGAATACCGAAGAACGTACCGACCAGTGCCGCACCCACGTGCAGGCCGATGGACTTCTGGTCACCATCGCCCAACGAGGCCATGGTCACCACGATACCCAGTACCGCGG
Source organism: Pseudomonas tructae (assembly GCF_004214895.1). Taxonomy (NCBI): domain Bacteria; kingdom Pseudomonadati; phylum Pseudomonadota; class Gammaproteobacteria; order Pseudomonadales; family Pseudomonadaceae; genus Pseudomonas; species Pseudomonas tructae. The sequence goes on along the minus strand of NZ_CP035952.1, from coordinate 864,255 downwards.
CAACGATACCGAAACCTGGCATGCCATCAGCGATGCCGCTGACGGCGTGAGACGGATGCTCGAGCTCTTCCTTCATGCTCAGCAGCTCCATGTCGAACAGGCCCTCGAGCTCGTGCGGGGCCATGTTGCCGGTGGACATGATGCGCAGGTAATCACAGATGAACGCGGTCATGCGTTCGTCACCCAGGACGGCCGGGTACTTGGCGAAAATCGGGCTGGCAGCGGCGTCTTCGATATCGGCTTCGATCGCCATCATGCCTTCACGACGGGATTTGTTGAGAATCTCGTAGACCAGGCCCAGCACCTCGACATAGAAGGTGTGGGTAAAGCGCGTGCCGAACATCTTCAGCGACTTCTTGATTACATGCATGGTCATGTAACCAGGGTTGGCCTGGAGGAACGCACCGAAAGCGGCACCACCGATAATCAGCACTTCAAAAGGCTGAATCAGGGCCGCAATCTTGCCGTGGGAGAGTACATATCCGCCGAGCACACTCGCGAATACGACGATGATGCCGATAATTTTAGCCATAGATAGAAAGCACTTACTGTCGTGGTCAGGGTCGTGAGCGGAAGTTAAAAAAACTCTTCTTCTACTTATCGGCAGAACTGCGCCAGACTATAGTCAGTCAAGGCGAAAAGCCAGTTCGGCCTACCTCCAGCATGCCTATTGAAACCATCGTGCCAAGTCAAACACCAAAAACACTCGATGCCTGGGTCAAGCTTCTCGATAGTGTGCGCCTGCCGGTGCCGCTTGCCAGTTACGAACGGGTAAAGGCGGCTATCGACGACAGCCGCCGTTCGTTGCGCGATATCGCCGAATTGATGCAGGACAGCCCGGCGCTGGTGCTCAGCGTAATGCGCGAGGCCAACCACCACAGCAACACCAGCCTGGGCGAACCTGCCGAAAGCCTGGAGATTGCCCTCAATCGCCTGGGTCTTGCGCGTACGGCGCAGTTGTTGGAGCGCCTGCCGGCCGTACCCGAAGGCGAGATTGCATTGACCCTGCGCCAATTGCAGCTGGTAAGCCAGCATGCCAGCCAGCAAGCCAATGGCCTGTTCGCCAGCCGCCTGGCGCGCCTGTGGCAAGAAATTCACTGGGGCAGCCTGCTGTTCCTGTCGCCACTGTGGCCGCTGGCCCTGACCCACCCCAAGCTGCTTGAAGAGTGGGAGCTGCGCGTGGTGCACAAGGGCGAATCGGCCCCCAGGGTGGAAAAAGAGCTGTTTGGCGTACGCGTCATGAGCCTGTGCAAAGCCCTGGCCGAACACTGGCGACTACCAGACTGGGTAACCCGCGGTTACCATTTACTCCAGGAAGAACGCCGGCTACTGGCCGAAGCGAGCCTCATCGCCCGTGACCAGGACAGCCTGCACCAGCAACAGCGCCTCGACGATCAGCCGAGCTTGCACCGCTGGTTCAACCAGCCGGCCAACACCGTGCTACTGGCCAACGGCCTGGCCCTGGCCTCACAGGTAGGATGGACCAATGGCCATGTGCAGCGCTGGCAACTGCTCACCAGCCTGTACCTGCAGACCTCTCTGGACGATGTGCAGCAACGGGTGCACCAACAAGCTGCGATCAGTGCCCGTCATCATGCCTGCCCCGGCTTGTTCCACCCGGCCGAGGCACTGCTCTGGCCCTGGCACCAGCAATGCCTGCACCAGGGTCAGATCGCCCCGTCGACGCCCTCGGCCCAGGCCCTGGGCACCTGGCGTACGCTCTGTGGTGAACTGCTGGCCGAGCCTAGCCCGTTCAGCAATTCCATCCACCTGACGAGCCTGGCCCGCGATGCCCTGGTCGCCTGCGGCATGCAACGCGTGATGCTGCTGATGACCGACAAGACCCTGACCCAGTTGCGGGTTCATCAGGTTGCCGGCCTTCCCGGTGAAGCAGCCAGCCTGGTACTGCCCATTGAACAAAGCAAACTGCTGCAACGCTTGCTGAGCAAATCGGCGCAGTTGCGCCTGACCCCGGACAACCACGCCCAGTTCTCAGCCTTGTTGCCAGCCAGCCTGCGCGCGCTGTTTCGCAGCGAACACCTGCTGCTACGCTCACTCTCGAGCAATGGCCGGACGGTGATGCTGCTGATCGCCGACCAAGGTGGCAAGCCATTGGCAGATGTCAGCGTGCAAGCATTCGGCAAAACCGCGCAATGCATCGAGCGGGCCCTGACCGCCTTCAGCAACCGCAGCGCCTGAGCCATGCGCTACAATCGCCCCCTCTGTTTCGCCCTGGAGACTCTGGATGACTGACTTTTCTGGCCTGCCCCTGGTTATCGAGCCGGCTGACCTGCAAACCCGCCTGGAAGCGCCAGAGTTGATTCTGGTCGACCTGACCAGCCCAAACCGTTATGACAGCGGGCATATTCCCGGTGCGCGCTTCGTCGACCCCAAGCGCACTCAGCTGGGCCAACCTCCCGCGCCGGGCCTGTTGCCGGCCAAGGTCGAACTGGAAAAGCTGTTCGCCGAGCTTGGCCACAACGCCAATGCGGTCTACGTGGTCTATGACGATGAGGGCGGCGGCTGGGCCGGGCGCTTCATCTGGTTGCTGGATGTGATCGGTCATTCGCGCTACCACTACCTCAACGGCGGCGCTCAGGCGTGGCCAGCGAGCAACCTCAGCAAAGAAGTACCGGCCAATGCCAACGGTACGGTCAACCTGATCCTGCACGACGAGCCAACGGCCACCCGCGAGTACCTGCAAAGCCGCCTCGGCGCCGCCGACCTGGCCATCTGGGATGCCCGCAGCCCGGCCGAATACCGAGGTGAGAAGGTCCTCGCGGCCAAGGGCGGCCACATCCCCGGCGCGGTCAATTTCGAGTGGACCGCTGGCATGGACCTGAACGATCACCAGCGAATCCGCAAGGACCTACCCGAGATCCTTGAGCAGCTGGGTATCAGCAAAGACAAGGAAGTGGTCACCCACTGCCAGACACATCACCGTTCCGGCTTTACCTACCTGGTGGCCAAACATTTGGGCTACCCTCGGGTCAAAGCCTACGCCGGATCCTGGGGCGAATGGGGCAACCACCCCGACACCCCTGTCGAAGTTAAGGAAACCTAATGAAATCCCGCTTGTTCATCATCAGCCAGTACCTGTTGCCTCATCACCTGCTCTCGCGCCTGGCCGGCTGCATCGCCGAATGCCGCGTGCGCTGGTTCAAGAACGCTTTCACCAGTTGGTTCGCCAAGCGCTACCAGGTGGACATGTCCCAGGCCCTGGTCGAAGACGTCACCGCCTACGAGCACTTCAACGCCTTCTTCACCCGCGCCCTCAAGCCCGGCGCGCGCCCCCTGGATGAAACCCCAGGGGCGATTCTCTGCCCGGCCGACGGTGCCGTCAGCCAGCTCGGCCCGATCGAGCACGGTCGCATCTTCCAGGCCAAGGGCCACAGTTTCAGCGCCCTGGAGCTGCTGGGTGGCGATCCGGCCAATGCCGCGCCGTTCATGGGTGGCGAGTTCGCCACCATCTACCTGTCGCCCAAGGATTACCACCGCGTGCACATGCCGCTGGCCGGCACCCTGCGCGAGATGATCTACGTGCCGGGCCGGCTGTTCTCGGTCAACCAGACCACCGCCGAAAACGTTCCGGAGCTGTTTGCCCGCAACGAGCGCGTGGTCTGTCTGTTCGACACCGAGCGCGGACCGATGGCCGTGGTACTGGTCGGCGCGATGATCGTTGCCTCGATCGAAACCGTCTGGGCCGGCCTGGTAACACCACCCAAGCGCGAACTGAAGACCGTGCGCTACGACGAAGCCAGCCGAGCGCCGATCCACCTGGAAAAAGGCGCCGAGCTGGGCCGCTTCAAGCTGGGTTCGACGGCGGTCGTGCTGTTCGGACCAGAGCAAGTGAAATGGGCCGAAGAACTCGGCGCAGGTTCCGCCGTGAGCATGGGCCAGCGCCTGGCATTGCCGGCACAAGCCTGAAAATGAAAAAGCCCGCAGCGATGCGGGCTTTTTTGTCTGTAGGAGCGGGCTTGCCCCGCGAAGAGGCCGCTGCGTTCAGCACATCGGTGACACCGGGATGACGACCGCTTCGCGCTCGATCGCGGGGCAAGCCCGCTCCTACCTAAAACAGCCCCCCTTAGGCATGACCGTCGCGATCACGAAAGCCCAACAGGTACAGCACACCATCGAGCCCCAGGGTTGAGATCGCCTGCTTGGCCGACTGTTTGACCAGCGGCTTGGCACGGAAGGCCACGCCCAGCCCGGCTATAGCCAGCATCGGCAAGTCGTTGGCGCCGTCGCCGACGGCAATGGTCTGCTCCATCTGCAAACCTTCCTTTCGCGCCAGCTCGCCGAGCAGATCGGCCTTGCGCTGGGCATCAACGATGGGCTCGACCGCAACGCCAGTGACCTTGCCGTCGACCACTTCCAACTCGTTGGCGAACACATAGTCGATCCCAAGCTTGGCCTGCAGCTGCTTGGCAAAGTAGGTGAATCCGCCGGAGAGGATGGCGGTCTTGTAGCCCAGGCGTTTGAGCTCGGCAAACAGTGTTTCGGCGCCCTCGGTCAGGCGCAGCGAAGCACCGATCTGGTCCAGCACGCCGACATCCAGGCCCTTGAGCAGTGCCAGGCGCTCCTTGAAGCTGGCACGAAAATCCAGTTCGCCGCGCATGGCCCGCTCGGTGATTTCCGAAACCTGCTCGCCAACCCCGGCGGCCTTGGCCAGTTCGTCGATCACTTCGGCCTCGATCAGTGTCGAGTCCATGTCGAACACCGCCAGGCGGCGATTGCGACGGAACAACGAATCCTGCTGGAAAGCGATGTCAACGTTCAATTCCTGGGCGACGCTGAGGAACTCGGCGCGCAGGGCCTGCGGATCAGCGGGCTCGCCGCGGACCGAGAACTCGATGCAACCCTTGCTCAGTTCAGCAGGCGTATCCAGCGCCACACGACCCGACAGGCGATCGATATGGTCGATGTTCAGTCCGTACTTGGCCGTGATCGAACTGACTCGCTGCAACTGCTCGGCAGTGACTCGGCGGGTCAACAAGGTGACGATATGGCGGGCCTTGCCCTGGCCTTCGACCCAATTCTGGTAGTCCGCTTCGGAGACCGGAGTGAAACGTACCTGCTGGTCGAGTTCGTTACCCGCAAACTGGATGTTCTTGAGCACCGATGAGGCCTTTTCGGTGTCCGGGATTTCCACGAGGATGCCAAAAGACAAGGTGTCGTGAATCACCGCCTGGCCGATGTCGAGGATGTTCACCCCGCCTTGGGCCAAAACCCCGGTGATGGCCGCGGTAAGACCCGGGCGGTCTTCACCGGTGATGTTAATCAGAACGATTTCGCGCACTACGGGCTCCGACTCGTTGAAAAAAAGCGCATTCTACCGATTTTCGCTGACCATCGGGCGCAGTCGATACTTTGCCCGCCCCTGAGCGCTCGCTATACTGCGCAGCAACTTCTCCGACATAAAGAGCCGCGCTCTGTGAACCGGCCCACGCCCGTTAAAACCGACAACTTCTTCCTGCTGATCTTCCACGCCCTGCGCCAACGCCGAGTACCGCTGGCGCTGCGTATCGCCTGCCACAACGTGTTCCTGGTGGCACTGGCGCTGGTGATCTACGCCTGCGTGATGGGCCTGCAATTCAAGGAAGCCATGCACGAGCAGGCCGATGCCCTTGGGCAGAGCCTGACCACCCAGACGGCTACCTCGGCCACCGAGCTGCTGGTGTCCAACGACATCCTCAGCCTCAACGTGCTGCTCGGCAACCTGGTGAAAAACCCGCTGGTGGCCCATGCGGCAATCTACAGTGTCGACAACCGGATCCTCGCCGAGGCTGGGCAGCGCCCGAAAAACGGCCTGCTGGGCGAAGCCGAAGGCCTGTACCAGACCAAAATCACCTTCCAGGACGTGACCGCCGGGCAACTGCGCATCAGCCTGGACATGAGCCAGTTCCAGCAGCCGTTGACCATCAGCCTGCAGAGCATGGGCATTCTCGCTGGCATCCTGCTGGCGTTGGCACTCGCCATGAGCCTGCGCCTGGGTCGCTATATCTCCACACCGCTGTTGCAGTTGCGGGTCTGGCTGCGCGATATCAACGAGTTCACCCCGGCCATCGAACGCCAGGATGAAATCGGCGACCTGGCGCGCCAGCTGCATACACGCCTGGCACCGCCCCCACGGGAAATCGAGCCGCAAGAAGAGTCCTTCGACGAGGATGAGCCGGAATTCGAAGTGCGTAACCTGCGCGATCCAAGCTTCGACGAACAGCCTGCGGTGGCCAAGGCTGCCAAACCGATCAAACCTGCAGCGGATGACGACAGCGATGATGCCTTCGCCGACCTGCTCGATGAAGCCGACAGCCCCGCCCCTGCACTGGCAGCCCCGGTCAACCGCGAACCACAGGCCAGCGCCGTGCTGGCGGTGCAACTGGGCTCTCAGGAGCAACTGCGGCGCCTGCCACGCACGCGCCTGACCGAGCTGCTGGAGCGCTACCGCGACTGCCTCGATCAGGCTGCCTCGCTGTACGAAAGCGAAGTCCACACCCTCAACGACGGCAGCACCCTGCTGTTGTTCCACAGCCAGGACAGCGGCGAGGACTACCTCACCAACGCCATCTGCTGTGGCGAGCTGCTGCGTGCCCTGAGCCATGCCTTGCAGATCGAGGTGGCCGACAGTGGCATCACCTTGCAACTGCAACTGGGCCTGGCCTTGGGTGAAGACCTGCACGGCCTGAGCCAGATCGACCTGCTGCTGACTGAAAAGGCCCAGGATGCCCTGGCCCTGTCGCAGCACAGCCGCAACCTGCTGCTGGTCGAGCGCAAGATCAGCGACGATGCCCTGGTGCGCCAGCGTGCCCGCATCCGCCCGATCGCCAGCCCCGAAGGCGCCTGCTGCGTCGAGCGTCTGATGGAGCCCTATCCGTCGATGCTGGAGCGGCAATTGGCGCGGATGCATGAGCGCCGGGTCAAGAACTGATCCACTGCTACACAAAAAGCCCGCAGTGATGCGGGCTTTTTGTTGCCTTTCTTGAACTACCCCCACCTTCCCTGTGGGAGCGGGCTTGCCCCGCGATAGCTGACTATCAGCCACATCGCATCGCGGGGCAAGCCCGCTCCTACAGGCACAAAAAAGCCCGCATCACTGCGGGCTTCTTCAAGGCACTCGATTCAGAAGCGGAAGACTTCCAGGTCGGTACGAATTGGCGTAGCCAATGGGATCTTGGATTTCTCCGGCTCTTTGCGAACCTGAACCGGTGCCGCCTTTTTCGGTTGTTCTTCAACCACCACAGGCTGGTTGGCCAGAGGCTTCATTGCAATACTCAACTGCTCGGCGAGCTTTTGCAGCAACTGGCCCTGAGCTTGAACCTGAGCAGACTCGCTCCCCAGGTGCTGTTGCTCCAGGTGCACGATGCGGTTGTCGCGGACCTGACCACGGCGGTCCAGCAGACGCCACTGGGCATCGAGAATCGCTGGCTGGTTAGTGCCGGAGTCCAGGCGAGTAATCGACAGCAGCACCTGTACATCGGGAGTGAAGCCGGTGCTGGCAGGAGCCAGGACCACACGCTGGCTGTCCAGGCGCCAGGCCAGTTGCCGGACCAGCAACTGGTCGATGTCTGCCGACAGGCTGCCAGCCCAGCGACCATCGGTGGCGGCGGTCAGGCTACCATCAGCCTGGCGTTGCAGCAGGGTTTCGCGTTGCAGGTAGTCGGCAACCGACACAGGGCCGAGAACCACGGCCATGCCCGCGCTTTGCTTGGGTTGGCCAGGCTCACCGCTGTCGAGCTGATACAGGGAAACCGGCTGGTGCATGCTGCAACCCGCCAGTCCGAGCACGCCGCACAGCAAAACCATCGGAAGGCGCAGAAATTTCATCATCCCATCCAGGCGGTCGCCACAAGGCAAACCGCAGTGATACTCATATAGATTCGTTTGGATACACAGCCACGCTGGTACCGCAAGGGGCCTATCATCCGCGAAATAACGGCTCGACTCCAGTGTTTCAACCGCGAACGGGCACGAAAGTACCCGTACAGGGTGTCTAACCCGGCTTATCCGGGGATTTCGACCAACAGTGCATCGACCCGCTGGAAGCCACGAGGCAATTTGTTGCCCCGGCGCCCGCGCTCACCCTTGTAATGCTCAAGATCGTCGGCCTTGAGTGACAGGGTACGCTTGCCCGCTTGCAATACAAGGGTCGCACCCTCGGCAATAACGGCAAGGTCGGTGACAAATTCTTCACGCGAGGCAACCCGGTCACCCGGGATGCCGATGATCTTGTTGCCCTTGCCCTTGCCCAGTTGCGGCAGGTCGCTGATCTTGAAGATCAGCAGCCGGCCTTCGGTGGTCACGGCGGCCAGCCAGTTGTGCTCGCGATCGGGCACCGGACGTGGGGCGATGACCTTGGCACCATTGGGCAGGCTGAGCAGGGCCTTACCGGCCTTGTTCTTGGCCTGCAGGTCTTCGCCTTTGACCACGAAGCCGTAGCCGGCATCGGAGGCAATCACATACAAGGCATCATCTTCAGGCAACAGCACGCAGTCGAAGCTTGCGCCCGGCGGCGGTGTCAGCCGGCCGGTCAGCGGCTCGCCCTGGCCCCGGGCCGATGGCAAGGTGTGGGCGGCCAGCGAGTAGCTACGGCCAGTGGAGTCAATCAATACGGCAAACTGGTTGGAACGCCCTGCGGCGGCGGCCTTGAAGCCATCGCCAGCCTTGTATGAAAGGCCGGTGGCGTCGATATCGTGGCCCTTGGCGCAACGTATCCAGCCCTTCTCCGAAAGCACCACAGTGACCGGCTCGGTCGGCATCAACTCATTTTCCGACAGGGCCTTGGCTTCGGCACGCGCGACAATTGGCGAACGGCGATCGTCGCCATAGGTTTCGGCATCCTTGATCAGCTCGGCTCGCACCAGCTTGCGCAGCTTGGTTTCGCTACCCAGCAGGGCAGTCAGCTTGGCTTGCTCCTTGGCCAGCTCGTCCTGCTCGTTGCGGATCTTCATCTCTTCCAGACGCGCCAACTGGCGCAGGCGGGTTTCGAGAATGTACTCGGCCTGGGTTTCGGTGAGGTCGAAACGGGCGATCAGCGCAGCTTTGGGGTGCTCTTCGGTGCGGATGATGTGGATCACTTCATCCAGGTTGAGGAAGGCCACCAACAGGCCTTCGAGCAGGTGCAGTCGGCGCTCGACCTTGTCCAGGCGGAACTTCAGCCGCCGGCGCACCGTCTGCACGCGAAATTCCAGCCACTCGACCAGCAACGCACGCAGGTTTTTTAGTTGCGGACGACCGTCAAGACCAATGATGTTGACGTTGACCCGGTAGCTGGACTCAAGCTCGGTGGTCGCGAACAGGTGCTGCATCAACTCGTCGAGATCAACCCGGTTGGAGCGCGCGATGATGACGATGCGGCACGGGTTCTCGTGATCGGATTCGTCGCGCAGGTCAGCGACCATCGGCAGTTTCTTGGCCTGCATCTGCGCGGCGATCTGCTCAAGCACCTTGGCCCCGGAGACCTGGTGCGGCAGCGCGGTGACGACGATATCGCCGTCCTCGATGCGATACACCGCACGCATGCGTACCGAACCACGGCCACTTTCATAGATTTTCAGCAGCTCGGCGCGCGGCGTGATGATCTCGGCTTCGGTCGGATAGTCCGGGCCCTGGATATGCTCGCAGAGCTGCTCGACCGTGGCCTTGGGCTCGTCGAGCAGGCGCACGCAAGCCGAGGCCACTTCACGCAGGTTGTGCGGCGGCACGTCGGTGGCCATGCCCACGGCGATACCGGTGGTGCCATTGAGCAGGATGTTCGGCAGCCGCGCAGGCAACACCGCTGGCTCGTCGAGGGTCCCGTCGAAGTTCGGCACCCAGTCGGCGGTGCCCTGGCCCAGCTCGCTGAGCAGTACCTCGGAGTAGCGCGACAGGCGTGCCTCGGTGTAACGCATGGCGGCGAAGGACTTCGGATCGTCCGGCGCCCCCCAGTTGCCCTGGCCATCGACCAGGGTGTAGCGGTAACTGAACGGCTGCGCCATCAGCACCATGGCTTCGTAGCAGGCCGAGTCGCCGTGGGGGTGAAACTTGCCGAGCACGTCACCGACGGTACGCGCCGACTTCTTGTGTTTGGAGTCAGCGTCCAGGCCCAGTTCGCTCATGGCATAGACGATGCGCCGTTGCACCGGCTTCAGGCCATCGCCGATATGCGGCAAGGCGCGGTCCATGATCACGTACATGGAATAGTTGAGGTAGGCCTGTTCGGTGAAGTCAGCCAGTGACCGGCGCTCTACGCCATCGAGGCTGAGATCAAGGGAGTCGCTCATGCGGGCCTCATCATTTCAGGTTCTGGCGCAGCAGCAAGGTGCCACCACGCTGGGTAAATTCGAGTTGTTTCAGGGCGCTCATGCCCAGTAATACCTGCTCGCCATCCAGCCCCGGGACCACCAGTGCGCGCACATTGCGCAGGAGGATATCGCCCAGTTGCAGCTGCTCCAGCCGCGTACGATAACCCTGGGTACGACCGTTGGCGGTGCTGAGCATCACAGGCGCACCGCGCGCAAGGCCAAGCGTGCCTGCCAGGCCTTCGGGAATCGCCACGTCGGTCGCACCGGTGTCGAGCAGAAAATGTACCGTCTGACCATTGATTCGGCCATCGGCGACGAAGTGCCCTTGACCATTACCGGCCAGCTGCACTTCGATGTAACCCTCGCCATGTTGCGAGGTGACCACGGCATTGGGGTTGGCCTGGCGCTGCTCCCATTCACCGAAAAAGCGCGTGGCCAGGAACAGGCCGGCTGCCCAGGCAAGGATCAGCAACACCCGGCCTGCCCGCTTGCCCGGCGGCTGGCTCACGATTTGGCACTCCAGCCACCGGCCGGTGCGGCAAAGCGCCAGACGATCGGTCGCGATTCACCGTCCTGGCGGGTCGCGCCATTGTTGTCGAGGCCGATCCAGGCGCCTTTTGCATCGATCACCAGCGCTTCGGCCAGGCCGAAGGGCTGTGAATAACGTCGAGGTTCGGCCAGGGCATCGGCGGCAAACGACCAGCAACGTTCGACCTTGGCCGTTTGCGCATCGCGCCGGCAGATGCGGTAGGCGTTGCGCTCCAGGGTGAACAGCTTGTCGTTGAACAGTGCAAGGTCGGCAAAGTCGCGCGACACCGGCCGCGGCTTGGCCATTTGCGCCGGCTGCATCTCGACCCCGGCTTCGCTGAGCAGCACACAGCCATTGCCACAGTTCCAGGTGGTTTGCTGGCGATTGATCAGCAGCAGGCCGCGGCGTTCGCGCTCGGCCGCCAGCCAGATACGGTCACCGGCCGGGCTCACCGCCAGGCCTTCGAACAGTGCATTGAAATGCAGCAACATGCCACTGGCCCGTGCCTGGCGGACCATGCTCGGGTCGATCTTCAGCCAGTTGGGCTGGCCCTCCACCGGCACCTGCAGCACCGCCGCATGGGCTTCGCTGACGAGGTAGTGATTGCCGGCGGCATCGCAGCTGATGCCTTCAAAATCCAGCTCGCCGCCTCGCACCTGCGAAGCGGCCCAGGTGCGCGAGCGCAAGCCCCAGGGCAGGCCGCTGTCCGGAACTGGCGGTACAGCCATGTGCACCGCTTCGGCTTGCCACACAGCGGCCGAAGTCTCCAGACGATAGAGCAGTTCGTCGTCACGGTCGGAAACCGCCCACAAATCGCCGCGGCACTCGCTCAAGCCGGACAGGTTGCCACCGCGCATACCTTCGACAGGATGCTCGGCGACCAGCTTGAGTTCCGGCCACGGCGCTGCCAATGCAGAAAGCGACAACAGCGCCAGTGCTGCGGTCAGGGCCAGACGTATCAAGCCAGGACCTCGGCCAGGTTACCCTTGGATTCCAGCCAGCTCTTGCGATCACTTGCACGCTTCTTGGCCAGTAGCATGTCCATGATTTCGCGGGTGCCCTCCAGATCTTCCAGGGTCAGCTGGACCAGGCGCCGGGTGTTCGGGTCCATGGTGGTTTCACGCAACTGCGGCGGGTTCATCTCACCCAGGCCCTTGAAGCGGGTGACCTGCGGCTTGCCGCGTTTCTTCTCGGCCACCAGGCGGTCGAGGATGCCATCGCGTTCGGCTTCGTCCAGGGCGTAGTAGATTTCCTTGCCCAGGTCTATGCGGTACAGCGGTGGCATGGCCACATACACGTGGCCGGCCTCGACCAGCGGGCGGAAGTGCTGGACGAACAGCGCACAGAGCAGCGTTGCGATGTGCAGGCCGTCGGAGTCGGCGTCGGCGAGGATGCAGATCTTGCCATAGCGCAACTGGCTCATGTCCGCAGCCCCCGGGTCGACCCCAATGGCCACGGCAATGTTGTGCACTTCCTGACTGGCCAGAACTTCGCCACCATCGACTTCCCAGGTGTTGAGGATCTTGCCGCGCAGCGGCAGGATCGCCTGGAACTCCTTGTCCCGCGCCTGTTTGGCCGAACCACCGGCGGAGTCACCCTCGACCAGGAACAGTTCAGCGCGCATCGGGTCCTGCCCGGCGCAGTCCGCCAGCTTGCCTGGCAGTGCCGGGCCCTGGGTGACGCGCTTGCGCTCGACTTTCTTGCTCGCCTTCAGGCGCCGGCCAGCGTTGTTGATGGCCAGTTCCGCCAGTTGCATGCCCAGCTCGGGATGAGCGTTGAGCCACAGGCTGAAGGCATCCTTGACCACACCGGAGACGAACGCAGCGGCCTCGCGCGAGGACAGGCGCTCTTTGGTCTGCCCGGAGAACTGCGGTTCCTGCATCTTCATCGAGAGCACAAAGCTGATGCGCTCCCAGACGTCTTCGGGCGCCAGCTTGACGCCGCGCGGCAACAGGTTGCGAAACTCGCAGAATTCGCGCATGGCATCGAGCAGGCCCTGGCGCAGGCCGTTGACGTGAGTACCACCCTGGGCGGTGGGGATCAGGTTGACGTAGCTTTCCTGAACGCTGTCGCCGCCTTCGGGCAGCCACAGCAGGGCCCAGTCGACCGCTTCCTTGTTACCGGCCAGGCTGCCGCAGAACGGCTCGTCAGGCAGACGCAGAAAGTCACTGACCGAATCGACCAGGTAGGAACGCAGGCCGTCTTCGTAGTGCCACTCGACCTTCTCGCCGGTGCCTTTGTCTTCGAAGCTGACCAGCAGCCCCGGGCACAACACCGCCTTGGCCTTGAGCACGTGCTTGAGGCGGCTGATGGAGAATTTCGGCGAGTCGAAATACTTTGGATCCGGGGCGAAGTACACACTGGTGCCAGTGTTGCGCTTGCCAACGCTGCCGACCACTTCCAGCTCGGTGGCCTTGTAGCCATCGGCGAAGGTCATTTGGTATTCGTTGCCGTCGCGCTTGACCTTGACCCGCACCTGGCTGGACAAGGCGTTGACCACCGAAATACCCACCCCGTGCAGACCACCGGAGAACTGGTAGTTCTTGTTGGAGAACTTGCCGCCAGCGTGCAGCTTGGTAAGGATCAGCTCGACCCCGGATACGCCTTCTTCAGGGTGAATGTCCACCGGCATGCCGCGACCGTCGTCGGACACTTCCAGGGAATGGTCGGCGTGCAGGATCACCTGAACCGACTTGGCGTGCCCGGCCAGGGCTTCGTCGACACTGTTGTCGATCACTTCCTGGGCCAGGTGGTTCGGCCGGCTGGTATCGGTGTACATCCCCGGGCGCTTGCGCACCGGGTCAAGGCCGGAGAGGACTTCGATGGCGTCTGCGTTATAGGCACTAGCGCTGGGAATGGCCATGGGGTCTCGTCGTCAGTCGTGGGTGAAAATAGGTTATCAAAATACAGAAAAATCGAGTGCTTGATACTGCTGCGGGGCAATACCGGCAAAGCTCAGCAGGGCTGGCAGGCGTTCGGCAAACCCCTGGTAGCTGTGATCGCCACCGGCCTGGATGCGCAGCGCACACCCGCGGTAGAACTGCTCGGCCTGGCGGTAGTCCAGGGTTTCATCGGCGGTTTGCAGCCACACTTGAAAGCGCCCGGCATCCACTGGCGCCGGGACTTCCAGCTCGGCCAGAGCCTGCACGTGGTCCAGAGTCAGTTCCCAGGTTTCGCCGGTGTAGAGGTTTTGCTGGGGCCCAAGGTAGCCGTCGAACAGCCGGTGCGGGTTGACTGCCGGGTTGACCAGCAAGGCCTTGAGCCCGTGGCGCTCGGCCAGGTGGGTGGCATAGTAGCCGCCAAGGGAGCTGCCGACCAGTAATGGCGATTCGAGCTCGGCAATGGCGGCCTCCAGCTGGGCGATGGCCTGGCGTGGGTGATGATGAAGGGCCGGTACCCGCAGGCGCTCGCCCAACCCCATCTGCGCCATCACCGCTACCAGCTGGCAGGCCTTTTTCGACGACGGCGCGCTGTTGAACCCGTGAATATAGAGAATCGAACCCGACATGCCGCCCCCGATGCACCGTGAGTGCCTGGGCTACCAGGCAGGAAAGCGCGCATTTTAGCCTGTTCGAAGGCAGATGGAGCAGTTTCAGCGATTTGGCAACACTTAATAGCCGTCGCCTTCGTAGTCGACAGTGAATTCAAAGTCAGTCACCCGCGACACGCCGGTGTCGATCGAACCGTCCGGCAGCAGGCGCAGCCAGCGGTAGCCGGGAGCCTGTTCGCCGACCTTGAAGTCTTCGCTGCCCGGCTCGAACTGAATACAGGTCGAAGGTGAGGCCAATAGCCGCACACCCTCGCGTATCTGGTCCCATTCCTGATGGATATGCCCCCAGAGCAAGGCACGCACCTGTGGATAACCTTTCAGCAAAGCAAACAGCACATCGGCGTTGCGCAAGCCAATCGGCGCCATCCAGGCACAGTTGATAGACACCGGCTGGTGATGGAAACAGATCAGGCAATGGCGCTCGGGGGCTTCGCGCAATGCGCGCTCGAGCAAGCTGAGCTGGTCGTCACCGAGCAATCCCGGCACCGAGCCGGGCACTGCCGAGTTGAGCATCAGGATGCGCCAATTGCCCATGTCCACAACGGGTTTGAGCAAGTCAGTGCCTTGCGCTGCCTGCTCCATCGGCAGCGGCTCGTCATGGTTGCCAGCAAGCCAGCGCGCCGGGGCCCCGAGATTTTCCGTCATTTCACGAAAACAGGTGTAGGACTCCAGCGATCCATCCTGGGTCAGGTCGCCGGTCGCCAGCACCAGGTCGATCCGCGGCTGCTCGTCCCGCACCCGTTCGATCACGCGCTGCAGGCTGTCGCGGGTATTCATGCCCAGCAACGTGCCTTGCGGGTCGGCAAACAGGTGACTGTCGGTCAGTTGCACCAGGTACACCGGCGCGTCGCTAAGGGGGATCGATGGTTGCGGCAAGGGCCGACTCCTTGAACGGATTCAGCGCGATTATGGCGGCTGGCGGCGCTTGAGCAAATACTCGAAAACGACGGCCATCACATTTCAGCGAACGACGGCCAACTCATGGCCACAGGCCAGGCAGTGGCTCAACCATTCACCGAGGAACAGATTGAGCTGAGCTTTTTCGTCCGGCTGGTGCATGGCCGCGTTGGGGTACGGATAGATACTGCGAAAACGCCGTGCGTGCTCGGCGCTAACCACTTCGGCCATGCGTGCGTCGTGGTAGACCTGCACCTCCAGCTGCGGCACCGGCAGCCAGGGCAGGCTGTGCTCCTGGCGTACCCGCAAGGTGGTGGTGTAGGGGCAGGCGAGCACTACATCAAGGACCAGCACGCCCAGCATCTGGTCGCCCTGGGTCATGCCGATCCGGCGCGAGCTTTGGGTACTGCGCATATCGGGCAACAGGCGCATCAAGCGCGCATAGTTGGCCTCGCAGGCAGCCTGCAACCCGACCAGATCGACCCGGTAGCGCTCGCGCAGCAGATTCACGACCATAGCCCCCTGACTTCAGCGCGGTTCAAGGCCAGCCATTGCAAGGCAATGATGGTTGCCGCGTTGGCAATTTTGCCGTCGCGCACAGCCTGCAGCGCATCCTCGAACGCCCAGACCCTCACGCGAATGTCCTCGGCCTCTTCCTCCAGACCGTGCAGGCCTCCAGCCCCTTCGCTGCTGCAACGACCCAGAAACAGATGCACAAACTCGTCGCTGCCGCCCGGTGACGGGAAATACCGGGTCATAGGCCACAGCGTACTGAACACAAGCCCAGCTTCCTCCTCGGCCTCGCGGTGTGCAACTTCTTCCGGTTGCTCGTCCTTGTCGATCAGACCGGCGACCAGTTCGATCAGCCAGGGATTCTCGACCTTGCCGACGGCACCGACTCGAAACTGCTCGATCAACACCACTTCATCGCGCACGGCGTCATAGGGCAACACACAGACCGCATCGTGGCGCACGAACAGCTCACGACTGATTTCGCGACTCATGCCACCGGCAAACAGCTCATGGCGCAGGCGCAGCTTGTCGAGGCGGTAAAAGCCCTTGTAGCAAATGACCTGATCGGCAATCTCGACCTTGGTGGGCGTTGCGTTGTTAAACGTCTCTGACATGGGAATCCTCATTACCTCATTTACCGCATCGCGCCATCCTAACCTGCGCACCGCCGTGTTTCACCTCTTTAAAGATACCGTCCAGGCTGCGAGGATAGGCAGCCCGCTGGTCTATTCAGCTTAGTGGCGAACTGACGGCCTTGCCGACGGTCCAAGTCCGATCACCTTTGCTTACAAGGATCATCATGACGCTTGTGAAACTGACATCCGTGGCCGTGCTGGCCCTGGCTCTGGGCGCTTGTCAGAGCCTGTTCCAGCCCAACATGCGCACGCCGCTGGAGGTCAAGCGCGACCGCTGGGAGCACATCAAGCCCGGTTGCAGCACTGCCGATTGCCCGCTGGTCAACATCGACACCATTCACTTCCCGGCCAACCCCAAGCTGGACGGGATCGTCGAGAAGCGCCTGCTGCAGCTGACCCAGGACAACGAGCGCAGCGCCCTGCCCGGCTCGCTCAAAGCCTATGAAGAGCAGTTCATGGCCAGCGCGCAAAGCCGCAACAGCAGCTACCTGCAAGCCAAGGTACGCGAGCAGCATGACGGTCTGGTGATCATCGAGTTGTCCAGCTACCTGGACACCGGCGGCGCTCATGGCATGCCCGGGCGCGGCTTCATCAACTATTCGCGCCAGCAGGACAAGGTGCTGACCCTGCAGGACATGCTGGTGCCGGGCCAGGAAGCGACCTTCTGGAAAACCGCCGAAGAAGCCCACAAAGGCTGGCTGATCAGCACCGGCATGGACAAGGACGCCGAGTTCGTCAAGACCTGGCCGTTCCGCCAGACCCCGCACATCGCCCTGACCTATGGCGCGGTGGTGCTGAAGTACGAGGTCTATGCCATCGCCCCGTACTCCATGGGCCACATCGAGCTGAAAATACCCTACCCGCGCCTGAACGGCGTGATCAAGCCGGCGTTGTTTCCCGGCCGCGGTTGACCGCTGGCGCGGCAGCCCAGTAGACCAAACCTGCCAGCAGCAGGGCCGGCAGGGTCGAACCGACATTGGGCGCAAAGTGCGCCAGCAGATGGTAAGCCGCGACACCCATCGCCCAAGCCAACAATGCCGGCCAGTGCAGGCTATGGATCGGGCTGGCGTCGCTGCGGCGGCGACGGACGATAAAGTGATCGACCAGTACCACACCGAACAGTGGTGCAAACACCGAGCCGATCAGCAAGAGGAAGTTCTGGTACTGCGCCAGCGGCGCGAAGCTGGCGATCAGGGTGCAGAGCAGGCCGATGACCAGGGCCAGGTGCTCGACTTTCAGGCGTACCAGCAAACCGCTGGAGACGGCCGCCGAGTGAATATCGGCAAAGGCCTTTTCCGACTCGTCGAGCAGGATCAGCAGCAGCGGAATACCCAGGCCCGCACCGGCCAGCGCCAGCAGCAGAGTATTGACCTCGCCGGCCGGGGCAAACGCCAGGGTGTAGGCCACACCCAGGCTCATCATCCACACGTTGCCCACGAAGTAGCCCAGCGCCGTGCCGGCAAATACGCGGCTGGCACGCTGGCTGAAGCGTGAATAGTCGGCAATCAGCGGCAACCACGAAAGCGGCATGGCAATCGCAATGTCGATGCCGATCGCCAGCGGCATCGAGCCATCGCCGGCCCGCGCCCACAGCGCGGCCAGATCGGCCTTGGCAAACAGATTCCAGGTCAGCCACAGGCAGGCACCGATCAGCAGCCAGATGCCCCATTTGCGCAGGACCTTGCGCACGAAGGTCAAGGGCCCGCTGACCGCCAGCAACGTGGCCAAAGCGCCGAAGCACAAGGTCCACAGCAATGGATTGGTCAGCGCACTACCCTCGCCGAAGGCGCGCGCGCCCAACAGGCTGGCGGCGTCGCGCATGACGATGATTTCAAACGAGCCCCAGCCGATCAGTTGCAGCAAGTTGAGCATGGCGGGCAGGCGCGCGCCGTTGCGGCCCAGGCTGCGGCGCAAGGCGGCCATCGAAGACAGGCCGGTGTCGCTGCCGATGACACCCACCGCTGCCAGCAGCAAAACGCCCACGCTGGTACCGACAATGATCGCCAGCACGGCATTGGCCAGGCCCAGGCCGGGGCCGAGCAAGGCGCCGGTCTGCAGCACCATCAGGCCGATGCCGAGGGAAAACCACAGGGAACAGAGGTCGCGGCCACTGAGCACGCGTTGCTCGGCGCTGACCGGGTGATCGGGGGAAAACTGGCTGGGAGTGCTCACAAAGGGATCTCGACAGGGAGGAAATTGTTGTTTTTCGGGGCCCTATCGCGGGGCAAGCCCGCTCCTACCGTAGGAGCGGGCTTGACCCGCGATGCGGCTTACACCTTTTTGTACAACTGGCTGCCTTCCTGGCGGAACCGCTCGGCCTGCTCGCGCATGCCGTCCTCAACCGCCACGTCCACCGCGTCGATGCGCTGGTTGGCGGCGTATTCACGTACTTCCTGGGTGATTTTCATCGAGCAGAACTTCGGCCCGCACATGGAGCAGAAGTGCGCGACCTTGGCCGAATCCTTGGGCAGGGTCTCGTCGTGGAAGCTGCGCGCGGTGTCCGGGTCCAGGCCAAGGTTGAACTGGTCTTCCCAGCGGAACTCGAAGCGCGCCTTGGACAGTGCATTGTCGCGGATCTGCGCGCCGGGGTGCCCTTTGGCAAGGTCCGCGGCATGGGCGGCGATCTTGTAGGTGATGATGCCGGTCTTGACGTCATCCTTGTTCGGCAGGCCCAGGTGCTCCTTGGGTGTCACGTAGCAGAGCATGGCGCAACCGAACCAGCCGATCATCGCCGCGCCAATGCCCGAGGTGATGTGGTCGTAGCCCGGGGCGATGTCGGTGGTCAGCGGGCCAAGGGTGTAGAACGGCGCCTCATCGCAGCATTCGAGCTGCTTGTCCATGTTCTCCTTGATCAGTTGCATCGGCACATGGCCCGGGCCTTCGATCATGCACTGGACATCATGTTTCCAGGCGATCTTGGTCAGCTCGCCCAGGGTTTCCAGCTCGCCGAACTGCGCTTCGTCGTTGGCGTCGGCAATCGAACCCGGACGCAGGCCGTCGCCCAGCGAGAAGCTGACGTCATAGGCCTTCATGATCTGGCAGATTTCGTCGAAGTGGGTGTAGAGGAAGTTCTCCTGATGATGCGCCAGGCACCACTTGGCCATGATCGAACCCCCGCGACTGACGATGCCGGTGACGCGCTTGGCGGTCAGCGGCACATAACGCAACAGCACACCGGCGTGGATAGTGAAGTAGTCCACGCCCTGCTCGGCCTGTTCGATCAGGGTGTCACGGAACAGTTCCCAGGTCAGGTCTTCGGCCACGCCGTTGACCTTTTCCAGGGCCTGGTAGATCGGTACGGTACCGATTGGCACCGGCGAGTTGCGGATGATCCACTCGCGGGTTTCGTGGATGTGCTTGCCGGTGGACAGGTCCATCACCGTATCCGAACCCCAGCGAATACCCCAGGTCAGCTTGGCCACTTCTTCTTCGATGGACGAGCCCAGGGCGCTGTTGCCGATGTTGCCGTTGATCTTCACCAGGAAGTTGCGGCCGATGATCATCGGCTCCAGCTCCACGTGGTTGATGTTGGCCGGGATGATCGCACGGCCGCGGGCGATCTCTTCGCGGACGAACTCGGCGGTGATTTCCTTCGGGATGCTGGCACCGAAGCTGTGCCCGGCGTGTTGCTGGTCAAGCAGGCCAGCGGCGCGGGCTTCTTGCAGCTTCATGTTTTCGCGCAGGGCGACATATTCCATCTCGGCGGTGATGATGCCCTTGCGTGCATAGTGCATCTGGCTGACGTTGGCGCCGTCTTTGGCCCGGCGCGGGTTGCGCACGTGAGCAAAACGCAGCTTGGTCAGCTCGGCATCGGCCAGGCGCTGCTGGCCGAAGTCCGACGACAGGCCGGCCAGACGCTCGGTGTCGCCGCGGGCATCGATCCAGGCCGAGCGTACATCGCCCAAGCCCTTGCGCACGTCGATGATGACGTTGGGGTCGGTGTAGGGGCCGGAGGTGTCATAGACCAGCACCGGGGCGTTGGCTTCGCCGCCGAAATCGGTCGGGGTGTCGTCGAGGCTGATTTCACGCATGGGCACGCGGATGTCCGGGCGCGAGCCTTCGACATAGATTTTGCGCGAGCGGGTGAACGGCTGTACGGACTGCTGATCGACCTGGGCCGACTCACTCAGATTGGTATATTTTTCTTGTTTACTCATCACAGGCTCTCCAGACGGCTTCCTAGCAGTGGAATGTCGGGGAGAACCTGAAAGGCACGGACGCACCATGGGTGGTGCTGTGCCAAATACGCGGTGATGCCTGCAGCGACGACGGCTGACTCGACATTCCCGGACCTGGCACAAGAGACTCGCCGGGAAAGCGAGAAATCTTGTTCCCTACGCAGGCGCTAACCTGATCAGGTTCAACGGGATCCGGATTATCCGATCTCAGCCTCAACGCAAGGCACCCCGACAAGAACGTGGGCAGTCTAGACTGGAGTGGCATGCAAAGCCAAGCATCTGGACATGGACACGATAAATGGCGCAAATAGCGGATTGTTGCGAAATGCCTGCACAACTACACTCACCAGTTCAGAAATTCTCACCGTTCAAGGATTGCCCTATGCTGCGCAAACTCTCACTGGCCCTTGCCGTGTCTTGTGCTACCAACGGAATGGCCTGGGCAGCAGATGCGCCCCTGTCGGCGAAGACCGACCTGGTCAGTGTCTATCAGGAAGCCGTGAACAATAACGCCGACCTGGCCGCCGCCCGAGCCAACTACGGCGCGCAGAAGGAAGTAGTGCCCCAGGCCCGTGCCGGGTTGCTGCCGAACCTCTCGGCCGGCGCCGAAATGATGAGTAACCGGACCAAGATCGACAGCCCTTCGGCCACCGCCAACCGCAGCGGCAATTCCTGGCAGGCGACCCTGGCGCAGCCGATCTTCCGCGCGGACCGCTGGTTCCAGCTGCAGGCGGCCGAAGCGGTCAACGAACAGGCAGCACTGGAGCTGTCGGCCACCGAACAGAACCTGATCCTGCAAAGCGCCGAGAACTACTTCGCCGTGCTGCGCGCCCAGGACACCCTGGCCTCGACCAAGGCCGAGGAAGCGGCGTTCAAACGCCAGCTCGACCAGTCCAACGAGCGCTTCGACGTTGGCCTTTCGGACAAGACCGACGTACTGCAATCCCAGGCCAGCTATGACACCGCCCGGGCCAACCGGATCGTTGCCCAGCGCCGGGTCGACGACGCCTTCGAGGCGCTGATCACCCTGACCAACCGCGACTACAATTCGGTCCAGGGCATTGTCCACACCCTGCCGGTGCAAGTGCCAGCACCTAACGATGCCAAGGCCTGGGTCGAGACGGCCGGCAAGCAGAACCTCAACCTGCTGGCCACCAACTATGCGGTCAGCGCCGCCGAGGAAACCCTGCGCCAACGCAAGGCCGGCCACGCACCGACAGTTGATGCGGTCGCGCGCTACCAGAAAGGCGACAACGACAGCCTGGGCTTCACCAACCCCAACCTCACCGGGCAGAACTACAGCGGGGATGTCGAGCAGACCAGCATCGGCCTGCAACTGAACATCCCGATCTATAGCGGCGGCCTGACCAGCTCGCAAGTGCGAGAGGCCTACCAGCGCCTGAGCCAGAGCGAACAGCAACGCGAAAGCCTGCGCCGCCAGGTGGTGGAAAACACCCGCAACCTGCACCGCGCGGTGAACACCGACGTAGAACAGGTGCAAGCGCGCAAGCAGTCGATCATCTCCAACCAGAGCGCCCTGGAAGCCACCGAAATCGGCTATCAGGTCGGTACCCGCAACATCGTCGACGTGCTCGATGCCCAGCGCCAGCTGTACACCTCGGTGCGTGACTACAACAACACCCGCTACGACTACATCCTCGACAACCTGCGCCTGAAACAGGCTGCTGGCACATTGAGCCCGCAGGACCTGAGCGACCTGAGCCGTTATCTGAAACCGGACTACAACCCCGACAAGGACTTCCTGCCGCCAGACCTGGCTGCAGCGGCCAAGGCCAACTTCGAAGCCCGGCCCTGAAACGCATCGCGGGGCAAGCTCGCTCCCACAGTTGAGGGGTTCTCTGTGGGAGCGGGCTTGACCCGCGATGACATCAGAGCAATCGCCCCAAGCCCCCGAGCAAACGCTGCAACGCCCCCTGGTTAGCCTTCATCACCGCCAGCCCCGCAGCCCCGATGCGCTGCGCATCACGAGGCAATTCGATCAAGCGTCGCACTTCTGTCGCCAGCCCCTGGCTATCATCGACTTCCAGCAAGGCTCCGGCCCCACGCAGCATCGCCGCGATCTCCAGGAAGTTGAACAGGTGCGGGCCACTGAGCACCGGCAGCGCCAGCGCCGCCGGCTCCAGCAGGTTGTGCCCGCCATTGGGCACCAGGCTGCCGCCGACAAAGGCAATGTCGGCCAGGGCATAGAGAAACAGCAGTTCGCCCATGGTGTCGCCAAGCAGCACCGCGCTGTCAGTACTCACCGGTTCGCCACTGGAGCGGCGGACGGTGGAAAACTGCTGACGACACAACTCGAACACGCTGTTGAAGCGCTCCGGGTGTCGCGG
Source organism: Pseudomonas tructae (assembly GCF_004214895.1). NCBI lineage: Bacteria > Pseudomonadati > Pseudomonadota > Gammaproteobacteria > Pseudomonadales > Pseudomonadaceae > Pseudomonas > Pseudomonas tructae. The sequence goes on along the minus strand of NZ_CP035952.1, from coordinate 841,325 downwards.
CACCAGAATCAGCAGCGCGTCGGCATGATGCTCACGCAATTGCCGGTGGGCGGCGAGGATGACCTGGTCTTCACCTTCATGGGTACTGGCCGCGATCCAGACCGGCCGCTGGCCGGCCTGCCACTGCTCACGCAAGGCGCGCGCACGGGGCAACAATTGCTCGTCGATACTCAGGTCGAACTTGATCGAGCCGGTCACCTGCACGCATTCAGGCCGTGCACCCAGTTGCCGAAAGCGCTGCGCTTCGGTCTCGGTCTGCGCCGCGATCAGGCTCATCTCGGCCAGCATCGGCCGGGTCAACCCGGCAAAGCGCGCATAGCCGCGGGCCGAGCGCTCGGACAACCGCGCATTGGCCAGGGCCACGGGAATGCCGCGTTTGGCGCATTGATGGATGTGGTTGGGCCACAGCTCGGTTTCCATGATCACCGCAAGCGTGGGCTGCACATGATCAAGAAAGCGTGCGGCCGCCCAGGGCAAATCGTAAGGCAGGTAGCAGTGCTGGATGCGCGGCTGATCGGCAAACATCGCCCGGACCCGCTCGGAGCCGGTCGGGGTCATGCACGTGATGGTGATCGGCAGCTGTGGATAAGCCTGCAGCAAGGCACGAATCATCGGTGCGGCGGCAATGCTCTCGCCTACCGACACCGCGTGTACCCAGATCCCGCCCCTGGCCATGGCCGGCAGCTTCAAGGCGAAACGCTCAGCGATGCGCTGGCCATAGGCCGGCGCCTTGCGCGAACGCAGGAACAGGCGCAGCGCAACCAGCGGCAGGCCCAGGTGAAACAGCAAGGTATAGAGGGTTCTGTTCATGGCGCCGAAGTGTACTAGCCAATTGCACGCAAGTGCACTGCGAAGCGCTCGGCCAACCACTGCGCGGCTGGCCCCAGTGGCTCGTCCCGACGCCATACCAACTCTACCACCAGCGCCGGCGGCGCCCATTCGCTGGCCAGCTCGACCATTTGCGCCTGGTACGTGGGGTACTGCACTACATGCCGGGGCAGCCAGGCCCAACCCAGGCCGCGCATCAGCAGTTCGGCCATGGCGTAGAAGCTGTCGGCGCGCCAGATTTGCGGGCTTATCGGCTCGCCCCCGGGGTAGCCGCTTTCTTGCGGGGTAATCAGCAACTGGCGGTGCCGTGCCAGGTCCTGGCGGGTCACTCGCTCCAATTGGGTCAGGGGATGATCCACGGCACACACCGTGACCATTTCAATCCGCCCCAGCGCCCGGCGCTCCAGCGACACCGGCATATGGTCGTGGTGAAACAACAGGCCCAGATCGGCGCGCCGCTCAATCAGCTTGCGCGCCACATCACCCTGGGCGCCACTGGCCATCTGCACTTCGAGCAAGGGGAACTGCCGGGCCAGTTCATCGAGGCTGTCGATCACCGGTTGATAGGGCATGGCCTCATCTTGCGCCACGCGCAACTGTGCCTCTTGCCCGCGCATCAAGGCCAGGGCCCGGCCATCCAGGCGCTCACACTGGCGCAAAAGTTCACGGGCGTCTTCGAGCAAGGTCGCGCCAGCTTCGCTCAGGCGTGGCTGGCGGCCGCTGCTGCGCTCGAACAACGTCACGCCCAGGTCGGTTTCGAGCAGGGCAATGCCATTACTCACCGCCGATTGCGCCTTGCGCTGTTCACGGGCCACCGCCGAGAACGAACGCAACTCAGCGACCCGTACGAACATGCGCAGCTGCTCCAGGTTCCACTGCTCAGCCATCAACCTATCTCCAGAAAAGATAGGTAATGACTTTACCCCATTCAGGCTTGCTCTAAAATGCCCAGCCAGAACAGAGGATCACCGACATGAATGCCTACACCTACCTGGCTATCGCCATCTGCGCCGAAGTCATCGCCACCGCCTCGATGAAAGCCGTCAAGGGCCTGAGCACGCCCCTGCCGCTGCTGCTGATGGTCTGCGGTTATGCGGTGGCGTTCTGGATGCTGACCCTGGTGGTACGCAGCATTCCGGTCGGTATCGCCTATGCAATCTGGTCAGGCCTGGGCATTGTCCTGATCAGCATCGCCGCCCTGGTGATCTACGGGCAGAAGCTGGACCTGCCCGCCATGCTCGGCATGGCCATGATCGTTGGCGGCGTGGTGGTGATCCAGGTCTTCTCGAAAACCGCCGGGCATTGATCGGCAACCGGGTGCAATGCCTCACAGGCTGTATACTGGGCGTCTGTCCACGCTTGTGAGGTTCATGCATGCCAACCGTAATTTCCACCGATGTGCTGATCGTCGGCGCCGGAGTCGCAGGCCTCTGGCTTAATGCCCGCCTGCGCCGACTCGGCTATTCGACGGTGCTGGTGGAACGCGCCAGCCTCGGTGGCGAGCAGACGCTCAAATCCCAGGGGATCATCCATGGCGGCGCCAAGTATGCGTTGCATGGTGCCCTGACCGGTGCCTCGGAAGCGATTGCCGACATGCCCCGGCGCTGGCGCGAGGCCCTGGCCGGCAATGGCGAGCTGGACCTGGCCGGCGTGCGCCTGCTTTCGGAAGCCCACTACCTGTGGTCCCCAGGCACCCTGGCCGGCAACCTCACCAGCTTCTTCGCCAGCAAAGCGGTGCGGGGCCGGGTCGATCAGGTCAAAGGTGAGCAACTGCCCCCCGCCCTGCAGGACCGCGCCTTCAAGGGCAAGGTCTATCGTCTGGCCGAACTGGTCATCGACGTGCCGAGCCTGCTGAACAAGCTCGCCGAGCTGGCCGGTGACAGCCTGCTGGCCGCAGAAACCATCGAACCGCTGAACGACAATGGCGAGCTGGCTGGCTTGCGCGTCGATGGCCGCGAAATCCGCGCTCAACGTGTCGTGCTCAGCGCTGGCGCCGGCAATGCAGCGTTGCTCGAGGCACTGGGCCTGAGCCAACCGGCCATGCAGCGGCGGCCACTGCACATGGTCATGGCCAAGGGCGCCAGCCTCAAGCCACTGTATGCCCACTGCCTGGGCGGCGGACCGAAACCACGCATCACCGTTACCAGCCACCCGGCCGCCGATGGCCAGTGGGTCTGGTACCTGGGCGGCGACCTGGCCGAAGCCGACGGCGTCGCCCGTGAGCCAGAGGCGCAGATCGCCGCCGCGAAAAAAGAAGTCGGCAACCTGCTGCCATGGATCGACCTGAGCCAGGTGCGCTGGGCCACGGTGCGCATCGATCGCGCCGAGCCTGCACAATCGGGCCTGGTACGCCCAGACAACGCCTTCCTCGCCGAGCAGCAGCGCCTGCTGGTGGGCTGGCCGACCAAGCTGGCCCTTGCTCCGGACTTCAGCGACCGGGTACTGGCCAACCTTGAGCGCGACGGTATCAAGCCCGCAGGCCTCGCCGCCCTGCCCGACCTGCCACGCCCGCCCATGGCCCTGCCGGTGTGGGAGCAACTGCTGCCATGAGCCTGCCGAGCCTGCACGACTTGCGTCGCCCCCTCGGCAGTATCGGCCTGATGGTGTCGCCACTGGGCCTGGGCACGGTCAAGCTCGGCCGCGACCAGGGCGTCAAATACCCCAGCGGCTTCACCATTCCCGACGATGGTGAAGCCCGCTTGCTGCTGGCCCAGGCCCGCGAGCTGGGCATCAACCTGATCGACACCGCGCCCGCCTATGGCCGCAGCGAAGAGCGCCTGGGCCCGCTGTTGCGTGGCCAGCGTGACCACTGGGTGATTGTCAGCAAGGTCGGTGAAGAGTTCGAAGAGGGCCAGTCGCGCTTTGACTTCAGCGCAACCCATACGCGCTTTTCCATCGAGCGCAGCCTCAAGCGCCTGGAGACCGACTGCATCGACCTGGTGCTGGTGCACTCCGACGGCAACGACCTGCACATCCTTGAGCAAGAGGAGGTCTACCAGACCCTCGCAGCCTTGAAACAGGAAGGCAAGATTCGCGGCTTCGGGCTATCTGGCAAAACCGCGGCAGGCGGCCTCAAGGCACTCGAGCACGGCGACTGCGCCATGGTCACCTACAATCTGAACGAACAGGCCGAACGGCCGGTGATCGATTATGCTGCCGAACACGGCAAGGCAATCCTGGTGAAAAAGGCCTTGGCCAGTGGTCATGTGTGCTTGAGCCCGGGGGTTGACCCGGTGCGCGCCAGCTTCGAACTGCTATTCGCCCACCCCGGCGTCAGCAGTGCTATTGTCGGCACCATCAATCCGCTGCACCTGGCCCACAACGTGGCAACCGTTGCCAAGGTGCTGCGCCGCTGAAACCTACGCCGCCGCCGCGGCCGACCCCAACGCAAGAAGGAGCCGACATGCCGCGAACGCTGATCCGCAAGAACCCGAGCAACTTCAAGACCCTGCCCCTGCATGTTGAAGCCAGCCCCGAAGGCCTGGTGTACCAGAGCATCGGCATGCCGCTGAACTTCGCCCAGACCTTGCAGCGACGCAAGCCGATCCAGCTCGACGATAGCCAGCGCTTTGCTGTGGAGCTGGCCAACCTCGGCGTCTCGGTGCGCCTGACCCTGCGCTGGCAAAACCGCGATTACTGGGTACTGGTGCGCCAGCGCCGCCAGGACCGTGGCGATGTCGTGCTGAAATTGATTTCAGGCTATGTCCCGGCCCAGGAGCTGAACCTGCCGCTGCATACGGCGATCCAGGAAGTGGCTGAAGAATGCCTGCTGGAAACCCCGGAAGGCTGGCTGGGTGGCCGCTTCAACGACACCTGGCTGCCGGCGCCCTACGCCGATGCCCTGCATTACCGCGAAGCCCTGCCCTTCGTGCTGACCCCGCAATCGGGTGCGGCGCGCCCGGTGCGCTGCGCCAACCTGCAGCTGCTGGAGCGGCCACGGGCGTATGTGCACTTGCCGACCGCTTCGCTGCAACTGATCTACGACCTGTGCCTGCAAGTACCACGTGAGGCGAAGTCACTGAGCCTGTTCCACGTCGACGAACGCCTTGAAGGCGACCAGCTGGTTGCCCGCCTCAACCGCAAACGCCCTGATCTGTACCTGATGCCACTGGAAGATGGCCAGCCCCGGGCCGAACTCTACACCCTGAGCAAGGACCGGCTGGTGGCGGCCAGCACCCGTGGCCTGTTCCTGGCCGAAAGTTTTGCCCGGCAAGAAGGCTGGCTGGTCAGGGATGAGCGGATTCGCTGGAAGGACTGGGTCAGGCAACAGGGCTTGAGCCCGGTGAAGCCGGACAGCGGCTTGAAGCGACTGACCGGCAGGGCGCGGGAACTGTTGCAGATGGCTCGCGGAGGGTTGCGCAAGTAAGCCCCCTCACGATGCAAGGCCGTGCCCGATGGATCGGCCATCAGTACCTTTAAGGATGGTCTGAAGTAGCCCTGTATTTCCGGTCGACTTCAGCCCTTGCCGATTTTAGAGGCGGTGATTTGGCCAAAGATAACCAAACCATCCGCCACTTCTGAGCTTACTTAGCCGCCGCGAGTGCCTCGCAACAGCCTTTTCCTATATTACGGACACACCTCTCCTGCATTCATCAGCAAATGCCACCGTGCCATTCATAGATTCGACAGAGCGAACAGCGTCACCCAGCGCGCCGTGTTCTGCATCAGATGCACGCGCAGCATCGCCATCGATGGGTACGCCAGACGCCCGCCTTCACCCTTGAGACATACAGATCGATCAAGGCAATCAAGCCCTTGCATGGCAGCACCCGATCCATCTTGATCAGGGACAACTTCTTGCGGGCCTGCTTGCGCTTACCGGCGTACTCGCCATTGGCGAATGGTTATTTGCCTCATCGGAAAACTCAGCGGCTGGAATCTGAGTGTTTTGCCAAAATCAAGAACTCTCTTCAGAACTTACTTAAATAACGTGATGGCTACCGCACTCTGTATAGGAATAATTTCAAGATTAAAAAAAAAGTAGAACAACGTAAACATGCCACTGCGAACACAATATATTTAACCGAGTAGCAGAGGTCGTAATGAGCCCACATTCAACCACCCTCGATGGCAACGATGAAAAAAAAATGCCCATTGCAGTTACAGAGAGTGAAGAAGCCACACAGCAGCTACTGAAGACAGACGAGGAAATCTGGCGCATGCTGCAATTGCGGCCAAATTTCCAAGCCATGGCAGAACGCTTGTACCTGGAAAAGCTTCTTAGAAAATTTCCTGGATTACCTCAGTCATTCGATCCAGACGAGCTTTATCTTACCGAGTATATTGATCATTACGACAAGCGCGATAACAACAGCCTACCCACACGCCAAATCACCTCGACTAATAAATTATCGGCAATACTTCAGACCGCTATCAATACAGGGCAAATTCCGACCTATGACTCTGGTGCCACAGGGTTCTATTACAGCCCTACCGCGACCGCTGACAGTGATCGAGTAACGGTCATATCAGAGCACGGGTTTGAAAAAGTTCTCGAGGAAGTGCTGGAAGTCAGCATGCATGACTACCGGCACGCGGTGGATAAATTCTGGTCTCAACCGCACAATTCTTTAGGGCAGAATGCTACACCGAGCCATTGGCTCGGTGCCCGTTTGTGCGCACAACGTCGACAGGAAGGGGAGTTACTCAGGATCGATGGCACGCTGATGCCCGAGGCAAAAAACTTACTGGATCGTCTGCTGGCGACTGAGACAGACGTCACCAACGTAAATCAACCCGGTAAATTCAGCCTGGCCTTGCAAGACAGTGGCCATTCATTACCGGTTCATGGCGCTATCGTCGTAACCGATAGCCCCACCCAGCAGCCGGACAAGGGAGACGCTCCCGTACTGGTCTTGTTACCTGGGCAAGGTTTGATGGTGTTTACCAACGGTGCTGATTTCTCCAATAACATGCGGGCACTGTTGTCTGACAGGCATCAACGTGAGTTGTTAAAAGATTATGTTACGGAAAAAGAAAGATCGCGTATAGAGGCGATCTCCAATGGTTTGGCTGAAGCGCTTCCCTTCAGTTACCCTCCGATTGATGGCCCAGCGTTCACCCACAGCGTTCGGGGTTTGCTGGAGCAACAAAAGCAAAACATTGTCTTTGCAACGCAAAACGCTCGCAAAGGTCACGCGCCATCATTTATGACTGTAGATCAAACTGCTGCTCATCTGGCGAGCAAACTTCACGCGGGCGCGATTATTGAAAGTCGAAATCAAAAAATATTCGACAAGCGTTTGCCAGACTGGCTGAAAAATTCATCACCAAAACAACGTGACACATGGAATGCATACAGCAAAGCGTATTACACATCACTCATCAACAATAGCTCAATTAGCCAACACGAATATATCGAGCTTAGCGCACCGGCGGCACTGCTTCGCTACTCCCGCAAAAGCCTATCGGATATTATCAGACATGTTTATGGCAGAGGTGATGATCCTGATAAAATCTTTATCACCAAGAAAACATTGAACCTAGAGGAAGACACGCACCTGGCAACCAGCCTGGGCTGGAAGCCAGAAACGAAGTCGCTAACTGAGCTCGGTCTATCCAACGTCAGCTGGTTTGACACCATAAACATATTTGTGACAGTGACCATCACCGACGAACTGGATCAGCCCATTGAGTGGCTGGACATCTGGAAAATCAGAAATATAGTCCAAATTGCCGATATTGCCGACACCTACGACAAAAAACTACAGCGGCTGGTGACAGACGAGAATAGGCAAAGCTACGTTGCGACACTTCACGCCGCTCTACGCTTGCAGCTACTTGAAGCAGAAATGCGTCAACTGATGAGCGCTAATTGCGTGGCAATTGTCCAGGCCGCCTTGGCGAGGCCAGACGCGTCAACACGAGAAAAAATCAATAACCGAGGTGTTACCGTCAACGCTGTGATGATTGGAGACGCTGCAGTACAGGATGTCATCACTTTTGAAACGTTACCGAGCGGTTCGGGGAAGCTGGTCGTCTATTTGCCCAATGTGGTCGAAGGCGAGGAGCTTCGAGAGTTTGCCAACCACAACGATCTCTGGTCGTGGATGAGCAGTAGCCAGAAAATCAAGGACTATCTGCTGGGCCGGGTACCTGCTCACTCGGTAGCCAAGGCAAGATCGATTTTAAACGGCGATCCAGGACCTAGCGGGGCTGATTGGTCGATAGAGAATGAGTTCCATTTCTATAGCGCTTCACCACCTGATTACTCTTACATATTGGCACAGCTAGAGTACACCCTTCATACACGACCCATTGCTGGCGACTTCCTCAAAAAATCATTTGACACACAGATAAGTAACGCCCGCACAAATGCCGACACCTTAACCACATCAAACACTGAGAAATTCAAAAGCGATCTTATCACCGGAGGCCTTTTGGCGCTGGATGTGATAACCACTTTCTTGCCCATCAAGGTGACGCTGGCCATTGCTCTTACACGGTGTCTTTACGCTGGCCTCAGTGCAGTTGAGGCATTCCGTCAAAGGGACTATGACGCCTCACTGAGTCACTTTGCGGACGCCATGATGACCCTGCTGTTTGACTCCGTTGGCGAGCTCGCCCTTTTTCGTTTACTCAGGCACACTCCACGCCCGAGTTCCGCCACTTCCCATTCGTTACATACTCAGCTCAGCGTGCCAAATACACGCATTGACGGTCTTACAGCCAACGCCAAAGGCGTTTATCGTGACGCCTACGCAGATTACTACGTCCGTAGCAACGACGGAACGGTATTTCAAATAAAGAGCGACTTTCAGGGAGGCGGGGAACAAGTTCAGATTATCAATCCTAACACACGCATCGAAACGGGCTTGTTCTTAGATCTGGATCAACAGGGTCTGTGGCAGAAGGTAGGGGGTGTGCGAGGAGGCGGAAAAAGAAAGGCTGAGTCTCTGACAGGACCGCCCGAAGCAACGTCGCCAACACCAGGCCCGTCACAGGCAGGATCGTCGCCACCCGCACCCGAAGCGCCAAGCGTTTGGAATGGACAACTAACGGTGGACGGCGCCGCCATTGGGCCCTTTTCCTTGAAGGACTCCAGCTATGCAGAGACGTTCAAACTAGTCAATACTTCCAGAGTTACAAGAAACGAATTTTATCCATTTGTCTGGCCAAAAGATAAGGCTCCGAGTGACTACCGTAGGCAACTGACCAACCACCCTTCGCTTTCAGTAAAAGCGCTAACGACTGCAGATAACATTGAAGAAAAAATCACCACCTTCCACCAGTGGGGCATGCAAGTAGATCTAAATTCGCTGAAATTTTTCCCCATGCCCGGCGCGGTGGCTGAAGAATTGAAAGAGCTGAATGGCGGGTTGATCGCCTCCATCCTGAACTTACAAAAAAATAACAACGCCGCTATAGAACGTCTTATAGAACCGATGGCGGGTTCAGGCCACTACTCCAATTACGCAAGAGCCCTCGGCTTCGAAGGCGAAATGATAGTAAATGACTGGAATCCACTCATTTCCTGGACGCAAAAAGAAATAGTCGCTCAACCAGACCTCGTCAAGCAACACATTGCAGCCATCAAGAAAGATATGTTTGATCTCGCTCAGCAGCGTGGAATCTCACTTGACCCGGAGTTACTCAGCCATAGATATCAAAGTACAGCTGCCGCCAAAGCTGCATCTAATGCACCTAACGTTAGCGAGTTGCGCGAGGACGTTAAAGATTATTTCAATGACTGCATTCGGACACTTGTTGAGATAAAGAATGACAAACCTTTCATTGCACAACCTACGCGCCCCAGTGTTATTTCTAAACTTAAAAACGGTCGAGTGGTCAGCGAAAGCAATGCGTTTTTGGCGGCTTTATTTTATATCGCCCAAAACAATGCAGCCGTCGGCGGCGTCGTTGAAATCAGGAAATTATTGACGGGCGTACATTCATTGCACTTCCCGATCACCCTCATGAACAGGGACTTTAATATATTAACCTTATTTAGCAACATCTCCACTGCCAGCACCAACAAAATAAACTACATAAGTCATATACATAGCCGAGCAAAAAAACCAACTGCCTTTTTAAATCACGACGGCTGGGAATTATTAAGCCGCGAGGCAACAAAACCCAGCGACTTCGTTGTCTTAAGCGGCCACTTCAGCGATGTTTATCTTCACGAAAATGACTTCATGCGCAAAATCCAGGCGCATGTGCTCCCACTCAATGAAAAAGGAGTTAAGGTTATTATCACAAATACCTATAGCCCCTACAAAGAGAACAGTTTCAAAGCGTTAGGCTTTCATACATTCAGGCAAGCGCGGCAGCCAGGGCCGACTGCGAAGCCTCGCGCAGAGTTTTTACTGGTTGTAAATGATGCTGCTCTACAGGCGGCAAAGGAGGCACAGGCGGTCGTGAATGCATCAAGAACAGTACCTACCCGACAATGGCAAGCACTTCCACCTCAAGTGGTTTAGCGTGAATACTTGGCAATCTATATAGTGCTCAACAAATGCTCCGTATCGATAATACGGAGCATTTTTCGTCGTGGTCTACTGACTGGCATTAAGGCAATGCTCGCTGCGGGCCAGCCCCGCGATGACTTCAGTTCTTGCGGATTTTCTCGACGATCGCTGTGGTCGAGCTGTTCTCCACCAGTCCCAGAACCTTCACGGTACCGCCGTAGGCCCTGACGATATCCGCACCCACTACCTGGTCGATGCCATAGTCACCGCCCTTGACCAGCACATCCGGCTTGACCTGGCTCAGCAGGTTTTCCGGCGTGCCCTCCGGAAAACTGATGACCCAGTCCACCGCACCCAGGCCGGCCAGCACAGCCATACGCCGGTCAACACTGTTGATTGGCCGTCCCGGGCCTTTCAGGCGGCTGACCGAGGCATCGTCGTTGACTGCAACGATCAAGCGATCGCCCTGGGCACGCGCCTGCTCCAGGTAGGTGACATGCCCGGCATGAAGGATGTCGAAGCAACCGTTGGTGAAGACAATCTTCTCGTTGTGCGCACGGGCATCATCGATGGCCAGCAGCAACTGATCGAGGCTCAGCACACCCCGCTCGGAGCCCTCTTCACGCTGAATCGCACGTCGCAACTCCGGCGCACTGATAGCGGCAGTACCGAGTTTGCCGACCACGATGCCAGCGGCCAGGTTGGCCAGGCCCACCGCATGGGGCAGCTCCTCGCCGGCGGCGATGGCCGCCGCCAGGGTCGAGATCACCGTATCGCCAGCACCGGTCACATCAAACACTTCACGGGCCCGGGCAGGCAGGTGCAAGGCCGGGTGATCAGGGCGCAGCAAGGTCATGCCATGCTCGCCACGGGTCACCAGCAAGGCGCCCAGCTCCAGCTCGCCCATCAGTTGACCGCCCTTGGCCACCAGCTCCGCCTCATCGGCGCAACGACCAACGATGGCTTCGAACTCGCTGAGGTTCGGGGTGATCAGGCTGGCACCGCGATAAATGGAGAAATCCTTGCCCTTGGGATCGGCCAGGACCGGAATGCCTTTGGCCCGGGCGGCCTGGATCAGGCTCTGGTGGTTTTTCAGCGCACCCTTGCCATAGTCCGACAGCACCAGGACCTTGACGCCGTCGAGCAGCGCGCCGACTTCAGCATCCAGCGACAGCGGATCGGTGGCGAAGGGTTCTTCGAAGTCGATACGCAGCAATTGCTGGTGCCGGCTCATGACCCGCAACTTGACGATGGTCGGCTGGTGGGCGATGCGCTGGAAGATCGAACGCACGCCAGCGGCCTGCAGGCTATTGGCGAGGCTGTCGGCAGCCTCGTCCTGACCGGTCACCCCGACCAGTGCCGCCGGGGCCCCCAGGGCTGCAATGTTCAAGGCGACGTTGGCAGCTCCCCCCGGACGGTCCTCGATCTGTTCGACCTTGACCACCGGTACCGGGGCTTCTGGTGAAATCCGTGAGGTACCGCCATGCCAGTAGCGGTCGAGCATGACATCGCCCACCACCAGTACCGGGGCTTGATCGAAACGCGGCATGGACAACTTCATGGGCAACCCATATACAAAATAATTAACAGGGGCAGGATATTAGCACAGGGCTGAATCACCCGGCCTCAATCGCCGATCCGCCGCACCCAAAACAACTCGTGGCGCCTGACCGCTTTACGCAAGAACTCGTCCTCGCCAGTCGCCGGCCAGCGCCTGCCGGCAAGCAGCCGCTGAATCAGACGGCGAAGCCGCCGCTTGAACGCCAAAGGCCCCTGGAGATCATGTTGCATGTTCAAGGCCATGGCCTTGTCCAGTTGCGTCGTGGCATCCAGCAAGGGGCTCCACAATCGATCAGCCGGCAATGCCTCGATGGCGGGTGGCAAGGCGATTCCCATCCCTGCCGGCCCCATTGGCCAGCGGTCGTTGTCATGCAGGTGGTTGGCATACAGCAACGCCGTGGAGGGCTTCCAGCGACTCTGGCCAATCGCGGCGAAAATCGCCTGACTGGTAGCGACATGGTCTGCATGTGGGTCCAACTCCGGATGCGGTGTGACGATCACCTGCGGCTGAAAATGCTCCAGCAGCGCCACCAGGTCGGCAACCAGGTTGTGCCAGGTCGGCGCGCCATCGCGGTCACCCGGCAGTGACAGCGGATTGTGCTGGCGAACGCTGCGCGTATCGCTCTCGCCCGACTCCCGCGACCCCCAGGCCTTGCCTGGCTCACTGGCCATGGACGGCAGTTGCAGACAGTAATAGCCCAACTGCACACAATGGTTGGCCGTAACGCCGCCCCACAAGGGTATCGCCAGGCTGTCCCAGCTACGCAGGCGGCCTTTCAACCGGGCGGCCTGGGCAGGGTCGAGCCCCAGCCGCTGGAAGGACTGCGCTTCGATCTCCCCCTGGGTCAGCGTCACAATGCTGACCTCGGCGCTGGCGCTGTAGAACCCGAAGGCCGCAAGCTCAGCGTCGTCGGCATGGGGCGCAAGAATCATCGAACGCTGCTGGGTGTAGGGCGGGTTGGCCATGACATACAAGGTGCCCGTTGCACCGAGCCGGCAATAACGCCCACGCAGGCTCAACGCCCCGCGCTCCAATGCTTCGCGTTGACCGGACAGGTTGAGAAAACGCAGGCCGGCAACACCACGCTCGAAATCCTGACGGTCATCACCGACTTCGACATAAGGGTCGAGCCAGCGCCCAAGCCATCGGCACTGGACACGCACAGCCAGGACCAGGGTTTCACCTTCGGCCAAGGCAGCGCTCAACTGCACCTTGCCCGCATTCAGCGATACCGGCTGCTGCTGAACATCTTCCGGGAACAGGTACTGATAGTCATCGCCCCCCCGGTAGAACAGGTGATCGGCGAACCAGGCCTCGTGCGCGACCCAGCCCGCCAACATGAGTATTGGCACCAGCCACCAGGCCAGTGTCACACCCAGCCCCACCAACACCACCAGCGCAACCACCAGCGCCAGGCGCTTGTTGCGTCGGTGAGCCTTCAACAGCCGTTGTTTACGCGCGCTCATGCATTAAACCTGATGAACCGGGACCGTGTGGCACCAGCGGTCCTTGTATTCACGGTCGGCGCGGCCAAAGGAGTAGCGCAGCGGCTTGCCAAGCGCCCTGGCATCGTCCCAGGCCTGCTGGGTATTGACGAAGCTGAGTACGCTGCCAGGGCTGAATTCACGACTTTGCGGATCAACGCCACCATTGATGTACTCCAACGATATCCATTGCGCAGCCTCCACCCGATAGAGCACCTGGATGGCCACGGGCACGCCCTCAAGTAGCGCCACCGAGCCCGTCATGAACTCGCGCATCAAGCTGAAGACCTCGGCCAGCCCCTTCTTGCCCGGCACCTCGAAGCCCCAGCGGCGTTCGAACAGCTCGGTGTACATGGCCGCCTGCTCAGTTGCCGAGAACGCCTGCATGGGTTGCAACGTACCACCGGCCTCCTCGAGCAGACGCAGTTCACGACGCTGGTTATAACGAAATTTCTTCGAGTAGTCTTCCGGCGCCCTGGCCATGGCCAGGCCTTCGGGCTGCGTCCTGAGGGTGGTGATCGTCCCGGCATTGAGGTCCGAGACATATCGCATGCGCTGGCGCACTGGCACTTGTACGCCGGGCGATACCGGCAGGATGATTTCGGCATTACCCATGTCCAGCAAGCTACGCTTGCCTTCGCGCTTGAGCACCTCCTTGGCCAGGGCCACATGCCGGCCCCAACACGGCATGGCTGCCACCAACCGACCATCGACGTGCCACCCCAGGTAGCGCACCGGCACCTGGACAAACTCGGACAGCCGCTCCACTACCTGCGGATGTGTCGCCACACTGCCGCCGAACTGCTGCCAGACTTCGGCATAGCGCTGTTGGTCAATCTCGTTCCAGCCACGTTCACGCCACCAGCGCAGAGCACTCAACATGCGTCGATCGCTTGTGTCGCTTGCAAATCACCACCTTCCTCGAATTCCTTGGCATGCAGACGGGCGTAATGGCTGTTCTGCGCCAGCAACTGCACATGCGTGCCTCGCTCGACGATCCGCCCCTCTTCCATCACTAGAATCAGGTCGGCCTTTTCAATGGTGGTCAGACGGTGGGCGATGACCAGGGTGGTGCGATTTTTGACCACGTGGTCCAACGCCGCCTGGATATGCCGCTCCGATTCGGTATCAAGTGCCGAGGTCGCCTCGTCAAGTATCAACAGAGGTGCGTCCTTGAGCAGCGCGCGGGCAATCGCCAGGCGCTGGCGCTGGCCACCGGACAACAGCACGCCGTTCTCCCCCACCAGCGTCTGATAGCCTTGCGGCATCTTGTTGATGAACTCATCGGCATACGCTTCGGAGGCGGCCTGCTTGATCGCCTCGATCGGGGCACCTGCCAGATCACCGTACGCGATGTTGTTCGCCACCGTATCGTTGAACAAGGTTACCTGCTGGGTCACCAGAGCAATCTGGCGGCGCAGGCTACGCAGGGTGAACGCCTGGACTTCTTCGCCATCGAGCAGGATCTGTCCCTGCTCATGCTGGTAGAAACGTGGGATCAATCCGGCCAGGGTCGACTTGCCACTGCCTGAGCGCCCGACCAAGGCGACCATCTGCCCTGGCTCAACGACGAAGCTGATGTCGTCCAATACCTTCTTTTCGTTACCAGGGTACTGGAAGCTGAGATTGCGCACTTCAAGGCGCCCCTCCAGACGATCGCGCTCAAGGGTGCCGTTGTCGACTTCCGGGGCTTCATCCAGTTGTTCAAAAATGCTTTCGGCGCCAGCTACGCCGCGCTGAATGGTGGAGCTGACTTCGGAAAGCTGGCGAATCGGCTTGGGCAGCAGGCCCGCCATGGTGATGTAGGCGACCAGATCACCGGCCGAGGCCTCTCCACGCAGCAGCAGCACCAGGAACATCACCACAGCCATGGCACTGTAGGTCACCAACTGCAGCGTCGGGGTATAGACCGCGCCCGTCTTGGTCATCGACAACTGCTTGTCGGTGTTGCTTTGGCTGGCCTGCTCAAAGCGCGATTTCTCGTAGCTTTCGCCACCAAAACTACGGACCACACGGTAACCATGGATGGTTTCGGAGGCCACATGGGTGACATCGCCCATGGACACCTGGATCTTTTTGCTCTGCTTGCGAAACTTGCGGCTGGTGCTGCTGACCATCAAGGCAATGATGGGCAGGATGGCAACCATCACCAGGGTGAGCTTCCAGTTCATCCACAACAAGGTGCAGAACAGGAACACAACGGTCATGCCCTCACGAATCACCACCTTGATCGCATCGGTTGCCGCGCCGGTCACCATGGTGACGTTGAAGGTGATTCGGGAAATCAGGTGGCCAGAGTTGTTTTTGTCAAAATACTGGTTCGGCAGGTCCAGCAGCTTGTTGAACAGGACGACTCGCAGGTCATGGACCAGGCCAAGCGAAACGCGGGCAAGAAAGAAGTTACCCAGAAACGAGCCCACACCTTGCCAGACAGCGATTGCAACAATCAGCAGGGGCACTGCCTGCAACAGTTGCAACTCGCCCAGGTAAGGATTTCCGGGGAACAGGCGAGCCTCCGGATTGGCCAGGCCATCGACGAAATACTTGAGGATGTAAGCCAGCATCGGCTGAGTCGAGGCAAAAATCAGAAAGCCCAGGATGCTCAGCAAGAACAGCCCGATATAGGGCCGCACATAAGCCAGCAGGCGGAAATAGATCGCCAACGTGGACTGGGGGCGTGGTTCAGGACTGCTCATGGGAATCCGCACATAACAATGAGGGGGGAATCATATCACAGCGCCTTTTTTCCCCAATGAAACCAACGGCAGGCGGGCCTGTGGCAAGTCAGTTAAGATAGTCGGCTTCTGAGCGGAGGTTAAGCATGCAAGCAATGGATCACACCACCTACATGTCGTTGCGCGAGGGTGCGCACGTGCTGGAGGCCGACGGCTCCGGCGACAAGGTGCTGCGATTGCGTGACGGGCGGATGCTCAAGCTGTTTCGGCGCAAGCGCCTGCTCAGCTCGGCGCTGCTGTACCCCTACGCCCGGCGCTTTGCGAACAACGCCCAGGCGCTGCAACAACTGGGGGTACCCAGCCCCGAGATCATCGGCGTGTACCGCATCCCCAGCATCCAGCGTGATGCTGTCTACTATGCGCCACTGGCAGGCGAAACCCTGCGCCAACTCCTGCACAAACAGGAAGGTGCGCAAACGTTGCGGGCCCAGCTGGGGCAATTCATTGCCCATTTACATAGCCTGGGTATCTATTTCAGGTCGTTGCATTTGGGTAACGTGGTACTGACGCCTGAGCGCGAGCTGGGACTGATCGATATAGCCGACCTGCAACGCCAGAGCCGCCCTCTCAGAGAGCGCCAACGCGTGCGTAACTTTCACCATGTGCTGCGCTATGCCGAAGACCGCCAGTGGTTGCTGGGCGATGACAATGGCGCCGCCTTCCTCGAAGGTTACCGCCAGGAACTGGAGCAGGGCCAGGAAAACCACCAGCCCCGCCTACTCAACACATTGCGCCAGTTGCTTGACTGAATTACTTGCCGATCACCAGCACCGTGGCGCCCTTGCGATTGGCGAAGCTCGACAACACCTTTAGCTGGTGCTTTTCAAGCCAAGCGGCAAGCCACGGCTCATCGGCACGCGCTTCAATGGCAAAGTAACGGTAGGTGCTGACGTGCTCATCAGACAACGCCTCCTCGCGCGGCAACACCCCGAAATAGCCTCGACCGGCGTAGTAGCTGATACGACCATCTTCGAAGTAAGTAGCAGCCTGTGGGTCGATATTGGCAGCGATCCAGTGCCCGGCGTCAACGTACTGGGTCTTGCGTGCACCTGTAGAGATCACGTTGGCCAGCATCACAAGCAGCGCGATTGCCACCAGCACCTTGCCCAGGCGCGGGAAGTTCCGGGCGAACTGCATCAGGGCAATGGCCAGTAGCGGCAACACCAGGAGGTTGAGGAAGCTCAGATACCTGGAGTTCATGAACTGCTGGACCACGAAGAACACCATCAGGATGATCAGGTACAGACCCGCAACCCAGGCAAACGGCTGATACTCGCGACCATAGGTGCGCAGCGCTTGCCAACTGCTGCGATGCAGGAACGGCAAGGAAAACGGCCCCATCAAGGTCACGAACTTGATCAGCATGGCGGCCAGCAAGCCGAAAAACACGATCCGGCCAGCTTCATCCTTCGAGAACTTGTAGGTCAGGCTGTCGGCAAACTGCTGCGACAAAATCTTGAACGCCCCAAGTACACGTTGGGGGTTGATCAGCCCCAGGTAGTTCTCGAGACGAGCCGAAGATATCCCCCCCTGGACCAGCAACACCGCCAAGGCCAACACACCGGCCAGCAACGGCAACACCAGGAACTGGCAAAAACGCTGCCAACTCTGCCGATCACGCAAGCCAATCAATTGCCACAAGCCCAGGGCGGGCAGCAACATCAACGCCTCCAGGCGAAACAGCGCAGCGGCACCAATTGCCAAGTGAATACAAGCAGCCCGCAACCAACCGCCTCGTGCCTGCCAATGCTGGACCAGCCACAACGCCAGGACACAGAAGAACCAGAAACCGAACTCTCGAATGATGTCATTGCGAAACTGATTGACCGCTGGCATCGCCAGCACCAGCAAACAAGCCCAGCCAGCAGCCTGCGGTACCCGTTGACGCACACAGTCCACCAGTAATGCGCAGGTACCGGCCATGAACAGAGCGCACCAAAGATAGGCACTCAGCTCCAGTGACAGACCGAAAAGGCTATGCGTTCCTGCAAGCAGCAGGGTAAACCAGGGCCAGTCAAAGGCGTTCCAGGCAACCTTGGGCCCCTGCTCACTCACCTGCCGCGCAATGTCCAGGTACAACGCCGCGTCGCGCCCCACCGTCGCTACGCCCAACACGGCGACCAACGAAAGCAACAAACTGCCAGCAAATGCCAGCCGAACCGGGTAGGTGCTGACCATCCTTGAAATGTACGAGATCAATCCTGTATCCATCCTGCCAACAACCGTACCCATGAAACCCCTACACCATTATCAGACGCGTGGCCTTGCGCAAATACGTCCAGCGCATGGCCTGCAACGGACTCAGGCGCAAGGCCCGAGCATAAAAACGCCTTGCGGCAGAACCGTCTCCCGACAGCAAGGCCGCACGAAACAGCGAGAGATAGCGTTGCGCCTTGTAGCGCACACTCAGCGACTGACACTCGTCAGGCAAGCTGGCGAACACCTCGCGAACCATGCCCAGAGCGTACTCTTCTTCGTTCTCACGGTTGTGCCGCAGACTGTCAGCGTGCTTGTAGATACGCGCCAGAGGCTCGTTGGTCACCGCCACCCGGGCATTGACCACCAGATAGGCAAACACCGGAATATCCTCGCCAGTACGCAAGGCTTCCGGATAAGGGCGACGCAACAACAGTTCGCGAGCGAACAGGGTGCAGCAATGCGAGACCGAAATCCGCTTTTGCAACAGGTACTGGCGCGCCAGGTCCCGCGCCGGCGCCTTCGGCACCGGTGTAGGCAGGCGCAGCCGCTCGCTACCGTCTGGATAAACGGAGATTTGCCCGCCCAGGACCATGCCGACGCCAGGATTGGCCTGCAAGGTGGCACGCAGCACGGCAATGGCTTCGGGCATCAGCTCGTCGTCCGCATCCAGCAACAACACATAGCGTCCACGCGCCTGGGCAATGCCCTTGTTGCGCGCCACAGCAGCGCCGGCATTGACCTGATCGATGACGCACACCTGCGGATAACGGCCTTGATAGTCCGCCAACACCGAACCGGTATCATCCTTGGATCCATCGTTGACCACGATCAACTCAAGATCGTCTGCCCACTGGTCCAGAACCGAATCCAGCGCCCGTGGCAGTACCCGCGCGTAGTTGTAGGTAGGAACAACAACGCTGATCAGAAACTCATGCGTCAACATATTCCTGTGCACCCTCTTTGATCACCAGAATATCTTCCATGATCAAATACTGCAGGTCCGAGCCGAAGAACATGTTCAACGCATCGGTCGGCGAACAAATCATTGGTTCGCCACGACGGTTGAGCGAGGTATTCAGCGACACGCCATTACCTGTCAGGGTTTCCAGCGCCTTCATCATGTCGTAGTAGCGAGGATTGTACTCGCGTTTAAGCACCTGGGCCCGCGAAGTGCCGTCTTCATGGACGACTTCCGGCACACGGGTCTTCCACTCTTCGGCGACTTCGAAAGTGAAGGTCATGAACGGTGCCGGATGATCGATCTTGATCATCTGCGGCGCAACGGTGTCGAGCATCGACGGACAGAAAGGCCTCCAGCGCTCGCGGAACTTGATCTGGTGGTTGATGCGGTCGGCAACGCCTTCCACACTCGGGCAACCAATGATCGAACGACCGCCGAGGGCACGTGGACCGAACTCCATGCGGCCCTGGAACCAGGCTACCGGGTTGCCATCGACCATGATCTTGGCGATCTGCTCGGGCATGTTCTCCAGCTTGCGCCATTTTGGCTGGCTCGGGTGACGGGCACAGGCGGCAATCACGTCTTCGTTGGAGTACGCAGGGCCGAGGTAGACATGCTCCATCTTCTCGACCGGCACACCACGGGCGTGGGACACGTAGGCCGCAGCACCAACCGCGGTACCGGCGTCGCCGGAAGCCGGTTGGACGAACAGCTCCTTGAGGTCAGGACGGGCAATGATCTTCTGGTTGAGCTTGACGTTCAACGCGCAACCGCCGGCAAAAGCCAGCTTGCCGGTTTCCTTGAGGATGTCGCCCAGGTAGTGGTCGATCATCTGCAGGGCCAGCTTCTCGAACAACGCCTGCATACTCGCGGCGTAGTGGATGTACGGCTCGTCGGCGATGTCGCCTTCGCGCTTGGGACCCAGCCATTCGATCAGTTTTGGCGAGAAGTAGAAGCCTTTGCCTTTCTCTTTATAACGGCGCAGGCCGATGACGTTGGCATAGTCGGTATTGATCACCAGCTCGCCGTTCTCGAACGAGGCCAGGCGCGAGAAATCATATTTGCTGGCATCGCCATAAGGCGCCATGCCCATGACCTTGAACTCGCCATCGAGCATTTCGAAACCGAGGAACTCGGTGATCGCGCCATACAGGCCGCCGAGCGAGTCAGGATCGAAGAATTCCTTGATCTTGTGGATCTTGCCGTTTTCGCCATAGCCGAAGAAGGTGGTGGCGTATTCGCC
The DNA here is from genome assembly GCF_004214895.1 of Pseudomonas tructae. Taxonomy (NCBI): domain Bacteria; kingdom Pseudomonadati; phylum Pseudomonadota; class Gammaproteobacteria; order Pseudomonadales; family Pseudomonadaceae; genus Pseudomonas; species Pseudomonas tructae. The sequence continues at coordinate 820,904 of NZ_CP035952.1, read as the reverse complement.
CTTGCCGTCGATACCGAGGATCGCGGTCTTCTCCTTGAAGCCGGAGCAATGGTAAGCACTGGAGGCGTGAGCCAGGTGGTGCTCGACCGGCTCGATCTTGACCTTCTTGGGGTCGAAGCCCAGTTGCTCCAGGCACCAGACGATCTTCTTGCGATAGCGCTTGTAACGACGATTGCCCATCAGGATCGCGTCGAGGGCGCGATCCGGGGCATACCAGTAGCGCTTGGCGTAGTGCCAGCGCGCCTCGCCGAACAGGCTGATCGGGGCGAAGGGGATCGCCACCACGTCTACGTCGGACGGCTTGATACCGGCCTGTTCCAGGCAGAACTTCGCCGATTCGTAGGGCATGCGGTTCTTTGCATGTTTATCGCGCACGAAGCGCTCTTCTTCAGCGGCGGCAATCAGCTTGCCGTCGATGTACAGGGCCGCGGAAGGGTCATGACTAAGGGCGCCGGACAGGCCAAGAATCGTCAATGCCAAGGGTCTAGCCTCTTCAATCTGTATATATGCGCGCAGGCCGTTAGGGCGAGCGGCAGCCAAAGGGCGGGATTATAACGTAAAGTGTGGGAGCGGGCTTGTCCCGCGATTCGGCGTAACTGACGCACCGCAATCGCGGGGCAAGCCCGCTCCTACCGTGATTACTCAGCAATCAACCAGTCCATCCGCCAACTCCCCTGGGTCTGCGCCAGCACCTGGGACAGCCACGGCAACAGTTCACGCAGCTCTTCTTCCAGGCCCCATGGCGGGTTGGCAATGGCCAGGCCTGAGCCATTCAAGCCTTGCGGGCTGTCCTGCGGGTGCACATACAGCTCGACACGCAGCAGTTTTGGCGCACCGGTACTGGTCAGGTCCTGGTAGAAGCGCACCAGCTGGCGCTGGTCCTTGATCGGGTACCAGATCGCTGCGACGGTCTGGCGCATGCGACCAATGGCCTCTTTCATCGCCTGGGTGCAACGCTTGAGTTCGTCGGCCTGCTCGAACGGCGGATCGATGAGCATGACCGCACGCTTTTCCTGCACCGGCAGCAAGGCCCGCGGCACATGCCAGCCCTCGCCCAGGTGCACGGCAACGCGCGGGTCTTTCTTCATGTTGTCCCTGAGCAGGCGACCGTCTTCGGGGTGTTTCTCGTTGAGCAACACACGATCCTGCTGGCGCGCCAGGCGCCGGGCCAGCTCGGGAGAACCCGGGTAGTAACGCAGCTCGCCGTCGGGGTTCATCTTGCGCAGGATGCGCAGGTAATCGGCAGTTACCTCGGGCAGATCGTCGCGCCCCCAGAGCCGGCCGATACCTTCAAGCCACTCGCCGGTACGTGTCGCCTGGTCACCCTGCAGGTCGTACAGCCCCAGGCCTGCGTGAGTGTCGAGATAGGCGAATGGCTGCTCCTTGCGCGACATCAACGCAATCAGGCGGGTCAGTACAAGGTGTTTGAAGACGTCGGCGTGGTTGCCGGCGTGGAAGGCGTGACGATAGTTCATGGCAACTCCTGCAAGACCCCGCAGTTTACCCTGTCCGGCAGGCGGCGTCAGGCATGGACCGCCAAAACCACAAAGGCCCGGACTCTTGCGAGGCCGGGCCTTTGTCAGGTGAAGCTCAACGGGCGATCAATGAGCGGCTTTGAACGCCTCATCGGCCGCTTCAAAGCGCGACACCATGCCTTTCGACGGGCTGCCGGCCTTGCTGACGAAGTAGATCGCCAGGGCGCCGAGGATGAAGCCCGGGATGATTTCGTACAGACCCCAGATGGAGAAGTGTTTCCACACCACCACGGTGATCGCGCCGACCAGGATACCGGCCAGTGCGCCGTCGCGGGTCATGCCTTTCCACAGGACCGAGATCAGCACGACCGGGCCGAAGGCTGCGCCGAAACCTGCCCAGGCGTAGCTGACCAGACCCAGTACGCGGTTCTCCGGATTGGAGGCGATCAGGATGGCAACAATGGCCACCAGCAGAACCATGGCACGACCGACCCAGACCAGTTCCATCTGCGAAGCACCCTTGCGCAGGAAGGTCTTGTAGAAGTCTTCGGTCAGGGCGCTCGAGCACACCAGCAGTTGGCAGCTCAGGGTACTCATGACCGCTGCCAGGATGGCCGACAGCAGAACACCGGCGATCCATGGGTTGAACAGCAGCTTGGCCAGCTCGATGAACACACGCTCGTGGTTCTCGGTAACCGGGCCGGCCACTTCAGGGTGCGCCGAGAAGTAGGCGATACCAAAGAAGCCAACGGCGCAGGTACCGACCAGGCACAGGATCATCCAGGTCATGGAGATGCGACGGGCCTTGGCGATCGATTTGACCGAGTCAGCGGCCATGAAACGCGCCAGGATATGCGGCTGGCCGAAGTAGCCCAGACCCCAGCCCATCAGCGAGATGATGCCGATGAAGGTGGTGCCCTTGAGCATGTCGAAGTTGCCGGCGTCCTTGAGCTCGATGGCGGCGAAGGTCGTGTCAAAACCACCGGTTGCGATCAGTACGATCACCGGGGTCAGGATCAGGGCGAAGATCATCAGCGTGGCCTGGACGGTATCGGTCCAGCTCACCGCCAGGAAGCCACCCACGAAGGTGTAGGCAATGGTCGCTGCTGCGCCGGCCCACAGCGCGGTCTCGTAAGACATGCCGAAGGTGCTTTCGAACAGGCGGGCACCGGCCACGATGCCCGAAGCGCAGTAGATGGTGAAGAACACCAGGATGACCACGGCGGAGATGATCCGCAGCAAGCCGCTGTTGTCTTCGAAACGGCTGGAGAAGTAGTCCGGCAGGGTCAGCGCATCGCCGTTGTGCTCGGTCTGCACCCGCAGGCGGCCGGCAACGAACAGCCAGTTCAGGTAGGCACCGACGATCAGGCCGATGGCGATCCAGCTTTCCGACAGACCCGACATATAGATGGCGCCCGGCAGGCCCATCAGCAGCCAGCCACTCATGTCCGAGGCACCGGCCGAAAGCGCGGTGACCACGCTGCCGAGGCTACGGCCGCCAAGAATGTAGTCGGAAAGGTTGTTGGTGGAGCGATAGGCCATGAAGCCGATCAGTACCATTGCCGCGATGTAGATCACGAACGTGATCAAGGTTGGATTGCTTACACTCATTGTTGCGCCCTGGCGTTTGTTTTTATGTAGCGACAGCCTCAGAGGAGGTTGCACCCAGGCCGCGAATGCTATGCAACAACGCAAAGAGGGTGCAACCTGTTTTTACAATCAAGTTGCACCTCGTCGGAAATTTTGCGTAACAGCGGATTTTTGCTCCTTTTTGGAGCAAGAACACATATTTTCAGAAGAAAAAGCATCAGAAACAGCCATTTCGGCTGTAGGGTTTTACCATCCAGACGAGTAGCACTTTTTTCCTGCATTTTTTGGGTTGCACTAGGTTGCACCCAAATTCGCGCGCAGATAATCTTGGCGCCAGCTTAAGCCACAGCCTGTGGCAATAATGAGGATAAGAAATGGCGACGACCACCCTTGGGGTCAAACTCGACGACCCTACCCGTGAGCGACTCAAAGCAGCTGCGACGTCTATCGACCGCACGCCGCATTGGTTGATCAAACAAGCGATCTTCAATTACCTGGAGAAGCTCGAGGGTGGCGCCACCCTGACCGAACTCAACGGTCAGCCCGGCACTCATACCGACGACAGTGGCGAAGTCCAGACCGACCACGCGCACCAGTGCTTCCTCGAGTTCGCCGAAAGCATTTTGCCGCAATCGGTACTGCGCTCGGCCATCACCGCCGCCTACCGCCGCCCTGAGCCGGAAGTAGTTCCGATGCTGCTGGAGCAGGCACGCCTGCCAGCCGCCATGGCCGAAGCCACCAACAAGCTGGCTGCGGGCATCGCTGAAAAGCTGCGTAACCAAAAGAGCGCTGGCGGCCGTGCCGGCATCGTTCAGGGCCTGCTGCAGGAGTTCTCCCTGTCGTCCCAGGAAGGCGTGGCGCTGATGTGCCTGGCCGAAGCACTGCTGCGCATCCCCGACAAAGGCACCCGCGACGCCCTGATCCGCGACAAGATCAGCACCGGAAACTGGCAGCCGCACCTGGGCAACAGCCCATCGCTGTTCGTCAACGCCGCCACCTGGGGCCTGCTGCTGACCGGCAAGCTGGTCTCGACCCACAACGAATCCGGCCTGACCTCCTCGCTCAGCCGCATCATCGGCAAGAGCGGCGAGCCGATGATCCGCAAGGGCGTCGACATGGCCATGCGCCTGATGGGCGAGCAGTTCGTCACCGGTGAAACCATCGCCGAAGCCCTGGCCAATGCCAGCAAGTTCGAAGCCAAAGGTTTCCGCTATTCCTATGACATGCTCGGTGAAGCGGCACTGACCGAACATGATGCCCAGAAGTACCTGGCGTCCTACGAGCAGGCCATCCATTCGATTGGCAAGGCGTCCCACGGCCGCGGCATCTATGAAGGCCCGGGCATCTCGATCAAGCTCTCGGCCCTGCACCCACGCTACAGCCGCGCCCAGTACGAGCGCGTAATGGACGAGCTGTACCCGCGCCTGCTGTCGCTGACCCTGCTGGCCAAGCAATACGACATCGGCCTGAACATCGACGCCGAAGAGGCCGACCGCCTGGAGCTGTCGCTGGACCTGCTCGAGCGCCTGTGCTTTGAGCCGCAACTGACCGGCTGGAACGGTATCGGCTTTGTCATCCAGGCCTACCAGAAACGCTGCCCGTACGTCATTGACTACGTCATCGACCTGGCCCGCCGCAGCCGCCATCGCCTGATGATCCGCCTGGTAAAAGGCGCCTACTGGGACAGCGAAATCAAGCGCGCCCAGGTCGAGGGCCTGGAAGGCTACCCGGTCTACACCCGCAAGGTGTACACCGACGTTTCCTACATTGCTTGCGCACGCAAACTGCTGTCGGTGCCGGAAGTCATCTACCCGCAGTTCGCCACCCACAACGCCCATACGCTGTCGGCCATCTACCATATTGCCGGCCAGAACTATTACCCGGGCCAGTACGAGTTCCAGTGCCTGCACGGCATGGGCGAGCCGCTGTACGAGCAGGTTGTCGGCAAAGTCGCCGATGGCAAGCTGAACCGTCCGTGCCGTGTGTATGCACCGGTCGGTACCCATGAAACCCTGCTGGCCTACCTGGTTCGCCGACTGCTGGAAAACGGTGCCAACACCTCGTTCGTCAACCGGATTGCCGACCAGTCGATCTCGATCCAGGAACTGGTCGCCGACCCGGTCGCAACCATCGAGCAGATGGCGACCCAGGAAGGCAACGCCGGCCTGCCGCACCCGCGCATTCCACTGCCGCGTGAGCTGTATGGCGCCGAGCGGGCCAACTCCGCCGGCATCGACCTGGCCAATGAACACCGCCTGGCTTCGCTGTCCTGCGCCCTGCTGGCCAGCGCTCACAACGACTGGAAAGCCGCACCGATGCTCGGTTGCGCCTCCAGCCAGGAAGCGGCCAGCGCCGTGCTGAACCCGGCAGATCTGCGTGATGTCGTAGGCCACGTCCAGGAAGCCAACGTCAGCGACGTCGACAACGCCATCCAGTGCGCCGTCAAGGCCGCGCCGATCTGGCAGGCCACCCCGCCAGCCGAACGCGCAGCGATCCTGGAACGTGCCGCCGACCTGATGGAAGCCGAGATCCAGCCGTTGATGGGCCTGCTTGCCCGTGAAGCCGGCAAGACCTTCGCCAACGCCATCGCCGAAGTCCGCGAAGCCGTCGACTTCCTGCGTTACTACGCCGTACAGGCGCGCAACGACTTCAGCAACGACGCCCACCGCCCACTGGGCCCGGTCGTGTGCATCAGCCCGTGGAACTTCCCGCTGGCTATCTTCAGTGGCCAGGTTGCCGCTGCGCTTGCCGCAGGTAACCCGGTGCTGGCCAAGCCGGCCGAGCAAACCCCGCTGGTCGCGGCCCAGGCCGTGCGCCTGCTGCTCGAAGCCGGCATCCCTGAAGGCGTGGTGCAACTGCTGCCAGGCCGCGGTGAAACCGTCGGCGCCCGCCTGGTCGGTGATGATCGGGTCAAAGGCGTGATGTTCACCGGTTCCACCGAAGTCGCCCGCCTGCTGCAACGCAACATCGCCGGCCGCCTGGATGCCCAGGGCCGTCCGATCCCGCTGATCGCCGAGACCGGCGGCCAGAACGCAATGATCGTCGACTCCTCGGCACTCACCGAGCAAGTGGTCATCGACGTCGTCTCCTCGGCTTTCGATAGCGCTGGTCAACGTTGCTCGGCCCTGCGCGTACTGTGCCTGCAGGAAGATTCCGCCGACCGCGTCATCGAAATGCTCAAGGGCGCCATGGCCGAAAGCCGCCTGGGTAACCCCGAGCGCCTGTCCGTGGACATTGGCCCGGTGATCGACGCCGAAGCCAAAGCCGGGATCGAGAAACACATCCAGGGCATGCGCGACAAAGGCCGCACCGTGTACCAGATGGCCATTGCCGATGGCGAAGAAATCAAGCGCGGCACCTTCGTGATGCCAACCCTGATCGAGCTGGAAAGCTTCGACGAACTGCAGCGCGAGATCTTCGGCCCGGTACTGCACGTGGTGCGCTACAACCGCAAGAACCTCGACCAGTTGATCGAGCAAATCAATGCCTCCGGTTACGGCCTGACCCTGGGTGTCCACACCCGCATCGATGAAACCATCGCCAAGGTCATCGACAACGTCAATGCCGGTAACGTCTACGTCAACCGCAACATCGTCGGTGCCGTGGTCGGCGTACAGCCATTCGGCGGTGAAGGCCTGTCTGGCACTGGCCCGAAAGCCGGCGGCCCGCTGTACCTGTACCGCTTGCTGTCGACCCGCCCGGCCGGCGCCATCGAGCAGTCGTTCCAGCGTACCGACGGCGAAAACGCCCCGGACACCCGCCTGCGCGACAGCCTGAGCAAGCCGCTGCAAGCTCTAAAGGCCTGGGCTGCGAGCAATCAGCTGAACGACCTGAACAGCCTGTGCGAGCAGTTCGCCCAGCAGTCGCAAAGCGGTATCAGCCGTCTGCTGGCGGGCCCGACTGGCGAGCGCAACAGCTACACCATCCTGCCGCGCGAGCACGTGCTGTGCCTGGCCGAGGTCGAAGCCGACCTGCTGACCCAACTGGCCGCGGTCCTGGCCGTGGGCAGCTCGGCGGTCTGGCCAGAAGGCGAACTGAGCAAGACCCTGCGCAATCGCCTGCCGAAGGATGTGCAAGCGCGCATCCAGCTGGTGGTCGACTGGAACAAGGATGAGGTGGTGTTCGATGCCGTCCTGCATCACGGCGACTCTGACCAACTGCGCGCGGTGTGCGAGCAGGTGGCCAAGCGCGCTGGCGCCATCGTCGGGGTTCACGGCCTGTCGTCGGGTGAAACCGCGATTGCCCTGGAGCGTCTGGTGATCGAGCGCGCGCTGAGCGTCAACACCGCTGCCGCTGGTGGTAACGCGAGCCTGATGACTATCGGCTGATAGTCAGCGGCGCCTCTATCGCGGGGCAAGCCCGCTCCTACCGGGTAGGAGCGGGCTTGCCCCGCGATATCCCTCTCCCCATTTCCCTACATCACCCTCATCTATGGTGCTAGGCACCTTCTCGTAGACCCTCCTAGACTCGGCCCATCCCCAGACAGGAATGCCGCCATGTCCGAGACTCTGCTCAGCGCCCGCAACCTGGCCTTCGAACTCTACGAAGTGCTCGACGCCGAGGCCCTGACCCAACGCCCGCGCTTTGCCGAGCACACACGCGAAACCTTCGACGCCGCCTTGAACACCGCACGGACCATCGCCGAAAGGTATTTTGCCCCGCACAACCGCAAGGGCGATGAGCATGAACCACGCTTTGAGAATGGCGAGGCGGTGTTGATCCCCGAGGTCAAACCGGCGATCGATGCCTTCCTTGAAGCCGGCTTTCTCAATGCCAACCGCGACTTCGAAGCTGGCGGTATGCAGTTGCCGACCCTGCTGTCGCAAGCCTGTTTCGCTCACTTCCAGGCCGCCAACGCCGGGACCACGGCCTACCCGTTCCTGACCATGGGCGCCGCCAACCTGATCGAGAACTTTGGCAGCGAAGAGCAGAAGCGCCTGTTCCTGCAGCCGATGATCGATGGCCGTTTCTTCGGCACCATGGCCCTGACCGAACCCCATGCCGGTTCGTCCCTGGCCGATATCCGCACTCGCGCCGAGCCTGCCGGCGACGGCAGCTACCGGCTGCGCGGCAACAAGATCTTCATTTCCGGCGGTGACCATTCGCTGTCGGAAAACATCGTGCACATGGTGCTGGCCAAGCTGCCGGATGCGCCGCCTGGGGTGAAGGGCATTTCGCTGTTTATCGTGCCCAAGTTCCTGGTCAACGCCGACGGCAGCCTGGGGCCGCGCAACGATGTGCTGCTGGCCGGGCTGTTCCACAAGATGGGCTGGCGCGGCACCACTTCGACAGCGCTGAACTTCGGCGATAACGGCCAGTGCGTCGGCTACCTGGTGGGCAAGCCACACCAGGGCCTGGCCTGCATGTTCCAGATGATGAACGAGGCGCGTATCGGCGTCGGCATGGGGGCGGTGATGCTCGGCTATGCCGGCTACCTGTACTCCCTGGAGTACGCCCGCCAGCGTCCACAGGGCCGCCTGCCAGACAACAAGGATCCGGCCACCGCTGCCGTACCGATCATCCAGCACAGCGATGTAAAACGCATGTTGCTGACCCAGAAGGCCTACGTCGAGGGCGCCTTCGACCTGGGCCTGTATGCGGCCCGGCTGTTCGATGAGACCCAGAGCGGCGAAAGCGAAACGGTTCGCCAGCAAGCCCACGAACTGCTCGACCTGCTGACTCCGATCGTCAAATCCTGGCCTTCGGAGTTTTGCCTGAAGGCCAACGAACTGGCCATCCAGATTCTTGGCGGCCACGGCTATACCCGCGAGTACCCGGTCGAACAGTACTACCGCGACAACCGCCTGAACCCTATCCACGAAGGCACCCACGGCATCCAGTCACTGGACCTGCTCGGGCGCAAGCTGGCACAGAACAACGGCGCCGGGCTCAAGCAGTTGGTACGGCGAATCGCGGCGACCTGCGGGCGGGCACAAACTCATCCCAATCTGGACCCGCTGCGGCTGCCCCTAGAACAATTGCTGTCGCGCTTGCAACAGGTGACCCTGGGGCTGCTCAGTGACCTGGCCCTGGGGCATACCACTACGGCGCTGGCCAACTCGGCGCTTTACCTCAAGGCCTTCGGCCACTGCGTGATCGGTTGGCGCTGGCTGGAGCAGGGCATTTTCGCCAGGCAGGGTCTGGCGACTGGCATCACCGCGGACGAGGATTTCTACAGCGGCAAACTACAGGCGGCTCGGTACTTTCTGACCTGGGAAGTGCCGGGCTGCCTGCATGAACTAGACTTGCTGGAGTCACGCGATAGCACCTGCCTGGACATGCAGGACAGGTGGTTCTGACTCAAAGAGGGAAGAATTTATCAACCAGATCGCGGGCATTTGCACCGAGCATTTCAAGGTACTGCTCGCGGTTGAAAAGGTTGCCTGTACGCAAATCAAACACATTCCCCGCCTGCGGCCTGGATACTTCTTCCAGGCCGACTTCCATGAAGCGGTACTGTGGCCCTGATACCTCCTTGAGACTCGAGATCTTGAAGTAGCACCCAGGAAGAAACACCGACTCCACTTCCAGGGGCGTTCTGGAAAAAGGCGCAACGGGATAAGCACTGAACGACTGCTCGGCATCAATCCTGAAAATGACCGACGTGTTATCGAACTCCGGAGCCAGGCTGTCGTTGGCTGCATCCCCCCCCTGGGAGCTGGCGAAGCGTCGAGCCACATAGGGGCTTTCACTGAACGAGGTAATGTCACTGTTGACCAGCACATTGCCCACCTGCAGGCGTCCGGAACGGAACGCCATACCGGAAGTACCACGCGAGCCGAATCCGCCTCGATACAGCGCAACTTCGTCATTGGTGCCGATCACCTCGAGCTCCTCGGCAAGGTCAAGAATCCTTTTTAGCGGGTCATCGGGTTGCTGGGTACCACGGCGCAAGAACCCGTTGAAGTCCTCATCGTAATCCGTGTAGTGCAGAATGCTCTGGGATTTATACTCGCCTTGCGCGTCGATAAAGACACGATGTTCGCGCCCATCCATGTCCAGATAGTAATCATCAATGACTTCGGCGTCAGGCGATAACCGTTGCACTTCGACAACCCTTTTCTGTCGAGCCAGAGCCTCTTGTGCATAAGCCTTCTGGCCTTCAACATCCGGGGGTATGTAGCGGTTCCAGAACTCCGACGTCGCTTGCTGCGGCTGTGGGAAAGGATGCAGGCGTCCAGGCCGTAGATAGATATCCAACGCCTCAGGACATCTGGCGTCACTACGTAGCGTCGTGGCCAGTAGCATTTTCAAGGTATCCGCCTGAGCTGATGGAAACTCATAGGCCCCCAGTACGAAGCGCCCACCTTCGCCAGGAAGTAGCTGTTCGATGATCTCCTCGGCCGTTTCGTCGCCCCCACGCAACAAGGGCCTTTGCAAAAGCACCCATCGCCCAGACTCAAGCTGACGCACAGGTCGTGCGCCAAAGAAGTCGTATGGCCTGCCCGGCGGGACAATCTCCACGACATTCAAGGCTGAGTTGTAGCGCACCTGGTAGGTCTCATTGTCGAGTTGAATGTGTGGGTTTCCATCACTTTGCAGAAAAGCTCCTCGCAAGGCGCCACTGAGAATCGGGCGCTTGCGGCTGAACATAACGTTGGCTTCGAGGCCCTTCAATTGCTCGAAGGTATCCGGGATCGGCGACCAGGTTTTGCCAGCCGGCTCAGGTGACGAGGGCAAGACCTCTACCAGGTGCCCTGCTCCACTGTTATTGCCGAGTTCGATTTCGACAGGCGCCTCGGCCACGCCCAACAACCCCGCGGCATTGAACAGGACACCAATGCTGTTCAAAGCGGCACCCACGACCCCGGCCTTTCTCTGTTCGGAGGTTGCCCCAGTGATGGCCTGATCGATATTCAATCCGACATTGGCCAGGCCAGCGCCCACGGCGATCAACGCTATCGGCCAGGACAGCAACGCCGTAGCGCTGGCCAGGGAAATGAATGCATCGAGGTAGCCGATCCACAACCGCTTGCGCAACTGCGCGTTGGACGTCAGCAGCAATTGCGAGTCCCGCTCCATTTCCGCGCGAGCCGTTTGACTCAACGCTACAAAGAGATCGCCGACTACAGCCTCCCCCGCCCCCACGTTCAATGTCTGCTCACGGCTCATGCGTTGACGGTGTTCGCGCGCAAAGTGCGCAATCAATGCTGCACGCCAATCGTCCCTGGCCAACCTCGACTGCAGCCATGACTGCAGGACACGCTCATTGGCAAACCCCTGAAAAGCGAGCCGCCCACCGGGCAGATAGAGCACTTCGCGGCCATCCTCGGCGATGATCCGCAGGCCGTCCAAGGACTGTACGCCGTCGAGCACCAATGGCTGCACAGTGACACTCGCCATGGCCGGTGCTGGTTGTGCCACTTGCGCCAATGACTCGAGTTTTTCCCGACCGATCGCGCGCAGTACGCTTCGCAGGTCGGAATAGGTCAGGGCGCCAAATCCATAAGCTTCAGCGGCGCTTGCCAGGTAGGCAGCCCGTGCCAAGGTTTGAAAATCATTGCTGTGGCTATTCCAGAACCCATCGAGCGCAGCTCGGTAGGACGCCGCGAAGTCCAGGTCCCAGAACGCCTTCATGACGACCTGAGGCAGAAGCCTGACTTCATTGCGCTCATCAAAGAAACCGGCATTGGCATCGGCCAGATAAAAGCCGCCGTAAACCTGCAACTCATCTGCATTGTCCTGATCCCGGTCCCTGAACCGCTGCATCAACAATTGAACAAAGGTAAGGGACTCTTCCGGTCGACCGACATGGGCCCAGCCGCTGTAGGTTCGGCTACTGCTCAGGGCGTCGGTAAAGCGATGCCAGTAGACCTGCTGAGGATCCAGCACCTGGCCGGTGTGTTGGTGTAACAACTCACTGCCCACTCGGACCAGTTGCTCGTGAATATCTGGATAGGCTTGAGCAAAGCGCTGGCCTACTGCCTCCAGCTCGTCCCGTTCGGTAGCCGTTGTTGTGCGAATATGTGCTTGCGTCATCGGTTTGCTTCCTGTGTTTAGGAAGCTGAAAACTAGGCAGTCACCGAGAAGATGGGTCACTATCTATCTAGTGCCATCGCGCAGCCCGGCAGTGGCCCTGGACAGGTGATCCCAGGCGTGGTTTTTTCCTGCCGGATACAGCGCCTGGCTGCCATAATGAGCGGGCATGCCGGTGATACGCTTGCCCGCTTATGCACGACGAGTGGTTCTGAGGGGGAACCACCGCACACGGAGGTTCCCGCATGTTCGAGTTGAGCGCATTGCTGCGCCAGCGCTTCGCCGCCCTGCGCAGCAGTGGCGAATTTTTCTCCCTGCGTTATGTGCAGCAGAGCCAGCAGCACCTGTCGGTGCGCAAGAATATCGCCGAGCCACCGTTCCTCAGCCGTGATGAAGGCGCGATGCTCACCGTGCGCGTCAATGGCGTGGAAACCTACGCAGCCACCGCCGACCTGTCTCAATCGGGCTTGCAACGCGCACTGGAGCAAGCCGAAGCGCTGGCCCGGCACATCGCCGGCCGCGCCCTGCTCGACCTGCGCGAACAACCGGTAGCCACGGAGCGCGCCGACTACTGCTCGCCCAACCTTGAGCACGCCTTCCCGGCCCTCGCCGACTGCTACGCCCTACTCGCCCAGGAGTCGGCCAGCGTGCCCAATGACAGCCGCCTGGTGAACTGGCAGGCCAGCCTTGGCATCAGCAACATCGAGCAAATCTACCTGAACAGTGCCGGTGCCGAGTTGCGCCAGGCCCAGCGTTTCATCTACCCGGGTTTCAGTACCACCGCCTTCGACGGCCAGGACAGCCAGACCCGCACCCTGGGCCGGGAGAATTTCGGCCAGCAAGGTGGCCTGGATGTGATCGAGCGCTGCGGCCTGGTCGGTGCCGGGGCCAAGGTCGCGGACCAGGCCCTGCAACTGTTGCTCGCGCCAAACACCCCGAGCGGTGTGCGCGACCTGCTGCTGATGCCCGACCAGATGATGCTGCAGATCCACGAGTCCATCGGCCATCCACTGGAAATGGACCGCATCCTTGGAGACGAGCGCAATTACGCCGGCACCAGCTTCGTCAAGGCCAGCGACTTTGGCAACCTGCAATACGGCTCGAACCTGCTCAATGTGACCTTCGATCCCTCGATCCGCGAGGAGCTGGCCAGCTACAGCCACGACGATGACGGCAGCCCCGCACTCAAGCAGTTCCTGATCAAGGACGGTTTGCTGATCCGCCCGCTGGGTGGCGCTCTGTCGCAGTTCCGCTCAGGCCTTGATGGCGTGGCCAACAGCCGCGCCTGCGGCTGGAATCGCGCCCCGATCGACCGCATGGCCAACCTCAACATCGAACCGGGGGACAAGACCCTGGCGCAACTGATCGGCGGCATCGAACAGGGCATCCTGATGCGCACCAACCGCTCGTGGTCGATCGACGATGCGCGCAACAAGTTCCAGTTCGGCTGCGAATGGGGCCAGTTGATCGAGAACGGCGAGCTCAAGGGCGTGGTCAAGAACCCCAATTACCGCGGCATCTCCGCGCAGTTCTGGGGCAACCTCAGCGCCGTTGGCGACGCCAGTACCTTGCAGGTGCTGGGCACGCCGAACTGCGGCAAAGGCGAACCCAACCAGGTGGTACGGGTGGGCCACGCCTCCCCCGCCTGCGTATTCAGCCAGATCGACGTATTCGGAGGAGACGCCTGATGGCTGCCACCCCACTGCAAAGCTTCCAGGACCTGGTCGCCAACCTGCGCGACACGGTGCGTGCCCCTGAGCATTTCACCCTCAGCTACGCCGGCGAACACTCGCAGTTCATCCGTTTCAATCACGCCAAGGTGCGCCAGGCCGGTGAAGTGCAGCAGGCCAGTTGCGTGCTCAAGCTGGTCGCCGACGGGCGCCAGGCCGAGTTGCAGTTCACTCTCGGTAACGACGCCGAAGTCGACCACCTGCGTTTGCAGCAGGCGCTGGAACAATTGCGCGAGACCCTGCCGCTGCTCGAGCCCGACCCTTACCTGCAACTCAACGACAGCGCCTGGCAGAGCCATAGCGTGCAAGATCATCCGCTGCCTGACAGCGCTGCGGTGCTGGCGCAGATCGAGCAAGGCGCGGGTGATCTGGACCTGGTCGGTATCTATGCCGCCGGCCCGATCTGCCGGGGCTTTGCCAGCTCATTCGGCGCTTTTGGCTGGCACCAGGCCAACAGCTTCAACTTCGACTGGAGCCTGTTCCACAGCAACGGCGAGGCCGTCAAAGCCAACTATGCTGGCCAATCCTGGGACCGCGACGCATTCGTCGAACGCCTGCAGCAGTCCCGCGAACAGCTTGATTACCTTGGCCGCCCACTGAAAAAGCTTGCCCCCGGCCAGTACCGCGCCTACCTGGCCCCGGCGGCGCTGGACGAAATCATGGGCATGCTGTGCTGGGGCGGCTTCTCGGCCCAGGCCATCGCCACCAAGAACAGCCCGTTGCAACGCCTGTACAGCGGCGATGCCAGCCTGAGCCCGTTGACCAGCATCGTCGAGCAGGTCAGTGGCTCGCTGAGCCCGTCATTCTCCGACGAGGGCTTGCTGCGCAGCGACCTGTGTCTGATCGACAAGGGCCAGTCCCTGGATCGCCTGGTCTGCGCCCGCAGCGCCGCCGAGTTCGAACTGGCCGCCAACGGTGCCGACAGTCATGAAGCGCCTTGCGCCTTGAGCATGGCGTCAGGTGAGCTTGCACACAGCGAAATCCTCGCCCGCCTGGGCACTGGCCTGTACATCAGCAACCTCTGGTACCTGAACTACTCGGACCTGCCTGCGGCACGCATGACCGGCCTGACCCGCTTTGCCACCTTCTGGGTCGAGAACGGCGAAATCCAGGCACCGGTGAGCACCATGCGTTTCGATGACAGCGTCTACAGTCTGCTGGGTTCGCAATTGGAAGCGTTGACGGCCGAGCGTGAGCTGATTCTGTCGACCAGCACCTATGGCCAGCGCCAGACCAGTTCGAGCCATTTGCCGGGAGCGCTGGTCAAGCGCCTGACGTTGACATTGTGATTAGCCTCATCGCGGGGCAAGCCCGCTCCCACCGGTTTTGTGGGAGCGGGCTTGCCCCGCGATGAGGCCCTAAAGGACTGCACAAAAGCCCATGCCCAACCGCCCCCCGCTGGACCCGACCACCGCCCGCTGGATCCCCTGGGTGGTGGCCATCGCCTTCTTCATGCAGTCGCTTGACGGCACCATCCTCAATACAGCCCTGCCCGCCATGGCCCGCGATCTGGCCGAAGACCCCCTGCGCATGCAGTCGGTGATCATCGCCTACATGCTCACCGTGGCCTTGCTGATTCCGGCCTCGGGCTGGATTGCCGACCGCTTCGGCACCAAGCGCATCTTCTTCGGCGCCATCTTGTTGTTCAGCCTTGGCTCGCTGCTCTGTGCCCTGGCCAGCAGCCTCGGCATGCTGGTGGCGGCGCGTGTGGTCCAGGGCCTGGGCGGAGCACTGATGCTGCCAGTGGGCCGCTTGGTAGTGCTGCGTGCCTACCCGCGCTCGGAGCTGGTGCGGATCATGAGCTTCATCACCATTCCCGGCCTGCTCGGCCCGTTGCTGGGCCCGACCCTGGGTGGCTGGCTGGTGGAGATTCTCAGCTGGCACTGGATCTTCCTGCTCAACCTGCCGGTTGGCGCCATCGGTTGCTATGCGGTGTGGAAGTTCATCCCCGACCTGCGCGGCTCAGAACGTACCCGCTTCGACGGTATCGGCTTCGTGCTGTTCGGCGCTGCCATGGTGCTGATCACCATTGCCATGGAAGGCCTGGGTGAACTGCATCTACCGCACCTGCGGGTAATGTTGCTGCTGTTCGCCGGCATGGCCTGTCTGGCCGCCTACTGGCTGCGCGCTGGCAGCATCGACAACCCGCTGTTCTCGCCGAAACTGTTCCGCACCCGGACCTTTTCGGTGGGCATCCTCGGTAACCTGTTCGCCCGCCTGGGCAGCGGCGCCCTGCCGTTTCTGGTACCGCTGCTGTTGCAGGTGGCGCTGGGCTACTCACCGTCCCAAGCGGGCATGAGCATGATCCCGCTGGCCGCAGCGGCGATGGTTGCCAAGTCGATTGCCCGGCCGCTGATCGAGCGCTTCGGTTACCGCACCATCCTTACCGGCAACACCCTGCTGCTGGGCCTGCTGCTGGCCAGCCTGGGCCTGGTCGACGAGCAGACGCCTTACGCCCTGCTGTTGTTCCAGCTCGCCCTGCTGGGCGCGGTCAACTCGATGCAGTTCACGGCGATGAATACCGTGACTCTGATCGATCTCGACGACAGTAGCGCCAGCAGTGGTAACAGCCTGCTGTCGGTGGTCGCGCAACTGTCGCTGAGCCTGGGCGTGGCCTGCGCCGGCGCACTGCTTGGCGGCTTTACCGCCGCAGGCAGTGCCGAGGGCGTGGAGAGCACCCTTGGGGCGTTCCAGCTGACCTTTGTAACCATCGGCCTGATGGCCATGCTGGCGGCGGCGATCTTCATGCAGCTGTCCAGGGCGGACGGAAGGCGTGCCCCTCGTCCGGAACCGGAGATCGAGCCTTAGGGCTAAAGGCCACGAGGCTGGTACACTGCGCGACATTTTGTTTTGCAGGCCCGTCTCGTGACCACCATTGCCACCGCCTTCGCCACTTTGCCGCTGTCCGCCGCCATGCTGGCCAACCTGGACGCCCTCGGCTACGCCCAGATGACCCCGATCCAGGCCCAGAGCCTGCCGGTAATCCTCAAGGGCATGGACCTGATCGCCCAGGCCAAGACCGGTAGCGGCAAGACCGCCGCCTTCGGCATCGGCCTGCTCAACCCGATCAACCCGCGTTTCTTTGGCTGCCAGGCCCTGGTCCTGTGCCCGACTCGCGAGCTGGCTGACCAAGTGGCCAAGGAGCTGCGTCGCCTGGCCCGCGCTGAAGACAACATCAAGATCCTGACCCTGTGTGGCGGCGTATCCCTCGGCCCACAGATCGCATCGCTCGAGCATGGCGCGCACATCATCGTCGGCACCCCTGGCCGTGTGCAGCAGCACTTGAGCAAGGGCACCCTGGTACTCGATGGTCTGAACAAGCTGATCCTCGACGAAGCTGACCGCATGCTCGACATGGGCTTTTACGACGCCATCGCCGACATCATCGAGCAGACCCCCAAGCGTCGTCAGACCCTGCTGTTCTCGGCCACTTACCCGGCGGGCATCAAGCAACTGGCTTCGACGTTCATGCGCGACCCGCAAACCGTCAAAGTCGATTCGCAGCACGCCGACAGCCAGATCGAACAGCGCTTCTACGAGATCAATCCCGATCAGCGCATGGATGCCGTGAGCAAATTGCTCGGCCACTTCCGTCCGCAGTCATGCGTGGCCTTCTGCTTCACCAAGCAGCAGTGCCAAGAGCTGGTCGAGCACCTGCAGGCCAAGGGCATTGCCGCCCAGGCCCTGCATGGTGACCTGGAGCAGCGGGACCGCGACCAGGTCCTGACCTTGTTCGCCAACCGCAGCCTGTCGGTACTGGTCGCCACCGACGTCGCCGCCCGCGGCCTCGACATCGATGCTCTGGACATGGTCATCAACGTCGAGCTCGCCCGCGATGCCGAGATCCACGTGCACCGTGTCGGCCGTACCGGTCGGGCTGGCGAGAAAGGCCTGGCGGTGAGCCTGGTGGCTCCGGCCGAAGGCCATCGCGCCAAGGCCATTGAAGAGATGCAGAAAGCCGACTTGCGCTGGGAGCAACTGGACAGCCTAAAGGCCCAGAATGGTGCACCGCTGCTGCCGACCATGAGCACCCTGTGCATCGCGGCCGGACGCAAGGACAAACTGCGTCCGGGCGACATTCTTGGCGCCCTGACCGGCGATGCCGGATTGCCGGGCACCCAGGTTGGCAAGATTGCCATTTTCGACTTCCAGGCGTTCGTCGCCGTTGAGCGGGCAGTGGCCAAACAGGCACTGCAGCGGCTCAACAGCGGCAAGATCAAGGGGCGGTCATTGCGGGTGCGGATCGTCTGAGTGTTTTGTTGATTTTGCTGGCCTCATCGCGGGGCAAGCCCGCTCCCACAGGGCCCCGCGATCGCATCACCACCGAATTCTCGAGGATTTTGCAGTGCGTTCCACCGAAGTGATCATCATCGGCGCTGGCGCCGCCGGCCTGATGTGCGCCTTGAGCGCCGCCAAACGCGGCCGTCAGGTGCTGTTACTCGACCATGCCAACAAGCCGGGCAAAAAGATCCTCATGTCCGGTGGTGGCCGCTGCAATTTCACCAACATGTACACCGAGCCTGGCAACTTCCTCTCGCACAACCCGCACTTCTGCAAGTCGGCCCTGGCCCGTTACACCCAATGGGACTTCATCGAGATGGTCGGCAAGCACGGCGTGCCCTATCACGAGAAAAAGCTCGGCCAGCTGTTCTGCGATAACAAATCCAGCGACATCCTCGGCATGCTCCTGGACGAATGCACCGGCGCTGGCGCCGAACTGCGCATGGACACCCGCATCGAACAGATCGAAAAACTAGACAGCGGTTACCTGCTGGAAACCAGCGCCGGCCAGTTCCGTTGCCAGTCATTGGTGATCGCCACCGGAGGCCTGTCGATCCCGACCCTGGGCGCCACCGGCTTCGGCTACCAGGTTGCTCGCCAGTTCGGCCACAGCCTGCTGCCGACCCGCGCAGGCCTGGTGCCATTCACCATCACCGAACCGCAACTCAAGGCAATCTGCACTGAACTGTCGGGAACTTCGGTGGATTGCGTGGCCAACTGCAACGGCAGCAGCTTTCGCGAGAACCTGCTGTTCACCCACCGCGGCCTGAGCGGCCCGGCGATCCTGCAGATTTCCTCGTTCTGGCAGGCCGGGGATACGGTAGAGATCAACCTGCTGCCGGAGTACGACGCCCTGAGCTGGCTGCAACAGCAGCAGGCCGAGCGCCCCAACAGCGAGCTCAAGACCCTGCTCGGGGAGATCTTCACCAAGAAGATGGCCAACCTGCTGGCCGAACACTGGTTCGTCTCCAAACCGATGAAGCAGTACACCCCGGCGGAACTGGCCCAGGTCAGCGACAAGCTCGGGGCCTGGCAGGTGGTGCCGGCCGGCACCGAAGGCTACCGCACCGCGGAAGTCACCCTGGGCGGCGTCGATACCCGCGAAGTTTCGTCGAAAACCATGGAATCGCTGAAAAGCCCGGGCCTGTACTTTATCGGCGAAGTGCTCGATGTCAGCGGCCACCTGGGTGGCTTCAACTTCCAGTGGGCCTGGGCCTCGGCGTACGCGGCCGCGCAGTTCGTCTAACCTTCGCGGTAGAATCAGCGCATCAAGGAACAAATTTTGCTGGTCAAGGGCAGTGGTAACACGACTGCCATTTGACTGGCTCAATTTCGATCATCGCCCAAGGCTTGCCCACCCGACATGTCATCCTCCTCGTTCAGCCAATCGTTGCGCCGCCTCTGGGCCCTGGACAAGTTCAGCTATGCCATCCGCGTTCTCATCGCCCTGACCGGCAGCATGCTGCTGTGCTGGTACAAGGACGAGATGGGCCTGCTGATTCCGCTGTTCCTGGGGATTATCGCCAGCGCCCTGGCCGAGACCGACGACAGCTGGCAGGGCCGCCTGAATGCCCTGGCCGTCACCTTGGTGTGTTTCACTGTCGCCGCGCTGTCGGTGGAGTTGTTGTTCCCCTACCCGATTATCTTCGGCTGCGCCCTGGCCCTGGCCAGCTTCGCCCTGACCATGCTCGGGGCCCTCGGTGAGCGCTACGGTGCAATCGCCTCGGCGACGTTGATCCTGTCGGTCTATACCATGATCGGCGTCGACCAGCGCGGCGGCGAAGTCACTGACTTCTGGCACGAACCGCTGCTGCTGGTGGCCGGCGCTGCCTGGTACGGCCTGCTTTCAGTACTGTGGCAGGCACTGTTTTCCAACCAGCCGGTACAGCAGAGCCTGGCCCGGCTGTTCCGTGAGCTGGGCCGCTATCTCAAGCTCAAGGCCACCCTGTTCGAACCGATCCGCCAGCTGGATGTCGAAGCCCGCCGCCTGGAGCTGGCGCAGCAGAATGGCCGGGTAGTGGCTGCGCTCAATGCGGCCAAGGAGATCATCCTGCACCGGGTCGGCAATGGCCGTCCGGGCTCGAAAGTCAGCCGCTACTTGAAACTGTACTTCCTTGCCCAGGACATCCATGAGCGCGCCAGCTCTTCACACTACCCATACAACGCCCTGACCGAAGCCTTCTTCCACAGCGATGTGCTGTTCCGCTGCCAGCGCCTGCTGCGCCAGCAGGGCGTGGCCTGTCAGCAGCTGTCCGAGTCGATCCAGCTACGCCAGCCGTTCATCTACGACACCGGCTTCGCCCAGGCCCTGGAAGATTTGAACGCATCGCTCGAGCACCTGCGCATTCAGAGCAATCCGGCCTGGCGCGGCTTGTTGCGTTCGCTACGGGCGCTGGCGGCCAACCTTGCGACCCTCGACCGGCTGCTCAGCGACGCCAGCAACCCCGACAACCTCGCCGATGCCAGCGACAGCAGCCTGCTCGACCGTTCGCCGCGCAACTTCAAGGACGTCTGGAGCCGTCTGCGCCAGCAACTGACCCCCACCTCGCTGTTGTTTCGCCACGCCCTGCGCCTGCCCCTGGCACTGTCGATCGGCTATGGCATGGTGCACCTGATCCACCCGACCCAGGGCTACTGGATCATCCTCACCACCCTCTTCGTCTGCCAACCCAACTACGGCGCCACGCGGCGCAAGCTGGTACAGCGGATCATCGGCACCGCCATTGGCCTGACCGTAGGCTGGGCGCTGTTCGACCTGTTCCCAAGCCCCATCATCCAGTCGCTGTTCGCCGTCGCCGCCGGAGTGGTGTTCTTCGTCAACCGCACCACCCGCTACACCCTGGCCACAGCGGCGATCACCCTGATGGTGCTGTTCTGCTTCAACCAGATCGGCGATGGCTACGGGCTGTTCCTGCCAAGGCTGTTCGATACCCTGGTGGGCAGCCTGATTGCCATCCTTGCAGTGTTCCTGTTCCTTCCGGACTGGCAGGGCCGGCGCCTGAACAAGGTGCTGGCCAACACCCTGAGCTGCAACAGCACCTACCTGCGCCAGATCATGCAGCAATATGCCCAGGGCAAGAGCGATGACCTGGCCTACCGCCTGGCTCGGCGCAACGCCCACAACGCCGATGCGGCGCTGTCGACCACCCTGGCCAACATGCTCATGGAGCCCGGACACTTTCGCAAAGAGGCAGACGTCGGCTTCCGCTTCCTGGTGTTGTCGCACACCCTGCTCAGCTATCTCTCGGGCCTGGGCGCACATCGCGACACAGCCCTTGCCGGCGAGGTTCGCGAACAACTGATCGATGGCGCCGGGGCGAGCCTGGCCAACAGCCTGGATGAGATCGCCGAAGGCCTGGCCAGCAAGCTGCCCGTGGCGATCCATAGCGATGTCGAGGAGGCCCTGGCCAATGACCTTGAGCAAATGCCCGAAGAACTCGATGAAAACCAGCGCCTGGTCCAGACTCAGCTGGCGCTGATCTGCCGGCAACTGGCGCCGTTGCGCACGCTCGCCGCACACCTGATCAAGGACAACGCCCCGGCCTGACTACAGGCCGTGCTGCTTGAGCAGCCTGGCATAGCTGCCGTCGGCTTTCATCTGGGCAATGGCGCGGTCGAAGCCGGCGACTATCTGCTGGTGCTCGGGGTTCTTCAGGCTGACCAGGATATGCAGGCTGTTCTCGCTGACGGGCTTGTCGAAGAACTCCACCGCCTCACGCACCGCTTTGGGCTCGCGTTTGAGGTAGTAACCGGCAACGAACTCGTCTTCCAGCGCCAAACGCACCCGCCCAGCAGCCAACATGCCGACGGCGACGGAAAAACTGCGCACCGGAATCTTCTGCAAGTTAGCGTCGTTGTCGAACTCGGGTGAGTAGGCATAGTCGCGCACCACGGCGACGGGGAACGGGTACAGGTCGCTCAAGGCATTGAAGCGCACCGCGTCACCTTTGCGCTTGAGCAGGCGGATACGGTTGGTCAGGTAGCCGGCGGAAAACTGGCCAATCTGGGTGCGCGAATCGTTGTACCAGGCATTGACCAGCACATCGTAGCGGCCGTCCCCCACCCCCAGCAGCGCCCGCGCCCAAGGCACCTGCTCATACTGGCTGGCATAGCCGGCACGGGTCAGGGCGGTGGTGACGATGGCCGTGGCCAGGCCACCGTTGGCCATGTTGGCATCCGTGAAGGGTGGCCAGCTGTCGGCAACCAGGCGCAGTTTGTTGGCCTGCGCCGCCGTGCTCATCAGTAGCAGTATTCCCAGCAAAGCCAAGACCCGAAGCAATGGCCGCATGCTCAAATCCTTTAGCGAACCCCTGGTTCGCACCGTTGATTTCAACTGCTTGAGAATGTTCAGTGCCTATCAGCCATCGCAGGTTACACAAAGAAGAAGTAATCGGGCAGAGGCAAATGATATCAAATGGCCTCTATTCTGGTCGACTTCGAGCCTGTGTTGACCTGTAGCAATTAGACCCTCGTCTCGCTGTCTGCCATGATCAAGGGTATTAGCCGCTTGAGGGACGCCCATGATCATCGACTGGATTTGCAAACACCACAGTGACCTTGGCAAGGAACAACTCTATGCCATTCTGCGACTGCGCACCGAAGTCTTCGTGGTCGAACAGAAATGCGCCTACCAGGACGTCGATGGCCAGGACCTGGACGGCGATACTTGCCACCTGATGGCGTGGGAGGGTGACAACCTGCTGGCTTACCTGCGCTTGCTCGATCCGCAGTCCCAGGGCGGTGACGTGGTCATTGGCCGGGTGCTGATTGCCGCTGACGCACGCGGTCGCGGGTTGGGGCATGAGCTGATGGAGCAGGGGCTCAAATATGCAGAGGAATTCTGGCCCGAGGTGCCGGTGTACCTTTCAGCTCAGGCGCATTTGCAGGATTACTATGGGCGCCATGGCTTCAAGGTGGCGGGAGAAGAGTACCTGGAAGACGATATTCCGCATATCGGGATGCGGCGGGGCTAAAAGCATCGCGGGGCAAGTCGGCCGCCGCACCGCCGCTCCCACATTGCCCCGCGATGAGGGCCTCAAGGATACCCCAACACCTCTCGCACACTGCGCAAATGCTGGATGATCCACTGCTTGTCGATCGCTCCCCAATCGCGAATCCGGTAGTGGCCAGCATGGTTGCGTGCCCCGGCCTGTTGCTCGAACTCACAGACGATGTCCAGGTCCGCCAGGGCGGCAATGGTGTCCTGGGCGGTGCGCCGCGGCATCCCGGTGGCCTCCATCAGGGCCGGGACCGTACTGGCGGTCTGGCTGTCGATCAGCCAGGCCACATACAGCCGGCGGTAGAAACTGCTCTTGGTCTTGCTCACTTCCATTGGCACATCCTCAGGGCCTACAGGCTGGCGGGCAGCTCACGGTAGGTCAGGTAAACCCGCAGGTCGAATTCCAGTTGATGGTAGCCCGGCTGCATGTATTCGCAGAGCTGGTAGAACGCCTTGTTGTGATCGGACTCTTTGAGGTGCGCCAGTTCGTGCACCACGATCATCTTCAGGAACTGCGGCGCCGCCTCCTTGAACAATGAGGCAATGCGGATTTCCTTCTTGGCCTTGAGCTTGCCGCCCTGTACCCGCGATACCGCCGTGTGCAGGCCGAGCGCGCGATGGGTGAGGTCAAGTCGATTGTCGAACAGCACCTTGTCAAGGTTCGGCGCGTTGCGCAGGTGCTCCTGTTTGAGCGCCTGGGCATAGGTGTAAAGCGCTTTGTCGCTCTGCACCGCATGCTTGTCCGGATAGCGCTGCAGCAGGTAGTCGCCCAGGCGATTGCTGGCAATCAACTGACGCACCTGATCTTGCAGGGCGGGCGGGTAGGCTTGCAGGTACTTGAGCACGGTCATGATCAAAAACGACGGGCGAGAAAACGCCCAGTGTACCCAACTACACCCGCTGCCAGTCAAAAAAGCCCGGAAACACGCCGGCATCACGCGCGGTCATCGGCCGTGCCACCAGAAAGCCCTGCACGTACTCGCAGCCATTGGCCCGCAGCCAGTCTGCCTGCGCAAGGGTTTCGACACCTTCGGCAATCACGCTGATAGCGTATTGCTTGCACAATTCGATAACACAGCACACCAGCGCCGCGTCAGCCTGCGAGTCAGGCAAACGGGCGACCAGATGCCGATCGAGCTTGAGCGTATCGATCGGCAGGTCGCGCAACATACGTAAAGAACAATCGCCGGCACCGAAATCGTCCAGGGCGATACGCACACCCAGTTCGCGCAGCTTGCGCAGTTGCTTCAAGGCCACATCGTTGTTGACCATCAACGAGGTTTCGGCAACCTCGACCTCGAGCTGCGTCGGGTCCAGGCCCTGGCTGGCGATCACCCGCCCAAGCTCCTCGGCAAGGTTTGGCATGGCGAATTGCACCCGGCTAAGGCTGATACCCAGCACCAGGGCCGGGTCGAAGCATTCGCGCCAGTCGCGGCGCTGGGCCACACCTTGGGCATAGATCCAGCTGGCCAGCTGCGAAATCAGCCGCGCCTCCTCCAGCAAGGGCAGGAATAACCCCGGCGGGACATCGCCGACACTTGGGTGCTGCCAGCGCAGCAACGCCTCGAAGCCACGCAGGCGGCCATCGGCGAAGGCCACCTGGGGCTGATAGACCAGGCTGAAGTCCTGGTGCTCAATGGCCCCGCGCACCGAATCCTCGAGCATCAGGCGTGAGCGCGCCCGGCCGTTGAGGTCCTGGTCGTAATAGCGGTATTGCTGGCGCCCGGCCTGCTTGGCCGCGTACATCGCGGCATCGGCCGCGCGCAGCAGGCCGTCGAGGTTGGCGCCACAGTCGGGGTAGGTGGCAATGCCGATACTCACGCCCAAAGTGACGTCCATGCCCTCGACCTGCTGACAGATGGACATCCGCTCGATCACCCGCTCGGCAAAGCGTGCGGCCTGCTCGGGGTACTCCAGGGCATCGAACAGCGCGGTGAACTCATCACCGCCCATCCGCGCAAGGATCGCTTTGGCCCCCAGGCAATCCTTGAGCTGCTCGGCGACCCAGTGCAGCACCCGGTCACCAGCTTCATGACCAAGAAAGTCATTGATGTGCTTGAAGCCATCCAGGTCCAGGTACATCAGGGCCTGGCTCTTGTCGCTACGCTCGTTGCGCACCAACGCGCTTTCGGCCGCCTGATAGAAGCCGCGGCGATTGAGCAGGCCGGTCAAGGGGTCGGTGACGGCCTGAAACTCAAGTTGCTGGTGCAGGCTGCGTACCACCGACATGTCCAGCACGGTGACGACCATGGCTCGCTGACCATCGCTCAGGGGCGAACACGACAGTGCCACCGGCACCGGCTCACCGCTTGCCGTGCGCAGCAGGGCATCGTGAATGCGGAAGATCTGCCGATCCAGGTAGGCCTGATAAAAGGCCGACTCACGCCACAGGGTCATCCCCGGCGCTTGCACGAAGTCCAGCAGACGAGTGCCCTGCAACGCCTCGACGGGCGCCTTGAGCAAGTGTGAAATGGCCGGGTTGGCAAAGGTGATCTGACCATCCTCAGCCACCACCAGAATACCTTCGGCGGCATTGTTGAGCACCGAGGCACTGAATGCCCGTGCGGCTTCCAGGTCACGACTCAGGCGCTGCAACGAGCGACGGTTGCGCTGCTGTTCGAGCAGCGCCTGGACCTTGGGCTTGAGGATCTGCGGGTCGAAGGGCTTGAACAGGTAGTCCACCGCGCCACTGGCATAGCCCTTGAGCACGGCGGCCTGGGACTGCTCGTTGGCGGTCAGGAAGATGATCGGGGTCAGGCGCGTGCGCTGACTGCCGCGCATCAGGCGGGCAACTTCGAAACCGTCCATGCCCGGCATCTGCACATCCAGCAGGACCAGGTCCACTTCATGTTCGAGCAGCGCGCTCAGGGCTTCGGTCCCCGAGCTCGCGGTAAGTACTTGCCAATCCTGGCGAGCCAGCAAGGCCCGCATACTGATCAGGTTTTCCGGGTAGTCATCCACGACCAGCAGCACTGAGCCGCTATCGTGTGACTGAGGTTGCGCGCAATCCATGCTGCTTCTCTTTGGACACCCATGCCGGACGTCGGCTGAAATCTGAGCGTAACTCTAGACCCGGCGGCCAAAAATCTGAAGTCAGCACATTGCCATCGTGGGAGGAATGGCCTGTTAGCCGACTAACGGTCTGTCTGTTCGGGCCATGCCCGCCGCCTCCCTGGCACGCGGGCAAAAAAAAACCCGCATCGCTGCGGGCTTTTTCTGTTCAGGCTCAGTTGACCTTGGCGGCCAGCTCACCCTTGGCGTAACGCTGGAACATCGCTTCCAGGGAGATCGGCTTGATCTTCGAAGCGTTGCCTGCGGTGCCGAAAGCTTCATAACGCGCGATGCACACGTCACGCATGGCCTTGACGGTTTCGCCAAAGAACTTGCGTGGGTCGAACTCGCTCGGGTTGGTAGCCATCAGGCGACGCATGGCACCGGTGGAGGCCAGGCGCAGGTCGGTGTCGATGTTGACCTTGCGTACACCGTACTTGATGCCTTCGACGATTTCTTCAACCGGTACGCCGTAGGTTTCCTTGATGTCGCCGCCGTACTGGTTGATGATCGCCAACCACTCTTGCGGTACCGAGGACGAACCGTGCATCACCAGGTGGGTGTTGGGGATGCGCTTGTGGATTTCCTTGATGCGGTCGATTGCCAGCACGTCACCGGTAGGTGGCTTGGTGAACTTGTAGGCACCGTGGCTGGTACCGATGGCAATCGCCAGGGCATCGACCTGGGTTCTTTTGACGAAGTCGGCAGCTTCTTCCGGGTCGGTCAGCATCTGGCTGTGATCCAGCACGCCTTCGGCGCCGATACCGTCTTCTTCACCGGCCATGCCGGTTTCCAGCGAACCCAGACAGCCCAGTTCGCCTTCAACCGAAACGCCACAGGCATGCGCCATGGCAACGGTTTGCTGGGTAACGCGCACGTTGTAGTCGTAGTCGGTCGGGGTCTTGCCGTCTTCGCCCAGCGAGCCGTCCATCATCACCGAGCTGAAGCCCAGCTGGATCGAGCGCTGGCAAACGTCAGGGCTGGTGCCGTGGTCCTGGTGCATGCACACCGGGATGTGCGGGAACTCTTCGATGGCCGCCAGGATCAGGTGGCGCAGGAACGGCGCGCCAGCGTATTTGCGAGCACCGGCCGAGGCCTGGACAATCACCGGGGAGTCGGTCTTGTCGGCGGCTTCCATGATGGCGCGCATCTGCTCAAGGTTGTTGACGTTGAAAGCTGGAACGCCGTAGCCGAATTCAGCGGCGTGGTCCAGCATCTGGCGCATGCTAATGAGTGCCATTGTGTATCTCTCTCCCGACAAGCGTCGTTTTTCGTGCAAGCCTGCCGCAGCGGCGGTTGCTATTCAAGTAGTGTGGGCCTTCGAGCGGCCCGGCCAGTCACGGCGCCTTGCAGCCCCGCCCTATCAAATCGTTGGTGGCGACCCAGTACACCAGGCCTTCTTCACCCTTGCTGTGGAACGCCAGCACTCCATCGCTGTACAACGCACCCGAGCCACTGGGCTCAGGCTTGAGCCGGTAGACCTGGTCACCGCCACCCAGGCGCACGTCCACGTCCTGCTGGCTGCTATCGGCAAAGCGCCAGAGCACTTCAGCCTGGCTGTCACAGACCCAGCGGGTCCAGTTGTCGGTGGGTGCAGGCGCAGGCTTGAAGCTTGCGCAACCACCAAGCACTGCCAGGGCCATCAAGGCCAGTACCGCTTTCATCCAATATCCTCTAGCAGACCACAAACCGGCCGGTAGGTTGCCGCAAACCGATCAAGGGCAACCCTGGGCACGACGTTGATGTTCGTCGTCGTATTTTTCCAGGCCATCCGGGCCCAGCCTTTTGTTGATCACCGGGGCTGTTTCAGCCTGCCATTGCGACTGATAGCAACCGCCTTTCGGCGCGCCGGGCTTTTGCGCCGCTTGCTCCGGATTGCTGGAGCAAGCGCCGAGCAGCCCGGCCAGGATAATCACAGGCAATTGCTTGACCATCAGGTCGCTCCCTTTGCCAGGCACTGAGTGAATCAGGCCTTGGCCCGCTGTTCCAGTATTTCAACGGCCGGCAGCACTTTACCTTCGACGAACTCGAGGAAGGCACCACCACCGGTAGAAATGTAGGAGATTTGCTCGGCAACGCCATACTTGTCGATGGCCGCCAGGGTATCGCCACCACCGGCGATGGAGAACGCGGCGCTCTGGGCGATGGCCTTGGCCAGCACCTTGGTACCGTTGCCGAACTGGTCGAACTCGAACACGCCGACCGGGCCGTTCCACAGAATGGTCTTCGACGACTTCAGCAGCTCGGCAAAGTTGGCCGCAGTTTGCGGGCCGATGTCGAGGATCATGTCGTCTGCGGCAACGTCAGCCACCAGTTTTACGGTCGCTTCGGCGCTTTCGGCAAATTCCTTGGCAACCACGACGTCCACCGGCAGCGGCACGTTGACCTTGGCGGCGATGGCCTTGGCGGTGTCGATCAGGTCAGGCTCGTACAGCGACTTGCCCACCGGGTGACCGGCCGCCGCCAGGAAGGTGTTGGCGATGCCGCCGCCGACGATCAGCAGGTCGCAGATCTGGCTCAGGCTGTTGAGCACGTCCAGCTTGGTCGAGACCTTGGAGCCGGCAACGATGGCTGCCATCGGCTTGGCCGGGGCTTTCAGGGCCTTGCCCAGGGCGTCCAGCTCGGCAGCCAGCAGCGGGCCAGCAGCGGCCACCTTGGCGAACTTGGCCACGCCGTGGGTCGAACCTTCGGCGCGGTGAGCGGTGCCGAAAGCGTCCATCACGAACACGTCGCACAGTGCGGCGTACTTCTGCGCCAGGTCGTCGGCGTTCTTCTTCTCGCCCTTGTTGAAGCGCACGTTCTCGAACAGGACGATGTCACCGGCCTTGACGTCGACGCCGTCGAGGTAATCGGCGACCAGCGGCACGTCCCGGCCCAGGGCCTTGCCCAGGTACTCAGCGACCGGCTTGAGGCTGTTCTCGGCAGAAAACTCGCCTTCGGTCGGACGGCCCAGGTGCGAGCAGACCATCACGGCCGCGCCCTTTTCCAGGGCCAGCTTGATGGTCGGCAGCGAAGCGAGGATGCGCGCATCGCTGGCAACCACACCGTCCTTCACAGGTACGTTGAGGTCTTCGCGGATCAGTACGCGCTTACCTTGCAGATCGAGGTCGGTCATCTTCAACACGGTCATGAATGCAGTCCTTCAGGGCTGTTTACAAGTGGAGCGGGTTTGATTGACGACGTGCAGAAAGTGATCGGCAACGTCGAGCATACGGTTGGCAAAACCCCATTCGTTATCGAACCAGGCCAGCAGGTTGACCAGCCGGGGGCCGGAAACGCGGGTCTGGCTGGCATCGACAATCGCCGAATGCGGGTCATGGTTGAAATCACAACTGGCGTGCGGCAGTTCAGTGTAGGCCAGCAGCCCCTGCAGCGGTCCGCTCAGGGCGGCTTCGCGCAGCACCCGGTTGACCTCGGCCGCGGTGGTGTCGCGGGCGGTTTGCAAGGTGATGTCCAGGCACGACACGTTGACGGTCGGCACGCGTACGGCTTTGGCCTGAATTCGTCCGGCAAGTTCCGGCAGCAGCCGCTCGATGCCGCGGGCCAGGCCCGTGGACACCGGGATCACCGACTGGAACGCCGAACGGGTCCGGCGCAGGTCTTCGTGGTGGTAGGCGTCGATCACCGGCTGGTCGTTCATCGCCGAGTGAATAGTGGTAATCGACACGTACTCCAGGCCAAAGGCCTGGTCCAGCACCCGCAACAGCGGCACGCCGCAGTTGGTGGTGCAGGAAGCGTTGGAGACCAGCTTCTCGCTGCCGTCCAGGCAATCCTGGTTAATGCCATAAACGATGGTGGCGTCGACATCCGCCTCGCTGGCCATGGGCTGGGAGAACAGCACCCGTGGCGCACCAGCGTCGAGAAAGCGCTGGGCATCGGCGCGGGTGTTGTAGGCACCGGAACACTCCAGCACCAGGTCGACGCCAAGCGCCGCCCAGTCGACCCCTTCGGGGGTGGCACTGCGCAAGACTTTCACGCAGTCGCCATTGATATGCAGACAATCGCCGTCGACCTTCACCTCACCGGGGAAACGCCCGTGGGTGGAGTCGAAGCGTGTCAGGTATTCGATGCTGGCCTGATCGGCCAGGTCGTTCAGTGCAACGATCTCAAAGCCCGCCTTCGCCCCCCGTTCAAAGAGTGCGCGCAAAACGCAACGACCAATACGGCCGTAGCCGTTGAGTGCAACTTTGTAAGGACGCGATTGGGGCATGGGATGCTCACGGAACAGAAGCGTTATCTGCAATCGCGGGGCAAGCCCGCTCCTACAGAACTGTAGGAGCGGGCTTGCCCCGCGATGAATCCAGCACGATCGATCAGTCTTCTAGCAGCTCTTCAGCAGTACCCAGGATGTTTTCCAGGGTGAAACCGAACTCTTCGAACAGGGCCGACGCAGGTGCCGACTCGCCGTAGGTGGTCATGCCGATGACGCGGCCTTCGAGGCCGACGTACTTGTACCAGAAGTCGGCATGGGCCGCTTCGATGGCAATACGCGCACCGACTTCCAGCGGCAGCACCGACTGCTTGTACGAAGCGTCCTGGGCATCGAACACACTGGTGCACGGCATCGAAACGACGCGGGCCTTGCGGCCTTGCTCGGTCAGTTTGTCGTATGCCTGAACGGCCAGGCCCACTTCGGAACCGGTAGCGATGAGGATCAGCTCAGGCTCGCCTGCGCAGTCTTTCAACACGTAGCCGCCACGGCTGATGTCAGCGATCTGACCGGCGTCACGGGTTTGGTGCTGCAGGTTCTGACGCGAGAAGATCAGCGCCGAAGGGCCGTCTTTACGCTCCAGGGCGAACTTCCAGGAAACCGCCGACTCGACGGCATCGGCTGGGCGCCAGGTGTCCAAGTTCGGCGTGCTGCGCAGGCAGGTCAGTTGCTCGATCGGCTGGTGGGTCGGGCCGTCTTCGCCCAGACCGATGGAGTCGTGGGTGTAGACGTGAATGACGCGCTGTTTCATCAGCGCCGACATGCGTACTGCGTTACGCGCATATTCCATGAACATCAGGAAGGTTGCGCCGTAAGGCACCAGGCCGCCGTGCAGGGCAACGCCGTTCATGATCGCGGTCATGCCGAACTCGCGCACGCCGTAGTACATGTAGTTGCCGCTGGCGTCTTCGGCGCTGACGCCCTTGCAACCTTTCCACAGGGTCAGGTTGGAACCGGCCAGGTCAGCCGAACCGCCGAACAGTTCCGGCAACAGCGGGCCGAAGGCATTCAGGGTGTTCTGGCTGGCTTTACGGCTGGCGATGGTTTCACCTTTGGCCGCGACTTCAGCGATGTATTCGTCGGCACAACGGGCGAAGTCCAACGGCAGGTCGCCGTTCATGCGTGCACCAAACTCGATGGCCAACTCGGGGAACTCAGCGGCGTAGGCATCGAAACGCTGCTCCCACTCGGCCTCAACGGCCTTGCCAGCTTCCTTTGCGTCCCACTCGGCGTAGATGTCAGCCGGGATTTCGAACGGGCCGTGGTTCCACTTCAACGCTTCGCGGGTCAGGGCGATTTCCGCGTCACCCAATGGAGCGCCGTGGCAGTCTTCCTTGCCACCTTTGTTCGGCGAGCCGAAACCGATGGTGGTCTTGCAGCAGATCAGCGTCGGCTGCGCGCTCTTGCGAGCGGTGTCGATGGCAGTCTTGATCTCTTCCGGATCGTGGCCGTCGACATTGCGGATCACCTGCCAGTTGTAGGCTTCAAAACGCTTAGGGGTGTCATCGGTGAACCAGCCTTCGACTTCGCCGTCGATGGAGATGCCGTTGTCATCATAGAAGGCAATCAGTTTGCCCAGGCCCAGGGTACCGGCCAGGGAAGCGACTTCGTGGGAAATGCCTTCCATCATGCAACCATCACCCAGGAACACATAGGTGTGGTGGTCGACGATGTTGTGGTCCTTGCGGTTGAACTGACTCGCCAGGACTTTTTCCGCCAAGGCGAAACCAACGGCATTGGCCAGGCCCTGACCCAACGGGCCAGTGGTGGTCTCGACGCCCGGGGTATAACCGAACTCCGGGTGACCCGGGGTACGGCTGTGCAGCTGACGGAAGCTCTTCAGATCGTCGATCGACAGATCGTAGCCGGTCAGGTGCAACAGCGAGTAGATCAGCATCGAGCCGTGGCCGTTGGACAGCACGAAGCGGTCACGGTCAGCGAAGTTCGGGTTGGTCGGGTTGTGCTTCAGGTAGTCACGCCAAAGAACCTCGGCGATATCCGCCATGCCCATAGGGGCACCGGGGTGGCCGCTGTTGGCCTTTTGCACGGCATCCATGCTGAGGGCACGAATGGCGTTGGCACGCTCACGACGGCTGGGCATCGCTTATCTCCTGGGTGTTGAATTAGTTACGAAACGAAAAAAGGCGGCCATTTTCGCCCAGGCACGTGCCCGGGGGCAATGACGGATGGTCGATGCAGCATGATTTTCCTGTGATTGAGAGAAGAATCAGGCGTAAAGCCGGGCAAACAGCCGGATCGGTTGCGCAGCCTGCGACGAATTGCCCCGCCCATCGCGCAATATCAAAACTTTTTGATATTGCCCTTGCGACCTTTTCGCTGCCTGACTAGACTGCCGCTCCATGAACCTGCCCGTACCGTCGATCCGTCAAGAGCAAAGCGATGCGCTGGCCGCCCTGTGCAAGGCCGGCGGCGATCCGTTGCGCCTGAACGTATTGCGCGCATTGGCCAGCGATTCGTTCGGGGTACTGGAGCTGGCGCAGATCTTCGCCATCGGCCAGTCGGGCATGAGCCATCACCTCAAGGTGCTGGCCCAGGCTGGCCTGGTGGCGACCCGCCGCGAAGGCAATGCGATCTTCTACCGCCGCGCCCTGCCCGATGGCCTCAGCCTCGGCGGCAAGCTGCATGCCGCACTGCTCGACGAGGTCGACAGCTTGAGCCTGGCCGATGAAGTGCAGGCGCGTATCGCCCAGGTGCAACAGCGGCGCGCGGCCACCAGCCAGGACTTTTTCCTGCGTGTCGAAGAAAAATTCCGCGCCCAGCAGGACCTGATCGCCGGCTTGCCGCAGTACCGCGAAAGCCTGCTCGCGCTGCTCGACAAACTCAGCTTCGAAGCCAACGCCGACGCCCTTGAAGTGGGCCCCGGCGATGGTGAGTTTCTTCCCGAGCTGGCCCGGCGTTTTACCCGGGTCACGGCTCTGGACAACAGTCCGACCATGCTCGACCTGGCCCGCCAGGTCTGCGAGCGCGAAGGTCTGGCTAATGTGAACCTGCAGTTGGCCGATGCACTCAGTGCAACGGATGTGGAAGCCGACTGCGTAGTGCTGAACATGGTCCTGCACCATTTCAGCGCCCCGGCCGAAGCCCTGCGGCAGCTGGCCAACCGTGTGAAACCAGGCGGCAGCCTGTTGGTAACAGAGTTGTGCAGCCACGACCAGAACTGGGCCAGAGAGGCCTGTGGCGATATCTGGCTGGGCTTTGAGCAGGACGACCTGGCCCGTTGGGCCAGCGCTGCGGGACTGGCTCCCGGGGACAGCCTCTATGTGGGCTTACGTAATGGTTTCCAGATTCAGGTCCGCCATTTTCAGCGACCGGCTGGCGACACCACCATCGGTAAATTTTAGGAACCCGTCGAGATGAGCGAATACTCCCTTTTCACCTCCGAGTCCGTGTCTGAAGGGCATCCGGACAAAATCGCCGACCAGATTTCGGACGCCGTGCTGGACGCCATCATTACCCAGGACAAGTTCGCCCGCGTGGCCTGCGAAACCCTGGTGAAAACCGGTGTAGCGATCATCGCTGGCGAAGTCACCACCTCGGCCTGGGTCGACCTGGAAGACATCGTCCGTAAAGTCATCGTCGATATCGGCTACAACAGCTCCGACGTTGGCTTCGACGGCGCGACCTGCGCGGTCATGAACATCATCGGCAAACAGTCGGTAGACATCGCCCAGGGCGTTGACCGCAGCAAGCCTGAAGACCAGGGTGCGGGCGATCAGGGCCTGATGTTCGGCTACGCCAGCAACGAAACCGACGTGCTGATGCCAGCACCGATCTGCTTCTCGCACCGCCTGGTCGAGCGTCAGGCCGAAGCCCGCAAGTCCGGCTTGCTGCCGTGGCTGCGCCCGGATGCCAAATCGCAGGTTACCTGCCGTTACGAAGGCGGCAAGGTGGTCGGTATCGACGCCGTGGTGCTGTCGACCCAGCACAACCCTGAAGTGTCGCAAAAAGACCTGCAGGAAGCGGTGATGGAGCTGATCGTCAAGCACACCCTGCCGGCCGAACTGCTGCACAAGGGCACCCAGTTCCACATCAACCCGACCGGCCAGTTCATCATCGGTGGCCCGGTGGGCGACTGCGGCCTGACCGGCCGCAAGATCATCGTCGACAGCTACGGCGGCATGGCCCGTCATGGTGGTGGCGCGTTCTCCGGCAAGGATCCATCCAAGGTTGACCGCTCCGCTGCCTACGCTGGTCGTTATGTCGCCAAGAACATCGTCGCCGCCGGCCTGGCCGAGCGTTGCGAGATCCAGGTTTCCTACGCGATCGGTGTCGCTCAACCGACGTCGATCTCGCTGAACACCTTCGGCACCGGCAAGATCTCCGACGACAAGATCGTCCAGCTGGTGCGCGAGTGCTTCGACCTGCGCCCGTACGCAATCACCACCATGCTCGACCTGCTGCACCCGATGTACCAGGAAACCGCTGCCTATGGTCACTTCGGCCGTACCCCACAGCAGAAGACTGTCGGCGACGACACCTTCACCACCTTCACCTGGGAACGCACCGACCGCGCCGACGCCCTGCGCGCCGCTGCCGGCCTGTAAGGGCTGAGCCACAAGCTTCAAGTTACAAGCTGCAAGTAAAAGCCCTGGCCGGGTAACTGGCCGGGGCTTTTCATTTGGCCCGCGCTCGGGGGCGAAGCACTCACCTCGACACATGACCTGACAGTTACAAACCCTCAAGGCGAACAATTTTTCCTAGGCTGGGTGTTCCACCCCTCCGAGCAAGGATGCTCGTCATGCTGCACAAGTTCCTGTTGTCCCTTCTGCTCTTGTTTTGGCTGCTTCCGGCACAAGCGCAAACCTGCCCTGACTGGGCGCCGATCCAGGCCCGGGCCGAAATCCACCAGCTTCAGCAAACCCTCGCCCACTGGGACGACCACTATCATCGCCAGGGCGTATCACTGATTGCCGACGAACTCTACGACCAGAGCCGTGCGCGCCTGAGCCACCTGCAAACCTGCTTCCCCGCGCTGGCAAAACCACAGGGCAATCCGCTGAAAACCGCTGCGGGCCCGTTGCGCCACCCGATCCCCCATACCGGCCTTGGCAAGCTCGCCGACGAAGCGGCCGTCAAAGCCTGGTTGCACGGCAAGCACGACCTGTGGGTTCAGCCCAAGGTCGACGGCGTGGCCGCCACGCTGGTCTATCGCGGCGGCAAGCTGGTGCAGTTGATCAGCCGCGGCGACGGCGTCCACGGCCACGACTGGAGCCGGCACATTCCTTCTCTGGGCGCGCTCGACCAGCAACTGCCCGAGCCCCTCGACCTGGTTCTCCAGGGTGAACTGTTCTGGCGCCTGGAGGGTCACGTGCAGGCCAACGCCGGCAGCCTCAACGCCCGCGGCAATGTCGCCGGCCTGCTGGCACGTAAAAACATCAGCGCCGAACAGGGCGCGGTGGTCGACCTGTTTGTCTGGGCCTGGCCACTGGGGCCGGCCGATCAGCGTGAGCGGCTCAAAGGCTTGAGCGCATTGGGCTTTGCATACAGCGAGTACTACAGTGAACCCCTGGCCAGCTTTGCCGATGCTGCCAAGTGGCGTGACCACTGGTACCGCAGCCCACTCCCCTTCGCCAGCGACGGTGTGGTGCTACGCCAGGGCAAGCGCCCGGATGGCACACGCTGGCGAGCTCGCGATCCTTACTGGATAACGGCCTGGAAGTACCCCTTTGCCCAGGCCCTGGCGCAAGTCCGTGGCGTACAGTTCAACATCGGTCGCACCGGACGCATCACCCCGGTGCTGCAGGTAAAGCCGGTGCAACTGGATGATCGCCAGGTCCGTCAGGTCAGCCTTGGCTCCTTCCAGCGCTGGCAGCAACTGGACATCCGTCCCGGCGACCAGGTGGCGATCAGCCTGGCCGGGCTGACCATCCCGCACCTGGATGGGGTGGTACACCGCAGCGTTCAACGTCTGGACATCACGGTCCCGGACCCCAGCCACTACCACCCGCTCAGTTGCTGGCAGCCAACTGATGGCTGCCGCAGCCAGTTCATCGCTCGCCTCAACTGGCTCAGCGGCAAGCAGGGCCTGAACATGCCGCGCCTGGGCCAGGGCACCTGGGAAAAGCTGATCGACAGTGGCCATGTTCGCGACCTGGGCGACTGGCTTGCCCTACAGGATGCAGACTTGCGCTCAGTGCCCGGGCTGGGTGAGCGCAGCCGTGCGCAGGTGCTGTACGCCTTCGATCAGGCTCGCCAGCAGTCCTTCGCACGCTGGCTCAGCGCCCTGGGTGCTCCAGGTGCGCCCCTGGCAGTACAGGGCACCTGGGCTGACCTGCTCCAACGCGATGCCGAACAGTGGCTCGCCGAACCCGGCATCGGCCGCGGGCGTAGCGCTCAATTGCTGGCATTTTTCCACTCGCCAGAGGTGCAGAAAGTGGCTGAACAATTGCGCAGACACACAATAGAGGGTTTCTAATTTGTTCGGTTCAGGGCAGCATCATGGATTCTGCCAAGCCCGCGACAACGGAGCCCCTAATGAAACTGCTTTCCCCGCTTGCCCTGATCACTGCCTGCTCACTTCTGGCCACGCCCTTGCTGGCCGCTGAACAGCAGCCTGGCCTGACCGGTTGCGCAGCCAAGAAGCAAGCCATCAGCGAACAGATCGAACAGGCTCGGGCCCATGGCAACAGCGACCAGCTAGCCGGCCTGGAAAAGGCCCTGAGCGAAGTGAACGAGCACTGCACCGATACCAGCCTGCGCAAAGAGCGCGAACAGAAAGTCCTCGACGCCCGCCACGAAGTGAACCAGCGCACCAAGGACCTGGACAAAGCCATGAAAAAAGGCGATGCCGAGAAGATCAACAAGCGCAAGGACAAGCTGGCCGAGGCCAAGAAGGAGTTACAAGAAGCCGTGGATGAGCTGGAGAAGTAATCGATAGGAGCGGCGGCTGGACTGGCCTCATCGCGGGTCAAGCCCGCACCTACAGTGAATCAGTGATTACGAAACTCGGTATGACAGGCCTTGCACGCCGCCTCGACCTTGTCCATCGGTGCAGCCAGGTCCGCAGCCTTGAGTGGCTGGCCACGGGTTACCGCCACCAGCTCGGCGGTACTGGCTTCCATCTGCCGGGCCAGGTCCTGAAAGCGCGCCTGCTTCTCCCAGACATCGGCTCGAGCGCTGGTATCATCCTCCTCACGAACCTGCGCAAAGTGCTTCCACGGTTCTCGAGACAGGTTATCGAGTTTGACTGCACCGTCGGCGAACCTCTGTCCATCGAAGGCCAGGCGCCCGCGCAGCATGCCACCCAGGTCTTCGCTGGTCTTGAGCATTTGCTTGAAGATTGTCTTGCGCTGGCCCAGTGGCGAGTTGGGGTCAACCCCGCCACAGGCACTCAGGGTCAAACACGCCAGCAGTACAACAGAAAGTCGCTTGAGCATCTTGATCACTTCGGCTCAGGGAAAAAGGCGGCCAGTATCCTCGCCTCACCGGCAAAGACCAATACCCTTATTAAAACTACGGTTAGCGAATCAGGCTGCAAGCCCCGTCAACCGTCGAGGAAAACCGTTGATGAAACTTCCTTTGCGCCACCTTGGCTGGACCCTGTCGGTGTTGGCCCTGCTGGCCGGCTGCAACGGCAGCGCACCAGAAAAACCCAAGCCACACCCGCTGGCCACTTACGTCGGTGCCACCTGGAAAGACCTGCCAACGGTCAGCGACAGCGACCTGGTGGCGGGCTTCGAGTCCTGGCGCAGCGCCTGCGAACGGCTCAAGCGCGATGCGATCTGGGCCAACACTTGCACCGCTGCGGCGGCCGTTCCTTCAAGCCCGGCTGAAGTACGCAGCTTTCTTCATGCGCAGCTGGAGGTCTACAGCATGCGTTCGGCCCAGAACAACGCCAACGGCCTGATCACCGGCTATTACGAACCGGTCTACCCCGGCAGCCTGACCCAGACCGACAGCGCCAACGTGCCGGTCTATGGCGTGCCGGACGACATGATCGTGGTGGCGCTCGACAGCATCTATCCCGAGCTCAAGGGCAAGCGCCTGCGCGGCCGCCTCGAAGGCCGCGTGCTCAAGCCCTACGACACGGCTGAAACCATCAATGCCCAAGGCGCCAAGGCCCCGGTTCTGGCCTGGCTGACCGACCCGATGGACCTGCAGTTCCTGCAAATCCAGGGCTCGGGCCGCATTCAACTGGAAAACGGCCGCCAGCTGCGGATCGGCTACGCCGACCAGAACGGCCACCCTTACCGGCCGATCGGCCGCTGGCTGGTGGAACAGGAGCAATTGAAGAAAGAAGACGTAACCATGGGCAGCATCCATGCCTGGGCCCAGAGCAATCCGACGCGGGTACCGGAACTGCTGGCGAGCAACCCCAGCTATGTATTCTTCAGCACCCGCCCGGACAGCAATGAAGGCCCGCGTGGCTCGCTCAACGTTCCGTTGACGGCCGGCTACAGCGTGGCCATCGACCGCAAGGTGATCCCGCTGGGCAGCCTGCTGTGGCTTTCCACCACCCGGCCTGATGGTACCCCGGTGGTACGCCCGGTCGCGGCCCAGGACACCGGTGGCGCGATCACCGGAGAGGTACGCGCGGACCTGTTCTGGGGCACCGGCAGTGAAGCCGGCAAACTGGCCGGCGACATGAAGCAGCAGGGCCAGATCTGGCTGCTGTGGCCCAAGGGCGCCGCCTTGCCGGCCGTGCCCCAGGTGCCCTGACGCGGCTCAGATCGAGACGAAGAAGAACGAGGCGATCAGGCCCAGCCCGACGAACCAGACCAGCGAACGCAGAGCGGCCCAGTCGGCCAGGTAGCAGATGATGTACAGCAGGCGGCTGGTGATGTAGAGCACCGCCAGCACGTCCTGGGTCACCTGCTCGGCGTTGCCGACGATATCGGCAATGATCACTGCGGCGGCAAACGCCGGGAACGCTTCGAAGCTGTTCAACTGCGCCGCGTGGGCCCGACGCGGCAAGCCCTCCAGCTTGTCGAGGAAGGCCCGCGGGTCATGGTTTTGGCGCAGGTTGAAACGCCCGCTGCCAACCTTGGCAATGCTGGTACACACAATCGGTAGGAACAACGCAATCAGTACACACCAGAAGGCAACGGTCATGGCCAAATCCTTGTCAGTCGAGTTTTCAGAGTTTCATGATCAGCATACCGATCAGCACCAGCGCACAGGCTAAGAGCCTCGGTCCGCCAAAAGGTTCTTTGAGGTAGCGCATACCGAACAGCACCACCAGAATCACGCTGACCTCACGCAGCGCTGCAGTCTCAGCCACCGAACCCAGCTGCATGGCCCAGAGCACCAGGGCATAGCTGAACAACACGCAAAAACCCACCGCCAGCCCCAAGCGCCACTGCAGGCGCCAGAACAGTATGAACGGCGCGCGCCGGGCCAGCCCAGCCAGTAACGGAAACGGCCAGGCACTGACCAGGGTCAGCCATACAAGATAGTCCAGCGGCTGCGACCATAGCCGGATCGCCTGGCCATCGAGCCAGGTGTAGCAACCGATGCACAAGCCGATCAGGGCCACCACCGGCAGCATCGACCAGGGCAGCCGGTCGCCGCCACCACCGTGCCAGAGCAGGCAGGCCATGCCGCAGGGAATGAGCAGGATGCCGATGATCTGCTGGCTGCTCAAGGCTTCGCCGGCAAAGGTCAGGGTCAGCGCCAATACCACCAGCGGCGACATACCGCGCATAAGCGGGTAGACCAGCCCCAGGTCGCCAACCCGATAGGCCTGAATCAACAGGAAACGATAGAACAGTTCAAACACGGCCGACGCCAACATCCAGGGCCAGACTTCTGCCGGCGGCACTTCAACGAACGCGACCATGATAATGGCAAACACCAGCGCCACCACGTCCATGCTGGCAATCACCAGCAAGCGTTCGCCGCTGAATTTGATCAGGGTGTTCCAGGTCGCGTGCAGCAACGCCGCGACCAGTACCAATGAAGTGGCTAACACGCAACGGTCCTTGGCAATGGCCAGCCGTTATATAACCACTTCAGCGCAGGCTGCTGGAAACGAAATCGAAGAAACGCGGTCAACGGATCCAGTCAAAAGTGTGTCCCGAAGCCCTCGGCAGGTCATCAAAGAAATGCCCGAGGCTATCGGGTGTCGACTTGGAAGCCACTACAGGACCTAGGATGCTTGAGCTCGTTGCTGCGTTTATCTGTTTGACCACCCTCCTCACCTATGTAAATTACCGTTTCATCGGCCTGCCCCCGACCATCGGCGTGATGGTCACCGCCTTGCTGTTCTCGCTGCTGCTACAAGGCCTGAGCGTGATCGGCTACCCCGGCCTGGAAGAGCGCGTGCAAGGCTTGATGAACCAGATCGATTTCAACGATCTGCTGATGCACTGGATGCTGTCGTTCCTGCTGTTCGCCGGCGCCTTGCATGTCAACCTTGCCGACCTGCGTAGCTACCGCTGGCCAATCGGCCTGCTGGCCACCGTCGGCGTGCTGATCGCAACCGTGGTCATCGGCTTTCTGGCCCACTGGATCTTTGCCCTGTTCGGCTGGCACGTGAGCCTGCTCTACTGCCTATTGTTCGGTGCGCTGATTTCACCCACCGACCCGATCGCAGTACTTGGCGCGCTGCGTACCGCCAATGCCTCCAAACCGCTGAAGACCACCATCGTCGGCGAGTCGCTGTTCAACGATGGCACCGCGGTCGTGGTGTTCACCGTGCTGCTGGGCATCGCCCAGCTAGGCGAAACGCCAACAGTGGCCGACACCGCGATCCTGTTCGCCCGCGAAGCCATTGGCGGCATCGTGTTCGGCGGCCTGGTGGGCTACATCACCTACCGTATGATCAAGAGCATCGAGCAGTACCAGGTCGAGGTCATGCTGACCCTGGCGCTGGTCATCGGCGGTTCGGCCATGGCCTATGAACTGCACGTTTCGGCGCCGATCGCCATGGTCGTGGCCGGCCTGATCATTGGCAACCTGGGCCGCAACCTGGCCATGAACGACATGACCCGTCGCTACATGGACGGTTTCTGGGAACTGATCGACGACATGCTCAACGCCCTGCTGTTCGCCCTGATCGGCCTGGAGTTGTTGCTGCTGCCGTTCTCGTGGATGCACCTGGCGGCGGCCGGCGTACTGGCAGTGGCGATCCTGCTATCGCGCCTGCTGACCGTGGCTCCGGCCATCGTCATGCTGCGCCGCTGGCGCCCGGTACCGCGCGGCACCGTACGGGTACTGACCTGGGGCGGCTTGCGCGGCGGCGTATCGGTGGCGCTGGCCCTGTCGCTGCCAACCGGCCCTGAGCGTGACCTGCTGCTGAGCATCACCTACATCGTGGTGCTGTCATCGATCCTGTTGCAGGGCCTGACGATCGGGCGGGTGGTACGCGGGGTTACCGAGCAGTAAGCCCCAAGCTGCAAGCTGCAAGCAAAAGCCGTACGTGTACTGCTCTTGATTCTGCTTGCAGCTTGAAGCTTGCGGCTCAGCCCCCAGCGATCACTCGACGGCGGTATCGAACTGATCCTTGATGTACTTGATCTCGGTCCGCCCGTGCGGCGCTGGCAGGCCGTCTTCTCCGAGGTTGACGAAGACCATGCGGTCGACCGTGAGGATGCTCTTGCGGGTGATCTTGTTGCGCACTTCGCACTTGAGGGTGATCGAGGTCCGACCGAATTCGGTGGCAGTAATGCCCAGCTCGATGATGTCGCCCTGGCGCGAGGCACTGACGAAATTGATCTCCGAGATGTACTTGGTCACTACACGCTGGTTGCCCAACTGGACGATCGCATAGATCGCCGCCTCTTCGTCGATCCAGCGTAAAAGGCTGCCGCCGAACAGGGTGCCATTGGGGTTGAGGTCTTCGGGTTTTACCCATTTGCGGGTGTGGAAATTCATCTGTACTCCTGACCTTGGCCTCTGAATAACGAGCGCCGAAGGGCAACTCAGCCCTTCGGCCGTTGCTCTACATGGTAGTCCCATTCGGGGGGAGTCGACCATTAAGACCATTGGTCAGTAGCCACGACAATTCCGCTCGATACGCTTTGACACCCCGATTGCTGCGTCTAGCCTGAGCATGTGATCCACAGATCACTCCAGGTAGTCGGACAACCGGAACTTGGCATACGGCGTGGCAGCACCGACATCGCGGGAAGCGGAGCTCCGGGCAGTGCCAGTGGAGAGCGACTGAGGCTCACCATTGACCTACTCGAACAGTGAAAAGGAATCCACTCATGTCCAGAGTCATCGACGTCAGCATCAACTTCGATACTGAAACCATCCTCAAGAAATTCCCCAATCCGAGCAAGGACCCGAACAAGCCCACGTTCATCCCGCCGGAACATATCTACATGGTCACCTACCAGGACAATGTCATCGCCGGCCAGGCCGGTGGCGAGCTGCACCTCAAGGGCCGCGTGGGTGACGTTATCCGCTGGCGTGAAACGAGCATTTCGTTTGGTTTCGAGCAGTCGGTGATCCTTTATGGGTTCGTGTCCACCGATCCGAATCACCAGTTGCTGGAAGACCCTCGCGCACTGAAGGCCAAAGTGCAATCGGCCGTGCCTAACGCCAACAACAAGACTGTGCCGACTTGCCAGATCAACGATAACTACTACTGGCGCGGCGACCTGCTCGCGCAAGGCCAGGTCACCTACCACTTCAAGTTCATGATCGTCGATCGTGATTGCAAGTGCTGTGGCTATTTCGAATGGGATCCGTTCATCACCATCACCAACTGACCCAGGGCAAAGCGCCGCCGGCCAGCCGGCGGCGCACATCAGAACCCGCCCCAATTGGTGCTCATGGAAGGAGCTCATCATGACCACGGAGAAACCCGGACACGTGTTGCTGATCGTCGATACCAAGGGCCTGCTTGCAGATCTCGACCCGCTGCCCACTGACCCCGATTCACCCGCCGATCTCGCCCCCCGCCACCTCTGCATCCTGCACACCCATCCCGATTCGGACGCATCCCTGCGTGTCGAGTCGCCCCGACTGACGGTCGAGGCAGGGAAAACGCTGCTGCTACGCATGGTCCCGGTGGCACTGCTCGGCGAGGAAATTCTCTTTAGCCACAGCCCAGCCAGCACACCCCCACTGGCTATCGAGCTTAACGAGCAGCGCAACCTGCGCCTGGCACTTCCCGAAGCTTCAGCCCCCCTGCAACCGTC
This sequence comes from Pseudomonas tructae, assembly GCF_004214895.1. NCBI lineage: Bacteria > Pseudomonadati > Pseudomonadota > Gammaproteobacteria > Pseudomonadales > Pseudomonadaceae > Pseudomonas > Pseudomonas tructae. The sequence continues at coordinate 777,483 of NZ_CP035952.1, read as the reverse complement.
GAGCCGCGAGGTCGACGACTACCACTGGCAACTGCGCAGCGATCAACCTGGCAATTTCAACCTAACCTGGCAGGTCGTGGTACTGGCTCAGGACTGCGAGCCACTTGCCCACCTGAGCCTGCGCCTGGACCTGGTAGTGACGGAGCCGACCGACTGACCCTCTGATTTCTCTTTAGCGCTTGGGAAGCTCGAAAAGCCCGGCTATAATCGCCCGGCATTATTCGACGGTGGCTGCATTGGCCACCGTTCCCGCCACCTGTCCGAGGGGCGCTGCAGCAGGTTCAACCTGTCAGGCTCGGATGGGGCGTTGTCTCGCCAGGCTTGCCTGCGGACACTAAACGCACAACGGCGCCCATTCGCACATTACGAATGGAGGCTCTCAATGAGCGCTGTAAACACGCCTGCTGGTTTTACCGATTACAAAGTCGCCGACATCTCCCTGGCTGCTTGGGGCCGTCGCGAGACCATCATTGCTGAATCGGAAATGCCTGCGCTGATGGGCCTGCGCCGCAAGTACCTGCAAGAGCAACCGCTCAAGGGTGCAAAAATCCTCGGCTGCATCCACATGACCATTCAGACCGCCGTGCTGATCGAAACCCTGGTAGCCCTGGGTGCCGAAGTACGCTGGTCGTCTTGCAACATCTTCTCGACTCAAGACCAGGCCGCTGCGTCCATCGCCGCTGCCGGCATCCCGGTTTTCGCCTGGAAAGGCGAAACCGAGGAAGAGTACGAGTGGTGCCTGGAGCAGACCATCCTCAAGGATGGCCAGCCATGGGACGCCAACATGATCCTCGACGACGGCGGCGACCTGACCGAGCTGCTGCACAACAAGTATCCGGCTGTGCTGGAACGCGTTCACGGTGTCACCGAAGAGACCACCACCGGCGTGCACCGCCTGCTCGACATGCTGGCCAAGGGCGAGCTGAAGGTTCCGGCGATCAACGTCAACGACTCGGTCACCAAGAGCAAGAACGACAACAAGTACGGCTGCCGTCACAGCCTCAACGACGCCATCAAGCGTGGCACCGACCACCTGCTGTCGGGCAAGCAGGCCCTGGTCATTGGCTACGGTGACGTGGGCAAGGGCTCGGCCCAGTCGCTGCGTCAGGAAGGCATGATCGTCAAGGTCTCGGAAGTCGACCCGATCTGCGCCATGCAAGCTTGCATGGACGGTTTCGAGCTGGTCTCGCCGTTCATCGACGGTATCAACAACGGTACCGAAGCCAGCATCGACAAAGCCTTGCTGGGCAAGATCGACCTGATCGTGACCACCACCGGCAACGTCAATGTCTGCGATGCCAACATGCTCAAGGCTCTGAAAAAGCGCGCTGTGGTCTGCAACATCGGCCACTTCGACAATGAAATCGACACCGCTTTCATGCGCAAGAACTGGGCCTGGGAAGAGGTCAAACCACAGGTACACAAGATCCACCGTACCGGCCATGGCGACTTCGACCCACAGAACGATGACTACCTGATCCTGCTGGCCGAAGGCCGCCTGGTGAACCTGGGCAACGCCACCGGTCACCCGAGCCGGATCATGGACGGCTCGTTCGCCAACCAGGTGCTAGCACAGATCTTCCTGTTCGAGCAGAAATACGCCGACCTGCCAGCCGCTCAAAAAGCCGAGCGCCTGACCGTTGAAGTCCTGCCGAAGAAACTCGACGAAGAAGTGGCACTGGAAATGGTCCGCGGCTTCGGCGGCGTGGTCACCCAACTGACCCCACAGCAGGCCGAGTACATCGGCGTTACCGTTGAAGGGCCGTTCAAGCCACACGCCTACCGCTACTGATGGGCCAAAGCCGGTGACGCTACCAAGCGCCACCGGCTTTTTTCTGTGAGCCAGCCACAAGACTGGCCTGCTTGATCGGTTTACCAGGATTTCGCCATGTCTCAAGAACGTCGTTACAGCTTCGAGTTCTTCCCGACCAAGACCGATGCTGGACATGAAAAACTGCTCGCCACTGCCCGTCAGCTGGCCAGCTACAACCCTGATTTTTTCTCCTGCACCTACGGTGCCGGTGGCTCGACCCGCGACCGCACGCTCAACACCGTGCTGCAGCTGGAAAACGAAGTGAAAGTACCGGCGGCCCCGCACCTGTCGTGCGTCGGCGACAGCAAGGATGACCTGCGCTCGCTGCTGACCCAGTACAAGGCCGCCGGCATCCAGCGCATCGTCGCCCTGCGCGGCGACCTGCCATCAGGCATGGGCATGGCCAGCGGCGAGCTGCGCTACGCCAACGAACTGGTGGAGTTCATCCGCCAGGAAAGCGGTGAGCACTTCCACATCGAAGTTGCCGCTTACCCGGAGATGCACCCCCAGGCGCGCAACTTCGAAGATGACCTGAACAACTTCGTGCGCAAGGCCAAGGCCGGTGCCAACAGCGCCATCACCCAGTACTTCTTCAACGCTGACAGCTACTTCTACTTCGTCGAGCGCGTGCAGCAGATGGGCGTGGATATTCCTGTAGTGCCGGGGATCATGCCGATCACCAACTACAGCAAACTGGCGCGCTTCTCCGACGCCTGCGGCGCCGAGATCCCGCGCTGGATCCGCAAACAGCTGGAAGCCTATGGCGATGACGTCAAAAGCATCCAGCAGTTCGGTGAAGAGGTCATCACCCGCATGTGCGAGCAACTGCTGCAAGGCGGCGCTCCAGGGTTGCACTTCTACACCCTGAACCAGGCCGAACCAAGCCTGGCGATCTGGAGCAACCTCAAGTTGCCCCGCTGATCGTCCTGCCTGGATCGACATGCACGGCTACTAGCCATAGCCGTGCGCACGTCGTAATCTCCAGCCATGCCCGACTTCACCCGCCTGTTGACCGCGCTGTTTCTCACTTGCCTAAGTGCCTTTGCTTACGGCGAGAAGCTGCGTATCGTCACCGAACCCTGGGCTCCCTATGTGTATCTGGAGAACGGCCAGGCCAAAGGCATCGACTACGAAGTCACCGCTGAGGTTTTCAAGCGCCTTGGGATCGAGGTGGAATGGCAGTTCCTGCCCTGGAAGCGTTGCCTGGCCATGATCGAGCAAGGCCTGGCTGACGGTGTGCTGGACATCTTCCAGACCGAGCAACGTGACAGCCAGCTGTTCTACCCCAGCGAACCGCTGTCCGACGTTGAGTTCACCCTGTTCTATGCCAACGACCGCCCGCACAAGGTCAAGCGCCTGGAAGATCTGCGCGGCCTGACGGTCGGAACGTCGCCTGGCTACAGCTACGGCGCGGCGTTCATCGAGTCGCCGTTGTTCACCCGTGAGCCTGCTCCGACCCACGAAGCCAACTTCGGCAAGCTCGAGCGCGGGCGTATCGATCTGCTGATCACTGACCGCCGGGTGGGTCGCTACCTGGTGCGCAACCTGGGCCTGGGGCAGCAAATCAGCGAACTGCCGCTGGTGGTCAGCCGCCAGAGCCAATACCTGGCCGTACGCCGCAATGTCGGCATGGACCTGCTGGCTCAGCGCTTTGCCGCCGAGCTGCGCCGCTTCAAGCGTGAACCGGCCTATGCCGACTTGCATGCCCGCTACGCCAAAGCCGGGGATAACTTTCAACCCGCCGTTGAGCAGCAGGAAAGCAGCACACGCTGAATGCTCTGTTATACTCGGGCCTTCCCGCCAGGCTTACGCCCGGACGCTCGGCCTTGCAAAAGGCATCCCGACCGGCAGGACAGCGCGGCCAAGAGCCCGCCCGCCGCCCCGGATGTGCATTGAAGACCCTGCTGGACCGGACGCGATAGCGTCAACTGATGCCCGTCGCGCCAGGCAAGATTATCCCATCGGGCTCAGCCCCCATTAGAACAGGATTACTCATGTCCTTTGCTTCCCTCGGTCTCTCCGAGGCTCTAGTCCGCGCCATCGAGGCTGCGGGCTACACCCAGCCCACTCCGGTGCAACAGCGGGCCATTCCCGCCGTGTTGCAAGGCCGCGACCTGATGGTTGCCGCCCAGACAGGTACTGGTAAAACCGGCGGTTTCGCCCTGCCGATCCTTGAACGCCTGTTCCCCGGTGGTCACCCGGACAAATCCCAGCGTCACGGCCCACGCCAGCCGCGGGTACTGGTGTTGACCCCGACACGCGAACTGGCCGCCCAGGTTCATGACAGCTTCAAGGTCTACGCCCGTGAACTCAAGTTTGTCAGCGCCTGCATCTTCGGCGGTGTCGGCATGAACCCCCAGGTTCAGGCCATGGCCAAAGGTGTTGACGTGCTGGTGGCTTGCCCGGGTCGCTTGCTCGACCTGGCCGGCCAGGGCAGTGTTGATCTGTCCCACGTCGAAACCCTGGTGCTGGACGAAGCCGACCGCATGCTCGACATGGGCTTCATTCACGACGTGAAGAAGGTCCTCGCCCGCTTGCCGGCCAAGCGTCAGAACCTGCTGTTCTCGGCGACGTTCTCCAAGGACATCACCGACCTTGCCGACAAGCTGCTGCACAACCCCGAGCGCATCGAAGTCACGCCGCCGAACACCACGGTCGAGCGTATCGAGCAACGTGTCTACCGCCTGCCGGCCAGCCACAAGCGCGCCCTGCTGGCTCACCTGATCACCATGGGTGCCTGGGAACAGGTCCTGGTCTTCACGCGTACCAAGCACGGCGCCAACCGCCTGGCCGAGTACCTGGAAAAGCACGGCCTGACCGCCGCTGCGATCCACGGCAACAAGAGCCAGAACGCGCGCACCAAGGCCCTGGCCGACTTCAAGGCCGGCAGCGTGCGCATCATGGTCGCCACCGACATCGCCGCCCGTGGCCTGGACATCGACCAGCTGCCGCACGTGGTCAACTTCGAGCTGCCCAACGTCGAGGAAGACTACGTCCACCGCATCGGCCGTACCGGCCGTGCCGGTCGTTCGGGCGAGGCCATCTCGCTGGTCGCTCCGGATGAAGAAAAGCTGCTCAAGAGCATCGAGCGCGTGACCCGCCAGAAGATCCCGGATGGCGACCTGATGGGCTTTGATGCCTCCAAGGTCGAAGCCGAAAAACCTGAAGTGCGTGAACGTCCGCAAAACAATCCGCGCGGTGGCCGTGGCCAGCGCGCCGATGGCAGCAATGCCGGCAGCGGCGGCCGCAAGGACAAGGGCAAGGATCAGGGCAAAGACAAAGGCCGCGACAAGGACAAGGAAAAAACCGCGGAGAAATCCGCCGGTGGCCGACAGGAGCGCAAGCCGCGCGACAACAAGCCGCGTCAAAGCCAGTCGGCCCAGCCAGGTACACCGCCGGCATCGGCCAACCGTGATCCGGAAGAGTTCCTGGATGACGACGTGGACAACTTCGGCAACCGCGCCGACTACGTCAGCCCCTACCAGGGCAAGAGCAACCAGGGCCGCAATCGCCGTCCGGGCGCACCTGCACAGAACGGTTCCGGCGCTGGCAACCCGCCACGTGGCGGCCAGCCGCGCAGCAACAACGGCCCGCGCAGCGGTGGCGGTGCTACTGCCAACGGCGAGAAGCGCGGTGGCGGTGCCCGTAATGGGGGTGGCAACCGTGACGGTGGCGGTCGCAATCGCCGCCCGGCTCGCGATGAGCAATCGAGCAAGGAGCCGGCCGTACGCAATCCGCGTGAAGGCCAGCCGCAGCCAAAGATCATGCACAAAGAGTCGAAAGTCGACCGCTTCCCGACTGCCGAACAGCTCGAACAGCTGCCAAGCCGTCCACGTGGCGAGAAGCCCGCACTGCTGACGCGCAACCGCTGAGTTAGCGACCGCGCCAACAAAAACGCCGCCCTCAAGGGCGGCGTTTTTGTGTGTCCAGCAACAATTACTTCTGTTTGACGCCTTCGATCGAGATATCCAGATCCAGGGTCTGCGAAGAAGCACCTGGGCCCTTGATGCCGAAGTCGTTCAGGTTCAGCGTGGTGGTAGCGTTGAAGCCAGCACGCTCGCCACCCCATGGATCCTTGCCTTCACCGTTGAAGGTAGCCTTGAAGATCACCGGCTTGGTCACGCCGTGCAGGGTCAGGTCGCCAGTCACGTCAGCGGTTTTCTCGCCGGTGGTTTTAACGGCAGTAGACACGAACTTGGCGTCTGGGTACTTCTTCACATCGAGGAAGTCTTTACTGGCGATGTGCTTGTCACGCTCGGCGTGGTTGGACCACAGGCTGGCAGTTTTCAGGTCAACAGCGATCTTGCTGGCTTCAGGCTTGGCGGCATCCCAGCTGAAGGAACCATCAAAATCCTTGAAGGTACCGTGGATGAAGCTGTAGCCCAGGTGGCTGATCTTCCAGTCAACGAAGGCGTGCTGGCCTTCCTTGTCGATCTTGTAGTCTGCTGCCATTGCCTGACCGGCCGAGAACAGTGCGGTACCGAGCGCCAGAGCGGCAAAAGTCTTTTTCAACATGCGTCTATATCCCTTTGGAGTTGAGGTTGAACATCAAGCTTTGCGGCCCAGCATGCGGATCAGGGTCGCGTCACGGTCGATAAAGTGGTGCTTCAGGGCTGCCAGGCCGTGCAGCCCGGCAAAGATCACCAGGCCCCAGGCCAGGTAGAAATGGACCTCGCCGGCAACATCGGCCTGATCAGGAATGCTGCTGATCAATGCCGGTACTTCGAACAAGCCGAACACCGGGATGCCGACGCCATCAGCGGTAGAAATCAGGTAACCGGCGCTCATCACCGCGAACAGGCCCAGGTACAGCAGGCCATGGCCGAGCTTGGAGGCGATGCGGGTGAACTTGCCGTGGCTGTCCGGGGCTGGCGGTGGCGGGCTGACAAAGCGCCAGAGCACACGCAGCAGCATTACCCCCAGCAGGACCAGGCCAATGCTTTTGTGCAGGTCGGGGGCGTCTTTGCGCCAGGGGCTGTAGTAGTCCAGGCCCATCATCCACAGGCCCAGGCCGAACAGGCCGAATACAGCCAGAGCAACACCCCAGTGCAGGACGATGCTGACAAAGCCGTAACGAGAAGGTGAGTTGCGCAGTTGCATTGCCGTGTTTCCCTGTAAAAACTGTGCTCAAGACTAACGAGTTATCTATCGATTAAAAGCAGAAAAACTTGCTGTGAAATATCGAGAAATATGATCTTTAGTATGTGGCGAAGCTATTAAGGAAACATTAACTACGTGGGAAGGGAAGCCCTATCGCGGGGCAAGTCGAGTCGTCGCACCGCCGCTCCCACAGAGCAAGATGAACACTGTGGGAGCGGCGGTGCGACGACTCGACTTGCCCCGCGATGGATTCAGCGCATCACTGCGCCTTGGCCTGGGTATTGGCCAGCGGCTTTTTCGCAGGCTCCGCCTTGGCGGCGGCTTTCTTGGCCGGTGCCGCCTTGGCTGCGGTCTTTTGCTGCTGTTGCGTCTTGGCTACCGGCTTCTTCGCCGGTGCCTGCTTGGCCGCAGGTTTGGCCGGGGCTGCTTTCACCGGCGCCTTGGCTGGCTCTTCCTTGGCCACTGGTGCCACCGCAGGTGCAGCCGCCGGGGCCGGTGTCGGGGCCGGAGCTACCTCGACCGGCTTGGCCGCTGGTTGCTCTGCAGGCTTGTCAGCAGCACCGAACAGACGCTTGAAGAACCCTGGCTTGCCCTCTTCCTGCTTCACCGGCGCCTCGGCCTTGGCCGCCTTATCGGACGAGCCGCCGAACAGGTTGCTGAAGAAGTTGCCCTTGCTCGCCGCCGCCGCAGCAGCGGTGCCTGCAGCGGCGGTAGCGGCGACCGCCTTGACCGGTTCGAACGACTTGCCGGCGGCCAGGTCCTGGACCTGGCTGGCAGCACGCTGGCCACTGCGCAGTGCGCCTTCGAGGGTGCCCGGGTACATTGCATCGGTGTGCTCGCCAGCAAAGCTAATGCGCTGCACCGGCCGCTCCCACAGGCGCCAGTACTTGCTGATCTGACCCGGACCGTAGGCCAGGTAGGCACCACCGGTACCGGCGTCGGTGCTGTAACGGCGTACTTCGTAACCGGTGAAGGCACCACGGGCTTGCGGGTAGAACGCATGCAGGCGGATCAGTACCTGATCGACCATCTGCTTGTCGCCAAAAGCCTGGAGCAGGCGGGCGTTGTCACCGGAGAGGTTGATCACGACGTTGGCACCGCCCTTGAGCGCAGGCTCGATCCAGAGCATGCCCAGGCCGGTGTTGCTGTAGATTTCGCCAGACATCCGCGCGCGGCTTTCCCACACCGGCGTCTTGAACTTGAGCATCAGCTGGTCGCGCCAGCCGTAGTTGGTGCCCTTGAGGGCGGCCAGGTGCTGGGTGTCCAGGCCCGGGGTCATCTGGATTTTCGACAGCGCGCGCAGCGGTACGGCCAGTACGACATAGTCGGCCTGGTAACCGACGCTACCCACCTTGACGGTAACGCCGTCCTTGTCCTGGATGATGGCGCTGACCGGCGACTGGGTCTTGATGGTCTTCAGTTGCTTGACGAAGGCCTGGGCCAGTACCGGGCTGCCGCCAGGCAGGCGGGCGGCGCGCAGGTCACGGTCGCTGACGCCACGGTAGACGCGGGTCTGCTGGGCGAAATAGAGCAGCGACAGGCGCGACGGCTCGTCGTAGCGGGTACGGATCTGCTGGTTGACCAACTGGCGCGCGGTGGTTGGCAGTTGCAGCTTGTCGAGCCAGCCGGAAACGTTGAGCTGGTCCAACGCGAACAGGGTGCTGTTGGCCGCCGGGTTCAACGGGTCATCGATCGAACGGGCCAGATCGTCGAGGGTCTTCTCATAGCGCTTGAGTGCCTCGGCAGTGGCCGGTTGCTTGGTGGCAAGGTCAGCCGCGCTGAAGTACTCGCCGTCGATCAGGTAGCCCGGGGTCCGCACGAACTCCGGTGCCGGCAGGGTGCTGAGCTTGAAGGCGTCCAGGTACTGGTTGAGCACCGGCTGGGCCTTGCTGTTGCCAATCCACTCACTGGTGGCCAGGCCCGAGCGCCCGCCCATGCCGGTTTTGGCTTCAAGCAGGGTCACCTGCCAGCCCTTGTTCTGCAATTCATAAGCGGCTGTCAGGCCAGCCAGACCGCCCCCGACGACGATTGCCGTCGGGGCTTTGTCTTTGGCCAGCGCAGCGCCGCTGAACAGTCCTATCATTACCAGCGCACAGGCGCGCAGCCAACCAGCAGACATTTGGCGAACTCCGGATAAAAAGCAGAAGTGTTTTTGGGGGATCCCCCAGAAAGAGTAGCCGAAGGATACGCCACGCCAAGCGCCCCCGCCAGCAACGCCAGCACCCTGATTGCAGCGTACGGGTTGTTCTCGACCGGCGCTTTGCATAGGCTTGCGCGGCATGTCCAAGCCGCCGTCGTCAGGAGAATCGCAATGGGCCTAAACCAACAGTGGATGCAACGTGACCTCAAGGTCCTGTGGCACCCCTGCACCCAGATGAAAGACCACGAACAACTGCCGCTGATTCCGATCAAGCGCGGTGAAGGCGTGTGGCTGGAAGACTTCGAAGGCAAACGCTACCTCGACGCCGTCAGTTCCTGGTGGGTCAACGCCTTCGGCCATGCCAATCCGCGTATCAACCAGCGCATCAAGGACCAGGTCGACCAGCTTGAGCATGTGATCCTCGCCGGTTTCAGTCACCAACCGGTGATCGAGCTGTCCGAGCGTCTGGTACAGATCACTCCTGCAGGCCTGGACCGGGTGTTCTACTCCGATAATGGTTCGTCCTGCATCGAAGTGGCGCTGAAAATGAGTTTTCACTACTGGCTGAACAAGGGCCAGCCAGAGAAAAAGCGTTTCGTCACCCTGAGCAACAGCTATCACGGCGAGACCATTGCGGCGATGTCGGTTGGCGATGTGCCGTTGTTCACCGAAACCTACAAGGCATTGCTGCTCGACACCATCAAGGTACCCAGCCCGGATTGCTACCTGCGCCCTGAAGGCATGGGCTGGGAAGAACATTCGCGCAACCTGTTCGCGGCCATGGAGCAGACCCTGGCAGAGCACCATGCCAGTGTCGCTGCGGTGATTGTCGAGCCATTGATCCAGGGCGCCGGTGGCATGCGCATGTACCACCCGGTGTACCTCAAGCTGTTGCGCGAAGCCTGCGACCGCTACGGCGTACACCTGATCCACGACGAAATCGCCGTGGGCTTTGGCCGTACCGGGACGATGTTCGCCTGCGAGCAGGCCGGCATCCGTCCGGATTTCCTGTGCCTGTCCAAGGCCCTCACCGGTGGTTACCTGCCGCTGGCCGCTTGCCTGACCACCAACGAGGTGTACAGCGCCTTCTACGACGATTACCCGACCCTGCGCGCCTTTCTTCATTCACACAGTTACACCGGCAACCCGCTGGCTTGTGCCGCAGCGCTGGCGACCCTGGATATCTTCGAGCAAGACAACGTCATCGAAGCGAACAAGGCGCTGGCCCAGCGCATGGCAACGGCGACTGCGCACCTGGTCGACCACCGGCATGTCGCCGAAGTGCGCCAGACCGGCATGGCCCTGGCCATCGAGATGGTCCAGGACAAGGCCAGCAAGAGCGCCTACCCGTGGCAGGAACGCCGCGGCTTGAAGGTCTTTGAGCACGCCCTGAGCCGCGGCGCGCTGCTGCGTCCCTTGGGCAGTGTGGTGTACTTCCTGCCGCCCTACGTGATCACCCCGGAGCAGATCGACTTCCTTGCCCAAGTGGCCACCGAAGGTATCGACATTGCCACCCGCAGCAGCGTCAGCGTGGCTGTGCCGGCTGATTTCCACCCTGACTTTCGCGATCCGGGCTAACCCCATCGCGGGTCAAGCCCGCTCCCACAGAGATCCCTGTAGGAGCGGGCTTGACCCGCGATGAGGCCCGAACTGCCAACATTTTTTAGAGTTGACCCATGAGACTGTCCCGCTTCTTCATCGACGCCCCCCTGAGCCTCGGCGAGCACGACCTGCCCGAAGCCCAGGCCCACTACATCGGCCGCGTGCTGCGCATGGCCGGCGGCGACGCCGTACAACTGTTCGACGGCAGCGGCCAGGAATTTCGCGGCCAGTTGCTCGAAGTCGGCAAGAAAACCGTCCGCGTGCAGCTCGATGAAGCCTTCGCCGGGCAAGCCGACTCCAGCCTGCACATCCACCTCGGCCAGGGCCTGTCCCGCGGCGAACGCATGGACTGGGCGATCCAGAAAGCCACTGAGCTTGGCGTCAACGCCATCACCCCGATCGTCAGTGAGCGCTGTGAAGTGCGCCTGAAGGATGAGCGCGCCGACAAGCGCCTGGCCCACTGGCGTCAGGTGGCAATCAGCGCCTGCGAACAATGCGGGCGCTCAAGCGTGCCGGTGATAAATCCGCCGCAGCTGCTAGCCGACTGGCTCAAGGCTTGCGACGAGGACCTCAAGCTGGTCCTGCACCCGGTCGCCGAGCCCATGATCAGCCACCAGCAGCCGGCCAGCCTGGCCTTTCTGATCGGCCCCGAGGGCGGCCTCAGCGAAGCGGAAGTCGAGCAGGCCAAAGGCGCAGGCTTTCACGCCGCGCGCCTGGGCCCACGCGTGCTACGCACCGAAACCGCACCGGTGGTCGCCCTGGCCGTCGCCCAGCAGTTGTGGGGCGACTTTTAAAGGACGTAGAAGAACACCGCGATGAAGTGCAGCAGGCTGCCGGCGATCACGAACAGGTGCCAGATGCCATGCCAATGGCGAAAGCGGCTGTCGTAGGCAAAGAAGATGATGCCGATGGTGTAAAACGCCCCGCCACCTGCGAGCCAGGCAAAGCCTGCAGTGCCGAGGCTGGCCAGGAGCGGCTTGACCGCAACCAGGACGATCCAGCCCATCAACGCGTAGATGATGATCGACATGACCCGCGCTTCCGAGCGCGGTTTGATCTCTTGCAACATGCCGATCAGCGCCAGCCCCCAGACCACTCCGAACAGGCTCCAGCCCCAGGGCCCACGCAGGCTGACCAGGCAGAACGGGGTATAGCTGCCGGCAATCAACAGGTAGATCGACAGGTGATCGAGCTTGCGCATGATCACTTTGGCCCTGCCGCGCACGCTGTGATACAGCGTCGAGGTGCTGTAGAGCAACAGCAGGGTAAAGCCATAGATCGCCAGGCTGACGATTTTCCAGGGATCCCCCTGCAGGCTTGCCACCACCAGCAACCAGATGGCGCCGATACAGGCCAGAACGGCGCCGACCAGATGGGTCCAGGCGTTGAAACGTTCACCGTGATACATGCAACAGGGTCCTCCTGACGTGAAACAGGACTCCCATCCTACACAGGCAAATGTTTCAAACCACCCCTGCGTCCACCATCAGTTGCTCCAGTGCGGGCAAGTCCGGGACTCGCGCCACCTGCTCACCCACCTGCACCGCCGCCAGCTCCAGGGCGGCCAGCGGCACATCGACGAAGTTGAGCTGGCTATCGAGCTTGCACGAGCGCGGGATACCCTGCACCAGCAAGGCGACAAAGCGCAACGGGCTGCTGCCCAAGGCATTGAGCACCACGATGCGCGCCCGCTCGCCCACCTGCAGCTGACCACCACACGCCGCCTCGAAGCTCAGCAGGGGCAGGCGCTGGCCACGCCAGTCGATCCAGCCGAGCAACCATTCGGGCGGCTCCAGGGTCGGACTACCGGCTTGAAAGCCGATCAACTCGGCCACGGCAACGTTGGGCAGCACCAGGCAGCGATCGCTCAAGGGCAGCAGCAAGCCGGTCAGGCTGCTGCGCCGGTTATGCCGGGCGTTTTGTTCAAGCATCGCGGTGACTCCATTGGGCGATGCTCTGCAACAGCACCGATTCCTGATAGGGCTTGCCCAGGTAGTCGTTGACACCAATGGCCATGGCCCGATCGCGGTGCTTCTGGCCGGTGCGCGAGGTGATCATGATAATCGGCAGGTCCTTGAGCTGGGGATCATGGCGAATCTGCGTGGCGACTTCAAAGCCGTCCATGCGCGGCATCTCGATATCCAGCAGAAGAATATCCGGACGATGCTCCTGCAACAGGGCCATGGCGTCGACACCGTCCTTGGCCGTCAGCACATTCATGCCATGGCGCTCGAGCAGGCGCCCGGTGACCTTGCGCACGGTGACCGAATCGTCCACCACCATGACCAGCAACGGCCTTGCCGGCAAGCTGCCGAGGCTCTCTCGGCGCTGACCGTCACTGCCCAAATGGTGCCGGGCCATCTGCTGCAAACCGCGCAACTGGCCAGGCAGATCGAGAATCAGCACCACCCGCCCATCACCCAGCAACGTCGCCCCGGACAAGCCCTGGACCGCCGCAAACTGCGGCCCGAGGCTCTTGACCACGATTTCACGGCTGGCGGCCAGGCCATCGACCTGCACTGCATATTGCTGATCATGGGAATGCACCAGCAGCACCGGCAGCGGCAGGCTCTGGCCCAGAAGTTTTGGTTGCGGCGCCCCCTGCAGCAACTCACCCAGGTAGCGCAGTTCATAGCGATGCCCGGCGTACTGGTAATACGGCGGATCGAGCTGGTAACAGGCTTCAAGCTCGGCCGGCGGTACGCGGACAATACCTTCGATGGTGTTCAGCGGAATCGCGTACTGCTCTTCCCCATGGTGGACCATCAAGCCGCGATTGATCGACACGGTGAACGGCAGACGAATCAAAAAGCGCGCGCCCTTGCCCGGCTTCGACTCGATCACCATCGAACCACCGAGCTGCTTGACCTCTTCATGCACCACGTCCATGCCCAGGCCCCGTCCGGAAATCTGGGTGATCTTCTCGGCAGTGGAGAACCCCGGCTGCAGAATGAACTGCATGATCTCGTGGTCGCTAAGCACAGCGGCAGGGTCGAGCAACCCGCGCTTGATCGCCTTGCGCCGCACGGCCTCCAATGGCACCCCTGCGCCGTCATCGCTCATTTCGATGACGATATCGGCCCCTTCGTGCAGCAGGTTCAGGGAGATCAGCCCCTGCTCCGACTTGCCCGCCGCCAGGCGCGCCTCGCGCGATTCCAGGCCATGGTCGACGGCGTTGCGCAGCATATGCTCCAGGGGCGCCATCATGCGCTCCAACACGCTGCGGTCCATTTCCCCTTCAGCATTGCCGACCACCAGCTCGACCTGCTTGCCAAGCTCACTGGACACCTGCCGCACCACCCGCTGCAAGCGCGGCACCAGACGCTCGAACGGCACCATGCGCGTGCGCATCAGGCCTTCTTGCAGCTCACTGTTGACCCGTGCCTGTTGCTGCAACAGGCTCTGCGCGTCATGGGCGCGCACGCTCAGGGTTTCCTTCAGGTCCAGCAGGTCGGAGGCCGATTCGAACAGGGCCCGGGACAACTGCTGCAGCTGCGAATGGCGGTCCATTTCCAGCGGGTCGAAATCCTCATAAGCCTGGCCATCGCCATCGGCCTGGCGGCTGAGAATGCGCCCCTGGGTTTCAGTGTCCAGGCGCCTGAGCTGATCGCGCATGCGCTCCAGCGTGGTTTCCATCTCGCTCAGGGCCACTTGCGCATCGTTGACCTGCTGCTCGATCCGGCCACGGATGATCGAATTTTCCCCAGCCAGATTGCCAAGGTCATCCAGCAGTTCCGAAGCCACCTTGACCATGTCGCCGGCGCCACGCTCGGGCGCGGTCACCGGCAGTTCCGGCGGTGCCGTGTCCGCTGGCGCCTGGCTGGCGCCGGCATCAGCCAGGGCCGCGCTGCTGAAGTTGCGGATATAGTCGATCAGTGCCGTGGCCGCATGCAGCGGCTGTTGCAGGCGCACGGCGTCGAGCATATGGGCCAGGCGGTCATGGCAGTTCTGCAACAGGCTGAACAGCGCTGCACTGGGCTGTAGCTGGCCGGCAGCGAGCAACTCGTAGAGAAATTCCAGCTCGTGGGCCAGGTCGCCGATCGGTGCGATCTCGACCATCCGCGCGCCCCCTTTGAGGGTGTGCAGGTCACGCAGCAGGTTCTCGACCTCGACACCATTGCGCGGCTCGGCCTGCCAGCGCAGCAGCGCTGCGCTGGAGCTTTCGACCAGGTCGAGGCTTTCTTCGAGGAAGATTTCCAGCAGCTCTTTGTCGCCCGCATCCTGCTGTGCTTCGACCGGCTTTTCCATCGGAGTCGGCGGCGGTGCGTCATGGCGAAACTCGCGCAGCGCCGCCAGCAGTTCGACCTGAGCGGCGGGTAACTGGCCTTGCTGCAACTGCTCGAGCATGTGCGCCAGTTGCTGGTGGCTAAGCTTGAGCAAGGCGAATAGCTCGGCGCCGGGGCTGAAGCGGCGATCTACCAAGCCTTCGTACAATAGCTCCAGCTCTTGCGCCAGTACTTCGAATGCCCCTAGAGCAGCCATCTGCGCGCCACCCTTGAGGGTTTGCAAATCGCGCGACAACGATGACAACGCCGAAGCATTGTCGGCATCCAGCAACCAGCGCGCCAGGGCCTGGTCGGCACTGTCGAGGATGTCATTGGCCTCGTCGAGAAACAGCTCCAGCACGGCGGGATCAGGCGCCTGAGCCGCAAGTTCAGCGGTGGCACTGGCAAGTTCGGTGACTGCCCCGCCCTGGCTGCTGACCAGCCCCATGGCTGAGGGATCCAGACCTTCGGCCAACAGGTCACGCAAGGCCTGCAGACGTTCGGGACGCGGGTCGACTTCCTGGCCGGCGGCAATCTGATCGAGCATGTCGATCAACGCCTCATGGGCGCCCTGGGCCTCGCTGAAGAACCGCGCACTGACCGCCAGGCTGCTTTCCTCCACGGCGCCATACAGGTCGAGCAGGGCTTCGCACAGTTCGTCCACTTGCCACAAATCGGCCAGGTGCGCGCTCTGCCCCAGGGTAGTCAATTCGTCGAGCAGGGCGTTGAGTTCCTGGCGCTCACCCGGATGCTCCTGCCAGCGCAACAGCAGCGACTCGGCATCCAGCAGGATGTCCATGCCCTGGGCCAGGAAGCTGGCGATCAGTTGCGGGTCACGCTTGACCCGTAAGCCCTGGCTTGGCGTATCGAGTAAGGCCTGCAGGCGCGCATCGACCACCTGATGGATATCGGCGATCAACGTCGCGGCCCCGGCAATCGGCGCCAACGGTGTGCTGAACAGCTGCTGCAAACCACGCCGCAACAAGGGCTCTGCGGTTTCCAGCAGGTAGATTTCTTCGAGGTCGAACGCCAGTTGATGGGCCTTGAACTCACGGGCCAGCAAATCCAGGCCACCGGCCAGCTCGGCAATCGGCAGCACACCGGCCATCGCCGCGCTGCCTTTGAGGGTGTGCAAAGCACGTTGCAGGCTGTCGCTGACCGCCAATGGCAGTTGCCGGTCGGCCTCGCGCAAAAAGACTTCCAGGCTGTCCAGGTGCCCCAGCGCTTCGTTACGGAAAATCTCCAGCAACTGCGGGTCGATGGCCTCATTGGCCTCGATCTGGCTGTGCGGGTCATTCATTGCCAGGGCATGCAGGTGGGCGGCCAGCTGTTCGATGTCGGCGTGGGCCAGCGCCTGGGCCCTGGCAAACTCACCGAGTAGCACCGGCAACTGATCCAGCGCTTGCTGCAATGCCGCCAGCGGCGCCTGGCCAATCTCCACCCGGCCTTCAAGCACACGGTTGAGAAAATGCTCTGCCGCCCAGGCCAGCTCCGCCAGCACCTGCGCGCGCACCATGCGCCCGCTGCCCTTGAGGGTATGCAGGCCACGGCGCAGCTCGATCAAGGCTTCGCGGTCGGTGCCATCGGCTTGCCAGCGGGTCCACATGGCATTGAGCAGGGGTAGCAACTCGTTGGCTTCTTCAAGAAAGATCTCGCGCAACTCATCATCAACCGGCGGATCCTCAAGCACCGCAAGCGGCGGTGCTTGGACCACCACTGGTTCAGGCTCCAGCCGATAGCCGAGCATACCGAGGCTGTTCTGGGCCACCTCAAGGAAGCGCGAGGGATTGGCCTGAGGGTCGGCGATCAGCCATTGCAGGTAGCATTCGCATGCACTCAGGGCCTCGGCCAGATGCCCCAGGGCAGCCGGATCGGTTAACGCTGCACTGCTCAAAAGCCGCTGCTGCACATAGTCACCACAGTGCCCGATCAACGCCGCGGCCCGTGGCAGCATCAGCATCGCCAGGGCACCACGGATCTGCTGCAGCAAGCCTGGCAGCGCTTGCAGGCGCTGGGTTTGCCAACCGGCATCCAGGCAATCGCCGATCTGGTCCTTGACCTGCTGCAACACTGCGTAGGCTTCTTCGAGCACCAACTGGCGAATTTCGGCAAGGTCCGTGCCGGGCAGCGGGCTCTGGCTGTTCTGCTCAAGCGGCCCGACCATGCCTGCCAGCGTCGCCTCGACATACAACAGCGCCCCAGCGATATCCATCAGCAAGGCGTCGGCAGGTTCACGCTGGCCCTGGGCCAGGCTTTGCAACACCAGCACCTGGTCGATGATCACCCGCCGTGGCTGACCGAAGCCTAGCACGGCCAAGGTGTCGGCGATCTGTCGCAGCGGCGCCAGCAGTGGCTCCAGCTCGTCCAGATGCTGGCGATCACCACGCACGAACTGGTCGAGGCGCTCCTTGACCCGCTTGAGGTCCTCGCACAACGCCGCAACGACCGAACGCAAGGCATCACGATCGGGGCCGGCCTGCAGGCGGTCGCGCCAGGTGCCCAGGTACAGGTCGAGGTTGGCCAGCTGTTCGGCGTCGGCAGGGCTGCTGGCGAGCAGGCTGTCCTGGGCCAAGGCCCCTGCGCCGCGCTCTGCACGCAATTGATTGAGCACCGGCAACACCACCAGCGGCAAGTCGCGGCGGGCACTGCGCAGACGCTCAAGGTACAGCGGCAACTGCTCCAGGCCGCGAAACAGTGCCCCCAGGGCCTCGCCGCGCTGATTGGCGCGGCCCTGGCGCAAGGCCAGACCCAGTTGCTCCATTTCCTCGGCGAGCAGCGCTGCACCGTTGAGCTCAAGCATCAGCAGGCAACCGCGCACTTGATGCAAATGCTCGACGAAGCCGTCGAGCACCGCTTCGTCCCCGGGCTCGGCAGCGAAGTGTTCAAGGGTCTGGCGTGCTTGCCCCAGGCAGTCGGCAATCGAGCCTTTGACCCAGGCCAGCGCCACCGTATCGTGCCGATCAGCCATAACTGCTCCCATCACCATGATGCCCTCAACGCGGCGGCGCCGGTGGTAGGGTAAAGCCGGACACCGAGCGGCGCATTTCACTGGCCATGCGCGCCAGGTTGCCGATGCTCTCGGCGGTAGCAGTTGAGCCAGCCGAGGTTTGCGAGGTGATCTGCTGGATCACCGACATGGTATGCGAGATCTGCCCGGCCGAAGAGGTCTGCAGCTGGGCGGCATCGGAGATGCTGTGGATCAGGTCGGCAAGGGTCTGCGACACGCCTTCGATTTCCGCCAGGGCCACCCCGGCATCCTGGGCCAGGCGCGCACCGCGTACCACTTCAGCGGTGGTTTGCTCCATGGAAATCACCGCTTCGTTGGTGTCGGCCTGAATGGTGCGCACCAAGGCTTCGATCTGCCGTGTGGCCGACGACGAGCGTTCGGCCAGGCGTTGTACTTCGTCGGCCACCACGGCAAAGCCGCGACCGGCTTCCCCGGCCAGCGAAGCCTGGATCGCTGCATTGAGCGCGAGGATGTTGGTCTGATCGGCAATGTCGTCGATCAGGCTGACGATATCGCCGATCTCCTGGGACGACTCGCCCAGGCGCTTGATCCGTTTAGCGGTGTCCTGGATCTGTTCGCGGATGTTGTCCATGCCATTGATGGTGTTGTGCACCACTTCGTTGCCCTTGTTGGCGATGGCCACCGAACGCTCGGCCACTTTCGCCGACTCGTAGGCGTGGGTGGACACCCGGTCGATGGATTCGGCCATATCACCGACCGCCACCGAGGCATCGCTGATCTGTTGGGCCTGGTGCTCGGAGGCCTTGGCCAACTGACGTGCAGTGTTCTGGGTGTCCTGCACGGCGGCGGCAACTTCTTCGGCACTCAGGTTGATGGTCGCCACCAGATCGCGCAGCTGGTCGATGGAGTAATTGATCGAATCGGCGATGGCCCCGGTAAAGTCTTCAGTCACCGAGACCGTCACGGTCAGGTCGCCATCGGCGAGGTCTTCGATCTCATCGAGCAGGCGCATGATCGCCTGCTGGTTGCGTTCGTTCTTCTCGGCAGTTTCGCGCAACTGGCGGTGAGTGGTACGCACCATCACCAGGCCGATAAGGATGACCGAGGCCAGCGCCAGCAAGCCCAGGACGTAACCGCCAACCGTATCCAGGGTGCGCCCGCCGGCCAGGTTTTCAAAGCCGGTGGCCAGCCGCGAAGCTTCATCGAGCAAGGTTTGCGACAGACCGAAGATACTGCCGGCAGCCTCACGGACGCGGAACAACTCTGGCGAAGTTTCGAGGATTTCGTCCACGGAACCTGCGACGAACTGGAACAACTCGGCGATCTCTGCCAACCGCGCGCGGGCGTCCGGGTCCTGCACCCGGGTAACCTGGATCGATTCGTTGCCACCCAGCATGGCTTCAAGCACCTGGCCAAAACGGCTGGCGTCGCGGCCAAAGGCATCAGCGGCCTGCACCGCAGTGTCGTCGCCGGCCAGCACGGTGTTGACCGAGCCCAGAATGCGTTCGGCCAGCAGCGACTGGCGCTGAGCCACGGCCACCTGGCTGGCCGGTGCACCGCTCTGCAGGAGGATTTCCACGACCTTTTCGTATTCGATCTGCAACTGCGGCACGGTTTCAGCCAGGGTCGCGGCAACCTGATGCAACGACAGCACGGTCTGCTCGCTGGCCAGAATCGTATCGGTGTTTTTGCGCAGGTTCTCCCAGTCGCGCAGCACGGCGTCCATTTCCTTGCGCACCGCCGCAGGCGCAGCGGGCAGTCCGGTGCTGGCATCGCCCTTTTTCAGGTAGCCCCAGCGCTGCTCGAAATCGTTGCGCGCCTCGCTCAGCAAGCGGAAAGCCACGGCCTTGCCGGCAGCGGCTTCGGTGGCGTTCTTGGCGATGCGCTGGGACAGCACGCGCAGCTCACCGGCATGGCCGATGTACTGTTTGTCGTAGTTGGCCTGGGTGTTGAGGTAGGCGAAGTTGGCGAACAGCAGGATGATCGACAGGATCAGCACCACGAACAACGCCGCGATCTGCGCGCTGCTGCGGGAACCCTGGGGCGATGGAGCCGTCTTGGTGGTGGTCACGGGAGAGGCATTCCTTTACAGCGCGACATCAAGAAAACCCGGCGCCTGGGCCAGGGCGAAGGGGCTGAAGATCGCCCAACTGCGCTCGCGCTGAAAATGCCCTTGAACAAAGGGCGCAGCAGCGCTGAGCAGTGGGGTTGGCGGCGACAGGTCGAGGCTGTGCAGTGGAAAATGCTGCAGGCCCAGCACTTCATCGACCAGCAACCCGGTGAACAGCTCGTCATGATCAAGCACCAGCACCCGCCGTTGCTTGCGCGGCGCCGACAGGCCCAGGCCAAAGAAGCCACGCAGGTCCATCACCGGCAGCAGCCGGCCACGCACATTGGCCACGCCGCTGACCCACGGTTTGACCCCGGGGATGCGGCTCAGGCGCGGCTCATGCAGGACCTCGGCGACTTCGCCCATGGGCGCGACAAACCACTGCTCGGCGATGCGAAAGCCGATGCCGCTCCAGCTCTGCAGGCGGGTTTCCTGCAACGGCAGGTCGGCGGCCAACAGCCGGCAGCGCCGGTCGATGTCCAGCAGCAGCTCGAAGGCCGTCAGCGACTCGCCCATGGGCCGGGTCGTCAACCTTTGAGCACGTCGTTGAGCTTCTTGATCAGGGTGTCTTCGTCCACCGGCTTGGTCAGGTAATCCTTGGCGCCCTGGCGCTGGCCCCAGACCTTGTCGGTCTCCTGATCCTTGGTGGTGACGATAATCACCGGGATATGCGCGGTTTCAGGGTCTTTGCTCAGCTGGCGGGTAGCCTGGAAGCCATTGACCCCGGGCATGACGATGTCCATCAGCACCGCATCGGGTTTTTCGTGCCGGGCCAGGGCCACACCGTCGGCGCCGTTTTCGGCCTTGAGCACCTGATGCCCGTGTTTTTCGAGCATACCGGTCAGTTTGTACATTTCGGTCGGCGAATCGTCGACGATCAAAACTCGGGCCATGCTGTTCCCCATGAAGGAATAGACGCCTGCGCAGGCGCAGTGTCAGGGTGCGTGTTGTTCTTCTGCGGCGAATCCGGGCACATGGGTGCGGATTGCATCCAGCAGTTCTTCCTTGCTGAAAGGCTTGGTCAAAAATTGATCAGATCCAACGACACGACCGCGAGCCTTGTCGAACAAGCCATCGCGGGACGACAGGAGTATCACCGGCGTGTCCTTGAAGCTGCTGTTCTGCTTGATCAGGGCGCAGGTCTGGTAACCGTCCAGACGCGGCATCAGCACGTCGACGAAGATGACCTGTGGCTGGTGGTCGATGATCTTGGCCAGGGCATCGAAACCGTCGATGGCCGTAATGACCTCACATCCTGCTTCAGTGAGCAACATCTGGGCGGTGCGGCGAATCGTCTTGGAGTCGTCGATCACCATTACCTTCAATGCCGCGCCGGGCTGTTCCATAATTGCTCTACCATCGCTACTCGCTATGAGCGGCAAGCTACAAGCTGGCAGCTTGAAACTGAAAAGGGCCGTGCGGCCACCTGTCTGGCCTTTTTAGCACACTCCGCAGAGGCATTCCATCAGGCTCTGCCCCTTGACCGCCAGCGCTGCGAGCGCCACCCTGACGCCACTTTTCATTCGAGCCAATGCGGCCCATTGCCGCTGAGAGGATTTAGCCCATGAGCGTTCGCCTCGGGATTGTCATGGACCCCATTGCGCGCATTTCCTATAAAAAGGACAGCTCGCTGGCCATGTTGCTGGCCGCCCAGGAGCGCGGCTGGTCGCTGTTCTACATGGAACAGCAGGACCTCTACCAGGGCGCCGGTGAAGCCCGTGCGCGCATGCGCCCGCTGAAAGTCTTCGCCGACCCTGAGCGCTGGTTCGAGCTCGATGCCGAACAAGACAGCGCCCTGAGCGAGCTGGACGTGATCCTGATGCGCAAGGATCCGCCGTTCGACATGGAGTTCGTCTACAGCACCTACCTGCTGGAGCAGGCCGAAGCCGCCGGGGTGCTGGTGGTCAACCGCCCGCAAAGCCTGCGCGACTGCAACGAAAAACTGTTCGCCACGCTGTTCCCGCAGTGCACGCCACCGACCCTGGTCAGCCGCCGCGCCGATATCCTGCGCGAGTTCGTCAACCAGCAAGGCGACACCATCCTCAAGCCCCTGGACGGCATGGGCGGCACCTCGATCTTCCGCCATCGCCCGGGCGATCCGAACCTTTCGGTGATTCTCGAAACCCTGACCGCCAATGGCGCCCAACAAATCATGGCGCAAGGCTATCTGCCGGCCATCAAGGACGGCGACAAGCGCATCCTGATGATCGACGGTGAGCCGGTGCCTTACTGCCTGGCACGCATTCCGGCCTCTGGCGAAACCCGTGGCAACCTGGCCGCCGGTGGCCGTGGCGAAGCCCGGCCACTGACCGATCGCGACCGCTGGATCGCCGAGCAGGTCGGCCCGACCCTGCGCGAGAAGGGCCTGCTGTTCGTTGGCCTGGATGTGATCGGCGAACACCTGACCGAAATCAACGTCACCAGCCCGACCTGCATCCGCGAAATCGACAACGCCTTCGGCACCCGTATTGGCGTACTGTTGATGGATGCCATTGATCGCAAGCTCAAGGCGCGCTGACAACCGACGCGGAGCAACCGCGCAGAGTGGGGTATCATGCCGGTCGTTTTTATGACCTGGGCTCCTGTTCTGCCGGTTTCCCCCGGTTTTTGCAGCTGCTGGATACCTGATGACGCTTCTTGCTGACATCCCTGCCGACTTCTCTCCACCCCGCGTACGCCCGGTGGACCGCCTGGGCTTTACCCTGTTCCTGGCGGCGCTGCTGCACCTGGCGCTGATCCTCGGCGTCGGTTTCACCTTCGCCAAGCCCGAAGAAATTCGCCGGACCATGGAAATCACCCTGGCTACCTTCAAGAGCGAGAAGGCGCCAAGCAAAGCTGACTACCTGGCCCAGGACAACCAGCAAGGCAGCGGCACCCTGGACAAGAAAGCGGTGCCGAAAACCACCGAAGTGGCGCCTTTCCAGGACAGCAAGATCAACAAGGTCACCCCGCCCCCGGCCGCCAAGCCCGAGGTGCAGCCGCAACCGACGCCACCCAAGGCGGTGGTCGCAACCAAGGCGCCAAAACCGGAAAAAGTCGAAACCCGGCCCAAGGAAGCCAAGCCGCAGCCCACGCCCAAGGCCGCAACCCCGGATTTCGACAGCTCGCAGTTGTCCAGCCAGATCGCCAGCCTCGAAGCCGAGCTGTCCAATGAGCAGCAGTTGTATGCCAAGCGTCCGCGTATCCACCGCCTCAATGCCGCCTCGACCATGCGCGACAAGGGTGCCTGGTACAAGGATGAGTGGCGCAAGAAGGTCGAGCGCATCGGCAACCTCAATTACCCCGACGAAGCCCGGCGCCAGCAGATCTACGGCAGCTTGCGGCTGATGGTGTCGATCAACCGCGACGGCTCGTTGTATGAAGTGCTGGTGCTCGAATCCTCCGGCCAGCCCCTGCTCGACCAGGCTGCGCAACGCATCGTGCGCCTGGCCGCTCCGTTCGCGCCGTTTACCGGCGACCTTGCCGATATCGACCGGCTGGAGATCATCCGTACCTGGCGTTTCGCCCGCGGCGATCGGCTGCAAAGCAACTGATCTAAGGCTCCGCCTGATGGCAAAACAATAGCCATACTGCGATGATGCGCGCCCGTATCCCCCCCAAGAAAGGATTCTGTTGATGTCGCGCATCAATTTCGCCCGCAAAACTGCTGCCCTGGGCCTGGCCCTGGCCGCCTGCGCTCTGCCTGCTGCCGCCTTCGCTGACGCTGCCGCACTTTCACAGAAGCTTTACAACGAAGTTGGCGAATACAATTACGACGAAACGCCGGCGCGCCTGGCCAAGATCCAGGCCCTGCTCGACCAGGGTGCCGATCCCAAAGGCCAGCCGATGTTCCTGGCAGCCTCCTACAAGATCGTCGCGCCGTTCGAGTTGTTCCTGCCGAAGATCGACGCCAAAGCCCCGATCCAGGAGAACGGCGAAACCCTGCTGCTGTTCGTCCTCAACCAGGCCGAACAGTCCAAGGCTTCCGAGGCCGACCTGCGCATGGTCAAGGGCCTGATCAAGGCTGGCGCCGACGTCAACGTGGTGGCCCAGGGCGATTCCGCCACACCGCTGAACACTGCGGCACGCAAGGGCTCACCCGAACTGATCAAACTGCTGCTGGCTTCTGGCGCCGATGCCAAGGCCGTGCGGCCGAACGGTTTTACCCCATTGACCGGCCCGGGCGCCTCGAACCTGGAAGTGATCAAGCTGCTGGTCGCGGCCGGCGCCAATCCGTATCAGGTAACCCTGACCGGCACGACGCCGCTGCATCACGTCTGTGAACGCGCCTTTGAAATGAACGGCCAGCCCGACCCGCAAGCCGCCCAGCGCATCGCCCTGCTGCTGAAACAAGGCAGCTCGATCGATGCCTACCACGAGCAGCAAGGCACCTTCCCGGTCGGTACACCGCTGCAAGAAGCCGCCCGCATGGACAACCCGGACTGCGTCGCCGCGCTGATCAAGGCCGGCGCAAGCCTGCAGGCACCGGCGTTCCCCGAGAGCTACCTGGCCAAGTACCCGCAGGCCAAGCAGAAGACCGTCCAGGAGTACGTGCTGTCGGCCGCTGAAGAGTCGCCAACCCTGTACACCGAAGAAGTGGTCAAACAGTTCAAGTAACCCGCAGTAAAGCTGACAAGGTGATCGCAGCACCTTGTCAGCGTGGCCGCTCACCGCCACACTATCAGCCATGAAGAACCTCAGCCCGGATTACCTCAAGCATCAGTTCCTGATTGCCATGCCGCACATGGCCGACCCGAACTTCGCGCAGACCTTGACCTACATCGTCGAGCACAACGCCAATGGGGCGATGGGGCTGGTGGTCAACCGGCCGCTGGAGCTCAACCTGGCTGATATCCTCGAACAGCTGCGCGCGGACGTCGAGCCGCCCGCCAGCAGCATTCACGTCCCGATCTACACCGGCGGCCCGGTGCAAACCGACCGCGGCTTCGTCCTGCACACCAGTGACCGCACCTTCCAGGCCACCGTCGAGCTCGACGGCCTGTCGCTGACCACGTCCCAGGACGTGCTGTTCGCCATTGCCGACGGCCTTGGGCCGAAAAAGAGCCTGATCACCCTCGGTTATGCCGGCTGGGAGGCCGGGCAACTGGAAGCGGAGCTGGCCGACAACGCCTGGCTGAACTGCAAATTCGACCCCCAGATCATCTTCGGCATGGCCTGCGAACAGCGCCTGGCCGCCGCCGCCGCAAGCCTGGGGATCAACCTCAGCCTGCTGACCAGCCAGGCGGGGCACGCCTGATGGCCGAAGTACGCCTGCTGCTGGGCTTTGATTACGGCAGCCGCCAGATCGGCGTCGCGGTCGGCCAGGTGATCACCGGCCAGGCCCGCGAGCTGTGCACCCTCAAGGCGCAGAACGGCACACCGGACTGGGCCCAGGTGGAAAAACTGATCAAGGAATGGAAACCCGATGCCCTGGTGGTCGGCCTGCCATTGAACATGGACGGCAGCCCCAGCGAAATGAGCGAGCGCGCAGAAAAATTCGCCCGCCGCCTCAATGGCCGCTTCAACCTGCCGGTACACACCCACGACGAACGCCTGACCACCTTCGAGGCCAAGGGCGAGCGCATGGCCCGTGGCGGCCAGCGTGGCAGCTATCGCGACAACCCGGTGGACGCGATTGCCGCCGCCTTGCTGCTGCAGGGCTGGCTGGAGGCCAATACCGGGGCCTGAGACCCGATCATCGCATTCAAGCCGGGCCAGCCTACCGCTCCCCGGCCTATTGAGGAGCAAGCATGAGCCTACCCAATCCCGCCGATCTGATCCGGCAGATGGCTGTCGACCTTCGCGCCCATCTGGCCCGGCGCGCCATTGCCGAACCGCGTTTCATCGGCATCCGCACCGGTGGTGTCTGGGTTGCCCAGGCATTGCTGAAAGAGCTGGGCAGCGACACCGCCCTGGGCACCCTCGACGTTTCCTTCTACCGCGACGACTTCAGCCAGAACGGCCTGCACCCGCAGGTGCGCCCGTCCGAGCTGCCCTTCGAGATCGAAGGCCAGCACCTGGTGCTGATCGACGACGTACTGATGAGCGGGCGCACCATCCGCGCCGCCCTCAACGAACTGTTCGACTATGGCCGCCCGGCCAGCGTGACCCTGGTCTGCCTGCTGGACCTGGATGCCGGTGAATTGCCGATCCGGCCGAATGTGGTCGGCGCCACCCTGTCGCTGGCCGCCCATGAACGGGTAAAATTGACCGGACCCGCACCGCTCGCCCTCGAGCGCCAGGACCTCGCCTCCGCATCCGCCCTTTAAGAGTCCCCCGCGATGACGCCAATCGACGCCAAGCGCCCGCTGCAGCTCAATGATCAGGGCCAGCTGCGCCACTTTCTCTCGCTCGACGGTTTGCCCCGCGAACTGCTGACCGAAATCCTCGACACTGCCGACTCGTTCCTCGAAGTCGGCGCCCGGGCCGTGAAGAAGGTCCCGCTGCTGCGCGGCAAGACCGTCTGCAACGTGTTCTTCGAGAACTCCACCCGCACCCGCACCACCTTCGAACTGGCCGCCCAGCGGCTGTCGGCCGACGTCATCACCCTGAACGTGTCGACCTCCTCGACCAGCAAGGGCGAAACCCTGTTCGACACCCTGCGCAACCTCGAAGCCATGGCCGCCGACATGTTCGTCGTGCGTCACGGCGACTCGGGCGCGGCGCACTTCATCGCCGAGCACGTGTGCCCGGAGGTGGCGATCATCAACGGCGGCGACGGCCGCCACGCCCACCCGACCCAGGGCATGCTCGACATGCTCACCATTCGTCGGCACAAGGGCAGTTTCGAGAACCTCTCGGTGGCGATCGTTGGCGACATCCTGCACTCGCGGGTGGCGCGCTCGAACATGCTCGCGCTGAAAACCCTGGGCTGCCCGGATATCCGCGTCATCGGCCCGAAGACCCTGCTGCCGATCGGTATCGAGCAGTACGGCGTGAAGGTCTATACAGACCTGGAACAAGGCCTCAAGGACGTCGACGTGGTGATCATGCTGCGCCTGCAGCGTGAGCGCATGGCTGGCGGCCTGCTGCCCAGCGAAGGCGAGTTCTACCGCCTGTTCGGCCTGACCACCGCACGCCTGGCCGGCGCCAAGCCGGATGCCATCGTCATGCACCCGGGGCCGATCAACCGCGGCGTGGAGATCGAGTCGGCAGTGGCCGACGGCGCCCACTCGGTGATCCTCAACCAGGTCACCTATGGCATCGCCGTGCGCATGGCGGTGCTGTCCATGGCCATGAGCGGGCAGACCGCGCAACGTCAATTCGAGCAGGAGAACGCCCAGTGACCCTCAGTATTCTCGGCGCCCGGGTCATCGACCCGCTAAGCGGCCTGGACCAGACCACTGACCTGCACATCGATGCCGGCAAGATCATCGCCATCGGCGCCGCCCCGGCAGGCTTCAAGCCCGCGCGCAGCATCGATGCCCAGGGGCTGGTGGCCGCCCCCGGCCTGGTCGATCTCAACGTCGCCCTGCGCGAGCCCGGCTACAGCCGCAAAGGCAGCATTGCCAGCGAAACCCGCGCCGCCGCTGCCGGTGGCGTCACCAGCCTGTGCTGCCCACCACAGACCAAGCCGGTGCTGGACACCTCGGCAGTGGCCGAGCTGATCCTGGACCGCGCCCGCGAAGCCGGGCACAGCAAGGTGTACCCGATCGGCGCCCTGAGCAAAGGCCTGGAAGGCGAGCAACTGGCCGAGCTGATCGCCCTGCGCGATGCCGGCTGCGTGGCCTTCGGCAACGGCCTCAATGCCTTTGCCAACAACCGCACCCTGGCCCGCGCCCTGGAATACGCGGCAACCTTCGACCTGACGGTGATCTTCCACTCCCAGGACCGCGACCTGGCCCAGGACGGCCTGGCCCACGAAGGGGCCATGGCCAGCTTCCTCGGCTTGCCGGGCATTCCGGAAACCGCCGAAACCGTGGCCCTGGCGCGTAATCTGCTGCTGGTCGAACAAACCGGCGTACGCGCGCACTTCAGCCAGCTGACCAGTGCCCGCGGTGCGCGGCTGATCGCCCAGGCCCAGGAACTGGGCCTGCCGGTGACCGCTGACGTGGCTCTGTACCAGCTGATCCTCACCGATGAAGCGCTGCGCGACTTCTCAAGCCTCTACCACGTGCAACCGCCGCTGCGCACCCGCGCCGACCGCGACGGCCTGCGCGCGGCGGTGAAGTCCGGGGTGATCCAGGCAATATCCAGCCATCACCAGCCCCATGAGCGTGATGCCAAGCTGGCACCGTTCGGCGCAACCGAGCCGGGCATCAGCAGCGTCGATGTATTGCTGCCGCTGGCCATGACCCTGGTGGAAGACGGCCTGCTGGATCTGCCAACTTTGTTGCAACGTTTGTCTGCGGGACCGGCGGCGGCGCTGCGCCTGCCGGCGGGCGAACTGAAAGTTGGCGGAGCGGCGGACCTGGTGTTGTTCGACGCCAAGGCCTCGACCGTCGCTGGCGAAGAGTGGCGTTCCAAGGGCGACAACTGCCCGTTCATCGGCCACTGCCTGCCGGGCGCAGTGCGTTATACCTTGGTCGATGGGCATATCAGCCACGAAGCCTGAGTCTGAATTACCACATCGCGGGTCAAGCCCGCTCCCACAGGATTTCACCCATCTGTGTAGGAGCGGGCTTGCCCCGCGATAGCCAATACCGCTCATCCTGTAAGGTTGAAATCCTTCCCTGCACCCCCATATGAGTCTGCATCAGGCATTTTCGCCCCGCTGCGTGGAGACTCTCCCTTGACCACCATCGTTTCAGTTCGCCGCCACGGCAAAGTCGTCATGGGCGGCGACGGCCAGGTTTCCCTCGGCAACACCGTGATGAAAGGCAACGCCAAGAAAGTCCGCCGCCTGTACCACGGCCAGGTCATCGCCGGTTTTGCCGGGGCCACCGCCGATGCCTTCACCCTGTTCGAGCGCTTTGAAGGACAGCTTGAGAAACATCAGGGCCATTTGATCCGCGCCGCCGTCGAGCTGGCCAAGGAATGGCGTACCGACCGCTCCCTGAGCCGCCTGGAGGCCATGCTGGCCGTCGCCAACAAGGACGCCTCCTTGATCATCACCGGCAACGGTGACGTGGTCGAGCCCGAAGACGGCCTGATCGCCATGGGTTCCGGTGGCGCCTACGCCCAGGCCGCCGCTCGCGCCCTGCTGCAAAAGACCGACCTGTCGGCCCGCGAAATCGCCGAGACCGCGCTGAACATTGCCGGTGACATC
Source organism: Pseudomonas tructae (assembly GCF_004214895.1). Lineage (NCBI taxonomy): Bacteria > Pseudomonadati > Pseudomonadota > Gammaproteobacteria > Pseudomonadales > Pseudomonadaceae > Pseudomonas > Pseudomonas tructae. The sequence goes on along the minus strand of NZ_CP035952.1, from coordinate 748,298 downwards.
TGTGTGTTCACCAACCATCACCTGACCATCGAGGAGCAGGACCTGGCCGAGTAACTCAGCTGTTCTGGCGCCCGGCCCCGGTGGCCGGGCTTTTCCACGCTGATTCATCGAGCCCAAGGACCATCACTATCATGTCCATGACCCCCCGCGAGATCGTCCACGAACTCAACCGCCACATCATCGGCCAGGACGACGCCAAGCGCGCCGTCGCCATCGCCCTGCGCAACCGCTGGCGGCGCATGCAACTGCCGGCCGAGCTGCGCGTTGAAGTGACGCCAAAGAACATCCTGATGATCGGCCCGACCGGCGTCGGCAAGACCGAGATCGCCCGACGCCTGGCCAAACTGGCCAACGCACCGTTCATCAAGGTCGAAGCGACCAAGTTCACCGAAGTCGGCTATGTCGGCCGTGACGTCGAGTCGATCATCCGTGACCTGGCCGATGCCGCGATCAAGATGCTCCGCGAGCAGGAAATCATCCGCGTCGGCCACCGCGCCGAAGACGCCGCCGAAGAGCGCATCCTCGATGCCCTGCTGCCGCCGGCGCGCACCGGTTTCAATGAAGACCAGGTCACCAGCCAGGACTCCAACACCCGTCAGCTGTTCCGCAAGCGCCTGCGCGAAGGCCAGCTCGATGACAAGGAAATCGAGATCGAAGTGGCCGAGGCCGTGGGTGTCGACATTTCCGCGCCACCGGGCATGGAAGAGATGACCAACCAATTGCAGAACCTGTTCGCCAACATGGGCAAGGGCAAACGCAAGAGCCGCAAGCTCAAGGTCAAGGAAGCGCTCAAGCTGGTGCGCGACGAAGAAGCCGGGCGCCTGGTCAATGAGGATGAACTCAAGGCCAAGGCCCTGGAAGCAGTCGAGCAGCACGGCATCGTGTTCATCGACGAAATCGACAAGGTGGCCAAGCGTGGTAACGTCGGCGGCGCCGATGTCTCGCGTGAAGGCGTGCAGCGCGACCTGCTGCCGCTGATCGAAGGCTGCACGGTGAACACCAAGCTGGGCATGGTCAAGACCGACCACATCCTGTTCATCGCCTCCGGCGCCTTCCACCTGAGCAAGCCGAGCGACCTGGTGCCCGAGCTGCAAGGCCGTCTGCCGATCCGTGTCGAACTCAAGGCCCTGAGCCCGGAAGACTTCGAGCGCATCCTCAGCGAACCCCACGCCTCGCTCACCGAGCAATACCGCGAGCTGCTCAAGACCGAAGGCCTGAACATCGAGTTCGCCGCCGACGGTATCAAGCGCCTGGCCGAGATTGCCTGGCAGGTCAACGAAAAGACCGAGAACATCGGTGCCCGTCGCCTGCACACCCTGCTTGAGCGCTTGCTCGAAGAGGTGTCGTTCAGCGCCGGTGACCTGGCCAGCGCCCACAGCGAAGCGCCGATCCGCATCGACGCCGACTACGTTAATGGCCACCTGGGCGAATTGGCGCAGAACGAAGACCTTTCTCGTTATATTCTGTAAGCCTTTCTCTCTTACAGGCAGGGCCGCCTAGCGGCCCTGAACCACATGGCCAGACTCCCTACCGGCATCAACCTGCACAAAGCCTCCAAGACCCTCACCCTGACCTACGGGCCAGACGAGGTGTATCACCTGCCCGCCGAATTCCTGCGCGTGCACTCCCCCTCCGCCGAGGTCCAGGGCCACGGCAATCCGATCCTGCAGCACGGCAAGCTTGGCGTTGGCCTGAGCGGGCTGGAGCCTGCCGGCCAGTACGCACTGAAACTGACCTTCGATGACGGCCACGACAGCGGCCTGTTCACCTGGGAATACCTTGAGCAGTTGTGCCTGCGCCAAGAGGCGCTCTGGGCAGACTATCTCGACGAACTGGCCAAGGCCGGAAAATCCCGCGACCCCGACGAGTCGATCGTCAAGCTGATGCTCTAGCCCGGGCCCTTCAGGGTTTAGAGCGCATTTTCTAATTCTATTTGCTTGAATGCCTGCACCACGGCCAATGAGTGGCCGTCTTGCGCATTACCAAAAAGTCGGGTAACCAATGGATCTGGCAAGGTCCCTGCATCGGATTTAATGCAGGGTCGGGCCGGTATGTAGAGGTCGCGAGCGAAAGCAGGCAGTCTTCTCACGCAGAACAAACCCGCAGGGCTCATCGTCGTTTGCATCCGGCCGCAGGACCGCAGTTCGTTATCACTGGTCACCCGAGCAGCAGTACCGGGCGTTCGTCTGTGTAACGCGCACAGTCAAACCGGTACTCGTCTCAGGACAACGGAGCGTCGTAGATGAGTAACAAGAATAACGATGACCTGCAGCGCCAAGCCTCGGAAAACACTCTGGGTCTGAACCCGGTGATCGGCTTGCGCCGCAAGGATTTGCTGACTTCTGCTCGAATGGTGCTGCGCCAGGCCATTCGTCAACCGCTGCACAGTGCCAAGCATGTCGCCCATTTCGGCATGGAACTCAAGGATGTGATCTTCGGCAAGTCGAGCTTGCACCCGGAGAACGACGACCGTCGCTTCAATGATCCGGCCTGGAGCCAGAACCCGCTGTATCGCCGCTACCTGCAGACTTACCTGGCCTGGCGCAAGGAACTGCACGACTGGATCGATACCAGCAACCTGAGTGACCAGGACATCAGCCGCGGCCACTTTGTCATCAACCTGATGACCGAGGCCATGGCGCCGACCAACACCGCGGCCAACCCTGCGGCGGTCAAACGCTTCTTCGAAACCGGCGGCAAGAGCCTGCTCGATGGCCTGTCGAACCTGGCCAAGGACATGGTCAACAATGGCGGCATGCCCAGCCAGGTGAACATGGATGCCTTCGAGGTCGGCAAGAACCTGGGGACCAGCGAAGGCGCGGTGGTGTTTCGCAACGATGTGCTGGAGCTGATCCAGTACCGGCCAATCACCGAGCAGGTGCTGGAAAAGCCGCTGCTGGTAGTGCCACCGCAGATCAACAAGTTCTACGTCTTCGACCTCAGCCCGGACAAGAGCCTGGCGCGCTTCTGCCTGCGCTCCAACGTGCAGACCTTCATCGTCAGTTGGCGCAACCCGACCAAGTCCCAGCGCGAATGGGGCCTGTCGACCTATATCGATGCACTCAAGGAAGCGGTCGAGGTGGTTCTGGCAATCACCGGCAGCAAAGACCTGAACATGCTCGGCGCCTGTTCCGGCGGTATCACCTGCACCGCACTGGTGGGCCATTACGCGGCCCTCGGCGAGAAGAAGGTCAACGCCCTGACCTTGCTGGTCAGCGTGCTCGACACCACTCTCGACACTCAGGTGGCGCTGTTCGTCGACGAGCAGACCCTGGAAGCAGCCAAGCGCCATTCCTACCAGGCCGGGGTGCTCGAAGGCCGCGACATGGCCAAGGTGTTCGCCTGGATGCGCCCCAACGACCTGATCTGGAACTACTGGGTCAACAATTACCTGCTGGGCAACGAACCACCGGTGTTCGACATCCTGTTCTGGAACAACGACACAACGCGCCTGCCGGCCGCCTTCCACGGCGACCTGATCGAGATGTTCAAAAACAATCCACTGCTGCGCCCCGATGCACTGGAAGTGTGCGGCACGCCGATCGACCTCAAGCAGGTGACCACTGACATCTTCAGCGTCGCCGGCACCGCCGATCACATCACCCCGTGGCAGTCGTGCTACAAGTCGGCGCAACTGTTTGGCGGCAAGGTCGAGTTCCTGCTCTCCAACAGCGGCCACATCCAGAGCATTCTCAACCCGCCGGGCAACCCCAAGGCGCGCTACATGACCAGCAGCGAAATGCCCGCCAGCGCTCTCGACTGGCAAGAGAACTCGACCAAGCACACCGATTCCTGGTGGCTGTACTGGCAAACCTGGCTGGCCGAGCGTTCGGGCAAGCTCAAGAAAGCCCCGGTCAATCTCGGCAACAAGGCCCATGCGGCCGGTGCCGCAGCGCCAGGGACCTACGTTCACGAGCGTTGATAGCGAACACCGCCGCAGCTCGCAAGGGCGGCGGCGTTTACCAACCACAGGGCTTCGCGCATGCCGCAACCGTATATCTTCAGGACCGTCGACCTGGATGGCCAGACCATCCGCACCGCCGTCCGACCCGGCAAGTCGCACTTGACGCCGTTGCTGATTTTCAATGGCATCGGCGCCAACCTGGAGCTGGTGTTCCCCTTTATTCAGGCTCTGGACCCGGACCTCGAGGTCATTGCCTTCGATGTGCCCGGGGTCGGCGGCTCCTCCACCCCACGCCACCCCTATCGCTTCCCGGGCCTGGCCAAGCTCACCGCGCGCATGCTCGATTACCTCGACTATGGCCAGGTCAATGCCATCGGTGTGTCCTGGGGCGGCGCCCTGGCCCAGCAGTTCGCCCACGACTACCCCGAGCGCTGCAAGAAACTGGTGCTGGCTGCCACGGCCGCAGGCGCGGTGATGGTCCCTGGCAAGCCCAAGGTCCTCTGGATGATGGCCAGCCCCAGGCGCTACGTGCAGCCGTCCCATGTGATTCGCATTGCGCCGCAGATCTACGGCGGCGGCTTTCGCCGTGACCCGGACCTGGCCCTGTCGCACGCGGCCAAGGTACGTTCCGGGGGCAAGCTGGGTTACTACTGGCAGCTGTTCGCCGGGCTTGGCTGGACCAGCATCCACTGGCTGCACAAGATCCAGCAGCCCACCCTGGTGCTGGCCGGTGACGACGACCCGCTGATTCCACTGATCAACATGCGCTTGCTGGCCTGGCGAATTCCCAATGCCCAGCTACACATAATCGACGACGGTCACTTGTTCCTGATCACCCGGGCCGAGGCCGTCGCCCCGATCATCATGAAGTTCCTCCAGCAAGAGCGCCAACGCGCCGTCATGCACCCTCGGCCCGCTCCCAGCAGCTGAGACGCCTGCCACACCCGAGCCCATGGCGGGACGCCAGGCAACCCGGGTGCGCGGTGTGAGGTTGGTGTCGCTTTTGCATTGATGTGTTTGTTGATGGCCTGACGACGGAGTGTTGCCTGATGAAAGACAAACCCGCGAAGGGGACGCTACCGGCCCCCGCCACCTATATGAACGTGCAGAGTGCAATCAGTGGCCTGCGTGGCCGCGACCTGCTCTCGACCTTGCGCAGCGTCAGCCGCCACGGCTTGCGCCACCCACTGCATACCGCCAAGCACATGCTTGCCCTGGGCGAACAGTTGGGCAAGGTGCTGCTTGGCGAAACGCCCTACCAACCCAGCCCCCGCGACAACCGTTTCAAGGACCCGGCCTGGAGCCAGAACCCGCTCTACAGCCGTGGCCTGCAAGCCTACCTGGCCTGGCAGAAACAGACCCGCCTGTGGATCGAAGAGAGCCAGCTTGAGCCGGACGACCGCGCCCGGGCGCACTTCTTGTTCACCCTGATCAACGACGCCGTGTCGCCGAGCAACTCGCCACTCAACCCCCTGGCGGTCAAGGAACTGTTCAACTCCGGTGGCCTGAGCCTGCTGCGCGGTATCAATCACCTGCTCGATGACCTGCGCCACAATAACGGCCTGCCACGCCAGGTCAGCCTGCAAGCCTTCGAGGTCGGCCGCAACCTGGCCACCACCCCAGGCTCGGTGGTGTTTCGCAACGAGCTGCTGGAGCTGATCCAGTACAAGCCCATGAGCGAAAAACAGTATGCCAGGCCCCTGCTGGTGGTGCCGCCACAGATCAACAAGTACTACATCTTCGACTTGAGCCCGGCCAACAGCTTCGTCCAGTACATGCTCAAGAACGGCCTGCAGACCTTTATGGTCAGCTGGCGCAACCCCGATCCACGGCATCGTGAATGGGGCCTGTCGAGCTATGTCGAGGCACTGGAAGAGGCCCTGAACGTGTGCCGGGCGATCACCGGCAGCCGCGAGGTCAACCTCATGGGCGCCTGCGCTGGCGGCCTGACCATGGCGGCGCTGCAAGGTCACTTGCAGGCCAAGCGCCAGTTGCGCCGGGTCAGCAGCGCCACCTACCTGGTCAGCCTGCTCGACAGCCAGATCGACAGCCCGGCCAGCCTGTTCGCCGACGAGCAGACCCTGGAAGCGGCCAAGCGCCGCTCTTATCAGCAAGGGGTGCTCGATGGCGGCGAGATAGCCCGGGTGTTTGCCTGGATGCGCCCCAACGACCTGATCTGGAACTACTGGGTCAACAACTACCTGTTGGGCAAGGCGCCGCCAGCGTTCGACATCCTTTACTGGAACAACGACAACACCCGCTTGCCGGCCGCCCTGCATGGCGACCTGCTGGACTTCTTCAAGCACAACCCGCTGGCCCGTGCTGCGGGGCTTGAGGTGTGCGGCACGCCGATCGACCTGCAGAAGGTCAACGTCGACAGTTTCAGCGTCGCCGGGAGCAACGACCACATCACGCCCTGGGATGCGGTGTACCGCTCGGCGGCGCTGCTGGGTGGCGAAAAGCGCTTCATCCTCGCCAACAGCGGCCATGTGCAGAGCATCATCAACCCACCGGGCAACCCCAAGGCGCACTATGTCGACAACCCGCGCCTGAGCAGCGACCCACGGGCCTGGCTCTATGATGGCAAGCAGGTTGACGGCAGTTGGTGGCCGCAGTGGCTGGAGTGGATTCAGGCACGCTCCGGCGCCCAGCGCGAAACCCTGATGGCCCTCGGCAACCAGCACTACCCTCCCATGGACCCCGCGCCCGGCAGCTACGTGCAGGCGCGCTGAACAAGAAGAACGGATGAAAACCCGCGACCGTATCCTTGAGTGTGCCCTGCAGCTGTTCAACCGCCAGGGCGAGCCGAATGTCTCGACCCTGGAGATTGCCAACGAAATGGGCATCAGCCCGGGCAACCTCTACTACCACTTCCACGGCAAGGAGCCGTTGGTGCAGGGGTTGTTCGAACGTTTCGAGGACGAGCTCACGCCACTGCTCGACCCACCGCTGGAAGTGCGCCTGGACGCTGAGGACTACTGGCTGTTCCTGCACCTGATCGTCGAACGCATGGCCCAGTACCGCTTCCTGTTCCAGGACCTGTCGAACCTGACCGGACGCCTGCCCAAGCTGGCCCGTGGCATGCGCAACCTGCTCAATGCCCTCAAGCGCACCCTGGCAGCCTTGCTGGCCAGCCTCAAGACCCAGGGCCAGGTGCTCAGCGATACCCGGGCACTGGGGCAACTGGTGGAACAGATCACCCTGACCTTGCTGTTCTCCCTCGATTACCAGCGCGTGCTGGCCCGTGAAGGTGAGGTAGGGGTGGTGGTGTATCAGGTGATGATGCTGGTGGCGCCGCATCTGGAGGCCGAATCACGGCATGCGGCCGAGCAGTTGGCCTTGAGGTATCTGGACGGCTGAAAGCATCGCGGGGCAAGCCCGCTCCCACAAAACTTCTGTGGGAGCGGGCTTGCCCCGCGATAGAGCCAGTATCAGGCCTGGCTGATCGAGCTGACCGGTGCCGAGGGTGCCGGCGTGGTCGATGCTGCCGTTACTACCGGCGCTGCGCTTGCTGCCGGTGCAGCGCTGGCCGCAGGTGCTGCCGGTTTCGCTGCAGCAGGCTTGGCGGCTGCTGGCTTTTTCGCTGCCGGTTTCTTCGCCGCAGCCGGTTTGGCCGCAGGTTTGGCAGCGGGTTTTGCCGCAGCAGTTTTTGCTGCCGGCTTAGCCGCTACAGGCTTGGCCGCCGCAGTTTTAGCTGCAGGTTTGGCCGCAGCTTTTGGTGCAGCCTTGGCCAGTGGCTTGGCCGCGGTCTTGCTCGCCGCCGGCTTTTTCGAGATAGGCGTGACCGATGCACCGGTCAGCTTCTCGATCTGCTTGGTCAGCGTGTCGACCTGCTTGTGCAGGGCGGCGACTTCATTGCGGCTCGGAACACCCAGGCGCGAGATGGCACTGTTCAGGCGCTTGTCGAAAGCCTCTTCGAGTTCGCCCCATTTACCCAGTGCGCGGTCTTTGACATCACTGACCCGAGAGGTCGCCGACTTGGCGGTTGCCGCAGCCGACTTGACCGAACCCTTGGCTTGCTTCTCAGCCTTCTCACCGTCCTTGACCAGGGTGTCGAACAGCTTGCTGCCATCCTGATCGATCTTGGAGTAGATACCCAAACCAGCCAGCCAGATCTTGCGGGAATACTTCTCGATCCCCCCGACCCAGGAGCTGCCTTCTTTCTCAGTAGTCTTCTTGCCAGCCATCCCGCTCTCCTTATTGTTTACGTGCGACACGTTCAAGCAATGCCGTGAGCTCATCGAGCTTGGCAGAGAGTGCCTCCACGTCATGTTTAGACGGAATGCCGATGCGATTCAAGGCACTTGCGACCCGCGTGTCGAAAGCCTTTTCGATTTTGTCGAGTTGAACCTCGACCTTGCCCCTGACACTGGTCAGCTCGCTCTTCACCGAATCGATCTCGGAGTTGGCGGCATCGAGCTCGGCATCCAGGCGCTTCTTGCCGCGTTTTTCTACCGACTCACCGGCCTTGACCAGCTCTTTGAGGTAGTCGGCACCTTCCTGGCCGGCCCGGGTGTAAGCCCCAAGGCCCGCCAGCCAGATCTTGCGCGCGTAGCCGCGCACCTCACCCAACCTGCGTTGGGCGTCGTCTTTTTTCTTCAGGATAATGTTGGCCATGCTCTACACCTCACGCGCTGAACGGAAATGGAGGAACTGCCCAGGAAAGTTGGGCTTGAGCACAAGGTAGGGGGAAAAATTAGAATTCTCACCCTAAGGGCAAGATCAGCTGATCCAAATCAGACCGGCTCACACAAATCCTGTGGGAGCCGGCCTTGCCGGCGATGAGGTCAACGCGCAATCAAGCCAACGCCTTGTCCAGCGCCCGCTCGATCTCGCTCTTGATGGTCGCGCTCATCATCGACAGCATCATGCCCAGCTTCAGCTCGACCTTGATGCTGTCCTCGCCGATCTGCACGCTGCCATTGGCACCGCTGCGCTTGACCTCGACCCGGTCGCCGTTCCAGCTGGCCTTGAGGTCGTATTCGCGGGCCAGCTTGTCGACCAGGGCTTGGGCCTTTTGCCGAGCCGCGTCGCGGCCCAGGTTGTGTTTGCGTTCAACGCTGATCTGGGTCATTCATTCAATCCTGGGTTCGAAGGCATACTTATATTATGCCCGCGCCCCACCTGCGACACACCCCGCCAAGACAAAACCGACCGTACGCCCTAGAATGGCCAGTAATTTTTTCCGGTGAAGCGATATGAACGATCAGCGCAAAGGCGACCACGCCGAACCCACCACCCACTTCGGCTACAAGAACGTGCCGGAAAGCCAGAAGGCCGAGAAAGTCGCCGAGGTCTTCCACTCGGTGGCGGCCAAGTATGACCTGATGAACGACGTGCTCTCCGGCGGCATGCACCGCCTGTGGAAGCGCTTCACCATCGAGCTGTCGGGTGTGCGCCCAGGTAACCGTGTGCTGGACATCGCCGGCGGTACCGGCGATCTGGCCGCCAAGTTCTCGCAACTGGTCGGCCCAAGCGGCCAGGTGGTGCTGGCCGACATCAACGAGTCGATGCTCAAGGTCGGCCGTGACCGCCTGCTCGACCGCGGCGTGGCCGGCAACATCGAGTTCGTCCAGGCCGATGCCGAAAAGCTGCCGTTCCCGGACAACCACTTCGACTGCGTGACCATTGCCTTCGGCCTGCGCAACGTCACCCACAAGGACGAGGCCATCCGCTCCATGCTGCGGGTGCTCAAGCCCGGTGGCCGGTTGCTGGTACTGGAATTCTCCAAGCCGACCAGCAAACTGATGTCCAAGGTCTACGACGCTTACTCGTTCGCCTTCATGCCACTGGCCGGCAAGCTGATCACCAACGACTCGGAAAGCTATCGCTACCTGGCCGAATCGATCCGCATGCACCCCGACCAGGAAACCCTCAAGGCGATGATGGTCGAAGCCGGTTTCGACCGCGTCACCTACCACAACATGACCAGCGGCATCGTTGCCCTGCACCGGGGAATCAAGCCCTGATGCTCCTGGCCGGCCTGCTCGCCAGCGTCGAACACGGCCTCAACCGTGTCCTGCGCCTGGACAGCACAGCGCTGCCGCGCCTGCGCCCGCTCGACGGCAAGGTGATTGCCATCGACTGCCGCCAACCGGCCCTGCAGCTGTTCATCCTGCCCGGCGACGAAGGCCTGATGCTGGCCGCACACTGGGCCAACGAGGCGGACTGCACCTTGCGTGCACCGGCCAGCAGCCTGCTGCGCCTGGCCCTGAGCCAGGACAAGAGCGCCGTGCTGCACAGCCCGCAGGTCGAGCTTGAAGGCGACAGCGCGGTGCTGCTCGACCTGGTCGCAGTGCTGCAGGACCTGGAACTGGACTGGGAGTACGAAGTCTCCCGCTGGCTCGGCCCGGTCGCCACGCAGCTGCTCAGCGGCCACTTGCGCAGCCGCGCCAACTGGACCCGCCAGGGCTTGGCCGCGCTAAACCAGAACCTCTCCGAGTACCTCGCCGAAGAGGCCCGGACCCTGGTCGGCCAGCGCGAAGCCGAAGCCCGCTTCAGCGAACTCGACACGCTCAAAGTCGATATTGAACGCCTTGAGGCGCGCCTCGAGCGCCTTGCCCGATCCCTTGATACCAGCGATAACGCATGAAGCTGCTTGCCGTCCGCCGTCTGTTGCGCATCCAGCGCGTCGTGATCCGTTACCGTCTCGATGACCTGCTGTTCGCCCTGCCCCTGCCCTGGTGGCTCATGGGCCTGCGTTATGCCATGCCCTGGCGCTGGCTGCCGCGCAAGCAGCTTGAACTGAGCCGCGGCGCGCGCCTGCGCCTGGCACTGCAGGATCTGGGGCCAATCTTCATCAAGTTCGGCCAGTTGCTCTCGACCCGCCGTGACCTGTTGCCCGAAGACATCGCCGACGAGCTGATGCTGCTGCAGGACCGGGTGCCACCGTTCGACTCGCAACACGCCATCGCCCTGATCGAAGAACAGCTCGGGGCGACCATCAGCGAGGTGTTCAGCCGCTTCGACGTCGAGCCACTGGCCTCGGCATCGGTGGCCCAGGTCCACGCGGCCAAGCTCAAGAGCGGCGAAGAGGTGGTGGTCAAGGTGGTGCGCCCGGGCCTCAAGCCAATCATTGCCCAGGACCTGGCCTGGCTGTTCCTGATTGCCCGTGGCGCCGAGCGGGTCTCGGCCGATGCGCGCCTGCTGCACCCGGTGGAAGTGGTCAACGACTACGAGAAAACCATCTACGACGAACTCGACCTGTTGCGCGAAGCGGCCAACGCCAGCCAGCTCAAGCGCAACTTCGAAGGCTCGGAGATGATGTACGTGCCCCAGGTCTACTGGGACTGGTGCCGGCCGAAGGTGCTGGTCATGGAGCGCATCTACGGCATCCAGGTGACCGATCTGGCGACCCTGGCCGATCAGCGCACCGACATGAAGATGCTTGCCGAACGCGGTGTGGAGATTTTCTTCACCCAAGTGTTTCGCGACAGTTTCTTCCACGCCGACATGCACCCGGGCAACATCTTCGTCAGCACGATAAAACCGTGGAGCCCGCAGTACATTGCCATCGACTGTGGCATCGTCGGCAGCCTGACGCCCGAGGACCAGGACTACCTGGCGCGCAACCTGTTTGCCTTCTTCAAGCGCGACTATCGCCGCGTGGCGCAGTTGCACATCGATTCGGGGTGGGTACCGGCGCAGACCAAACTGAATGAATTCGAAGCGGCGATCCGCACCGTCTGCGAGCCGATCTTCGAAAAACCGTTAAAGGATATTTCCTTCGGCCAGGTGCTGATGCGCCTGTTCCAGACCGCGCGGCGCTTCAACATGGAAGTCCAGCCGCAGCTGGTTCTGTTGCAAAAAACCCTGCTCAACATCGAAGGCCTGGGCCGCCAGCTGTACCCGGACCTCGACCTGTGGAGCACCGCCCAGCCGTTCCTGGAACGCTGGATGCGCGAGCGGGTCAGCCCCAAGACCCTGCTGCAGAACCTGCATGGCCAGGTCGAGCAGATTCCGCACCTGGCCGGCATGACCCGCGACCTGCTCGAACGCATGTCGCAGCCGCACCTGTCCGACCCACCGGCGCCCTGGCAGCACAAGAGCGATCACTGGGCCCTGCGCCTGCTCGGTGCCGGGTTGCTCGGCGGCGGCGCCACCCTGGCCGCCGGCGCGGTCAGCCTGAGCGCTCCCGCCGCCTGGCCGGCCTGGCTGATGCTCGCCGCCGGCCTCTACCTGATCGTGCGTCGATAGCCAGCCGCGCCGCTGGCTGGCACACTAGCGCAAGGGTTCGGCACAGGCTCGAACCCGGCTTTGGAGTCGAAGATGAAAGACTGGCTGGACGAGATCAACTGGAACAGCGATGGCCTGGTACCGGCTATCGCCCAGGATCACAAAACCGGGCGCGTGCTGATGATGGCCTGGATGAACCGCGAAGCGCTGACCCTGACCGCCGCCGAGCAGCGAGCCATCTACTGGTCACGTTCGCGTGGCAAACTGTGGCGCAAGGGCGAAGAATCCGGCCACGTGCAAAAGCTGCATGAAATGCGCCTGGACTGCGACGCCGACGTAATCATCCTGATGGTTGAACAACTGGGTCATATCGCCTGCCACACCGGCCGCGAAAGCTGCTTCTACCGGGTCTTCGAGCACGGTGAGTGGAAGACCGTCGACCCGGTCCTCAAGGACCCGCATGCCATCTACAGCGCAGGACACTGACATGAGCGACACCCTGACCCGCCTGGCCGAAGTACTCGAAGCGCGCAAAGGCGCCGAACCCGACAGCTCGTACGTGGCCAGCCTGTATCACAAGGGCCTGAACAAAATTCTGGAAAAGCTCGGCGAAGAGTCGGTCGAGACCATCATCGCCGCCAAGGACGCCGCCCACAGCGGCGACTGCAGCGATGTCATCTACGAGACCGCCGATCTGTGGTTCCATAGCCTGGTCATGCTTGCCCAACTGGGCCAGCACCCGCAGGCGGTGCTGGACGAACTGGACCGCCGTTTCGGCCTCTGCGGGCATGCCGAAAAAGCAGCGCGTCAGCCGTCGGCCTAACTGAATTATTTCGAGGGATTGCACCATGGGTATTTTTGACTGGAAACACTGGATCGTCCTGCTGGTCGTGGTGGTACTGGTGTTTGGTACCAAGAAGCTGAAGAACTTCGGCAGCGACCTGGGTGAATCGATCAAGGGCTTCAAGAAAGCCATGAACGAAGAAGAGTCCAAGCCCGACGAGCAGACGCCACCGTCGGTGCAACCCGCCCAACCGCAGGCCGCTTCGCCGCTGAACCAGCCGCAGACCTTCGAAGGCCAGGCCCACAAGGTCGAAGAACCGGCCAAGAAAGAGTAATCACATGTTCGGGATCAGCTTCAGCGAACTGTTGCTCGTGGGCCTGGTGGCCCTGCTGGTGCTCGGCCCCGAGCGCCTGCCGGGCGCCGCGCGCACCGCCGGGCTGTGGATCGGCCGGCTCAAGCGCAGCTTCAATGCGATCAAGCAGGAGGTCGAGCGCGAAATCGGCGCTGATGACATCCGTCGCCAGTTGCACAACGAGCACATCCTCTCCATGGAGCAGGAAGCGCGCAAGATCCTCAACCCCAACAGCGTAACGCCCGAGCCGCCTGCAACCCCGGCGGCCACCAGCGAAAGCGCCCCGGCGCCAGCCCCGAGCGGCAGCCACGCCACGCCGCCGGTCACCAGCGCGCCCACCGAACCGACACAGCCACCGCGAGCCCCATGAGCGAAATTCCGGAAAACGACCAGCCCATGCCGCTGGTTTCGCACCTCACCGAGTTGCGCACACGCCTGCTGCGCTGCGTCGCGGCCATCTTCCTGATCTTCGCCGGGCTGTTTTCCTTCGCGCAGCAGATCTACACCCTGGTCTCGGCACCGTTGCGCGAGCACTTGCCGGCCAATGCGACGATGATCGCCACCGATGTGGCCTCGCCGTTCCTGACGCCGTTCAAGCTGACCATGATCGTCTCGCTGTTCCTGGCGATCCCGCTGATCCTCCAGCAGATCTGGGGCTTCATTGCGCCGGGCCTGTACCGCCATGAAAAACGCATCGCCATTCCGCTACTGGTGTCGAGCATCATCCTGTTCTACGCCGGCATGGCCTTCGCCTACTTCTTGGTGTTCCCGCTGATCTTCGGCTTCTTCGCCAGCGCCACGCCGGACGGGGTGGCGATGATGACGGACATTTCCAGCTACCTGGACTTCGTCATGACCCTGTTCTTCGCCTTCGGCGTGGCCTTCGAGATCCCGGTGGCCGTGGTGCTGCTGGTGTGGATCGGCGTGGTCGACGTGAAGTACCTGAAGAAGATCCGCCCCTACGTGATCATCGGCTGCTTCGTGGTCGGCATGATCCTGACCCCGCCGGACATCTTCTCGCAGACCTTGCTGGCGGTGCCGATGTGGCTGCTGTTCGAGATCGGCGTGCTGTTTGGCGGGCTGATCCGCAAGCGCGGCGATCATCCGCAAGATACGGCCGACGATCATAACGACCAACCGCCAGCGACCCAGCCGTGAACCTGCTGTTACTTGAAGAGGCCGACTTCATCGCGGCCGACCGTGTGGTGCTGGCTGATCGGCGTTTTACCCACATGCAGGAGATCCATCGCGTCGCGGTGGGCGATACCCTGCGCGTGGGTCGTATCGGCGGGCTGATGGGCCAGGCCGTGGTGCTGCGCCTGGAAGGCCATGAAGCCGAGCTCAGCGTCAGCTTCGACCAGCCACCTCCGGCCAAGTTGCCACTGACCCTGGTGCTGGCCCTGCCACGGCCGAAAATGCTTCGCCGGGTGTTCCAGACCGTCGCCACCATGGGCGTACCGAAAGTGATTCTGGTCAACAGCTACCGGGTCGAGAAAAGCTTCTGGCAAACGCCGTTCCTCGAACCCGAGGCCATTCGCGAACAACTGATCCTGGGCCTTGAGCAGACCCGCGATACCGTCCTGCCCGAGGTGATCATCGAGAAGCGCTTCAAGCCCTTTGTCGAAGACCGCCTGCCAGCCATCAGCGCTGGCACCCTCGGCCTGGTCGGCCATCCCGGCCAGCACCCACCCTGCCCGCGCGGGCTGAATGAGCCGGTCACCCTGGCCATTGGCCCGGAAGGTGGCTGGATTCCCTACGAGATCGACCTGCTGGGCAAGGCCGGACTGAACCCGGTACAGCTCGGCGAGCGCATCCTGCGCGTGGAGACAGCGGTCACCGCGCTATTGGCACGCTTGTTCTGACTTCAGTTTTGCCGCTCGCGGCCGATGCATTGGCAACAGAACAATAATCGCCTCTGCCGATCGCAATGGAGTCCCACCATGTACCGTTGGTTAGCCCAGCATCTGGGTAATGTGAGCGTCAACCTCAAACTCGGCATTGGCTTCGGCCTGGTCCTGCTGCTGACCCTGAGCATTACCCTGACCGGCTGGCAGGGCCTGAACGGTATCACCGAGCGCGGCGACACCCTGGGCGGAATCTCCCAGGTGCACCAGGCCACCCTCGAACTGCGTATCGCCCGTCAGGGCTACCAACTCAAGGGCGACGAGGCGGCCGCGCAAAACCTCAGCAACGCCCTGGCGGCGCTGGAACGCCAACTGCAAACAGTCGACCAACGCATCGTCCTGCCCGAGAACCGCCGCCGGATCGAGCAGCAGCACGAAGCCGTGCGCCAGTATCGCCAGGCCCTCGACAGTGCCGACAAGGCCGCCCGGCAGCGTGAAGCCAGCCGCGCCGTGCTTGGCAACAGCGCCGACGAGGCCGCGGCGCTGATCGCCCAGGTCGAGCAACAACTGCTTGGCGGCAGCGACCTGAACCTGTTCAACAGCGTGGTCGGCGCCAGCAAGTTGTTGCAACAGGCGCGCTTCCAGGTTCGCGGCTACACCTACAGCGGCAAGGCCGAATTCCAGCAGACCGCGCTACAAGCCATCGAGCAGGCCACCGCGCAACTCAAGACCCTGGCCGAAGTGCTGCCCGCCAGCTACTCCAGCAACTTCAACCAGGCGGCGCGCGCCCTGGACAACTATCGCGGCGCGGTGATCGAATTCGGCAACGCGCAAAACGCTTCCGAGCAGGCCGCCCAACAGATGGTCGTGCTGGGCCAGAACCTGATCGAGCTCAGCCAGCAACTGTCCACCACCCTCACCGGCCTGCGCGATGAAGAGGCGCAGCACGCCAAGTCGATGCTGGCCCTGGCCACCGCGCTGGCCTTGCTGATCGGCCTGCTGGCCGCCTGGGCCATCACCCGGCAGATCATCATCCCCCTGCGCCAGACCCTCAACGCCGCCGACCGGGTTGCCAGTGGCGACCTGCGCCACGACCTCAAGGTCGAGCGCCGCGACGAACTGGGCCAGTTGCAGCGCAGCATGCAGCGCATGACCGTCAGCCTGCGCGAACTGATCGGTGGCATCGGCGACGGCGTCACCCAGATTGCCAGCGCCGCCGAAGAGCTGTCGGCGGTGACCGAGCAGACCAGCGCCGGGGTCAACAATCAAAAGGTCGAAACCGACCAGGTGGCCACTGCCATGAACGAAATGGCCGCGACCGTGCAGGAAGTCGCGCGCAATGCCGAGGAAGCCTCGGAGGCCGCAGTGATGGCCGACCAGCAGGCCCGTGAGGGTGATCGGGTGGTCGGCGAAGCCATCGCCCAGATCGAGCGACTGGCCAGCGAGGTCAACCACTCCAGCGAAGCCATGGGCCAGCTCAAGGCCGAGAGCGACAAGATCGGCAGTGTGCTCGATGTGATCAAGTCAGTGGCCCAGCAGACCAACCTGCTGGCCCTCAACGCCGCCATCGAAGCAGCCCGTGCCGGCGAAGCCGGGCGTGGCTTTGCCGTGGTGGCTGACGAAGTGCGCAGCCTGGCGCAACGCACCCAGCAGTCCACCGAAGAGATCGAACAATTGATCGCCGGCCTGCAGAACGGCACCCAGCAGGTGGCCTCGGTCATGGACGCCAGCCGTGGTCTGACCGACAGCAGCGTCGAACTGACCCGCCGCGCCGGTACTTCGCTGGAAACCATCACCCGCACCGTCTCGTCGATCCAGGCGATGAACCAGCAGATCGCCGCAGCTGCCGAGCAGCAGAGCGCGGTGGCCGAAGAGATCAACCGCAGCGTGATGAATGTACGTGATGTGTCGGATCAGACCTCGGCCGCCAGTGAAGAGACAGCGGCGTCGAGCGTTGAACTGGCGCGCTTGGGCACCCATTTGCAGACGCTGGTCGGCAAGTTCCAGCTTTAGAAAGCATCGCGGGGCAAGCCCGCTCCCACCTCTGTGGGAGCGGGCTTGCCCCGCGATACGGCCTCAAAGTACCTGACGCAAAAACGCCTGAGCGCGCAGGTCCTTGGGCGAGGTGAAGAACGCCTCAGGCGGCGAATCTTCCAGCAGCTTGCCATGGTCGAAGAACAGCACCCGGTCCGCCACTTCCCGGGCAAAGCCCATTTCGTGGGTAACGCAAACCATGGTCATGCCTTCCAGAGCCAGGGTCTTCATCACATCCAGCACTTCGCCGACCATCTCCGGGTCGAGCGCCGAGGTCGGCTCATCGAACAGCATCACCTTGGGGTCCATGGCCAGGGCGCGGGCGATCGCCACCCGCTGCTGTTGACCACCGGACAGGCGCGACGGGTACTCATTGGCCTTCTGAGCGATACCAACCTTCTCCAGCAAGGCCCGGGCCTTGGCCTCGCGCTCGGCCTTGCCGCGCTTGCGCACAACCTTCTGCGCAAGACACAGGTTCTCCAGCACGGTCATGTGCGGGAACAGGTTGAAATGCTGGAACACCATGCCGACTTCACGGCGGTAGGCGTTGACGTCGGTCTTCGGGTCGGCCAGTTGCAGGCCGTCGATGGCCACGGTGCCTTCATCGAACGACTCCAGGCCGTTCAGGCAGCGCAAAAACGTCGACTTGCCCGAGCCCGAAGGGCCGAGCACCACCAGCACTTCGCCCTTGGCCACGTCGGTGCTGACGTGATCCACCGCGCGCACGACCTGCCCACGGGTGTCGAAGACTTTTACCAGGTCACGGACTTCAATCACTTTGCGCAAGCCTCCGCTCAAGCCGGCTGGCCATGTGCGACAGCGGCAGGTTGATCAACAGGTACAGGCCGGCGACGCAGAACCAGATCTCGAACGTCGAGAACGAGGTGGTGATCGCCTCGCGACCGCTTTTGGTCAGTTCGGTGATGGCGATCACCGAGACCAGCGAGGTGTCCTTGACCAGGCTGATGAACTGCCCGGCCAAGGGTGGCAGCACGCGCTTGAAGGCTTGCGGCAGCACCACGTGGCGCATCGACTGGCCGGCGCTCAGGCCCAGCGAGCGGGCAGCCTCACCCTGACCCTTGGCGATCGACTGCACGCCTGCACGAACGATCTCGGCGACATAGGCACCGGTAAACAGCGCCAGCGCCGCCACCCCGGCAAACTCCCGGGACAGGTTGAGCACGGTACCGATGAAGAAGTAGAAGATGAAAATCTGCACCAGCAGCGGTGTGCCGCGCACCAGCTCGACGTAGACCGTCGACAGGTCACGCAGGGTCGGGTTGTTCGACAGCCGGCAGAGCCCGGCAAACAGGCCGATCAAGAGCCCCAGCACGCCAGAGGCGACCGAGATCCACACCGTGGTCCACAGGCCCCAGGCCAGCGGGCCGGCCGCCCAGTGATGGGTAACGCCGATCAGGTCGCCTTCGGCCACATCGTCGCCGCGCGACAACTGCACGCTGGCTTGCTCGACCTCGAAGACCTGCTCGCCGCCGCTCTCGTCACGTACGGTGACGCTGGCCATGTCGCCCTTGCTGACGATGGCTTCGATGGTGCCGTTTTCACTGATGCGCTGAGCGACTTCCGCCTGGTAGGCGAAGTATTGCGGCACCCGGTTCCAGCGCCACTCGTAGGAAATCATCGAGGTCGCGTAATACAGGCTGATCGCCAGGCCGATCAGGACCAGCGCGGTCAACCCGTGCCAGGGCCACTGGGCTTTCTTGTGTTTGATCACGTGAGGGTACTTCCGTAAAAGCGAACGCGCAGGGCGTAGCCTGCGCGTCGGGTTTCAAGCCAGGCGTGCTGCCGTGGCCTTATTCCATGTCCTTGAGCCAGGCGGTGTCCTTGAACCACTTGTCGTGGATTCGATCGTAGGTACCGTCGTGCTTGATCTGGTGCAGGAAGTTGTTGATGAAGTTGAGGCTGTCGTAGTCGCCCTTCTTCAGGCCGAAGGCCAAAGGCTCGAAGGTGAACGGCTTGTCGAGGAACAGCAGCTTGCCTGCGCCGGCCTTGTTCACCGCCACAACGTTGTAAGGCGCGTCGTAGACGAAGGCGTCGGCCTTGCCGTTGACCACGTCCATCACCGCTTCCTGCTCGTTATCGTAGCCGTGGTACTTGGCCTTGCCGATCAGCTTCTTGGCGACCATCTCACCGGTGGTGCCGAGCTTGGAGGTCAGGCGGTACTTCTCGTTGTTCAGGTCTTTGTAGGACTTGATCTCGCCCGCCAGCTCCTTGCGGATCAGCAGGGTCTGACCGACAACGATGAAGGGTTCGCTGAAGTTCAGCTTGAGGTTGCGTTCCTGGGTCAGGGTCATGCCGCTGCTGATGATGTCGAACTTGTCGGTCATCAGGGCCGGGATGATGCCATCGTAGGAAGTGGAGACCATCTCCAGCTTGACGCCCATGGACTTGGCCATGGCCTTGAGGATATCGACTTCGAAGCCGACGATCTCGCCACGCTTGTTAGTCATCTGGAACGGCATGTAGGTAGGGTCCATACCTGCTCGCAGGGTGCCACGCTTGACTGCCTCATCAATGGCACCGGCCGCCTGGGCGGCATTGACCGCAACAAGCGCCGTGACGCCGACCAGCAGCATCGACAGATACTTCTTAATCATCACCAGATCCCCCAGCAAGAAAGCTCGAATTTTATTTTTAGTGCGAACCGTCCTACTCAGACGGGTGCGAGATATTCGGGGAGGGATGCTAACGCATGGACAGCGTTGTGGGTATCGGAAAAAGGGCTGAAACCAATCGCGGGGCAAGCCCGCTCCCACAGTGTGGACTGTGGGATGGGCTTGCCCCGCGATCAGTCAGGCACTGGCCAGCACAGGCTGCACGGAAGGCTCCGGATGCAGGGGCAGCAACGGCGAGTGCGGATCGTTGGCGATCGACTGACGCCAGACACCCAGCCACGCCTCGTTCTGCTCGGCCCAGACCGCCGTGTGCAGGCGCGCCAGTGCTACTGGATCGCTGAGCAGGGCCAGCCGGGTATTACCGTCCAGGCCGCCAGGGCCAACCTCCAGGGCCTTGGCGATACGCTCGGCACGCAGCGTCTCGATCGGCGCGGCGACACCGTGGCGTGCAGTGGCCAGGGCACATGCCAGGGCGTTCTGCTGCGGGTCGACCACAGCACGCACGAAACCGTCGTGCATGGCATGCCAGCGGTTCTCGTGGGTGTACTGGTCGGTGGCCAGCAGCTCCTGCGGGGTGGCGTATTCCTCGGGAATCAGGAACAGGCTTTCGTCCTTGGCCCGCAGGCCCAGGTGCACGCGGCTGGAGATCACCGAAACCGGGATCGACAGCATCAAGGAACCTACGATCGGTACCAGCCACCACAGGAAGCTTGGGTTCAGCCATGCCACCAGCAACGCCCAGGCCACGCCCAGCAGGGTTTGCGGACCATGGCGGCGTACCGCTTCGCTCCACGGGGTGGAGTCGTCGTCACGCTGCGGCGAGTTCCAGGTCGCGGCCCAGCCGAGGAACGCGGCGAGCACGAAACGGGTGTGGAAGATCATCCGCACCGGTGCCAGGAGCATGGAGAAGAGCATCTCCAGCAGCATCGACACGGTCACCTTGAAGCGCCCGCCAAACTCCTTCGCGCCCTTGGCCCAGATCAGGATGACGCTGAGCAGCTTGGGCAGGAACAGCAGCACGATGGTGGTGGAGAACAGCGCGATGGCCTTCTCCGGGTGCCACTGCGGCCACAACGGATAGAGCTGGCGGGGTTCCAGGAAGTACTGCGGCTCCATCAGGGTGTTGGTCGCCAGCAATGCGGTCGACAGCACCAGGAAGAAGAACCACAACGGCGCCGACAGGTACGACATCACCCCGGTGAGGAACACCGCACGGTGCACCGGGTGCATGCCCTTGACCAGGAACAGGCGGAAGTTCATCAGGTTGCCGTGGCACCAGCGCCGGTCGCGCTTGAGCTCGTCGAGCAGGTTCGGCGGCAGTTCTTCGTAGCTGCCCGGCAGGTCATAGGCAATCCACACGCCCCAGCCAGCCCGGCGCATCAGCGCCGCTTCAACGAAGTCGTGGGAGAGGATCGCACCGGCAAAGGCACCCTTGCCCGGCAACGGCGCCAGGGCGCAGTGCTCGATGAAGGGCTTCATGCGGATGATCGCGTTATGACCCCAGTAGTGCGACTCACCGAGCTGCCAGAAGTGCAGGCCGGCGGTGAACAGTGGGCCGTAGACGCGGGTGGCGAACTGCTGCATGCGCGCATACAGGGTGTCCATGCCCGAGGCTTTGGGCGCGGTCTGGATGATCCCGGCGTCCGGGTTGGCCTCCATCAGGCGCACCAGGCTGGTCAGGCATTCGCCGCTCATCACGCTGTCGGCGTCGAGCACTACCATATAGCGGTAGTCGCCACCCCAGCGACGGCAGAAGTCGTCGAGGTTGCCGCTCTTGCGTTTGACCCGGCGACGACGGCGACGGTAGAAAATCCGCCCGAAGCCCTTGGCCTCACGGCAGACTTCCAGCCAGGCCTGTTGCTCGGCCACGGCGATGTCGGTGTCGTTGGTGTCGCTGAGCACGAAGAAGTCAAAACGGTCGAGGTCACCGGTCGCGGCGACCGACTCGAACGTCGCCCGCAGGCCCGCGAATACTCGTGGCACGTCTTCGTTGCAGATCGGCATGACGATCGCGGTGCGGGCACCGGCTTCGATCGGTTCGTTGCCGGCGCTGCTGCCGGAGATACGGTACTTGTCCCGCCCGGTGAGCAGCTCCAGAAAGCCCATCAATGCGGTCCAGAAACCCGCCGAGACCCAGCAGAACAGGATGCCGAAGAGGACCAGGATGCTGGTCTGCAATGCATACGGCCAGACTTGCGAGGCGGTCTGCATCAACGGTTGGTGCATGACTTCGTCAAGGTCGACGAACGACCAGCCCTGGTACGGCAGGATGCCCTTCATGTACCAGCCGGCGACGATAGTCTGACCAAGCATCAGCGCCAGCAGGATGTAGCGGCGCATCGAGCCGACCCAGCGCCAGCGCGCCTTGGGTAGCTCGCGCTTTTCTGGTGCCGGCGCGTTGGTGCGGCCGGTCAGGCGGCGCCAGGCGCGGATCAGAATATTGGTCCGCCACGGCTCGGGAATGACCCGGGTGCGACGAATTGGCGGGGTGGCCTTGAGGCACACCCGACCGCTGCCATCGACCGCGAGCATCTCGGCGTCTTGCAGTTCTTCAGCGCTGGCCAGGTGCAGGCGCTCGCCCACCGAGGCCTGGACGGCCTCGGCAGCGTTGGCGTCCGGCTGGGCAGACAGATGTTGGTGCAGCTCACTGAACGACGTGCAGCGGGCGAGTTCGGCGCGCTGTTCGTCGCTCAGTGGCAGGTGGGCCAGGTACTCGCTGAGCGATTCTGGCCGGGTTTGAGCATTACTCATCGGCAGGCAACTGATAGCTCCAGGTCTCGGTCAGCACCTGTTCGGTGGTGGCCGGTGCCCCGGTGGTGGACGCCGCGTCGGCGGCAGGTTGCTCGGCAGGCTTTTCAGCCTTGGCGTGTTTGGCCGCAGCCTTGTCCTGCTTGCTTGGTTTGGCAGGCTTGGCCGGCTCGACCGGAACGTCACGCAGCAGGGCAGCGCGCATTTCCACGGACTTGCTCGGATCCTTGACCTTCAACCGCAGGGTCAGGCGCCAGCCTTTGATTTCCGGGTTGTAGCGCAGGTTGTTCTCGACCACCTCGGCGTTGTCGCCGACGCTGACCTGGCTACGCACGGCGGTGTCTGCCGGCAGCTCGCTCAGTACCGGACCTTCGAAGTCGACCAGGAAGGCAACGCTGCCATCGGCCTGACGAATCAGGTTGGACTGCTTGACGTCACCGGTCGAGCGCAGGGTCTGCTTGACCCAGCCCAGTTTCGGCGAGTGCAGCTCGGACTCGTCGATGGTCCAGTGCAAGCGGTAGGCGTATTCGAACGGGGTACCTGGCTCCGGCAGTTTCTCCGGGCTCCAGAACGCCACGATATTGTCGTTGGTTTCGTCGGCAGTCGGGATCTCGACCAGATCGACGGTACCCTTGCCCCAGTCACCGACCGGCTCGATCCAGGCGCTTGGACGCTTCTGGTAGTTGTCGTCGAGGTCTTCGAACTGGCTGAATTCACGTTGACGTTGCAGCAGGCCGAAACCACGCGGGTTCTCGACGCTGAAGTTGCTCACGGCCAGGTGTTTCGGGTTGTTCAGCGGGCGCCACAGCCACTCGCCGTTGCCGGCGTGGATCGACAGGCCTTCGGAGTCGTGCAGGGCCGGACGGTAGTTGAGCACCTTGGACGGCTGGTTGCCACCGAACAGGAACATGCTGGTCAGCGGGGCAATACCCAGGCGGCTGACGTGGTCGCGCAGGAACACCTTGGACTGCACGTCGACAATGGTGTCGCTGCCCGGACGCAGGGTCAGGCGGTAGGCGCCGGTGGAGCGCGGCGAATCAAGCAGGGCGTAGATCACCAGTTGCTTGTCGGTGGCTTTGGGACGCACGATCCAGAACTCGCTGAAGCGTGGGAACTCTTCACCCGACGGCAGCGCGGTGTCGATGGCCAGGCCACGGGCGGACAAGCCATACACATGGCCCTTGCCGACCACGCGGAAATAGCTGGCGCCCAGCAGGGTCATGATTTCATCCTGCTTGTCGGCCTTGTTGATCGGGTAGAGCACGCGGAAACCGGCGTACCCCAGCTTCTCGGTGGCCTTGGCGTCGAACTGCAGGTCGCCGAAGTCGAAGCGGCTCGGGTCGTATTTGATCTCTTTCACGGCTTTCGCGGTGATTTCGTTGATCTTGACCGGCGTGTCGAAATGCATGCCCTGGTGGTAGAAGGACAGCTTGAACGGCGTCTTGTCCTTGGCCCACTCGGCTTTTTCATTGAGGAAGCGGATTTTCTGGTAGTCCGCGTACTTCATGTCACGGAACACCGCCGGCAGATTGCTTTTCGGCGCCTCGTACTTTTGTCCGGCAAGATCCTTTGCCTTGGCCGCGACATCGTCAAGGTTGAACGCCCAGAGCTGGCCTGCGCCGAGCAGGCTTACCAGCGTTGCGCCTGCCAACAGGGCCTTGCGCAACCGAATGCCGGGAGTTCTTGGTGCATTACAGGGACTTACAATCACGAGCAACCCTCGCCGAAAACAGATCATAAAACCAACGGCCAGCGACATATGCCAGGTTGGCGAGCACTGTTCGGACTCCGAAAGGGCGCAATGATTCCCCAAACGGTTCCGGACAGTCTCAAGTCAGAGTGAAACGAACCTGCGAACACAGGCTCACATAGCGCGCGATTATCCAGCAGGCCGCGTTACAACGCATCAGGCGGAACAAACTATTTCTGCTGGAAAACCCCTTGTTTTGCCGCAAACAGGGGTTTTTTGCCATCATATTTGTAACATAAATGTTACCGGGCCATCATTGACCAGGTGCACCTGCATGTCAGCCCCGAACTGACCACTGGCAACCGTCGCGTGCTGCGCATGGGCCTGAGCCAGCAAATAGTCGAAAAGTTCGGCGCCCAGCGCCGGTGGCGCCGCCGTCGAGAAGCTTGGGCGCAGGCCACTCTGGGTATCGGCGGCCAGGGTGAACTGCGACACCAGCAACAGACCGCCGCCGATGTCCTTGAGCGACAGGTTCATCTTGCCCTCGGCATCGCTGAACACCCGATAATTGAGCAGCTTGTGCAACAGTTTGTCGGCATGGACCCGGGTATCGCCAGGCTCGACCGCGACCAGCACCAGCAGGCCCTGGTCGATCGCGCCAACGGTCTTGCCCTCGACATCTACCCGCGCGCCGCGCGCCCGTTGCAGCAAACCCTTCATGCTTCTTCCAGAGGCAGGTCGAGCAGACGCCGGGCCATCTGGTCGGCGGCACGCACCAGCGCATCGGTGATACCCGGCTCGGAAGCCGCGTGACCTGCGTCGCGAATCACCTTCAGTTCACTGTTGGGCCAGGCCTGATGCAGCTCCCAGGCATTGTCCAGCGGACAGATCACGTCGTAGCGGCCATGCACGATCACCGCCGGCAGATGGGCGATCTTCGGCATGTCGCGGATCAGCTGGTTCGACTCCAGGAAGGCATTGTTGGTGAAGTAGTGGCATTCGATGCGGGCGATCGACAGCGCGCGCTGCGGCTCGGAGAAGCGATCGACCACCAGCGGGTTGGGCCGCAGGGTCGCGGTGCGCCCTTCCCAGGTCGACCACGCCTTGGCGGCATGCATCTGGGCAATTTGGTCGTTGCCAGTCAGGCGCTTGTGGAAGGCCTTGACCAGGTCGCCACGCTCTTCGGCCGGAATCGGTGCGATGTAGTCCTGCCAGTAGTCGGGAAACAGGCGGCTGGCGCCAGCCTGGTAGAACCATTCGATCTCTTGCGGGCGGCACAGGAAGATACCGCGCAGGATCAGGCCATGCACACGCTCGGGGTGGGTCTGGGCATAAGCCAGGGCCAGGGTCGAGCCCCAGGAGCCACCGAACAGTACCCATTTTTCGATGCCCAGGTGCTTGCGGATGCGCTCAAGGTCTTCGACCAGGTGCCAGGTGGTGTTGTTTTCCAGGCTGGCATGGGGGGTCGAACGGCCGCAGCCACGCTGATCGAAGGTAATGATGCGGTACAGGTTGGGATCGAAATAGCAGCGGCTTTGGGCATCGCAGCCGGCCCCCGGGCCACCATGGATGAACACCACCGGCAGACCCTCCGGCGAACCGCTTTCATCGACGTACAACACATGCGGTGCTTCCACGGCCAGATCGTGCCGGGCGTAAGGTTTGATCTGTGGGTACAAGGTCTGCATTACGCACTCCGTGTGGGAATTATTCTGCCGTTGGGCATCATAAACCTGAATTGCGCTTTGAGCATGTACCTGTGATGGCTTTGGGGCCTCATCGCGGGTCAAGCCCGCTCCTACATTTCTGTGGGAGCGGGCTTGCCCCGCGATGCAGGCGCCGCAGAATCAGCGTGAATAGCGCTCCTTGCCCCACGCCAATACCGTCTCCAGCAATTGCTTCAACACCACCTGGGTTGGAGCAGCCAGATCCTCGCGATACTTGAACGGCTCGACCTCTTCCATATAGGTACTCTGCGCCAGCTCCAGCTGCACTGCATGGATATGATTGGCCGGGTCGCCATAGTGCCGGGTAATGTGCCCACCCTTGAAACGACCATTGAGTACATGGCTGTACTGGTCAAATTTCGCACACACGCCCTGCAGCCTTTGCGCCAACTGCGGATCACAACTGGCGCCATTGAAGGTGCCGAGGTTGAAGTCTGGCAGCTTGCCGTCGAACAGGTGCGGGATGTGCGAGCGGATCGAGTGGGCATCCCACAGCAAGGCATAGCCAAACTGCTCGCGCAGGCGCTCCAGTTCGTTGCGCAGGGTGTCATGGTAGGGCCGCCAGATCGCTTCCAGGTACCCTGCCCGCTCCTGCTCTGTCGGCACCTTGCCGTCCTTGAACAGCGGCTCGCCCTCGAACAGGGTCGCCGGGTACAGGCCGGTGGTGGCACCGACGTACAGCGGCTTGTCGTCGTCCGGGCGGTTCAGGTCGATGACGAAACGCGAATACTCGGCCGCGACCACGCTGGCACCCAGCGTGCGGGCAAAGTCGTACAGCGTTGGAATGTGCCAGTCGGTGTCCGGCAGGCTTTGCGCCTGCTCGACCAGACCATCCTGCACCATCGAGGTCAGGCGTACGCCGGCGTGGGGCATGCTGATCAGCAGCGGCAGCGTGCCCTGGTGAAAATTCAGTACCTTGTCCATAGGCCCTCTCTTAATTGAATAGTTCATGGCCCAGGCGCACCACCCGCTTGGGCAGGTCGCCACCGAGCCAGTAGGCCAGGTCGGCCGGTCGTTCAATCTGCCAGGCGACGAAATCGGCGACCTTGCCCACCTCCAGCGAACCGTGGCTGTCGCCCAGGCCCAAGGCTGTTGCCGCATGCTGGGTAACACCGGCCAGGGCTTCTTCCGGAGTCATGCGGAACAGGGTGCACGCCATGTTCAGCATCAGGCGCAAGGACAGCGCCGGCGAAGTCCCCGGATTGAGATCACTGGCGATAGCAATCTTCACTCCATGCTTGCGCAGGGCGTCCATCGGCGGCAACTGGGTTTCACGCAGGAAGTAGAAGGCACCGGGCAGCAGCACCGCCACGGTGCCGGCCGCCGCCATGGCGATGGCGTCGTCTTCGGTCATGAACTCCAGATGATCGGCCGACAGCGCCTGGTAGCGTGCTGCCAGGCTGGAGCCGGCCAGGGACGACAGTTGTTCGGCATGTAACTTGACCGGCAGCCCCAACTCACGCGCCTTGATGAATACCCGTTCGACCTGGGCCGGCGAAAATGCCAGGTACTCACAGAAGGCATCGACGGCGTCCACCAGCCCCTCGGCAGCCAGGGCCGGGAGCATTTCATCGCAGATATGGCTGATGTAGTCGTCAGCCCGATCCTTGTACTCCGGCGGCAAGGCATGGGCGGCCAGGCAGGTGCTGCGCACGGTCAATGGCAGCTCCTCGCCCAGGCGGCGGATGACCTTGAGCAGCTTGCGCTCGCTGGCCAGGTCCAGGCCATAACCAGACTTGATCTCCAGCGTGGTGACGCCATCGCGCATCAGCGCCTGCACGCGCTGGCGGGCGCTGGCGAACAATTCGTCCTCGCTGGCTGCACGGGTAGCGCGCACGGTGCTGGCAATGCCGCCACCCTGGGCGGCGATCTCGGCATAACTGACCCCTTGCAGGCGCTGTTCGAACTCGCCGCTGCGGTTGCCGCCGAACACCGCGTGAGTATGGCAGTCGATCAACCCCGGAGTGACCCAGGCGCCGCCCAGGTCCACGGTTCTGTCAGCGACCAGATCCGGCAGCTGCTGGCGCGGGCCGATCCACTCGATACGGCCGGCGCTGGTGACGATCGCCGCATCCTCGATGATCGAGTAGGCGCCTTGCGCCATGCTTGCCACATGGCAATGCTGCCAGAGGGTTTTCATCCAGAATCTCCTTGATCAGAGTTGAGTAGGTTCCTGCACCAGCGGCTGCGCGCTGGCAACCACCTGCGGCTTGCACCAGAGCTTGTAGGCCACCACCAGGAACAGCACCCAGACCACACCCACCAACAGTGCTGCCTGGGTATCAGGGAAGTACCCGAGCACGCCGAAGACGAACAGCATGAAGGCAATCGCTGCGGCCGGGCCATAAGGCCAGAACGGTACCGGGAATTTCAGCTGGGCGACTTCGTCACGGCTCATGCTGCGACGCATGGCGACCTGGGTCACCAGGATCATCAGCCAGACCCAGACGGTTGCGAAGGTGGCGATCGAGGCAATCAGCAGGAAGACGTTTTCCGGGATCAGGTAGTTGAGCACCACGCCGCCGAGCAAGGCTGCCCCCATGACCACTACGGTCATCCACGGCACGCCGTGACGGGAGATCTTGGCAAAGCCTCTAGGCGCCTGCCCTTGCTGGGCCAGACCGTACATCATGCGCCCGGCGCCGAAGATGTCGCTGTTGATGGCCGAGATCGCCGCCGAGATCACCACGATGTTCAGCACGGTCGCCGCCGAGCCGATCCCCAGGTTGCTGAAGATCTGCACGAACGGGCTGCCCTGGCTGCCAATCTGCGGCCATGGGTACAGGCACATCAGCACGAACAGGGTCAGCACATAGAACAGCAGGATGCGCATCGGCACGGCGTTGATCGCCTTGGGGATGACGCGCTGCGGATCCTTCGCTTCACCGGCGGTGATGCCGATGATCTCGATGCCGCCGAAGGCAAACATCACCACGGCAAACGACGCGATCAGGCCACTAACACCGTTGGGCATGAAGCCACCATGCTCGAACAGGTTGCTGACGCCCACGGCGTTGTCGGCACCGGCATTGCTCAGGCCGAAGGCCATGATGCCGAAGCCTGCGAGGATCATCGCGACGATGGCGCCGACCTTGAGCAGCGACAGCCAGAACTCCATCTCGCCGAACACCTTGACGTTACACAGGTTCAGGCCGCCGATCAGGAAGACGATGCCCAGCACCCAGATCCAGCGCGCCACTTCCGGAAACCAGAAGCCCATATAAATGCCGAAGGCGGTGACGTCGGCCAGACAGACGATGATCATTTCAAAGGCATAGGTCCAGCCGAGGATGAACCCCGACATCGGCCCCAGGTAGGTGCTGGCGTAATGACCGAAGGAGCCGGCCACCGGGTTGTGCACGGCCATTTCACCCAGCGCGCGCATAACCATGAACACCGCTGCACCACCGATCAGGTAGGCCAGCAGTACTGCCGGTCCAGCCATCTGGATGGCCGAGGCGGAACCGTAAAACAACCCGGTGCCGATCGCCGAGCCCAGTGCCATGAAGCGAATGTGACGCGCGGTAAGCCCGCGCTTCAAACCTTGAGTTTGTTGCATGTCACGTCCTTATTGTTGTTCTGGTCGTGAAAATGATTGAGCTGCTTCATCGACCATCGCGGGGCAAGCCCGCTCCCACAGTAGGAGCGGGCTTGCCCCGCGAAGTCGCTCGCAGCCACCCCTTGGGGGATTACAGGCTAGGCAGGACCTTGGCCGGCAGCAGGCCGGTCAGTTGGCCTTCGGCCAGCAGGGCGATGGCCGCCTCGATGTCCGGAGCGAAGAAGCGGTCTTTCTCGTAGAAGGCGACCTTGCCACGCAAGGTCTGACGCGCCTGCTCCAGCTTCGGCGAAGTCTTCAGGCCTTCGCGCAGATCCAGGCCTTGCGCCGCAGCCAGCCATTCCACGGCGAGCACACCACGGGTGTTCTCGGCCATTTCCCACAGACGCTTGCCGGCAGCCGGGGCCATCGACACGTGGTCTTCCTGGTTGGCCGAGGTCGGCAGGCTGTCGACGCTGTGCGGATGCGCCAGGGCCTTGTTCTCGCTGGCCAGGGCCGCAGCGGTAACCTGGGCAATCATGAAGCCGGAGTTGACCCCGCCATTGGCAACCAGGAACGGAGGCAGCTGGGACATGTGCTTGTCCATCATCAGCGAAATGCGGCGCTCACTGAGCGAACCGATTTCAGCGATGGCCAGGGCCATGTTGTCGGCAGCCATGGCGACCGGTTCGGCGTGGAAGTTACCGCCGGAAATCACGTCACCTTCGGCCGCGAACACCAGCGGGTTGTCGGACACCGCGTTGGCTTCGACCACCAGTACATCGGCGGCCTGGCGCAGCTGGGTCAGGCAGGCGCCCATGACCTGTGGCTGGCAACGCAGCGAGTACGGGTCCTGGACTTTGCCGCAGTTCTCATGGGAAGCAGACACTTCGCTGCCGTCACCGAGCAGGTCGCGGTAGCAGGCCGCAACATCGATCTGCCCACGTTGGCCACGGGCTTCGTGGATACGGGCATCGAATGGCGAGCGCGAGCCGAGCACGGCTTCCACGGTCAGGGCGCCGATAGAGGCTGCGGCGGCGAACAGGTCTTCGCCTTCGAACAGGCCGCGCAAGGCATAGGCAGTGGATGCCTGGGTACCGTTGAGCAGTGCCAGACCTTCCTTGGCCGCCAGGGTCAGCGGCTCAAGGCCGGCAACCGCCAGGGCTTCGGTGGCCGACAACCATTGGCCGTTGTGGCGGGCCTTGCCTTCACCGAGCAGTACCAGCGACATGTGTGCCAGCGGAGCGAGGTCGCCAGAAGCGCCGACCGAACCCTTGAGCGGAATGTGTGGATAGACTTCGGCGTTGATCAGCGCGATCAGCGCGTCAATCACCTTGCGGCGGATGCCCGAGAAACCACGGCTCAGGCTGTTGACCTTGAGCACCATGATCAGCCGTACCAGGGCATCATCGATTGGTTGGCCAACGCCTGCGGCGTGGGACAGCACCAGCGAACGCTGGAGGTTTTCCAGGTCGTGGCTGGCGATACGGGTCGAGGCCAGCAGGCCGAAACCGGTGTTGATGCCGTAGGCGGTGCGGTTCTCCGCAAGAATCTGCTCGACACAGGCGACGCTGGCGTCGATCTGCTGGTTAGCGCTGGCATCGAGCTTGAGCTTCACCGGCTGCTGGTAGATCGCACGCAGTTGCGCCAGGGTCAGGGTGCCAGGCTTGAGGGTCAATTCAGTCACGTTAATGCTCCGTACTCGTGAGGCGTATGCGCCTGCATAGATATCAGTATCAACTATTTAACGAAGATCAGCCGGTGATCATCGGCAGGTTCAAGCCTTGATCCTTCGCACAATCGATGGCGATCTGATAACCGGCATCGGCGTGACGCATGACACCGGTGGCCGGGTCGTTGTGCAGTACGCGAGCGATACGCTCGGCCGCTTCATCTGTACCGTCGCAGACAATGACCATGCCCGAGTGCTGGGAGAAGCCCATGCCAACGCCACCACCGTGGTGCAGGGACACCCAGGTCGCGCCACTGGCGGTGTTGAGCAGGGCGTTGAGCAGCGGCCAGTCGGAGACGGCATCGGAGCCATCTTGCATCGATTCGGTTTCACGGTTCGGGCTGGAGACGGAGCCGGAGTCCAGGTGATCGCGGCCGATGACGATCGGTGCCGACAACTCGCCGCTGCGCACCATTTCGTTGAACGCAAGGCCAAGCTTGGCACGCAGACCCAGGCCGACCCAGCAGATACGTGCTGGCAAGCCCTGGAAGCTGATGCGCTCGCGGGCCATGTCCAGCCAGTTGTGCAGGTGGGCGTCGTCGGCGATCAGTTCCTTGACCTTGGCGTCGGTCTTGTAGATGTCTTCGGCGTTGCCCGACAGCGCAGCCCAACGGAACGGACCGATACCGCGGCAGAACAGCGGACGGATGTAAGCCGGGACGAAGCCTGGGAAGTCGAAGGCATTGCTCACGCCCTCTTCCTTGGCCATTTGACGGATGTTGTTGCCGTAGTCGAAGGTCGGGATGCCTTGCTTCTGGAAATCCAGCATGGCTTGAACGTGTACGGCCATGGACTGTTTGGCAGCCTTGACCACAGCGGCCGGCTCGGTCTGCGCGCGGTCGCGGTATTGCTCCCAGGTCCAGCCGGCTGGCAGGTAACCGTTGAGTGGGTCGTGGGCGCTGGTCTGGTCGGTGACCATGTCCGGACGCACGCCACGCTTGACCAGCTCAGGCAGGATTTCAGCAGCGTTGCCCAGCAGGGCGATGGAGATGGCCTTGCCTTCGGCGGTGTACTTGGCGATGCGTGCCAGGGCGTCATCCAGGTCCTTGGCTTGCTCGTCGACGTAACGGCTGCTCAGGCGGAAGTCGATACGGCTCTGCTGGCATTCGATGTTCAGCGAGCAAGCACCGGCAAGCGTTGCCGCCAGTGGCTGCGCGCCGCCCATGCCGCCGAGGCCTGCGGTCAGTACCCACTTGCCCTTGAGGCTGCCGTTGTAGTGCTGGCGACCGGCTTCGACGAAGGTTTCATAGGTGCCTTGAACGATGCCCTGGCTGCCGATGTAGATCCAGCTACCGGCGGTCATCTGACCGTACATGGCCAGGCCCTTGGCATCCAGTTCGTTGAAGTGTTCCCAGTTGGCCCAGTGCGGCACCAGGTTGGAGTTGGCGATCAGCACGCGTGGGGCGTTGCTGTGGGTCTTGAACACGCCGACCGGCTTGCCGGACTGCACCAGCAGGGTCTCGTCGTCGTTCAGGTTGGTCAGGCTCTCGACGATCTTGTCGTAGCACTCCCAGTTACGCGCGGCACGGCCGATACCGCCGTAGACCACCAGCTCTTTCGGGTTTTCGGCGACTTCCGGGTCGAGGTTGTTCATCAGCATGCGCAACGGCGCTTCAGTCAGCCAGCTTTTGGCGGTCAGCTTGTTGCCGCGCGCTGCGCGGATTTCGACGTCACGGAATTTCTTGAAATTGTTGTCAGTCACGGAAATAGCTCCTCAGCGATCGGTCCAGAGCAACCCAGGCATTGGGTGGGTCATGGCGCTTATACAAACACATCTTTACTTGTATGTACAAGCATAGGCAATTGAAATGCCAACTCCCCTCCGACGTCGCTAAAGCGCTGCCAAGGCAGGTGCTAGAGCCCCGCAGTGCGCGGGCTGTGGCGCGATAAAAAAATTCAGGGGAGATGAACGGTCAAGTCAAGGGGACCAGTGGCGTTGCACCACTTTGGGTCAATCGGTAACAGCCCCGGCCGCAGTGTGCGGCCGAGGTGTAACAACGTCAGCGCGGGGTCAACTCGATCAGGCAGCAACGCCCCTGAATGTTCAAGGTCCGCAGGCCCTGGTTGCCCTCCAGGTGCAGGCAATCATGACGCCCGAGCAACTGCGCGCTTTCGTCCAGCACCACCTCGACCTGAGCGGCCACGGCGAACAACAGCAGGGTCGAGGCCGAACTGAACACCCGCTGACTACCATCGAGCCACTGCAGGCGAGCACAGTAACGCTCGGGGGAATAGATCAGGTTGAAGTCGCGAATCGAGCCCCCGAGCAGGCTGCAACTGACCTGGCTCTCACCGCTGAAGGCGAAGGCATCGAACGGCAGCAGCGGCCGCGTTGGCTGGCCGTCAACCTGCAGGCGCATGCCCTCGCCCTCCAGCACAGTGATGATCCGCTGATACCCGGCAAAACTGGAAAAACCTCCCGACTCGCTGATATCGGCAATCGACAGGCGCCAACCAAAGCCATCCAGGCCGACTCCGGCATCGCGGGTGATTTCTTCGGTACTGCCACCGCCGTTCTTCCAGGGCATGCGGGGATAGTCTTTGGCGCGTAATACCTGCAACTGGCTCATTTGCTGAAGCGTCCTTCAAGACGATGACGGGATCCGGGGTGAATCAGACGAGCGGCAGTCACCGGCTGACGGCCCGACCAGGTACGGCGGCGGATCAGCAGGCACGGCTCGCCCTGTTCGATTTGCAGCAGGCGGCATTCCTCCGGCTCGGCGAGGATCGCTTCGACCACATGCTCGCCCTCGGTCAGGGGCGCCACCTGTGACAGGTAGGCATAGGGCGTCTGCCGGGTGAAGTCCTGGCGCAGGTAATCGGGCGCCACGGCGGCATTGACGAAGCGGTCTTCGATTTGTACGGCAACGTCGTTCTCGTAATGCACGATCAACGAGTGGAACACCCTTTGACCTTCACGCATGTCCAGGGCCAGGGCCCGCTCGGAGCCCGCGGCCTCTTCGGCGAGAATGACCACCTGGCAAGTATGCTGGTGGCCACGGGCGGCGATTTCATCGGCTATGTTATTGACCTCGAACAAGGCTGAACGGGTCTTGGGCTCGGCCACGAACGTACCGACGCCTTGCATGCGCACCAGCAGACCTTCGGCGGTCAGCTCACGCAGGGCGCGGTTGATGGTCATGCGGCTGAAGCCCAGCTGGTTGACCAGCTCGCTCTCAGACGGCACCCGATGATGCGGCGGCCAGCTGCCATTCTGGATCTGCTGGGCGATCATTTGTTTGACCCGGGCGTACAGCGGCGCCGGACCCTCGCCCATCTGGGCAACCAGCGCGGAGACAGGAGGTGTCGGCACGGAAAATATCCTTGTTCGGTTGAATGAACGGTAGCTTGCCGGAGTTTACCCAGCAGGCAAACGTCTGTATATGTATATACAAATAATCACAACGAGGTGCTGCGCCGATGTCCGTCTTCTTTGCCGAACGTGCTTTGCTGCCTACAGGCTGGGCCGAAAACGTCCGAATCGAGGTCGGCGCCGACGGCCTGCTGACCAGTATCCAGGCCAACGCATCGGCCGCAGGCACCGAGCGCCTGGCCGGGCCATTGCTGCCAGGCATGCCCAACCTGCACTCGCACGCCTTTCAGCGCGCCATGGCCGGGCTTGCGGAAGTGGCCGGCAACCCCAATGACAGCTTCTGGACCTGGCGCGAGCTGATGTACCGTCTGGTCGGCAAGATCAGCCCTGAACAGCTAGAGGTCATCGCCCGCCAGCTGTACATCGAGATGCTCAAAGCCGGCTATACCTCGGTCGCAGAATTCCATTATGTTCACCATGACACCCAAGGCCAGGCTTACGCCGACCCTGCGGAACTGTCCCTGCGCATCAGTGCCGCCGCCCGCGCAAGCGGCATCGGCCTGACCCTGCTGCCCGTGCTCTACAGCCACTCGGGCTTCGGCGGGCAAACGCCCAACGAAGGCCAGCGGCGCTTTATCAACAGCACACAACAATACCTCGACCTGCAGGCGCGTCTGGCGCCGTTGCTCGCCGCGCAGCCCGCACAAGCGCTGGGCCTGTGCTTCCACTCCCTGCGCGCGGTAACCCCGGAACAGATCGCCCAGGTCATGGCTGCCAGCGACCGGGCGTGCCCTGTACATATCCATATCGCTGAACAGCAGAAAGAAGTCGACGACTGCCTGGCCTGGAGCGGGCGCCGACCTTTGCAGTGGCTGTATGAAAACACCGAAGTCGATCAACGCTGGTGCCTGGTGCACGCCACCCACGCCGAGCCCGACGAGGTCACCCTGATGGCCCGCAGCGGCGCAATTGCAGGCCTGTGCCTGACCACCGAGGCCAACCTGGGCGACGGTATTTTCCCGGCGGTGGACTACCTGGCCCAGGGCGGACGCTTGGGTATCGGCTCCGATAGCCATGTGTCATTGAGCGTGGTCGAGGAATTGCGCTGGCTGGAGTATGGTCAGCGCCTGCGCGACCAGCGGCGCAATCGGCTATATCGTGGCGATCAGCCGATGGTCGGCCGTACCCTGTTCGACGCCGCCTTGAGCGGTGGCGCACAAGCGCTGGGGCAGCCGATTGGTGAACTGGCAGTGGGCAAACGTGCGGACTGGCTGGTGCTTGATGGCAACGACCCGTACCTGGCCACAGCCAGTGGCGATGGTATCCTCAACCGCTGGCTGTTTGCCGGTGGTGACCGTCAGGTGCGCGATGTGATGGTCAACGGCCAGTGGGTCGTGCGCCAGGGCCGCCATGCCCAGGAAGAAGACAGCGCTCGGGCATTTGCGCATGTGCTGCGCAGCCTGTTGGGCTGATGGCGCCATCGCGGGGCAAGCCCGCTCCTACAAGGACCTCAGGGCTTGTGCGCAACCATGTCCTTGTCCGCCACCCGCCAGATCAGCCGCTGGGTGTCATAACCCTGCTGGCGCGCCTTGGCCAGTAGGCTTTCGCGCTGCAACGCCGGGATGGTCGGGGTACGCGAAAGTATCCACAGGTACTTTCGATCGGGATTGCCGACCAGCGCGGTCTGGTATTTGTCATCGACATAGAGGATCCAGTAGTCGCCCTTGGCAACCCCCGGCAGCAAGGTCGAGAACCAGTTGTCGAACTCCACCCAGAGCTTGTCGGTCTTGCCCGGCACTTGCGCCGTTGCCGTGCCACTGGCCTCCTGCCATTCACCGGCAAGGGTGCGGCAGCGGTTGAGCACGCCGACGCTACCATCGGGCTTCAAGTTGTAATGGGCTTCGGACTGGGCGCAGTCACGCTGGAAGTACATCGGCAAGCGCGCCAGTTCATACCACTTGCCCTGATAGCGCTTGAGGTCGACCCGCTCGACCGTTTTCGGCGCAAGCGAGCCCGCGCCAGAGCTGGCGCAGCCGCCCAGGATCAACCCGGCACACAACACCAGCAGCAGTTGCAATCGCTTCATTTCAAGCCCTGCCCGGAATACATCAGCACTTTGTCAGCGGCGTACTGGATGCTGATGAAGGATTTCTCGTCGCCCCAGGTGCAGCTGGACATGCCCAGTGCGCCCGAGCAATCGGTCGGCGCGCCCAGCAGTTTCTCGACCTCGACCTTGGTCATGCCGGACTTGAGCTGTGAGTAGTTTTCCTGGTTGATCTTGTTGCACGCAGTAAGGAACACGCACAAGGACAGCAGGGCGAGGGAACGCAACGACATGAAAGGTCACTCCTGGACATGAGGGTGCAGGCGCGATGGCCTACCGACAGCTTAGAAGGGAAAAAGCCCCTCCGGTTCCCGAGCACCAAGGCTTTGTTGACGTCAAACCCCCGCCATTGGTCGACTGGTGGGTTCTGCTATTAATCTTTTGCCCATAACGGACGACATAGGAAGGCGCTGCGACCGATTGCCGCGCCCCACCCGTTGACCCGCCTTGTGCAGACAGACCTCGCAATGACAAAAAACCTGAAGTTCAGCCACAAGATTCTGCTCGCCGCCGCCCTGGTGGTCGCTGTCGCCTTCACCTGCTTCATCCTGTTCAACGACTACCGCCAGCGCCAGACCCTGCGCAGCAACACCGAAGCCTCGATGCAGGAGCTCGGCAGCCTGACCAGCAGCAACATCCAGACCTGGCTGCAAAGCCGCATGCAGCTTCTGCAGTCGTTGTCCCAGCAGGTCGCCGTCGATGGCGCCAACAAAGACAGCCTGACGCGCAGCCTGAACCTGCCGGTCTACGGCAGCAATTTTCTGCTGACCTACTTCGGTGGCCAGGACGGCTACATGCAATCGGTACCGCTGGGTAATCGCGCCGCCGATTACGATCCAAGGGTTCGCGGCTGGTACAAGGCCGCCACCGGTGCTGGCCAGACCATCGTCACCGAGCCCTACATTTCGGTATCCGCCAACAAACTGGTGATCACCCTGGCTACCCCGGTGCAGCACCAGGGCCAACTGATCGGCGTCAACGGCGTGGACACTGACCTGGACAGCATCAGCGCAATCATCAACGCACTGAACTTCGACGGCCACGGCCAGGCCTTCATCGTCAACGGCGCCGGCAAGATCCTCGTGCACCCCAAAGCCGACCTGGTGCTGAAAAACCTCAGCGACGCCTACCCGCAAGCCACCCCGCAGGTCGGCAGCGGCCTGAAGGAAGCCGAACGTGACGGCCACCAGCAGTTCATCACCTTCACCAAGGTCAACGGTGTGCCTTCGGCTGACTGGTACGTGGCGCTGGAGCTTGACCAGGATTTCGCCTTCGCCATGCTCAGCGAACTGCGCACCTCTGCCGTGGTGGCCACAGTCATCGCTGTGCTGATCATCATTGCCCTGCTCGGCCTGCTGATTCGCGTGCTGATGGAGCCGCTGCATGTGATGGGACGGGCAATGCACGACATCGCCGAAGGTGAAGGCGACCTGACCCGACGCCTGCGCATCCATGGCCAGGACGAGTTCGGCAGCCTCGGCCAGTCGTTCAACCGCTTCGTCGAGCGTATCCACGAGTCGATCCGCGAAGTGGCCTCGGCCACCGGCCAGGTCAATGAAGTGGCCCAGCGTGTGGTCAGCGCCTCGAACGCCTCGATCCATAATGCCGACCAGCAGTCGAGCCGCACCAGCAGTGTTGCCGCCGCGATCAACCAACTGGGCGCCGCCGCCCAGGAAATCGCCCAGAACGCCGCCCTCGCCTCGCAGCACTCAAGCGACGCACGCAACCTGGCCGAACAAGGCCAGCAAGTGGTCGAGCAGACCATCGAGGTGATGAACCAGCTGTCGGAGAAGATCAGCGACTCGTGCAGCAACATCGAGACCCTCAATGCCAACACGGTCAACATCGGCCAGATTCTTGAGGTAATCAGCGGGATCTCCCAACAGACCAACCTGCTGGCCCTCAATGCCGCCATTGAAGCGGCCCGCGCCGGTGAGGCCGGACGTGGCTTTGCCGTGGTGGCTGACGAGGTACGCAACCTCGCCCACCGCACCCAGGACTCGGCGCAGCAGGTCCAGCGTATCATCGAAGAACTGCAGGCCGGCGCCCAGGTGGCGGTCAGCACCATGACCCAAAGCCAGAGCCACAGCCAGCACAGCGTCGGCATCGCCAACCAGGCCGGTGATCGGCTGGGCAGCGTGACCCAGCGCATTGGTGAAATCGACGGCATGAACCAGTCGGTGGCCACTGCCACCGAAGAGCAGACAGCCGTGGTCGAGTCGATCAATGTCGACATCACCGAGATCAATACGCTGAATCAGGAAGGGGTAGCGAACCTGCAGACAACCTTGCGCGCCTGCAATGACCTGGAGAATCAGGCCAATCGGTTGAAGCAGCTGGTGGGCAGTTTCAGGATCTGATTTGAAACTGATCGCGGGGCAAGCCCGCTCCTACAGAATATGTGGGAGCGGGCTTGCCCCGCGATGAATTCAACTCAGAACCTTGAGCCCGGCTCCAGCAGAAAATCCATCTCTTTATCGGTACTCGGCCGATTCAGAACCAGGTTGCGATGCGGGAAGCGGCCAAAGCGGGCAATCACTCGCTGGTGCTGCTCGGCGTAGTCGAGGAAACCCTCGAACAAGCGCCGATCGGCTTCGGGCTGGGCATCGAGCAGCAACTGATAACGCTTGACGCTGATGTTCTGCCAGTCCAGCACCTCGGCATGCTCCAGCACCAGCAGGATGAACACCCGCTGGATCGGCAGCAGCTGGAAGTCCCAGGCCTTGTCCAGGCCCTGCATCACCAGCACCTGGGCACGCCGGTCGCCATCGAAGGCGCGCGGTGTGTCGCGGTGGATCATGCGCGGCAGTTGGTCGAGCAGTAACACCAGGCCCAACCAGCCCTGCGGGCTTTGCAGCCACTCATCGAGGCCGCCGGCCAACGCCTGCTCGACCAGGTCGCCGAAGCGCTCGCGCGCTTCGTCGTCGTGGTGCTTGCCGAACCACAAGGTGCTCTTCTCGTCAGCCACATCCTGGGGGCTGGTGCCCCAGCCAAACCACCACTCCAGCAAAGGCTGCCAAGGTGCGAGCATGATTTACTCCTTGTGATAACCGGTAACGCGCTCGACTTCCTGCTTGGAGCCCAGGAACACCGCCACGCGCTGGTGCAGGCTCTCTGGCTGGATGTCGAGGATGCGCTGTTTGCCGTCGGTGGAAGCACCGCCGGCCTGTTCGATGATGAAGGACATCGGGTTGGCTTCGTACATCAGGCGCAGCTTGCCCGGCTTGGACGGCTCACGGGCGTCGCGCGGGTACATGAACAGGCCGCCACGGGTGAGGATGCGGTGCACATCGGCAACCATCGAGGCGATCCAGCGCATGTTGTAGTTCTTTTTCAGCGGACCGGTCTCACCGGCCAGCAGCTCGCCCACATAGCGGGTCACAGGCGCTTCCCAGTGACGCTGGTTGGACATGTTGATGGCGAATTCGGCGGTGGTTTCCGGCACCTGGATGTTCTCGTGGGTCAGCACGAAGCTGCCCAGCTCGCGGTCCAGGGTGAAGCCTTTGACACCGTTGCCCAGGGTCAGGATCAGCATGGTCTGCGGGCCGTAGATCGCATAACCGGCGGCAACCTGCTTGGTGCCTGGCTGCAGGAAGGCCTGCTCGTTGAGGCTTTCGTTCTGGCTCAGGTATTCGTTCGGGCAGCGCAGTACCGAGAAGATGGTGCCGACCGAGACGTTGACGTCGATGTTCGACGAGCCGTCCAGCGGGTCGAATACCAGCAGGTAGGCACCTTTGGGGTATTTGCCCGGGATCTGGTAGGCGTTGTCCATCTCTTCGGAGGCCATGCCGGCCAGGTGACCGCCCCACTCGTTGGCTTCGAGCAGGATGTCGTTGGAGATCACGTCCAGCTTCTTCTGCACTTCGCCCTGCACGTTTTCAGTGCCCATGCTGCCCAGAACACCGCCCAGCGCGCCTTTGGAGACGTTGTGGCTGATTTCCTTGCACGCACGCGCCACCACTTCGATCAGGAAGCGCAGATCGGCAGGGGTACTGTTGCTGCGGGTCTGCTCAATCAAATAGCGACTCAGGGTAACGCGGGACATGTAAGGCTCCGAAGGAAGGGGGTAATAAAAACCCACGCAGTTTACAGGGAGAGTGAAGCGCTAGCGAGCAATCAGACACGCTTGGCCGATCAGACGGCACATCGGCCCGAGAGTTCACCCCTCCCGGGCCGGCCCTTGAAGCTTAGTCGAGGGCTTTCCAGATTTCGGTCGCGTACTCGCGGATGGTCCGGTCCGAGGAGAACCAGCCCATGCGCGCGGTGTTGAGCACCGCCATGCGCCACCACTGCCGGGGCTCCTGCCACAGCGCTTCGACGCGCAACTGCGCCTCCCAATAAGCGTCGAAATCGGCGCACAACAGAAAGCGGTCATAGGCCACCAACGAATCGACCAGGCCGACGTAGCGGGCCGGGTCATCGGGTGAAAACACGCCGCCGCGAATGGCCTGGAGCACATCGTTGAGCCGATGGGAGGCGCCGATCGCGGCACTGGCGCCAAAATCACCGCTGCGCTTGCGCGCCTCCACCTGCTGGGAGGTGAGGCCGAAGATGAACATGTTCTGCGCCCCCACCTGCTCGCACATCTCGACGTTGGCGCCGTCCAGGGTGCCAATGGTCAGCGCGCCATTGAGGCCGAACTTCATGTTGCTGGTGCCGGAGGCTTCGTAACCGGCGGTGGAAATCTGCTCGGAGAGGTCCGCCGCCGGGATAATGCTCTCGGCCAGGCTGACGTTGTAGTTGGGCAGGAACACCACCTTTAGCAGGCCGCGTACGGTCGGGTCGTTGTTGACCACCTTGGCGATGTCGTTGCTCAGTTTGATGATCAGCTTGGCCTGGTGATAGCTGGCGGCGGCCTTGCCGGCGAAGATTTTCACCCGCGGCGCCCAGCCGGTGCCGGGTTCGGCACGGATCGCCTGGTACAGGGCCACGGTGTGCAGCAGGTTGAGCAACTGCCGCTTGTACTCGTGGATACGTTTGACCTGCACATCGAACATCGCTTCGGGGTTGAGGGTGATGCCCAGGCGCTCCTGGATAAGGCTGGCCAGGGCCCTTTTGCTGTGCAGGCGCTGGGCAGCGAACTGCTTGCAGAACGATGCCTTGTCGGCAAACGGTTCAAGGTCGCGCAGCCGCCCTTGCGGGTCATCGAGTACCTCGGCGCCCAGGGCCTCGACCAGCATGCCGGTGAGTTGCGGGTTGGCCTGGAACAACCAGCGACGGAAGGTGATGCCGTTGGTCTTGTTGTTGATCCGCTCGGGGTAGAGCTTGTGCATTTCGGCGAACACCGTGCTGCGCATCAGCTTGCTGTGCAGCGCCGACACGCCGTTGACGCTGTGCGAACCGAGGAACGCCAGATTCCCCATGCGCACCCGCCGGCCGTTGTCTTCCTCGATCAGCGAAACCGCCCGCAACACGTCGAAGTCATGGATGCCCTTGGCGCGCAAGGCATCAATATGAAAGGCGTTGATCAGGTAGATGATCTGCATGTGCCGCGGCAGCATGCGCTCCATCAGGCCCACCGGCCAGGTCTCCAGGGCTTCGGGCAAGAGCGTGTGGTTGGTGTAGGCCAGGGTCTCGACGGTCAGTTGCCAGGCGGTGTCCCACGGCACTTCGTGCTGATCGACCAGCAGGCGCATCAGCTCGGCAACGGCAATCGAAGGGTGGGTATCGTTGAGCTGGATCGCTGCTTGCTGCGGCAGGTTGAGCAGGCTGTCGTGCATGTTCAGGTGCCGGCGCAGCAAGTCCTGAAGCGAGGCAGAAACAAAAAAATACTCCTGGCGCAGGCGCAACTCCTGGCCGGCCTCGGTGCTGTCGGCCGGGTACAGCACCCGCGAGATACTCTCGGCCCGCGCCACTTCGGCCACCGCACCGAGATGGTCGCCGGCGTTGAAACGCTCCAGGTGCAGTTCCTCCAGCGCCCGCGCCCGCCACAGGCGCAAGGTGTTGACGCTGGCGCCGCGCCAGCCGACCACCGGCGTATCGTAGGCCACCGCGCGCACGGTCTCTGCCGGCCACCACACCTGGCGTGGCTGGCCTGCGGTGTCGTGCACGGTTTCGACGCTGCCGCCAAAGCTGATCGGATAGATCACTTCGGCCCGCTCGAACTCCCAGGGGTTGCCAAAGTCCAGCCAGTTCTCGGTCTGCTCCTGCTGCCAGCCATCGACCACCGCCTGGCGGAACAGGCCATGCTCGTAACGAATACCGTAGCCATGGGCGGCAATGCCCAGGGTCGACATGCTCTCCATGAAACAGGCCGCCAGGCGCCCCAGGCCACCGTTACCCAGCGCCGCATCGGGCTCCAGTAGACGGATGCGCTCAAGGTCGACGTTGAGCCCGTCCAGCGCCTCGCGGGCGACATCCAGCAAGCCCAGGTTGCTCAGGCTGTCGTACAGCAGGCGGCCGATGAGGAACTCCAGCGACAGGTAGTACACGCGCTTCTGGCTTTTGCGGTAGATCTGCCGGGTGTGGTCCATCCAGTGATCGACCATGTGATCGCGGGCGGCCAGGGCAATGGCTTCGAACCAGTCGTGGTCGAAGGCGTGCTCCGGGTCCTTGCCGACCGCGTAGGTCAATTTATCCAGCACAGCGGTGCGAAAAGCGGCCACCTCTGCGTCACGAGCGAACGGTTCCTGAGACATGCGACGTCCTCGGGCAAGTTGACGAAAGCGGATGGAGATTTGTCAGCCTAGACCGTTCGACACAGAGCGACAGCGCGGGTTCTGGAGTTTCTGTGCAAAAGCGGCAGCCGTTGGCGTGGCAACCGGCAAATGGTTGTTCACATTTTGACCAACTCCGGTATGATCGCGCGCCAACTAGAACATCTAAAACCTGAGCCTGATGAAACCGACCCTGATTGCCGCCGCCGAAGTCGACCGACTGGAGACCTGGCAGAAGTACCAAAGCCATATGTGCGGGGGCTGCAATTCGACCTGCTGCACATTAGCAACAGAAGTGAAAATCAAAGACCTGATCCGCATGGGTGTAGTGGATGAGTTCGAGCAAGGCGACCCGCCGAAGAACATCGCCAAACGCTTGCAGAAGGACGGGATCATCCAGCGCTTCAACCAGAAGTCGGGCATTTTCACCCTGACTCAGTTGAGCAACGGCGATTGTCTGTACCTGGACCGCAAGAGCCGCCTGTGCACCATTTACGAGACACGCCCGGACACCTGCCGCAACCATCCACGGGTCGGACCGCGGCCGGGCTATTGCGCGTACATCCCAAAACCGGCAGCGCGCCGCTAGAAATCATCGCGGGGCAAGCCCGCTCCCACAGTGCTGAGCCTGTGGGAGCGGGCTTGCCCCGCGATTGTTTTACCAGACAAACAAAAACGCCCCCGGCCTTGCGACCGGGGGCGTTTTCATTCAGCTGGAACTAAGACTCAGTTCTTGGCTTTCTTGGCAGCGCGGGTACGCTCGCCTTCGTCGAGGATCTTCTTGCGCAGACGGATCGACTTAGGGGTCACTTCGCACAGCTCGTCGTCCTGGATGAATTCCAGAGCCTGTTCCAGGGTAAAGCGAACAGGTGGAACCAGGGCGATGGTTTCGTCTTTACCCGAAGCACGCATGTTGTCGAGCTTCTTGCCCTTGGTAGGGTTGACGCCCAGGTCGTTGTCGCGGCTGTTCAGGCCGACGATTTGACCGTTGTAGATCTCCTGACCGTGTTCAACGAACAGCTTGCCGCGCGCCTGCAGGGTTTCCAGGGAGTAGGTCAGGGCCTTGCCGGTTTCGACCGAAACCAGTACGCCGTTCTGACGACCGGACATGTGGCCGGACTTCATCGGAGCGTAGCGATCGAAGATCGAGGTCAGGATGCCTGCACCGTTGGTCAGGGTCAGGAACTGGTTACGGAAACCGATCAGACCACGGGCTGGAATGTTGTATTCCAGACGTACACGGCCCTTGCCATCCGGCACCATGTTGGTCAGGTCGCCTTTACGCAGACCCATTTCTTCCATGACCTTGCCCTGGGAATCTTCAGGGATATCGATGGTGACGTTCTCGAACGGTTCCTGCTTGGCGCCGTCGACTTCACGGATGATCACTTCCGGACGACCAACGCCCATTTCGAAGCCTTCGCGACGCATGGTTTCGATCAGAACCGACAGGTGCAGCTCACCACGGCCGGAAACCTTGAACTTGTCAGCCGAGTCGCCTTCTTCAACGCGCAGTGCAACGTTGTACAGCAGCTCTTTGTCCAGACGTTCCTTGATGTTACGGGAAGTCACGAACTTGCCTTCTTTACCG
Organism: Pseudomonas tructae; assembly: GCF_004214895.1. Classification (NCBI taxonomy): domain Bacteria; kingdom Pseudomonadati; phylum Pseudomonadota; class Gammaproteobacteria; order Pseudomonadales; family Pseudomonadaceae; genus Pseudomonas; species Pseudomonas tructae. The sequence goes on along the minus strand of NZ_CP035952.1, from coordinate 703,476 downwards.
CAGAACGGCGAGTCGTTGACTTGGAAGGTCATGGAAACGGTTGGCTCGTCAACGGTCAGCGGCTTCATCGCTTCGACCGCGTCCGGGGCGCACAGGGTGTCGGAGATGAACAGCTCGTCGAAACCGCTGATGCAGACGATGTCGCCAGCCTGGGCTTCTTCGACGTCAACGCGATGCAGGCCGTGGTGACCCATCAGCTTGAGGATACGACCGTTACGCTTCTTGCCGTCGGTGTCGATGGCAACAACCGGAGTGTTCGGCTTGACACGACCACGGGCAATACGGCCAACGCCGATAACACCGAGGAAGCTGTTGTAGTCCAGCGCCGAGATTTGCATCTGGAACGGGCCGTCACGGTCAACCGCTGGCGCTGGTACGTTGTCGACGATCGACTGGTACAGCGGGGTCATGTCTTCGGCCATTTCGGTGTGGTCCAGACCGGCAATGCCGTTCAGGGCCGAGGCGTAGACGACTTTGAAGTCCAGCTGTTCGTCGGTAGCACCGAGGTTGTCGAACAGGTCGAAGATCTGGTCCAGAACCCAGTCAGGACGCGCGCCTGGACGGTCGACCTTGTTGATGACCACGATTGGACGCAGGCCGGCTTCGAAGGCCTTCTTGGTCACGAAACGGGTTTGCGGCATAGGGCCGTCTTGGGCATCGACCAGCAGCAGTACCGAGTCGACCATCGACATTACACGCTCAACCTCGCCACCGAAGTCGGCGTGGCCGGGGGTGTCGACGATGTTGATGTGGTAGCCGTTCCAGTTGATGGCGGTGTTTTTCGCCAGAATGGTAATACCGCGCTCTTTTTCCTGGTCGTTGGAGTCCATGACGCGCTCGTCGTTGAGCTCGTTACGCTCCAGAGTGCCGGACTGACGCAGGAGTTTGTCGACCAGGGTGGTTTTACCATGGTCAACGTGGGCGATGATGGCGATGTTACGCAGATTTTCGATCACGTGTGTATCTCGATCAGAGGATTCGGGTTGCCGCCCAGTCTAGGCGGCCAATATGAATGAATGGCGCTCAACGGGCCCGTAGGTCGGGAGGGCGATGGCGGATGCTCCCGCCATATAGCCCCGGCGTCTTATGTCGGACGATAAACGCGCACATTGGCATGTCCCTCACTGAGCAAATGGTGGGCATGCAGGCGACTCATTACCCCCTTGTCGCAATACAGCAGGTACTGGCGCGTGGCATCCAGCTCCTTGAAGCGACTGTTCAGGGCGTAGAACGGCAAGGCCTTGACCTCGATGCCGTCCAGTTCCAGGGGCTGGTCTTCCTGGGCATCGGGGTGGCGAATGTCGATCACCACCTGCCCGGCCAGCGCCTGGCTGACTTCTTCGATCTGAATATCTTCGCTGAGTTCATCGATCACGTGGTCGATGGAGATCAGGCGGGCGCGCTCCAGGGCGCGCTCGAGCACCGCCATGTCGAACTGCTTCTCTTCATAGTCGAGGCGATGACGCTTGGCGCAGGTGGTCGGGTTCACCGAGATCACGCCGCAGTATTCAGGCATGTGCTTGGCAAACTCGGCGGTGCCGATCTGCTGGGCCAGGTCGATGATGTCCTGCTTGTGGCTGGCCAGCAGCGGGCGCAGTACCAGCTTCTCGGTGGCCGAATCGATCACCGCAAGGTTGGGCAGGGTCTGGCTCGACACCTGGGAAATCGCTTCACCGGTCACCAGGGCGTCGATCTGCAGACGGTCGGCGATGTTGGTCGCCGCACGCAGCATCATGCGCTTGAGGGTCACGCCCATGTAGCTGTTGTCGACCTTGCCAAGGATCTCGCCAACCACTTCTTCGAACGGCACGCTGACGAACAAAACGCGCTGGCTGCTGCCGTACTTCTTCCACAGGTAGTGAGCGACTTCCATCACCCCCAGTTCGTGGGCGCGGCCGCCAAGGTTGAAAAAGCAGAAGTGGGTCATCAGGCCGCGGCGCATCATCTGGTAGGCGGCGACCGTGGAGTCGAAACCACCGGACATCAGCACCAGGGTCTGTTCCAGAGCACCCAGCGGGTAGCCGCCGATGCCTTTGTGCTGGTTGTGGATAACGTACAGGCGCTTGTCGCGCACCTCGATACGCACCTCCACTTCCGGGGTACGCAGGTCAATACCGGCGGCGCCGCACTGCTGGCGCAACTGGCTGCCAACGTAGCGGTCAACGTCCATCGAGCTGAAATCGTGGTGGCCGCCGCGCTTGCAGCGTACGGCAAAGCGCTTGCCGGCCAGCAGGTGGCCAAAGTGCTGCTTGCACTTGGCGACGATGTCGTCGAAGTCACCCAGCGGGTATTCGTCGACCTGCAGGAAGTGGGCAATGCCCGGCATGCAGGTCAGACGCTCGGTCATCTCGCGCAGGACTTTCTCGTCCTCGATGTGAGTGATCACTTCGAGGTTATCCCAGACACCATTAACCGCGAGCGCAGGATCGAGGTCCTTGAGCACGTTGCGGATGTTGCGGGCCAGCTGACGGATGAAGCGCTTGCGAACCGGCCGGCTCTTGATGGTGATCTCTGGGAAGACTTTTACGATTAGTTTCATGAAAAACAGCGCGCGCGATGCCGACTAAAAAAGTGGGGCGCGGATTATAGCGGAAATCGCTCACGTTTTGAGCAACTTTTGTACAGAAGGTTTTTCATGCGCCAAAATGGTGCATTATGCCCGCTTGACGCATCTTTAGAGTGCAGAAAAAAGCCGGGAATTGGCGAAATCGACCGCAAACGCTTGGGTTTGAGGCAAAGATTCCAACTCGGGGCACTGGCATGCAATTTGCTCCCTTGTGAGGCAGGTTGCCTTGGCCGACTATTCGCGCCCGGCATCACCCAAATTAAAGGGCTGCACAGGCAAGCTCTACCCCACCCGGAGGACACTATGTCGAAGTCGGTTCAACTCATCAAAGATCATGACGTTAAATGGATTGATCTGCGCTTCACTGACACCAAGGGCGTCCAACACCACGTCACCATGCCTGCCCGTGACGGCCTGGACGAAGACTTCTTCGAAACCGGCAAGATGTTCGACGGTTCCTCCATCGCCGGCTGGAAAGGCATCGAAGCCTCCGACATGATCCTGATGCCGGACGACTCCACCGCCGTGCTCGATCCGTTCACCGAAGAGCCGACCCTGATCCTGACCTGCGACATCATCGACCCTGCCAGCATGCAGGGCTACGATCGCGATCCACGTGCCATCGCCCGCCGCGCCGAAGAGCACCTGAAAAGCACCCTGATCGGTGACACCGTGTACGCCGGTCCCGAGCCTGAGTTCTTCATCTTCGACGAAGTGAAGTTCAAGTCCGACATCTCCGGCTCCATGTTCAAGATCTACTCCGAGCAAGGCTCGTGGATGTCCGACCAGGACGTCGAAGGTGGCAACAAAGGCCACCGTCCAGGCGTCAAAGGTGGTTACTTCCCGGTCCCGCCGTTCGACCACGACCACGAAATCCGTACTGCCATGTGCAATGCACTGGAAGAAATGGGCCAAACCGTCGAAGTTCACCACCACGAAGTGGCAACTGCCGGCCAGAACGAAATCGGCGTCAAGTTCAACACCCTGGTGAAGAAAGCCGACGAAGTTCAAGCCCTGAAATACGTCGTGCACAACGTTGCCGATGCTTACGGCCGCACCGCCACCTTCATGCCTAAGCCGCTGTACGGTGACAACGGCTCGGGCATGCACGTGCACATGTCGATCTGGAAAGACGGCAAGAACACCTTTGCAGGCGAAGGCTATGCCGGCCTGTCCGACACCGCGCTGTACTTCATCGGCGGTATCATCAAGCACGGTAAGGCCCTGAACGGCTTCACCAACCCGGCGACCAACTCCTACAAGCGTCTGGTACCAGGCTTCGAAGCGCCGGTCATGCTGGCCTACTCGGCTCGCAACCGTTCCGCCTCGATCCGCATTCCTTACGTGTCGAGCCCTAAGGCCCGCCGTATCGAAGCACGCTTCCCGGACCCGGCTGCCAACCCGTACCTGTGCTTTGCCGCCCTGCTGATGGCCGGCCTGGACGGTATCCAGAACAAGATCCACCCAGGCGATGCCGCCGACAAAAACCTGTACGACCTGCCGCCTGAAGAGGCGAAAGAGATCCCACAGGTGTGCGGCAGCCTGAAAGAAGCCCTGGAAGAGCTGGACAAGGGCCGTGCGTTCCTGACCAAGGGCGGCGTGTTCTCCGACGACTTCATCGATGCCTACATCGAGCTGAAATCGGAAGAAGAGATCAAAGTGCGCACCTTCGTGCACCCACTGGAATACGAGCTGTACTACAGCTGCTGATTCAGTGACGCCCGCACAAGCGGCGTAGTGTGACAAAGGCCTCCTCCGGGAGGCCTTTTGTTTTTCTGACATTCTTGTCGGCATTGACCGACAGGTAAAAGCCGCGCAAAGCTGCACACTACTGTTTTGCCGCTACGGACCCTCGCCATGCGCACGCCCCTGCTTCCCCTGCTGCTGACGTCAACTCTGCTCTTGCACGGTTGCGCCACAACGCCTGCACCGCCAACTGCCCTGTCACGCCTGCTTGAGAGCGTGAATCAACGCCTGGACATCGCCGAAGCGGTCGCCCTGAACAAGTGGGACTCGGGCCAGCCGGTAGCTGCGCCGGAGCGCGAGCAGCAAGTCATTGCCAATGCCCAGGCGCAAGCCGTGCGCTTTGGAGTGGATGGGCAACGGGCCGCCCGTTTCTTTGCCGACCAGATCGAAGCCAACAAGCTGTTGCAGTACAGCGCCCTGTCTCGCTGGCATGCCGTTGGCAGTGCGCCAGACACACAGCGCATTGACCTCGGAAAACAATTGCGCCCACAACTGGACCGCCTGCAACGCACATTGCTCAGCCAACTGGCGGAGTTTGATCGCAACCGCCCAGTGCAGTGCCAGGCGACCCTCGCCCGCAGCATCGATCAACTGGATAAAAACCCGCAGCAATCCCTGGCCCTGATCCGCGCCACCACGCATTTGTGCTCGCCGCTGTAATCCTTCCTCTATGCTCTATATTGGTGCACGCATCTGCCTGCACTTGAGCAACTCAGCCCATTTTGGTTCACACAAAGCGCTACCTCAGGACTTTGTAGGTATTTCTCGCGCAAATACAGGTCTTAATCCGGAAATTTCGCTTCTTTTCGGAGCCTTGGTTTGCTTTTTGCATTTTCTTCATATCAGCGGATTACCAGCGACCGCGACTTGGGCCCAGGCCGAGGTTGTATGAGCCAAAAGAGGTCACCGACGCCCCATGACCATCAGCGATGCACTGCACCGACTGCTACTGGACAACCTGACCACCGCCACCATCCTGCTCGACGCCCAGTTGCGTCTCGAATACATGAACCCGGCGGCGGAAATGCTCCTGGCCATCAGCGGCCAGCGCAGCCATGGGCAGTTCATCAGCGAGCTGTTCACCGAATCGCCCGAGGCGCTGAACTCCCTGCGCCAGGCGGTGGAACAGGCGCACCCCTTCACCAAGCGTGAAGCCCAGTTGACCTCGCTGACCGGGCAGACCCAGACCGTCGACTACGCGGTGACGCCGATCCTCAGCAAAGGCTCGACCTTGCTGCTGCTGGAAGTGCACCCGCGCGACCGACTGCTGCGCATCACCAAGGAAGAGGCCCAGTTGTCCAAGCAGGAAACCACCAAGATGCTGGTGCGCGGCCTGGCTCACGAAATCAAGAACCCGCTCGGCGGCATTCGCGGCGCCGCCCAGTTGCTGGCCCGCGAGCTACCCGAAGAAGGCCTTAAGGATTACACCAATGTGATCATCGAAGAGGCCGATCGCCTGCGCAACCTGGTGGACCGCATGCTCGGCTCGAACAAGCTGCCGTCGCTGGCCATGACCAACATTCACGAAGTGCTGGAGCGGGTCTGCAGCCTGGTCGATGCCGAAAGCCAGGGTGGGATCACCCTGGTGCGCGACTACGACCCGAGCCTGCCGGATGTACTGATCGACCGTGAGCAGATGATCCAGGCGGTACTGAACATCGTGCGCAACGCCATGCAGGCGATCAGCGGCCAGAACGAGCTGCGCCTGGGGCGCATCAGCCTGCGCACCCGGGCCATGCGCCAATTCACCATAGGCCACACCCGTCACCGCCTGGTGGCCCGCATCGAGATCATCGACAACGGCCCCGGCATCCCTGCCGAGCTGCAGGAAACCATCTTCTACCCCATGGTCAGCGGCCGTCCGGACGGTACCGGGCTGGGCCTGGCCATTACCCAGAACATCATCAGCCAGCACCAGGGCCTGATCGAATGTGACAGCCACCCTGGCCACACCACTTTCTCGATCTTCCTGCCGCTGGAACAAGGAGCCAACGCCTCATGAGCCGAAGTGAAACTGTCTGGATCGTCGACGATGATCGTTCCATTCGCTGGGTACTGGAAAAGGCCCTGCAGCAGGAAGGCATGACCACCCAGAGCTTCGACAGTGCCGACGGGGTCATGAGCCGCCTGGCCCGGCAACAGCCGGACGTGATCATTTCCGATATCCGCATGCCCGGCGCCAGCGGCCTGGATTTGCTGGCGCAGATCCGCGAGCAGCACCCGCGCCTGCCGGTGATCATCATGACCGCCCACTCCGACCTGGACAGCGCGGTGGCGTCCTATCAGGGCGGTGCCTTCGAATACCTGCCCAAGCCGTTCGACGTTGACGAGGCGGTATCGCTGGTCAAGCGCGCCAACCAGCACGCCCAGGAGCAACAAGGGCTGGACGTGGCACCCAGCCTGACCCGCACTCCGGAGATCATCGGCGAAGCACCGGCGATGCAGGAGGTGTTCCGCGCCATCGGTCGCTTGAGCCACTCCAATATCACCGTGCTGATCAACGGCGAATCCGGTACCGGTAAAGAACTGGTGGCCCACGCCCTGCACCGCCACAGCCCGCGTGCGGCATCGCCGTTCATCGCCTTGAACATGGCGGCTATTCCGAAGGACCTGATGGAGTCGGAGCTGTTCGGCCATGAGAAAGGCGCCTTCACCGGCGCCGCCAACTTGCGCCGCGGCCGTTTCGAGCAGGCCGATGGCGGCACCCTGTTCCTCGACGAGATCGGCGACATGCCGGCCGACACCCAGACCCGTTTGCTGCGGGTATTGGCCGATGGCGAGTTCTACCGGGTGGGCGGGCATGTGCCGGTCAAGGTCGATGTACGGATCATCGCCGCCACCCACCAGAACCTGGAAACCCTGGTGCAAGCCGGCAAATTCCGCGAAGACCTGTTCCACCGCCTGAACGTGATCCGCATCCACATCCCGCGCCTGGCCGACCGTCGCGAAGACATCCCGACCCTGGCCCGGCACTTCCTCGGCCGCGCCGCCCAGGAGCTGGCAGTGGAGCCCAAGTTGCTCAAGGCGGAAACCGAAGAATTCATCCGCAACCTGCCGTGGCCGGGCAACGTCCGGCAGTTGGAAAACACCTGCCGCTGGATCACGGTGATGGCCTCGGGACGTGAAGTGCACATCGGCGACCTGCCGCCCGAGTTGCTCAACCTGCCGCAAGATGCCGCACCGGTGACCAACTGGGAACAAGCCCTGCGCCAATGGGCAGACCAGGCCCTGGCCCGCGGCCAGTCGAGCCTGCTCGACAGCGCCGTGCCGAGCTTCGAGCGGATCATGATCGAGACTGCACTCAAGCACACCGCCGGCCGCCGCCGGGATGCCGCAGTACTGCTGGGCTGGGGACGCAACACCCTGACGCGCAAGATCAAGGAGTTGGGGATGAAGGTCGATGGCGGTGACGAGGACGGCGACGAAGAGGCCTAAGCATCAGCCCGCCCCCACTCTGCGGGAGCGGGCTTGCCCCGCGATGCTTTTTGCACCGATGCTGTGCCGTGCGCACCGCAGCAAGGCACAAATCCCCTCAAAAACCCTACCCACCCCCTCAAAACCTGCCATTTTGCGCACTGCAATAAAACTGGCACACACCCTGCCTTAGTATCAGTACTTCCAGTTTTGGGGGCCTTGGTACAGGCAGGCCGGGGAATCCCCTCTTTTATTCACGCAGCTTCACCTGCACCCGCCAGCGTCCGCCCTCCTCTGCACCGATCCACTCGCCGTGCAGGGGGCGGGCCGCGACCAGGGTCACGAGCAAGCCGCCATCGCTGTGCTGCACCCGCCAGCTCACCGGCTTACCCTGCAACTGCAACTGCCCGCGCGCAGCCTTGCCCTCGGCCTCGAACAACAGCGCCAGGGTGCCTTCGACCTCTTCGCCGTGCAGCTTGGGCTCTTCGTTGAACCACAGGTTCAACCCCGCCTCGAACACCTCTACCTGCTCCAGCACCCGCGGCTCGGGAGCAGTAATACGACCGATCATCAGCCCCACCAGCATGCCGAACAGCGCCAGGGAAAACAGTACGCGCGGCCATAGCTGCGAACGCGGGTCCGGTTCAGGAGTAGAATGCTCACCATCTTTATGTTCGGAGCCGTGCATGTTTCACGTCATCCTCTTTCAACCAGAGATTCCGCCGAATACCGGCAACATCATCAGACTGTGTGCCAACAGCGGCTGCCACCTGCACCTGATCGAGCCGATCGGCTTCGAACTGGACGACAAGCGCTTGCGCCGGGCCGGTCTGGACTACCACGAGTATGCCACGCTCAAGCGCCACGTAGACCTGTCCAGCTGCCTGGAAAGCCTGGGCCAGCCACGCGTGTTCGCCTTCACCACAAAAGCCTCGCACCCGTACCATGAAACCGCTTTCCAGCCGGGTGACGCCTTTCTGTTCGGCCCGGAAAGCCGCGGTTTGCCTGCCGACGTGCTGGACAGCCTGCCCACCGAGCAACGCCTGCGCCTGCCGATGCGCCCGGGCTGCCGCAGCTTGAACCTGTCCAATACTGTCGCGGTGACGGTGTATGAAGCGTGGCGTCAGCAGGGCTTTGCCTGAGCCAAGCCCACAGCCGCTCCCACAGACTCCCAAGAAAAAAGCGCCCCTGAGGGCGCTTTTTCATTACATCGCAACAGGCTTATTGCAGCGAAGGCGCTTCGCCAGCTTCCTGCATGCGTTGCATTTCCTGAGCGTACAGGGCGTCGAAGTTGACCGGCGAGAGCATCAGCGCCGGGAACGAACCACGGGTCACCAGGCTGTCCAGCGTTTCACGGGCGTACGGGAACAGGATGTTCGGGCAGAACGCGCCCAGGGTGTGGCTCATCGATGCCGCGTCGAGGTTCTTGATCAGGAAGATACCGGCTTGTTGCACTTCAGCGATGAAGGCTACTTCGTCGCCGTTCTTCACGGTCACCGACAGGGTCAGCACGACCTCGTGGAAGTCGCCTTCCAGGCCTTTCTGCTTGGTGTTCAGGTCCAGGGCAACGCTCGGTTCCCACTGCTGACGGAAGATCGCCGGGCTTTTCGGCGCTTCGAACGACAGGTCGCGCACATAGATGCGCTGCAGGGAGAATTGCGGAGTGTTGTCGTCGGCTGCTGCGGCGGCATCGTTGTTCTGTTGATCAGTCATGACAGATCCTTCTTTCCAGAGTCTTTAACGGGTTTCTGATTCAGGCCTTGAGCAGCGCGTCGAGCTTGCCGGCGCGCTCCAGGGCATACAGGTCGTCGCAACCGCCGACGTGGGTGGAGCCCACCCAGATCTGCGGCACCGAAGTACGGCCGGCCTTCTGGCTCATTTCGGCGCGCAGCTGAGGCTTGCCATCGACCTTGATCTCTTCGAAGGCCACGCCTTTGCTGGCAAGCAGGTGCTTGGCCCGCGAGCAATAAGGGCAGTAGTCGCTGGAGTAGACGATGACCTGGCTCATGTCACTTCACCAGCGGCAGATTGTCGGCCTTCCAGCTCGACACGCCGCCCGAAAGCTTGGCAGCGGTGAAGCCGGCCTTGAGCAGTTCGCGAGCGGTGGTACCGGCGTGCTGGCCCATGGCGTCGACGATGATCAGGGTCTTGTTGGCCTTGTGCTTCTCCAGCTCGCCGACGCGTGCGGCGACTTTATCCTGGGGAATGTTCACGGCGCCAACGATATGACCTGCGGCGTAGTCCTTGCTCGAACGGATGTCGATCACCAGGCCTTTGTCGGCGTTGACCAGCGCAGTCAGCTCGCCGGTGCTCAGGCTGCGGCCGCCCTTGCGCGCTTCGGTGACGATCAGCAAAACCAGCAGAACGACGAAGATACCGACCAGCAGATAGTGATTTGTTGCGAATTCAATCAGGTGAGCAACCATCGGAGGGTGTTCCAGGCCATTAAAAATGTTGGCCAGTATACACAGCCCCCAAGGTCGGCCAAAGCCCGCCGGGCAGGGTTATCGCCAGTAATTCTCATTGCCGGCTTGCAGCCCGTCGGCCAGCGCCGCCGGGCGCGCAAGGTTAATTCGTCATTCGTGGCCAATTTGCCCTAAAATGCGTGTCTTTATCATCTGAACAACCGTGAGTGTGGGATTGATGACGAGCACGCCAAAACCCTTGGTCCTGATCATCCTGGATGGTTTCGGTCACAGCGAAAGCCACGAATACAACGCCATCTATTCGGCCAACACGCCGGTCTACGATCGCCTGCGTGCTACCCAGCCGCATGGCTTGATCTCCGGTTCGGGCATGGATGTCGGCCTGCCGGACGGGCAAATGGGCAACTCCGAAGTCGGCCACATGAACCTGGGTGCCGGCCGCGTGGTGTACCAGGACTTCACCCGGGTGACCAAGGCGATCAAGGACGGCGAGTTCTTCGACAACCCCGTACTGTGCGGCGCGGTCGACAAAGCCGTCGGTGCCGGCAAGGCCGTGCACATCCTCGGGCTGCTCTCCGATGGCGGCGTGCACAGCCACCAGGACCATCTGGTAGCCATGGCTGAACTTGCCGCCAAGCGCGGTGCCGAGAAAATCTACCTGCACGCCTTCCTCGATGGCCGCGACACCCCGCCCAAAAGCGCGCAGTCGTCGATCGAACTGCTCGATGCCACCTTTACCAAACTCGGTAAGGGCCGTATTGCCAGCCTGATCGGCCGCTACTACGCCATGGACCGCGACAACCGCTGGGACCGCGTATCGGCAGCCTACAACCTGATCGTCGACAGCAGCGCCGAGTTCAGCGCCGACACGGCCCTTGCCGGCCTTGAAGCAGCCTACGCCCGCAACGAGAGCGACGAATTCGTCAAGGCCACGCGCATTGGCGAGGCGGTCAAGGTCGAAGACGGCGACGCGGTGATCTTCATGAATTTCCGCGCCGACCGCGCCCGCGAGCTGTCGCGGGTGTTCGTCGAGCCGGACTTCAACGAATTCCCACGGGCACGCCTGCCAAAGCTCGCCGCCTACATCGGCCTGACCCAGTACTCGGCAAAAATCCCCGCCCCGGCGGCGTTTGCCCCGGGCAGCCTGGACAACGTGCTCGGCGAATACCTGGCGAAAAACGGCAAGACCCAGCTGCGCATCGCCGAAACCGAGAAGTACGCCCACGTCACCTTCTTTTTCTCCGGTGGCCGTGAAGAGCCGTTCGAAGGCGAAGAGCGCATCCTTATCCCGTCACCGAAGGTCGCCACTTACGACCTGCAGCCGGAGATGAGCGCGCCGGAAGTGACCGACCGCATTGTCGAGGCCATCGAGCAGCAGCGCTACGACGTGATCGTGGTCAACTACGCCAACGGCGACATGGTCGGCCACAGTGGTGTGTTTGACGCGGCGGTCAAGGCGGTCGAAGCACTGGATGGCTGCGTCGGGCGCATCGTCGAGGCGCTGGACAAAGTTGGCGGCGAAGCGCTGATCACCGCCGACCACGGCAACGTCGAGCAAATGGAAGACGAATGCACCGGCCAGGCGCACACCGCGCACACCACCGAGCCGGTACCGTTCATCTATGTCGGCAAGCGCAAGGTGCAGGTCCGCGAAGGCGGTGTACTGGCCGATGTGGCACCGACCATGCTCAAGTTGCTGGGCCTGGAAAAACCCGCCGAAATGACCGGCATCTCGATTCTGCTCGACGCCTGAGTCACGCTACGCGAAAAAGCCCGATGCCATGACATCGGGCTTTTTCATTCGGCAGGCTTACTTGAAGCGATAACCGGCGTTCACCATCATTGCATTGCCCCCCAGCAGCACAGCTTCCAGGCCGACAGGCCCCAGGCGTATACCCAGCGACGGAATGATCGATGGCGCCACACCGAAGCGGTTGAGCAGAATATTGTCGCGATAATCTCCGCGATAACCGTGCAGCAATCCGCCGCTGACCTTGGCATAGACAGGCCAGTGGCCATGATTCCAAACTTTGCCGCCATAGGCATACACCGAGCGTTGGCGGTACGAGTTGCGAAAGGTCGCCGCGCCATAGAGCAGGCCATCGGCACGATTGCGCTCCAGGCCGATCAGCTCCTGACGCTCGAGGTGCTCGGGCTTGGGATTGAAATGCCGGGTGTAGAGGCTGGTCTGTAGATACCAACTGCCCTCCTCAGCCACGGCGGCAGATACCGGGGCTATAGCGGCGACTGTCAGCATGGCGCGGAACAGCCAGCGGCATGGCAGGTTGAAGCGTTTGAATATTGGCATGCATGGGGTCTCGTACAGCTATTTTCGGGCTGTGACCGTCCCGACAAGCCTTTGCCGGACGGACAGGAGGACAGTACAAGGGTAATGAACAGTCCCTAGGCAACCAGGTAGTACGTTTCTCGTTTTTTCAGGGTTAAATCCGGTTTTCCATAGGACTTCCTGACAAACGCTGGCCCCGAAGCGCCCGGAGGCGTTTTTTTTGCATGCTCAGGCGGGCATACTAGGCCAGTCTCCATCCTTGGTACGCTCGATTCCATGCGCCGCGCCCTTATGCTTCTAGCCCTGTCATGCCTGCTCAGTTCGGTGTTCGCCGACGAGCGCGCGCAAACCCAGCAGCAACTGGACGCCACACGCCAGGACATTGCCGAGCTGAAAAAAATGCTTGGCAAGCTGCAGGAAGAAAAATCCGGCGTGCAGAAAGACCTGCGCTCGACCGAAACCGACATCGGCAAGCTGGAAAAGCAGGTGGAGGCCCTGCAACACGAACTAAAAAAGACGGAAGGCGAACTGGAGCGCCTTGATACCGAGAAAAAAAAACTCCAGAGCGCCCGCATTGAACAACAACGACTGATCGCCATCCAGGCCCGTTCGGCCTATCAGAACGGTCGCGAGGAATACCTCAAGCTGCTGCTCAACCAGCAGAACCCGGAAAAATTCGCCCGTACCCTGACCTATTACGATTACCTGAACCAGGCGCGCCTGGAACAGTTGCGCAACTTCAATGAGACGTTGCGCCAATTGGCCAATGTGGAAAAAGACATCAGCCTGCAGCAAGCCCAGTTGCTGGCGCAGCAAGGCACCCTCGACACTCAGCGCCAGGAGCTGGAGAAAGTGCGCACCGAGCGAACACAGGTGCTGGCCAAGCTCAACAATGACGTCAAGGCCCGCGACCAGAGGTTGCTGGCCCGTGAACAGGATCAGGCCGACCTGAGCAAGGTGCTCAAGACCATCGAGGAAACCCTCGCCCGCCAGGCTCGTGAAGCCGAAGAGGCACGACAGAAGGCTCTGCTCGCCGCTCAAGAAGCGGAAAAACAGCGCCAGCGCGAGGCCCTGGCTGCCAGCGACAGCGACGAACCGAAGAAGCCTCGGGCGATGCCCGGCCCGCTGGTTTCCAGCAGCGGCGAAACCTTCGGCGGGGCCTTTTCTGCCGCACGGGGAAAACTTCCATGGCCGGTCAATGGTCGATTGCTGGCACGCTTTGGCGAAACCCGTGGCGGCGACGCCCGGGCCAAGTGGGATGGGGTGATGATCAGCGCCTCGCCGGGCAGCCAGGTGCACGCCGTGCATGGTGGCCGCGTGGTATTTGCCGACTGGTTGCGCGGCGCTGGACTTCTGGTCATTCTCGACCATGGTAATGGTTACCTGAGCCTGTACGGCCACAACCAGAGCCTGCTCAAGAGCGCCGGCGACGTGGTCAAGGCCGGTGAGGCCATCTCCACCGTCGGCAACAGCGGTGGCCAGGACAGCTCCGGGCTGTATTTCGCCATCCGCCAGCAGGGCCGCCCCAGCGACCCCGCACAATGGTGCCGTGCCCAGGGATAGGCACTACCCCCTATTTGACGGCGCAGCGTGACTTCAAGCTGCGCCGATGCTCTACGGAGCGCTACCAGGATCAGGAGTTCGTTCGACATGCTGCAATCGCCTCGCCTCACCTCGCTGGCACTGACCATCGCCATGGTCCTTGGCGCGCCCCTGGCCCGCGCGGCCGAGCCGGCCAAGCCCGCAGCGATTCCAGCGACGACGGTCTCGGCACCGTCGGCCAAGGCGCCGTTGCCGCTGGAAGAGCTGCGCACCTTTGCCGAGGTCATGGACCGCATCAAGGCCGCCTATGTCGAACCGGTAGACGACAAGACCCTGCTGGAAAACGCCATCAAGGGCATGCTCAGCAACCTTGATCCGCACTCGGCCTACCTCGGCCCGGAAGATTTCCTCGAACTGCAGGAGAGCACCAGTGGCGAGTTCGGCGGCCTGGGCATCGAAGTCGGTATGGAAGACGGCTTCATCAAGGTGGTTTCGCCGATCGACGAGACCCCGGCCTCGCGCGCCGGCATCGAAGCCGGCGACTTGATCGTCAAGATCAACGGCCAGCCGACCCGCGGCCAGACCATGACCGAAGCGGTCGACAAGATGCGCGGCAAGGTCGGTGAAAAAATCACCCTGACCCTGGTGCGCGACGGCGGCAACCCGTTTGATGTGACCCTGGCCCGCGCGGTCATCCAGGTCAAGAGCGTCAAGAGCCAGATGCTCGAAGACGGCTACGGCTACATCCGCATCACCCAGTTCCAGGTCAAGACCGGTGAAGAAGTCGGCAAGGCCCTGGCCAAACTGCGCAAGGACAACGGCAAGAAACTGCGCGGCCTGGTCCTGGACCTGCGCAACAACCCGGGTGGTGTACTGCAGTCGGCGGTGGAAGTGGCCGACCACTTCCTGACCAAGGGTCTGATCGTCTACACCAAGGGCCGCATCGCCAACTCCGAGCTGCGCTTCTCCGCCGACCCGGCCGATGCCAGCGAAGGCGTGCCACTGGTGGTGCTGATCAACGGCGGCAGTGCCTCGGCCTCGGAAATTGTCGCCGGCGCCCTGCAAGACCAGAAACGCGGCGTGCTGATGGGCACCGACAGCTTCGGCAAGGGCTCGGTGCAGACCGTCCTGCCGCTGAACAACGACCGCGCGCTGAAAATCACCACCGCCCTGTACTTCACCCCTAATGGCCGCTCGATCCAGGCCCAGGGCATTGTCCCGGACATCGAGGTGCGCCGCGCCAAGATCACCGCCGAGCAGGACAGCGAGAACTTCAAGGAAGCCGACCTGCAGGGCCACCTGGGCAATGGCAACGGCGGCGCCGACCGACCGTCGGGCAAAGGTGGCAGCGCCAAGCCACGCCCACAGGACGATGATTACCAGCTCAGCCAGGCGCTGAGCCTGCTCAAGGGCCTGAGCATCACCCAGGGCAAGTAAGGCCAGCCAATGCGTTACCTGCTATTGACCCTGTTGTACCTGATGAGCGGCGTCGCCCTGGCGGCGCCGGCTCAAGCGGGCAAGGCCTACCTGACGCTGATCATCGATGACCTGGGGCAAAGCCCCGGGCGTGATGCACGCACCCTCGCCCTGCCTGGCCCGGTGACCCTCGCAATCATGCCCGACACCCCCCATGCCAGCGACTTCGCCCGCCAGGCGCACCGTGCCGGCAAGACCGTGATCCTGCACATGCCCATGGACCCGGCCACCGGCCCCTACGCCTGGCACCCCGGCGCACCGCTGCCGGAGCTTGCGCAACGGCTTGACGCGGCACTCGCCAAAGTCCCCTACGCGGCCGGCATCAACAACCACATGGGCAGCCGCATGACCGCCGAGCCTGTGGCCATGGCCTGGCTGATGGGCGAGCTGCAGCGCCGCGGCCTGTTTTTCGTTGACAGCCGCACCAGCGCAGCCACCGTGGCTGCCGCCAAGGCCCAGGCGATTGGCCTGGCGCATGTCTCACGGGATGTATTTCTCGACGATGTGCGGACCAGCGAAGCCATTGCCGGCCAGCTGCAACAGGGCATTGCCCTGGCCCGTAAGCAGGGCTCGGCGGTGCTGATCGGCCATCCTTATCCACAGACCCTGGACGTACTCGAACGCGAACTGCCCAAGCTCAAGGCTCAGGGCATCGAATGGATCGAGATCCGTCAGATGATCGCCCAGCGCGGCAACCGGGCGATGCAGAACCATGGCAAGGCGGGGCTGTACAGCCCCCGCTAGCACCCTCAAGGCTGGAAGTTGAGGATAGGCTCGACGTGCGCCAACTTAAGGTCGGCACGATAGACCTTGATCAATGCCTGATTATTATTTTTGCCGCTTCCAACTCTGCCTTTCGCCCCTGCCCCCGTTGTGCCCACAGTTTGTTCATGGCTGCGCCGATAGTTGGCAGACGCTAAAGGTAGCGGGCAAACACCGCCTCGACGAAACCATCGGCACGCATCTGTTCCAACGCCCCCTGCAAGCGCGCCACCACCTCGTCAGGCACCTGCCGGTTGAGCGCCAGGTACAGTTCACTGCCGTGAAAGCGCAGCACAGTCATGAGCCCGTGGATATTGTCCTGGCGTGCCAGGTAACGTCCAGCCGGATCGCCGCTGGCCCAGAGGTCGATCTCGCCGCGCTGCAGCTTTCTGGCATTGTCGCGGTCGCGCAGCATCAGTTCGGGGGCGAATCCCTGGGACGTCAGGTAAGCGGCGATGGCATCGCCCTTATAGGCACCGATACGCAGACCTTTGGCCTGCTCCAGATGCTCCAGGCGCAAGGTGCTGCCCGCCGGCGCCAACAGAATCCAGTCATCCGGGCCAATCGGACCGACCCATTTGAACAGAGCCTCACGCTCCGGCTCGCGAGCAAGTACGAAAATCCCGTGATCGGGCGTATCCAGCGCCTTTTGATAACTGCGCGCCCACGGAAAGCGCAACGTAATGCTGTAGGGCACTTCAGCTCGCCGAAACATCTCGCGCACGATGTCGGTTGCAATTCCGTTGATGCCTTCGTCGCGGGCAAAGCTTTTGCCGTTTTTGGCCATGTTGTATGGCGGGAAATTCTCGGTCAGCAGTACCAACGGCTGCGCGGCATGCGCCAAGGCACCACAAAGCATGAGCAGGCTCGAGAGGACGATACGCTGGAACATGAGCAACACCGGTTTCCTGGATTGGCCAGGCCAAGAGTGCCGAGGCCTGCGAGGGCTGTCCAGGCTTTGTGCAATAGCACTATGTACCACCCACCCTGAAACCTCCCGCCCGATAGTAGCGCCTATTCAAACAAGGAGGTTCACTATGTTCAAACCCTTCGAGTCGTGCCTGGCCGCCACCCTCGCCGGCATGGCGTTTCAAGTGCTGGCAATCGACCAGGGCCAGGGACTGCCAAGCCCATCGGAACCGCTCACGCTAGCCAACGCCAATGGCCAGAATGCGCACTGGAGCGGCGTGGGCCGCCTGCTGGATGACCTGCAGTGCATGGCTTCGTTGATCGATAGCCGCGACCCCTGGAATCCATCCGATGGACCTGCCTACGTCGTCACCAGCGGGCATTGTGTTGATAAGCGCAATGGGGTGATCGGCCATGACCTGCCACTGACTGGAAAAATTGCCTTCAACTACTTCGCCGACACCCTCGAACAACGCCGGGAGTTCCCGCTCAAGCGACGGGTCTGGAGCAGTATGCAAGGTGTGGATCTGGCCCTGCTGGAGCTGGATGCCAGCTTGAAGGAGGTAATGGCACAAGGTGTCGAACCGCTGAAGCTGGGCAACGTTACCGAGTCCGGCGTCGAGGTATTGGTGCTGGGCGACCCGATCAACCCTGGGCAAGGCCTGCGTCTTGCCACCTGCACACAACACAACGCAACTCAGGTAATCGAGTATCCCTGGGTCTGGCGCAACGTGAAGAGCAATGATTGCAGAGGTATTGACTCTGGATCATCGGGAAGCCCGGTGATCGAGCGTTCGAGCAACCAGATCGTCAGCGTACTCAACACCACGACCGACACGCGCTTCGGCACGCCCGCCTGTGGTCTCAACAATCCTTGCCAACAAGTCGACGGCAAGCGTGTCAGTGTGGAAAACCTGAATTACGCCATACCGGTGCAGCGGCTGGCAGGGTGTTTTCGTGAAGGGCACGCCGACCTGCGCTTGAACAGCTGCCAACTACTGCCGGGCTTCCAACTCGAGCAACAGGAGCTCTACTCCCTTAAACCGATCAACAAGATCGCAACAAAAGCCGATGGCAGTGAAGAGCTACCCCTATGGAACTTCACTTTCACGCTGGATACACCCAGATATCGGTACAAAACAGTCCGCGATCCATTGGCTTGCGAGAACCCCGTGGGTTACAGCGGCACCATAGCGGCCACCGATAACCACATCAATGATTCGATTGGCCCGCAGACCGGCTGGCACTTTCTCTGCCTGGTCGGTGTCGACTCCGCCGCACAGCGCCCTTCGCTGGCACTGATGGGCAACAGCCTGAGCATTGCCGTTGAACTGTTGCCCGCAGCCGCAGTGCCTGAGCCGGATATCTCGATCAAATATCAGGACAATGGCGACATCAAAGTCACCTGGCATATCGACCCGCCCAACCTGGAAGGCTACCGGGTCAAACGCGGCCCACCCGGCACCACCGACTGCGACGACGACAAAGGCTACGGCAACTTCCACCATGATCGGACCTTCACCTTCAAAGCCGCCAAGCTGCCGCTCACCTTGTGCAGTCAGGCCCAGGATGTCATAGGCCAACGTTCGGCGGTGCGCAACGACTTGCTCCAGGCGCCGGAAACATCAGGCTGAAGGCTCAAACAAAAAGGGCCCCGTTGTCGCCAACGGAGCCCTTGTTGTCACTCAGACAGGATCAGCTGTAGACCCGGCCAAGCAACTGCCGGTGGCTTTCGAACTGATCGAGTACATCACGGGTGATCTGCTCCGGGGTGAAGCCCATCAGGTCGTACTCCTGGCTGCCGTTGTGCAGGTACACCTCGGCGCGGTAGAAGCGTTGACGCACTTCCGATTCGCCTTCCACCGGTGCCTCGCTCGGCGCCGCCAGGTAGCCGTCCAGGCTCACTTCGTAGACGAAAGGATTACCCTCTTCCATCATCACCCGCAGGCCCATGGTCGAGCGCGACTGACCGACGCGTGTCTCCACCTCAACACCCAGGTTGCGCAGTTGTCCAGCAGCTTCCTTGAGCGCCGGGCTGACCTGCTTGTCCATGAAACGCTGGACGATCGCCTGGGTCGGCTGCAGGTCCAGCTGGCTCAGGCGCTCGCTGAAGCCGCGACGGCCGCGGGCGGCCAGCTCGGCTTGCTCCTGCTCGACCTGGCTGTCCTGCTTCATGGCCTTGTACAAGCCGAACATGAACAGCACCAGCACTACCGAGAACGGCAGGCCAGCCAGCACTACCATGGTCTGCATGGCGGCGAAGTTGCCGGCGAACAGCAGACCGATGGTCACCAGCGTGATCACCACCGACCAGAACACCACCATCCAGTGCGGCGCGTCCTCGTCGACCTGGCCGCCTTTGCACGACAGGTTGGCCATCATCACCGCGCCCGAGTCGGCCGGGGTGAGGAACAGCACGAAGCCGACGAACACTGCCACGCCAATGACAATCTTGGCCGCCGGGAAGAATTCCAGCAGTTGGTAGATCGACATCGACGGCTGCTCGAGCGCGGTCTTGCCCAGCTCCACGGCGCCATGATTCATTACCAGGTCCAGCGCGGTGTTGCCGAAGATCGACAGCCAGGCCAGGGTGAAGCCCAGCGGGATCAGCAGCACGCCGGCAACCAGTTCACGCACGGTGCGGCCTTTGGAGATACGCGCGATGAACATGCCGACGAACGGCCCCCAGGAAATCCACCAGGCCCAGTAGAACACGGTCCACAGGCCCAGCCAGCGCTCGGACTTGCCCGCCTCGCTTTCGTAGACGTAGAGATCGAAGGTCTTGAGCACGATACCGTTGAGGTAGTCGCCGATGTTCTGTACGAAGCCGTTGAGCAGGTGCAGGGTGTCACCTGCCAGCAGGACGAAGATCAACAGGCCGCTGAACAGAATGATGTTCAGGTTCGACAGGCGACGGATACCGTTCTCCACGCCGGAGACTGCAGCCACAGTGGCCACTGTGGCCATGACCAGGATCACGATCAGCAGGTTGGTCTTGCTGTGGTCCATGCCGAACAGGTATTCCAGGCCCGAAGACACTTGCATCGAGCCGATACCGAGGTTGGTCACCAGCCCCAGCAGCGTCACGAACATGCCGAAGATGTCCACCGCATGACCGGCGCCACCCTTGACCCAGCGCTCACCCATCAGCGGGTACAGCGCCGAGCGCAGTGCCAGCGGCTGGTTGTGACGGTAGGCGAAGTAGCCAACGGCCAGACCGACCAGGGCATAGATCGCCCAACCGTGCAGGCCCCAGTGCAGGAAGGTCAGTTGCAGGCCCTGGCGCGCAGCCTCGGCACTGGCCGATGCGCCTTCTGGCGGGTTGAAGTAGTGATCCAGTGGCTCGGAAGCGCCGAAGTACAGCAGCGAGATACCGATACCCGAAGAGAACAGCATGCCGGCCCAAGCGCCGTAGCTGAAGTCGGGTTTGTCGTCCTTGCCGCCAAGCTTGAGCTTGCCGAAATTGGAGAAGGCCAGGACGACCACGAATACCAGATAGCCGCCGATCACCAGCATGTAATACCAGCCGAAGCTGCGTGTCAGCCAGGTCTGGGCGAGGTTGAGCACTTCGCCGGCTTTTTCAGGTACAGCGATAAGCAAGGCAGTCAAAACGAGGATCAGCAACGCCGAGGTGAAGAACACCGTGCGGTTGACCCGGACCCTCTCGGTGGGGGTCTTGGTAAGGGAGGCAGAACTCATTGCACATTTGCTCCGGGCAGTGCGAGAGAAACACGAAACGACCTATCCCTGCGCAAATGGTGCAATAGCCCCACTGCCACAGGTGTTATAAAAGCACCTTGAAAAAACCGTGATCCCGAATCGATTGCATTGAAAAAAACAGGCCGAAAACCCCGTCCCGAGGGTTGTCCGCGCGGTGTGATGCCGCTCGGCAGATCTGTTCAACGCGCCGTTTACACCCGCCAACACCTTGTATTACGGGGGTTTCACGTCTTTTTGGGGTGCCAATTTGTGTCAACCGCAGGTAAGAAAAACCTGTCAATGGCACAGATTGTCGCAGAGGATATTCTTTGTTGATTGAACGTTCAATCAAAACAAAATAGACTGGCCTTCGCCGAGGCAGCCGCTCGTCGACTGCTCGCAGGCCTGAGGAGATTTGCAAGATGCCCAAGGTCGGTATGCAACCCATCCGCCGCCAGCAGTTGATCGAAGCCACGTTACTGGCCATCGACCAGGTCGGCATGGGTGACGCCAGCATTGCGCTGATCGCCCGTTTGGCCGGTGTGTCGAATGGCATCATCAGTCACTACTTTCAGGACAAGAACGGCCTGATCGCAGCGACCATGCAGTACTTGATGAGCGTGCTGAGCGAGAACGTCGCCGCCAACCGGCAGACGCTCAAGGACAACAGCCCGCGTGCCCACCTGCAGGTGATCATCGAAGGCAACTTCGACGCCAGTCAGGTCAACGGCCCGGCAATGAAAACCTGGTTGGCCTTCTGGGCCTCCAGCATGCACCAGCCGTCTTTGCACAGGTTGCAGCGGATCAACGATCACCGCTTGTATTCCAACCTGTGCTGCCAGTTCCGCCGCACCCTGCCGTTGCCCGAGGCACGTAGCGCGGCCCGGGGACTGGCAGCGTTGATTGACGGTCTGTGGCTGCGCGGTGCGCTGTCAGGAGACGCTTTCGACACCGACCAGGCGAAGCAAATCGCTTACGAATACATGGATCTACAACTGGCTAAACAGACGAGCCCGGACATGCAAATCCGGGCCTCTGAACCACCGCGCGCCGCGATTGCCCAAAAAGCAGGAGCGCTGCACGGATAGCCAAACACACATATGCACTTGCGAGGACACTATGGCCCGTTTCGAACTGCAAAAACTCTACATTGATGGTGGTTATGTCGACGCTTCCAGCGACGCTACTTTCGACGCCATCAACCCGGCCAACGGCGAAGTCCTCGCCCAGGTGCAACGTGCTACCCAAGCTGACGTCGAGCGTGCGGTAGAAAGCGCCGAACGTGGCCAGAAAGTCTGGGCTGCCATGACCGCCATGCAGCGTTCGCGCATCCTGCGCCGCGCTGTCGACATCCTGCGTGAGCGCAACGATGAGCTGGCCGCCCTGGAAACCCTGG
This sequence comes from Pseudomonas tructae, assembly GCF_004214895.1. Classification (NCBI taxonomy): domain Bacteria; kingdom Pseudomonadati; phylum Pseudomonadota; class Gammaproteobacteria; order Pseudomonadales; family Pseudomonadaceae; genus Pseudomonas; species Pseudomonas tructae. Next base: position 681,253 of record NZ_CP035952.1, on the reverse strand, counting down.
ACACCGGCAAGTCCTACTCCGAAACCCGCTACGTCGACATCGTCACCGGCGCCGACGTGCTGGAATACTACGCAGGCCTGGTACCGGCCATCGAAGGCGAGCAGATCCCGCTGCGTGACAGCTCGTTCGTCTACACCCGCCGCGAACCGCTGGGCGTGACCGTCGGTATCGGCGCCTGGAACTACCCGATCCAGATCGCCCTGTGGAAATCCGCACCTGCCCTGGCGGCCGGTAACGCGATGATCTTCAAGCCGAGCGAAGTCACCTCGCTGACCACCCTGAAACTGGCCGAGATCTACACCCAAGCCGGCCTGCCGGACGGCGTGTTCAACGTCCTGACCGGCAGCGGCCGCGAAGTCGGCACCTGGTTGACCGAGCACCCGCGCATCGAGAAAATTTCCTTCACCGGCGGCACCACCACCGGCAAGAAGGTCATGGCCAGCGCCTCGAGCTCGACGCTCAAGGAAGTCACCATGGAACTGGGCGGCAAGTCGCCACTGATCATCTGCGACGACGCCGACCTCGACCGCGCCGCCGACATCGCCATGATGGCCAACTTCTACAGCTCGGGCCAGGTCTGCACCAACGGTACCCGCGTGTTCGTCCCTGCCTCGATGAAAGCGGCTTTCGAAGCCAAGATCGCCGAGCGCGTTGCCCGCATCCGCGTTGGCAACCCTGAGGACGAAAACACCAACTTCGGCCCACTGGTCAGCTTCGCCCACCTGGAAAGCGTGCTGGGCTACATCGCCAAGGGCAAAGAAGAAGGTGCTCGCGTGCTGTGCGGCGGCGAGCGTCTGACCGAAGGCGAATTCGCCAAGGGCGCGTTCGTCGCGCCGACCGTCTTCACCGACTGCCGTGACGACATGACCATCGTCAAGGAAGAAATCTTCGGCCCAGTGATGAGCATCCTCTCCTACGAGAGCGAAGAAGAAGTCATTCGTCGCGCCAACGACACCGAGTACGGCCTGGCTGCAGGCGTGTGCACCAACGACATCAGCCGTGCCCACCGCATCATCCACCAGCTCGAAGCCGGTATCTGCTGGATCAACGCCTGGGGCGAGTCGCCGGCCGAAATGCCGGTCGGCGGTTACAAGCAGTCTGGTGTCGGCCGTGAGAACGGTGTCAGCTCGCTGGCTCAGTACACTCGCATCAAATCGGTACAGGTCGAGCTGGGCAACTACAACTCGGTGTTCTAAGCACCCCTTGTAGACACGCCCGTGCCCTTGTGCACGGGCGTTCCCGCTCCCTGCTCACTGCCAATGAGGGTACTTAACATGTCCCATGAATTCGATTACATCATCGTCGGTGCCGGCTCTGCCGGTAATACCCTGGCGACCCGCCTGACCGAAGACGAAGGCGTTACCGTCCTGCTGCTCGAAGCCGGTGGCCCTGACTACCGCGCCGACTTCCGCACCCAGATGCCGGCCGCCCTGGCCTTCCCGCTGCAGGGTCGCCGCTACAACTGGGCCTACGAGACCGATCCGGAGCCGCACATGGACGGCCGCCGGATGGAATGCGGTCGCGGCAAGGGCCTGGGCGGCTCGTCGCTGATCAACGGCATGTGCTACATCCGCGGCAACGCCATGGACTTCGACGGCTGGGCACAACTGCCGGGCCTTGAGGACTGGACCTACCTGGACTGCCTGCCGTACTTCCGCAAAGCGGAAACCCGCGACATCGGCGCCAACGACTTCCACGGCGGCGAAGGCCCGGTCAGCGTGACCACGCCTAAAGCCGGCAACAACCCGCTGTTCCACGCCATGGTCGAAGCCGGCGTGCAAGCCGGTTACCCGCGCACCGAAGACCTGAACGGCTACCAGCAGGAAGGTTTCGGCCCGATGGACCGTACCGTCACGCCAAAAGGTCGTCGCTCCAGCACCGCCCGCGGCTACCTGGACACCGCCAAGAAGCGCTCGACCCTGACCATCGTCACCCACGCCCTGAGCGATCGCGTGCTGTTCGACGGCAAACGTGCCGTAGGCGTGACTTACCTGGTTGGCGCAAGCGAAGAGCGCGTCGAAGCCCGTGCACGCAAGGAAGTCATCGTCTGCTCTGGCGCCATCGCCTCGCCGCAATTGCTGCAGCGCTCCGGCGTCGGCCCGCGCGCCCTGCTTGAAGGTCTCAACGTCCCGGTGGTCCACGACCTGCCAGGCGTCGGCGAAAACCTGCAGGACCACCTGGAGCTGTACCTGCAGTACGCCTGCACCCAGCCGGTCTCGCTGTACCCGTCGCTGCTCTGGTACAACCAGCCGGCCATCGGTGCCGAGTGGCTGTTCAAGGGCACTGGCATCGGCGCCAGCAACCAGTTCGAAGCCGGTGGTTTCATCCGTACTCGCCCTGAATTCGAGTGGCCGAACATCCAGTACCACTTCCTGCCGGTAGCGATTAACTACAACGGCAGCAACGGCGTACAGGAACACGGCTTCCAGGCCCACATGGGTTCGATGCGCTCGCCTAGCCGCGGCCGTATCCAGCTCAAGTCCAAGGATCCGCGCCAGCACCCGAGCATCCTGTTCAACTACATGGCTACCGATCAGGACTGGCAGGAATTCCGCGACGGCATCCGCCTGACCCGCGAAATCATGGCCCAGCCTGCGCTGGACGCCTACCGTGGCCGCGAGATCAGCCCGGGCGCAGACGTGCAGACCGACGAGGAACTGGACAAGTTCATCCGCGAGCACGCCGAAACCGCGTTCCACCCATCCTGCTCGTGCAAGATGGGCGACGACGACATGGCGGTAGTTGACGGCCAGGGCCGCGTGCACGGCATGCAGGGCCTGCGTGTGGTCGATGCCTCGATCATGCCGATCATCATCACCGGCAACCTCAACGCCACCACGATCATGATCGCCGAGAAAATCGCCGACAAGATCCGCAACCGCCAGCCGCTGCCACGCAGCACTGCCAAGTACTACGTGGCCAACGGCGCGCCGGTGAAAGGCAAAGCGATGCGTGAAGTGAAGCAGGCGTAAGCCTTTTCGCGGGGCAAGCCCGCTCCCACAGCAATTGCACATAACCTGTAGGAGCGGGCTTGCCCCGCGATAGCTTCAACAGCAAAAAGGCACCTTGCGAGGTGCTTTTTTTGTACCCGCGATTAACCCTTTACAGCCCGCCAACCCCTCAGGTTAGAATCCTTGGCACGCGACCTGCTTATCGAAAAGCTCACCGCCCCTTCCTGTTTTTCCCGGAGTACTGCCTTTGGATGCGTCCACCATCAATAGCCTGTTCTTGATCGGCGCATTGCTGGTAGGTGCAAGTATTCTGGTCAGCTCGCTGTCTTCACGCCTGGGCATCCCGATCCTGGTCATCATCCTGGCGGTCGGCATGATCGCCGGTGTCGATGGCGGCGGTATCATCTTCAACAATTACCCGACCGCCTACCTGGTGGGCAACCTGGCGCTGGCGGTCATCCTGCTCGATGGTGGCTTGCGCACCCGCGTGGCAAGTTTCCGTGTAGCCCTGTGGCCGGCGCTGTCGCTGGCGACCGTCGGCGTGCTGATCACCACCGGGCTGACCGGCATGGTCGCCGCCTGGCTGTTCGACCTGAGCCTGATCCAGGGCCTGCTGATCGGCGCCATCGTTGGTTCCACCGACGCCGCAGCAGTGTTTTCGCTGCTCGGTGGCAAGGGCCTGAACGAGCGGGTGACGGCAACCCTGGAGATCGAGTCGGGCAGCAACGACCCGATGGCGGTGTTCCTTACCGTAACCCTGATCGAGATGATCGCCAGCGGCCAGACCGGCCTGCACTGGAGCCTGCTCACCCACTTGCTGCGCGAGTTCGGCATCGGCGGCCTGCTGGGTCTGGGCGGCGGCTGGTTGATGCTGCAACTGGTCAACCGGATCAACCTCGCCGGCGGCCTGTACCCGATCCTGGTGGTGGCCGGCGGCCTGGTGGTGTTCTCGCTGACCAACGCCTTGCACGGCAGCGGCTTCCTCGCCGTGTACCTGTGCGGCCTGGTGCTGGGCAACCGGCCGATCCGCAGCCGCCATGGCATCCTGCACATGCTCGACGGCATGGCCTGGCTTGCGCAGATCGGCATGTTCCTGGTCCTCGGCCTGCTGGTAACGCCGCACGACCTGCTGCCGATCGCTCTGCCGGCGCTGGGCCTGGCCCTGTGGATGATCGTCGTGGCCCGGCCGCTGTCGGTGGTCGCCGCCTTGCTGCCGTTCAAGGCCTTCCATGGCCGCGAAAAAGCCTTTATTTCCTGGGTTGGCCTGCGCGGCGCGGTACCGATCATTCTTGCGGTATTCCCGCTGATGGCCGGGCTGCCCGATGCCCAGCTGTTCTTCAACCTGGCGTTCTTCATCGTGCTGGTCTCGCTGCTGGTGCAAGGCACCAGCCTGCCGTGGGTGGCCAAGCTGCTGAAAGTAACGGTACCGCCCGACCCCGCGCCCATTTCCCGTTCGGCCCTGGAAGTGCACGTCACCAGCGAGTGGGAGCTGTTCGTCTATCGCCTGGGCGCGGAAAAATGGTGCATCGGCGCCGCCCTGCGGGAACTGAAAATGCCCGAAGGCACCCGCATCGCGGCACTGTTTCGCGGCCAGCAACTGCTCCATCCGTCGGGAAGTACCACCCTGGAAGTCGACGATCTGCTCTGCGTGATCGGCCACGAACACAACCTGCCGGCCCTCGGCAAGCTGTTCAGCCAGGCACCGCAGCGTGGCCTGGACCTGCGCTTCTTTGGTGACTTCGTGCTCGAAGGCGACGCAGAACTGGGGGCTGTAGCGGCGTTGTACGGTTTGAAGCTCGACGGCCAGGACCCGCACATGCCGCTCAGCCGCTTCATCACGCAGAAGGTTGGCGGCGCGCCAGTGGTCGGCGACCAGATCGAATGGAACAGTACCTTGTGGACGGTTGCGGTGATGGAAGGGAACAAGATCAACAAAGTGGGCGTCAAATTCCCCGAAGGTACTCGACCCGGCCCAGGGTTGTTCCTTTAAACTCCGTTCTTCGCCTCTGCCTGTACGAATTTTCTGCCTATGTCCCTGCGTACTTTTTTAAGCGCAGCCCTCTTCGGGCTGTGCCTGTCACTCTCCCCGGTCTGGGCGGCGGAGCCGCCAAGCACCGCATCGATCCAGCAAAGCCTGGACAAGATCGCCGAACGCAAGCTGCCCGAGGCTGAGCAGAAAGCCCTGCAGCAGGTGCTCGAACAGACCCTGACCTTGCTCGGCAACAAAGAGGACAGCGAAAAAAAGCTCACGGCCCTCAAGCATCAGCTCAATGACGCGCCGCGCCAGACCAGCGAAAACCAGCGCGAGCTGGTCAAGCTGCAAAACAGCAAGGTCATCCCCGTCGCCCAGCGCTATGCCGCCTCCAGCGTGCCACAGCTGGAGCAACTGCTGGCCGAGCGCACCACCGAGCAGGGCGCACTGCAAAAGGCGCTGTCCGAGGCCAACAGCCTGACCATCACCGCGCAGACCCGGCCCGAGCGGGCCCAGGCAGAAATCAGCGCCAACCAGACCCGTGCCCAGCAGATCAACACCAGCCTGAAGATCGGCAAGGACGGCGGCAAGCCGCTGAGCGCCGATCAGCGCAACCAGCTCAATGCCGAACTGGCCGCGCTCAATGCCCTGACCCTGCTGCGTCGCCAGGAACTGGCCGGCAACAGCCTGTTGCAGGACCTGGGCAACAGCCAGCATGACCTGCTGATCGAGCGCGCCGCGCGCCTGGAACAGGAAATCCAGGACCTGCAGACGCTGATCAACCAGAAGCGCCTGGCCCAGTCCCAGCAAACCGTCACCGAGCAGTCGATCGAAGCGCAGAAGGCCGGCGGCAGCACCCTGCTGGCTACCGAAAGCGCTGCCAACCTCAAGCTTTCCGACTACTTGCTGCGCAGCACCGACAGCCTCAACGATCTGACCCAGCAGAACCTCAAGACCAAGCAGCAGCTGGACACCCTGACCCAGAGCGATCAGGCCCTGGACGAGCAGATCAGCGTGCTCAAGGGCAGCCTGTTGCTGTCGAAGATCCTCTACAAGCAGAAGCAGGCGCTGCCGCACCTGAAGCTCGACCGCGACCTGGCCGACCAGATCGCCGATATCCGCCTGTACCAGTTCGAGATCAACCAGCAGCGCGAGCAAATCAGCAGCCCGAGCAGCTATGTCGACAAGCTGCTCACCGCGCAACCGCCCGAGACCGTCACCCCGCAACTGCGCAAGGCCCTGCTGGAAGTGGCGATCACTCGCAGCGACCTGCTTGAACGTCTTAACCGTGAACTGAGCGCACTGCTCAATGAATCGATCACCCTGCAACTGAACCAGAAACAACTGTTCAGTACCGCCCAGAACCTGCGCGCGACCCTCGATGAACAGATGTTCTGGATTCCCAGCAACAAGCCGCTGGACCTGGAATGGCTGCGCACCGTGCCCGAGCGCCTGCAGAAGCAGGTGGTCAGCCTGCCCTGGGGTTCGGGCCTGAGGGAGCTGACCGACGGTCTGGGCCAGCGGCCGCTGCTGTTCCTGCCCTTGCTGTTGCTGATCGGCGCCCTGCTGTGGCGGCGCAAGTACCTGTATGCGCGCCTGACCAAGGTTCACCAGGATGTCGGCCACTTCAAGCGTGACAGCCAGTGGCACACGCCCCAGGCAATTCTGGTCAATATCCTCCTGGCCATGCCGCTGAGCCTGGGCCTGGCTTTGTGCGGCATTGCCTTGCAGATCGATGCCCGCGGCCAGAACGCCAACCTCGGTTCCGCCCTGTTCCAGGTCGCCCAGGCCTGGCTGGTGTTCTACACCGCCTACCGGATACTGGCCCCGGGCGGCGTGGCTGAACTGCATTTCCGCTGGGAAAAACCCCAGGTCGAATTCCTTCGCGGCTGGATCCGCCGCCTGGGTACCGTGGTCCTGGCACTGGTAGGTGTGGTAGCGGTAGCCGAGCATCAACCTTCGGCACTGGCGGAAGACGTGCTCGGCATCGGCGTGGTGCTGACCTGCTACGCGCTGATGGCCTGGTTGCTCAGCCGCCTGCTGTTGAGCAGCCCCACCCACCGCAACACTTCACTGTTTCGCAAGGCCGTGGGCGTGGCGTTCACCGTGCTGCCGGTAGCGCTGTTCATCGCCGTCTGCTTTGGCTACTACTACACCGCGCTCAAGCTCACTGATCGTCTGATCGACACCCTGTACCTGCTGATGTTCTGGCTGGTGATCGAGGCCGCCTTCGTCCGCGGCCTGGCCGTGGCCGCACGGCGCCTGGCCTACCAGCGGGCGCTGAGCAAGCGCCAGGCTGCCAAGGAGGGCCTGGATGGTGAAGTGGTGGTGGAAGAGCCGACCCTGGACATCGAGCAGGTCAACCAGCAGTCCCTGCGCCTGATCCGCCTGGCCCTGCTCGGTGGCTTCATCGCCGCCTTGTACTGGGTCTGGTCGGACCTGATCAGCGTGTTCGCCTACCTCGACAACATCACCCTGTACGAGTACACCAGCGGCACTGGCGCGGCCATGAGCATGGTGCCGATCAGTCTGCGCGACCTGCTGGGCGCACTGGTGATCATCGGCATCACCATCGCCCTGGCCGGCAACTTGCCGGGCCTGCTCGAAGTGCTGGTGCTGTCACGCCTGAACCTGGCCCAGGGCAGCGCCTACGCCACCACCACTTTGCTGTCCTACGTGATTGCCGGGGTCGGCTTTGTCTCCACCCTGTCAGCCCTGGGCGTGAGCTGGGACAAGCTGCAATGGCTGGTGGCGGCGCTGTCGGTGGGCCTGGGTTTCGGCATGCAGGAGATCTTCGCCAACTTCATCTCCGGGATCATGATCCTGTTCGAGCGTCCGGTGCGTATCGGCGACACCATCACTATCGGTAACCTTTCGGGCACGGTCAGCAAGATCCGTATCCGTGCCACCACCATCACCGACTTCGATCGCAAGGACATCATTGTCCCGAACAAGACCTTCATCACCGGGCAATTGATCAACTGGTCGCTGACCGACACCATCACCCGGGTGACCCTCAAGCTGGGCGTCGACTACGGCTCGGACCTGGACCTGGTGCGTACCCTGTTGCTCAAGGCGGCCAACGACAACCCGCGAGTGCTCAAGGAGCCGGCACCGATCGTCTACTTCCTCAACTTTGGCGAAAGCACCCTGGACCACGAACTGCGCATGCATGTGCGTGACCTTGGCGACCGCAACCCGGTGCTGGACGAGATCAACCGTTACATCAACAAAGAGTTCAAGAAGCAGCACATCAACATCTCCTTCCGGCAGATGGAGATCTACCTGAAGAACATGCAGGGCCAGGAGTACAAGATGGTCCCGGTAGAAAACCTCGACAAGACCGTGCTGCCAACCACCGCCAACGGCGCCAAGCCCGACGACGAGGCCACGGGCAAACCGGCCTGACTGGACGTCAACGGCCATACCCTTGCAGAATACTCAGGTTTTCTTCAGGAGATGGCCGTTGAAAGCCCTCGACGAACTGACTTTCGATAACCGTTTCGCCCGTCTGGGCGACGCCTTCTCCACCTCGGTGCTGCCCGAGCCGATTGCCGAGCCACGCCTGGTGGTGGCCAGCGAAGCGGCCATGGCGCTGCTTGACCTGGAGCCTACCCAAGCCCACTCCCCGGTGTTTGCCGAACTGTTCAGCGGCCACAAGCTGTGGGCCGAGGCCGAGCCACGGGCGATGGTCTATTCCGGGCATCAGTTCGGCTCCTACAACCCGCGCCTGGGCGATGGCCGTGGCCTGCTGCTGGGCGAAGTGCGCAACGATGCTGGCCAATCATGGGACCTGCACCTCAAGGGCGCCGGGCAGACGCCGTACTCGCGCATGGGCGATGGCCGCGCGGTACTGCGCTCCTCGATCCGCGAGTTCCTCGCCTCCGAAGCCCTGCCAGCCCTGAGTATCCCCAGCAGCCGGGCGCTATGCGTGATCGGTTCGAGCACGCCGGTTTGGCGTGAAACCCAGGAGCGCGCGGCCATGCTGCTGCGCCTGGCGCCAAGCCATGTGCGCTTTGGTCATTTCGAGTATTTCTATTACACCCGCCAGCCCGAGCAGCAGCGCATCCTTGCCGAGCATGTACTCAACACCCACTTTGCCGAATGCCGCGACGCGCCAGAACCATACCTGGCGATGTTTCGCAGCATTGTCGAGCGCAATGCCGACCTGATCGCCCGCTGGCAGGCTTATGGCTTCTGCCATGGGGTGATGAACACCGACAACATGTCGATCCTGGGCATCACCTTCGACTTCGGCCCCTATGCGTTCCTCGACGACTTCGACGCCAATTTCATCTGCAATCACTCCGATGACCAAGGGCGCTACAGCTACAGCAACCAGGTACCCATCGCCCACTGGAACCTCAGCGCCCTGGCCCAGGCCCTGACGCCGTTCATCAGTGTAGAAGCGTTGAAGGAAACCCTTGGACTGTTCCTGCCGCTGTACGAGGCCCATTACCTGGACCTGATGCGTCGGCGCCTGGGCCTGACTCAAGCTGAGGAAGACGACACGCAGCTGATCGAACGTCTGCTGCAGTTGATGCAACCGGGTGCGGTGGACTACACCCTGTTCTTCCGTCAACTGGGCGACCAGAGCGCCGAGCAGGCGCTGCAGGTGGTGCGCGACGACTTCATCGACCTGGCCGGTTTTGATCTGTGGTCAGCAGACTACCTGGCACGCCTGCAGCGCGAGCCCGGCAACGCCGAGGGCCGCCGCGAGCGCATGCATGCGGTCAACCCGCTGTACATCCTGCGCAACTACCTGGCCCAGCGCGCCATCGAGGCTGCCGAGGGTGGCGACTACGAGGAAGTACGCCGCCTGCACCAGGTACTGAGCAAGCCGTTCGAGGAGCAACCGGGGATGCAGGCCTATGCCCAGCGGCCACCGGAGTGGGGCAAGCATCTGGAGATCAGTTGCTCGTCCTGATGGGCACGGCTCAACTGTCGAGCCACCAGTCGAGCAGGGTTTCGTCTTCACTGTCGTCAAGGTTGCGGTAGATGTTGGCGTAATACCATTCGACGCCAGTGGCCTCGCGAAACCGGTCAAACACTGGGCGGATGGCAGCAAAACCGTTGCGCGCCGGAATGGCCAGAGTCAGGTTGCCCTTGTAGCGACCGTCCAGGGTACCGCCGAGCAGCGTCTGTACCTGGTCTTGCAGCGAATCGACGGCGTCCTGGGGCAGGTCGTCGGCATAGATATGGATGCAGAAGTTGCCGCCACGCTGCAACACCTCGGCGCGTTGCTCCGGGTGGTTGATGCGAATGGTGTCGCCACGGGCCAGGTCAAGGGCTAGCCCGGGCGACGACAGCAACTCGTATGTGTTCGCGTCGATCTCGCGTACCGGCACGGTCTCGAACACCGGCTTGCCATTCTTCCGGGTGTCGATATAAATGCGAATATGCGCTGAATGCTGGCAATCCATCGGGCACTCCATGGCCTGTTTATGAAGTGCACATCCTAAACCATTCATGGTGCGGGAACGGCCCTGGCTTTCAGCAGAACACATCCGCGGGTACGCAAAAGCGTCGAGCCAGCTCGCGTACCTGACGCAGGTTGAGCTGACGCTTGCCCGCCAGTATCTCCGACACCACCGATTGCGAACCGACCTCCGGCAGGTCGCTTTGCTTGAGACCATGCTCCTGCATCAGGTAGCGCAAGGTGTCGACCCCACTGGCTCGGGGCAAAGGCCGATGAACATGGTCATAGGCCTGCAACATATCCCCCAGATGTACGGCGAGGCTTGCCAGGGGATGGCTTTCATCCTCGCCGACCACCAACAGCAGTTCATCCAGCGATTGGACCAACGCGTCGTAGTCCGCTTCGCTGGCCGGCTTGCGCAGCAACGGCGAAACGAACTGCCAATGCGCTGCTGCTTGTTTGATCAGTGGGCTCATCGCCTTCACTCCTTCCACTTGCCTTTGTCGTACTCGCCATGATCGAGCACGTGCTTGATGTACAGGCGCTGCCTTCTTGTAATGCACTACGAAGAGCGTGGGAGCAGCACGCAAATATAGCAATATGCGATATTTATAAAAAAATTCCGGACGGTCGGCAAGCCGTCGCGGTATTTGTCTTTGCCGGAGAATGTTCTTAGTGTTGCAACAATCTCACCTTTCACAGGAACTCAAATGAGCGAGCCACTACTCATCCCCTGCCCCCACTGCAACGGCCTCAACCGCATCCCCGGCGAGCGCCTGGGCGACAGTCCGAAATGCGGCCGCTGCAAGAAGCCGGTCCTGCTGAGCACGCCGTTCGATTTGCAACAGGGTGATTACGCCAGCCAGATCAAGGGCGACCTGCCGCTGCTGGTCGATGTCTGGGCCGACTGGTGCGGGCCATGCAAGTCGTTTGCACCGATCTTCGCCCAGGCGGCCAGCCAGCTCAACGGGCGCTGCCGCCTGGCCAAGCTGGACAGCGAGGCCAACCCGCAACTGGCCGGACAATTGGCGATTCGTTCGATTCCCAGCCTGATCCTGTTCAGAAACGGCCGGGAAGTGGCGCGCCAAAGTGGTGCATTCCCACTCCAGCAACTGTTGGAGTGGCTGCGCAGCCAGGGCGTCTAGGCGTTTTCTTCGAGAAGGGCATGCAGTTCAACGAACTGCAGGGTCAGCTTGTGCCGAGGTTCAAGGTGAATCAGCGGCAGGCTGGCCTGGTGTGATTCGCGCATTTTCACCGAGCTGTTGAGGTACACCGGCAGTACCGGCAAGCCCTCGGCGATCAACTCGTCGAGCATTTGCTGGGGCAGACTGGCGCGGGCCTGGAACTGGTTGACGACGATACCTTCGACTTGCAGTTCGTCATTGTGATCCTCCTTGAGCTCGTCGATCTCGGCCAGCAGTCCGTACAGTGCCTGGCGAGAAAAACTGTCGCAATCGAAGGGAATCAATACACGATCAGCAGCAATCAGCGCCGAAACCGCATAGAAGTTGAGGGCTGGCGGGGTATCCAGGTAGATCCGGTCGTAGTCCTCGTCCAGTTCATCGAGCAGTTTGCGCAGCTTGTTGATCTTGTGCTTGGCCTCAAGCTTGGGCTGCAGGTCTGCAAGCTCCGCGGTGGCGGTCACCACATGCAGGTTGTCGAAGGGTGTTTCGTAGATATCGACCTTGTTCTTCTTGGCAAACGGCCCGGTGGACAGGGTCTGCTTGAAGAAGTCGGCAATGCCCATGGGAATGTCCTCGCCGGTCAGGCCGGTGAGGTACTGGGTCGAGTTGGCCTGGGCATCCAGGTCGATCAACAGGGTCCGATAGCCTTCATTGGCACTCACCGCTGCCAGGTTGCAGGCAATGCTCGACTTGCCAACGCCACCTTTCTGATTGAACACCACGCGCCGCATGGAATGACCTCCGTGTGTCAGGGGAAGTCCGAGTATGTGTGCCACGGCACGGCTTGACCAGCACCGTCTGGCTCAAGTTTGCCAGCAGGCGGCCGACAACCGCCACTGGTCGGGAAACCTCGGACTGATCCGACGAACTTTCAGGATCGCTGTCTGTTGCAGACGGCAATCCATACAACCAATATTTGCTACACATCCATTCCGACGGGATAATGCGCGCCACTCGGCGTTTGCGCCACACCCCTGTCAGGTCGATGTTCCGAGTCATTCCCTCGGCAAGGAAGTCCCTCAGGGCGGGAAGTACAGCAAGTGATCACATTCAACATCAGCCAGTGGCGCGCCTGGGCACCAGGCCTGCAGACGGCTGCCGACTGGCAAGCCTGGAGCCAGGCAGCCCAGCTGCCGGCCGTGGCCGAACAGGCACCGGATGTGTCGTTTTTACCGGCCATGCAACGCCGCCGTTTGAGCCGCCTGGCGCGCATGGCCTTTGCCGTGGGCTGGCCATTGGCCGAAGGTCTGCAGGACTTGCCGCTGGTGTTCGTCTCCCGGCACGGCGAAACCCCGCGCACCTTTGAAATCCTCAGCGACCTGGCCAATGAACAGCCGCTGTCGCCCACCCAGTTCAGTTTGTCGGTGCACAACGCGGTCATCGGCCTGTGGTCGATCATGCGCGGCGAAACCAGTGAAATGACCGCCCTGGCCGCAGCCGGTGACGGTTTTGAACTGGGCGTGATGGAAGCCGCCTGCCTGTTGGGCGAAGGCGCCCCTGCGGTGTTGCTGATTGTCACTGAAGAACAACCGCCCGCAGCCTACGAGCCATGGATCGATGACGTGCCCTTTGCCTATGCCCTGGGCCTGTTGCTGACCCCGGGCGACGACTGGCAGTTGGCCCTGGGCACAGCCGAGGCCGTCCTACCTGCAAGCGAACCCCATGCCTTGAGCTGGTTGCGTTGCCTGCTCGAGGGCAACAGCACCTTGACCCACACCTGGAAGAGCCGCACATGGAACTGGCAACACAAGCCATAGACAGACCGCGCGACGCCTATTGCTGGCGCCTGCTTGCTACCGCCGTCAGCTTTGTGCTGTTCGGTATTGGCGGCCTGTGCCTGCGCGTACTGGTGTTCCCGCTGCTGGCCTGCCTGCCCGGCAATGCCGTGCGCCATCGGCAACGAGCCCGGCACACCATCAGTTGGCTGTTCTGGCGTTTCATTCGCTTCATGGCCGCCAGCGGTGTACTTACTTACGAAGTACAGGGCGCCGAAAAACTCGGCCGCCCAGGGCAGATGATCATCGCCAACCACCCGTCGCTGATCGACGTGGTGTTCCTCATCGGCCTGGTGCGCCAGGCCAACTGCGTGGTCAAGCAGAGCCTCTGGCACAACCCCTGTACCCGCGGCCCGGTGCGTTCGGCCGCGTACATCAGCAACGACGGCAGCATGGACATGCTCGACAGCGCTGTCACCGCGCTACAAGGCGGCCAGACCCTGATCATCTTCCCCGAAGGCACGCGCACCCAACCGGGCCAGGCACCTGCCTTTCATCGCGGCGCGGCGGCCATCGCCCTGCGCGGTGCGAAAATCATTACCCCAGTCACCATCAAAGTCTCCCCCAGCACCCTGACCAAGGCCGAACCCTGGTACCGCATTCCCCAGCGCCGGGTGCATTTCAGCCTGCAGGTCGGTGCCGACATTGCCCCCCAGGCCTTTGCCGCCCAGGGTCCGGCACCACTGGCCTCACGCAAACTCAACGATTACCTGCATCAGCACTTCATCAAGGAGCTCGCCGAAGATGAGCGATCCACAGAACACCCTTAACCACGACATCAAACTGTTGATCATCGACGCCCTGGGCCTTGAAGACATCAGCGCCCAGGACATCGGCGACGAGCAGAGCCTGTTCGGCGAGGGCCTGGGCCTGGATTCGGTAGACGCCCTCGAGCTCGGCCTGGCGATTCAGAAAAAGTACGGCATCAAGATCGATGCCGACGCCAAGGACACCCGTAACCATTTCACCAGCGTGGCCAGCCTTGCGGCTTTCGTCACCGCCAAACAGGCAGCCTGAGACAGCCCCATGCAAACCCGCGAAGACATCTTCAACACCCTGCGCGACGCCCTGGTCGAACTGTTCGAACTGGAGCCGGCCAGCATCAGCCTGGACTCGAACCTGTACCAGGACCTGGAAATCGACAGCATCGACGCCGTCGACCTGATCGACCACATCAAGCGCCAGACTGGCAAGAAAATCGCCGCTGACGAGTTCAAGGCAGTGCGTACGGTCAATGACGTGGTCGAGGCGGTCTACCGCCTGGTCAACCCCGCGGCATGAAACGCCTGATCGGCCTCGGCCTGCTGCTGGCCGGTCTGCTGTACCCCTTTGCGGTGCATTTTGGCATGGCCCACTTTGCCCCTTGGCAATTCGGCCTGCTGCTTGGAGGCCTATGGCTGGGGCGCGCGCTGAGCGAACCGAGGCGGCCCGGTGGGCACTGGATGGCCGTGGCGGCAATCGCCTTCTGCGCATTGCTGGCGCTGTTCAACAGCCCGCAACTGCTGCGTTGGTACCCGGTGCTGATCAGCGCGTTCATGCTGGGCCTGTTCGGCCTGAGCCTGAAGTTCGGGCCGCCCGTGGCGGAGCGACTGGCACGGCTGCATGAACCGGAGCTGCCCGCCGTGGCGGTCCGCTACACGCGCCAGGTGACCAAGGTCTGGAGCCTGTTCTTCCTGGCCAATGGCCTGGTCGCCGCCGCCCTGACCCTGTGGGCGCCACTGAGCTGGTGGACCCTGTACAACGGCCTGATCGCCTACGGCTTGATGGGCCTGCTGTTTGCCATTGAATGGCTGATAAGACAACGCGTGCGAGGACGCTCATGAAATGGATTGCCCTTGAGCAACTGCTGCACCCGGCCAGCGCGCCGCGCCCGGTAAGCGTCGCCCCGGCGCTGGAGCACGCCACCTTGTGCGAACACGCTCTGCAACTTGCCGCAGGCCTTCAGCTTCGCGGCCTCAAGCGCATCGCCGTGCACCTGGAAGACGCCGCCCAGCTGGCCGTGGCCCTGCTCGGCGCCTGGCGCGCCGGGGTGCAGATACTGCTGCCGGCCGACCTGCAAACCCAAACCCGTCAGCGCTGGCTGGGCGAGGTGGAGCTGTGGCTCAGTGACCAACCCCAAGACACGGCGCTGCAAACCCTGTTCGAAGCGCCCCTTCCAGCCGCGGACCTTGACCTGGACAACTGCGGGCTGAGCCTATGCACCTCCGGCTCCAGCGGCGAACCCAAGCGCATCGACAAGACCCTGCGCCAGCTGGCCAATGAAGTTCAGGCCCTGGAGCAACTGTGGGGCGCCGAGCTGGGCAACGCCTGCATCATTGGCAGCGTCGCCACCCAGCATATCTACGGTCTGCTGTTTCGTGTGCTCTGGCCGCTGTGCGCCGGACGCCCGTTCGTGCGCCGCCAGTTGCCCTTCCCCGAGGACCTGCAACGCGCCAGCCGCGAACATCCTGCGTTTGCCTGGGTGGCCAGCCCGGCCCTGCTCAAGCGCATGGGCGACAACCTCGACTGGCCGGCCCTGAGCCAAGTCCGTCAGGTGTTCTCCTCGGGTGGCGAGCTACCAGCCAGCGCCGCCCAGGCCTTGCAGCAGCGCCTGCAGCAATGGCCAACGGAAATCCTCGGCAGCTCGGAAACCGGCGGCATTGCCTGGCGCCAGGGTGACAACCTGTGGCAACCCTTTGCCGAAGTACGCCTGAGCCAGAACGACCAAGGTGCACTGTGCATCGAGTCGCCGTATTTGCCGCCGAACCATATCGAACACAGCGCCGATGCCGTCGCGTTCAGCGCCGATGGTCGCTTTCGCTTGCTCGGGCGACTGGACCGCATCGTCAAACTGGAAGAAAAACGCATCTCGCTACCTATGCTGGAACACGCCCTGGTCGAGCATGCCTGGGTCGAGGAAGCCCGCCTGGCTGTGATCCAGGAAAACCGCGCCAGCCTCGGTGCCCTGCTGGTGCTCAGCGCGGCTGGCTTGCACGCCTTGCGCAACCAGGGCCGCCGCGCGCTGACCGAGGGCTTGCGTGAGCATCTGAGCCAGCACTGCGAAGCCCTGGCCCTTCCCCGACGCTGGCGCCTGCTGCGCCAACTACCGTTCAACGCCCAAGGCAAGCTGCCCCAGGCCGAGCTTCAGGCGCTGCTGCTTGCACCCCGGCCAAAAGGCCCGGAAGTCCTGAGCCAGACCGAGGTCGACGGCGAACTGCAGTTGCAACTGGCCGTGTCGGCGGATCTCGCCTACTTCAACGGCCACTTCCCGCAGACGCCGGTACTGCCGGGTGTGGTTCAGGTCGACTGGGCATTGGCCCTGGGCCAACAGCTACTCGACCAGCCGCGCCAGTTCGCCGGCATGGAAGTGCTGAAGTTCCAGCAACTGGTGCGCCCTGGCGACCCGCTGCAATTGACCCTGCGTTTCGATGCCGAGCGCGGCAAACTGTATTTCGCCTTCAGCAACGCCGGGGTACCCTGCTCCAGCGGTCGTATCGTGCTGGAGGCCATCGGTGAATAAGCCCTGCGCGGTAATCCCGGTGTACAACCACGAACTGGCCGTACCGGCGGTGGTTGCCGACCTGCTTGCCGCCGGCCTTCCCTGCGTGCTGGTCGATGACGCCAGCAGCCCCGCCTGCGCCACCGTGCTAGGCCAGTTGGCCGAACAGCAGCAGGTGTACCTGGTGCAACTGCAGGTCAACCAGGGCAAGGGCGGCGCGGTCATGGCCGGCCTGCGCGAAGCCTCTCGCCTGGGCTTCAGCCATGCCTTGCAGGTGGACGCCGACGGCCAGCATGACCTGGCCGATGTCAGTCGCTTTCTTGACCAGTCGCAGGATTATCCACAGGCACTGATCTGCGGTTATCCACAGTACGACGCCAGTGTACCCAAGGGCCGCCTGTATGCACGTTACCTGACCCACGTGTGGGTGTGGATCAACAGCCTGTCGCTGCAGATTCCCGATTCCATGTGCGGTTTTCGCATTTACCCATTGCCGCCGACCCTGGCGCTGATCGATGCGGTCAACCTCGGCAAACGCATGGACTTCGACCCGGAGATCCTTGTGCGCCTGGCCTGGCGCAACCAGCCAATGCGCTGGCTGCCAACCAAGGTGCATTACCCGGCCGATGGCCTCTCGCACTTTCGCCTGTTCCACGACAATGCGCTGATCTCGAAGATGCACACCAAGCTGTTCTTCGGCATGTTGCTGCGCGCCCCGGCCATCCTCTGGCGGCGGTGGCAGGCATGAGCCAGGGCGAGCAACACTGGGCCCAGCGCCAGGAGCGTGGCAGCTTCTGGCTGATGAAGCTCACCGCCCTGGGTATCAAGCTACTGGGCCGACGCCTGCTCAGCCCAGTGCTGTATGGCATCGTCCTGTACTTCTTCATCTGTGGCAGAAGGGCCCGGCAAAGCATCTGGCAGTACCAGCAGAACCTGGCCGACTGGAGCGGGCAAGCCAGCCTGCGTCCGAGCCTGCGGCGCGTGTTCGGCCAGTTCATGGCCTTCGCCGATGCCCTGCTGGACAAGCTCGATGTCTGGAACGGCAAGCTGCGCCTGGAGCAGATCGACATCATCGATCCGGGGCACCTGCACACCCAGCTGCGCGCCGAGCGCGGGCAGATGCTGGTCGGTGCCCACCTGGGCAACCTCGAAGTCTGCCGCGCCCTCGCCGAACTTGGCGAGCAAGTGACCATGAACGTGCTGGTGCATACCAAGCATGCCGAACGCTTCAATCGCCTGCTCGGTGAATCGGGGGCGACCAACCTGCGGCTGATCCAGGTCAGCGAGCTGGACCCGGCGATCATGCTGCAACTGAGCCAGCGCCTGGAACGCGGCGAGTGGCTGGCGATCGCTGGCGACCGCGTGCCATTGCAGGGCGCGCGCACCGTGGAGGTCGACTTCCTCGGCCACCGCGCCGCGTTCCCCCAAGGCCCATGGCTGTTGGCCGGGCTGCTCAAGTGCCAGCTCAACCTGTTCTTCTGCCTCAAGCAGCAAGGCCGCTACCAGGTGATTCTCGAACCCTTTGCCCAGGCCATCGAATGGCGCCGCGGCCAGCGCGATCAGGTGATCGCTGACTGGGCCGGGCGCTATGCCGAACGCCTGGGTCACTATTGCCTGCAAGCGCCGCAGCAATGGTTCAATTTCTACCCTTTCTGGAAGACCGATGACGATGCATCTGCATAAGCCCGTGACCTTCGGCGCGCTGCCGCTGGCAATCGAAGACGTCCTCGCCCTGGCCAACCGCCAGGCCGAAACCCGCCTGCAGGACGATGCCCAGTATCGCGCACGGATTGCCCGTGGCGCTCAGTTCCTCGACTCGCTGCTGGACAAGGAAGGGGTGATCTACGGGGTGACCACTGGCTACGGCGACTCGTGCGTGGTGGCAGTACCGCTGGAACATGTCGAGGCGCTACCCAAACACCTGTACACCTTCCATGGCTGCGGCCTGGGCCAATTGCTCGATGCACCGGCCACTCGCGCCGTGCTGGCCGCCCGTTTGCAGTCACTGTGCCATGGTGTCTCTGGCGTGCGCATCGAGTTGCTCGAGCGCCTGCAGGCGTTTCTCGCCCATGACATCCTGCCGCTGATTCCCCAGGAAGGCTCTGTAGGCGCCAGCGGCGACCTGACGCCGCTGTCCTACGTGGCCGCGACCCTGTCCGGCGAGCGTGAGGTCATGTACCGCGGCGAGCGCCGCAGCGCCGCCGACGTGCATCGTGAACTGGGCTGGCAGCCACTGGTGTTGCGGCCCAAGGAAGCCCTGGCGCTGATGAACGGCACCGCCGTAATGACCGGCCTGGCCTGCCTGGCATTTGCCCGCGCCGATTACCTGCTCAAGCTCGCCACACGCATCACCGCGTTGAACGTGGTCGCCCTGCAAGGCAATCCGGAGCATTTCGACGAGCGCCTGTTCGCCGCAAAGCCCCATCCAGGGCAAATGCAGGTGGCCGCCTGGTTGCGCCAGGACCTGGCCATTGACGCGCCGACCGCGCCACTGCACCGCCTGCAAGACCGCTACTCGCTGCGCTGCGCCCCCCATGTGCTGGGCGTGCTGGCCGACAGCCTGGGCTGGCTGCGCGGCTTTATCGAGACCGAACTCAACAGCGCCAACGACAACCCGATCATCGACGCCGACGCCGAACGCGTGCTGCACGGCGGGCACTTCTACGGCGGCCATATCGCTTTCGCCATGGACAGCTTGAAAAACCTGGTGGCCAACGTCGCCGACCTGCTCGACCGCCAGCTCGCGCTGCTGGTCGACACCCGCTACAACCACGGCCTGCCAAGCAACCTGTCGGGCGCCAGCGCCGAGCGGGCGATGCTCAACCACGGCTTCAAGGCGGTGCAGATCGGCGCCAGCGCCTGGACCGCCGAAGCGCTGAAAAACACCATGCCCGCCAGCGTGTTCTCGCGCTCCACCGAGTGCCACAACCAGGACAAGGTAAGCATGGGCACCATCGCCGCCCGCGATGCCCTGCGCACGCTGGAACTGACCGAACAGGTCGCCGCCGCAACCTTGCTGGCGGCGAACCAGGGTGTCTGGCTGCGCGGCCGCCAAGCCGACGCCCGCGAGCTGCCGCCGGCGTTGGCCCAGATGCACGCTGCGCTGCTCGAAGACTTCGCCCCGGTCATCGAAGACCGCGCCCTGGAAGGCGACCTGCGCCTGTGCCTGAGCCGAATTGCCGAACAACACTGGAGGCTGCATGCGTAGTCAGGGAGCGCTGCACGTCGATACCCAAGTGCTGGTGCCATTCTTCGATGTCGACAGCATGCTGGTGGTCTGGCACGGCCATTACGTCAAATACCTGGAAGTGGCGCGCTGCGCGCTGCTCGACCGCCTCGAGCACAACTACCTGCAAATGCAGGCTTCGGGTTTCGCCTGGCCGGTGATCGACCTGCAGCTGCGCTATGTGCGTGGCGCCACCTTCGGCCAGCGCCTGAACGTGCGCGCCAGCCTGGTGGAGTGGGAGAACCGCCTGAAGATCAACTACCTGATCAGCGATGCCGCGACCGGCCAGCGCATGACTCGCGCAAGCTCCGTGCAGGTCGCGGTCGAGATCGCCAGCGGCGAGATGCAACTGGCCTCGCCGCAGGTGATGCTCGACGCCGTGAACAAGGTGCTGCCATGAAGACGCTGCTGCGTGGCCTGCTGTGCCTTGGCCTGCTGGCCAGTTGTACCCTGGCCCAGGCATTTGGTCTGGATGACCTGAGCAAGCAACTGGGCGAACCTGCGGTCATCAAAGGCCCGTTCATCCAGGAGAAACACCTGCGCGCCCTGCCGCAGCCTCTGGTCAGCAAAGGCCAGTTCGTTCTGGCCCGCGACCATGGCTTGCTCTGGCTGCTGCAAACACCGCTCAAGCAGGACTACCGCCTCAACGCCCTGGGTATCGCCCGCCGCGACCCGTCCGGCTGGCAGATGCTGCCGGGCAAGAGCGCCGGTGCCGAACAAAACCGTCTGTTCTTCGCCGTGCTGCAAGGCGACAGCAGTGGTCTGCAGCGTGACTTCGAGCTGAACCTGCAAGGCGACACCGCGCACTGGCAACTGCGCCTGACCCCACGCTCGCTGCTGCTCAAGCAAGTGTTCAGCCAGATCGATATCGAGGGCGGGCGCTACGTCGAACGCATCCAGTTGCTGGAAACCCAGGGTGACAGCACCGTACTGCGCATGCCATCGAGCAACAGCGCCAGCCTGACCGACACGGAGCGCCACGATTTTGCCGAGTGAGCGCCTGATACTACGGCTGTTTCTGCTCCTGCTGATCGCGGTGCTGGCGCTGGCCGGCTGGCAGTGGCACCGCACTGCGCCCTTGTCTGCCGACCTGATGACACTGGTCCCCGGCGCCACCCAGGACCCACTGGTGCAGCGCGCCGAACAACGCATGCAAGAGCCGCTGAACCGCGAGATGCTGGTACTGGTCGGCCATCCCCAGCGGGATCAGGCCATCGCCCTGGCTCAACGCCTGGCGCAGCAATGGCAGGCCAGTGGCCTGTTCGAGAAGGTCCAGTGGAGCCTGCAGACCGACCTGCAGGCACTGCGCGAGCAGTTGCTGCAAGGGCGCCTGGCGATGCTTTCGCGCGCCGACCGAAGCGACCTGATCGACAACCCGCAAGGTTTCATCGAGCAGCGCGTGCAGAACCTCTACGACCCCTTTGCAGGGTTTAGCCTGGTGCCCAGCCAGGATGACTGGCTGGGCCTGACCGGGCGTATCCAGAACAGCCAGCCACGCCCTGCCGCCGTGCAGCTGGACACCGCCAGCGGCGCGCTGGTGGCCGAAGCGGATGAGCACAACTGGGTGCTGCTGCGCGCCCGCAGCCTAGGCAATGCATTCGACATGCAACTGCCGCTGCAGGTAGCCGACCTGCTCGCTCACAGCCGGATTGAAGCCGGGCAGAACGGCGCCCGCCTGCTGGCCGCCAGCGGCCTGCTGTACGCGGCCAACGGCCAGCGCCAGGCCAGTCAGGAAATCACCTGGGTTGGCGGCGGCGCCACAGTCGGCATCTTGTTGCTGTTGCTGCTGGCCTTCCGCCGTTTGCGCATCCTCCTGGCCTTCGTCCCGGTGCTGGTCGGCATGCTGTTCGGTGCGGTGACTTGCGTGGCGCTGTTCGGTCAGATGCATGTGATGACCCTGGTGCTGGGCTCAAGCCTGATTGGCGTGGCCGTCGATTACCCGCTGCACTACCTGTCGAAAAGCTGGAGCCTGCGTCCCTGGCAGGCCTGGCCGGCCGTACGGCTGACCCTGCCGGGTCTGAGCCTGAGCCTGGCCACCAGTTGCATCGGCTACCTGGCCCTGGCCTTCACGCCATTCCCGGCCCTGACCCAGATCGCCGTGTTTTCCGCCGCTGGCCTGATCGGCGCCTACCTCAGCGCCGTGTGTCTGTTGCCGGCACTGCTCAAGGGGATTGAACTGCAGCCTGCGCAATGGCCCCTGCAGATTGCCCAGTGGCTGGTGGACCTGCGGCAGAAGCTGTTGAGCAAGGTGCCCAGTCCGGTCTTGCTCGGTTTGCTGATCCTGTTCTGCGCAGCCGGCCTGTGGCAGTTGGACAGCCGCAACGACATCCGCCAGTGGGTCGGCAGCCCGCCACAACTGCTCGAAGAAGCCCAGGCGGTGGCACGCATTACCGGCTACCAACCCACCAGCCAGTTCTATCTGGTGCGTGGCGCCGACCAGGCCCAGTTGCTGGCACGCCTGCAAAACCTCGGCACGCGCCTTGATGAACTGGTCGCAACCGACAAGCTCAAGGGCTACATGGCCCTCAGCCAGCTGGTCGCCAGCGCCACCGAGCAGCAACAGGTACGCGATGCGCTCGGCAAGCTGCCGTTGCAACCGCTGCAGGCCCTGGGCGTACCGCAAAGCGCGCTACAGGCTGAACTGGCAAAGGTGCAGGCGCTGCCAACCCTCGACATCGATCAAGCCCTCAGCGGTCCGCTGGGCGAGCCCTGGCGCACCCTGTGGCTGGGCGCGGACACTCAGGGGGTCGCCGCCATCGTCAGCCTGCAGGGCTTGAACGACCCGGCGTTGCTGCGCCTGCAAGCCGACGACCTCGACGGCGTGCAACTGGTCGATCGCCTCGGTGACCTCAACCGGGTATTCGCCGCGACCCAGGTCAGTGCTGCCGAGCTCAAGCTGCTGTCGTGCGCGCTGATCGTGGTGCTGCTGATCCTGCCCTTCGGCCTCGGCGGCGCCTTGCGCATCGTCGCCCTGCCGCTGCTCGCCGCGCTGTGCAGCCTGGCCTGCCTCGGCTGGCTGGGCCAGCCGCTGACCCTGTTCAGCCTGTTCGGCCTGCTGCTGGTCACTGCCATCAGTGTCGACTACGCGATTCTCATGCACGAACAGATTGGCGGCGCTGCCGTCAGCCTGCTCGGCACCCTGCTCGCAGCGACCACCACCTGGTTGTCATTCGGCCTGTTGGCGGTGTCGAGCACTCCAGCGGTGAGCAACTTCGGCCTGGCGGTCAGCCTCGGCCTGGCCTTCAGTTTTGTCCTGGCGCCCTGGGCGGCAACGGCCGACAAGGAGCAGGTGGCATGAGCATTGTGCTGTTCTGGGCCCTGGCCCTGGCGCTGTTCTGGATTGCCAGTGAGCTGGGCCGGCGTCTGGGGTTGATCCCGATTGTCAGCCAGTTGTTGCTGGCGACCCTTGGCCTACCGTTGCTGATGCTGTTCTGGGTCGAGCCGCACTGGCAGCTCAGCGGCGCCGCGCTGGTGGCGCCGTCCTGGCTGAAAACCCTGTATGGCCTGAGTTTCGCCCTGCTGCTGGGGCACATTCTGGCTGATGTGGTGGAGCTTGCGTTCGACCGCCAGAGCCTGAAGATCGCCCTGCCGAGCTTTCTCGTACCCTTCGCCTGTGGCCTGGCCTGCGGCGCGTTGTTGTTGCCCGAGCAACCCTGGCTGAGTACCCTGGCGCTGGGCCTGGTGTTCGCTATTACCGCTATTCCGGTGCTGTACCTGTACCTGCGCAACATCGACTACCCGCCCGCCGCGACCCGCCGTCTGATGCAGTCGGCCATCCTCATCGACCTGACCTGCTGGCTGCTGTTCGGCCTGGGCAAGGGCAGCCTCGAACCGCTGAGCCTGTTGCTGCCACTGCTCGGCGCCTGCCTGCCGCTGGCGTTGTACGCCCTTGGTCTGCGTCGGCCCTGGGTCTACAGCCTGGGTTTCTTCGGCTTGCTGTTCGTTGCCGAGCACTACCGGCTCAACGCGTTGATCTTCGGCATTGGCTACCTGTGCTGCCTGGCCTGGCTCAAGATGCCGCTGCACATGCCGCTACCACCGCTGTGGATAAAGCGCCTGCAAAATGGCATTGCCATCCCGTTGATCCTGACCTTCGGCATCATCCAGATCGATGTCCACAACGTCCTGCAAGGTTTCGATGCCCTCCAGTTGAGTGCCTTGGCGCTGTTGCCGATCGTCAGCAAGCTGCTCGGCAACTGGCTGGGCCTGTGCTGGGCGACGCCGTCGTTCGCCGGCGCGAGCAAATGGCGGGAGAGCCTGCTGCTCAATATTCGCGGCTTGAGCGAGATCGTCTTTCTCAACCTGCTGCTGCAACAACAACTGATCAGCCCGGCGCTGTACTTCGCGCTGATGCTGATGAGCCTGGTCGCCACGCTGATGCCCGCGCTGGCCGGCCTGCACCGGATTCCATTGAAGACTGCCCAACCGCCAAGGAGGCCTTATGCCGAACACTGAACTGCAACAACGGCAGGTGCTGATCATCGGCGCCGGCCCGTCCGGCGCCATCGCTGGCGCCTTGCTCAAGCGCAACGGCCAC
Source organism: Pseudomonas tructae (assembly GCF_004214895.1). Lineage (NCBI taxonomy): Bacteria > Pseudomonadati > Pseudomonadota > Gammaproteobacteria > Pseudomonadales > Pseudomonadaceae > Pseudomonas > Pseudomonas tructae. The sequence continues at coordinate 656,711 of NZ_CP035952.1, read as the reverse complement.
GACGTGCTGATCATCGAGCGCCAGCGCTTCCCGCGCTTTTCCATCGGCGAGAGTCTGTTGTCGCACTGCATCGACTTCGTCGAAGAAGCCGACATGCTCCCGGCCCTTGAAGCTGCAGGGTTCCAGCGCAAGAACGGCGCAGCCTTCGCCTGGGGCGAGGAGTACAGCGCCTTTGACTTTGGCGACACCTTCAGCAACGGCAAGCCGAGCACTTTCCAGGTCCAGCGCGCCCAGTTCGACCAGTTGCTGGCCGACCAGGCCGCGGCCCAAGGCGTGGAAATTCGCTACGAAGAAGAGATCATCGCCGCCGACTTCGAGCGCGACCGCCCGCAGGTAGGGGTACGTCGCCTGGATGGCAGCGAGTACCGCGTCGAAGCCGAGTTTGTCCTCGACGCCAGCGGCTATGGCCGCGTGCTGCCGCGCCTGCTGGACCTTGAAGCGCCGTCGAACTTCCCGGTGCGCCAGGCAGTGTTCACCCATATCGAAGACCGCATCGACCACCCGGCTTTCGACCGGGAAAAGATCCTCATCACCACCCATCCACAGCACCGCGACATCTGGTTCTGGACCATTCCGTTCAGTAATGGCCGCTGCTCCCTGGGCGTGGTCGCCGCCGCCGAGCACTTTGCTGCAGCACCGGCTGACCTGGATGCCTGCTTGAAGGACTTCGTCGCCCAGACCCCAAGCCTGAGCAAGGTGCTGACCAACGCTGTGTGGGACACCCCGGCGCGGACCATCGGCGGCTACTCGGCCAACGTCAAGACCCTGCACGGGCCGGGCTTTGCCCTGCTGGGCAACGCCGCCGAATTCCTCGACCCGGTGTTCTCCTCCGGGGTAACCATCGCCATGCGCTCGGCGAGCATGGCCGCCAGCGTGCTGCACCGCCAGCTGCAAGGTGAAAGCGTCGACTGGCAGAGTGAGTTCGCCGAGCCGCTCAAGCGCGGCGTCGATACCTTCCGCGCCTATGTTGAAGGCTGGTACAACGGCAGCTTCCAGGATGTTATCTACCACCCGGCCAGCTCGCCCGAAATCCGCGCGATGATCAGCTCGATCCTTGCCGGCTACGCCTGGGACCAGCGCAACCCGTTCGTCAGCGAGCCCAAGCGGCGCCTGCGCATGCTTGCCGAAATCTGCGCCAGGACGGCGGCATGAGCCAGCAGCCCTTCCTCAGCGACAGCTACGTCGAGGAAACCCGCTTCGGCTTCTGGTTCCTGCGCAGCCACACCTGGCAGCACCATGTGCTGCGGGTGGCGATCAACGACCTGCGGCGGCTGTTCGACACGCCGTTGCCGCAAGCACCGGTGCTGCTCGATGCCGGCTGCGGACAGGGCAAGTCGTTCCAGTACTTGCAGCAGGTGTTCGCCCCCGGCCAGTTGCTGGGCACCGACGCCGACCCGCACAGCCTTGAACTGAGCCAGGCCGAAGCGGTGCGCCTGGGTCTGAATGTCGAGCTGCGTGGCAGCGACTGCGCATCCTTGCAGTTCGCTGACAACAGCGTCGATATCCTCTTCTGTCACCAGACCTTCCACCACCTGGTCGAGCAGGAACAGGCCCTGGCCGAGTTCTACCGGGTACTCAAGCCCGGTGGCTACCTGCTGTTCGCCGAATCCACCGAAGCCTACATCGACACCTGGGTGATCCGCTGGCTGTTCCGTCACCCCATGCACGTGCAGAAAAGTGCCGCGCAGTACCTGCAGATGCTTCGCGACCAGGGCTTCGAATTCGACGCGCAGAATGTCTCTTACCCTTACCTGTGGTGGAGCCGCTCCAGCGACTTCGGCTTGCTCGAACGCTTTGGCCTGCGCCAGCCGCCACCGGTTGGCCAGCGCGAAGAAACCCTGGTCAACGTGGTGGCCCGCAAACCCCTGAACGCCGCCGAGCCATGTGCATGAAACGCCTGTTGCTGATTCTCGCCTTCGCCTTGCTGAGCGCCTGTGCCAGCCGCCCACCGCTGCCTGCGCAGTTGCCGACACTGACGCTGCCAATGCAGTTGCATATCCAGCGCGAACAGGCCGGGCAGCATCAGGACTGGTTGCTGGTGATCCAGCGCGAAGACGCCAGCCTGCGCTGGTCATTGCTGGATTTGCTCGGTATTCCACAAGCTCGGCAGTTGCTTAACGACGGGCAGTGGCAAGCCGATGGTCTGCTGCCACCCAATCCGGCAGCACGAGAGCTGTTCGCCGCCGTACTCTTCGCCCTGACCCCGTCCGAGCAGTTGCAACCGCTCTACTCCGGCGCCCGCCAGCAAGGCCAACAGCGCTGGCTGGGTGAGCGCTGGCGTGTCGACTACCGACAAGCCGACGACTTCACCTTGAACCTGGGCCAGGGCCTGCGTTATCTAGTCAGCCCACTGCCCAGCGAGAACACGCCATGACCGCTTACCTCAATGCCCTGGGCCTGGTCTGCGCCCTGGGGCGCGGCCAGGCTGAAGTTGCCCGCAAGCTGTTTGCCGGTGACTGTTCGGGGATGCGTGTGGAGGGTGGCTGGGTACCCGAGCGTAGCCTGCCAGTAGCGGCCGTGCCAGGTGAGCTGCCTGCCTTGCCAGCCGCGCTGCAAGCCCATCACAGCCGCAACAATCAGTTGCTGTTCGAGGCCTGCTTGCAGATCGGCGCCGCGATCGAAGCAGCCATCCTGCGTTTTGGCCGCCAGCGCATCGGTATCGTCCTGGGCACCAGCACCTCGGGTATCAAGGAAGCCAGCGACGGCATTGCTCACTACCTGCGCGAACACCAGTTCCCGCCCAACTACGACTATGCCCAGCAGGAGCTCAGCGCGCCGGCCAATTTCCTCGCCGACTGGCTGCAACTGAGCGGCCCGACCTATGTGATTTCCACCGCCTGCACCTCCAGTGCCCGGGCCTTGATGAGTGCCCGGCGCCTGCTGGATCTCGGCGTTTGCGATGCCGTGATCTGTGGCGGTGTCGACAGCCTGTGCAAGCTGACCCTCAACGGCTTCAGCGCCCTGGAGGCGGTCAGCGCCGAGCGCTGCAACCCGTTCTCGGCCAACCGTAACGGCATCAATATCGGCGAAGCCGCGGTGCTGTTCCTGATGACCCGTGAAGCCAACCACGAAGGTACCAGCATCGCCTTGCTCGGTGCCGGCGCCAGCTCCGATGCGCACCATATCTCGGCGCCGGAGCCCGGCGGCAAAGGCGCCTTGCAGGCCATGCGCAAAGCGCTGGACAATGCCCACCTGCAAGCGCAACAGATCGACTACCTGAACCTGCACGGCACCGCCACCCGACACAACGACGCCATGGAAAGCCTGGCCGTGCATGAGCTGTTCGGCGGCCAGCTGGCCTGCTCGTCGAGCAAGCCGATGACGGGTCACACCCTGGGTGCGGCCGGCGCGCTGGAAGCAGCGTTTTGCTGGCTGAGCCTGGCCGCCGACAATGTCGACGGGCGCCTGCCGCCGCATGTCTGGGATGGCGTCGATGACCCGCAATTGCCGGCCCTGAACCTGGTCGAAACCAGCCAGCGCCTGCCGGCCAACGGCCCGCGGCACCTGATGAGCAACTCGTTCGCCTTCGGTGGCAACAACGTCAGCCTGATTCTCGGAGACACCCCATGATCACCTGGCCATTGGCCGAACTGCTGCCTCATGCTGGCGACATGATCCTTATCGATCAGGTCGAAGCCTTCGATGAGGAGCAGATCCACACCCACCTGACCGTGCGCCCCGGTGGCCTGTTCAACCGCGCGGACGGTAGCCTGCCGGCCTGGGTCGGCATCGAGCTGATGGCCCAGAGCGTGGCCGCCTATGCCGGTTGCCGCGCGCGTCAGCAAGGCCTGCCGGTGGAGCTGGGCTTTTTGCTCGGCACGCGCAAATTCGAATGCAATGTCGAACATTTCCCTGCCGGTGCCCACTTGCGCATCCATGCCCTGCGCTCGCTCGAAGACGACAACGGCATGGGTGTGTTCGAGTGTCACCTGCGCGGCCCGGGCATTCATGCCATGGCCCGTTTGAACGTTTTTCGCCCGCCGCAGGTCGCCAGCTACCTGGCCGAAGCGGGCCCAGAGGAGTCCCCCCATGACTGATACCATCCTGGTCACCGGTTCCAGCCGTGGCATTGGCCGGGCCATTGCCCTGCGCCTGGCGCGCGCCGGTTTCGACCTGGTCCTGCATTGCCGAAGCGGGCGCAGTGAAGCCGACGCCGTTGCAGAAGAAGTCCGGGGCCTGGGCCAGCAAGCCCGCGTGCTGCAGTTCGACGTCGCTGATCGCGCCGCCTGCGCCGCCATCCTCAGTGATGACGTGCAAACCCATGGCGCGTACTACGGTGTGGTCTGCAACGCCGGCCTGACCCGCGACGGCGCCTTCCCGGCGCTGAGCGAAGAAGACTGGGACCAGGTGCTGCGCACCAACCTCGACGGCTTCTACAACGTTCTGCACCCACTGATGATGCCGATGATCCGCCGGCGCAAAGCCGGGCGCATTGTCTGCATCACCTCGGTGTCGGGCATGATCGGCAACCGTGGCCAGGTCAACTACAGCGCCTCCAAGGCCGGGGTGATCGGCGCGGCCAAGGCCCTGGCGATCGAGCTGGGCAAGCGCAAGATCACCGTCAACTGCGTCGCCCCGGGGCTGATCGATACCGCCATGCTCGACGAGCACGTGCCAGTCGAAGAGTTGCTGAAGATGATTCCGGCGCAGCGCATGGGCACCCCGGAAGAAGTCGCCGGCGCGGTGAACTTCCTGATGTCGGCCGAAGCCGCCTACATCACCCGCCAGGTACTGGCAGTCAACGGAGGCCTGTGCTGATGAAACGTGTGGTCGTCACCGGCATGGCCGGTATCACCTCGCTGGGCAGTGACTGGCAAACCATCGCCGGCAACTTTGCCAGCAACCGCAGCGGCATCCGCCGCATGGATGAATGGGACCGCTTCGAAGAACTCAACACGCGCCTGGCTGGCCCCATCGATGACTTCAAAGTGCCCAGCGGCTGGACCCGCAAGCAACTGCGCAGCATGGGCCGGGTCTCGCGCCTGGCCGTGGCCGCAGCGCAAAACGCCCTGCGCGACGCCGGCCTGCTCGATGACCCGTCGATCCGCGACGGACGCATGGGCGTGGCCTGCGGCTCGTCCACCGGCAGCACCGACGAAATCAAGGCGTTCGGCAACATGTTGCTCAACTCGGTGGCCGAAGGCCTCAATGCCAATTCCTATGTACGGATGATGCCGCACACCACTGCGGCCAACATCAGCATCTTCTTTGGCCTGACCGGGCGCCTGATCCCCACCTCCAGCGCCTGCACCAGTGGCAGCCAGGGGATTGGCTACGCCTATGAGGCGATCAAGTTCGGGCGCCTGCCGTTGATGCTCGCCGGCGGCGCCGAGGAGCTGTGTCCGACCGAGGCCATGGTCTTCGACGCGCTGTACGCCACCAGCCTGAAAAACGACACCCCGCACAAGAGCCCGAGCCCCTATGACAGTGGCCGCGACGGCCTGGTGATCGGCGAAGGTGGCGGCATGCTGGTGCTTGAAGAACTCGAACACGCTGTCGCTCGCGGCGCGCACATCTATGCCGAGATCGTCGGTTTTGGCAGCAACGCCGACGGCCAGCACACCACCCGCCCGGAACAGGCGACCATGCGCCGGGCCATGGAGCTGGCGCTGGAAGACGCAAGCCTTGCGCCCGATGCCATCGGTTATGTGAACGGCCACGGCACCGCCACCGAGCAGGGCGATATCGCCGAAACCCTGGCCACCAGCAGCTTGTTCGGCCCACGCATGCCGATCAGCTCGCAAAAGAGCTTCCTGGGCCACACCCTGGGTGCTTGTGGCGCGCTGGAGTCCTGGTTCAGCATCGAAATGATGAACAGCGACCGCTATGTGCACACCCTCAACCTTGAGCACATCGACCCGCGCTGCGGTGAGCTGGACTACTTGAGCTGCGAGTTTCGCAGCATGAGTCACGACTACGTGATGAACAACAACTTCGCCTTTGGCGGGGTCAACACCTCGCTGATTTTCCGACGCTGGACCTGACCTAAAACTTGCTGGAGAGAAAGGAATGTCTTCATTGATTCGCGCCGCTGTCCTCGGCCTGGCCCTCGCGGGCCTCGCGGGCTGTACTTCGAAACCGGTACTGACCCCGCAAGAACAGCTTGTGGTCGGCCACAACTACAGCAACCAGCAAGTCCAGCAGGCCATCCTCAAGGCCGTGGCCGAGCGTGGCTGGACTGCACGCACGATCACCCCGAACCTGATCCAGGCCGACATCCTGGTGCGCAACACCTTCTACGCCGCCGTCGACATCCGCTACAGCGTCAGCAACTTTCGCATCAACTACCGCGACAGCCGCGAGATGGGCTACAAGGACGGCAAGATTCACCGCAACTACAACCGTTGGGTGAACAACCTCGACAAGAGCATCCTGCAAGAACTGAAGCGGGTGGAAGCGCAAAACATCGTGCAACGCGCCCTCAACGAACAGCATTCGAACACTGTTGAATAATCAAGGAACGACATAATGCGTCTTAAGACCTGGACCGCCACCACCGCCCTGCTGCTCTGTGCCCTGCCGGGTCTCAGCCAGGCACGTGACACTACCCACTACCTGCCGTTCGAGAAAGTCGTGGCGCAGATGACCGCCGAGCACAAGCTCGACGGTTCGGTGAAGTTCTACCTGGCCGGTGTGCAGCCCAAGGGCAAGGTCACCGTGATCAGCCCGGCGGCGATCACCAACAAAAAGACCAACGCCTTCAACAAGACTGACGAAGCGGCCTGCGAATGGGTCCTGCAATCGGCGCTGCTGAGCATGCAGGATGCCGCACGCAAGGTCGGCGCCAACGCCGTGACCAACATCAGCAGCTACTACAAGCGTAACGAACGCAAGGACGCCAGCACCTATGAATGCCACGCCGGCGCGGTCATGGCTGGCGTTGCGCTCAAAGGCGACCTGGCCAAGGTCCAGTAACTTAGGCGCGCTCCAGGGCCTGCCGGGTCAGCAACTCGGCAAAGGCCCTGGCCATCGCTGACGGCGCATCGCGGCGCTGCACCAGCCACACGGCAGTCACCGCATCGTCGTCGAGCAGGGTCCGGTACACCACCCCGTCGATGCGCATGCGCTGGAACGAGGCCGGCAATACCGACACCCCCAACCCTGCCGCCACCAGGCCGATGATGGTCATCGCCTCCCCCGCCTCCTGGGCAAAATGCGGACTGAACCCGGCTTGCCGTGCCAGGCTCAACAACTGCGCATGCAAGCCACTGCCGTAGCTGCGTGGGAAGAACACGAACGGCTCATGAGCCAGGGCCGCCATGTGCACCCCGGTTGCGCTGCCTTGGGCCAACGGGTGATCAGCATTGATCACCGCCACCAACGGCTCGCGAAACAGCTCGACGACATTCAGGCTCTCAGGCAACGCCAATGGCCGCATCAGGCCGACTTCGATCGACTCGTCGAGCAAGGCATCGGCCACATCGCGGCTGCTCATTTCCTTGAGGTTCAGGTGCACAGCCGGAAAACGCTGGCGAAAGGCGTGAATCGCCTTGGGAATACTCGAATTGAAGGGCGCCGAGGAGGTGAAGCCAATCTTCATCTCGCCCAGCTCACCCAATTGCGCACGCCGCGCCACATCGGCAGCCTTGTCCACTTGTGCCAGCACCAGCCGTGCCTCCTCAAGGAACAAGCGCCCGGCCTCGCTGAGCTCGACCCGCCGATTGGTCCGCTCGAACAAGCGCGCGCCAAGCTCCTGCTCCAGGGCCTGGATCTGCTGGCTCAACGGTGGCTGGGAGATCCCCAGGTTCTGCGCCGCGCGGCCAAAATGCAGCTCTTCGGCAACAGCGATGAAGTAGCGCAGGTGACGCAATTCCATGGCGGCTCCAATAGGTCGTAAAACCTCTTAAACAGGTCGAACAATATATTGGAAATGATCATTAGCCAGCTATATGCTTTTTTCACTGCCTGACAGGCCGTAGTGCCCACCGAGGTTCCCTGTGAAAATTGCTGTTGCGCCACACACCCACGAACTGCCCCCCGCTCCTCTCGACGAGATTGTCGCCACCCTCAACGAAAGCTGGATCGAAAAAGGCACCCCGGCCTTTTTACGCACGGTGCTGGCACTGTTCTGCGGCGGTTTTGCCACCTTTGCCTTGCTGTACTGCGTGCAGCCGATGATGCCGCTGCTGTCCCAGGAGTTCTCGATCAGCGCTGCGCAGAGCAGCCTGATCCTCTCGGTTTCCACTGGCACGCTGGCGTTCGGCCTGCTGATCACCGGGCCGATCTCCGACCGTATCGGGCGCAAGCCGGTGATGGTTTTCGCCCTGTTTTGTGCCGCGTTGTGCACTATCGTCAGCGCACTGATGCCCAGTTGGCACGCTGTGCTGCTGTCCCGCGCGCTGCTCGGGCTGTCGCTGAGCGGCCTGGCGGCGGTGGCCATGACTTACCTGAGTGAAGAGATCCATCCTCAGCACATCGGCCTGGCGATGGGCTTGTACATCGGTGGCAATGCCATTGGCGGCATGAGTGGACGGTTGATTACCGGGGTACTGATCGACTTTGTCAGTTGGCACACGGCGCTATTGGTGATCGGCGGCCTGGCGCTGATCGCTGCGGCGGTGTTCTGGAAAATCCTCCCGCAATCACGCAACTTCCGCCCGCGCTCGCTGCACCCGCGCAGCCTGCTCGATGGTTTTACCCTGCACTTTCGCGATGCCGGCCTGCCGTGGCTGTTCCTTGAAGCCTTCCTGCTGATGGGCGCATTCGTCACCCTGTTCAACTACATCGGCTATCGCCTGCTAGCCGAGCCCTATCACATGAGCCAGGCGCTGGTCGGCTTGTTGTCGGTGGTGTACCTGTCGGGCATCTACAGTTCGGCGCAAATCGGCGCCCTGGCCGACAAACTGGGTCGACGCAAGGTGTTCTGGGCAACGATTGTGCTGATGTTCAGCGGTTTGCTGATGACTTTGCTCAGTCCGTTACTGGTGATTATCGTCGGCATGCTGGTGTTCACCTTTGGCTTTTTTGGCGCTCATTCGGTGGCCAGTAGCTGGATTGGCCGCCGGGCGATAAAGGCCAAGGGCCAGGCATCGTCCTTGTACCTGTTCAGTTACTACGCAGGGTCGAGTGTGGCGGGGACTGCGGGTGGGGTGTTCTGGCATCAGGCGGGGTGGAACGGCATCGGGCTGTTCATTGGCAGCCTGCTGCTGGTGGCTTTGCTGGTGGCGTTGCACTTGAGCCGGTTGCCGGCCAAGGCCTGAAATGCAAATCGCGGGGCAAGCCCGCTCCCACAGATCCTGTAGGAGCGGGCTTGCCCCGCGATGCTTTATCAGTTGATTACTTCAACCCGATCAACATCCACTTCACGGCTCATCAGGTGCTTCTCGACTTCACCGGTCAGCTTGACCTTGGTCTTGTCGTTGAAGGCCACGGGCGGCAGGTCTTCATTGTCGATCTCGACGGTGATGGTGCCGGTGGTGTCCTTGAACTCGTACTTGTCATCGTTGTTCACCTTTTTCACCACGTAGCCTTGCAACACAACCGGGGTGTCATCAGCAGCGTCGTGGGCGGCGGCAACCGTGGTCACCGGCTGGGCGCCAGGGCCGGTGTAGCCGGTGGCCAGGGCAGCGGTGCTGAACAGCGGGGCAAGCAGCAGAGCGAGGTAGCGAGTTTTCATGGTGAAGATCCTGTCTGGGTTTCGATGGAGCCAGATTACCCGGGCAGGCTGAATTGAACCTTAACGACTGTGGGAGCGGCGGTGCGACGCCTCGACTTGCCCCGCGATGCGGTGGGGCTGATAGCCCCAAATCGCGGGGCAAGCCCGTTCCCACCGTACCGTGTAGCACTGTTTACTGGTGATACTGCGCCGACAGCTCGTGCACGGCGTTGATGAACGCGCCAGCGTGCTCCGGATCGACCTCCGGGGTGATGCCATGGCCAAGGTTGAACACGTGACCGGTGCCATGCCCGTAGCTGGCGAGGATGCGTCCGACTTCGGCGCGAATGGCCTCTGGCTTGGCATACAGCACGGTTGGGTCCATGTTGCCCTGCAGGGCGACCTTGCTGCCGACGCGCTGGCGCGCTTCGCCAATCTCGCAGGTCCAGTCCAGACCCAGGGCATCAGCGCCAGCGTCGGCAATGCTTTCCAGCCACAGGCCGCCGTTCTTGGTAAAGAGGATGACCGGCACCTTGCGCCCTTCGTGCTCGCGGATCAGGCCGCTGACGATCTTGCGCATGTAGGCCAGGGAGAACTCCTGGTATGCCGCCGCCGACAGGTTGCCGCCCCAGGTGTCGAAGATCTGCACTGCTTGCGCACCGGCGAGGATCTGCCCGTTGAGGTAGCTGATGACCGACTGCGCGAGCTTGTCGAGCAGCAGGTGCATGGCCTGCGGGTTGTCGTAAAGCATGGCCTTGGTCTTGCGGAAGTCTTTCGACGAGCCGCCTTCGACCATATAGGTGGCCAGGGTCCAGGGGCTGCCGGAGAAGCCGATCAGCGGCACGCGGCCGTTGAGCTCGCGGCGGATGGTGCTGACCGCGTCCATGACATAGCCCAGGTCCTTTTGCGGATCGGGGATCGGCAGCGCCTCGATGTCGGCCAGGGTGCTGATGACCTTCTTGAAACGTGGGCCTTCGCCGGTTTCGAAGTACAGGCCCTGGCCCATGGCATCAGGAATGGTGAGGATGTCCGAGAACAGGATCGCGGCATCCAGCGGGTAGCGGTCCAGTGGCTGCAGAGTAACCTCGCAGGCGAACTGCGGGTTCATGCACAGGCTCATGAAGTCGCCGGCCTTGGCACGGCTGGCGCGGTACTCCGGCAGATAGCGGCCGGCCTGGCGCATCATCCACACCGGGGTGACGTCTACGGGTTGCTTGAGCAGGGCGCGCAGAAAACGATCGTTCTTCAAGGCAGTCATGTCGGCATCCGGAAAAAAAGTGGGGGCATTTTCTCAGAGCCCAACGTAAAAGGCACGGTATCAACCGTGCCTTTTGTCTATCGACTTGTGACAGGTCAATAGATTTTGCTGAATTCATCGCGGGGCAAGCCCGCTCCCACAGAGATTGCATTGAACCTGTGGGAGCGGGCTTGCCCCGCGAAAAGTCTTGTCAGACTTCCAGGTAATCCAGAATCCCCTCAGCAGCATTGCGCCCCTCGAAGATCGCCGTCACCACCAGGTCAGAGCCGCGGACCATGTCGCCACCGGCGAAGATCTTCGGGTTGCTGGTCTGGTGCTTGTAGGTGTTCTTCTCCGGTGCCACCACGCGGCCCTGGCTGTCGGTCTGGATGCTGAACTGCTCGAACCACGGCGCCGGGCTTGGACGGAAGCCGAAGGCGATAACCACGGCATCGGCCGGGATGATCTCTTCGGAGCCCGGGATCGGCTCGGGGCTACGGCGACCCCGGGCGTCGGGCTCGCCGAGACGGGTCTCGACCACCTTCACACCCTCAACCTTGTCTTCCCCGACAATCGCAATTGGCTGACGGTTGTAGAGGAACTTCACCCCTTCTTCCTTGGCGTTCTTCACCTCTTTGCGCGAGCCCGGCATGTTCGCCTCGTCACGACGGTAGGCACAGGTCACGGCCTTGGCGCCCTGGCGGATGGAGGTGCGGTTGCAGTCCATCGCCGTGTCGCCGCCACCGAGCACCACGACCTTCTTGCCCTTCATGTCGACGAAATCTTCCGGCGACTTTTCAAAGCCCAGGTTGCGGTTGACGTTGGCCACCAGGAAGTCCAGGGCATCGTGCACGCCTGGCAGGTCTTCACCCGGGAAGCCACCCTTCATGTAGGTGTAGGTGCCCATACCCATGAACACCGCGTCGTACTCCTCGAGCAGCTGTTCCATGCTGACATCTTTACCCACCTCGGTATTGAGGCGGAACTCGATGCCCATGCCAGTGAAGACTTCGCGGCGATTGCTCAGCACGGTCTTTTCCAGCTTGAACTCGGGGATGCCAAAGGTCAGCAGGCCACCGATTTCCGGGTTGCGGTCGAACACCACCGGAGTTACCCCGCCGCGCACCAGCACGTCGGCACAACCCAGGCCCGCCGGGCCGGCACCGATAATGGCAACACGCTTGCCGGTCGGCTTGACCTTGGACATGTCCGGGCGCCAGCCCATGGCGAAGGCGGTGTCGGTGATGTACTTCTCCACCGAACCGATGGTCACCGCGCCGAAGCCGTCGTTGAGGGTGCAGGCACCCTCGCACAGGCGATCCTGTGGGCACACCCGGCCGCAGACTTCCGGCAGGGTGTTGGTCTGGTGCGACAGCTCCGCGGCGGCGAGGATGTTGCCTTCGGAGACCAGCTTCAACCAGTTGGGGATGAAGTTGTGCACCGGGCATTTCCACTCGCAGTACGGGTTGCCACAGCCCAGGCAGCGGTGGGCCTGTTCGGCCGACTGCTGGGGTTTGAAGGGTTCGTAGATTTCCACGAACTCTTTCTTGCGTTGACGCAACAGTTTCTTCTTCGGATCCTTGCGCCCGACCTCGATGAACTGGAAGTCATTACTCAGACGTTCAGCCATGTTCAAAACCTCATCAAACTCTTCAGGCGCATATCACTGCGGGTTGGCACGGGTGCTGGACAGCAGGTTCTTCAGGTTGGCCGCCTTGGGCTTGACCAGCCAGAAGCGCCGCACGTAGTCGTCCAGGTTTTCCCAGAGCTCACGACCCCATTCGCTGTTGGTTTCTTCGACGTATTCAGCCAGCACGCGCGACAGGTGGCTGCGATAAGCCTCCATGGCCTCGCCGCTGATGCGCTGGATCTCGACCAGTTCATGGTTGAGCTTGTCGACGAAGCTGTTGTCCATGTCCAGTACGTAGGCAAAACCACCGGTCATGCCCGAGCCGAAGTTGTAACCGGTCTTGCCCAGAACGCAGACAAAGCCACCGGTCATGTACTCACAGCAGTGATCGCCTGTGCCCTCGACAATTGCGTGGGCACCGGAGTTGCGCACGGCAAAGCGCTCGCCCGCGGTACCTGCGGCGAACAGCTTGCCGCCAGTGGCACCGTACAGGCAGGTGTTGCCGATGATGGCGCTGTGCTGGGTGGCGAACGGGCTGCCCACAGGCGGCACGATCACCAGCTTGCCACCGGTCATGCCTTTACCGACGTAGTCGTTGGCATCACCTTCGAGGTACAGGTTCAGGCCACCGGCGTTCCACACCCCGAAGCTCTGCCCTGCAGTGCCCTTGAAGCGGAAGGTGATCGGTGCCTTGGCCATGCCCTGGTTGCCGTGCAGGCGGGCGATTTCGCCGGATATCCGCGCGCCGATGGAACGGTCGCAGTTGCAGATATCCAGGGCGAACTCGGCGCCCGCCAGATCGCGGATGGCAGGCAGCGCCATGTCGACCATCTTCTCGGCCAGCACGCCTTTGTCGAACGGGGGGTTGCGCTCGACTTCACAGAACTGCGGCTTGTCAGCAGGTACGTGCGGGCTGCCCAGCAGCGGGCTGAGGTCCAGGTGCTTCTGCTTCTCGGTTTCGCCGGGGAGCATTTCCAGCAGGTCGGTACGCCCGATCAGCTCGCCGAGGCTGCGCACGCCCAGCTTGGCCAGCCATTCCCGGGTCTCTTCGGCGACGTAAGTGAAAAAGTTCACCACCATGTCGACGGTGCCGATGTAGTGATCCTTGCGCAGCTTGTCGTTCTGGGTGGCAACGCCGGTGGCGCAGTTGTTCAGGTGACAGATACGCAAGTACTTGCAGCCCAGGGCGATCATCGGTGCGGTGCCGAAGCCAAAGCTTTCGGCGCCGAGGATCGCCGCCTTGATTACGTCCAGGCCGGTTTTCAGGCCGCCGTCGGTCTGTACCCGGACCTTGCCGCGCAAATCGTTGCCGCGCAGGGTCTGATGGGTTTCAGCCAGGCCCAGCTCCCACGGCGCGCCGGCGTACTTGATCGAGGTCAGCGGCGAAGCGCCAGTACCACCGTCGTAGCCGGAGATGGTGATCAGGTCAGCATAGGCCTTGGCCACACCGGCGGCGATGGTGCCGACACCCGCTTCTGCCACCAGCTTGACCGAGACCAGCGCCTGCGGGTTGACCTGCTTGAGGTCGAAGATCAGCTGCGAGAGGTCTTCGATCGAGTAGATGTCATGGTGCGGCGGTGGCGAGATCAGCGTCACGCCAGGCACGGCATAGCGCAGCCGGGCGATCAGGCCGTTGACCTTGCCGCCAGGCAGTTGCCCGCCTTCACCGGGCTTGGCGCCCTGGGCCACCTTGATCTGCAGCACTTCGGCGTTGACCAGGTACTCGGGGGTAACGCCAAAGCGGCCGGTAGCCACCTGTTTGATTTTCGAGCTCTTGATAGTGCCATAGCGGGCCGGATCTTCACCGCCCTCACCGGAGTTGGAGCGCGCGCCCAGGCGGTTCATCGCCTCGGCCAGGGCTTCGTGAGCTTCCGGTGACAGCGCGCCGAGGGAGATACCGGCGGAGTCGAAACGCTTGAGGATGGCTTCCAGCGGTTCGATCTCGCTCAGCTCCAGCGGCTGCTCCAGGGTTTTCACCTTGAGCAGGTCGCGGATCATCGACACCGGGCGCTTGTCGACCAGCGCAGTGTATTCCTTGAACTTGGCATAGTCGCCCTGCTGCACGGCGGCCTGCAGGGTGTTGACCACATCCGGGTTGTAGGCGTGGTATTCGCCACCGTGGACGAATTTCAGCAAGCCACCCTGCTGGATCGGCTTGCGCGCGCTCCAGGCTTCGGCGGCGAGCAGCTTCTGCTCGTTTTCGATGTCGACGAAACGTGCGCCTTTGAGGCGGCTGGCAACGCCACGGAAGCTCAGCTGGACGACTTCCTCGGACAGGCCGACGGCCTCGAACAGTTGCGCCCCCCGATAAGAACCCACGGTCGAGATACCCATCTTCGAGAGGATCTTCAACAGGCCCTTGGAGATGCCCTTGCGGTAGTACTTGAACACCTCATCCAGGTCACCGAGCACTTCGCCAGTGCGGATCAGGTCGGACAGTACTTCGTAGGCAAGGTACGGATAGACGGCCGACGCACCGAAACCGATCAGTACGGCGAAGTGATGCGGGTCGCGGGCAGTGGCGGTTTCTACCAGGATGTTGCTGTCGCAGCGCAGGCCCAGCTCGGTCAGGCGGTGATGCACGGCACCCACGGCCAGCGACGCATGCACCGGCAGTTTGCCCGGGGCGATATGACGGTCGCTCAGTACCAGCTGGGTCTTGCCGCTGCGCACCGCTTCTTCAGCCTGGTCGGCGATGTTGCGTACCGCAGCTTCCAGGCCAAGGCCTTCGGCATAGTTGAGGTCGATCAGCTGACGCTCGAAGCCGGGGCGGTCGAGGTTCATCAGCGAGCGCCACTTGGCCGGCGAGATCACCGGCGAGCTGAGGATAACCCGCGAGGCGTGCTCGGGAGATTCCTGGAAGATGTTGCGCTCGGCACCCAGGCAGATCTCCAGCGACATGACGATCGCTTCACGCAGCGGATCGATCGGCGGGTTGGTGACCTGGGCGAACTGCTGGCGGAAGTAGTCGTAGGTCGAACGCACGCGCTGCGAAAGAATCGCCATCGGTGTGTCATCGCCCATCGAGCCGACTGCTTCCTGACCTTGCTCACCGAGCGGACGCAGGACCTGGTCGCGCTCTTCGAAGGTGACCTGGAACATCTTCATGTATTGCTTGAGCTGGTCAGCATCGTAGCTGGCCACGCCCTGGTCGTCGCTGAGGTCGGCCTGGATGCGCAAGGCATTCTGGCGCAGCCAGCGCTTGTACGGGTGGCGCGACTTCAAGCGGTTGTCGATGGCATCGGTATCGAGGATCTGCCCGGTTTCGGTGTCCACGGCGAAGATCTGCCCCGGTCCGACACGGCCCTTGGCGATCACATCTTCGGGCTTGTAATCCCATACGCCGATTTCCGACGCCAGGGTGATGTAGCCGTTCTTGGTGGTGACCCAGCGCGCCGGACGCAGACCGTTACGGTCGAGCAGGCACACCGCGTGCCGACCTTCGGTAAGAACCACGCCAGCCGGGCCGTCCCACGCTTCCATGTGCATGGAGTTGTATTCGTAGAAGGCACGCAGGTCGGCGTCCATGGTCTCGACGTTCTGCCACGCCGGCGGAATGATCATGCGCACGCCACGGAACAGGTCGATGCCGCCGGTGACCATCAGTTCGAGCATGTTGTCCATGCTCGAGGAGTCGGAGCCGACGCGGTTGACCAGCGGGCCGAGCTCTTCCAGATCCGGGATCAGGTCGTTGGCGAACTTGGTGCGACGGGCCTGAGCCCAGTTGCGGTTGCCGGTGATGGTGTTGATCTCGCCGTTGTGGGCGAGGAAGCGGAACGGCTGCGCCAGCGGCCATTTCGGCAGGGTGTTGGTCGAGAAGCGCTGGTGGAACACGCAGATCGCGGTTTGCAGGCGCTCGTCGCTCAGGTCCGGATAGAAGGCGGTGAGGTCCGCCGGCATCATCAGGCCTTTGTAGATGATGGTCTTGTGCGAAAAGCTGCAGATGTAGTGCTCGGTATCGGCGGCGTTGGCCACCGAGGAGCGCCGACGGGAGCTGAACAGCTTGATGGCGAATTCCTGATCGCTCAGGCCGTCGCCGCCGATGAACACCTGCTCGATTTGCGGCAGGCGCTCCAGGGCCAGGCGGCCGAGAACGCTGGTGTCGATCGGGACTTTGCGCCAGCCCACCAGTTGCAGGCCGGCGGCGAGGATCTCGCGGTTCATGTTGTCGCGCGCCGCTTCAGCCTTGGCGTTGTCCTGATTGAAGAACACCATGCCGACCGCGTACTGCTTGGGCAGTTCATTGCCGAACTGTTCGCGGGCCACGGCGCGCAGAAACTGATCGGGCTTCTGCATGAGCAGACCGCAACCGTCGCCGGTCTTGCCGTCGGCGTTGATCCCACCACGGTGGGTCATGCAGGTCAGGGCCTGGATGGCCGTTTGCAAAAGGTGGTGGCTGGGTTCACCCGTCATATGGGCGATCAGGCCGAAACCACAGTTATCCTTGAATTCTTCGGGATGGTACAGACCTGTTTTCATAGACACTTTCTCACCAGGTTCGCCTCTCACCAAGGCAAATCTTTTTTTAGTACAACCACTTACCATCCACGCCGAACGAATGCCAGCTTTGCGGGGGCAATAGGGGAGCCATTGTTGCACAGCGACAGGGAAGCCCACAAATTTACGACGAAATGTCGCAAATCCATGTCGCATTTTTGAATGTTTTTAAGCGTGCGCCGTGGTAACGGCATGGCTTGAGTCTGAAGCGTTTCAGCCTGGACTGCAAGATGGGCTTGTGGCCGGCAGTCTGGGACAGAAAAGCCTGCCGCGCAGTACGCAGCAGGCTTGACCGATGTTCAGGAGTCGCTCAGCAGGTGGCGGGGGTAGTGCCACCAGGCTAGGTCAGCGGGTCGAGGCCAGTTCTTGTTGGACGCTGGCGACGGTACGTGGCCAAGGTTTACCAGCCTGGACCTTGGCTGGCAAGGCTTTGATTGCAGCCAGGGCGGCATCACGGCTGGCGAAGTTGCCGTAGGTGATGACATACAGCGGCTTGCCCTGCAGGGTTTTCTTGAAGTAGCGATAGTCGCCACCTTGAGCCTTCACGTAGGCCTGAGCCGACGCTTCGGAACTGGTGCCGAGGATTTGCACGACATAATTGCCCGGCTTCTGTCCGGCATACCAGGTACCACCGGCTGCTGGCTTGGCTGCCGGCTTCTCGGCAGGCTTGGGTGCAGGCTTGGCAGTTGCAACCTGGGTTGGCGCAGGCTTGGCAACAGGTGCAACCGGCTTACTGACTACAGGAGCAACCGGCTGCGGCGCAGGTGCAACCGATTGCACCGGAGCAACAGGCTGTGCAGGTGCTGGCGCCGGGCCTGCGGCGACACCCGCTGGCGGTGCAATGGTCGTAACGGTCGGCGGCTGCAGCGCAGTTTCACCCGCCGGCGTAGACTCTTCGCCTTCGCCCATACCGGTCGATTCAGCCAGCGGGCCACGCATGACCGGTTGCGACTGGCCTACCAGCGGCAACGGCATCGGTTGCGAGTTGCCGGCAAATTCGATGGCCGGGCCGCCATTGTTTGACTGGGCGGCGCCCGGTTGGCCCTGGCCCAGCGGCAGTTGCGCCTGCTCGGCAGGAGCCGTTGGCGCCTGATCGCCCTTCTTCGGCATCAGCACGGCCGCCGCGACAGCGACCACGACAACTGCAGACAGCGCCAGCACATGTTTCTTTGGCATATTGAACCCCATAGATGGTCGCTTCGCCGTGGTCCGGCTGGCGATCATGGCTTCGATCAAGGTATCGCGGGCGACCTGGTTGATTGCCCCAGGCCAGCCGTCAGAGTTTTGGTGAATATCGACGATCTGTTCGTTGGTAAACACCTCGATGCCCCGCCCGGCACCTTCCAGGCGCTGCTCGAGGTACTCACGGGTTTCTTCTTCGCTGTAGGGCTCAAGCTCGATGACATGGAAGCGCTCCTGCTCGGCATTGAGCTCGTCCAGCCCGGCGATCAGCGATGACTCGCCAAACAGGAACACGTGCGGACGTCCTTCCGGGGTGCCCGCCGCCAACTCCAGCAAGGCTTGGAGTGCCGACTCGCCCAGTTGTTCCGCATCGTCAACCAGCAGATAGACTTCCTGCCCGGTCAATGCCAGTTGCACCACCTGGGCAAGGATCTCCGGCACTTCAGGCTGAGCCACGCCCAGCGACTGGGCGACCTGGCCGAGCACGGCGGCCGCATCGCTGGCGCCACGGGCGGAAACCACCACGCTCTGCACCGACTGCTTGTTGGTGCTGGCCACCAGAGCCTGGCGCAGCAAGGTCTTGCCGCTGCCCTGCGGGCCGGTAACCACCAGCAGCAAATGGCTGTAACGGGCCAGGTGATGCAGTTGGCCCAGCACCGGCTTGCGCTGGGCGGGGAAAAATTTGAAACCTGGCACCCGTGCAGCGAAGGGGTCATGGTTCAACTGGTAATGGCCGAGAAAGGCCTCGTCGGCATGCAAACTAGTCATCGGACGCTCATCAACCTCAAAGCTGGGCCACGATTGCGCGGTAATCCGCCGCCAACGTGGCCTGAAGAATCTCTTTCGGATAGTCGTCGGTGATCACCGCTTCGCCCATGCGGCGCAGCAGGACCAGACGCAGACGACCGTCGAGTACCTTTTTATCTACTGCCATGTGCTCCATGAACTGCGCCGGGGTCATTTCCTCTGGCGGCACCACCGGCAGGCCTGCGACCTGGAACAGACGGATACCACGGTCACGCTCCTGCTGGCTGATCCAGCCCAGGCGCGCGGACATTTCCAGGGCCATGACGGTGCCGGCCGCAACGGCCTCACCGTGCAGCCAGACACCATAGCCCATGTGGGTCTCGATGGCGTGGCCAAAGGTGTGGCCCAGGTTCAGGGTGGCACGCACCCCCGACTCGCGCTCATCGGCACCCACCACGGCAGCCTTGGCTGCGCAGGAACGGCAGATGGCCTCGGTCAGTGCTACCTGGTCGAGGCCGCGCAGGGCCTGCATATTCGCTTCGAGCCAGGTGAGGAAGGGTTCGTCACAGATCAGGCCGTACTTGATCACCTCGGCCAGGCCCGCCGACAGCTCGCGCGGCGGCAGGGTATTGAGGCTGCGGGTATCGATCAGCACCGCATTGGGCTGGTAGAAGGCACCGACCATGTTCTTGCCCAGCGGATGGTTGATGCCGGTCTTACCCCCCACCGACGAATCGACCTGAGACAGCAAGGTCGTCGGCACCTGGATGAAGTCCACACCGCGCTGATAGCAGGCCGCGGCGAAGCCGGCCATGTCACCGATCACTCCGCCGCCAAGGGCGACGACGGTCGTGCGGCGATCGTGACGGGCAGTCAGCAGCGCATCGAAGATCAGTTGCAGGGTTTCCCAGTTCTTGTGCGCTTCACCATCTGGCAACACCACTGGCAGCACCGAATAGGCACCCAGGGTCTTGCTCAGGCGTTCAAGATAGAGGGGCGCGACAGTCTCGTTGGACACGATGGCGACCTGCCGGCCAGCGATATGCGGCGCCAGCAGTTCCGGTTGATCCAGCAGGCCTTCGCCAATGTAGATCGGGTAGCTGCGTTCGCCCAATTCGACCTTTAGTGTCTGCATGTATCCCCACAATGAACTAAGCGCGGCATCGATGGTTCGAGCCGCGCGATAACGGTGTGCCCTGTCACGGCATGACTGGTCGCCGAGGATAGTCCTGGCTTAACGGGGCGGCAACTTCTGCAAGCGTTCGAGAATATCCAGCACCACCATCCGCGGTGGCCGTTCGTCGGTTTCCACCACCAGATCGGCAATCTCACGGTACAGCGGGTCACGAACCTCCAGCAGCGCCCGCAAGGTCGCCTCCGGATTGGCCGTGCGCAGCAGCGGCCGGTTGCGGTCGCGCGAGGTTCGCCCGACCTGCTGCTCGACCGAGGCGTGCAGGTACACCACGCGCCCGCCGGCATACAAAGCCTGGCGATTGGCATCGCGCATCACCGCGCCGCCACCGGTAGCCAAAACCAAGCCATCGAACGCGCACAGCTCGGCGATCATCGCCTGCTCGCGGTCACGAAAGCCCGGCTCGCCTTCCTTATCGAAGATCCACGGGATATTGGCGCCCGTGCGCAATTCAATTTCCTTGTCGGAATCCTTGAACGGCAGGCGCAGCTCTTTGGCCAGCAGGCGGCCGATGGTGCTTTTGCCTGCACCCATGGGCCCCACAAGTATCAAATTTCGCACAGAATCAACGACTCACAGCAATCGCCTGGTCACTCATGATACGCGGAGTCAGGAAGACCAGCAGCTCGGATTTTTTCTCTTGTAGAACATCGCGACGAAACAGCCGCCCAACATACGGCACATCGCCGAAAAATGGCACCTTGTCGACAACTTTACTTTGCACCGTCGAGTACACGCCGCCGATAACGATGGTCTGTCCATCTTCAATGCTCACCTTGGCATTGACCTCGTTCTTGCGGATCGCCGGCACATGCTCCAGGGCATTGAGATAGTCCGGCTCATCCTTGGTCACCTTAACCGCCATGATCACCCGGTTGTCCGGCGTGATTTGCGGAGTGACTTCCAGAGACAGCGATGCTTCGCGGAACGTCACGGATGTGGCACCGCTACCACTGGTTTCCTGGTAAGGCACCTCGGTACCCTTGAGGATCCGTGCGGTTTCCTTGTCGGCGGTGACCACCTTGGGCTGGGAGATAATCTCGCCATTGCCGGTCTTTTCCATGGCACTGAGCTCCAGATCGAGCAGCACGTTGTTGCGCACCAGGCCCACGCCGATGCTGGCCGCCGCCCGATCGACTCCGAGGTCGACGAAGGTATCGCCACTGCCCAGGCTCAGTCCCTTGCCCAACTGCACCGCCCCACCCCAGCGTACCCCCAGGGCCTTCTCGAAATCGACATTGGCCTCAACGATGCGCGCCTCGATCATGACCTGACGCACCGGCACATCCAGCTCACCGATCAGCCTGCGCAGCTCTTCCAAACGTTCCGGCGACTGGCTGGCGACCAGTGTATTGGTGCGCTCGTCGACACTCAGCGAGCCATGGCTGGCCCCACCCGCGTCGTGGGCCATCAGGGTATGAAAGAGCTCGGCAATATCAGCGGCCCTGGCGTGATGGATCGGAATCAGTGCACGCCGCGACGGTACTGCTCCAGCCATTTCGGCAAGCGGTGCGACCAGCAACACATTACCGTCCTTGCGCTGCTCCAGACCCTTGCTGCGCAGCACCAGATCCAGGGCCTGATCCCAGGGCACATCCTCCAGGCGCAGGGTCACGGTGCCCTGCACCGCGTCACTGGCCACCAGGTTGAAGCCGGAAAGGTCCGCCAGCACCTGCAGCACTGTGCGCACTTCGACATCCTGAAAGTTCAACGACAACGGCTCGCCACCGTACAACTGCTTGCCGGCAACAGCACCTGCAGACAGACAACCCCACAACAACACTGCAATGACAGCTCCCTTGCCCATCGATGACCTCCCTGGTCAGCACCTTCAACGCAGTGCGAGTGTTCGCCGCCGCGCTTGCCAGCCGTGGCCGGCAACAAAAACCTGCTCGACGACTGCGAGCTGCCGCTCACTGATCTCGATAACCTGGCCCTGATCACGCCCCAACCCATCGCCGACCTGCAGCCGATGCACCCGGCCTTGCGCCTGAACCAGTGCGTAGTAAGTCCCACCACTGGCAAGGCTGCCGACCATCTCGAACTGCTCCAGCGCCAGACGTTGCAGCACATCGACAGATGCCTGCGGTGCGCCTGGCACGAAAGGATTACGCAGCGCGGCAACAATCCGTCGCTCGGCAGGCTCTGGTGGCGGGCCCTGCGCCAGGGCATGCATTGCATGAGGGCGGTAGGACCTGGCTTGCAGCTCCACCAGAATCAGTCCCGCATCGGTCGGTTTGAACGAAAGTCCGTGCACGGTGACCAACTGCGGCTGGCCGGCCAGATCAGCAAAAAATCCAACCAGGGCCGCAAAGGTCCCACGCAGATGCAACTGAAGGGGCAGCCTCTGGTAATACTCCGTGGGCACCGCGTCGAGCAGCTGTAACTGCTCGATGGCCACTGCATGGGCCTCAGCCAGTCGGGACAGAGTTTCGAACACCTCGGGTTCGTCAGCCCCACCCCACAACTGCCAGCGCGCCTGGGGCAAACGATTGTGCAAGGTTGCAGCGCCCTCCAGCGACAAGTGATCGGCGCCCTGACCGGCCTGCATCAGCAGTGGCCGCAATTGCAGGGGGTAGGCCAAGCCCATCAGCAATGCCAGCAACACCATCAGTGCCGTGACCTGCAAGGGCCAGGCGCCTCTGGCAATAAGATTCCAGCCGTTCACGGCACAGTCTCCAGGGTTACCTGCAACTCGAATTCATAGCCGTGCTCGAGTGCGCTCATGCGCTGCAATGTTGCAGCACCAACCAAAGCAGAAGACGAAAGGCCGGCTGCCAGTTGTGCCACCGCAGAGGCGGACGGTGCCATCCCGATGAGCTTCAGCGCGGTCGATTCCTGGTCAAAGGCGGTGAAATACACGCTGTCCGGCAGGGCCAGATCAAGCTGCTCGAGTATCTCCACGACGAAATAGCGGCCAGCCTGCAAGCTTTCCAACTCAAGCAGTTCACGCATCAAGGCCTCAGGCTGCCCAGTCACGTCCTTTATCGCAGCCAGGCTGTGTGCCTGCTCGTGTAATGCACTGCGAGCATGCCGGTCGACCCACCAGGTGACAACAGCCGCCAGCAGCACAACACTCGCACAACCAACCTGAAACCTTCGAATACGCAGTTGGTCGCGCCGTTCACGCCATGGCAGCAGGTTCAGCCGCCCGCCACCCATGGCCAGGCCACAGGCGACGGTCAAGGAAGAGGCCAGCGCCTCGTCGACCTGCGGCATTGCCACATCGCCCGTGGTTGCTCGCTGTAAAGCCTGGCTATCGACCTCCAGCACCCTTGCGCTCAGCCCGGCGACTTCGAAAGCGGCCTCCAGCGCATCCAGCACGCCGCGATGACAGGCCACAACCGCCACCTGGGTACCCGCTGCAGCGCCGGTAGCCGGCTCCAGCACCTTGTAGTCCAGCGCGATGTCTTCGAGATCGAAGGGGATGAACTGCTCGGCGGCATCACGCACGCTGGCAGCTACTTCGGCATCAATCAGGCCTGCCGGCAGCGCCAACTGCTTGTTGATAGCACGGCTCGCCGGCAATCCCACGGCGGCCAGGCGACAGCGGCTGCCACTGCGTTTCAGCGCACGCTTCAAGGCCTGACCGACGGCCTCAGCGTCAGCAATCCAGCCGTCGAGCATGGCTCCCGCTGGCAGCGCCTCGATCGCCCAGGCCTGCACACACCAGGCATCTTTGCGACGGAGCAACTGCACCAGCCTGATGGACGGCGAGGCGATTTCTATCCCCAGGAGTGAACCGGCATCCTTGCCCAAGCGTCCAAGCATTGGTTTTTTCCTTGCAGCCGCGCGCATAACGCGGCGAGTTGAAAAATGCTTATAATGCCCAGCGTTTATCCTTTGTCCGCTGGCCCCGCGCGCAACCCACTCTTCTATCTGGACGCCCAAAAGCCTTGATACGCCTGCTGAAGTTTTTCTGGTGGTCTTTCGTCGCAGTCATCTGCGCGCTCGTGCTCGGTCTGAGCGGCGCATTTCTGTATCTTAGCCCCAGCTTGCCCTCGGTAGAGGCCCTCAGAAGCATCCAGTTGCAGATCCCTTTGCGGGTCTACAGCAGCGACGGCAAGCTGATCGCCGAGTTTGGCGAAATGCGCCGCTCGCCCATCCGTTTCGCCGATATTCCGCCGCATTTCATCCAGGCTTTGCTCTCGGCCGAAGACGACAATTTCGCCAATCACTACGGCGTCGACCCCAGCAGCCTGATGCGCGCTGCAACACAATTGCTCAAGTCCGGGCACATCCAGACCGGCGGCAGCACCATCACCATGCAGGTGGCGAAGAACTTCTTCCTCAGCAGCGAACGCAGTTTCTCGCGCAAGACCAACGAAATTCTCCTGGCCCTGCAGATAGAACGCGAACTGACCAAGGACGAGATTCTTGAGCTGTACGTCAACAAGATCTACCTGGGCAACCGCGCCTACGGGATCGAGGCGGCCGCCCAGGTGTACTACGGCAAATCGATCCGCGAGGTGAGCCTGGCGCAGATGGCGATGATCGCCGGCCTGCCTAAAGCGCCATCGCGCTTCAACCCGCTGGCCAACCCGGTACGCGCCAAGGAGCGTCGTGACTGGATCCTCGGACGCATGTACAAGCTCGGCAAGATCGACGAAGCCAGCTATCAGGCTGCACTGGCCGAGCCGATCAACGCCAGTTATCACGTACCGACGCCAGAAGTCAGCGCCCCGTACATCGCCGAAATGGCCCGCGCCGAAATGGTCGGCCGCTACGGCAGCGATGCCTACACCGAAGGCTTCCGCGTCACCACCACGGTACCAAGCGATCTGCAGGAAATCGCCAACAAGGCCGTACTCGATGGCCTTAGCGCTTACGACGAACGCCACGGCTACCGCGGCCCCGAATCGCGCTTCCCGGGCAAGACCCACGACGCCTGGCTGCAGGAACTGAGCAAGCAACGTCCTCTGGGCGGCCTGGAACCGGTAATCGTCACCGAAGTAACCAAAGCCGGCCTGCAGGTGCTGACCCGCGCCGGCAACCAGGAGTCCGTGGCCTGGGACACCATGAAGTGGGCCCGCCCATTCCTCAATACCAACAGCCAGGGACGCGCACCACAGCAGCCCTCGGATGTTGCCCAGATCGGCGACCTGATCCGCGTGCAGCGCCTGGACGATGGCAACCTCAAGTTCAGCCAGGTGCCGGGCGCGCAGAGCGCCCTGGTGTCGCTGGACCCGAACAGTGGCGCGATTCGCGCACTGGTCGGCGGCTTCTCGTTCGAGCAGAGCAACTACAACCGCGCCATGCAGGCCAAGCGCCAGCCAGGTTCAAGCTTCAAGCCATTCGTCTACAGCGCCGCGCTGGACAATGGCTATACCGCCGCGACCCTGGTCAACGATGCGCCGATCGTGTTCGTCGACGAGTACCTGGACAAAGTCTGGCGCCCGAAGAACGACACCAATACCTTCCTTGGCCCGATCCGCATGCGTGAGGCGCTGTACAAGTCGCGCAACCTGGTGTCGATCCGCCTGCTGCAGGCCATGGGGGTCAGTTCGACCATCGACTACATCAGCAAGTTCGGCTTCAACAAGCAGGACCTGCCGCCCAACCTGTCCCTGGCCCTGGGCACCGCGACCCTGACACCCATGGAAATCGCCACGGGCTGGAGCACCTTTGCCAACGGCGGCTACAAGATCAGCCCGTACCTGATCGAACGCATCGAGAGCCGCAACGGCGAGACCCTGTTCACCGCCAATCCGCCGCGGGTACCACAAGCCGAGCAGGTCGAGGAAGGCATTGCCGCACCCGAGCAGCCGATCAGCACGCAAATGCCAGGCGAAGCCCCAAGCAGCGTTGCCAGCAACCCGGCCGCCGCGATTGCTCAGCCACCAGCCGTAGCCGAGCGCATCGTTGACGGGCGCACCACCTATATCCTCACCAGCATGCTGCAGGATGTGATCAAACGCGGCACCGGGCGCCGCGCCTTGGCCCTGGGGCGTACTGACCTTGCGGGCAAGACCGGTACCACCAACGAGTCCAAGGACGCTTGGTTCTCCGGTTACAACGCCGATTACGTGACTACGGTATGGAGTGGTTTCGACCAGCCGGAAACCCTCGGCCGTCGCGAGTACGGCGGCACCGTGGCGCTGCCGATCTGGATGAACTTCATGGGCGCCGCGCTCAAGGACAAGCCCAACCATGCACCGGCCGAGCCCGAAGGCATCCTCAGCCTGCGTGTCGATCCGGTCAGCGGCCGGGCGGCTACACCGAGCACGCCCAATGCCTACTTCGAGCTGTTCAAGGCCGAGGACACGCCGCCGTCGGTGAACGAACTGGGTAACGGCAGTGCGCCAGGCAGCCCGCTGCCAGCGGATGAGGCGGCACCGATCGACCTGTTCTGATGGCGGCAAACCCGCTCCAACTGCAGGAGCGGGCTTGCCCCGCGATGAAGTTGACACCAACCACAAAAAAGCCCCGACTCTCACGAGCCGGGGCTTTTTACTATGCGTTGCAGCTAATCGCGGGACAAGCCCGCTCCAACATTAGCCGTTGAACACATCATCCACGCTTTTGAGCGGGTAGTTCTTCGGATACGGCAGGGTTGCCACGCCGGTCTCGATCGCGGCCTTGGCTACGGCGTCGGAAACGACAGTGATCAGACGGGCATCCATTGGCTTGGGAATGATGTACTCACGACCGAATTCCAGGGCATCGACGCCATAGGCTGCGCAGACTTCCTTAGGCACTGGCAGTTTGGCCAGGTCTTTCAGGGCGTTGGCGGCAGCGATCTTCATCTCTTCGTTGATGCGCTTGGCGCGAACGTCCAGGGCACCGCGGAAGATGAACGGGAAGCCCAGGACGTTGTTGACCTGGTTCGGGTAGTCGGAGCGACCAGTGGCCATGATCACGTCGCTACGGGTGGCGTGAGCCAGTTCCGGGGCGATCTCTGGATCAGGGTTGGAGCAGGCGAACACGATCGGGTTCGGCGCCATCGACTTCAGGCCTTCAGGGCTCAGCAGGTTCGGGCCGGACAGGCCGACGAACACGTCAGCGCCTTTCAGGGCGTCTGCCAGGGTGCGCTTGTCGGTCGCGTGAGCGAACACCGCCTTGTACTGGTTCAGGTCGTCACGGCCAGCGTGGATCACGCCAGTGCGGTCAACCATGAAGATGTTCTCGATCTGCGCGCCCATGCTCACCAGCAGCTTCATGCAGGAGATGGCGGCTGCACCGGCACCCAGGCAGACGATCTTGGCGTCAGCCAGGGTTTTGCCAGCGATTTCCAGGGCGTTGATCATGCCGGCGGCGGTCACGATCGCGGTGCCGTGCTGGTCATCGTGGAAAACCGGGATATCGCACTGCTCGATCAGGGTGCGCTCGATCTCGAAGCACTCTGGCGCCTTGATGTCTTCGAGGTTGATGCCACCGAAGGTGATGGAAATACGGCGGACGGTATCGATAAAGGCTTGCGGGCTTTCCGATTCGACTTCGATGTCAAACACATCGATACCGGCGAAACGCTTGAACAGAACGCCCTTGCCTTCCATGACCGGCTTGGAGGCCAGTGGGCCGAGGTTACCCAGGCCAAGGATGGCGGTGCCGTCGGAAATGACTGCTACCAGATTACCCTTGCCGGTGTACTTGTAGGCCAGTTCCGGATCGCGACCGATTTCGCGAACCGGCTCAGCCACGCCAGGGCTGTAGGCCAGCGCCAGGTCGCGTGCAGTCGCGGTAGGTTTGGTGAGCTCGACGCTCAGTTTCCCCGGACGAGGCTGAGCATGGTATTCGAGAGCGGCAGTTTTCAAATCTGACATGGTGGGCATTCCGCTATTTACTGTTCTGACGGACCGCCGAGGATACGCAAAGAGCAAAGGGCCGACAAGACTGCCCGGTCACTTGTGTCAAGGGCTTTAACCTACGACTTTCCGCCAAGAGCCGCAGCCTGCAAGGCTTTCGATGTGTACAATCGAAATAAAAAATGTAGACAATATTTTATCTTTCGACCCTTTCCAGCATCGAAGGATCAGTCAATGGCAGCAGCCAGCGCTGTTGCCCAGGTTTCAAGCCGCCTTTGCGGGAACGATCCAGCACCCAGCCGCGCGCTTCGATGGATCGACCTTTCAGATCGGTGAGGAACGAGGAGGGGAAGTTGCGCTGCAGGCGCGCCGGTACCTGAAGCACCAGGGAGTCGTCGATTTCGATCCAGATACCCCCGCGATTGCGCTCGATATCCATCACCTTGCCACTTATCAGCGCAAAACCAGACTGACGTATTTCCCTCGCCGGCGTCAGTTGAGATTGCCGCCAAAGGCCTTTGCCGGCCTGACGAGCGGCGCGCTCGGCCTGTTCCTGACAGCTCGTCAGCGAGATGTTTGGCGCCACCGCGACACGGTAGCCAAGGCCTTCACTGAGCAGTTGTGCTTCAAAATTGTCGCCAGAGCGGCTGTAGACGTGCGCCAGGGTACGGCCGTATTTGTCCCGCGACTCGACACCCGGAACCAGGCTGACCTGGCCACCACTGGCCTTGACCAAGGCCTGCAAGCGCTGGCGAGCGGCCTCGGCGAAGGCCTCACTGGTGCGACCTTTGCGCCCCATCTCCGGCGCATTGATGCCGATCAGGCGAACGCTACGGCCGTCACTCAGCCGCAACGTATCGCCGTCGACCACCTGGCGCACGCTGACCACTTGCGCATCGACCGGCGCTGCGCAGAACGCCTGGGCCGGGAACTGCCAAATCGCACCCATAAAAAAGGCGCCCACGAGGGACGCCTTTTTCAGCAGCAATGCCAAACCCATGGGGCCAGCGTCGCGCAATCTTACTTCTTGGCACCGAACATGCCGAAGCGATCTGCGAACTTCTGTACGCGGCCGCCGGTGTCCAGGACCTTCTGCTTACCGGTGTAGAACGGGTGGCAGAGGTTGCAAACGTCGATCGGCAGTGGCTTGGCCAGAGTCGAACGAGTTACGAATTTGTTACCGCAGCTGCAGGTAACGTCTACAGCTTCGTATACCGGATGGATATCGGCTTTCATGGTGTTTCCTCAGTGCTGACGTGCCGCCACTCAACACCATTGTTGAATACCGCACGCAAAATAGGGTCCGAATGATACCAGAGCAAACAGCCAACGCAAGTTGTCGCTTACACCGGCGGTCGTCTGCTAGGCTCGCCGAGTCTTGGAATCCCCCTGCAGAGAACCTTTCGCGTGTCCGACGTCATTCTACGCCTTGCCCTGCCCTCGCCCCTGCGGCGGCTGTTCGACTACAGGGCACCGGCGAGCATGGCGCGCCAGGCACTGACCCCGGGCATGCGTATCCGCGTACCGTTCGGTCGGCGCGAGATGATCGGCATCCTCATCGAGATTAGCGACACCAGCGAGGTCCCGGCCGACAAACTGAAACCGGCAATCGCCTTGCTCGACCCGGTGTCGCCGCTGCCAACGGCGCTGTTCAAGCTGTGCCTGTGGACAGCGCAATATTATCAGCACAGCCTCGGCGACACCCTGAGCTGGGCCCTGCCGGTGCTGCTGCGCCAGGGTGAACCGGCGCAAGCGCGCCAGGAACGCTTTTGGCAAGTAGTACCGGGCGCCCGCCTGGACGACCCACGCATCGCCCGCGCGCCGCGTCAGCGCGAGGCCCTGGCAACCCTGGCGCAGCACCCCCACGGCGTTGCCCATGGCGTGTTGAGCAAACTGATGCTGAGCAAGGACAGCCTCGACCTGCTGCTGGCCAAGGAACTGGTGCAGGTCGAAGTGCGCCGCCACCTGCCCCAGGAGCGCCACGAACGTTGGCTGGCGCAGCCGGAGCTGCCCCTTAATGATGAGCAGCGCGCCGCGTTCAATGCGGTGCGTTCAGGTTTTGACAGTTTTCATGCCTTTCTCCTGGCCGGGGTCACTGGCAGCGGCAAGACCGAGGTCTACCTGCAACTGATCCGCGAAACCCTCGAAGCCGGCAAGCAGGCGCTGATCCTGATTCCGGAAATCAATCTGGGGCCGCAAACCCTGGCGCGCTTCGAACAACGCTTCAACGCCCGCATCGCCTTGCTGCACTCGGCGGTCAACGATCGAGAGCGCCTGGATGCCTGGCTGGCTGCTCGCGATGGTGAAGCCGACATCATCATCGGCACCCGCTCGGCGCTGTTCACGCCGATGAAAAACCCCGGGCTGATCATCATCGATGAAGAACACGATGGTTCTTATAAACAGCAGGAAGGCCTGCGCTACCACGCCCGCGACCTGGCGCTGGTACGCGCGCGCCAAGAAAACATTCCGATCCTGCTGGGTTCGGCCACGCCGTCACTGGAGAGCCTGCACAATGCCCACAGCGGTCGCTATGGCCTGTTGCGCCTCAATCAGCGGGCCGGCGGCGCCCAGCAGCCGCGCTTCTTGCGCCTGGATGTAAAAAGCCGGCCACTGGACAGCGGTATCAGTGGGCCGATGCAGCAAGCCATTGGCCAGACCCTGGCGGCGGGCCAGCAGGTGCTGGTGTTCCTCAACCGTCGCGGCTTTGCCCCGACACTGCTCTGCCATGACTGCGGCTGGATGTCCGAGTGCCCCCGCTGCGATGCACGAATGACCGTGCATCAGCGTTCCAATGAACTGCGTTGCCACCACTGCGGCTATGACGAGCGGGTGCCACGCCAGTGCCCGCAGTGCAACAAGGTCGACCTGCGACCCGTCGGCGCCGGCACCGAACGCGCCGAAGAACGCCTGAGCATTCTTTTTCCGGATTACCCGGTGCTGCGCGTCGACCGCGACAGCACCTCGCGCAAGGATGCAATGAATCAACTGTTCGCCACCATCCAGCGCGGCCAGCCGTGCATCCTGGTCGGCACCCAGATGCTCGCCAAAGGGCACCACTTTCCGCGAGTGACCCTGGTGTCGATCCTCGATGCCGACGGCGGGCTGTTCTCGGGGGACTTTCGCGCCAGCGAGCGCATGGCACAGATGATTGTCCAGGTTGCCGGGCGCGCCGGCCGCGCCGAAGAGCCGGGTAAAGTGATCATTCAGACCCACCTGGCCGACCATCCTTTGTTGGTGCAACTGACCGAGCAGGGTTACTTCGCCTTTGCCGAGCAAGCCCTGAGCGAGCGCCGCGCCGCCGGCCTGCCGCCGTTTGCGCACCTGGCCTTGTTGCGCGCTGAAGCGCACAAGCCGGGGCAAGCCGAAGGTTTTCTCGATGAGGCCTGCAGCGCCGCCGAGCAGTTGCTGGCCGAACAAGGCCTGCACGGTATCGAACTGCTCGGTCCGGTGCCCGCGCCCATGGAGCGCCGTGCAGGGCGCTTTCGCGCGCAATTGTTGCTCCAGGCCAATGCCCGGGCACCTTTGCATCGACTGATCAGCGCCTGGTTGCTAGTGTTGGAGCAGATGCCGTCCGGGCGCCAGGTGCGTTGGTCGCTGGATGTCGATCCGGTGGACTTGTATTGATCCATCGCGGGGCAAGCCCGCTCCTACACCACCCTGTAGGAGCGGGCTTGCCCCGCGATAGCACCCCAAAGGTTGGCAACCTCGCCCCGGCAACGGATAATACCCAGTTTTTCCACCTGCGCATCGAAGCGCCGCCGCGCTTGCGGTCGAAAGAGAAGCCCATGAAAGACACCATTCGCCAGCTGATCCAGCAAGCCCTCACCCAACTCGTCACCGACGGTGTGCTGCCTGAAGGGGTGACGCCGGCGATCCAGGTGGAGAACGCCCGGGACAAGACCCACGGCGACTTCGCCAGCAACATCGCGATGATGCTGGCCAAGCCCGCTGGCATGAAGCCTCGCGATCTGGCCGAGAAGCTCATCGCCGCCCTGCCGGCCGACGAGCAGGTCAGCAAGGTCGAAATTGCCGGCCCCGGCTTTCTCAACTTCTTCCAGAACACCCAGGCCCTGGCTGCGCGCCTGGATGCTGCCCTGGCCGACGCCAAGCTGGGCGTGCACAAGGCCGGCCCGCAGCAGAAGGTGGTGGTCGACCTGTCGGCACCGAACCTGGCCAAGGAGATGCACGTTGGCCACCTGCGCTCGACCATCATCGGCGACGCCGTGTCGCGCGTGCTGGAGTTCCTCGGCGATGACGTGATCCGCCAGAACCACGTCGGCGACTGGGGCACCCAGTTCGGCATGCTGATGGCCTACCTGCAAGAGAACCCGATCACCAGCGACGAGCTGTCGGACCTGGAGAACTTCTACCGCGCCGCGAAGAAACGCTTCGACGAATCCGAAGAGTTCGCCGACCGCGCCCGTGGCCTGGTGGTCAAGCTGCAAGCCGGCGATCCGGAATGCCTGAAGCTGTGGACCCGCTTCAAGGACATCTCGCTGTCGCATTGCCAGAAGACCTACGAGCTGCTCAACGTCAAGCTGACCATGGCCGACGTCATGGGCGAGAGCGCCTACAACGACGACCTGGCCAATGTCGTCAACGACCTCAAGGCCAAGGGCCTGCTGGTCGAGAGCAAGGGCGCCCAGTGCGTGTTCCTGGAAGAGTTCAAGACCGCCGAAGGCGAGCCACTGCCCGTGATCGTGCAGAAAGCCGATGGCGGCTACCTGTACGCCACCACCGACCTCGCCGCCGTACGCTACCGCAGCAATGTGCTCAAGGCCGATCGCGCCCTGTACTTCGTCGACCAGCGCCAGGCACTGCACTTCAACCAGGTGTTCGAAGTGGCCCGCCGCGCCGGTTTCGTCGGCCACCCGATGCAGATGGAACACATGGGCTTCGGCACCATGAACGGCGCCGACGGCCGTCCGTTCAAGACCCGCGACGGCGGCACGGTGAAGCTGATCGACCTGCTGACCGAAGCCAAGGAGCGCGCCTACGCCCTGGTCAAGGAGAAAAACCCGGAGCTGGCCGAGGCCGAGCTGCGCACCATCGGCGAAGTGGTGGGGATTGGCGCGGTGAAATACGCCGACCTGTCCAAGCACCGCACCAGCGACTACAGCTTCAACTTCGAACTGATGCTCAACTTCGAGGGCAACACCGCACCTTACCTGCTGTACGCCTACACCCGCGTTGCCGGCGTGTTCCGCAAGCTGGGCAAGCACTTCGATGAAGTTGACGGCCAGATCATCCTGCAAGCCCCCCAGGAGCAGGACCTGGCTGCGCGCCTGGCGCAGTTTGGCGAGATCCTCAACAACGTCGCCGAAAAAGGAACGCCACACGTGCTGTGCGCTTACCTGTACGACGTTGCCGGCCTGTTCTCCAGCTTCTACGAGAACTGCCCGATCCTCGGCGCCGACACCCCTGAACAACAGCAGAGCCGCCTGCGCCTGGCAGCACTGACTGGCCGCACCCTCAAGCAAGGTCTGGAGCTGCTCGGCCTGGAAACCCTGGAGCGCATGTAAGTTGGCTGCCAAGAAAAAACCCGCCCCCAAGCGCGGCGCCAGTCGCTATCAGCCACCGGCCAAGCAACCGATCCCGGGCTGGCTGTGGCTGGCAATCGGCCTGTCGGTGGGCGCCTTTGTCGTGTTCCTGATGAAGCTTGAGCCTGGCAACGACGAGGTCAAGCGCACCAAGCCCGAGCAGCAGAAAGCCGAGAAGGTCGCCGAAGCCAACAAGACCGCGCCAAGCCCGCAGCAGCCGGTAAAACCCAAGTACGACTTCTACACCTTGCTGCCGGAATCGGAAGTGATTGTGCCGCCTGAAGCCGTGCCGGAGAAAACCCCGCCGGTGCCGGCGCAACCTCCGGTCACCCCGGCAGAAGCTGCGAAGATCGACACCGCCCGCGCCCAGGCAGCGCTACTGGGGCAGACGCCACCACCCGCACCACCGGTGATCAAGCCGGCGGCCACCACCCAGTTCTTCCTGCAAGCCGGCTCGTTCCGCAAGCAGGCGGATGCCGACAAGGTCCGCGCGCAGATCATCCTGCTCGGACAGGCGGTCAAGGTGGAGTCCGGTACGGTGAAGGAAGAAACCTGGTACCGCGTGCTGGTCGGCCCGTTCAGCAACCGTGAACAGCTGACCGTGGCGCAGAAGCAACTGGCCGGCAGCGGCTTCAGCAACTTGCTGTTGCAGCAGCGCCAGACCCGCCAGTAACCCCGCCCCAAGGCCTTGTCGCAGTGCACTGCGACAAGGCCTCAGGCTTCAGCGCCGCTGGGCGTTGGCCAGTGACACCTGGGTATTGAGCGTCCAGAAGTCATACAGCACACCCACCAGAAACAACCCGCCGGTGCACAGATAGATCAAGCCCGTGATCCACTTGCCCTGGTACATGCGGTGCACGCCAAACACACCCAGGAATGTCAGCAGGATCCACGCCAGACTGTAGTCCAGAGGACCCGGTTGAAAGCGCAGGTCGGCTTCGCGGTCCATTGCCGGAATCAGGAACAGGTCGATCAACCAGCCGATGCCGAGCAGGCCCAGGGTGCAGAACCAAAGGGTGCCGGTGACCGGCTTGCCGTAATAGAAACGGTGCGAGCCGGTAAAGCCGAAAATCCACAGCAGATAGCCGATCACTTTGCTGTGGGTATCGTGTACCGAACCGCCCTGTTGATAACTGTTCATTCATAGCCCCTGTGGGTTATCGATAAATTTTCTAAAGAAAAATGTGACTTTTGCGTGGCAACCCGACGTGTGGTCATTTGTCGCCCTGCCGCCCGCAAACCCCTACCCCATCTGGCTCGCGCCTTTCCAATGCAGGCAAATCGCCGCTTTTGCCGGTTTTTGCCAGCCCCTGGAGTCGACCAACGGATCAAAATTTGATCAAAAAGCTGTTATAAAGTTGCGCGCCAACTCACCTAGAGCCCTGCCTATGCGTCCTTTTTTCAAGACATGGCTGACCATCTGCCTATTATTGCCACTGGCTGCCCACGCCACCAATCGTGAGCAACGGTTACCCAACGGTTTCTCCGGGTATACCTCCAATTCCACTGCTACGCGCCCACACAAGAGCGTCGGTAGCAGCAAAGTCCAGCACAACCCCAAGCGCAGCAGCCGCTCGAGCACGCCGCTGCCGGTCGCCGCTGCCATGTCGCCGCAACAGAGCAGCGATGTGCTCAGCCGCGCGGTCAACGTGCTCGGCACCCCGTACCGCTGGGGCGGTAGCAGCCCGAGCAAGGGCTTTGACTGCAGCGGCCTGGTCAAATACGCCTTCAACGACATCGATGAAGTCGACCTGCCACGCACCTCCAATGCCATGGCCAGCGGCCACGGCATCAAGGTCGACCGCAACGACCTCAAGCCAGGCGACCTGATTTTCTTCAACATCAAGAGCCGCCGGGTCAACCATGTCGCCATTTACCTGGGTAACGACCGCTTCATCCACGCCCCGCGTACCGGCAAGCGGGTCAGCATCGACACCTTGAACAAGCCTTACTGGCAAAGCCGTTACGTCGTTGCCAAACGCGTTCTGCCCAAAAGCCAGCAACTGGCCCTGGCCAAGCGCTAGAACTGCCCCGGCGCCCGCTCCGGGGCGCTGTCAGGGCTGATCAGCCCTCGGCGCAGCAGATCCTGCAGGCAACCTTCCAGGGTTTGCATGCCCTGCGCCCCACCTGTCTGAATCACCGATTGCAACTGCGCCACCTTGCCCTCGCGGATCAGGTTGCGCACGGCAGGTGTTGCCAGCAGAACCTCATGGGCCGCCACCCGGCCACCGCCAACGCGTTCGATCAGCACCTGCGACACCACCGCCTGCAACGCCTCGGCGAGCATGGCACGCACCCACTGCTTCTCTTGGGCAGCAAACACATCCACCAAGCGGTCGATGGTTTTTGCTGCCGAGCCGGTGTGCACCGTGGCCAGCACCAGGTGCCCGGTTTCCGCCGCAGTCAGGGCCAGGCCGATGGTCTGCGGGTCACGCAGCTCCCCGAGCATGATCACATTCGGATCCTGGCGCAACGCGGCGCGCAAGGCCTGGGCAAAGCCATGGCTGTGTCGGCCGATTTCGCGCTGGCTGATCCGGCTGCGCTGCGAGCGGTGGATAAACTCGATGGGGTCCTCGAGGGTAACGATATGCAGCGACCGCTCACGGTTCAGGTGATCGACCAATGCTGCCAGGGTGGTTGATTTACCCGAACCGGTGGGCCCGGTGACCAGCACCAGCCCGCCCGGCAGTTCGGCAATCTGCCGAAACACATCCCCGAGACCGAGCTCGGCGAGGCTGCTGACCTGTGCCGGAATCACCCGCAGCACTGCAGCGGCGCCCTGGTGTTGCTGGAATGCATTGACCCGAAAGCGCGCCAATGCTGGCACGGCAAAGGCAAAGTCGATATCCAGATGTGTTTCAAAATCCTTTTGCTGCGCGGCGGACATGAGCTGAGCGAGCAATTCATTCATCTGCCCGGGTGTCAGCCGTGGCAGCGTCATCGGCCGCAAACGCCCTTCAAGCCGTAGCGCCGGGACCTCGCCCGCTGCCAGGTGCAGGTCGCTGGCGCCAGCCTGCACTGCCAGCGCCAGCAGTTGCGTCACATCCATGAGACTCCCCAAAGGCCGCCAAGCAGGTAGAATGCCGCAGACCCAAAGAGCCGCTGGCATCGATCAATGTCCACCATAGCAGACAACCTTTCCACCCTCGCCGCACGCATCCGTGCCGCCGCCCTGGCCGCCGGGCGCGAGCCTGCGGCGGTGCAGTTGCTGGCCGTGAGCAAGACCAAACCCGCCGCTGCCGTGCGCGAAGCCTTCGCCGCCGGCGTACGCGATGTCGGTGAGAATTACCTGCAGGAAGCGCTGAACAAACAGGCCGAATTGACCGACCTGCCCTTGACCTGGCACTTCATCGGCCCCATTCAGTCGAACAAGACTCGTGCGATTGCCGAGCACTTTGCCTGGGTACATTCCGTGGACCGCTTGAAAATCGCCCAACGCCTGTCCGAGCAACGCCCTGTCGACCTGCCTGCATTGAATATCTGCCTGCAGGTCAACGTCAGTGGCGAAGCGAGCAAGTCCGGCTGCACCCCCGAAGAGTTGCCAGCCCTGGCCCGCGCCATTTCCGCGCTGCCACGCCTGCGCCTGCGCGGGCTGATGGCGATTCCCGAGCCGACCGACGACGAGGCGGCCCAGCAAGCGGCCTTTGCCCGGGTTCGCGAGTTGCAGGCGAGCCTGGGCTTGCCACTCGATACCTTGTCCATGGGCATGAGCCATGACCTGGAAGCCGCAATTGCCCAGGGCGCAACCTGGGTGCGTATCGGCACTGCGCTGTTCGGTGCCCGCGACTACGGCCAGCCCTGACCCATGCTTATTCCCTCTTTCCCTATCAAGGACCTGACATGAGCAAGACTCGTATTGCCTTTATCGGCGCCGGCAACATGGCTGCCAGCCTGATCGGCGGCCTGCGCGCCCAGGGCCTGGAAGCTTCGCAGATCCGCGCCAGCGACCCGGGCGCCGAGCAGCGGGCAAAAATCCATGCCGAACACGGCATCGAGATGTTCGCTGACAACGCCCAGGCCATCGAAGGCGCCGACGTGGTGGTGCTGGCGGTCAAACCGCAGGCAATGAAGGCCGTGTGCGAGGCCCTCAAGCCGAGCCTTGTGCCTGAGCAACTGGTGGTCTCGATTGCCGCCGGGATCACCTGTGCAAGCATGAACAACTGGCTTGGCGCCCAGCCGATCGTACGCTGCATGCCCAACACCCCGGCGCTGCTGCGTCAGGGCGTCAGCGGCCTGTTCGCCACCGCCCAGGTGACGCCGGCTCAGCGTCAGCAGGCCGAGCAACTGCTGTCGGCCGTGGGCATCGCCCTGTGGCTGGACAACGAACAACAGCTCGATGCAGTGACCGCGGTGTCCGGCAGTGGCCCTGCGTATTTCTTCCTGCTGATCGAGGCCATGACCGCCGCCGGTGAAAAACTTGGCCTGCCACGGGAAACCGCCGCCAAGCTGACCCTGCAAACCGCCCTGGGCGCCGCCCACATGGCTGTCAGCAGTGACGTCGACGCCGCCGAACTGCGCCGCCGGGTCACCTCGCCGGCCGGCACCACGGAAGCGGCGATCAAGTCGTTCCAGGCCAATGGATTCGAAGCGCTGGTGGAACAGGCGCTGGGTGCCGCCGCGCACCGCTCGGCTGAAATGGCCGAACAACTGGGCAACTAAGGAGCCGAACATGATCGGATTGAACACCGCTGCAATCTATGTACTGCAGACCCTGGGCAGCCTCTACCTGCTGATCGTGGTCCTGCGCTTTGTCCTGCAACTGGTGCGTGCGGACTTCTACAACCCGCTCAGCCAGTTCGCCGTACGCGCCACCCAACCGCTGCTCAAGCCGATGCGCCGGGTGATCCCGAGCCTGTTCGGCCTGGACATGTCGTCGCTGCTGCTGGCGATCATCATCCAGCTGCTGGTGATGGGCCTGACCTTGCTGCTGGCCTACGGCACCACCGGCAACCCGCTGCAGTTGCTGGTCTGGTCGATCATCGGGGTGACGGCGCTGTTCCTGAAGATCTTCTTCTTCGCCCTGATCATCAGCGTGATCCTCTCGTGGGTCGCACCGGGCAGCCACAACCCAGGCGCCGAGCTGATCAACCAGATCTGCGATCCGTTCCTCGCACCGTTCCGGCGTATCCTGCCGAACCTGGGCGGCCTGGATATCTCGCCGATCCTGGCATTCATGGCGCTGAAGCTGATCGACATGCTGGTGATCAACAACCTGGCGGCGATGAGCGGGATGCCGGAGATTCTGCGCCTGCTGGTCTGATCTATCGCGGGGCAAGCCCGCTCCTACAGCACGTCAGTAGGAGCGGGCTTGCCCCGCGATACGCTCCTTGCCCCCCACCCCGGTGGTCTTTAGACTTACGCCTCATTCAAGCGTGAGCAGGGTCGATGTCCACTGTCTTTCCCGAAGATTCGGTCGGTCTGGTAACACCGCAACTGGCGCAATTCAGCGAGCCGCTGGCGCTGGCATGCGGTCGCTCGCTGGCCTCCTATGAACTGATCTACGAAACCTACGGCACGCTCAACAGCAGCGCCAGCAACGCCGTGCTCATCTGTCATGCGCTATCCGGCCATCACCATGCGGCCGGCTATCACAGCCCCGACGACCGCAAACCGGGCTGGTGGGACAGCTGCATCGGCCCCGGCAAGCCGATCGATACCAATCGCTTCTTCGTGGTCAGCCTCAACAACCTTGGCGGTTGCAACGGCAGCACCGGCCCCAGCAGCCTCAACCCGCTCACCGGCAAGCCCTATGGCGCCGATTTCCCGGTATTGACCGTGGAAGACTGGGTACACAGCCAGGCGCGCCTGGCCGATCGCCTGGGCATCGCGCAATGGGCCGCCATCGTCGGTGGCAGCCTGGGTGGCATGCAAGCACTGCAGTGGACCATCACCTACCCCGACCGCGTGCGTCACTGCCTGGACATCGCCTCGGCACCCAAGCTCTCGGCGCAGAACATCGCCTTCAACGAGGTGGCGCGCCAGGCCATCCTCACCGACCCTGAATTCCACGGCGGCTCGTTCCAGGATCAGGGCGTGATCCCCAAGCGCGGCCTGATGCTGGCGCGCATGGTCGGCCACATCACCTACCTGTCCGACGACTCCATGGGCGAAAAATTCGGCCGTGAGCTCAAAAGCGACAAGCTCAACTACGACTTCCACAGCGTCGAGTTCCAGGTCGAAAGCTACCTGCGCTATCAGGGCGAAGAGTTCTCCGGCCGCTTCGACGCCAACACCTACCTGCTGATGACCAAGGCCCTGGACTACTACGACCCGGCCGCCAGCCACGGCGGCGACCTGGCAGCGACCCTGGCCCATGTCACGGCAGATTACTGCGTGATGTCGTTCACCACCGACTGGCGCTTCTCGCCAGCACGCTC
Source organism: Pseudomonas tructae (assembly GCF_004214895.1). NCBI lineage: Bacteria > Pseudomonadati > Pseudomonadota > Gammaproteobacteria > Pseudomonadales > Pseudomonadaceae > Pseudomonas > Pseudomonas tructae. Next base: position 616,966 of record NZ_CP035952.1, on the reverse strand, counting down.
GCGGGAGATCGTCGACGCCCTGATCGCCGCACGCAAGAACGTTTGCTACCTGGATATCGACTCGCCCTATGGCCACGATGCCTTCCTGATCCCGACCCCGCGCTACATCACGGGTTTCACGAACTACATGAACCGCATCGTCTGCTGAGGACCTTATGAGAGCCGACCTGGAAATCATCCAAGACTGGATCCCCGCCGGCAGCCGGGTACTCGACCTCGGTTGCGGTAGTGGCGAGCTGCTGGCGTCGCTGCGCGACCACAAGCAGGTCGCAGGCTACGGCCTGGAAATCGACCCTGACAACATCGCCCAGTGCGTGGCCAAGGGCGTCAACGTCATCGAACAGGACCTCGACAAGGGCTTGGGCAACTTCGCCAGCAACAGTTTCGACGTGGTGGTCATGACCCAGGCCCTGCAGGCCGTGGAGTACCCTGACCGGATCCTCGACGAGATGCTGCGCGTGGGCCGCCAGTGCATCATCACTTTCCCCAACTTCGGCCACTGGCGCTGCCGCTGGTACCTGGCGACCAAAGGTCGCATGCCGGTATCCGACTTCATGCCGTATACCTGGTACAACACGCCGAACATCCACTTCTGCACCTTTGAAGACTTCGAGGCCCTGTGCGGCGAACGCCGCGCCCAGGTCCTCGACCGCCTGGCGGTCGACCATTTGCACCGCCACGGGTGGGCGAGCAAGCTATGGCCTAATCTTCTAGGTGAGATCGGCATTTACCGTGTCAGCAGCCCCGGCCTTACCGAACACAAGGTCGCGGTTTAACCCGCACACTGGAGGAGAACGATCATGGGTCGCTTGTTGAGCTGTTTACTGGTTGCCAGCCTGAGCCTGTCGGCAGTCGCCGCCGATGCCATCAAGGGCGAGCGCAAGGAAGTGTTCGGGGATACCACGGTGCACTACAGCACCTTTATTTCAACTTTTCTGACGCCCGAAACCGCCAAGGCCACTGAGCTGGTTCGCAGCAAGAATCAGGGCGTGATCAACGTTTCGGTCATCAAGGCCGGCAAGCCGATGGTCACCCAAGTCAGCGGCACAGTCAAAGACCTGACCAGCAACTCGGTACCGTTGAAGTTCAAGCAGATCAACGAACAAGGGGCGATCTACTACATTGCCCAATATCCGGTTCCGCAGCAGGAAACCCGCACCTTCACCATCAACGTTGGGGTTGATGGCAAGACCGAAACCATCAGCTTCAACCAAGAGCTTTTCCCAGGGCAATGATGACTTTTCAGCAAATCGTACTGGCCAGCCACAACGCCGGCAAACTCAAGGAACTGCAGGCCATGCTCGGTGACACCGTGCAACTGCGTTCCATTGGCGAATTCAGCAGCGTCGAACCGGAAGAAACCGGTCTGTCGTTCGTCGAGAACGCCATTCTCAAAGCGCGCAATGCCGCGCGTATTTCCGGCATGCCGGCGCTGGCCGACGACTCGGGCCTGGCCGTAGACTTCCTTGGCGGCGCGCCCGGCATTTATTCAGCGCGTTACGCCGATGGCAAGGGCGATGCGGCCAACAACGCCAAGCTGCTCGATGTGCTCAAGGATGTCCCGCAGGAGCAGCGCGGCGCCCAGTTCGTCTGCGTGCTGGCCCTGGTGCGCCACGCCGACGACCCGCTACCGATCCTCTGCGAAGGCCTGTGGCACGGCCGCATCCTGACCCAGGCCAGCGGAGAACACGGTTTTGGCTACGACCCGCTGTTCTGGGTACCGGAGCGCGACTGCTCCAGCGCCCAGCTGAGCCCTGCCGACAAGAACCAGATCAGCCACCGTGCCCGCGCCATGAGCCTGTTGCGTCAACGTCTGGGCCTGGCATGACCGATCGTTCGCCGGCACAGCCACTGCACCTGGGCGAGGCTGGCTTTACTTCCCAAGCACCGCGGGTGGCCCTGCCACAGTTGCCACCCCTGGCGCTGTACATTCATATCCCCTGGTGCGTGCGTAAATGCCCGTACTGCGACTTCAACTCCCACACCGCCAGCCCCGAGCTGCCTGAAGAAGCCTATGTCGACGCTCTGCTGGCCGACCTGGACCAGGAGCTGGGCGCCGTCTATGGCCGCCCGATCAGTTCGATCTTCTTTGGCGGCGGCACCCCGAGCCTGTTCAGCGCCCGCGCCCTGGGCCGCTTGCTGGTGGGTGTGGAGCAGCGCATCGCGTTTGCCCACGACATTGAGATCACCCTGGAAGCCAACCCCGGGACCTTCGAACAGGAGAAGTTCAAGGCTTACCGGCAGTTGGGCATCAATCGCCTGTCGATCGGCATCCAGAGTTTCCAGCAGGCCAAGCTCGAAGCGCTCGGGCGCATCCACAACGGTGACGAGGCCATTCGCGCCGCCGACATGGCGCGCAACGCAGGCTTCGACAACTTCAACCTCGACCTGATGCACGGCCTGCCCGACCAGTCGCTGGACGACGCCCTCGGCGACTTGCGCCAGGCCATCGCGCTGAACCCAACGCACTTGTCCTGGTACCAATTGACCCTGGAGCCGAACACGGTGTTCTGGAACCAGCCACCGCTGCTGCCCGAGGACGACATCCTGTGGGACATCCAGGAAGCGGGACAAGCGCTGATGGCCAGCCATGGCTACCGCCAATATGAAGTCTCAGCCTACGCCCTGCCCGGCCGCGCGGCCCGCCACAACCTCAATTACTGGAGTTTTGGCGACTTCATCGGCATCGGTGCCGGCGCCCACGGCAAGCTCAGCCACCCGGACGGGCGTATCCTGCGCACCTGGAAGACTCGCCTGCCCAAGGACTACCTGAACCCGGCCAAGGCCTTCAAGGCCGGCGAGAAGCTGCTGCCGGTGGATGAGCTGCCCTTCGAGTTCCTGATGAACGCCCTGCGCCTGACCCAAGGCGTGGACGCCGATCAATTCAGCCTGCGCACGGGGTTGCCGCTGGAACAGCTAGCCGAGGCCCGTCGCGAGGCCGAACAAAAAGGCCTTTTGCAGGTCGAAACCTCGCGACTGGTCGCCACCCCACGAGGCCAGCTGTTCCTCAACGACCTGCTGCAGTATTTCTTGACCTAAGGATTGCGAATGGACCTGGTACTCGACCTGCTCTCGACTGTTTCCCGCTGGAGTCGCAGCAACTTGTCGGAGATTTCCCTGGCCTTGGTGGGCTGTTTGCTGGTGCTGTTTGGCACCGACATCAAAGGTTGGGTCGAACAACGCCTGGGCGGCCTAGCAGGCGCCTTGCGCGTACCGTTCATGGCCGTGTTGGTGATGATCGGTAGTGGTGCGGCGCTGATCTATGCCACGCCGTGGGTCATCAAAGGCCTGGCGCAGTTCAACAACTATGCGTTGGCGCCGGTGTTGCTGATTGTGCTGGTGTTGATCGGCGTAGTCGCTGATCGGCGCTGAATAGCATCGCGGGGCAAGCCCGCTCCCACAGAGCCCAAAACACCTCTGTGGGAGCGGCGGTGCGACGCCTCGACTTGCCCCGCGATAGACCTCAAGCCAGTTTTTCGAACTTCAGATCCCACACCCCATGCCCAAGTCGCTCGCCACGGCGTTCGAACTTGGTGATCGGGCGCTCGGCCGGACGCTCAACGCACTTGCCGTCGGCAGCCAGGTTGCGATAACCCGGGGCAACGTTCATCACTTCCAGCATGTATTCGGCATAGGGCTCCCAGTCGGTCGCCATATGGAACACGCCGCCGACCTTGAGCTTGCTCAGCACCAGGGCTGCGAACTCCGGCTGGACGATGCGACGCTTGTGGTGGCGGCTCTTGTGCCAAGGGTCGGGGAAGAACAGCATCAGCCGGTCGAGGCTGTTGTCAGCCACGCACTTGTTCAGCACTTCGATGGCATCGCAGTCATACACCCGCAGGTTCTTCAGGCCCTGGGTCAGCACGCCATTGAGCAGCGCACCGACACCCGGACGGTGTACTTCGACACCGATGAAGTCCTGCTCGGGGGCGGCAGCGGCCATTTCCAGCAGGGAGTGGCCCATGCCGAAGCCGATCTCCAGGGTACGCGGCGCCGAGCGGCCGAAGACCTGGTCGTAGTCCACCGGGCTGTCAGCCAGGGGCAGGATGAACAACGGCCCACCCTGGTCCAGGCCACGTTGCTGGCCTTCGGTCATGCGCCCGGCGCGCATCACGAAACTCTTGATGCGGCGGTGTTGGCGCTCTTCGCCTTCGGTGGTGCTCGGCGTTTCTTGCGATTCAGTCATCAGGGGCTCTTACTTGATCAGACCATCCAGCGGCGACGAGGCGCTGGCATAGAGTTTTTTCGGCATACGCCCGGCCAGGTAAGCCAGGCGGCCAGCGACAATGGCGTGTTTCATGGCTTCGGCCATCATGATCGGCTGCTGTGCGTGAGCGATCGCCGAGTTCATCAGCACCGCCTCACAGCCCATCTCCATGGCGATGGTGGCATCGGATGCAGTACCGACGCCGGCATCGACCAGCACCGGTACTTTCGACTCTTCGAGGATGATCTGCAGGTTGTACGGGTTGCAGATCCCCAGGCCCGTCCCGATCAGGCCAGCCAGCGGCATTACCGCGATACAGCCGATTTCGCCCAGTTGGCGAGCGATGATCGGGTCGTCGCTGGTGTAGACCATTACGTCAAACCCGTCCTTGACCAGCACTTCGGCGGCCTTGAGGGTCTCGATCACGTTGGGGAACAGGGTCTTCTGGTCGGCCAGTACTTCGAGCTTGACCAGGTTGTGGCCATCGAGCAGTTCACGGGCCAGGCGGCAGGTGCGCACGGCTTCGACCGCATCGAAGCAGCCAGCGGTGTTCGGCAGGATGGTGTAGCGGTCTGGCGGCAGCACGTCGAGCAGGTTCGGTTCGCCCGGGTTCTGGCCGATGTTGGTGCGGCGCACGGCTACCGTGACGATCTCGGCACCCGAGGCCTCGATGGCCAGGCGGGTTTCTTCCAGGTCACGGTACTTGCCGGTGCCGACCAGCAGGCGCGACTGGAAGGTACGACCGGCCAGGGTGAAGGGCTTGTCGCTACGAACATTGCTCATCGGTAATCCTCTTGAAGGTTGAGGGACTTGCAGGTAAATCGCGAAGGCCTAGCCACCGCCAATGGCATGCACCACTTCCACCTGATCGCCTTCGTTCAGCGCGGTGCTGTCGTGCTGGCTGCGCGGCACGATGTCCAGGTTGAGCTCGACCGCCACCCGGCGACCCGCCAGGTCAAGCCGGTTGAGCAGGGCCGCGACGCTTTCGCCATCGGCCACTTCGAAAGGTTCACCGTTCAGTTGAATGCGCATGCGCACGGCCGCCATTATTTTTAGGGGCCCGCATTCTAGCCCTGATCAGGGCGCAAACCCAAGGCCGGGCCGCGCCATTCGTCTCGATCCGGACCCGTGGGTCAGCTCAAGCGCCAGGCTGCAAGGCCCAGGCACAGCCAGCCGCCAAGAAACGCCAGGCCGCCGAAAGGGGTGATGATCCCGAGCTTGCCGATGCCGCTCAGGGTCAGCACATACAGGCTACCGGAAAACAGCAGGATCCCCAGGGTGAACAGACCACCGGCCCAACCGACCAGGCGCCCGGGCAGGTGCACCGAGAGCACGGCAACCGCGAGCAGTGCCAGCGCATGCACCAGCTGGTAGGTGACGCCAGTATGGAAGATCGCCAGGTATTCGCTGCTCAACCGGCCCTTGAGGCCATGGGCCGCGAAGGCGCCCAGGGCCACGCCGGTGAATCCGAAAAACGCCGAAAGCAGCAAAAAACTACGAAGCATTGGGAAGACTCCTAGTCAGCACAGGGTCTGTATAATGGCCCGCTCCATCGGTTCGGCCAAGCCATCACCTATGCTGTCTTCCATTTTCCGTCGCCTCAGCCGAGCCCTGCTGTGGTTTGCCGCAGGTAGCGTCCTGCTGGTGCTGCTGTTTCGCTGGGTACCGCCGCCTGGCACTGCGCTGATGGCCGAGCGCAAGGTCGAGTCCTGGTTCAACGGCCAGCCCATTGACCTGCAACGGGACTGGGAGCCATGGGAGCGGATCTCCGATGAACTCAAAGTGGCGGTGATTGCTGGCGAAGACCAGAAGTTCGCCAACCACTGGGGCTTTGACTTCAATGCCATCCAGGCAGCATTGGCCCACAACGAACGCGGTGGCAGCATCCGCGGCGCCAGTACCCTCAGCCAGCAAGTGGCCAAGAACCAGTTCCTCTGGGCTGGTCGCAGTTGGCTGCGCAAGGGCCTGGAAGCCTGGTTCACCGGGCTGATCGAGCTGTTGTGGCCCAAAGAGCGGATTCTCGAGGTCTATCTCAACAGTGCAGAATGGGGCGAAGGCGTGTTCGGCGCGCAGGCGGCGGCGCGGCACCACTTCGGCGTAGATGCCAGCCAGTTGTCGCGCCAGCAGGCCAGCCTGCTGGCCGCCGTCCTGCCCAGCCCGTTGCGGTGGAGCGCCAGCCAGCCCAGTAGCTATGTAGCACGGCGTGCCGGCTGGATTCGCCAGCAGATGCGCCAGTTGGGCGGCAACAGCTACCTGGCTCAGCTGGACAGCCCGCGCCGGGCGCCCTGGAACCAATAAAAAACCCGACAAGGTGCACACCTTGCCGGGTTTTATTGTTTGCTGATTACTGGGTAAACGCCTTAGAAAGCACCCATGTAGTCACGTTTGCCTACTTCTACACCGTTGTGACGCAGGATTGCGTAAGTGGTGGTTACGTGGAAGAAGAACTGCGGCAGACCGTAGGTCAGCAAATAAGCCTGGCCACTGAAGCGTTTCTCTTTGGGCGTGCCCGGACGGGTCACGATTTCAATGCCTTCCTTACCGTCGATCTGGGCTGGCGCAATGCCGTCCAGGAAAGCCAGCACCTTACCGATCAGCGCTTGCAGTTCAGCAAAGGTGGTTTCGCTGTCATCGTATTTCGGCAACTCGACCTCAGCCAAGCGCGCCGATACCCCCTTGGCGAAATCAACAGCGATCTGCACCTGGCGAACCAGTGGGAACATATCCGGATACAGGCGCGCCTGGAGGAAAACGCTCGGATCAATGTTTTTCGCCGTAGCGTGAGCTTCGGCCTTGTTCAGCACATCACTCAGGGCGTTGAGCATTTGCTTGAAGACAGGAACAGAAGCGGCGTACAAGGAAATGGTCATAGCAGTCTCGACAGGGGTGGCGGAGAATCATGAAAAAGCCCCGACACGTCGGGGCTTTTTGGTTATTGCCGTATTGCGACTCAGACGGCGATCAAGGCTTTGACCTTGTTCATCGCATTCTTTTCCAACTGGCGAATCCGCTCGGCGGACACGCTGTATTTCTCGGCCAGGTCATGCAAGGTGGCCTTTTCCTCGGCCAGCCAACGCTGGTAGAGGATATCGCGACTACGGTCATCCAGGCCTTGCAGGGCTTCGTGCAGGTTGCTGGTGGAGTTGTCACTCCAGTCGGCATCCTCCAGTTGACGCGCAGGGTCGTACCGGTGGTCTTCCAGGTAGTTGGCCGGTGACTGGAATGCACTGTCGTCGTCGGCTTCACTGGCCGGGTCGAAGGCCATGTCCTGACCGGTCAGGCGGCTCTCCATTTCACGCACTTCACGTGGCTCGACACCCAGGCTCTCGGCGACTCGATGTACTTCTTCGTTGTTCAGCCAGGCCAGGCGTTTTTTCTGGCTGCGCAGGTTGAAGAACAGTTTGCGCTGGGCCTTGGTGGTGGCCACCTTGACGATGCGCCAGTTGCGCAGGATGAACTCGTGAATCTCGGCCTTGATCCAGTGCACCGCAAAGGACACCAGGCGCACGCCCATTTCCGGGTTGAAGCGCTTGACCGCTTTCATCAGACCGACATTGCCTTCCTGGATCAGGTCGGCCTGGGCCAGCCCGTAGCCGGAATAGCTGCGCGCGATGTGTACAACAAAACGCAGGTGGGCGAGCACCATCTGCCGAGCTGCCTCAAGATTCTGCTCATAGTAGAGACTCTCGGCCAGTTCACGCTCCTGCTCGGGCGTCAGCAATGGAATGCTGTTGACCGTGTGCACATAGGCTTCCAGGTTTGCACCGGGAACCAGGGCATAGGCAGGTTGCAACGAAGTGGTCATACGAAAAAACCTCCGACTCACTAAACTCGTGCCATAGGCACTGCCAACATTGACCGGGAACCGCGAAACAAGTTCCCTAAAAATGAAAAGAGTCAATACCAGCAAAAAGACACTATCGCGGTGCAAGCTCGCTCAAGTGGCGGGCGACCGCAATCCAAGCACCGATATACCCTAACAATACCGCTCCAAGCAAGAGGGACAGACCATCAGCTGACGGAACCCCGGCCAGGGCAAAATCACTGCCATACAGCCCGGAAAGCCCGATTACCGCGTCATTCAGCCAGTTCAGGCCAAACGCCAGTACCCCCCAGGCCAACACCCCCGCACCCAGGCCATACAAGGCCCCCATGTACAGGAAAGGCCGGCGTACATAGCTGTCGGTGCCACCAACCAGCTTGATCACCTCGATTTCGGTACGCCGGTTCTCGATGTGCAGGCGAATTGTGTTACCAATTACCAAAAGCAGTGCAGACACCAGCAAAACGGTCAAACCAAACACAAACCGGTCACCCAGTTTGAGGATCGCCGCCAGGCGCTCGACCCACACCAGGTCCAGTTGAGCAGCTTCAACCCTGGGCAGTTCGGCCAGGCGCTGGCGCAAGGCTTCCAACGCCGGTTTGTCGACTTCTGCCGGGGTCACCACAATCACGCCAGGCAGCGGGTTCTCCGGCAGTTCGCGCAAGGCTTCACCCAGGCCCGACTGCTGCTGGAACTCGTTGAGGGCCTGCTCGCGGCTGACATACTCGGCCTCGGCAACGCCCGGCAGGCCTTTGATCTGATCGCGCAAGGCCTCGCCTTCATGGCTGCTGGCATCGAGCTTCAAGTACAGCGAAATCTGCGCCGCGCGCTGCCACGAGCCACCCAGGCGCTCGACGTTGCTCAGCAACAGCGACAAGCCCATCGGCAGGCTCAAGGCCACGGCCATCACCAGGCAGGTAAAGAAGCTGCCGATCGGCTGCTTGCCCAGGCGCCGCAGGCTATCGACCAGGCTCGAGCGGTGGCTTTCCAGCCAGGCGTGCAACAGGGTACGGAAATCCGGGCCGTCATCATCGTGACCACCGCGTTTTTTCTTCTCAGGTCCAGGGTCAGCGGCTTTGGGCGCTACCCGCTCGGAAACCTTGGGACTGCGTGTCGCACTCATTGCCCGGCCTCCCCATCGCCGATCAAGCGGCCGCGCTGCAGGGTCAGCATGCGATGGCGCATGCGCGCGATCAGTGCCAGGTCGTGACTGGCGATCAGCACGCTGGTGCCCAAGCGGTTGATATCTTCGAAAACACCCATGATCTCCGCAGCCAGGCGCGGGTCGAGGTTACCGGTAGGTTCGTCCGCCAGCAGCAAGGCCGGACGGTGGACGATGGCGCGGGCAATGCCGACGCGCTGTTGCTGGCCGGTGGACAGGTCGCCGGGGTACAGCTCGGCCTTGTCCGACAGGGCCACGCGCTCAAGCGCCGAGTCGACCCGCTTGGCCACTTCGACCTTGGACAGGCCGAGGATCTGCAGCGGCAGGGCAACGTTGTTGAAAACCGTGCGATCGAACAGCAACTGGTGGTTCTGGAACACCACACCGATCTGCCGACGCAGGAACGGAATCTGCGCGTTGCTGATCTGTCCCAAATCCTGCCCGGCCAACAGCAACTTGCCGCTGGTAGGACGTTCCATGGCCAGCAGCAGGCGCAGCAAGGTACTTTTACCGGCGCCGGAATGGCCGGTCACGAACAGGAATTCGCCCCGACGCACCCGAAAACTCAACTCATGCAGGCCAACGTGGCCATTGGGGTAGCGCTTGGCGACCTGTTCGAATCGAATCATGGGTGCTCCCGCTCGGCAAACAGTGCTTTCACGAAGGGTTCGGCTTCGAAGGTACGCAGATCGTCAATGCCTTCACCCACGCCAATATAGCGGATCGGCAGGCCGAACTGCTTGGCCAGGGCAAAGATCACCCCGCCCTTGGCGGTGCCATCGAGCTTGGTCAGGGCCAGGCCGGTCAGTTCGACGCTCTGGTTGAAATGCTTGGCCTGGTTGATGGCGTTCTGGCCGGTACCGGCATCGAGCACCAGCAACACCTCATGAGGTGCGTCGGCATCGAGCTTGCCGATCACCCGACGGACTTTCTTCAGCTCTTCCATCAGGTTGTCTTTAGTGTGCAGGCGACCCGCGGTGTCGGCGATCAGCACGTCGACATTACGGGCCTTGGCGGCCTGCACGGCGTCGAAGATCACCGAGGCCGAATCGGCACCGGTGTGCTGGGCGATGACCGGGATCTGGTTGCGCTCGCCCCACACTTGCAGTTGCTCGACCGCCGCCGCACGGAAGGTGTCGCCAGCGGCGAGCATGACCTTCTTGCCTTCAAGCTGCAGTTTTTTTGCCAGCTTGCCGATGGTGGTGGTCTTGCCGGCGCCGTTGACGCCGACCACAAGGATCACGAACGGCTTGCCTTGGTTGTGGATGCGCAGCGGCTGCTCGACCGGCTTGAGCAGGTCGGCCAGCTCGCCTTGCAGCGACTGGTACAGGGCGTCGCTGTCGGCCAGTTGCTTGCGCGCGACCTTCTGGGTCAGGCTCTGGACGATCACCGAAGTGGCTTCAACGCCAACGTCAGCGGTCAGCAGGCGGGTTTCAATTTCATCGAGCAGGTCGTCATCGATGGCCTTCTTGCCCAGGAACAGGCTGGCCATGCCCTCGCCGATGCTGGCGCTAGTCTTGCTCAGGCCCTGTTTGAGGCGGGCGAAGAAACCAGCCTTGCTCTCTTCGCTACGCACCGGCTCGGCAGGTTCGGCCGCAACTGGCTCGATAACCGGGGCAGGTGCTTCAACCGCTGCAAGTACAGGTGCGGGCTCAGGCACGACCACAGGCTCGGGAACTATAACGGGCGCTTGCTCGGGAGCAGGCTCTGGTTCGGCAAGCGGCTCTGGTTCAGGCGCAATCTGTACAGGCTCAGGCTCGTTGACCGGCACAGGCTCCTGACGCGGCGGGATCGGCGGCGGCGTATGCGGCTCAAGGTCGGCAACCAGGGCTACCGGCTCTTCAGGCACAGGCAGCACCAGGCCGACGGACGGTTCGGACTGGACCTCGACTGGCGCGGCAACTGGCGCAGCGGCAACGGGCTCTGGCGCGGCAACCGCGGCAGGCACAACCTCAACCGCAGCGACGGTAGCAGGAGCCTCGGCAGGCAGCCCGGCAGGTTGCTGCGTTTCAACCGGAGCAGGGGCTTGTGGCTGTTCGGCTACAGGTTGCTGGGGCTTTTTGCGCAGCCAGCCGAACAGGCCTTTCTTTTCACCAGCCGCAGCCGGCGTCTTTTTGTCGTCGTTGGAACCAAACATGGAAGACGGCTATCTCAGGGTAGCGATGCGCCACTGCGGCGCTTCGTAAATTCTTTTAACGCAGAACAGTCTACTTTTAGTCCGGCTCGTTCTTGCGCAGTATTTTGACATCAAGCCTTCGGGCTGGATCCATGACAGGCATGGTCCTCAGGCAACCGGATCAGTATCCTAGCACCTCCAAGCCCGCCGACGCTAAGACCACGCGGGCAGTCCTACAGGTTAAACAACGTATGAATGCTCTAGCCCGCCGCGCCGCTGGCCTGTTGCTCAGCACAGTTTGTCTGCCGTTCGCGGCCTTTGCCGCCGATACGCAACCCACCCACGAGTTCATTCTCGACAACGGCCTGAAAGTGGTCGTACGCGAGGATCACCGGGCGCCGGTGGTGGTCTCGCAGATCTGGTACAAGGTCGGTTCGACCTACGAGTCCCCCGGCCAGACCGGCCTTTCCCATGCCCTGGAACACATGATGTTCAAGGGCAGCGAAAAGCTTGGCCCCGGCGAAGCCTCGCGCATCCTGCGTGACCTGGGCGCCGAAGAGAACGCCTTCACCAGCGACGATTACACCGCCTATTACCAGGTGCTGGCCCGCGACCGCCTGCCGGTGGCGCTGGAGCTTGAAGCCGACCGCATGGCCAGCCTGCGCCTGCCGGCCGACGAGTTCAGCCGCGAAATCGAGGTGATCAAGGAAGAACGCCGCCTGCGCACCGACGATCAACCCAACGCCAAGGCCTTCGAGCTGTTCAGCGCCATGGCCTTCCCGGCCAGCAGCTACCGTACCCCGACCATCGGCTGGATGGCCGACCTTGACCGCATGAAGGTCGAGGAGCTGCGTCACTGGTACGAATCCTGGTACGTGCCGAACAACGCCACCCTGGTGGTGGTCGGCGATGTCACCGTCGATGAGGTCAAGGGCCTGGCCCAGCGTTTCTTCGGCGCCATCCCGAAACGCGCGGTGCCACCGGCCAAGCTGCCGCTGGAACTGGCCGAGCCGGGCCTGCGGGAAACCAACCTGCACGTGCAAACCCAGCTGCCGAGCCTGATCTACGGCTTCAACGTCCCGGGCCTGGCCACCGCCAAGGACCCACGCAGCGTACACGCCCTGCGGCTGATCTCGGCTCTGCTCGACGGCGGCTACAGCGCGCGCCTGCCAAGCCGCCTGGAACGCGGCCAGGAGCTGGTCTCCGGCGCTTCGTCCAGCTACAACCCGTTCACCCGCGGCGATAGCCTGTTCCTGGTCTCGGCCACGCCGAACCTGCAGAAACACAAGACCCTGGCCGATGTCGAAGGCGGTATCTGGAAGCTGCTCGAAGAGCTCAAGACCACCCCGCCTTCGGCTGAAGAGCTTGAGCGCGTGCGCGCCCAGGTCATCGCCGGGCTGGTCTACGACCGCGACTCCATCAGCAGCCAGGCCACCGCCATCGGCCAGCTGGAAACCGTCGGCCTGTCGTGGAAGCTGATCGACAGCGAGCTGGACGAGCTGAAAAGCGTCACTCCGGCGGACATCCAGAACGCCGCCCGCACCTACTTCACCCATGAACGCCTGAGCGTTGCCCACGTACTGCCCGAGGAGAACGCTCATGAGTGAACGCAGCGCACCCCGCTACACCCTGATCGGCCTGGGCCTGCTGTTGCTGATCGGCCTGCTGGCATTCTTCCTGGCCAAGCCTGCGCAGTCCGATAACGCCGCGCAACCGGCCACCAGCACTGCCGCCAAACCGGCCAACACCTTGCAATCGCTGGCAGAACTGGACGGCAAGGCACCAAGCCGCCGGCAATTGAACATCCAGACCTGGAACACCGCCGAAGGCGCACGCGTGCTGTTTGTCGAGGCACGCGAGCTGCCAATGTTCGACCTGCGCCTGACCTTCGCCGCCGGTAGCAGCCAGGACGGTGATGCCCTGGGCCTGGCAACCCTGACCAACGCCATGCTCAACGAAGGCGTGGCCGGCAAGGATGTCACCGCCATCGCCGAAGGTTTCGAAGGCCTGGGCGCCGATTTTGGCAACGGCGCCTACCGCGACATGGCCGTGGCCTCGCTGCGCAGCCTGAGCGCCGCCGACAAGCGTGAGCCGGCGCTCAAGCTGTTCGCCGAAGTGGTCGGCAAACCAACCTTCCCGCAAGACGCCCTGGCGCGTATCAAGAACCAGATGCAGGCCGGCTTCGAGTACCAGAAGCAGAACCCGGGCAAACTGGCCGGCATCGAGCTGTTCGAGCGCCTGTACGGCACCCACCCCTATGCCCACCCGAGTGACGGCACCGCCAAAAGCATCCCGCCGATCACCCTGGAGCAACTGCGCGCCTTCCACGCCAAGGCCTATGCCGCCGGCAACACGGTGATCGCCCTGGTCGGTGACTTGAGCCGCAGCGATGCCCAAGCCATTGCCGCGCAAGTCTCCGCGGCCCTGCCCAAAGGCCCGGCCCTGGCCAAGGTGGCACAGCCAAGCGAACCCAAGGCCGGTGCCACCCACATCGATTTTGCCTCCAAGCAGACCCACCTGATGCTCGCGCAACTGGGCATCGACCGTAATGATCCGGACTACGCCGCGCTGTCGCTGGGCAACCAGATCCTTGGCGGTGGTACCTTCGGAACCCGCCTGATGAGCGAAGTGCGCGAGAAACGCGGCCTGACCTACGGCGTGTACTCGGTGTTCAGCCCGATGCAGGTGCGTGGCCCGTTCATGATCAACCTGCAGACCCGTGCCGAGCTCAGCGAGGGCACCCTCAAGCTGGTCCAGGACATCCTCGCCGACTACCTCAAGAGCGGCCCGACCCAGCAGGAACTGGACGACGCCAAGCGTGAACTGGCCGGCAGCTTCCCGCTGTCCAACGCCAGTAACGCCAGCATCGTCGGCCAGTTGGGCGCCATCGGCTTCTACAACCTGCCACTGACCTGGCTGGAAGACTACATGCAGCAGTCCCAGGCGCTGACCACTGAACAGGTCAAGGCCGCGCTGAACAAACACCTGGCCGCTGACAAGATGGTCATCGTCACCGCCGGGCCCAGCGTGCCGCAAAAGCCACTGCCGCCGCCCACTGACAAACCCGCCGAGCAGCCGCTTGGCGTACCGGAGCATTAATGGCCAGTCCATCCGCAAAACCGGCCAAGCCGCACCACGGCCAGGGCCACCTGCGCATCATCGCCGGCGAATGGCGCAGCCGTCGCCTGAGTTTCCCTGACGCACCGGGCCTGCGCCCGACCCCGGACCGGGTCCGGGAGACCCTGTTCAACTGGCTTGCGCCGCACATCGCCGGGGCCAAGGTGCTCGACGCCTACACCGGCAGCGGTGCGCTGTACCTCGAAGCGCTGTCCCGAGGCGCCGGTGACTCGGTGGCCCTGGACAGCAACCCGGCAGCCATCGCCAGCCTGCGGCAGAACCTGGAAACCCTGCGCTGCCCCCGCGGCCAGGTGATCCAGACCGACGCCCAGCGCTACCTGCAAGGCGAGCCGAAGCTGGCCTTCGACCTGGTGTTCCTCGATCCGCCGTTCAACCAGGATCTGCTGACCAGCACCTGCGCACTCCTCGAAGAGCGCCGGTGGCTGGCCGAAAACGCCTGGATCTACACCGAAAGCGAAACCCCACCCTCGACCCTGCAGTTGCCCGGCAACTGGCGCCTGCACCGGGAGAAAAAGGCCGGCCAGGTGTACTACGCCCTCTGGCAGCGCGGCTGACACGCAGCAAAAAAGCGCAACGGGCATTACACTTCAAAGCAACTGTTGCGCTTTTTTACCGAGATACCTGCGATGTCCTCTGCCCCGTCCAGCCCCTTCAAACCCGCCCTGGGGCTGGGCAACCCGCATATGCAGACGCTGTGGGGGCCTTTGTGGCGCAGGTCAGCGGCCTTGAGCCGTCAGCGCGAGCGCCTGTGGCTGGCCGATGGCGATTTTCTCGACCTCGACTGGCACGGTCCCCATGAAGCGACAACGCCGGTTGTGCTGGTGCTGCACGGGCTCACCGGCTCCTCCAGCTCACCCTACGTCGTCGGCTTGCAACAGGCCCTGGCCAACTGCGGCTGGAGCAGCGTGGCGCTGAACTGGCGCGGCTGCTCGGGCGAGCCCAACCTGCTGCCACGCAGCTACCATTCCGGCGCCAGCGAAGACCTGGCCGAAACCATCGACCACCTGCGCGCACAGCGCCCGCAAGCACCGTTGTACGCTGTGGGTTACTCGCTGGGCGGCAATGTGCTGCTCAAGCATCTGGGCGAATCGGGCTCGGCCAGCCAGTTGCAGGCGGCCGTGGCGGTCTCGGTGCCGTTTCGCCTGGACCATTGCGCCGACCGCATCGGCCTTGGGTTTTCCCGGGTGTACCAGGCGCATTTCATGCGCGCCATGCTCGCCTATGTGAAAGACAAGCAGCGCCATTTCCAGCACCACGGCCATGATGAAGGCCTGGCCGCGCTGGAGCGCCTGGGGCCACTGGAGAACCTGCGCACGTTCTGGGATTTCGATGGCCGGGTCACCGCGCCACTCAATGGCTTTGCCGATGCCAAGGATTACTACCGGCGGGCATCGAGCCGTTATTTTCTCGGCGAGAACCGCACACCGACGCTGATCATCCACTCCAGCGACGACCCGTTCGTGTTTGCTCACAGCCTACCGGCCGCCAATGAGCTGGCGGCGCAGACCACCTTCGAGCTGCACGCGAGGGGCGGGCATGTGGGGTTTGTCGATGGCAGTGTGCGCAATCCGGGGTATTACCTGGAGCGGCGAATTCCGCAGTGGCTGGCTGACTTCTAGGGCCTCATCGCGGGGCAAGCCCGCTCCCACAGAAGATGGGTCCTTGTGGGAGCGGGCTTGCCCCGCGATGCTTCTCAGTCGCCCGTGGCCACCTTGCGCGTGGGGTCGGTAATCCACTCACTCCACGACCCCGCATACAGCTTGCCCAAGGGATAACCCGCCAGTGCCAGGGCAAACAGGTTATGACAGGCCGTCACACCGGAACCGCAATACGCTACCAGGTGCTCTGGCGAACGCTGGGCCAGCTTCTGGGCAAAGCGCTGCTTGAGCTGCTCGGCTGGCAAAAACCGCCCATCGGCGCCCAGATTGTCGGTAAAGGCAGCACATTGCGCACCGGGGATATGCCCGGCCACCGGGTCGATCGGCTCGACCTCGCCGCGAAAACGCGGCAGGCCACGGGCGTCGATCAAGGTCAGCTCGGGTTCGCCCAGGCGCTCGCCCAACTGGGTGGCATCCAGCACCAGACTGTCATCCGGCTCACCACTGAAACTGCCTTCGCGTTTACCAGGCGGGTCGAGGCTCAGCGGCAGCCCGGCCGCGTGCCAGGCCTTGAGGCCGCCATCGAGGATCGCAACGTCGCTGCGCTTGCCCAGCCAGGCCAGCAGCCACCAGGCTCGGGCGGCGAAGGCGCCCGGGCCATCGTCGTACAGTACGATCTCACTGTCGTTGTCGATGCCCCAGGCGCGCAACCGCTCGATCAGATGCTCCGCAGCCGGCAACGGATGCCGCCCGGTCACGCCCTTGATGATCGGCCCACTCAGATCGCGCTCCAGGTCGGCAAAATGCGCACCGGCGATATGCCCCTCGGCGTAGCTGCGCTGACCATAATCGACGTCCTCCAGGGCAAAGCGGCAATCGAGAATCACCTGCTTGGGCGCCTCCAGGCGTTCGGCCAATTGCTGGGCGGTGATCAGTTGCGCGAGGGGCATGACAGTCTCCTGAACGATTGAACGGTTAAGGCCCGGGCCTTATTGCTCCAGTGCCTGGTTAAGCGAAACGTAGAACTCCTGGCACAAGGCATCCACCGCAGGGCGGGCCTTGGCGGTGACGAAGCCAAGCTCCAGCACCAATACCTGATAGACACCGCGCTTGAAGGCTTCTTCACTCAAGTGCGCGGAATTTTCGCGAGTGGTGCAAAGAAAACGAACCCATGAGGTCAGCACGATCCAGGCATTGAGGGTCAACGACTCGATCTGCACCTCGTCCATTTCAACGATATCGGCCTCGACAAAGCCGCGGTAGATCGCCTGGCCTTGCAGCAGGCAGCGCTGGGAAAAACGCCGGTAGCGGGCGGCCAGTTCCTTGTCGCTGTCGAGCAGGTGCTCAAGGTCGCGGTGCAAAAAGCGGTAGTTCCACATCGCCGCCAGCAGGGCCTTGAGGTAAAAACGCTTGTCCTCGACCGTGGCCAGGCGGCCATGGGGCGGGCGCAGGAAGCTTTCCACCAGCTCTTCATACTGGGTGAAGAGCACGGCGATGATTTCCTGCTTGTTGGCGAAGTGGTAGTACAGGTTGCCGGGCGATATCTCCATGTGCGCGGCAATGTGGTTGGTGCTGACACTGCGCTCGCCTTGCTGGTTGAACAGCTCAAGGCTGTTCTGCACGATGCGCTCGCGGGTCTTGATACGCGGGGCCATGATCAGCTCCAGGTGTTGAGCTTGAATGAATGGGTCCATCTTACGGTGTATCCACACCGGTATGTACCCGCAGGCACTGTGAAAAACAGTCGCACGGGACCGATATTAGAGTATATGCTCTATAAACCCTGCCTTGCCGTGGAGTTTCGCATGCTCGCCGACGCTACCCGCCCCTTGCCGCTCACCGAGTTCGACGACCTCAATGGCCTGTTTGCCCGCCAGCGTCAGGCTTTTGCCGGTAACCCGATGCCGCTGGTCGCGCAACGCCTGCAATGGCTCAAGAGTTTGCGCAGTGCGCTGCTCGCCCAGCAGCAGGGCTTGATCGCCGCCATCAACAAGGACTTCAGCGGGCGCAGCGCCGACGAAACCCTGCTGGCTGAACTGATGCCGAGCATTCAAGGCCTGCGCCATGCCGAAAAGCACCTCAAACAGTGGATGAAAGCCTCGAAACGCACGGTCGGCCTGGCTTTCCAGCCGGCTAGCGCGCAGGTGCAATACCAACCGCTGGGCGTGGTCGGCATCATCGTGCCGTGGAACTACCCGCTGTTTCTCGCCATTGGTCCGCTGACCTGCGCTCTGGCTGCGGGCAATCGGGTGATGCTCAAGCTCAGTGAGGCCACGCCAGCCACCGGCCAGTTGCTCAAGCAATTGCTCGGCCAGGTCTTCCCTGAGGACCTGGTCAGCGTGGTACTGGGCGAAGCCGACGTTGCCCAGGCTTTCTCGCGCCTGCCGTTCGATCACCTGCTGTTCACCGGGGCCACCAGCGTCGGCCGCCAGGTGATGCTGGCCGCAGCAGAAAACCTGACCCCGGTGACCCTGGAACTGGGCGGCAAGTCTCCGGCGATCGTCTCTGCCAGCGTGCCACTGGCCGACGCGGCCGAACGCATCGCCTTCGGCAAGACCCTCAATGCCGGCCAGACCTGCGTGGCGCCTGACTACGTGCTGGTACCGCGCGAGCGCCTGGATGACTTCGCCAATGCCTACCAAAGCGTGGTCCGGCGCTTTTATCCGACCCTGGCCGACAACCCCGACTACAGCGCAATCATCAACCCGCGCCACCTGGCCCGGCTGCAGAGCTACCTCGACGATGCCCGCAGCAAGGGCGCCGAAATCATTGACCTGTATCCGCAAGAGCCGCGTCAGGGCCGGCGTCTGCCGCCGCACCTGCTGCTCAAGGTCAGTGACGACATGCGCGTGATGCAGGACGAGATCTTTGGCCCGCTGCTGCCGCTGGTGCCCTACGACTCCCTCGATCAGGCGCTGACCTACATCAATCAACGTCCGCGCCCACTGGCCCTTTATTACTTTGGCTACGAGCGCAGCGAGCAGCAGCACGTGCTTGAACACACCCACTCTGGCGGTGTGTGCCTCAACGACACCCTGCTGCATGTCGCCCAGGACGATCTGCCGTTCGGCGGTATCGGCCCGTCGGGCATGGGCCACTATCACGGCCATGAAGGCTTCCTGACCTTCAGCAAGGCCAAGGCGGTGTTCGCCAAGCAGCGCTTGAATGCCGCGCGCCTGATCTACCCGCCCTACGGCAAGTCGCTGCTCAAGCTGGTGTACAAGCTGTTCATTCGCTGAACAACCACCTACGGGCCTGATAACAATGACTACAAGCCTGCCTGTAAACCCCGCGCTGAGCCGGCGCGGGCTGCTCAAGTTCAGCCTCGGCGCCAGCGCCCTGCTCGCCACGACCGGACTGAGCGCCAGCCTCAGCGGTTGCTCGGCGCAAACACCGGCCAATGGCTTCATCTGCTTGCGCGACAACGACCTGCCGATTCTTCAGGCGTTGATCCCGGTCGTGCTGGCCGGCACCCAGGCGGCCGCCAACCGCGACGCCTTGCTGCTCAGGCTGGACAACAAACTCGCGGCGCTGTCGCCGGCCATGCTCAAACTGACCCGCCAACTGTTCGACGTACTCGCGATGGCAGTCACCCGCGGGCCGTTGACCGGGATCTGGGGCAGTTGGGACAACGCCAGCAGCGCGCAGATCGAAGCCTTTTTGCAACGCTGGCAGGACAGCTCGCTGAACCTGCTGCGGATGGGCCACGCCTCGCTCCTGCAACTGCTGCACATGGCCTGGTATGAACTACCCGACTCCTGGGCTCATTGCGGCTACCCCGGGCCACCCAAGGTCTGATTCACTGATAACGACAAGAGGCTGAAGATGCCCGTACCCGACCTGTTCCGCGACGGCCTCAACAACCGTGGCTGGAAGACCCGTGACGCCTCACGCCTGGACCAGGACCTGCACCTTGCGGCCGACATCGCCATCATCGGCAGCGGTGCTGGCGGCGCCACCAGTGCCGAGCTGCTCAGTGCCGCCGGCTTCAAGGTGCTGCTGATCGAAGAAGGCCCGCTGAAAACCAGCAACGACTTTCACATGCTCGAAGACCAGGCCTACGCCAGCCTCTACCAGGAGGGCATCGGACGCATGAGCAAGGACGGCGCCATCACCATCCTGCAGGGCCGTGCGGTCGGCGGCACAACCCTGATCAACTGGACTTCGAGCTTTCGAACCCCCGAACCGACCCTGGAGCACTGGGCCAGGGAACATGGGGTCAAGGGCCTGGGCAGCGCCGAACTGGCGCCCTGGTTCGCGCGCCTGGAACAGCGCCTGGGTATCGAGCCGTGGATCATGCCACCCAATGCCAACAACGAGGCGCTGCGCCGTGGCTGCGAAGCGCTGGGCTACAACTGGAAGGTGATCCCGCGCAACGTGCGCGGTTGCTGGAACCTGGGCTATTGCGGCATGGGTTGCCCGGTCAACGCCAAGCAGTCGATGCTGGTCACCAGCATCCCGGCAACCCTCGATCACGGCGGCGAGCTGCTGTACCTGGCCCGCGCCGAGCACCTGGAACACAACGGCGAGCAGATCAGCGGCCTGCATTGCGTAGCCATGGACTCGCGCTGCGTCGAACCCACCGGCCGCAAGATCAAGGTCAAGGCCCGGCACTACATCCTTGCCGGCGGCGGCATCAACAGCCCCGGACTGCTGCTGCGCTCCAACGCTCCGGACCCTCATGAACGCCTGGGCAAACGCACTTTCCTGCACCTGGTCAACTTCAGTGCCGGTTTGTTCAAGGATCAGGTCAACCCCTTCTACGGCGCGCCGCAATCGATCTACTCCGACCATTTCCAGTGGCGCGACGGCGTCAGCGGGCCGATGGGTTACAAGCTCGAAGTACCGCCCCTGCACCCGGCGCTGGCCAGCACCCTGCTGGGCAGTTTCGGCAAGGAAAATGCCCTGCGCATGGAGCAACTGCCGCATACCCATGTGATGCTCGCCCTGCTGCGCGACGGTTTTCACCCGGACAGTGCCGGTGGCGAGGTGCAGTTGCGTGGCGATGGCGCGCCGGTGCTCGACTACCAGGTCTCGCCCTACGCCTGGGACGGTATACGCCGGGCTTTCCAGAGCATGGCCCAGATCCAGTTCGCGGCAGGTGCCGACAGCGTCATGCCGGTGCACAGTGATGCCCGCCATGTGAAAACCCTGGCCGAGGCCCGCCAGATGATCGACGGGCTGAACCTCGAACTGTTTCGCACCCGCCTGGGCAGTGCCCACGTCATGGGCGGCTGCGCCATGGGCGAGGACCCGCGCCAGGCGGTGTGCGACAGCCTGGGCCGGCATCACCAACTGGGCAACCTGTCGATTCACGACGGCTCGTTGTTCCCCACCAGCATCGGCGCCAACCCGCAACTGTCGGTGTATGGCCTCAGTGCGCTGCTCAGCGATGCCCTGGCCACGCGCCTGGTTGCCGGCAGATGACAACAAATGGCCTCACTGTCTATAGTGCCTTCAGCGTGGACGGGCGACTTGGCCGACCGCCACTGCTGCGATACCATCCGACTCCCCAACGCACTCCTGCCAGGACGACGCGATGAACCGAGTGTTGTACCCAGGTACTTTCGACCCTATTACCAAGGGCCATGGCGATCTGGTCGAGCGTGCCTCACGGCTGTTCGACCAGGTGATCATTGCGGTCGCCGCCAGCCCGAAGAAAAACCCACTGTTCCCGCTGGAACAACGGGTAGAACTGGCTCGTGAGGTCACCAAGCACCTGCCCAATGTCGAAGTCATCGGCTTCTCCACCTTGCTGGCGCATTTTGCCAAGGAACAACAGGCCAATGTGTTCCTGCGCGGCCTGCGCGCGGTCTCGGACTTCGAGTACGAATTCCAGCTGGCGAACATGAACCGGCAACTGGCCCCCGACGTCGAAAGCCTGTTCCTTACGCCTTCGGAGCGCTATTCGTTCATCTCCTCGACCCTGGTCCGGGAAATCGCGGCGCTGGGTGGCGACATCACCAAATTCGTCCACCCCGTGGTGGCCGACGCCCTGACCGAACGCTTCAAGAAGTGACATCGGCGATTTGACCAAGGCGCCCGCGTGCACTGCGGGCGCTAATGCGGCACAATTATGCCCATTGGTTTTCAAATGCCCGGGTGCTGAGCCCTGGCCGGAGTCCCCATGTCCCTGATCATCACCGACGATTGCATCAATTGCGACGTCTGCGAACCCGAGTGTCCGAACGCTGCGATCTCTCAAGGCGAAGAGATCTACGTGATCGACCCCAACCTGTGCACCCAGTGCGTCGGCCATTACGACGAGCCGCAGTGCCAGCAAGTCTGCCCGGTAGACTGCATCCCTCTGGATGAAGCCCATCCGGAAAGCGAAGCGCAGCTGATGGAAAAATACCGCCGAATCACCGGCAAGGCCTGATGCCGTTCGTCGCCCGGTTTGCTCCGCTGCTGCTTGGCGCCGCCCTGGCGCTGGCGGCAGCCTGCGCCCAGGCACAAGGCCCGGGGCGCGCAGCCATTGCCACTCCGCATGCCCAAGCGACGGCTGCAGCGCAGGAAATCCTCGAACAGGGCGGTAACGCCTTTGATGCCGCGATTGCCGTCAGCGCCGCGCTGGCGGTAGTCGAGCCTTACGGCTCGGGCCTTGGCGGCGGCGGCTTCTTCCTGCTGCGCGAAGGCGATACGCCGGCGCGCTACGCCTTCATCGATGCCCGTGAGCGCGCGCCTGGCAAGGCCAGCGAAGCCATGTACCTCAAGGACGGCAAGGTCCAGCCGGGGCTGTCGATCAATGGTCCGCTGGCCGCGGCGATTCCCGGCTTGCCGGCAGCGCTGGCCGATCTTGCCGCCGAATACGGCAAGCTGCCGCTCAAAAGCACCCTGGCCCCGGCCATTCGCCTGGCCAACCAGGGCTTTGCTGTCGACCGCGTTTACCGCGACCGCGCGCAAATGCGCTTGAGTGCGCTGCGCGACGATCCGGAAAGCGCCCGGCTGTTCCTGATCAACGGTGAAGTACCAGCCCTTGGCGCGCAAATCCGCCAGCCTCAGTTGGCCATTACCCTTGAGCGCATCGCCAAGGAAGGCCACGACGGTTTTTATAGCGGCCCTACCGCTCAGGCCATGGTTCAGGGCGTACAGGCTGCCGGTGGTATCTGGAGCCTGGACGACCTGGCCAACTACCGCACCGCCAAACGCGAGCCACTGCGCTACCCACTGGCCGGCCAGCGCGAACTGATCAGCGCCCCGCCGCCCTCGGCCGGTGGCGTGGCCCTGGCCCAGAGCCTGGCGATGCTGCAGCGCCTGCCCTGGCAAACTGCTGAGCCTGTGCAGCGCAGCCATTACGTGCTGGAAGTGTTGCGCCGTGCCTACCGCGACCGCGGCCTGCTTGGCGATCCGGATTATGTGGCCAACCCGATTCCACAGTTGCTTGCGCGAAATTACCTGACGGCCCTGGCCGACAGCATCGACGTGCATCAGGCCACCCCCAGTAGCAGCCTGCCGCCTGCCCCGGCCTGGCGCGAAGGCGATCACACCACCCACTTTGCGGTGATCGACGCCGACGGCAATGCCGTGGCCGCGACGCTTTCGGTCAACCTGCCGTTTGGCGCTGCCTTCAGCGCGCCGGGCACCGGCGTGGTGCTGAACAACGAAATGGATGACTTTGCCGCCGACCCGCGTGGCAGTAACAGTTACGGCCTGGCCGGCAGCCAGGCCAACGCCGTGGCCGCCGGCAAGCGCCCGCTGTCGAGCATGAGCCCCAGCTTCATCGAGAGCCCGACCCAGTTCGCCGCCTTCGGCACCCCGGGCGGCAGCCGAATTCCGAGCATGGTGCTGTTATCGATGATGGGCTTTCTCGAGGGCAAGCCGGTTGCCGACTGGCCAGCCGTACCGCGCTTTCACCACCAGTACCTGCCCGATGTGGTCGAGCACGAACCCGGCGCTTTCAGCCCCGAGCAACAGCGCGAGCTGCAAGCGCGCGGCTACCTGCTCAAGGACCTGGGGCGAACCTACGGCAATCAGCAAGTGTTGTACTGGGACAAGGCCGGGCAAACCCTGGAAGCCGCCAGTGACCCTCGCGGCGTGGGCGCCGCGCAAGTGCTCAGCCCGCGCTGAGCACTGTCACTTCTGGCAGCGCAGGCAGAAGACGCTGGCTCGCTGGCCGAGCTTGACCTCGCGCAGGATGCTGCCGCAGACCTTGCACGGCTCTTCCCCTCGCCCGTACACAAACAGCTCCTGCTGGAAGTAGCCCGGCTGGCCGTCGCCGCCGATAAAGTCGCGCAAGGTCGTGCCGCCACGCTCGATGGCGCAGGCCAGGATGCGTTTGATCTCGATCGCAAGCTTCAGGTAGCGCGCCCGCGAGATACTCCCGGCCTCGCGACGCGGATCGATGCCCGCAGCGAACAACGCCTCGGTCGCATAGATGTTGCCGACCCCAACCACCACCGCGTTGTCCATGATGAACGGTTTGACCGCCATGGAGCGGCCACGTGACAGCTGAAACAGGCGTTCGCCGTCGAACAGGTCAGTCAACGGTTCCGGGCCGAGCTTGATCAACAGCTCATGATTGAGCGGATCGAGGCTCCAGAGCATCGCGCCGAAGCGTCGTGGGTCGGTGTAACGCAGGGCCAGCCCCGACTCCAGTTCAATGTCCACATGCTCATGCTTGGCCGCCGGCAAGCCGATCTCGACCAGGCGCAGGTTGCCGGACATGCCCAGGTGGCTGATCAGGGTACCGACCTCGGCATTGAGCAGCAGGTACTTGGCCCGCCGCTCGATCTTGACGAAGCGCTGCCCAGACAGGCGAATGTCGAGATCCTCCGGGATTGGCCAACGCAAGCGCCGGTCGCGCACGATCACCCGACTGACCCGCTGGCCTTCCAGGTACGGCGCGATACCGCGTCGGGTGGTTTCGACTTCTGGCAATTCCGGCATGGATCAGTGGCTACCCAGTTCGCGAATGGTCTGCTTGAGGTTCTCGAAGTCATACTCGGACAGGCCGACATAATCGAGTACCAGGTGCCCGACGGTATTCCATTCGTGGTCGACGCTCTGGTTGCCCAGTACACGGTACGAGGCGCAGATGTGCTCGGCCATCTTCAGGATCGCCAGGAGGTTTTTCAGCTGGCTGTTGCGCGCCGAGTCATCGCTGAACACCGCCAGGGCGTTGTGATGGTTGGCAATGGCGTTGCTAAGGTGTTCCGGCAGGCGCCAGGACTTGGCGGTGTAGTAACCGACCACCGCGTGGTTGGTGTTGAACTTCTGGTTCTCGGTGTCGACCACACGCTGCTCAGCACTGGCATTGGCGTAGGCATCCTCGAGCACACCCATATAGTCAGGGAAGCGCTTGAGCATCAACGGCACACCGCAATCGTGGAACAGGCCCAGGGCATAGGCCTCGTCCACCGCCTGCGAGCCGATGCGCTTGGCCAGCGTCAGGCAGGTCATGGCCACGTCCTGGGCGGTGTCCCAGAAGCGGTTGAGGGTGACGATGGTGTCATCGCTCATCTCGCCCTTGATCGACTGGGCGTTGATCAGGTTGATGATCGAGCGACTGCCGAGCAGGTTCACCGCGCGCTGGATCGAAGCAATCTTGTTGCTCAGGCCGTAGTACGGCGAGTTGACCAGTTTGAGCAACGCACCGGACAGGCCCGGGTCCTGGGAGATCAGCTTGGCGATCACTTCCAGGTCAGGGTCGGGCATGTATTGTTCGAACTGCAGGTCAACCATGATCTGCGGCTGCGGCGGTACGCTGATGCCCTGCAGGGCATCCTGGATCTGTTCGGCGGAGAGTTCCTGGGACATAAGTACACACTCGGGGCTAAGCGGCGATTCTAACCCGATCATGCTGGCCAGGGGGGAAGCGAAAGGCCATCGCTCTGTTGCAATTTGTCGCTATTCCCCATCGAGGCGCCGGGCATCGGGTTATAATCCCGCTCTTTTTTCCCGGAGCGACGTCATGTCCCTGCCCAGCCTTCGTCTCAAAGCCAATGCCGACCGCCGCCTGCGCGCCGGCCACCTGTGGGTCTACAGCAACGAAATCGACGTCGCCGCGACCCCGCTGCATGGCTTCAAGGCCGGTGACCAGGCGATCCTCGAAACGGCTGGCGGCAAGGCCCTGGGCGTCGTCGCCATGAGCCCGAACAACCTGATCTGCGCCCGCCTGCTGTCGCGCGACGCCAAGCTTGCGCTGGATAAATCGCTGCTGGTGCACCGCATCAACGTTGCCCTGTCGCTGCGCGAGCGCCTGTTCGACAAGCCGTTCTACCGCCTGGTGTACGGCGACTCCGACTTGCTGCCGGGCCTGGTGGTCGATCGCTTCGGCGACATTCTGGTGGTCCAGCTCGCTTCGGCGACCATGGAGCAACACAAGGATGACGTGATTGCTGCGCTGGTCCAGGTGCTCAAGCCAACCGGCATTCTGTTCAAGAATGATTCGGCCGCGCGCGATGCCGAAGGCCTGGGTCGTTACGTTGAAACCGTATTCGGCCTGGTGCCGGAATGGGTTGCCCTGGAAGAGAACGGCGTGAAGTTCGAAGCCCCGGTGATGGAAGGCCAGAAGACCGGCTGGTTCTACGACCACCGCATGAACCGCGCGCGCCTGGCGCCGTACGTCAAGGGCAAGCGCGTGCTCGACCTGTTCAGCTACATCGGTGGCTGGGGCGTGCAGGCCGGTGCCTTTGGCGCCAGCGAAGTGTTCTGCGTCGATGCCTCCGGCTTTGCCCTGGACGGCGTCGAGCGTAACGCCGGTCTCAACGGCATCGCTGAAAAGCTGACCTGCATCGAAGGCGACGTGTTCGAAGCCCTGAAAGAGCTCAAGGCTTCCGAAGAGCGCTTTGACGTGATCGTGGCCGACCCGCCCGCATTCATCAAGCGCAAGAAAGACCTGAAAAACGGCGAAGGCGCTTACCGTCGCCTCAACGAACAGGCCATGCGCCTGCTGACCAAGGACGGCATCCTGGTCAGTGCATCCTGCTCGATGCATCTGCCCGAAGACGATCTGCAGAATATCCTGCTGACCAGCGCCCGCCACCTGGACCGCAACATCCAACTGCTCGAACGCGGCGGCCAGGGCCCGGATCACCCGGTCCATCCGGCGATCCCGGAAACCCGCTACATCAAGAGCATCACCTGCCGCTTGCTGCCGAACAGCTAAGGCGTTCGGCCTGCCTTGGTGGGAGCGGGCTTGACCCGCGATGGCTGTGTGCCAGTCACAGCACATCGCGAGGCAAGCTCGCTCCCACTTGGCCAAGCAGTGTGCTATGCGCTAGCGGTTAGGCTGCCAGGTCAAATCGTCGCCATCGAGGGTCAGCGTCTTGTAACGCGGCATCACCGGTTTCATCTGCCCATTGCGGATCAATTGAACCAGTCGCTCGGTGTTATCGCGAATGCTGTGCAGACTACCGACCTCGCGCCACTCACCCTCGCCCTCACGGGCAAACAGGAAAACGCTCGACGCATAGGTATGCCGCGGGATCATCAGCACTTCGTTGCGCCCGTCGCCGTCCATGTCCACCCCCCACAGAAAGCACCCCCTGCCGCCGCACTGGCTCTGGGCCATGACCATTTGGGCGAACGCCTCGCTGCCAGGTTGCTCAGGCCCCAGCCATTCGAGTTTCGGGCCGCGAGTGTCTTCGGCATACCGGACATGGGCTTCATCCATGATCCCCAGCAGCTTTTCCCGACCTTGTGCGTCGAACAGCTCATCCGTTTTGAGCCGCGCTTCCAGCGCCTTGAACGCCTCGCGTCCCGGCTTGCCAAGGCGGTGGTACAAGGTTCTGGCATCGAATTCCTGGATCGCGGTGCGCCCGCTAAGCAGGCGCTCGACCTGGTTGTTCGCACTGATCTGCAGAGGGTTCAACAGTGGCGTGTAGAACAGCACCACAAGCACCGCACTGAGCAGGGCAATCCACGGGTTGCTCACCCGCAAGCTGTGCAGCCAGCCCTGGCGCGATGCGAACACCGCCCAGAGTGCGGCCAGGCTATGTACCTGCATCACGCCGATCAACAGCAGGGCGAGGATGCGCTCAGGCGTCAGGCCGTATTGATCGACCCGCAACCAGCTTGAGTAGGCAGCGAGTGCTACCAGCACCGGCAAGCACAGCAGGCAGGCCTCGACCAGACGCTTGAGCACGCCCGGATAGGGATTGGCCTGATGGCCATCCTGGAACACGCCGTTGAGCAAAAACAGATTGGTCGCCACCAGCAACAACAGAATGGTGGTCGAATAGCCAGTGTTCCAAACTGGCTGCAGCCCGGTAAATGGCAGGGCCAAGCTGAACAATACGGCGATCAGTGCACTGAGCGGCAGCAGCACCCGGCACAGGGTCAGCAAGACGCCGCGCAGCAGGCCGATGACCTTTTCGTTCTCAAGGCCCATGCGCATGCCCAAGGAGAACACCACTGCCAGCCCGATACGCAACACGGGGGCCGAAGTCAGCACGTCTTCGACCTGGGGGATGCCGAGCATCAGGAACAAACGCCCACACAGCCACAGCAGCAGCCAGAACAACAAGGTAAACAGCAACGCCAGGAGGACAATGAAGACGTTGTTCCAGGCATGCCGGAACAAGTCTTCATAACGCGGCCGCAGCCCTTCGCGGGTTGGCCAGCTGAGAATGAAGGCGGTGCAGATATAAGCAAGGACAACCGCAGCCAGCCACGAGCTTTGCCAGACCCAGCCCAGGGTGTCCTGGCTGAAGGTCCAGCTGCTGATAAAGCCAATCAGCAGGGTCAGGCCCAGTACCAGCCAGCCCGTACCGCGTTGCAGTACCGCGCTGCCGAGCAGTTGCAGGTTGACCCCGGCCACCAGCACCGCAGAGCAGAGGCCGAATGGCAGCCCGGCGATATCGATTTGGATGTGCCTGGCGAAGAGGAACACCAGGCCCTGTATCAGGCCGATGGCCAGGTAAAACAGTAAAGATCGACTTGTCGCAGGCATTGCAAATCCTTTTGGCCAGTGGGGTGCGAGGCGCGCAAGTCTAACCAAAGCCGGCCCATCGACGCCAAGGCCTTTACCTTGCGGGCTGCGCCAACGGCCAATTATCACAACGCCATTCCCTCAAGGCCGCAGCGGTGTAGAATCGGGCTATTCATCGCCAGTCATCCCCGGCGGGTTTATGAGCTCTGGCCGAGCGCACGGCGATCCCGCGGCGTCCTCGGCTTCATCCGTACCAGCGGCCACCTGCCTTCGGTGCAAAGGACAAGAGAAGCTCACTCCCCTTTTTGTTACCTGATTAGCCGCCAGGAGTGCTTCATGCCTGATTACCGCTCGAAAACGTCCACCCACGGCCGCAATATGGCCGGCGCCCGCGCCCTCTGGCGTGCCACCGGGATGAAGGACGAAGATTTCAAGAAACCGATCATCGCCATCGCCAACTCCTTCACCCAGTTCGTCCCGGGCCATGTGCACCTGAAGGACCTGGGCCAGTTGGTAGCCCGCGAGATCGAGCGCGCCGGTGGCGTGGCCAAGGAATTCAACACCATCGCGGTCGACGACGGCATCGCCATGGGCCATGACGGCATGCTCTATTCGCTGCCAAGCCGCGAGATCATTGCCGACTCGGTCGAGTACATGGTCAACGCCCACTGCGCCGACGCCATCGTCTGTATTTCCAACTGCGACAAGATCACCCCCGGCATGCTGATGGCTGCCCTGCGCCTTAACATCCCGGTGATCTTCGTCTCCGGTGGGCCGATGGAAGCCGGTAAGACCAAACTGGCCAGCCACGGCCTGGACCTGGTCGATGCCATGGTGATTGCCGCCGACTCCACCGCCAGCGACGAAAAGGTCGCCGAGTACGAACGCAGCGCCTGCCCGACCTGTGGTTCGTGCTCAGGCATGTTCACCGCCAACTCGATGAACTGCCTGACCGAAGCCCTAGGCCTGGCCCTGCCGGGCAACGGTTCGACCCTGGCCACCCACAGCGACCGCGAGCAACTGTTCCTGCAGGCTGGCCGTACCATCGTCGAGCTGTGCAAGCGCTTCTACGGTGACAACGACCAGAGCGTGCTGCCGCGCAACATCGCCAACTTCAAGGCGTTCGAGAACGCCATGATGCTCGACATCGCCATGGGCGGTTCGACCAACACCATCTTGCACCTGCTGGCTGCCGCCCAGGAAGCCGAGATCGACTTCGACCTGCGCGACATCGATCGCCTGTCGCGCAAAGTGCCGCAACTGTGCAAGGTGGCGCCGAACATCCAGAAGTACCACATGGAAGACGTCCACCGCGCCGGCGGCATCTTCAGCATTCTCGGCTCGCTGGCCCGCGGCGGCCTGCTGCACACCGACCTGCCGACCGTGCACAGCCCGAGCATGGAAGAAGCCATCGCCAAGTGGGACATCACCCAGACCAGCGATGAAGCGGTTCACCACTTCTTCAAGGCCGGCCCCGCGGGCATCCCGACCCAGACCGCGTTCAGCCAGTCGACCCGCTGGGAAACCCTGGACGACGACCGTGAGAATGGCTGCATCCGCAGCGTCGAGCACGCCTACTCGCAAGAAGGCGGCCTGGCGGTGCTGTACGGCAACATCGCCCTGGACGGTTGTGTGGTGAAAACCGCCGGCGTCGACGAGTCGATCCACGTCTTCGAAGGCAACGCCAAGATCTTCGAAAGCCAGGACAGCGCCGTACGCGGCATCCTTGCTGACGAAGTGAAAGCTGGCGACATCGTCATCATCCGCTACGAAGGCCCCAAAGGCGGCCCGGGCATGCAAGAGATGCTCTACCCGACCTCGTACCTCAAGTCCAAAGGCCTGGGCAAAGCCTGCGCCTTGCTCACTGACGGTCGCTTCTCGGGTGGCACCTCGGGCCTGTCGATCGGCCACGCGTCACCTGAAGCGGCTGCCGGCGGCGCTATCGGCCTGGTGCAGGATGGTGACAAGGTGCTGATCGACATCCCCAACCGCTCGATCAACCTCTTGGTCAGCGATGAAGAGCTGGCGGCGCGGCGTGTCGAGCAGGACAAGAAAGGCTGGAAGCCGGTGGAAGTGCGACCACGTAAAGTGACCACTGCGCTCAAGGCCTATGCCCTGCTGGCCACCAGTGCCGACAAGGGCGCGGTGCGCAACAAGGCGCTGCTGGACGGGCTGTAAGTAAAAATCGCGGGGCAAGCCCGCTCCTACAGTTTTGTAGGAGCGGGCTTGCCCCGCGATAGCCTCAACTCAGTACTTGGCGCGCAAGGTCAACGTCAGGTTGCGCGGCTCGCCATAGAAGTTCGACCCCCACGAACTGTCCACGCGCTCATAGTAGGTCCGATCAAACAGGTTGTTGGCCGTCAGCTTCGCCGACAGGTTGTCGTTGAACTTGTACCCAACCTGAGCTGTGGTAAGGGCATAACCGCCCTGAACAAAATCCACGTCACGCTTGTAGTACGTGGCACTCACCGCACGCACCCCACCCCCCACGCTGAAGTCCTTCAGTGGCCCGTCGGTAAACTCGTAGTTCGTCCACAGGTTGAAGTTGTGCTTGGGCGTGATGGTGGTGCCCTGGTTGGTGTCCTCGCCGCTCAGCGACTTGAGCATGGTGAAGGCATAACCGGTGCTGATGCTCCAGTTGTCGGTAAGGTTGCCGCTCAGCTCGGTTTCCCAGCCCTGGCTGCGAATCTTGCCCTGGGGCTCGTAGTACTGACTGTTGGCCACAAGCTCGGCACGGTTTTCGTCATAGATGCGAAACAGCGCCACGCTGCCGTTCAAACGGCCATCGAAGAACTCGCGCTTGAGGCCGATTTCGTACTGTTTGCCTTTGCGCGGCGCAATGGTCTGGCCCCCGCTGTCGACATCGGTCTGCGGCTTGAACACGCTGGTGTAGCTGGCATAGGCCGACAGTTCCGGGGTCAGCTTGGCGATCAGCGCCGCGTAAGGGATGACCTTGCGGTTGATGTTGGTCTCGGTGTTGCTGAAGTTGTTGAAGAAGGCGTTGGCGTTGTGCGCTTCGCTATCGAACCAGGTCACCCGGCTGCCGAGGATCACGTCCAGCCAGTCGGTGGCGCTGATCTTGGTGCGGGCATAAAGGCCGTACTGGTGCGACTTGGACCAGTTGCCGTTGTCCATCTCGTACTTCTGCTTGGGGATATTGATGCTGCCCGGGTCAAAGACATTGGTGTCGAAGTATTCACCGCCGCCGTAGGTGAAGTCCTTGTCCAGGTGCTGGTACTCGGCGCCCACGGTCAATTCGTGGGTACGACCGAAGGCTTCCACCGGCAAGGTCACGAAGCTGTCCAGGCCCAGCGTCTTGATGTGGGTGTAGTAGGAGTAAGCCACCGCCGAACTGGCACCCGTGGCCGGGTCTACCGCGCCGTCGCTCCAGGTGAAGTTGCGGGTCGGGGTTTCCGCGTCGCGGTAGGTCAGCGAGGTCTTGAACTGGCCACCGTTGTCCAGGGTGTGATCGGCCTCGAAGAAGCTTTCCCACACATGCTCGTCCAGCTCGTTCCACTTGGCGTCGACAAAGGTCGAGCGTTTCACGTCCAGCAGCTTGCCGTTGGCATAGGCCGGCAAGCCGAAGGCGGGGGTGGAATGGTTCTTCTGATAGGCGCCGCCCAACGACAGGGTGGTGTCCGGGGTCACGTCGTACTCAAGCCGGCCGTAGACCATCGGCCGCTCGTTCTGGGCGTAATCGACGAAGGATTTATTGTCTTCATAGGCAGTGACAAAGCGCCCGCGCAGGCTGCCGTCGCTGTTGAGCGGGCCGGTGATGTCCACGGTCGAATGGTAGTGATCATAGGAGCCTGCCGACAGCTCGCCACTGAGGGCGAATTGGCCGAGGGCGCGCTTGCGCACCAGGTTGATGGTGCCGCCGGGTTCACCGGCGCCCTGATACAGGCCGGAGGGCCCGCGCAACACTTCGACCCGGTCGAACATCGCCAGGTCGAAGCTGGTCATCAGGTCGCCCTGGCCGGTCATTTGCGAAACGCCGTCGACCTGCACCTGGTCGACCAGAAAGCCGCGCACGTACACGTCATTGAGGCTGGAGCCGGAGTTGTAGCTCTTGATAGTTGCCCCGGTGACCTGACGCATGGCGTCCTGCAGGCTGTTCATGTTCTGGTCGTCCATGCGCTGACGAGTAACGACCGACACCGACTGCGGAATATCCTTGAGCTTCTGTTCGCCCTTGCCGATGGTCAGCGCGCCCGTGGTGTAGGACTGGCTCCCTTCGGTGGTGGCGCCGAGCACCTTGCCGCCGACCATGGTCGCCCCCAACTGCAACGCGTCGTCTTTGCCCTGGCGTTTTTCCAGGGTCACGCTGTCGCGGTCGATGTAGCTTGCGCTCAGGCCAGTGCCGGCCAACAGCCTGGCCAGGGCTTGGTCCTGTGGATAACTGCCATTCAAGCCTGGGGAGCGCAGGCCCTGGGTCACCTCGGCACCGACCAGCACCTGCACCCGGGTCACCGCGCTGAAGGCTGCCAGCGCCGCATCCAGCGATTGCGCCGGGATCTCGAAGCGATAGACCTGCGCTTGCGCGGCAGGTGCGGCCAGGGTCGGCATCGCCAAGGTGCCGCAGCCCAGGGCAATGGCCAGGCTCAACAGGGTCGGCAGGCCGGGCAGGCGCCGGGTGGCAGTGGTGTTTTCCATCAGTGGTGCTCCCCAGAATCATCGAAGTCGTAGAGTGGCGCCGCACTATCTGAGAGTGCTTATTATTTGCGCCTACGAGATCAAGGACGTCTGCTGACGGGGAAACCCTGAAACTTTTGTAAGAAATTTTTCAACCTTCGCGCAATACCCGCAGGTACGGCGTGTAATGCTCGGCGTGCAAGCCCAAGGTGTGGGTCAAGGCCCTGAGCACGGCATCAGGCTTGTCGATCTCGAAGACCCCCGAGACCTTGCGCTGGCGCAGGCGCTCGCCCAGCACCAGGGTCTGCCCCGGCCAGTATCGGTTAAGGGCATCGACCACCTCGGCCAGCGGCTGCTCGCGGAACACCAACTGGCGTTGGCGCCAGGCGAACTCAGCGGCCACATCGAAGGCATGCTCGCGACTCAACTGAGCGCCGCGGTACTCGACGGCGCGGCCAGGTTCGAGCAGCACGGACTGCTGGTTGTCGGCGCTGACCTGGACCTTGCCCTGGGCCACTCGCACGCGGGTTTGCTCGCCTTGCCGGGCGACGCTGAAGCGCGTACCGACAACCTTGACCCAGCCATCACCGGAGCGAATCACAAACGGCCTTGCCGGGTCACGGCTGACCTCGAACCAGGCCTCGCCACGTAACAAGCGCACCCGTCGCTCGCCATCGGCCAGCTCGACCTGCAGGGCCGTGTCGGTGTTGAGCTGAAGTTGCGAACCGTCTGCCAGGGCGATGCTGCGCGACTCCCCGGTGGCGGTGGCATAGTCGGCGCGCCAGCGGTCCGGCCAGGGGCTTAACGCCAGCAAACCAATCATCAACAGCACGGCCGCAGCACTGGCCCAGAGCTGCCGCCGTGGCCGGCGCCAGCGCGCGTGCTGGGCCTGGCGAATCTGCCGCGCCGACTCACGCAAGGCACCCAGCAGGCCAAGCACCTCGTCCCAGGCCTGAGCCTGGGCCGGCCCTTTGGCCAGCCAGGCTGTGAACGCCTCGCGCTCCTCGGCCGTGACGTCGTCAGCCTGCAGGCGGTAGTACCAGCCACTGGCTTGGTCGAACACATCGTCGGCGTCCGTGGCATGAGGGTCGGTCATCGGGGTATCCGTCGCTGCAAATAGCCGCTTCATGGACGCGGCCCCGGCGTGCCGCTGAACAGCCGCGCCTTGATGAAGGCCCGACATTCGATCAGCGCACGGCGCAATTGGTATTCGACACTACGCGGGGAAATGTGCAGCCGTTCGCCAATTTCCCGGTAGGAACATTCGTCGACATGATAAAGCAGGAAGATATCGCGGGTCGCCTCGGGCAAGGCTTGAATGGCCTCGTGCATCAGGGCTTGCTCCTGCAGCACAGACAATTGCTCGTCGGCACCGGGCGTTTCGCAGGCCAGCTCCTCGCTGGGTTCGCCGCCGTCGAGGCGCTCGCGGCGAATGGATTGACGCTGATGGTCACGCACCAGGTTGCTGGCAATGGTGAAGAGGAAGGCCGGCAGATTGTCGATCTTCTTGTCGGCAGGCAACCGCGCCAGGCGCAGGAATGATTCCTGGGTCAGGTCGGCTGCCACCTGAGCATTGCCGGTACGGCGCGCAACAAAGGCTTCCAGCGCTTTCTTGTGCTCGGCGAACAAGCGGGCAATCTGCGTATTCCACGAAGACACGGTACTTCCTGGCGATGGACCTCAAGGTGAGCGCACGCTAGCAGAAGATGAGATAGATTCGCAATTGATATCTATTTTGTGAGCGGTGGGGTTTCATCGCGGCATAGGTATCTACACACCTCGCGATTGCATGTTAGCCGCTAGGCTTTTTGGCCTCGACACGCACTCTCACCTGGCACCAGGCTGACAACGCCGATCTCACAGGCCATGGTACGTTGCAACAAATGTGGGAGCGGGCTTGACCCGCGATGCGCCGCGCGGGCGGCGCTCGATCTTAAGAGCGCAAAAAACCTTACGACATACACCTGGCAGGCTTTACCCCATCTCAAAGCCTGTACCTCTGAACCACTACACATCTTGCAATTGCGTGATGACGGTGAGGTGTGGGGCTTGAGATGAGGTGAGGGCCAGTAGGTGTACGCCGTAGGGGTTGTGGCGTCCTTGAGATCGAGCGCCGCCCGCGCGGCGCATCGCGGGTCAAGCCCGCTCCCACATTTGCTGCAACGTGCCATGGCCTGTGAGAACGGTGTTGTCAGCCTTGGTGCATGGCGAGAGTGCGAGCGGCCACGAGCATTCTGTTTGCGACCTTCCGTTATTCCAAAAACGACTATCTAAATTCCATTTCGATATAAATTCGTTGGTTTTCATGCTGTTAGCATTTCTGTTCGTAATCGCACACAGAGGCGATGCCCCGCCTTTTTTTCCTGGAGCTTCAATGAATCTGCCGTTGTCTCTCAATCTGCTGGCGTTCCTGGCCTTGCTGCTGGGCCTGGCACAAACCCGTCATGGCAACTGGAGCCTGGCCAAGAAGGTCCTGGTCGGGCTGATCCTCGGCGTGCTGTTCGGCGCCGCCCTGCATGCCATTTATGGCGCGGGCAACCCGGTGCTCAAGGCGACCATCAGCTGGCTCGACCTGGTCGGCAACGGTTATGTGCAGTTGCTGCAGATGATCGTCATGCCGCTGATCTTCGCCTCGATCCTCAGCGCTGTCGCGCGCCTGCACAACGCTTCGTCGTTGGGCAAGATCAGCTTCCTGACCATCGGCACCCTGCTGTTCACCACGGCGATTGCCGCGCTGATCGGCATCGTCCTGACCAACCTGTTCGGCCTGACCGCCGAGGGCCTGGTCGCCGGCACCGCCGAAACCGCGCGCATGGCGGCGATCCAGAGCGACTACGTGGGCAAGGTCAGCGACCTGAATATCCCGCAACTGCTGCTGTCGTTCATCCCCAGCAACCCGGTAGCCGACCTGGCCCGAGCCAAGCCGACCTCGATCATCAGCGTGGTGATCTTCGCCGTGTTCCTGGGCTTGGCTGCCCTGCAACTGCTCAAGGATGACGCAGAAAAAGGCAACCGCGCCCTGGCCGCCATCGATACCCTGCAAGCCTGGGTGATGCGCCTGGTGCGTCTGGTGATGAAGCTCACCCCTTATGGCGTGCTCGCGCTGATGACCAAGATGGTGGCCAGCTCGAACCTGGACGACATCCTCAAGCTCGGTAGCTTCGTGGTGGTGTCGTACCTGGGCCTGGGCCTGATGTTCGTGGTGCATGGCGTGTTGCTGGCACTGAGCGGCGTGAACCCGCTGCGCTTCTTCCGCAAAGTCTGGCCGGTGCTGAGCTTCGCCTTCACCAGCCGCTCCAGCGCGGCGAGCATCCCGCTGAGCATCGAGGCACAAACCCTGCGCCTGGGTATTCCACAGTCGATCGCAAGCTTCGCTGCATCGTTCGGTGCAACCATTGGCCAGAACGGTTGTGCCGGCTTGTACCCGGCCATGCTGGCGGTGATGGTGGCGCCAGCGGTGGGTATCGACCCGTTTGATCCGCTGTGGATTGCCACCCTGGTGGCGATCGTCACCCTGAGTTCGGCAGGTGTTGCCGGTGTGGGCGGCGGTGCGACCTTCGCTGCGCTGATCGTGCTGCCGGCCATGGGCTTGCCGGTGGAGCTGGTGGCCTTGCTGATCTCGGTCGAGCCACTGATCGACATGGGCCGTACCGCGTTGAACGTGAACGGCGCGATGGCTGCGGGGGCGATTACCAGCCAGATGCTCCAGCAGACCGACAAGTCAGTGCTGGATGCGCAGGAGCATGCGCAACTGACGCATTCCTGAGATTTTCGGGAAGTTCATCGCGGGGCAAGCCCGCTCCTACAGGGATTATCTAAACCTGTGGGAGCGGCGATGCGGCGACCCGACTTGCCCCGCGATGCTTTTCAGGCCTTTTCCCAGACCTCGAAGTGATACGCCGGCTTGTCGCCCTCAGCCGGATTCTCCTGGCTCGACGCCAACGTCCACTGCGCCTCATCAAACCGCGGAAACCACGCATCCCCTTCCGGGCTCAGTTCCACCCGCGTCAGGTACAGCCGATCCGCCAGGCCTCGCTCGATGGCCTGGGTGTACAACTGCGCACCGCCAATCAGCATCAGCTCATCGACGCCCTGCTCAAGCGCCCATTGCTCGGCACGCACCATCGCCTCATCGAGCGAGGCGAACACCTCGGCGCCTTCAAGCTGCAGGCCCGGCTGGCGGCTGACCACCAGGTTCAAGCGCCCCGGTAGCGGCCGGCCCAGCGAATCCCAGGTCTTGCGACCCATGATGATCGGCTTGCCCAAAGTGGTGGCCTTGAAATACTTGAAATCCCCCGGCAGGTGCCAGGGCATGCTGTTGTCGATGCCGATCACGCGGTTCTCGGCGAGGGCCGCGATCAGGCTGAGGGGAAGTGATGTTTTCATGCCGGCGAGGATAGCAAAGCCCGATCTTCGATGCCTGGGTTATGCTTTGGGCTGACTTGATCAATGGAAGCGCGTGTGACTGCACTGACTGACCTGGACAAACGCTGGCTCACTGAAGCCGTGCGCCTGCGCGAAGAATACGCAGGCCCCTTGGAAGACCAGGAAGCCAACCGCCGCGCCCGCCAAGCGGGTGGCGACCTGCAAGCGCGCATCGAAAACCGCGCCTTGTGGCTGGCCGAACGCGACGGCATGCGCAGCGCCCTGCAACACTGGAAACAAGGCGCACGCCTGGCGCTGGCGGCCCTGGTGGCGCTCGCCGTGCTCAGCGGCGCCGGCCTGGCCCTGGCCGCCCTTGGCGACAGTCAACGGCCGGTGAATGTGTTCTGGGCCCTGGGCAGCCTGCTGGGGCTCAACCTGCTGCTGTTGCTGGGTTGGCTGCTGGGCTTTTTCTTCGCCGCTGAACAGGGCGCAACCCTTGGCCGCCTGTGGTTGTGGCTGAGCGAAAAATTCGCCCGCGATGCCCAGGCCGCGCACCTGGCCCCGGCCCTGCTGGTGATGCTGCAACGGCAAAAGCTCAACCGCTGGCTGCTCGGCCTGCTGGTGCACAGCCTGTGGTTGGTGGCCCTGGGCACGGCACTGATGATGTTGCTGATCCTGCTCGCCACCCGCCGTTACGGCTTTGTCTGGGAAACCACCATTCTAGGTGCCGACACCTTCGTGGCCCTGACCCAGGCCATCGGCTCCCTGCCAGCCCTGCTCGGTTTCAGCGTGCCGGATGTCGCCATGATCCGCGCCAGTGGCGACAGCCAGCCAGCACTTGAGCTGGCCCGCCGAGCCTGGGCCGGGTGGTTGCTGGGGGTGCTGCTGGTGTATGGCATCCTCCCGCGCCTGCTGCTTGGCGCGTTGTGCCTGTGGCGCTGGCGCAGTGGCCGGGCGCGCCTGCAACTGGACCTAAACCTGCCCGGCTACAGCCCGCTGCGCGATGCGCTGATGCCCAGCAGCGAACGCCTGGGCATCAACGATGCGGCGCCTGATACGCTGCCGCAGATTGTCCGCGGGGTCGGCGAAGCTCATAGCGATGGCGCCCTGCTGGTAGGCCTTGAGCTGGATGACACACGCCCATGGCCACCCGCCTTGCCGGCAACGGTGAGCAACGCCGGCATCCTCGACAGTCGCGAGTCGCGCAACAAACTGCTCGAGCAGCTCGGCCGCTTTCCGCCGGCGCGCCTGGCAATTGCCTGCGACCCGCGCCGCTCGCCTGATCGCGGTAGCCTGGCGCTGCTCGCCGAGCTTGCGCGCAATGCCGGCGCCACGCGCATCTGGCTGTTGCAGGCGATGCCCGGCCAGGCCCTGGATGCAGAGCGCCTGGGTGACTGGCATCAGGCCCTGGAACAGCTCGGTTTAAGTTACGCCGACAGCGCCCCGTTGAACTGGCTGGAGCTTGGCCATGACTAAGCCGCTGAAACTGGCCGTGGTCGGCCACACCAATGTCGGCAAGACCTCACTGCTGCGCACCCTGACCCGTGATGTCGGTTTCGGTGAAGTGTCCCATCGGCCGAGCACCACCCGTCATGTCGAGGGCGCACGCCTGTCGGTGGACGGTGAGCCACTGCTGGAGCTCTACGACACGCCGGGGCTGGAAGATGCAATCGCCCTGCTCGACTACCTTGAGCGCCTGGAGCGTCCGGGCGAGCGCCTCGATGGCCCGGCGCGGCTGGAGCGTTTTCTGCAAGGTAGCGAGGCACGCCAGCGTTTCGAGCAAGAGGCCAAGGTGCTGCGTCAGTTGCTCGCCAGTGATGCCGGCCTGTACGTGATTGATGCCCGCGAACCGGTACTGGCCAAGTACCGCGACGAGCTGGAAGTGCTGGCCGGCTGCGGCAAGCCGCTGTTGCCGGTGCTCAACTTCGTCGCCAGCAGCGACCATCGCGAAGCCGACTGGCGCGAAGCGCTGGCGCGCCTGGGATTGCACGCACTGGTGCGCTTCGACAGCGTCGCACCGCCCGAAGACGGCGAACGCCGCCTGTACGAAAGCCTGGCCTTGATGCTGGAAAACTCCCGTGGCGCGCTGCAACGCCTGATCGACGATCAGCAGGCCCAGCGCCAGGCCCGGCGTGAGAGCGCCAAGCGTCTGGTCGCCGACTTGCTGCTCGACTGCGCCGCCTGCCGGCGCAGCGTGATCGCCGAAGCTGGCGCCGAAGCCGTAGCCATAGAGACCTTGCGCCGCGAAGTGCGTCAGCGCGAACAACGCTGTGTCGAAGCACTGCTCAAGCTCTATGCCTTTCGCAAGGAAGACGCCACCAGCAGCGACCTGCCCCTGCTCGATGGACGCTGGGGCGATGACCTGTTCAACCCGGAAACCCTCAAGTTGCTCGGCGTACGCCTGGGCAGTGGTGTGGCGGCGGGTGCAGCGGCCGGGGCGGGCGTCGACCTGCTGGTTGGCGGCTTGACCCTCGGTGCTGCGGCGCTGGCCGGGGCTATTGCCGGTGGTGCCCTGCAGACCGCCCGCAGCTATGGCTCGCGCCTGCTCGGCAAGCTCAAGGGCCAGCGCGAGTTGACGGTGGATGACAGCGTGTTGCGCCTGTTGGCGTTGCGTCAGCATCAGCTGATTCACGCGCTCGATGCCCGGGGTCATGCGGCCATGGAGCGGATCAAGCTGGCGACGCCACAGGAGCAGACCTGGCGTGAAGGCAAGCTGCCGGAGGCGCTGAGCAAGGCCCGGGCGCATCCGCAGTGGTCATCGCTCAATCCGGGAGCACGGGTGAATCAGGCGGAACGCCAGGAGCAGATTGATGCGCTAGTGCAAGAGCTTTAGGGCCTTGCCCTTGAGCAACTGCAGATCGATGACCGGCACATCCATTTCCTTGGCCAGTTCATCCCACTGACGCATGCGCAGGCTCACTTCACACAGCGGGTCCTGCTCGAAGGCATCGGCCTCGGCCTCGCTCATCACCCCGCCCTGGTACGCCAGGGTGCGTCGGCTGGCCTCGCTCAAGCGCTGGTAATAACCTGGCTGACGCAAGGTCAGGTAGCGCTTGGCCTCGACGTGATACTCCACCAGTTTGGCCAAGCGCTCGCTAAAGCCACAACGACGCAGGTAGTTGGCGCCTACCCGTTCGTGGCTGACCGCACCATAACCACCCATGTTGCCTTTGGCGCCGCCACAGATGTGGCCGATGTCATGGAAGAACGCCGCCAGCACCACTTCATCGTCATAGCCCTCGGCCAATGCCAGCTGCGCCGCCTGGGACATATGCTCGAGCTGCGAAACCGGTTCGCCGATGTAGTCTTCATCACCATGCTGCTGATACAAGGCGAAGACGTCGCTGACAATCTGTTCGGCTGTAGCCATGGTTAGTCGATCTCCTCCAGCAAACGGGCGATATGCTGCTCGGCCAGGGCCGGGCCGACACTCATGCCGACGCCGCTGTGCATCAGCGCGGCACTGACTCCCGGCGCGACCTGCAGCAGGGAAAACGGCCCCGGCCCGCCAGAACCATAGACGCCCTGCCAGCGCTCGACCACCTCGATGCGCCCGCCCAGGGTCTGCTCGGCCAGCTCGATCAACCAGTTGTCGACCTGTTCGGCGTTGAAGGGTGATGCATCACTGCCATAGGCGTGGGAGTCGCCGATGATCAGCTCACCGTGGGGCGTAGGGCTGATCAGCAGATGGATGCCGTGCTCCAGCAGGTGCGGGCTGTTGGCCTGCAGTTGCGCTTTGAGTGCCTGGGCCTGGGGCAAATCGGCGAAGGCGCCGTAGTGCACGCAGCTCAGGCCGGTGAGCAGTGCGTGCTGCAGATCGAGCTTGAAGCGTGGCCGGGCGCGCAACATTTGCAAGCGACAGACCTGCGGTTGCAAGGCAGCGATAGGTTCAGCGAGCAGGGTCTGATAGTCGTGACCGGAGCAGACCACGACCTGCCTGGCGCTGAACTCCCCCGCCGTGGTCGAAACGCGACCGGGTTCGATACCACGCACCAGCGTGGAGAAGTGAAACTGTACACCCAACGCCCGCTGCAGGAAGTGGATCAGGCTCGGCAGCGCCTCGCGCGAATACAACTGCTGGTCTTGCAGCCCGCGCAAGGCGGCGCGATGGTGACGGAACTGGCCGCCGTAGAGGTCGTTCAGGGCGGCGCCGCTGAGCAGCTCGATCTTGTAGTCATGTGCTTGCGCACGCTCGGCGCAGAAGGCTTCGAGCAGTTCCAGCTCCAGCGCGGTACGGGCAAACAGCAGCGAGCCGTTGGCCTTGAGCTCGAAGCCGGCCTGATGCGCCCAGTGCTTCCAGATGCCGCTGCTGGCCTTGGCCAGTTCGAGCATCTGGCCTGGCGGTTGACCCGTAACCAGTGCCTGGCCGAAGTTGCGCACCGAAGCGCCCAGGGGTGTGGCGCTGCGCTCGAAGACCCGCACCTTGAGCCCGCGCCGGGCAGCGGCGTAGGCATGGGACAGGCCGAGGATGCCGGCGCCGACGATGAGTAGATCGGTCATTTGAGGTTCCTTCAAGAATGCTATCGCGGGGCAAGCCCGCTCCTACCCCGCGATGCTGTTACTGCTGCGCCACCTTCTCCGACTTGCCGTCATAGCGCTTGCGCCACTCGGCCAGGATGCTGTCGCGGTTCTTCGACGCCCAGGCGAAGTCGTTCTTGATCAGGCGCTGCTCGTAGTCGGCCGGCAGTTCGGTCTGTGGTTTGGCGATGCCCGGCTGGGCCAGCACGGCGAAGTTTTCCTTGTACAGTTCCATGGCCGCCGGGCTTGCCGAGAAGTCGGCCAGGCGCTTGGCTGCGTCTTCATTCTTGCTGCCCTTGATCACCGCGGTGGCCTCGATCTCCCAGCCCAGGCCTTCCTTCGGCAAGACGATGTCCAGCGGCGCACCCTGGCGCTTGAGCTGCACGGCCGGGTATTCGAAGGAGATACCGATCGGGAACTCACCGGCCGCCGCCAGCTTGCACGGCTTGGAACCGGAGTGAACGTATTGGCCGATGTTCTGGTGCAGGCCGTCCATGTACGCCCAGCCCTGCTTCTCACCAAAGGTCTGCAGCCAGGCGCTGACGTCCAGGAAGCCGGTGCCCGAAGACGCCGGGTTAGGCATGACGATCTTGCCCTTGTACTCAGGCTTGGTCAGGTCCTGCCAACTCACCGGCTTGCTCAGGCCCTGCTTTTCGGCTTCGATGGTGTTGAAGCAGATGGTCGCCGCCCAGACGTCCATACCCACCCAGGCCGGCGGGTTGGCGGCATCGCGGTAGTTGCCGCCGATCTTGCCAAGGTCTTTCGGGGCATAGCTTTGCAGCATGCCCTGTTGGTCGAGGATCGCCAGGCTCGACGCTGCCAGACCCCAGACCGCATCGGCTTGCGGGCGATCTTTTTCGGCCAGCAGCTTGGCGGTGATGATGCCGGTGGAATCACGCACCCACTTGATTTCAATGTCCGGGTTGGCCTTCTCGAAGGCCTGCTTGTAGCTCTTGAGCTGTTCGGCTTCAAGCGCGGTGTAGACCGTCAGCTGGGTGTTGGCGGCAGTGGCCTGCACGCTGAATGCAGTGAGGACGGCAGCGGCAAGAGCAAGTGGCTTGAACATGATGCGACTCCTTTGAACGGTGCAAGTGGGTAGAGACAATCAGTGACCCGGCGCACGCTGGCGCCAGGCTTGGGAGCGTTGCAACAGGCCGCGCGAGGCCCAGGCCAGGAGCAGCGAAACGGTGGCGCTGGTGAGCAGGATCAGGGTCGACATTGCCGCAGCGCCGCCGACGTTGCCGGCATCGTCCATGTTCAGCACGGCGACGGCGGCAAGGATGGTGTCCGGGCTGTAGAGGAAGATCGCCGCCGACACCGTGGTCATGGCCGAGACGAACAGGTAGCGGATGATGTCGAGCAGCGCCGGCAGGCAGATCGGCACGGTGACCCGCAGAAAGTGCCGGTACAGCGGCGCCTTGAGCGACAGCGCAGCGGCTTCGAACTCGCCATCGAGCTGGCGCAGGGCGGTGGTCGCGGTCATCTGCGCGGTGGTCAGGTAGTGGGCGATGGTGCACACCACCAGCAACGCCATGCTGCCGTAGAACACATGCAGCGGGTTGCTGGCCAGGTTGAAGAAGAACACGTAGCCAAGCCCCAGCACCAACCCTGGCACCGCCATCGGCACGAAGCTGAGCAGACGCAGCAGCAGGTTCAGGCTGCGCTGGCCCTTGGTTTTTTCCATCAGGTAGGCGCCGGTGAAGATCACCGCACTGCCGATCAACGCCGTGCCCAGGGCCATGGTCAGGCTGTTGCGGTAGGCCAGCCAGCCACCACCGGCGGTTTCGTCGAACTGATAGTGCTTGAGCGACAGCGACAGGTTATAGGGCCAGAACT
Source organism: Pseudomonas tructae (assembly GCF_004214895.1). Taxonomy (NCBI): domain Bacteria; kingdom Pseudomonadati; phylum Pseudomonadota; class Gammaproteobacteria; order Pseudomonadales; family Pseudomonadaceae; genus Pseudomonas; species Pseudomonas tructae. Next base: position 572,700 of record NZ_CP035952.1, on the reverse strand, counting down.
TGACCAGCGATGAGTACACCGCCATGCCCACCACCAGCAACAGCACTGCGCAAATCAGGATCACCACGGCCATGAAGCAGGCATCGCGAGTACGCGATGGCTGTGGCTGGAACACCTGGGCCCGGCCGCTCATCGAATCGCCCTGGCGCCGACGCAGCCAGGCATCGACGGCGAAACTGAGCAGTGCCGGCACCAGCAAGACCATACCGATCAAGGCACCGCGGCCAAACTGCTGCTGGCCGACCACGGCCTTGTAGGCCTCCAGCGCCAGCACCTGATAGTCGCCACCCACCACCACCGGCACGCCAAAGTCGGTGATGGTCAGTGTGAACACCAGGCAGAACGCGGCGAACACCGCCTGCCGGGTCGCAGGCCAGGTGATGCTGTGAAATGCGCGCCAAGGCCCGGCACCCATGCTCGAAGCTGCGTCGAACAGCCGCGCATCGGCCAGCGACAGGGCCGAAAGCAGGATCATCAGCGCATGGGGGAAGGTGTAGATGGCTTCGCCAAGGACAATGCCCCAGAAGCCATAGATATTGTCGCTGAGCAGCCCACGCAGCAGGCCCTGGTTGCCGAACAGATAAACCAGGGCGATAGCTGGCAGCATCGACGGCGCCAGCAGCGGCAGCAGTGAAATACCACGCCAGATTCGCTTGCCGGGGATCAGCGTGCGCTGCAGGGCATAAGCGAACAGGTAAGCCAGCGGAACGACGATGGCTGCAACGCTGATCGAGACCTTCAGGCTATTGCCCAGCAGCCAGTGGAAGTTGGCACTGGCGAACAATTCGCGGGCGGCCACCAGGCCGCCGCCCTGGCCGGCATCACTGCTAAAGCCGCGCCAGAAAATCGCCAGCAGTGGAATCAACACCGCCACGGTGAGAAAAAGCAGCAGCAACCCTTTGCCGCCGACCACGAACAGTCGATCACCCAGTGAAACACCAGAGCGCTGGGCTGCCTTCGCGTGGGCGATCGGCATGGCGAGTGGCGCCGCCATCTCAGGCAAACACCTGCAGGCTGCGCGGCGGCAAGGCCACCCAGATGTCCTGGGAACCCAGGCGCGGCATCGATTCGGGGGCGACTTCGGCCAGCAGGGCGTGGCCCGGCAGTTCGTTGAGTTCAAAACTCATGCGGCAGCGATTGCCGAGGAAGGTAATCTCACGCACCCGCGCCGGGAACAGGTTCTCTTCATGTACCGGCGGGTTGACGCTGATCGCTTCCGGGCGGCAGAACAGCCGGCCGCTACGAGCCTGGCTGGCACCGTCGGCCAGGCGCATGTTCAGCGCACCGACCTGGGCATGGCTGTCGCTGTGGCGCTGGAAAGGCAGCCAGTTGCCCTGGCCGACAAACTCGGCAACGAATGGCGTGGCCGGCTTGTCGTAGATGTCCTGCGGGGTGGCGTACTGCTCGACCTGACCGTTGTTCATCACCGCAATGCGGTCGGCCATCAACATGGCTTCGTCCTGGTTGTGGGTGACCATCAGGGTGGTGATGCCGAGCTGGCGTTGCAGTTGGCGCAGTTCGCTGCACAGGTGTTCGCGAACCCGGGCGTCGAGGGCCGACATCGGCTCGTCGAGCAGCAGTAGTGACGGTGCCGGTGCGAGGGCGCGGGCCAGCGCCACACGCTGCTGCTGGCCGCCGGACAGTTGGCCGGGGTACTTTTTTTCACTACCGATCAGGCCCACCAGTTCAAGCATCTGCGCCACCCGCTGACGCACTTCGTCACGACCGCTGCCGGCCAGGCCGTAGGCGATGTTGGCTTCAACGGTGAGGTTGGGGAACAGAGCGTAGGACTGGAACAGAATGCCGTAATCCCGGGCTTGGGGCGGCAGCTCGGATATGTCGCGCTCGCCGATGTACAAGGTGCCGCGGTCCTGGCGTTCGAGGCCGGCAATGCAACGCAACAGGGTGGTCTTGCCGCAGCCGGACGGGCCCAGCAGGCACACCAGCTCACCCGCGGCAACGTCGAGGGAAACATCGTGCAGGGCGGTAAATGCGCCAAAGCGCTTATGAATACCGCGCACTTTCATGTGTGCGCCCGGGTTTGCGACTGGAGTGTTCATGGCAGGACCTCATCGAACGAATGAGGGTCATGCTAGGGAGGCAATGCGAAGGTTGTGTGGCGGGGGAGCAAAAGTTGCCGATAGTGGTATAGGCAGATTTTGGTGTAATGCAACGCCACCTGTGGGAGCGGGCTTGCCCCGCGATAGCGATTTATCAGTGACATCGCTATCGCGGGGCAAGCCCGCTCCTACAATGCTGACACTTCCTGGGCCAGGCCCAGAAAAGCCGCCGGCAACCGCGCCTGACGCCGCTCCTTGAGGCAATACAGGTACTCGTGCATCAGCGGCGCCCCCTCAAGGCTCAGCACCCGCAGCTCAGGGTTATGCGGCACTTCATGGCGGGCAATGATGCTGATGCCGATGTTGCGCAACACCGCCTCGCGGATCGATTCGCGGCTGCCGATCTCCAGCAGCGACCCCACCTTCACCCCCGCCGCTTCCAGCATCTGCTCGGTCAACTTGCGCGTGGTCGAGCCCTGCTCACGCACCAGCAGGCAATGCCCGGCCAGCGCCGACAACGGAATGGACTCATGACTGGCCAACACATGGTTGCGGTGCACCGCCACCACCAGCGGATCGGTACCCAGCACCCGCCGCACCAGACGCGTGTCCTCGACCAGTTGCGACGAGGCCGCAAGGTCTACCCGATAGTCTTCAAGCAGTTCCAGCACCTGTTGGGAGTTGCCGATTTCCACCGACACCTCCACTTGCGGCAGGCGTTCGCGGAAGATCTTTACCAGGTCGAGAATGTAGTAAGGCGCCGTGGCGGCGATGCGCAGGCTGCCTTGACCCTGGCCGCTGTTGCGCAGGAAGAACTCGATATCGGCTTCCTGCTGCAGCAGGGCCTTGACCATCGGCAGCAGCCTCGCGCCGTCATCACTGAGGGTCAGGCGGCGGCCGCCGCGGTAGAACAGTTCGACCGCGTACTGGCTTTCCAGGTTGCGGATCTGCGTGGTCACCGTTGGTTGGCTGAGCCCGAGTTTCTTCGCCGCCAGGGTAATGCTGCCCAGGCGGGCAACCATGTAGAAGGCTTTCAACTCGGAACTCAGCATACATCCTCTATTTACGCAGCAATCGCAGGCCGTTGAAGACCACCAGCAAACTCACGCCCATGTCGGCGAATACCGCCATCCACATAGTTGCCATGCCGGCGAAGGTCACCGCCAGGAAGATTGCCTTGATCCCCAGGGCCAGGACGATGTTCTGGGTCAGGATCGCCGCACTCTGACGCGAGAGCCTGACGAAGGCCGGGATTTTGCGCAAGTCATCATCCATCAGCGCCACGTCGGCGGTCTCGATCGCGGTGTCGGTACCGGCTGCGGCCATGGCAAAACCGATCTCGGCGCGGGCCAGTGCCGGCGCATCGTTGATGCCGTCACCGACCATGCCGACCCGATGGCCCTGGGCATACAGGTCTTCGATGGTCTTGAGCTTGTCAGCCGGCAGCAGGTTGCCATGGGCCTGATCGATGCCGACCTGGGCAGCAATGGCCTGGGCCGTGTGCGGATTGTCGCCGGTCAGCATGACAGTCTTGATACCCAGCTCATGCAGTTCGGCAATTGCCTCGCGGCTGCTGTCCTTGACCGTGTCGGCCACGGCGAACAGCGCCAGCGGGCCGGACTTGTCGAGCAGCAGCACCACGGTCTTGCCCTGGCGCTCCAGCGTATCGAGCCGGGCTTCGAGCTGCGGCGAGCACAGGCCCAGTTCTTCGACCAGGCGATGGTTGCCCAGGTGATACAGCTCACCGTCAATTTCGCCGCGCACACCACGGCCTGCCAGGGCTTCAAAGGCTGCAACCTCGCTCAGGGGCAGCTTTTGCTCAATGGCAAACACGGCAATGGCGCGTGATACCGGGTGGTCGGAGCGGTCAGCGAGGCTGGCCGCCAGCGCCTGGGCACGGTCCTGGAATAGCGGTTCGAGCACTTCATAGTCGGTTTGCACCGGCTTGCCGTGGGTAATGGTGCCGGTCTTGTCCAGGGCCAGGAAGTCGAGCTTGCGCCCGCCTTCCAGGTACACCCCGCCCTTGACCAGGATGCCTTTGCGCGCGGCTGCGGCCAGGCCGCTGACGATGGTCACCGGCGTAGAAATCACCAGGGCACAAGGGCAGGCCACCACCAGCAGCACCAGGGCGCGGTAGATCCAGTCGAACCAGGCGCCGGCCATGAACAGCGGCGGAATCACCGCTACCGCCAGGGCGAAAGCGAACACGGCCGGGGTGTAGATGCGCGAGAACTGGTCGACGAAGCGCTGGGTCGGCGCCCGCGCGCCCTGGGCTTCTTCCACCGCCTTGATGATCCGCGCCAGGGTCGATTGCCCGGCCGCAGCACTCACCCGGTACTCCAGCGCACCGGCCTGGTTGATGGTCCCGGCGAACACCTTGTCGCCCGGGCCCTTCTCCACCGGCAGGCTCTCGCCGGTGATCGGCGCCTGGTCGATGCTCGACTGGCCGCTGACCACTTCACCATCCAGGCCGATGCGCTCGCCGGGACGCACACGCACCAGGGCACCCAACGCGACCTGCTTGACGTCCAGCTCGCGCCATTGGCCATCGGCCTGCTGCACCGTGGCAAGGTCCGGGCTCAACTGCATCAACCCGCCGATGGCATTGCGCGCGCGGTCCAGCGAGCGCGCCTCGATCAGCTCGGCGACGGTAAACAGAAACATGACCATGGCCGCTTCCGGCCACTGGCCGATCAGCACCGCACCGGTCACGGCGATGCTCATCAGCGCATTGATATTGAGGTTGCCGTTCTTCAGGGCGACCCAGCCCTTCTTGTAGGTGCCCAGGCCGCAACTGAGGATCGACACCAGGGCGACCAGCGCCACCACCCATGAAGGCGCAAGCTCGGCGAAGTGAATGGCTTCGGCGCCCAACGCCGCCACACCGGCCAATGCCAGCGGCCACCAGTGCTTTTTCACCGGCGCAGGGGCAGCGGCAGCTTCCTCGGAGGAATCGCTCAGGGGCTCGGCCTGCATGCCCAGCGAGGCGACCGCCTGCTCGATGGCGACGGTGTCGGCATGGGTATGACGCACGCCGAGGATGCGGTTGATCAGGTTGAACTCCAGCTGCTCGACCCCCGCCAGCTTGCCCAGCTTGTTCTGGATCAGGGTCTGTTCGGTCGGGCAATCCATGGCCTCGATGCGAAAACGGCTCAAACGCGCGCCGGCACTGCTGGCTTCACTCAACTGCACCAGGGCCGGCGCGGCATCGTGTGAACAGCAGCTGTGGGCGTGCTCATGCTTGGCATGATCGTGGGGGTCTTTACCGGGGGTGTGGCTGACAGGCTGATTCATGGGTTCATCCTTAAATGTCCTGTTGCCAAGTGAACACCCTGTAGCCACTATAGGGTCAAGCCACTTGTCGAGGTATTTGCAGATGAAGATCGGAGAACTGGCCAAGGCCACCGATTGCGCGGTGGAAACCATCCGTTACTACGAGCGGGAAAACTTGCTGCCGGAGCCGGCGCGCAGCGAGGGCAACTACCGGATGTACACCCAGGCCCACGTCGAGCGCCTGACCTTCATCCGCAACTGCCGCACCCTGGACATGACCCTGGAAGAAATCCGCAGCCTGCTGCGCCTGCGCGACAGCCCGGAAGACCAGTGCGAAAGCGTCAATGCGTTGATCGACGAGCACATCCAGCACGTCAAGGCGCGCATCGATGGGCTGCAAGCGCTACAAACGCAACTGCTGGAACTGCGCCAGCACTGTCATCCCCAGGAGGTTCAGTGCTCGATCCTGCAGCATCTTGAGGTCAATGGTGCGGTGACGGCGCCAGAGGCGGAGCCTTCACATGTGGGCAGAAGCCACGGGCACTGATTGAGGTACCTGTAGGAGCGGGCTTGCCCCGCGAAGCGATTTATCAGTTACATCGCTATCGCGGGGCAAGCCCGCTCCCACAGTTACATATTCAGACAGTTAGAACTCAGACCGCCATCGGCGCCGTCATCGGCGCGTGGTGCTCGTAGCCTTCGAGGCTGAAGTCGCTCGGTTCGATCTTCTCCAGCCACTCTGGCTCGTACACGCCCGTCTTGGCGAACTCCGGCACACGCTCATTGATCACCAGCTTCGGCGCCGCCAGCGGCTCGCGCTTGAGCTGCTCATTGAGCATGTCCAGGTGGTTCTCGTAGACGTGCGCATCACCGATGAAGTAGGTGAACCAGCGCGGCGTGTAGCCGGTCAGGCGGCCCATCAGCGACAGCAAAGCGGCGCCTTCGGTGAGGTTGAACGGAGTGCCCAGGCCCAGGTCATTGGAGCGGATGTAGAGGGTCAGGGAGATTTCCTTGGTCTCGACATTGGGGTGGAACTGGTACAGCAAGTGGCACGGCGGCAGGGCCATCTCGTCGAGCTGGGCGCAGTTCCAACCGTGGAACAGGATGCGCCGGCTGCCCGGGTCGTTGTGGATGGTGTCGATGCACTGGCGGATCTGGTCGATGGCCTTGTACAGCACGACGAAGGCTTCGCCATCTTCTTCGGCCTGGGCGATCTGCTGGAAGCCCTGGCTCTTGGCCAGTTCGATGGCAGCCGGGTTGCTCAGTGGGATGCGCTTGTAGGCCGGCCACTGGCGCCATTGCACGCCGTAGATTTCGCCGAGGTCGTCATGACCCTGGCGGAACGGGTTGGCCAGCCACTGGGCGTTTTCGTTGGCGTTCTGGTCCCAGACCTTGCAGCCCAGCTCGCGGAACTCGCCAGCGTTCTTCACCCCGCGCAGGAAACCGACCATCTCGCCGATCGCCGACTTGAACGCCAGCTTGCGGGTGGTGATGGCCGGGAAGCCCTTCTGCAGGTCGAAGCGCAGCATGGCGCCCGGCAGGCTGATGGTGCGGATGCCGGTACGGTTACCCTGCAGGGTGCCGTTTTCGATCACGTCGCGGACCAGATCTAGATACTGTTTCATGGCTTACCTGTAGCTAGGACGGCAGGGGATCGCCCTGCCGTGGAAATTCAAACGGCGGCCTTGGCCGTAGGTTTGCGGTTGTAGGCCCACCAGATCAGGAAGATACCACCGAGGATCATCGGCACGCAGAGCAACTGACCCATGGTCAACCAGCCAAAGGCGATGTAGCCAAGCTGGGCATCGGGTACCCGCACGAACTCCACGATGAAGCGGAAGATCCCGTAGAACAGCGCGAACATGCCGGAAACCGCCATGGTCGGGCGCGGTTTGCGCGAGTACAGCCACAGGATCAGGAACAACGCCACACCTTCCAGGGCGAACTGGTACAGCTGCGACGGGTGACGCGGCAACTGGGCCGGGTCGCTGAACGGCGGAAAGACCATGGCCCAAGGCACGTCGGTGGCCTTGCCCCACAGCTCGGCGTTGATGAAGTTGCCGATACGCCCGGCGCCCAGGCCGATCGGCACCAGCGGCGCGACGAAATCCATCAGTTCGAAGAACGACTTGTTGTTGCGCTTGCCAAACCACAAGGCCGCCAGCATCACGCCGATGAAACCGCCATGGAACGACATGCCGCCCTTCCACACCTCGAAGATCAGCGCCGGGTTGGCCAGGTAGGCGTGCAGGTCGTAGAACAGCACGTAGCCCAGGCGGCCACCGACAATCACCCCCATCGACAGCCAGAACACCAGGTCGGAGAGTTTCTCGCGGCTCCAGGTCGGATCGAAGCGATTGAGGCGACGCGAGGCCAGCAACCAGGCGCCGCCGATGCCGACCAGATACATCAGGCCGTACCAATGGATTTTCAGCGGACCCAGGGCCACGGCCACTGGATCGATCTGCGGGTAAGGCAGCATGGTGACTCCTCTCGTTAAAGCAAAAAGCTCAGGCCGACGCAGAACAACAGCGCGGCAAATAGCCGTTTGAGCAAGCGTGGCGACAGTTTATGCGCCAGGCGCGCGCCGAAGCGGGCGAAAAACATGCTGGTCAAGGCAATGCCCAGCAGCGCCGGCAGGTACACAAAACCCAGGCTGTGCGCCGGCAGGTGCGGGTCATGCCAGCCCAGCCAGATGAAACTCAGGGCGCTGGCCACGGCAATCGGGAAACCACAAGCCGATGACGTCGCCACCGCCTGCTGCATGGGCAGGCTGCGCCAGGTCAGGAACGGCACGGTCAGCGAACCGCCGCCAATGCCGAAGATCGCCGAGGCCCAGCCGATCACGCTACCGGCGACAGTCAGCCCGGGCTTGCCGGGAATGCCACGGCTGGCCTTGGGCTTGAGGTCCAGGGCCATCTGCGCTGCGATCACCAGGGCAAACACACCAATGATCTTTTGCAGCATCGGGCCCTGGATCGCCGAGGCAGTCTTGGCGCCGATACCGGCACCCACCAAGATGCCCAAGGTCATCCAGACGAAAATCGGCCACTGCACCGCGCCTTTGCGGTGGTGCTCGCGAATGGCATTGACCGAGGTGAAGACAATGGTCGCCAGCGAAGTCCCCACCGCCAGGTGGGTCAGCACCGAGGCGTCGAAGCCTTGCAGGGTGAAACTGAACACCAGCACCGGCACGATGATGATGCCGCCACCGACGCCGAACAACCCGGCCAGCACGCCTGCACAGGCGCCCAGCGCCAGATAGAGCACGAATTCCATTGTCGCCCCCGTAAATTCAGTCCGGCATGGTAACGGAAGGTAGGCCTGTGGCTCTAGTGAAGATAAAGTGAGGAAAACACAAAGGACCCCCTATGTGCCTGATCGTCTTCGCCTGGCGGCCCGGACATGCCCGGCCCCTGATCGTTGCGGCCAACCGCGACGAGTTCTATGCACGCCCGACCCAGGCCCTGGCGTCGTGGGAGAATGCCCCGGGCGTCTATGCCGGACGTGACCTTGAAGCCGGAGGCACGTGGCTGGGCGTAGGTCCGGCCGGACGGTTCGCCGCGCTGACCAATATTCGCGACCCGCAGCAGGCCCTGGGCACACGCTCCAGAGGCGAACTGGTGGCGGCATTCCTGCAGAGCGAGCTGAGTGTCGAGGCATACCTGGATCAGGTGGCCAGCCGCAGCCGGCAGTATTCGGGGTTCAATCTACTGGTAGGTGACAACCGGCAACTGGGCTACCTGAATGCCCGGCAAGGCACCCCACGTCTGCTGGCTGAGGGCGTTTACGGTTTATCCAATGCAGGCCTGGATACGCCCTGGCCAAAACTGCTCAAGGCGCGGGCGGGGCTGCAGCAGCATTTGGCCGACCCGCAGCCGCAACGCTTGCTGGAGCTGCTTGGGGATAACCTGCAGGCGGCGGATACCGAGCTGCCGGAGACCGGCGTGGGGCTTGGGACCGAGCGTTTGTTGTCGAGCGTGTTTATTGCCAGCCAGAACTACGGGACGCGGGCCAGTACCGTGCTGATTGTCGAGGCGGATGGGCGGCGCAAGCTGGTGGAGCGCAGTTTTGGGCCGTTTGGTGGGCACCTGGGGGAGGTGTGCTTGCAGGTTTGACGCTATCGCGGGGCAAGCCCGCTCCCACATTCCCCGCAAAAAATCAAAGGGCCTTGCCAACTCCGGGGCCGATCATCCGCGCCAGGCCCAGGTTCTTCAGGGCCAGCTGCAGCGAGCTGTGGATAACTTGCGGGTTGTCGATGCCCATGGCCTGGGCCAGCAACTCCCTGGACTTGCTCAGGCTGACCTGGCGCAACATCCACTTCACCTTGGGCAGGTTGGTGGCGTTCATCGACAGGCTGTCAAAACCCATGGCCATCAACAGCACCGCCGCCGCCGGATCACCGGCCATCTCACCGCAGATACTCACCGGCTTGCCTTCGGCGTGGGCATCGCGCACCACGTTCTGCAGGGCCTGGAGCACCGCCGGGTGCAGGTAGTCATAGAGGTCGGCGACTCGCGGGTTGTTGCGGTCAACCGCCAGCAGGTACTGGGTCAAGTCGTTGGAACCGACCGAGAGGAAGTCCACCTGGCGTGCCAGCTCGCGGGTCTGGTACACCGCAGCGGGGATTTCGATCATCACCCCCACCGGCGGCATCGGCACATCGGTGCCTTCGTCGCGCACTTCGCCCCAGGCCCGGTGGATCAGGTGCAGGGCTTCTTCGAGTTCGTGGATACCGGAAATCATCGGCAGCAGGATGCGCAGGTTGTTCAGGCCTTCACTGGCCTTGAGCATGGCGCGGGTCTGCACCAGGAAGATTTCCGGGTGGTCGAGGGTGACGCGAATGCCGCGCCAGCCCAGGAACGGGTTGTCTTCCTTGATCGGGAAGTACGACAGCGCCTTGTCGCCGCCGATATCCAGGCTGCGCATGGTCACCGGCAGCGGGTGGAAGGCCGCCAGTTGTTCGCGGTAGATCGCCAGCTGTTCCTTTTCGCTGGGGAAGCGCTGGTTGATCATGAACGGCACTTCGGTGCGGTACAGGCCGACGCCTTCGGCGCCACGTTGCTGGGCGCGGGCGACATCGGCGAGCAGGCCGGTGTTGACCCACAGCGGCATGCGGTGGCCATCGAGGGTGATACACGGCAGTTCGCGCAGAGCATCCAGGCCCTGGGCCAGCTGGCGCTCTTCTTCGACCACTTCGGCGTACTGCTTGCGCAGCACGTCACTGGGGTTGGTGTAGACCTCGCCCTTGTAGCCATCGACGATCATGTCGATGCCGTCGACCTTGGAGTACGGCAGGTCGACCAGGCCCATGACCGTCGGAATGCCCATGGCCCGGGCCAGGATGGCGACGTGGGAGTTGCCCGAGCCCAGTACCGAGAGCAGGCCGACCAGCTTGCCTTCCGGCACTTCGCCGAGCATCGCCGGGGTCAGTTCTTCACTGATGAGAATGGTGTTGTCGGGATAGACCAACGACAGCTGACGGGCCTCCTGCAGGTAGGCCAGCAATCGCCGGCCCAGATCCTTCACGTCCGAAGCCCTCTCGCGCAGGTAGGCGTCGTCCATCAGCTCGAAGCGATTGACATGCTCGCCCACCACCTGGCGCAACGCACCCTGGGCCCACTGACCGGTCTTGATCACCTGCACCACTTCTCCGCCCAGGGCGGCGTCGTCGAGCATCATCAGGTAGACGTCGAACAGCGCACGCTCTTCCGGGCGCAATTGGGTGGCGAGCTTGGCGGAGAGGTTGCGCATGTCTTCGCGCACCCCTTCCAGGGCGTTGTTGAACAGTTTCAGCTCGGCGTCGATGTCATCGACGCTCTTGTCCGGCACCACATCGAGGTCAGCCGGTGGCAACATGACCACCGCCTTGCCCACCGCAGCACCGGGTGAACCGGGTACGCCGACGAACTTGGCCTCCTGGATACCCTTGCCCTGGCGGCCCAGGCCGCGGATCGAACCGGTGGCCTCGGCATGGGCGATAACCCCGGCCAACTGCGCGCTCATGGTTACCAGGAAGGCTTCTTCGCCCTCGTCGAACTGGCGCCGCTCCTTTTGCTGGATGACCAACACCCCGACCACGCGGCGGTGGTGGATGATCGGCGCACCGAGGAAGGAGGCAAAACGTTCTTCGCCGGTTTCGGCGAAGTAGCGGTACCGAGGGTGGTCGGCGGCGTTTTCCAGGTTCAGCGGCTCTTCGCGGGTACCCACCAGGCCGACCAGGCCCTCGTTGGGCGCCATGCTGACCTTGCCGATCGAGCGCTTGTTCAGGCCTTCGGTGGCCATCAACACGAAACGGTTGGTCTCGGGGTCGAGCAGGTACACCGAGCAGACCTGACTGCCCATGGCCTCTTTGACACGCAACACAATGATCCCCAACGCCGTCTTGAGATCCTTGGCGGAGTTAACTTCCTGGACGATCTTGCGCAGCGTATTGAGCATGGCTCGGGGTCGAACTCCGTCGTCAGTCGCGCGCCAGCAGGCGCGGGGCAAGCTCTTTGAGAGCGCGGCGGTAAACCTCGCGCTTGAATGTCACCACCTGGCCCAGCGGATACCAATAGCTGACCCAGCGCCAGCCGTCGAACTCCGGTTTACCGGTCAGATCCATCCGCACCCGCTGCTCATTGGAGACCAGGCGCAGCAGGAACCATTTCTGTTTCTGGCCGATGCACAGCGGTTGGCTGTGGGTACGGACCAGGCGTTGGGGTAAACGATAACGCAACCAGCCGCGGGTGCAGGCAAGAATTTCAACATCGTCTCGCTCCAGCCCCACTTCTTCGTTCAGCTCGCGGTACAGGGCATCTTCCGGCGTTTCCTCGGGGTTGATACCTCCCTGGGGGAACTGCCAGGCATCCTGGTTGATCCGTCGAGCCCATAGCACCTGCCCAAGATCATTCGTCAGAATGATCCCGACATTGGGGCGAAAACCATCGGGGTCGATCACGGCAGCAACCTCGCAAACGCATGTCACGGCATTGTTCCACAAAGGTCACGAAGCCAGCAACGCGCCTGTTTACCTTATGTGCACCGATGTGAAAAGTCCGTATTCTGTGGGACTTTTCAGATGTTATGCGAGTGACTTCAATGCGCCTGGCTTTATTCGATCTGGACAATACTCTCCTTGGCGGCGACAGCGACCATGCTTGGGGCGATTACCTGTGCGAACGCGGCATTCTCGACCCGGTCGAGTACCAGAACCGCAACGACGCCTTCTATCAGGACTACCTGGCCGGCAAGCTCGACCTCAATGCCTACCTGAACTTCAGCCTGGAAATCCTCGCGAGCACAGAGATGGCCCAACTCGACGAATGGCACCGCGACTTCATGCGCGATTGCGTCGAGCCGATCATCCTGCCCAAGGCCCTGGCCCTGCTGGAAAAGCACCGCGCCGCTGGCGACAAGCTGGTGATCATCACCGCCACCAACCGTTTCATCACTGGCCCGATTGCCAAACGCCTGGGCGTGCAGACCCTGCTGGCCACCGAATGCGAAATGGTCGACGGCCGTTTCAGCGGGCGCAGTACCGATATACCCTGCTTCCGTGAAGGCAAGGTGACGCGCCTGAACCGTTGGTTGCTGGAAAACGGCTACAGCCTGGACGACAGCTACTTCTACAGCGACTCGATGAACGACCTGCCGCTGCTGGAGCAGGTCACCCACCCGGTGGCGGTCGACCCTGACCCGAACCTGCGCGCTGAGGCCCAGAAGCGCGGCTGGCAAGTGCTCAGCCTGCGCGACTGATGCCTGAGCGGCCGCTGCCTCCCCGGCAGCGGCTTCAGCTTGGCTTGGCGACCATCAGGTAGAAGATCACCATGAACGCCAGGAATGCCGGCCAGCCCAGGCCAAACCACCAGCGCATGTAGCTGGCGGCCTTCATCGGCATTGGCATTTCGTCCCGTTGCGCCTGCTCGGCCATCTTGTGCACGCGGATTTGCAGCCAGACCACCGGCAACCAGCAAATCCCGGCAAACACATACAGGCCAAAACTCCACATCAACCAGCTCTGGTGCGGCGGCCATCCGGCCAGCAGCACCAGGCCGATGCCGCTCAACGGCTGGAAAACCGCGGTGGTCGCGGTAAATGCCCAGTCGGCGAACACCAGGTGTTTGAAGGTGGCCGCGATCACTTCGACCTTGCCGGTGCGCCAGGCACGCAATGCGTAGTAGGCAGAACCGGCACCCAGGCCGAACAATACGGTGGAAGACAGGATATGCAGGGTTTTGAGCAGCAGGTAAGCACTCATCGACGCGGTTCAGTCCATAGAAGCCAAAGGGTTGCCACCATCATCACCAGGTTCTTGGCGACGGCAGCGTAAGGGTCGAACCAGTAGTGCGGCAGGATCAGGCTGATGATCAGCGTGTAGCCGAGCATCAACAGCAGTTGCGCCTGCAGCGCCCGGCGCCGCCAGCGGCGCAGCAACAGGCCGATGCCCAGGGCGAAATCACACAGCGAGCCGGCAATCACTGCCAGGGTGGCGGGCAAGCCTTGCAAGCCTGCTTCGGCAAGAATGCGCAAGCCCCAGTCGTGGCCAGGGCCAAGGCTGACCACGGCAGTGCCCAGCCAGATCAATACCAGCACTGCCAGCATCAGCGGTCGTAACGCCAGCTGACTGCTCTGGCCGGCGCTCGGCCAGGTTGCCAGCCGCGAGGCCAGCGGTGCGCAGCGATAACCGCTGTGCTCGGCAAGGATGCCGGGGTCGGCGCAGTTATCGCGCTGGGCCATGTTCAGGCTCTGACTGTTCAGTGCCCGCCAGCCCAGGCGATCGCCAAGCCATGCCGCAGGCCGGGCGAACAGTGACGACACTGCCACGTAGCGGGCCGGCGCCCAGCCCTGTGCAGCGCGCAGACTATCCAGCACCTGTGCCAGGGTCATTTGCTGCGGGCCGACCAGCGGCACGACGCAGGGGTGCGCCGGCCACTGGCGCAACAACGCCAGCACTGCAGCACTCAGGTCGTCGATATGCACGGGCTGCAACTGCGCCTTGACGCTCAACAGTGGTATCAAAGGCCAGGGCGACAAGCGCGCCAGCCACTGGCTGCTGGTGCCGCCTGCACCGAGCACCAGTGACGGGCGCAGGACTACGGCCGGAACACCCAAGCCGAGCAAGTAGTCGTCCGCACGCGCCTTGCTGGCCAGAAATAGCACATCTGCCTGTTCACCAGCCCCTAGTGCGGAAATCTGCAAAACCCGGACGCCACGCTGCGCCGCCAGGTCGAACAGTGCGCGGGTACCCACGTCCTGGGTCAGCGACAGTTCGCCTTCCCGAGTGCTGAGCACGCCAGCGGCATTAATCAGCAGATCGATACCATCGGGCAACGCATAAGCCTTGGGATCTAGCGCCAGCCGGTCGAGGTCGAGGGTTTGCCAGGTAACGCCGGGCAGCAACGCGGATTGCGGATGGCGGCTGGTCGCAACCACCTGATGGCCGCTCGCCTGCAACGCATGCAAAAGATGGCGACCAACGAACCCTGTGGCCCCCACCAGTAAAACTTTCATGACGATCCTTATCGTTTAAACCGGCTTGGCACCCATCAGCCCGGCGATGGCAATGAAACAGACCCCACTGAACACCGCCAGCGCCAGGGTGAACGTCGGGTTACCCACGGTCGGTGCCGTGCGCAGGCGGTTGACCCGCGCCAGCAGCCAGAACCAGCTGAATGCGCCGAAGGTGTAGATCACGCTGGAGCCCAGCACCCAGGTCTGGCCCAGCGGCCAGCCAATCAGGTGCACCAGCCACCAGCCGGTGAACGGCATGCTCACCAGGCAGATCCCCATCAACAACCAGACAAACACCAGCGGCCTGGCCATCAGCCGTGCAGGGGCACCGGCGTCACCTTTGCGGCGCGCCATAAAGGTCCAGATCGCAAGCCCCAGTGCGCTGCCCAGCAGCAACACGGTGGCCAGGACATGGGCGGTTTTCAGGGTCGTCAGCAGTTCCATTTCTTTTATCTTCCTCAGGCGTTGCCCAAAAGCCTAGACGCTCAGCCCAGGAACAGCCGGTACGCCGGGTTATCGGTTTCGTCCCAGTACGGGTAGCCAATCTTGGCCAATGCCGCCGGCACCAGGTGGCGCTCATCATCCGGTACCTGCAGGCCGGCGACCACGCGACCATCGGCCGCGCCGTGGTTGCGGTAGTGGAACATCGAGATATTCCAGCGCCCGCCCAGCTTGTTGAGGAAGTTGAACAGCGCGCCCGGACGCTCCGGGAATTCGAAGCGCAGCACCAGCTCATCGCTGACCCGCGCCGCGTGGCCGCCGACCATGTGGCGGATGTGCAGCTTGGCCAGTTCGTTGTCGGTCAGGTCGAGTACCGGAAAGCCTTGCTCGCTCAGGCTTTGGATCAAAGCGCTGCGCGGGTCGGTATCCGGGTGGGTCTGCACGCCAACAAAGATGTGCGCTTCGCCGTCGGCATGGTAACGGTAGTTGAACTCGGTGATCTGGCGCTTGCCGACCGCCTCGCAGAAGGCCTTGAAGCTGCCCGGCTGCTCGGGAATGGTCACGGCGATGATGGCTTCGCGGCCCTCACCCAGCTCGGCGCGCTCGGCCACATGGCGCAGGCGATCGAAGTTGACGTTGGCGCCGGAGTCGATGGCCACCAGGGTCTGCCCGGTCACGCCATTGAGCTCGACGTACTTCTTGATCCCGGCGACGCCCAGGGCGCCGGCAGGTTCGGTGATCGAGCGGGTATCGTCGTAGATATCCTTGATTGCTGCGCAGATTTCGTCGGTACTGACGGTGATCACCTCGTCGACATGGTCCTTGCAGATATCGAAGGTGTGCTGACCAATTTGCGCCACCGCCACGCCATCAGCAAACAGCCCGACCTGGGGCAGCACCACACGCTCGCCCGCAGCCATGGCGGCTTGCAGGCAGTTGGAATCGTCCGGCTCGACGCCGATCACCTTGATATCCGGGCGCAGGTACTTCACATAGGCCGCGATACCGGCGATCAGGCCGCCACCACCGACCGGCACGAAGATCGCGTCCAGCTCGCCAGGGTGCTGACGGAGGATTTCCA
Organism: Pseudomonas tructae; assembly: GCF_004214895.1. Taxonomy (NCBI): domain Bacteria; kingdom Pseudomonadati; phylum Pseudomonadota; class Gammaproteobacteria; order Pseudomonadales; family Pseudomonadaceae; genus Pseudomonas; species Pseudomonas tructae. Next base: position 556,350 of record NZ_CP035952.1, on the reverse strand, counting down.
TGGCCACGGTGCCCTGCCCGGCGATGGTGTGCGGATCATCATAAGGGTGGATGTAGACAAATCCCTTCTCGTCCACCAGCTTCAGCGAATAGGCCAGCGCCTCCGGGAACGAATCACCGTGCAGCACCACCTTGCCTCCGCGCGAGCGCACGCCTTCGACCTTGATCTCGGGGGTGGTCTTGGGCATCACGATGGTGGCCTTGATCCCCAGCTCACGGGCCGCCAGGGCCACGCCCTGGGCATGGTTGCCGGCCGAGGCAGTGACCACGCCACAGGCCAGCTCTTGGGCACTGAGCTGGGCCAGCTTGTTGTAGGCACCGCGGATCTTGAAAGAGAACACCGGCTGCAAGTCTTCGCGCTTGAGCAGGATGTTGTTGCCCAGACGCTTGCTCAGCTGGCCGGCGGTCTGCAATGGAGTTTCGACGGCAACGTCGTAAACGCGCGAGGTGAGGATCTTCTTGACGTACTGTTCGAGCATCGAAAGCATCACTGAGCGGTTGGGCGAGGTTTGCGAGTCTACCCCAGCGCCCTGTCGGGCGACCACAGCAAGGCCGGGGTTTTAGCCGCTATACTAGGCGCCTTTAAGATACTCCTCCCCGTTTCGGAGCCCGCATGACCCAGGACCAACTCAAACAGGCTGTCGCCCAGGCCGCTGTCGATTTCATTCTGCCCAAGCTCGACGCCAAGAGCATCGTCGGCGTCGGTACCGGCTCGACCGCCAACTGCTTCATCGATGCCCTGGCCAAGCACAAGACCGCCTTCGACGGCGCTGTCGCCAGCTCCGAAGCGACCGCCGAGCGCCTGAAGGGTCACGGTATTCCAGTGTATGAGCTGAACACGGTCAGCGACCTGGAGTTCTACGTCGATGGCACCGACGAAAGCGACGAGCACCTGAACCTGATCAAGGGCGGTGGCGCGGCCCTGACCCGCGAGAAGATCGTTGCCGCCGTGGCCAAGACCTTCATCTGCATCGCCGATGCCAGCAAGCTGGTACCGGTGCTGGGCGCCTTCCCGTTGCCGGTCGAAGTGATCCCCATGGCCCGCAGCCATGTGGCACGCCAGCTGGTCAAGCTCGGTGGCGACCCGGTGTACCGCGAAGGCGTGCTGACCGACAACGGCAACATCATTCTGGATGTGCACAACCTGCAGATCACCAACCCGGTCGAACTGGAAAGCCAGATCAACGCCATCGTTGGCGTGGTCACCAATGGCCTGTTCGCGGCGCGGCCGGCTGACTTGCTGTTGCTGGGCACCGCAGAAGGCGTGAAAACCCTCAAGGCTTGATGCCTAGCGTGTAGGAGCGGGCTTGCCCCGCGATCGCGGTGTGCCAGGCTAACCGCAATCGCGGGGCAAGCCCGCTCCTACAGCGGCTTCTTGAACACGTAAAACAGGTTCGGCTCGCTGACCAGGTAGATGGTCCCGGCATCGTCCATGGCGATGCCTTCGGCCTGCGGCACACTCTTGCTCAAGCCCTGAAAGCCTTTGCGCAGTGACAAGGTACTCAGCGGCTTACCCTGCACATCCAGCTCCAGCACCAGCTGCGACTCATCCGACAGCGCCAGCAAGTGGCCGCTGCGCTCATCGAACTGCAAACTCGACAGGTCACGCACGAACAGCCGCGAATCGCGCTTGCGGTCTTGCACCACATGCACCGCGTACGGCTGTTCGGGGTTGTCATGAGGGAAGCCGTGGACTTCGTAGATCAGCATCGGGTCACGCTCCTTGGCCACGAACAGGCGCTTGCCGGCGGAGTCATAGGCCAGGCCTTCAAAGCCCTTGTTGCCATTGAGGCCGATGCCCAGGGTCAGCTGTTCGGCGTCCTTGGCATCGAGAAACGGGGTGTCGTCGTCGAGGCGCACGCGAATCAAGCGCTGCTCGCGCTCATCGGTGATGACATAACTATTGGCGCCGACATACTCCACTGCCTCCGGATCACCAAAGCCGGTGAGCGGTACGCGACGCAGGATGCGCCCATCCAGCGACAGCTCGATCAGCTCAGGGCTTTTGTTGGTGACGGTGAACAGGCTGTTGCGATCAGGGTCGAAGGTCAGCGCCGAGATGTCTTCATCCAGCCCCTCGATGGGCTTGGCCTCCAGCACCACCTGGTATTGATCCAGGCCGATGCTTTGTTCGAACGGCTGCCACCAGGTCTTTAGGTTGAACCAGCCGCGCTCGAACAATCGATACTGCTGCCCCGCTACAGCAACAAGGAGCAAGGCAAGCAGGCTCAACACCAGGAAAATCAGCGGCAGACGGATGTAGCGGCGCATTCAGGTGGACTCATTAGGTGACAGCCTGAATCTTCCCACACTCAACTGAAGCGAAACTTAATCACGGCGTAGGAAAAGCCTGAAATCAGGGCTTGTTAAAACGATAGAACAGGTTCGGCTCACTGACGATGTACAGCGTGCCCTTCTCGTCCATCGCCACGCCTTCAGCCCGCGGAATACGCTTGTTCAAACCGTTGAAGCCACCGAGCAGGGTCATGAAGCTGACCTGCTCGCCCTTCTCGTCCAGCTCCAGCAGCATGTTGGAATCTGCCGAAAGCACCAGCAGATGACCGGTGCGCGGGTCAACGCCAAGGGCAGAAAGGTTGCGCAGGTCCAGTTCTTCGCTAGGCAGCGGCTGCTTGTCACCGGTCAGCGGGCTATGGCCGTCGCTGCGCCAGGTAAACAACGCCGGTGGCCGCTCTTCGCCGAGGATGATGCGTTGCTGCATAGGGTCCCAGGCCACCGCCTCGAAGGCCTTGTTCTGGTTCTGCGAAGGGCCGAGGTCGTACTGCGGGAAATCGGTGATGTTCAGCGAACGGGTATCAGCAGCCAGAGTGACGATGGTCATTTTGTGCGTGCGTTCATCGACGATTGCCAGGCGCCCGCCCTCGAGTACCGCGACGCCTTCAGGGTTGCTCCAACCTACCAGAGGCATCTTGCGCAACACGTCGCCTTCCAGGGTCAATTCGACCAGGAACGGGTTCTTGCCCATGACTGCGAACAGGGTTTTGCTCACCGGGTTGTAGGACAGGTCGGAAGCTTCATCATCCTCCATGCCCGGCAGCACCTTGGCGTCGATATCGACTTGATAATCCGGCAACCAGATGCTGGCCTGTTGTTCGACCTTGCTTTCGAAACGCTCCTGCAACCAGAGCAAGCCACGGTCATCCCAATGCATGGCAATCGCCACGCCGTAGCCGATAATCGCTGCGGCCACCAGCCAGGTGGACCAGCGCAAGGCCAGGCCACGCTTGCGCGCAGGCGGCAGGGAGTTGCTCGAAGGAAGCGGAGTGGCCATGGATGTGTGCTCTTTTTGCCAGTTGATAACACATTACCGGCACGTTCGCTGAGCCAGGTCCGCAGGCATTATCCGGATAGATTGTGAAAAAAATGGCAAAAGCCGACGGACAGCCTAGCAGCCAGTGTTCCTGGCTGCCAGGCCGCCGGCTTAGAGCACCTGGCCTTCGAAACGGCTGACGCCTGGCAGCTCTATTACCAGCGTATCGCCAGGATTGAGCGGGCCGACGCCAACCGGGGTGCCGGTGAGAATCACATCACCGGCCAGCAACGAAAACTGCGTGGCCATGTGCTGGATCATCGGCACGATCGGATTGAGCATCAGCGCACTGTTGCCGTCCTGGCGCACTTCACCGTTGAGGGTCAGACGGATGCCGATGTCAGCCAGGTCTTCAAAAGCACTGACCGGTACGAACGGCGGCAACACACAGGCGCCATCGAAGCATTTGGAACGCTCCCACGGCAGGCCTTTTTCCTTCAACTGCGCCTGCAGGTCGCGCAGGGTCAGGTCCAGGGCAGGTGCGAAGCCAGAGATGGCGTCGAGCACTTCTTCTTCGGTCGGATGGGTGGACAGCGACTTGCCGAGCAACACGGCGATTTCCGTTTCGTAGTGCACAGCACCGCGCTCGCTCGGGATCTTGAAACCACCCTCAAGCGGTACCACACAACTGCCTGGCTTGATGAACAACAGGGGTTCAGTCGGGATCGGGTTATCCAGCTCTGCTGCGTGCTCTGCATAGTTGCGCCCGATGCACACCACCTTGCCCAACGCAAAATGAATACGCGTGCCGTCTACATACTGGTGCTGATAGCTCATTACCGACTCCTGGCGCTATTGGATGCTCTTGTGCCTGTGGATTACTCGACAGCGAAGATCTTGCCCGGGTTCATGATCCCGTTGGGGTCGAACGCCGCCTTCACTGCTTTCATGTACTGGATTTCGACCGGCGAGCGGCTGTAGGTCAAGTAATCACGCTTGGTCATGCCCACGCCGTGCTCGGCAGATATCGAGCCGTTGTACTTCTGGACCGTCTCGAACACCCACTTGTTCACCGTTGCGCATTTGGCAAAGAACTCGTCCTTGCTCAGGCTTTCCGGTTTGAGGATGTTCAGGTGCAGGTTGCCGTCACCGATGTGGCCGTACCAGACCACTTCGAAATCCGGGTAGTTATCTGCGACGATCGCGTCAATGTCCTTTAGAAACGCCGGCACTTTCGACACGGTAACCGAAATGTCGTTCTTGTACGGGGTCCAGTGGGAGATGGTTTCGGAGATGTACTCACGCAACTTCCACAAGTTCTGCAGTTGCTGTTCACTCTGACTCATGACGCCATCGAGCACCCAGCCCTGCTCCACACAATGCTCGAACGTCGCCAGGGCATCGTTGGCCACCTCCTCGTTGCTGGCTTCGAACTCCAGCAAGACATAGAACGGGCAGTCGGTCTCGAATGGCGCGGGCACGTCGCCGCGGCCCATGATCTTGGCCAGCGCCTTGTCGGAAAAGAACTCGAAGGCTGTCAGGTCGAGCTTGGCGCGAAAGGCGTGCAGCACCGGCATGATCGAGTCGAAGTCCGGCGTGCCGAGAACCATGGCCGTGAGGTTGTTCGGCGCCCGGTCCAGGCGCATGGTCGCCTCGACCACAAAACCGAGGGTACCCTCGGCGCCGATGAACAGCTGACGCAGGTCGTAGCCTGTGGCGTTCTTGATCAGGTCCTTGTTCAACTCAAGCAGGTCGCCCTTGCCAGTGACGACCTTGAGGCCGGCCACCCAGTTGCGGGTCATGCCGTAGCGAATTACCTTGATTCCCCCGGCATTGGTAGCGATATTGCCACCAATCTGGCTGGAACCTGCCGAGGCGAAGTCCACCGGGTAATAAAGGCCCTTGTCTTTGGCAAAATCCTGCAACTGTTGGGTAACCACCCCCGGCTGACAGACCACCGAGCGGTCGAACTCGTTGAAGTCCAGAATCTGGTTCATGTAGTCGAAGGCCACGACCACTTCGCCATTGGCCGCCACCGCCGCTGCCGACAAGCCGGTGCGACCGCCTGACGGCACCAGCGCGACCTTGTGCTGGTTGGCCCAGCGGACGATGGCCTGCACCTGTTCGATGCTCTTGGGAAAAACGATGGCCGAGGGCGCGGGAGCGAAGTGCTTGGTCCAATCCTTGCCATAAGCATCAAGGGAGGCAGCGTCGGTCAGCACCTTGCCGGGCTCTACCAGGGTCATCAGCTCATCAATCAGCGCAAGATTGGTCATCGATAGAACTCTCGAACTATTCATAGTCACCCTGAGCACTCTTCACGTCCCAGGGATGGGCGTATCGGGGGGTACTCATGCTAGCATACGCCCCCCCGCCGATCGTGCTTCAGGCCGATGCTGCGAGAGCTTCACTTCCCTGCCATTTTTCTCCGGGACACAGGTTTACGCAGATGAGCAAGACTTCTCTCGATAAGAGCAAGATCAAGTTCCTTCTTCTCGAAGGCGTCCACCAATCCGCCGTGGACGTCCTCAAGGCCGCCGGGTATACCAGCATCGAGTACCTCACCGGTTCTCTGCCCGACGCTGAGTTGAAAGAAAAGATCGCCGACGCCCACTTCATCGGCATCCGCTCGCGCACCCAACTGACCGAAGAGGTTTTCGACTGCGCCAAGAAACTGGTCGCTGTCGGCTGTTTCTGCATCGGTACCAACCAGGTTGACCTGAACGCCGCGCGTGAGCGCGGTATCGCCGTGTTCAACGCGCCCTACTCCAACACCCGTTCGGTGGCCGAGCTGGTGCTGGCCGAAGCGATCCTGCTGCTGCGCGGCATCCCCGAGAAAAATGCTTCCTGCCACCGTGGTGGCTGGATCAAGAGCGCGGCCAACTCCTTCGAGATCCGCGGCAAGAAGCTGGGCATCGTCGGCTACGGCTCGATCGGTACCCAACTGTCGGTCCTGGCCGAAGGCCTGGGCATGCAGGTGTTCTTCTACGACCCGCTGACCAAGCTGCCACTGGGCAACGCTACCCAGGTCACCAGCCTGCACGAGCTGCTGGGCCTGGCCGATATCGTCTCGCTGCACGTGCCGGAGCTGCCATCCACCCAGTGGATGATCGGCGAGAAAGAAATCCGTGCGATGAAGAAAGGCTCGATCCTGATCAACGCCGCCCGCGGTACCGTGGTCGAGCTGGATCACCTGGCTGCGGCAATCAAGGACAAGCACCTGATCGGCGCCGCCATCGACGTGTTCCCGGTCGAGCCGCGCTCCAACGACGAGCAGTTCGAAAGCCCGCTGCGTGGCCTGGACAACGTGATCCTGACCCCGCACATCGGCGGTTCCACCGCCGAAGCCCAGGCCAACATCGGTCTGGAAGTGGCTGAGAAGCTGGTCAAGTACAGCGACAACGGTACATCCGTGTCGTCGGTCAACTTCCCTGAAGTGGCCCTGCCGGCACACCCGGGCAAGCACCGTCTGCTGCACATCCACGAAAACATTCCGGGCGTACTCAGCGAAATCAACAAAGTGTTCGCCGAAAACGCAATCAACATCTCCGGTCAGTTCCTGCAGACCAACGAGAAAGTCGGTTACGTGGTAATCGACGTTGATGCCGAGTACTCGGACCTGGCCCAGGAAAAACTGCAACACATCAAGGGCACCATCCGTTCCCGCGTTCTGTTCTAAGTTTTTCAGGCGGCAAATCGCGGGGCAAGCCCGCTCCCACACTGACCTGTGGGAGCGGGCTTGCCCCGCGATGCTTCTAGCCGTTACTTAACAGTAACGGTGATTTTCTTCGACTCGACGCTCGGCTTGAACGGCACGTGGAACTTGTCGCCCAGCACCAGTTGCAGGGTGTGCTTGCCCGGGGTCAGGGTCAGCTCGACTTCGGTCTGCGCCTTGCCAAAATGCAGCACTTGCGGGCCGGCCGGCAGCGGCGCCTTGTTTTCCGGCAGCAGGCTGGTGGGCAGTACCTGGTCGGCCGCAGGCTCTTTATCGACATCCACCAGCAAGTGGTGGTGACCGCTGTGCGGGGTCTGATCACCCGCAGGCTTGAGCTCCATGCCCTCGATGCCGAACTTGACGGTAAAGGTCTTGTCGACCGTGGCGCCATCGGCCGGGGAAACGATGAAGACCTTGGCGTCTTTTGGCGGCTCCTGGCTCTTCAGGCCTTCAGCGGCGGCGAACGCCGAGACCCCCATCAGCAAGCCGGCGACGGCTGCACGCGAAAATAGGCTTTTCATTCACTTCTCCTGTGATTTACTTCAAATAACCCTTTGCCACTGAACGAACGGCAACGGTGGATTACCATAGTCCAAATGCGACAAAACATGTTTAACCACGCTGCGAGAAAATATTTCACTGGCGGTTAAACATCCTCCACCCGACGCGGTCTCAAGTTGCGTTCGACCCTGACAACAACAGAAAGTCACGGCGACCACGATTTTACTGCCAAGCATTGAAGGGGCTTAAATGCGTTTTGCCATCGGGGTACTCCTCGCCATGCTGCTCAGCCCTTGGGCACAGGCCGAACTGATCGACGACGTCAACGAGCGCGGTGAACTGCGTATTGCCATCGAAGCCAACATGCCGTCGTTCAATTTCAAGGACGAAAACGACAAGCCGAACGGTTTCGAAGTTGAGCTCGGGCGCTTGCTGGCCAGCGAAATGGATGTACGCGCCGAGTTTGTCGTGGTCGAAGCCAAAGACTTGCTGCCAGGCGTGGAAAGCGGCAGGTACGACGTGGCCATCAACCACATCGCCACGACCCCGGAGCTCAAGGAGCGTTTTGACTTCAGCGACCCCTACGCCTACTCCAGCGCCCAACTGATCGTGCGCAAGGAAGAAAAGCGCCCGCCAAGCACGCTAGATGCACTCAAAGGCCATAGCCTGGGCGTCGTCCAGGGCAGCCAGTTCGCCGAGCAAGCGCGAGCGGTGGAGGGTGTGGACCTGCGCAGCTACCCGGATGCCACCCAGCCGATCAAGGATGTGGCCAGCGACCAGATCGATGCCGCCATCAGCGATCGCCTGCTGGTGCCCTACGCCATTCGCGACAGCCAGCAGCCGGTCAGCAAAGGTGCAACAGTGGGCCCGATCCTGAGCCTGGCAATTCCGTTTCAGAAGGGCAACCCGGCGTTCAAAAATACTGTGGACAACGCCCTGCAGCGGATCAAGGCCGACGGCCGGTTGAGCGAGCTGTCACAGAAGTGGTTCGGGATGGATGCGAGCAAGCCACCGAAGTAAAGCCTGATACCCGTGTAGGAGCGGGCTTGCCCCGCGATGATGTCATAGTCGCCTCAGAGCCCGCTGCGCCGCCTCAAGCTCCAGCTCACTGAACACCCGTACCCCTTCGCGGCGCAGCAACGCGGTGGTCACGCCCTCACCGGCAACCTTGGTGCCACTGAAGGTGCCATCATAGGTCAGCGCATTGCCGCACGACGGGCTGCCGGACTTGAGCACCGCAATACGGATGCCGTGGCGGCGCACCAGCGCCAATGCCAACTGCGCCCCGGCCAGGAATTGCGCACTGACATCCTCGCCCGTGACGGTCAGCACCTGGGTATCCCCCTCAAGCACCGCAGCCCCCTGCCCGCCCGGGATCTCCGCTGGCGGCCGCGGCGTTGGCAGGCCGCCTGCCACTTCAGGGCACAACGGCACGACCCGTCCCTCGGCCTGCCACTGCTGGAGCAAGTCCGGGTGGCCACTGGCACGTCCGTCATAACGCACCGGCTGACCAAGCAGGCAGGCACTGACCAGGACCTTGTCCATTTCAGAACGGCTCGTTGCCACGGCGGCGGAACCAGCCTGTCAGCGACAGGCGATCGCGATGAGCCGGCAACACCTCGTGGGGGAATTCGCCGGAAAGGAACACTACCAGGCACCCGCCAATCGGTTGCACGTCGTGCTCGACGTCCCCCCTGAGGGTCATGCGTAACTGGCCGCCGTCCGCGGGCTGCCAGTCCTGGTTGAGGTAGATCACCGCAGACACCGTGCGCCGGTCGTCATCGCGAAAGCGGTCGACATGCTTGCGATAGAAGGCACCCGGTGGGTACAGGGCGAAGTGGCATTCGAAGTCCTCAAGACCGAGGAACAACCCGCGATTGAGCGCTTCACGCAGGCTGTTCATGAGCGCCAGGTAGTGGTCGCAAGGCTCGGCCTGGCCAGGCTCCAGCCACTGGATACGGTCGCCCCGGATGCCCTCGCGGACTTCCTGGGAGACGCCCCGGCCTACCGCTGCCGGTTCCAGTTCACCCTCGGCGGCGCGTTTGCGGCACTCGGCCGCCAGCGCCAGGGTCAGAGACTCTGGAACAAAGGTATCTTGCTGCGACCAGCCACGGGTGGCCAGGTCATCGACGATGCGCGACAGCAGGGGGTCATCAGGTGATATGTGCATGTCGCGCATAGTATCGATCTGCTGCGAAATCCGACAGCGCCACTTGGCGAGAGTATGCAATGGCTTCTCGACAAAGCCCCGCCATGGCAAGGACAATAGCGCCCTGCCGACAGGAGCCCTGAATGCACCGCTTGTTTTTACTGCTGATGATGATCTGCACCACGCCTGTCTGGGCAGACAGCCTCGACCAACTGTACAAGGTGGCGGGCTGGCCTGAGCAGCGCGCCCACTTTACCGATGCCCTCGATGCCGCCCAACAGCGCTATCGCAACAGCTTGCCGCCTGCGGTTTACCAGGCGCTGGTCAACAACAGCAACCAGCGCTTCCAGGCTCAGGCCGTGGACAAGCGCGCCGAAACCCAGTTACGCGCCAACCTCAGCGACCCGGCCCCGGCCCTGGCGTTCTTCCAGTCGCCGCTGGGGCGCAAGATCGTTGCCGCCGAACTGCTTGCCACCCGTCGCGACCAGTTGGCCAAGCATGCCAAGGGCCTGCCCAAGGTCCAGGCCAGCGACAACCGCCTGCTAATCGTTGGCCACCTGGCTCAGGCGCTGCCAGCCCGTGAAGCCGGTGCCGAAGTGAGCCTGGCGATTGCCGGGGTCGCCGCCGACAGCCTCAGCCAGATGATCCCCGGCCTGCTTGGCGGCGGCCAGGCCCAGGGCCTGCTCGACGGCCAGCGCCAGCGCCTGATGGAACAGATCGGCAGCGAGCTGAACAATACCCTGCTGTACGTCTATCGCGAGCTGTCCGATGCCGAGCTGGAAGAGTTCGCCACCTTTGCCGAGTCTGCCGAAGGCAAGACCTACTACAAGGCCGCCCTGGCAGCGATTCGTGCCGGCCTCGCGGTTGGCCAGGACGCCTCGCAGCTGAAGTGATCAGCCCAGGCGCTGGTCGATGAAGTCGAAGTAGCGGGCGCGAATCGCCGGCAGTTCATTGGCCAGGTGATGCCGCGCCTCGGGGATCATCAGGGTCCGCGGCGCAGCGAATTTCTCCCCGAGCACCTTGAGGTTGTACGGCCAGTCGACGGTCATATCGCATTCGCCCTGGATGATCAGCGGCTGGCGCGGGCTGTGCGGCGCCGCTTCAATGCGTTTGACCCAATCGAGCAACGCCCCGACCCAGGCCGTAGGCAAGCGCCTTGGTTGCAACGGGTCAGCCAGCAGGAACGGCAGGAAGGTCGGATCGTTGCTGTTCTCGCTGAAACGCCGTTCGATGCCGTTGACGAAGGGCCTGAGCATCCAATAGCTGAACTTCGACCAACGCCACGCACGGGGCCGCACCAGCGGCGCAAGCAGGATCACCTCACCCTGGGCCGGGCTCTGGGCGCCGCCATGCAACAGATGATCGACGATGATCGCCCCGCCGGTGCTCTGCCCGAACAGATGCCAGGGCTGCGGCAGGTTCACACTGCGCGCCTGCTCGAACAGCGCTTGCAGCACGTGCTGATAAACCCCGAAGTCATCGATGCTGGCCCGCTCGCCACTGGACAACCCGTGCCCGGGAAGGTCGCAGGAGATCACCGCATACTGCTGGTCCAGCGCCCAATCGATGACATGCCGGTACAGGCCCATGTGATCGTAGAAGCCGTGTAGCAGAATCAGCGTCGCCACCGGTGCAGGTGGCAGCCACACCTGGCCGACCACCTCAAACCCCGCGACATCGAAGCGCCCGAGCCAGCGTTCGACGGGCTGGTCACGGGCTGGCAGGTCCAACCCATAAAAACGCTGGTAGGCCTGGGCCTGCGTCGACAGCGGCTGCCGCGCCGCCAGGGAAGTCAGGCTGGCACGTAGGGAGTCGGGCTGAAATGACGCGGACATAAAAGATTTCCAGACGCAAAAGCGGGTTATTGACCTGTGATATTCATCTGTCGCCGCCAGCATGGCAAGCTAGGCGACTTTTTTCGGACATTGCCGACATGCCCCGCTCGCCCATCCGCACCCTGCTTGGCCTGTTGCTCGCTGCCCTCTGCGGCGCCGGCCTGTGGTGGGCCTACGACAGCTTCCAGAGCCGCTACCTGCGCACCTTCGACAACCAGACCGCGCTGTTCTCCGGCGACCGCCTGCAACTGCCGGCAAGCATTGCCGGCCCCGGCCCGATCCGCCTAGTGCACTTCTGGGACCCGGCCTGCCCGTGCAACGTCGGCAACCAGCAGCACCTGGGCGAGCTGATTGAGCACTTCGGCCCCCAGGGCGTGGAGTTCTATGTGGTGCAAAAGCCCGGAACGCGCGGCCAGTTGCCCGCCACCCTGAGCGCGCTCAAACCGCTGAGCGAGCTGCCTGGCGCCGAACACCTGCCAGCCACCCCCGGCGTGGCGATCTGGGACCGCAACGGCCAACTGGCCTACTTCGGCCCCTACAGCGAAGGCGCGACCTGCAACTCGAGCAACAGCTTCATCGAGCCGATCCTGCTTGCCTTGAGCCAAGGCCGGGCAGTCAGCGCCACCCACACCATGGCGGTGGGGTGCTATTGCCCCTGGTAGACAGGCTGCACACCCTAATTAGTTATGGCACTCAATGAGGCCGAGCTTTTTAGGCTGACGACATACAGAACAGGAGAACCTGTATGTCTAACAATGGAACTGTGCACCTAAGGCCACCCGAATCCTAAACAAGCGTGGCTTGCCGAACTCATGGCAAGCGCACACCAGAACATCACTGCAGCATTCGAAGAGCAGACACGCCTGGCTGCACTGGCCGGTCAACCTGCGGCGCAAACCCCAACGGTGTTCAATGCCTGGACTGCCAGCACCAGCCACACACTCGTACTCGCCGCCTCACGGGGGGCTATGGCGACCTTCGAAGCGGTTCTGTCCGCATTCGAAACAGGTTTGAAAAACGCTGCCAAGGCCAGGCTCAAAACAGCTACAGCTTCACGTCTGACGGTGTGGGCGCCACCACCACTATCCAGGCACGATCCATGTCCCCACTGTCCCGACCGTGTCGCCGCTGCCGGGGCTGACCGATGCGCATTTCGACGACTACATCATCGTCTTCCCCGCCGACTCGGGCCTCGCCCCGGTCTACATCATGCTCAAGGATGCGCGCGAGTATGCAGGGGGTGCGACAGGGTATGGGCAAGTTCCCGGGGAGGGTTGGGCCCAGGCGGTGAGCACACCTGACGGTGCACCCATTCCGTCACAAATTGCCGAAAAGCTGCGCGAGGCGTTCTGGATGGCGGTAGAAGACAATGCTGAGTTACGTATTCATTTCAACAAGAAAAACCGAGACAGAATGAGAGAAGGGCTGTCCCCGTTTGCACCCGCTACGGAACAAGTTGGCGGACGTAGAACACTCGAATTGCACCATATTGAGCACATTGCGAATGGCGGCGCTGTCTACGATCTCGATAATCTCACGCTCATGACACCCAGACGCCATATCAATCTGCACATCCGGAGACCATGAAGATGGAATTGAAACCTCGACTTGAAGACTACACAGAAGCTGAATTTCTGGAATTTGTCCGCGAGTTCTTTGAAAATCGGTCAGGACTACGTGGTAGCGCCCTCGACGCCTTCCATCATAAATTATTGGGCCATCTTGAGGCGGTCACCGAACACCCAAGTAAATCCGACCTCATCTACTACCCCGCCGAAGGTGACGAAGACAGCCCTGAGGGCGTCCTGAAACGCGTCAAGGAATGGCGTGCTGCCAACGGCAAGCCCGGCTTCAAACCTGCCTGAGCCGCATGCCTGTGGGTACGACCCGACAGGTACCCACAGGCAGCAGGAGACCATAATCATGGAACTGAAGCAGCGCATTGAGGATTACACCGACGCCGAATTCCTGGAGCTTGTTCGTGAGTTCTTCGAGAATCGATCTGGGCTTACCGGAAAGGAATATGGCCAGTACATTGACAAGTTAATGAACCATTTCGTAACCATCACCGAACACCCCGGCAAATCCGACGTCATTTGCTACCCCGCCGTAGGCGAAGAAGACAGCCCCGAAGGCGTCCTGAGACGCGTCAAGGAATGGCGCGCTGCCAACGGCAAGCCCGGCTTCAAACCTGCCTGAACCAGATGCCTGTGGGGACGACCGACACGTACCCACAGGCAGCTTTCACCGTACCCGCGCCGGGTTACCGACCACGGTGGCACCCGCCGGCACATCGCGGGTCACCACGCTGCCGGCACCGATCACTGCGTTATCACCCACCGCCACCCCCGGCAGGATGATCGCCCCGCCGCCGATCCAGACATTGTTGCCGATCGTTACCGGCCGCCCGCTTTCCAGGCCGCTGCGGCGCAGCTCCGGGTCCAGCGGATGGTCGGCGGTGTAGATCTGCACCGCTGGGCCGATCTGGCAATCATCGCCAATGCTCACCGGGGTAACGTCGAGGATCACGCAGTTGAAATTCATGAACACATTGGCGCCGACGCTGATGTTGTAGCCGTAGTCGCAGTAGAACGGCGGGCGAATCACCACACCGTCACCGATCTTGCCAAAGTGCTCGCCCAGCAAACCATGGCGTTGCTCGTTGAGCAGTTCGGCGCTGTTGTTGTAGCGCGCCATCCAGTTTTTGTTGGCGATCTGTTCGGCCTGCAGCTGCGGGCAACTGGCGTGATAGAGCTGGCCGCCGAGCATCTTCTGCTTTTCACTGAGCTTCATCTTCCCTCCTTTGGGACTATCCTCTGTCCGACTTTACCTCGATGATCGGACCACAAGATCCGCAAAAAAGCACAAGGAGTCACGATGAAGCGCAGCCTGACCTTCCTCGCCGTGGTCATTGCCGCGGCCGCTGGCGGTAGTTACTGGTATGTGCACGGCAAGCTGCCGCAACGCGATGGCGAGGTCACCTTGAGCAGCCTGCAGGCGCCGGTCAGCGTGCGCTACGACGCCCGCGGCGTGCCGCATATCCAGGCGCAGAACGAGGCCGACCTGTACCGCGCCCTGGGCTATGTGCATGCCCAGGACCGCCTGTTCCAGATGGAGATCGTCCGTCGCCTGGCCCGCGGCGAGCTGGCCGAAATCCTCGGCAGCAAGCTGGTGACCACCGACACCCTGTTCCGCAGCCTGCGCATTCGCGAGCAGGCCGAGCTTTACGTCGAACGCCAGGACAAAACCTCGCCAGCCTGGCTTGCCCTGCAGGCTTACCTCGAAGGCGTGAACGCCTGGCAGGATAGCCATCCCAAGCCGATGGAGTTCGACGCGCTGGGTATCACGCCCCGTCCCTTCACCGCGCAGGACACCATCAGCATCGCTGGTTACATGGCCTACAGCTTTGCCGCTGCATTTCGTACCGAACCTGTGCTGACTTACATCCGTGACCAGTTGGGCGCCGATTACTTGAAAATCTTCGACCTCGACTGGAACCCGCAAGGCGCCCTGGCCGGCAAGCCAGCCCTGGCCGCGAGTGACTGGCAAAGCCTGCAACAACTGGCGCAGCTCAGCCACAAGGCCCTGAGCGATGCCGGCATTCCCCAGTACGAAGGCAGCAACGCCTGGGCCATTTCCGGCAGTCGCACCCGTAGCGGCAAACCGTTGCTGGCCGGCGATCCGCACATCAGTTTCGCCGTGCCTTCGGTGTGGTACGAGGCGGAACTGACTGCGCCCGGCTTCAACCTCTATGGCTACCACCAGGCGCTGAACCCCTTCGCATCCCTTGGGCACAACCGCGACTTCGGCTGGAGCCTGACCATGTTCCAGAACGACGACGTCGACCTGATCGCCGAACAGGTCAACCCGGACAACTCCGAACAGGTAAAGATCAACGGCCAGTGGCAGACGTTGACCCAGACCCGGGAACAGATTGCGGTGAAGAACGAAGCGCCGGTGACCATCACCCTGCGCCGCTCATCTCACGGGCCGATCGTCAACACAGCGCTGGGCGAAACTGCAGGCGCTGCGCCCATTGCCCTGTGGTGGGCGTTCCTGGAAACCAAGAACCCACTGCTCGACGGCTTCTATCAAGTCAACCGCGCCGACACCCTGGACAAGATGCGCGCCGCAGCAGCAAAGATTCAGGCACCCGGGCTCAACCTGATCTGGGCCAACGCCCGTGGCGATATCGGTTGGTGGGCCGCGGCGCAGTTGCCCATTCGCCCTGAAGGGGTCAACCCGGGTTTCATTCTGGATGGCAGCACGCCCCAGGCCGACAAACTGGGTTTCTACCCCTTCAGTGCCAACCCGCAGTCAGAGAACCCGGCCAGCGGCTACATCGTCTCGGCCAACTTCCAGCCGCCAGCCAGCATGCCGATCCCGGGCTACTACAACCTGGCCGACCGTGGCCAGCGCCTGAACCAGCACCTGGCCGACCCGCAAACCAAATGGGACCAGCAGAACAGCCAGGCTCTGCAACTGGACACCATCACCGACTACGGCCCGCGCACCCTGGCGCCACTGCTCTCGGTACTGCGCGAAGTGGCCGAGGGCGATCAGCAGAAGGAACTGGTCGAGCAACTGGCGGCGTGGAACGGTGACTATCCGGTGGACTCGGTCAGCGCCACGCTGTTCAACCAGTTCCTCTACGAGCTGGCCTACGCGGCGCTGCACGATGAGCTGGGCGATACCTGGTTCAAGACCCTGATCAGCACCCGCGCCATCGACGCCGCCTTGCCTCGCCTGGCAGCCGACGCCAACTCACCCTGGTGGGGCAAGCAGGGCAGCAGCGAACAAGGCGACCGCACTGCGGCGGTGAAGCAGGCCTGGGGTAAAACCCTGGCCCACCTGCGCGAGACCTTCGGCAACGACCCGGCAGGCTGGCAATGGGGCAAGGCGCATACCCTGACCCACAACCATCCGCTGGGGCTGCAAAAGCCGCTGAACCTGCTGTTCAATGTGGGCCCCTTTGCCGCACCGGGTACCCATGAAGTGCCGAACAACCTGTCGGCGAAGATCGGTCCGGCGCCGTGGCCGGTGACCTATGGCCCGTCCACCCGACGCCTGATCGACTTTGCCGATGCAGGCCAGGCGCTGACCATCAACCCGGTCGGGCAAAGCGGGGTGCTATTCGACAAGCATTATGCTGATCAGGCCAAGGACTATATCGAGGGCCGGTATCACAAGGCACAGATGGGGGTGATTCCGGCGCAGAGCACCTTGAAACTGGTGCCTTGAAAGCTTCGCGGGGCAAGCCCGCTCCTACCCAGATCGGTAGGAGCGGGCTTGCCCCGCGATAAATCAGCCCTGCCACTTACCGCCTTCGACAATCACGCTCTCAGGCTTGGTGTCATCGCTCAGTTCCTTGCGCACATACTGGTCATACAGTTTGAGCAGGTACTTCTGCTCGCCCAGGCGCGCAAGCTCAGCGTTAACCCAATCGCGCAGCTCGATGTTGCCCTTCTTCACCGCTGGTGCAATCGGCGCTTCCTCGCCCAGTTTTTCATCCAGCACGCGGTAGCCCGGGTTCTGCTTCGACCAGCTGAACAGGATCAGGTTGTCCTGGGCATAGGCATCCCCACGACCGCTGGCCAAAGCCTGCAGCGACTCGGTGTTCTTTTCGAACTTGAGCAGCTTCCAGTCCGGGTGGTTCTTGGTCAGCCAGATATCGGCGGTGGTACCCGTGGTCACGATGGTGGTCTTGTCGGCCAGGTCATCGAGTTTTTTCACGCTGCTGCCTTCGGGCACCAGGGCCTGCACGGCAACCCGCAGGTTGGGGTTGGTGAACTCCACCGCCTCTTTGCGCTCCGGGGTCACGGTCATGTTGGCCAGGATCAGGTCGACCTTGTCGCTCTGCAGGAACGGGATACGGCTGGCCGGCTCGACTGCAACGAACTCCACCTTGTTCTCATCGCCCAGCAAGCCCTTGGCAAGCTGGCGGCCGATGTCGGTATCAAAGCCGACATAGCGCCCGGCCTCGTCGACAAAACCGAACGGCGGCTTGTCGGTGAACACGCCGACAATCAGTTTGTCGCGGGCCTTGATGGTTTCCAGGTAGCTGGTAGCCGGTGCAACGCCACCGGCGGCTGGCTTGCCCGGCTCTTCAGCCTTGTTGCAGCCGGCCAGCAGGGCCAGCCCGAGGAGGGACAACAGCAGTTTCGACGTCTTGGCAGTTTTCATGACAGTTCCTTTGCGGGGGTTTTAGGCAGGCTTTCAACGAAGCTGAATTTCTCCAGAAACTGCTGCGCGCGTGCGCTCTGCGGGTTCGTAAAGAAGCTCTCGGGGTCGCGCTGTTCAAGGATCCTGCCGGCCTCCATGAACACGATGCGATCGGCCACCGCACGGGCGAAGGCCATTTCATGGGTAACGATGAGCAGGGTCATGCCGCCTTCGGCGAGGCCCTGGATCACTTGCAGCACTTCCTTGACCATTTCCGGGTCGAGCGCCGCAGTGACTTCATCGAACAGCATCACTTGCGGGTTCATGCACAGCGAACGGACGATGGCGATGCGTTGCTGCTGGCCACCGGAAAGCTGGCGCGGGAAAGCGTCACGCTTGTCCAGCAGGCCGACTCGGGCCAGCAAGGCTTCGGCCTGAGCCTGGGCTTCGCGGCGCTCGCGTTTTTGCACCTTGAGCGGGCCGAGCAGCAGGTTGTCGAGCACACTCATGTGGCCGAACAGGTGATAACTCTGGAACACCATGCCGACCTGCTGGCGCACCTGGCGCCAGTCGGTACCAGGCATCAGCAGCTCCTGACCGGCCAGGCGCAGGCTGCCGCTGTGGGCGGTTTCCAGGCCGTTGAGGCAGCGCAGCAAGGTGCTTTTGCCGCAGCCGCTGGGGCCGAGGATCACCACCACTTCACCGCTGCTTACCTGCAGGTCGACGTGGTCGAGCACCTGCTGCTCGCCGAAGAATTTGTTGAAGCCCTTGAACTCGATCAGTGCGCTCATGCGTGTGTCCAGCGACGCTCCAGCGCGCGCGAGGCGGCTGACAGCGGGTAGCAGATGAAGAAGAAAAACAGGAACAGTGCGCCGTAGATCAGCACCGACTCGTAGGTGCGCTCGATGATCTGCTGGCCGACCTTGATCACATCGACCACGCCGATCAGCACCGCCAGGGAGCTGGTCTTGATGATGCGCGTGTAGATGTTGATGGTCGGCGGTGTCATGCGCTTGAGCGCCTGGGGCAGCAGGACGTAGCCGTACAACTGCGCACCCGACAGGCCGATCGACAGCCCGGCTTCGCGCTGCCCGCGTGGCAGCGACTGCAGTGCACCACGCACCACCTCACCCACTTCGCTGGCACCCCACAACGACAGCACCAGCACCGCGCACCAGAAGCTTGGAATACTCAAGGCAAAGAAAATCGGCAATCCGAAAAACAGCAGGTACAGCCACACCAGCACCGGGATCGCCCGGAACAACTCCAGGTAAATGCGCAGCAGTACATTCACGCTACGTTTACCCAGGGTCGCCAGCACGCCATAGAGCACGCCGCCCAGGGTGGCGAAAACGATGCTCAGCGCCGAGATTGCCAGTGTCTGCGCCGCGCCCTTGCCCAACTGCGGCAAGGACACCAGCAACAGCTCAAGACCCGAACTGGCCATGTTGCAGCCTCCGTTCCAGGCGGCTGAGCAGCAGCGACAAGGGCAAGAACAGCAGCACGCAGATCAGCGTCAGCACCGCGAGCATTTCATAGGTCTTGTAGTACAGGGCAATGTAGCTCTTGGTGGTGTAGAGAATCTCCGGCACCGCCACCGCCGACACCACGGTGGTTTCCTTGAGCAGAAAGATGAAGTTGGCGAACAACGCCGGCAGGCTGAGAATCCCGGCCTGGGGCAGGATCACGTGGCGCAGCAGCTGACCTTCTGACAGGCCGATCGAGCGCCCCGATTCCAGTTGCGCCACAGGCACCGCCTCGACACCGGCGCGCAGCACCTCGGTGAGGTAGGCACCGCCCAGAAAGGTCATGGTGATGATCGCCGCAGCAAAGCCGGAAATCTTCAGGCCCAGCTCCGGCAAGGCGAAGTAGACGAAGAACAACTGGATCAGCAACGGCGTATTGCGCGCAAGCTCCACGTAGAGCTTTACCAGGCGTTGCAGGTACGGCGTGCGGTAAACCAGGATCGCGGCATTGACCAGCGCCACCAGCAGCGAAGTAGCGATAGCGATAAGGCCCACTTGCAAGGTGACGCCCACCGCCTTGAGAAAGGCTGGCAATGTGCTAAGGATAAAGGCGAAGTCGAAGCTCATGGAGTGAGCCTCGGCAGACGATGGCAATGGGGCATGGGCAGGATCTCGGACCGGCCCGAGGGTAAACGGGCGGCTCTACACAGGGGTTGTCAGTGCGGGTGAGCACAATGAGTAGACTCTAAAGGTATAAAAATATTTATTTAAATACCTTTATTGCATATTGATATCACCCAAACAGCTAACCTGCGAAATCCTTGGCGGTGGCGGGACCTTTTCGCTGCAAATGCTATCCAAGCGCTGTCGACCCATCACACCAACAAGGAAGACAAAAGATGAATAGCGCTCCGACCCTCGATGCAAACGAATTGATCAAGTGGCTGACGGCATTGCGCCGCGCAGTCAAAGCAGGAAATTAAATGCACTGTGGGAGCAGGCTTGCCCCGCGATGCGATATGACTGGCAGATCGCATCGCGGGGCAAGCCCGCTCCCACTGGGGTGAATCAGAACGCCGGCAGTACCGCGCCGCTGTACTTCTTCTCGATGAAGGTCTTCACCTCAGGGCTGGTCAGGGCTTTGGCCAGCTTCTGGATGGCGTCGCTGTCCTTGTTGTCCGGACGGGCCACCAGGAAGTTCACGTATGGCGAATCGGCGCCTTCGATCACCAGGGCGTCCTTGGCTGGATTCAGACCGGCTTCCAGGGCGTAGTTGGTGTTGATCAGGTCCAGGTCGACCTGATCCAGCACACGCGGCAGCATGGCCGATTCAAGCTCGCGGAATTTCAGCTTTTTCGGGTTCTCGGCGATGTCTTTTGGGGTCGCCAGGGCGTTCTTCGGGTCCTTCAGGGTGATCAGGCCAGCCTTCTGCAGCAGCAACAGGGCACGACCGCTGTTGCTGCCTTCGTTAGGAATGGCAACGGTCGCGCCTTCCTTCAGTTCACTCAGGCTCTTGACCTTCTTCGAGTAACCGCCAAAAGGTTCAACGTGCACGCCGATCACGGTTTCCAGGTGGGTGCCTTTGCCTTCGTTGAAGTTCTTCAGGTACGGCAGGGTCTGGAAGTAGTTGGCGTCCAGGCGCTTCTGGTCAACCTGCACGTTAGGCTGCACGTAGTCGGTGAATACCTTGATCTCCAGGTCCACACCTTGCTTGGCCAGGGTTGGCTTGATCAGCTCGAGGATTTCCGCGTGCGGTACCGGAGTAGCGGCAACCACCAGTTTCTCGCCCGCCTGGGCCAAACCTGCAACCGACAGAGCGGCCGCCAGAGCAGTCAACAACAGAGCCTTTTTCATGCGCAGTCCTTATTCGAATACACGGCCATCGGGCGACGGCGAAGGTGGGGGTTGCCAGCACTTTGCTAGCTGGCTTGAAGCGGACAATACCTAGATTTTTTATACCAGAACAATATCTTTTATTTTGCTGCTTATGCCATTTTGAACGGACGCATCCATGCGCCCTGCGCATTGGCTCAGGCGTGTGGTTGCGCCAGGCGCAACATGGTCTTTTCCAGCAGTTGTTGCAACGCGCTGCGCTCATCTGGTTCGCCAAGGCTCAACAACTGCTCCAGCTGGCCAGCCAGAGCCTTCAACGGGGTTGGCAGGCTCAGATGCTGAGGGAGAATTTCGTCACCACTGCTGACCAGCAGGGCGAAGTGAATGACGTTCTCAAGCTCGCGCGTGTTGCCCGGCCAGCCATGCAATTCCAACACCCGCTGCGCCGCCTCGCTGATCAATGGCACCGGCAGGTTCAGGCGCGGGCTGTAGATACCGACAAAATACTCGGCCAGCGGCAGGATATCGCCAACCCGTTCGCGCAAGGCAGGCAGCTCCAGCTGGCCTTCGCGCAGGTAGTGATAGAGGCGGTCATGGAACTTGCCGGCACTGACCGCTTCGGCAAGATCAATGCTCGACGCGGCAACCAGACGCACATCCACCGGATTCGGTTGCTGGGCACCGACACGGGTGACTTCACGGTTCTCCAGGGCCGAAAGCAGCTTGGTCTGGATTGGCAGCGGCAAGTCGGCGATTTCATCCAGGTACAGGGTGCCGCCATTGGCCGAACCGAACCAGCCGGCCCGGCTACTGGCGGCACCGCTGTGGGCGCCGGCGCTGTAGCCGAACAGCTCGGCGTCGGCATAGGTCGGGCTGATTGCCGCGCAGTTGACCGAAACAAACAACCCGCCACGGTCACTGGCACGGTGAATCTGCCTTGCCAGCAGTTCCTTGCCGGTGCCGGTCTCGCCGCGGATCAACACCGGCAGGGCCAAGGGCGCGAGCAGCTCCAGTTCCTCGCGCAGTTGTCGCGAGCGCGGGTCGACAAATACCAGCGCCTTGGCGCGGATACTCAGCGGGCTCTTGTCCAGTTCGGGAAAGGTCAGCAACGGTTGGCCGAAGGTGTCGTGATTACTCATGGCAAACTCCCGCCCTGAGCGCTTTACACCCGGGCGTTCGAATCAAGGCAAAGGGTCAGCGCCTGAACCTCAGGCGCGGCGTAGGGCGTGCTGCTCCAGGCGGTTCTGCAGGCGATACAGGTAGGCAAAACCCTGTTCCCAGCGACGGTGCCCGGACTTGACGTTAATGTGCCCGGCACCGGCGAGAAAGCCCACCTCAGCGCCCCAGGCACGGGCCAGTTGCATGGCCCGAGGCGCACTCACGGCCGGGTCGTTGTCGGAACTGACCACCTGGCTTGGAAAGGGCAACAGCAGTTGCGCAATCGGTGCGAAGTTACGCAGCGCCGGAGCACAAGTCGGACGCTCGACGTCCGCCGGCGCCACCAGCAAAGCGCCACGAACCCGGCGCAGCAGAGTCGCGCTGGCTTGCGCCGCCCAATGGGCAACGGTGATGCAACCCAGGCTGTGAGCGATCAGGATCACGGGCGATTCATCGGCGGCCACGGCGTGTTCGAGGGCAGCCACCCAATCCTGGCGCTGCGGAGTCAACCAGTCGGCCTGTTCGACCCGGGCGCTGTTGGGCAGCACCTGCTGCCAATGGGTTTGCCAATGATCATCTGGCGAACCTTGCCAGCCCGGCACAATCAGGTAACGGATCGACTCGTTGCGCATGGGGACGCCTCCTGCTGCGTTTGCGTGCATGAGGTCAAGTATAGGGAGATGGTTATATTCGTAAAGGAATAAGAAGCTATTTATTAATAACCAAATAACAAGACGGCTTGACCTCATCGCGGGGCAAGCCCGCTCCTACCGAGCAAAAAAAGGGACCGCCCCCTGCCGAAGGACGGTCCCTGAAGCATTGCCTGAGCGTTGTTGCTCAGCGAGCGGTAATCACCGACAACTTGGTAATACCCGCACGTTCGATCGAGGCCATGGCCCGCGCCACTTCCCCATAATTCACGCCATCGTCCGCCTGAAGTTGGACGCGCAGTTCCGGGTCCTTGGCCTTGGCCGCCTGCAGGTTGGTTTCCAGCAAATCAGGCTGGATCTCATCCTTGTTGATAAACAGCTTGCCGCCACCGTCGATGCTGACAACCAGCGGGTCTTTCTGCTCCACCGGGGCCACGGCCTCGGTCTTGGGCAGGTTGATCGGGATGGCATTGGTCAAGAGCGGCGCGGTGACGATGAACACCACCAGCAGCACCAGCATCACATCCACCAGCGGCGTTACGTTGATCTCACTGAGTACTTCGTCACTGTCCTGGGTCGAGAAGGCCATATCAGGAGGCCTCCTTCACTTTCTGGGTGTTCTGGCCGGTGCCGGCCTTGTGGGCGGCAGGGTGCACCAGCACGCGGAATGCGCTCTTCTGCGCGAGGCTGTAGAAGTCGTGAGCAAAGTCATCGAGGTCGGCGGCGGTCAGCTTCAGGCGGCGCAGGAAGTAGTTGTAGACCAACACTGCCGGCACTGCGACGGCAATCCCCACACCGGTGGCGACCAGCGCTGCGCCGATCGGCCCGGCCACGGTTTCCAGGCTGGCCGAACCTGCGGCGCTGATGCCCTTGAGCGCTTCCATGATGCCCCAGACAGTGCCGAACAGGCCGATAAAGGGCGAGGTGCTGCCAATGCTGGCCACCACCGCCAGCCCCGTTTCCAGCGAGCGGCGCTCACGGACGATCTGCTGGCGCAAGGCGCGTTCGAGACGGTCCTGATGGTTGATCGCCTGGCTAAGGTCGCTGGCCTGTTGGCCCGGCTCACCGACGGCAATGGCAGCGTAACCGGCCTGGGCAACACGGGCCGCAGCGCCGGGTTGCGCATGGCTGAGTTCGGCAGCGGAATCCAGGCTTGAAGCGGCCCAGAACTGTTTGTGGAAGCGTTTGTCCTGGTTCTTCAGGCGGACGAACTGCACGCCCTTGACCAGGGCCAGGCCCCAGGTGACGACGGAGAAGCCCACCAGCAGCCAGATCACCGCGCTTTCGATGGATTCGAGGGGGGATGCCAATACAGTCATGATCAATACTCTCTTCTATTAGCGCGAATTAGCGGATCTTGAAGTCGATGGGTACGCTGACCCAGCCGTTCTGGGCCACATCGCCCTGCTTGGCCGGGACGAAGCTCCAGCGCTTGACCGCAGCCAGGGCGGCGTCGTCGAGTTGCTGGCGGCCACTGCTTTTCTGGATCTGGATGTCACCCGGCTTGCCGCTGGCCAGCACTTGCACCCGCAGCACCACCGTGCCTTCCCAACCGCGACGTTGAGCCAGCGATGGATATTCCGGCGCCGGGTTCTTCAGGTACGCGGCGTTGGCCGACGCCGGCGTCACCGGTGCTGGCGCCGGGGGTGCGGCAGGCGCTGGCGGTTGCGGCGCTGCCGGCGGTTGCTCGACGGCCTTGGGTTCAGGCTTGAGTACCGGCTTGGGCACAGGTTTCGGCTTGGGCTTGGGCGCCGGCTTAGGTGCAGGCTTGGCGGCCAGTTCATCGACCACCGGTGGCGGCGGCTCAACCACCGCCGGAGGTGGTGGTGGCGGCTCCACAGCGGGAGGCGCCGGTTGCGAAAACTCAATGGTCATTGGTGGGATTTCCGGCGGTACCACTGGCAACACCGGGGTCGGCGCCTGGCTGACCCAGTACGCCACCGCACCGTGCAAGGCCAGGGCAAACACCCCGAGCAGAATCTTCTCCCGACGGCTCAGCGCGCTTTTCGGCGTGCTTTGCAGGCGCAACTGCGCCAGCGGCAACCGCAGCGGGCGACCGAGGTCGACCAGCTCGCCGCTCGGCGTCTGGCGCCAAAGCACATCGTGAGCACTGGCGGCGGTCTGGACATTACCCATTGATCAACTCCTGGGACGTGGGTGCGGTTCATCGAAGGCAGGTCAATTGCCTTCGCTGGGATGAATCATCAACGTGCACTGCTTATGTCTTAAAGTAATTTTTAAAGTTATGAATATAACTAGAACACATATAAAAACTGACCGAACCGCTCTAGGCCGCAGCCTTCAAGGGCTGGCGCCAAACGCCAGAAACGCCATGCTTGCAGGGCATGAAAAGTATTCGGCAAAGGCATGGCAAAACGCTGTTTCAGAACTCGTAGCGGCCGGTTACACCCAAGGTCCGCGGCGTGCCCAGCAGCCCCTCATAGCCGCCGTTGGCCGCGCTCCAGAGGGTGGTGTAGTAGGTCTTGTCGAAGGCGTTCTTCAGCCACAGCGAGACATCCCACTGGCCTTGGCCAAGGTCGCCACGCAGGCCGGTGGAGAGGTTGACCACGGCGTAGCTGGGGATCTGCGCGAAGTCCGAGTCTTCGACCGTACCGACCGCCTTGGAGCGCAACGCGTAGCTGGCGGTGACATAAGGCTGCAGACCGTTGTCCAGGTCCCACTGGTACTGGCCGTTGGCGTTGGCGATCCATTTCGACGCACCGACCACCTGATGGCCGCTCAGGTCGCAAGCTGCGGGGGCACCCGGCTGCAGGGCGACTTCCGGCGCGCAAGGGGCATCTTTGTAAGACAGGTACCGAACGTCGTTGTAGGAGCCATTGAGGTTAAGGGTCAGGCCACGCACCGGGATCAGCGTGCTTTCCAGCTCCACCCCGCGTGAACGCACGGAGCCGGCGTTAGTCAGGTACTGCACGCGGTTGGCATCGTCGTAGGCGTTGGTCTGGTAGCCGTGTACTTCGGTCCAGAACAGATTGGCATTGAGCTGCAAGCGGCGGTCCCAGAGGGTGCTTTTCAAACCCAGCTCGGCGTTGTTGGCGCGCTCGGTGCCGATCAGCAGCGAGTCGGCACCGGCTACCGGCGCGGTGCCCACGGCCAGGTTGACGCCACCGGACTTCTCGCCGTGAGACAAGGTGGCGTAGCCGAGCAGGTCATCGGTGAAGCGATAACTCAGGTTGAGCAAACCTGAAGGGCTGGTGCTGTACTGGTTGAGATCGCCCGAATCATAAGCGCCAACCCGGCCCTGGCGGGCAGCGGCCGCGGCGCCGGCCACGCTCGCACCACCCACAGGGGCGGCGCGATCGACCCAGGCGCTTTTCTCCTCATAGGTGCCACGTACCCCGGCAGTGAAGTCCAGGCGCTCGGTAAGGTGCCAGGTGCCCTGGGCAAACAAGGCGAAGCTATCGGTCTTGATATGGCCCTTGCCGACGCTGCTGACGTTGGCCAGTGCGCCGTCTGGAGTGCCGTTCCAGACATCCGCCTGGGGCCCGTACTGAACGAAGGATTTGTTATCCAGGTCGGAGCCGAAGTAATAGGCACCCAGCACATAGTCGAAGAAGCCACCGGTGGGCGAGGCCAGGCGAAACTCCTGCGAGTATTGCTTATCGCGCACCGAAACACCGGCGTTGTAGGCCGCCGGCACATTGAGGCCGTCATCGTTGCGCGGGGTGAAGTCCCACCAGCGGTAAGAACTTACCGAGGTCAGGGTAAAGTCGTTGTCCAGGGTCCAGTTGGCCTCCAGTGAAGTGCCGCCCTGGAACACTGTGACCTGCTGATCGTCGTCGAGGTTGACCTTGCGCTTGCTGCCGTCGACCAGCGTCGCCCCGGCCGCCCGGGCCCGTGCTTCATAGCGATTGAAGCCATTGATGGTCGGCCCGGTGCTGTACAGCACGCGGGTGCCGGCGCTGGAGTCCTCTTCGTTGTAGTCGCCGATCCAGCGCAGGTTGAACTGCTCGCTGGGCTTGTACAGCAGTTGCCCGCGAAAGCCCTGGCGCGAACCGCCGTTGAGGGTGTGGCCGTCGAACTCATTCTTGATGTCGCCGTCATTGCGCGTGCGGTAAGCCGAAATGCGCCCGGCCAGGGTTTCGCTCAAGGGGCCGGACAGCGTGCCCTTGGTCTGGAAGTAACCGTCCTCGCCCACCGAGGTTTCGATACTGCGCTCGGGGGTGAAGCTGGGCGCGCGGGTGCTGATGTTGATCACCCCGGCAGTGGTGTTCTTGCCGAACAGCGTGCCTTGCGGGCCGCGCAGCACTTCCAGCTGCTCGATGTCCATGAGGTCGAACACGGCCATGCCCGGGCGGCCGAGGTAGACGTTGTCCAGGTACAGGCCGACGCTGCCTTCCAGGCCATCACTGGCCGGGTTGTTGCCCAGGCCGCGAATCGACACGCTGGACTGGCGCGCATGCATGTAGGCGACGTTGACGCTGGGCACCAGTTGCTGCAGGTCCTGGATGCGATACACCCGCTGGCTTTCCAGGGCCTGGCCATCGAGCACGCTGATCGGTGTCGGCACGTCCTGGGCGCTCTCTTCGCGGCGCCGGGCAGTGACGGTAACGGTCTTGAGCTGACTGTCGCTGGCCTTGACCTCAGGCGCTACCGATTCTGCGGCCTGGGCCGGCAACCAATGGGCGCTGCCGGCCAGCAGCAAGGCCAGGGGCAGGCGCTGGAGCCGCCGTGAAGACAAGGGTGCAGCGCGAAGGGACAGGCTCATGGGCGGCTCCTGGCAAAGGAATTTATATTCCTTTCAGTTATTTATTTATGATTCAACATACATTTACTGCATAAGAGATTGCCTTTATAAGGAGTGCACCAGCGGCAGAGCAAATGCATTTGCCCGATACTTTTTATGTGAAAAATGCATATAGACCTGCGCCAACTTCGCCACCTGATTGCCCTTGCCGAACACCGCAGCTTTGTTGCCGCGGCAACGTCGGTGAGCCTGTCGCAATCGGCCTTCAGCCGCAGCATCCAGGCCCTGGAGCACAGCGCTGGCTGCCAGTTGGTGGACCGCTCGCACAAGGAACTGCCGCCCACCAAGCAGGGCCTGGTGGTGCTCGAACACGCGCGGCGGCTGGTCAGCGGCGCACGCCAGCTGAGCAACGAGATCAGCCAGTTCAATGGCCTGGAGGCGGGCGAGTTGCGCTTTGGCTGCGGCCCGGCGCCCGCTGCAGGCCTGGTGCCACGGGCGATTGGCGGCTTCATTGGCCGCTATCCCAAGGCGCGGGTGCAGTTTCATGTCGATGACTGGCAGAGCCTGAACAAACGCCTGCTGGCCGAGGAGTTCGAGTTCTTCGTCGCCGATACCCGCCATTTCGAGGCCGACCCGCAGTACCAGACCCTGCGCCTGCGCCCGCGGCGCTGGCACTTCTGTTGCCGTTTCGGGCACCCGCTGGCAGCGCTGCCCAGCGTTAGCGCCGAGCAACTGTTGCACTATCCATTGGCCGTCACCCTGCGCCCGCCCAACCTGCGCAAGGTCATCGCCGATCTCAGCGGCCGACCGGATTTCGTCGCCAACGTCGAATGCGAAAACAGCTACAGCCTGCTCGGCGTGGTGCTCAACTCCGATGCCATCGGCATCTGTGGCGCTTACAGCGACGCCCTGCACAACGCCAACGGCAAGTTGGTGCGGCTGAGCATCGACGGCCTGGGTGACGACTGTGAAGAGCTTTACACCCGCTACGGCATCGTCAGCCAGGCGCGCCTGCGCCTGTCACCGCTGGCCGAGGCGATGATCGAGCAGATCATCCTCACCGATCAGGCCGACCGCGCCCTTGACGCCTGCAACCTGGAGCACCTGGCGATCTGAGCCATTGCGCAAAACGCATCAAAGGCATTCAGAAAATGCGCTTGTGATGCGCGCCGTGGGCGGCGAAAACAGACAGCTGAAATTCGCTCAGGTGACTGCCATGCCCCACTCCACTACCGTGCGCAACGTGCTGTACATCATGTGCGACCAACTGCGTCGCGATTACCTGTCGTGCTATGGCCACCGCCACCTGCACACGCCGAACATCGACCGCCTGGCCGCCGCCGGGGTGCGCTTCAGTCGCGCCTATACCCAGGGCACCATCTGTGGCCCCTCGCGGATGTCGGCCTACACCGGCCGCTACGTCAGCAGCCACCAAGTGGCCTGGAACGGCGTGCCACTGCCGCTGGACGAGTTGACGCTGGGTGATTACCTGCGCCCAGCCGGGATCCGCACCGCACTGGTGGGCAAGACCCACGCCACGCCGAACCAGGAAGCCCTGCAACAACTGGCCATCGACCCGCTCGGGAGCACAGCCGAACAACTCAACGAGGCAGGTTTCGAGCCGGTCGCCCGCCACGACGGCATCTTCCCCGACGATCCACTGTTCGCCGACAAACGCGAAAGCGCGCCCTACACCCGCTACCTGCGCGATCACGGCTTTGCCGACGACAACCCCTGGCACAGCTGGGCCAATGCTGCCCAGGGCGATGACGGCGGCATCCTCAGCGGCTGGCACATGCGCAATGCCGACCTGCCCACGCGCCTGCCCGAACAACACTCAGAGACTGTCTACACCACCGACCGCGCCATCGATTTCATCCAGGCCCAGGGCGAACAGCCCTGGTGCCTGCACCTGTCGTACATCAAGCCGCACTGGCCCTATATCGCTCCGGCCCCCTACCACGCGCTGTACAACGCCAGCCAGGTGCAGCCGGCGATACCCGCTGCGCAAGACAACGATCACCCGGTGTATGCCGCGTTCCGCCAGCACCAGGAGAGCCAGAACTTCTCTCGCGAAGCGGTGCGACGCAAAGTGATCCCCACCTACATGGGCCTGATCAAACAGATCGACGATCAGCTCGGGCGCCTGTTCGATGTGCTGCAAAGCAATGGACGCTGGGATGACACACTGATCGTCTTCACCAGCGATCATGGCGATTTTCTTGGCGACCATGGCCTGGGTGAAAAGGAGTTTCTGCTCGAGCCTGCGGTGGGTATACCGCTGATCGTGCGTGATCCGCGGGCCGCCGCCGATGTCAGCCGCGGCACACTGGATGAGCGCTTGGTGGAAACCATCGATGCACTGCCGACCTTTCTCGACGCCCTGGGGCTGCCAGGTGCAGAGCATCGGCTGGAGGGGCGCTCGTTGATTCCTCTGCTGCATGGCACGGCCAGCGCCTGGCGCGGCTACGCCATCGCCGAATACGACTACGCCTTCCAGGCACCGGCCCGTGAACGGTTGGGCCAACCGATCGACCGTTGCCGGATGACCATGGTGCGCAGCGAGCGCTGGAAGTACATCGCCTATGACGGTTTTCGCGCGCAGTTGTTCGACCTGCTCAATGACCCGCAGGAATTGCACGATCTGGGCGCGGACCCGGCCTTTGCCGGCGTGCGGGAGACGCACCAGGGTTATCTGTTCGAATGGCTGAGGGGCTTGAAACGGCGGACCACCATCAGCCATGCCGAGATCGAGCGGCGTGGGCAGTGGTTTCGCTATGGCGAGCCGCGGGAGGACAGTGTGGTGAAGATTGGGGTGTGGTGAAGCCATCGCGGGTCAAGCCCGCTCCCACAGATCAACTTGTGGGAGCGGGCTTGACCCGCGATGAGGCCCTTAGATGTTGGCCACTTTCTGCCAGACCTTGGGCTTGAAGAACAAGGTCTCGCCCCGCGCCAGCCCGCTCAGACTGTCGTGGTCCTTGACCACCTCAGCCTCGATCAGCTCGCTCTGCCCTTCGACCTTCAAGGTCACCCGGGTAGTCGCTCCCAGCGGACGGATGTCGCGCACTTGGGCTGGGTGGTGGCCCTCGATCTCATGACGCGACAACGACACTTCATGGGGACGGAACAGCACGTGCTGGCCTTCGCTCAGGTGCAGGCGGTTGGAGTCGCCGAGGAAGTGATAGACGAAATCGCTGGCCGGGTTCTCGTAAACCTCGCCTGGCGAGCCGATCTGCTCGATCACGCCCTTGTTCATCACCACGATACGGTCGGCGACTTCCATGGCCTCTTCCTGGTCGTGGGTGACGAACACCGAAGTCAGGTTGATGTCTTCGTGCAACCGCGCCAGCCAGCGGCGCAGCTCTTTACGCACCTTGGCATCCAGTGCACCGAACGGCTCGTCGAGCAACAGCACCTTGGGTTCCACCGCCAGGGCGCGGGCCAAGGCGATACGCTGGCGCTGGCCGCCCGACAGCTGTTCGGGGTAGCGGTCGCTGAGCCAGTCGAGCTGGACCATGTTCAGCAGCTCGTGAACCTTCTCGGCAATCTTGCTCTCGCTCGGACGCTCGCCCTTGGGCTTCATGCGCAGGCCGAAGGCGACGTTGTCGAACACGCTCATGTGGCGGAACAGCGCGTAGTGCTGGAACACGAAACCGACGTTGCGATCACGCACGTCGTGGCCGGAGACGTCTTCGCCGTGGAACACGATACTGCCCTGATCCGGCGTTTCCAGGCCGGCGATGATCCGCAGCAGGGTGGTCTTGCCGCAGCCGGACGGGCCCAGCAGGGCCACCAGCTCACCGCTGTGGATATCCAGGTTGATGCTGTCCAGGGCCTGGAAAGCGTTGAAGCGCTTGCTGACGTTACGAACTTCGATCGACATGAATTATTCCTCCGCCGCGTTATGGCGCAGACGGTTAATACGGGACTCGCTCCACTGCTTGAGCAGCAGGATGAAGAGCGCCAGGATCAGCAGCAGGCTGGCGACGCTGAAGGCCGCAACGTGGTTGTACTCGTTGTAGAGGATCTCGACGTGCAAGGGCAAGGTGTTGGTCACCCCGCGAATATGCCCGGACACCACCGACACCGCACCGAACTCACCCATCGCCCGCGCGGTACACAACACCACACCGTAGATCAGGCCCCATTTGATGTTGGGCAGGGTTACGTGCCAGAACATCTGCCAGCCGTTGGCACCGAGCAGGCGCGCAGCCTCCTCTTCCTGGGTGCCCTGCTCCTGCATCAGCGGGATCAGCTCACGGGCGACGAACGGCACGGTGACGAAGATGGTCGCCAGGACAATGCCCGGCAAGGCGAAGACGATCTGGATGTCGTGATCCTGCAGCCACGGCCCGAACAGGCCCTGGGCGCCGAACATCAGCACGTAGACCAGGCCGGCGATCACCGGCGATACCGAGAACGGCAGGTCGATAAGGGTGACCAGGATGCTCTTGCCGCGGAAGTTGTACTTGCTCACGCACCAGGCGGCGCTGAGCCCGAACACCAGGTTCAGCGGCACCGAAATGGCCACGGCAATCAGGGTCAGCTTCAGGGCCGACAGGGCGTCGGGCTCGAAGATCGCCTCGAAGAAAGTCCCCAGGCCCATTTTCAGGCCCTGGGACACCACGATCACCAGCGGCAGCAGCAGGAACAGGGCGAAAATCAACCAGCCTAGGCTGATCAGGATACGCCGTGACGTGGCACTGCCCCGGCGGGCGGCATTGGCCGAAGCGGCCGCGCCAATAGAAGTCGCAGACATGGACGTGGCCTCCTTCAAGGGGTTTCGATGCGCCGCTGCAGCAGATTGATCAGCAGCAACAGGATGAAGGAAACCACCAGCATCAATACGCCGATGGCGGTGGCGCCGGTGTAGTCGTACTGGTCGAGCTTGACCATGATCAGCAGCGGCAGGATCTCGGTCTTCATCGGCATGTTGCCGGCGATGAAGATCACCGAGCCGTACTCGCCAACGCCACGGGCAAAGGCCAGGGCGAAGCCGGTCAGCCACGCCGGCAACAGCGCCGGCGCGAGCACGTAGCGAAATACCTGCAGCGGCTTGGCACCCAGGCAGGCGGCGGCCTCTTCGACTTCACGGGGAATGTCGGCGAGTACCGGCTGCACCGTGCGCACCACGAACGGCAAGGTGACGAAGGTCAGCGCCAGGGTGATGCCCAACGGGGTATAGGCGATCTTGAATCCCAGGTCGGTGGCGAACTGCCCGACCAGGCCGGCCGGCGCATACAGCGCGGTCAGGGCAATGCCGGCGACCGCCGTGGGCAGGGCGAACGGCAGGTCGATCATCGCATCGATGACTTTGCGCCCGGGGAAGCTGTAGCGCACCAGCACCCAGGCCAGCAGGGTACCGATGATGCCGTTGATGATGGCGGCGCACAGGGCCGTGCCGAAGCTCAGCTTGAGCGCCGCAAGCACTCGCGGCGCGCTGACGATGGCCCAGAACTGCTCCCAGGTGAGCTGGGCGGCATGTATGAACATGGCGGCCAGCGGTATCAGCACAATCAGGCTGAGGTACACCAAGGTGTAGCCCAGCGTCAGCCCGAAGCCGGGTATGACGGGGGAAATACGACGTGACATAAAGGTCCCTGGTTGAACGCACGAAGCCCGGAACGAATCCCGGGCCCATGCTGGCTACTGAACGGCGATCATCCTCACAGGCAATGCATCACTGCGCCGTGTAGATCTGGTCGAACACGCCACCATCGTTGAAGAACTTGGGTTGGGCAGTCTTCCAGCCACCGAAGTCTTTGTCGATAGTCACCAGATCCAGTTTCGGGAACTGCTTGGCGTATTCGGCGGCGACTTTCGGATCACGCGGGCGGTAGAAGTTTTCGGCGGCAATCTTCTGTCCGGCCGGGCTGTACAGGTGCTTGAGGTATTCCTCGGCGATCTGCTCGTTACCCTTTTTCTCGGCGTTCTTGTCGACCACGGCCACCGGCGGCTCGGCGAGGATCGACAGCGACGGCACGACGATGTCGAACTTATCGCTGCCACCGTCTTCCTTGAGAGCCAGGAAGGCTTCGTTTTCCCAGGCCAGCAAGACGTCACCCTGACCGTTGTTGACAAAGGTGATGGTCGAGCCACGGGCGCCGGTATCCAGTACCGGCACGTGCTTGAACAGCTCTTTTACGTATTCCTGGGCCTTGGCTTCACTGCCACCGGCTTTGAGGCCATAGGCCCAGGCGGCGAGGAAGTTCCAGCGGGCGCCGCCGGAGGTTTTCGGGTTCGGGGTGATGACCGAGACGTCTTTGTTGATCAGGTCGCCCCAGTCCTTGATGCCTTTGGGGTTGCCCTTGCGCACCAGGAACACGATGGTCGAGGTGTAGGGGGTGCTGGCGTCCGGCAGGCGGGTCTGCCAGTTGTCCGGCAGGGTTTTGCCCAGCTTGGCCACTTCATCGATATCACCGGCCAGGGCCAGGGTTACCACGTCGGCGCGCAGACCATCGATCACCGCGCGAGCCTGCTTGCCCGACCCACCGTGGGACTGCTGGATCTTCACCTTGTCGTCCGGGTGAGCCTGCTGCCAGTGCTTGATGAACTCGGCGTTGTACTGCTGATACAACTCACGGGTCGGGTCATAGGATACGTTCAGCAGTTCGTAGTCCTTCGCGATAGCGGAACCGGCAAAAACGGCGCTGGCGAGGGTGGCCAGGGCATAACGGCGGATGGACATGGTGAAGCTCCCGATTGGCGTATTTTTCTAATTAGGTGGCGCGTTCATCGCGGGGCAAGCCCGCTCCCACAGTCGGTCAGCTGGGCTTGTTGCCGGGGTTTTGCAGGCGGAACTTTTCCTTGCGTTCGATCTGGACGACCTGGGCGTTGTGCACGGTGATTTCCACCGCACCAAACCGCAGGTCGCGCAGGGCGCTCTGGATTTCGCGCAGAATGGTGGCTTCGTCCTGACCGTCAACGCTACGCAGAGATGCGCTCATGCTCGTGCTCCTGTGAAATGGGTGCCGTGCAGTGCGTGAAGGGGAGCGACTGCGCCTGGCTTGAGGGCAATCTTAGGGGGGCACGAATATTCTTAAAAATACTATTTAAGAATTTTTATATAACCAAAATATTGTATGGAGCCTATCGCGGGACAAGCCCGCTCCTACGCCCGCGATAGAGCCTTCAGGCCCGGCGCAATTGCTGCGCCGGCGCCGGCCGACCGAACCAGTAGCCCTGGCCCAGCTGGCATTGCTGCTCGAGCAGAAAGCGCGCCTGCTCGGCCTGTTCGATACCCTCGGCATGCACCAGCATGCCCATGCTCCGGGCCAGGGCAATGATGACCCGCACGATCGCCACATCGTCGTCATCACACGGCAAGCCGGCAACAAATCCCTGATCGATCTTGAGCTTCTGCACCGGCAGGCGCTTGAGCCGCAACAACGACGAGTAGCCGGTGCCAAAATCATCGATGGCCAGGCGCAAACCCAGCTCACGCAGCCGATGCAGTTGCTCAAGGGCCACCTCGGGGTCTTCCATCACCGCGCTTTCGGTCACTTCCAGCTCCAGCAAGGCTGGCTCCAGCGCCGTATCGTGAAGCACCTGGGCAACCTGCTGATAAAGGTCGCGATGGCCAAACAGGCGGCTGGAAATATTCACCGCGACGAACTCCAGCCGCCGCCCCTCGGCCTGCCACTGCACCATCTGTAAGCACGCCTGGCGCAGTACCCAGGTGTCGATATCGGCAATCAGCCCGGTGCGCTCGGCAATCGGGATGAACTCCCCTGGCGGCACCAGCCCGCGCTGCGGATGCTGCCAGCGCACCAGCGCCTCGACACCGATCATCTTGCCACTGCTCAGGTCGTGCACCGGCTGGTAGTAGACCCGCAGCTCTTCCTGCTCCAACGCCCGACGCAATTCCCCGGCGGTCTCCACCCGCTGCTGGGCATGGGCCGTCAGCTCTTCGGTGTACAACGCGTAACCGGCGCGGCCACAGGTTTTAGCCTTGAACAGCGCAGAGTCGGCATTGCGCAACAATTGTTCGGCGCTCAGGGCATCGCTGGGAAACAGGCTGATACCAATGCTGACACTGATGAACAGGCGCTGGCTGTCGAGTTCGAACGGCTCTTTCATACAGTCGATGATGCTCTGCGCCAAGGCTGCGGCCTGGCCCACCTGCGGGCAGTTCTCGGCGAGCACGGCAAATTCGTCGCCGCCCAGCCGCGCCAGTGTCACTGCATTGTCCAGCAACGACCGCAAGCGCTCGCCGACGACCTTGAGCAACTGGTCACCGATGTTATGGCCAAGGCTATCGTTGATGCTCTGGAAATGGTCCAGGTCGAGCAGCAACAGGGCGCAGCCGCGCTTGTTGGCCTGGGCCGCAGCCAGTGCCTGCTGGGTGCGGTCATTGAACAGCAGCCGGTTGGGCAGGTCGGTCAGCGGGTCGTGGTGGGCCAGGTAGGCCAGCTCGCGCTCGGAATGCTTGATCGCGCTGATGTCGCTGAACACCGCGACATAATGGCTCAGCTCGCCGCTGTCATCGCGGATGGCGCAAATCGTCTGCCATTGCGGGTACACCTCGCCGCTTTTGCGCCGGTTCCAGATCTCACCGCTCCATTCGCCCTTTTGCGCCAGGGTGGCGTAAATCTGCTGGTAGAACGGCGCCCCATGGCGACCGGACTTGAACTTGCTCGGGCGCTGGCCGAGCACTTCGTCCTTGTCGTAGCCAGTGATCTGCATGAATGCCCGGTTCACGTGCACGATCAGGCCATCGCGGTCCGTCACCAACACCCCTTCCAGGGTACTGTCGAACACCGCTGCGGCCATGCGCAGGCGCTCGCGGTCTTCGCGGCGCAAGCGCACGCCGACACCGATGAAGTTGAGCAGCCGCGCGCGCGAAACAAAGATCAGCAAGGCGCTGCACAACACCCAGAAATGCGCGCTGATCAGCTGCCAACGGGCGATCTGCTCGGCAGCATCGAAAAGACTGTTCAGTAATTGATCAGACAGAGCCAGCCACAGTACCGACAACACGAGGTAGAGCGCCGCCATGCGCATGGCGTCTCGAATGGAAGCAGACATAAGGTCCCGGGCAAACCCACAAAAATTTCTGGGGATTATAGGGTAGAAACATCCACTAACCTCCTATCTAAAAGGCCGACTGGTTTTATTTGCTGGCGCAGGGATAATGCTTCCCGCTGTTTCCTATGTTTTTGAGGGCCATATCGCCTATGTGGTACGAAGGTTTGCTCAACTTGTCCGTGTGGCAGTTGCTGGCAGTTACCCTGGTAATGACGCATGTGACCATCGTCAGTGTCACCGTCTACCTGCACCGTTATTCCGCCCACCGCTCGCTGGAACTCAACGCCGGGCTCAAGCACTTTTTCCGTTTCTGGCTGTGGCTGACCACGGCGCAGAACACCCAGGAATGGACCGCCATTCATCGCAAGCACCATGCCAAATGCGAAACCGTCGATGACCCGCACAGCCCGGTGATCAAAGGCCTGTCCACGGTGCTGCGCAAGGGCGCCGAGCTGTACCGCGAAGAGGCACAGAACCCGGAAACCCTGCGTATCTACGGCAAGAACTGCCCGCAAGACTGGATCGAGCGCAACCTCTACAGCCGCTACAAGCTCGGCGGCATCGCCCTGATGGCGGTGATCGACCTGCTGCTGTTCGGCACCGCCGGTATCACCATCTGGGCGGTGCAGATGATGTGGATTCCGTTCTGGGCGGCCGGCGTGGTCAACGGCCTGGGCCATGCCGTCGGCTATCGCAACTTCG
This sequence comes from Pseudomonas tructae, assembly GCF_004214895.1. Lineage (NCBI taxonomy): Bacteria > Pseudomonadati > Pseudomonadota > Gammaproteobacteria > Pseudomonadales > Pseudomonadaceae > Pseudomonas > Pseudomonas tructae. The sequence goes on along the minus strand of NZ_CP035952.1, from coordinate 519,180 downwards.
AATGCCGCGACGCCGCCACCAACCTTGTGCCCTGGGGCATCATCATTGGCGGTGAAGAGCTGCACAACAACCACCACACCTACCCCAACTCGGCCAAGCTGTCGGTCAAGCGCTGGGAGTTCGACATGGGCTGGGCCTGGATCAAGCTGTTCTGCTGGTTGCGCCTGGCCAAGGTGCAACGCGTCGCACCGATCGCCCACCGGATCGAAGGCAAAGGCCAGCTGGACATGGACACCGCCATGGCTATCCTCAACAACCGCTTCCAGATCATGGCCCAGTACCGCAAGCTGGTGATCGCACCTTTGGTCAAGCAGGAGCTGGCGCGGGTGGACGATTCGGTGCGCCACCAGTTCCGCCGCGCCAAGCGCTTGCTTTCGCGGGAAACCAGCCTGCTCGAAGACCGCCATCACCTGCGCATCCAGACCATGCTCGAGCACAGCCAGGCACTCAAGACCATCTACGAGAAGCGCCTGGCCCTGCAACAGATCTGGGCGCGCACCAGCGCCAATGGCCACGACATGCTCGCCGCCATGAAAGACTGGGTGCACGAAGCAGAAGCCAGCGGCATCCAGTCGCTGCGCGATTTTGCCGCCCAGCTCAAGACCTACTCGCTACGGCCTGCCCTGGCCTGATGCCGTTGATCGGCGCGCCTGCCTCCCGGCGCGCCGACCGGAACTTACCCGCCTAATCTCACTCTGACAGGCATATCGCCCGCGTGGCGGGCCGGGTCGTGGCCGCACGCCCCCGTCGTGAGAATTTCCGCGCAAATGGTCAAGAACAAATCAACAAGCCCGACCTGCAATTCGCCCCCTGAAGCCGCCCAAACCCTTCTGGCCCTGATGCATGCCCAAGGTGAAGTCGCCCGCCTGAGCGAGCGTGAACAGCTGTTCAGCGCCTTGCTCGACAGCGTCAATGCGGTGCTCTGGGCGTTTGATTGGCAAAGCCGCCAGGTGCTGTACGTCAGCCCCGCTTATGAGCGTATCTTTGGCCGCCCGGCCGGGCTGTTGCTGGCCGACTTCAATGAATGGCGTGACAGCATCTACCCCGACGACCTTGACTACGCCGAACGCAGCCTGGCCCAAGTGCTGGTCAAAGGCGCGGTGGAAGACCGTGAGTACCGCATCATCAACGCCGATGGCCAGGTACGCTGGATCAGCGACAAGTGCTTCATCAACCAGCAAAGCGATCCAAACCAGCGACTCATCATTGTCGGCATGGCCGAGGACATCACTGACAAGAAACAGCTAGAGGGTGAGCTGCAGCGCCTGGCCACTACCGATGTGCTGACCCAGAGCAGCAACCGCCGGCACTTCTTCGAGTGCGCCCAGCAAGCCTTTGAAACCGCTCGGCTGGAGCAAGGGCCGTTATCGTTCCTGCTGCTCGACATCGATGACTTCAAGCAGATCAACGACACCTACGGCCACCAGGAAGGCGACCATGTGCTGCAACGTATCGCCGACACCGGCAAGGCAGTGCTGCGTCGTGGTGACCAATTCGGACGCATTGGCGGCGAGGAGTTTGCTGCGGTGTTCCCCGGCTGTACGCCTCAGATAGCCCAGCAGATCGCCGAACGCCTGCAGCGCGAGATCCAGCGCTTGAGCTTCAGCCATGAAGACCAGGTGTTCGGGGTGACCGTGAGCCAGGGTCTGACCGGGATCATCGAGGCCGACGAATCGCTGGACAGCCTGTTTGCCCGGGCGGACGCGGCGATGTACCAGGCCAAGCGCCAGGGCAAGAACCAAATTGTAAGAAGCTGAGGGTAGGAGCGGGCTTGCCCCGCGATCGCTCTCACTCCTTGCGCAAACTGCCCAACTGCGCCATTCCCACCTTGAGCAAGCGCGCCGTCTTGCTTTGAGCCAACGCTTCCAGCCCCTGGTCCGCCGGCAAGCGTGCCAGTTGTCCGGCCAGGTGCATGACCAGCGCATCGCGTGAATACACGCCACCGCCCAACTGGTAGATCGCCGCAATCAGCTGGCGCAGTTCCAGCGGCAAACGCCAGCGGGTACGCAGGGCCGACCCGAACGCTGCGGCAAATTCGTTGAGCGACAGCTCCACCGCGTCTTCATCCAGCGCGCCCCCAGCCTGTTGCCATTCCTGCAAGCAACGCAGCAACGCCAGGTCCCCCAGGCAATGCAGCAACCCGGCGCAATAGCAGCGTTCCTGGTCGAGCTCGAGCATGCGTGCCAGGGTCCGCGCGTATTCGGCGGTGTGCAGCGACAATGCCCAGAAGTGTTCGGCATGGCGCGACAGCAACGGATCACTGAGCTTGGCGCACCGTTTTAGCGCCAGTCCAAGGATCAGGTTCATGCTCTGGGTGGTGCCCAGCTTGTTCAGCGCCTGCATCAGGTTCTGCACCGCACCGTCACGATGCAAGGCCGCACTGTTGGCGGCGGCGATGAGCACAGCGGTGACCTGCGGGTCGTTGCCGATCTCGGTTTCCAGCACGTTGAGGTCCAGCCCCTGGGGCTGCAGGCTACGATTGATGGCCTGTTTCACGTCAGCCAGTAGCGGCCCGCCATCTGAAGTGGCGCGGCGCCCTTCGAGAAACGCCGGCAAGGTTGCACCCGGCTGCAACACCGGCGCCGGGCAGGCCACGGCTTCCCCGCTGCCGGGCAACAGTTCTTGCAGACGCTGGCGCAGGGCGTCCATGTTCAGTGGCTTGCTCAGATAAGCAGTGGGCGCGAACGGTAGCACCTCGCGGACACTGGCGGCGTCACTGCGGTTGCTCATGAGAATGAACGGTAGCGCCGGCTGGCGGCCCTTGGCACGCACGTTGCGCAACAGGTCCAGGCCATCACCGCCTGGCAATTCGCGTGCGGCGATGATCAGGTCCGGTTTGCTGGTCAGCGCCGCCAGTGCTTGAGAACCGTCGGCGCACGCCAACAAGCGTGCATCGCAGCGCACGCTGAGCAGCATCTGGCTCAGCATGTCCAGGACCCAGGGGTCACCTTCGGCAATCAGCACACAAGGTGCCTGGACGGGGTCTACAACGCTCATACACAACTCTCCCGATGTTCCACTACACGCAATCCAGCGCACCTTCCAAGGTGTCTCCTTACAGCCAACCTTAGCCCCCTGGTATTCCTTTGGGCGAAAAAAAACCCGCCGAAGCGGGTTTTTCTTCTAATGCGTCACAGTTTACGCGAGTTCTGCGAAGCACTCTTCGATGATCGCCAGACCTTTGTCCAGTTGCTCATTCGGTGCAGTCAGCGGCACCAGGACACGCAGGACATTGCCGTAAGTTCCGCACGACAGCAGGATCAGACCCTTGTCACGCGCCTTGGCAACCACCGAAGCCACAGCAGCGGCGTTCGGGGTGTGGGAACCGGCTTTGTCGAAGACTTCAACAGCAATCATCGAGCCCAGCGCACGCACGTCACCGATGATCGGGTGCTTGTCCTGGATCTTGCGCAGGCCGGCAACCAGACGCTCGCCAACTTCCTGGCTGCGCTCGAGCAGTTTCTCTTCCTCGAACACTTCGATCACGGCCAGGGCCGCGGCGCAGGCAATCGGCGAGCCGGCGTAGGTACCGCCCAGGCCGCCCGGGGCAATGGCGTCCATGTACTCGGCCTTGCCGCAGACACCAGCCAGTGGGAAACCACCGGCGATGGATTTGGCGAAGGTAGTCAGGTCAGGTGCAACGCCCATCTGCTCCATGGCGAAGAACGTACCGGTGCGGCCAGCGCCGGTCTGTACTTCGTCAGCGATCAGCAGAATGCCGTGCTGGTCGCACAGCGCGCGCAGACGCTTCATCAGCTCTTTGGGAGCCGGGATGAAACCACCCTCGCCCTGAACCGGCTCGATGATGATCGCGGCGATGTCGCGTGGCTCGGCATCGTTCTTGAAGATGCGTTCGATGGACGCGATCGAATCCTCGACGCTCACGCCGTGCAGCTCGTTCGGGAAGATGGCGCGGAAGATGCCGCCTGGCATCAGGCCCATGCCGGCCGAGTAAGGTACGACCTTACCGGTCAGGCCCAGGGTCATCATGGTACGGCCGTGGTAGCCGCCGGTGAAAGCGATGACACCGGCACGGCCAGTGGCGGCACGGGCGATCTTCACGGCGTTTTCAACGGCTTCGGAACCGGTGGTGACCAGCAGGGTTTTCTTGGCGAAGTCGCCAGGAACACGCGCGTTGATCTTTTCGCACAGCTCGACGTACGGCTCGTAGGCCAATACCTGGAAGCAGGTGTGAGTCACTTTGGTCAACTGTTCCTGAACCGCAGCGATCACCTTCGGGTGCAGGTGACCGGTGTTCAGTACCGCGATACCGCCGGCGAAGTCGATGAACTCGCGGCCTTCGACGTCAGTGACGGTGGCGTTTTTTGCCGAGTCGGCAAAGATCGGGTGGATCTGGCCAACACCACGTGGAACAGCGGCGACACGACGTTGCATCAAAGATTCGTTGGTCTTGCTCATAATGTCCTCAATTCGCCACACACAAGGTGGCGCGATTCAAGTCGGAGCGGCCGGTATTCAACTGCTGGCAGCATGCGTTGATCGACTGCCGCAGGGGCCCAGGCCACTGGATGTACGGTGTAAAAAGGCCAGCGAGACGTCGCTCTCGCGCCCCGCTGGCAGAGGTAAAGCCTTACGCTGCGATCAAACGCTGATGCACAGGTATTTGATTTCCAGGTAGTCCTCGATGCCGTACTTGGAACCTTCGCGGCCCAGGCCCGAGGCCTTGATACCGCCGAACGGCGAGACTTCGTTGGAGATCAGACCGGTGTTGATACCGACCATGCCGTATTCCAGGGCTTCGGCAACACGGAACACACGGCTCATGTCGCGGGCATAGAAGTACGAGGCCAGGCCGAACTCGGTGTCGTTGGACATGGCGATGACTTCGGCCTCGTCCTTGAAACGGAACAGTGGCGCCAGCGGGCCGAAGGTTTCTTCCTTGGCCACGGCAGCGTGCTTGGGTACGTCGACCAGAATGGTCGGCTCGAAGAAGTTGCCTTCGATCAGCTTGCCACCGCTGAGCACCTTGGCGCCCTTGGCGACTGCGTCTTCGATGTGTTCCTGGACCTTGGCCACGGCCTTGCCGTCGATCAGCGGGCCGGTGGTGGTGCCGTCTTCCAGGCCGTTGCCGATTTTCAGCTTGGCCACTGCTGCCTTGAGCTTCTGGGCGAAGGCATCGTAGACGCCGTCCTGAACGTAGATGCGGTTGGCGCAAACGCAGGTCTGGCCGTTGTTGCGGTACTTGGAGATGATCGCGCCTTCGACCGCCTTATCCAGGTCAGCGTCGTCGAACACGATGAACGGAGCGTTACCGCCCAGTTCCAGGGACACTTTCTTGATGTCCTTGGCGCATTCGGCCATCAGCTGGCGACCGATCTCGGTGGAACCGGTGAACGACAGCTTGCGCACGATCGGGTTGCCGGTCAGCTCGCTGCCGATGTCGCCGGCGCTGCCGGTCACCACGCTGAGCACGCCAGCCGGGATACCGGCACGGGTGGCCAGCTCAACCAGGGCCAGGGCCGAGTATGGGGTTTGCGAAGCAGGCTTGAGCACCATGGTGCAGCCAGCGGCCAGGGCCGGGCCGGCTTTACGGGTGATCATCGCCGCCGGGAAGTTCCACGGAGTGATTGCCGCGGTCACGCCGATGGGTTGCTTGATCACGATCAGGCGCTTGTCTGGCTGGTGACCCGGGATGGTGTCGCCGTACACGCGCTTGGCTTCTTCGGCGAACCACTCAATAAAGGAAGCAGCATAGACAATCTCGCCCTTGGCTTCGGCCAGTGGCTTGCCTTGCTCGGTGGTCATCAGGCGGGCCAGGTCGTCCTGGTGCTCGATCATCAGCTCGAACCAGCGACGCAGCTTGCCAGCACGTTCTTTGGCGGTCAGCGCGCGCCAGGCCGGCAGCGCCTTGTCGGCGGCCTCGATGGCACGGCGGGTTTCAGCGGCGCCCATCTTCGGCACAGTGCCGATGATCTCGCCCGTCGCCGGGTTGTTGACCTTGATCGTCTGGCCGTTGTCCGCGTCCAGCCACTCTCCATTGATGAAGGCTTGCTGGCGGAACAACTGGGCGTCTTTAAGCTGCATGTCTGGCTTCCTTAACGGCACCGTGCAGGCACGGCGCGAATTATTGATTGTAGAAAAAGGAGAGCGTTTGAAATCTCAAACGAATCCTAGGATCAACGAGGAGAAAGGACAATAGGGTGTTCGAAAAAAAGAACAAAAAGCGCTGTGCGGCTAATTTTTTCGGATCAACGTCACTTATGGCCCCTTGAGTGTGCGAAATCGACCACAGCCATTCTGACGATGGACGCCGCTAGCCTAGATGGGTATCATGGCGCCCGCGCTGCACTCGTAGCTCAGCTGGATAGAGTACTGCCCTCCGAAGGCAGGGGTCGTGGGTTCGAATCCCGCCGAGTGCGCCATATCGATCAAGGCTCAGGTGAATACCTGGGCCTTTTTTGTTTCTGGCGAAATCTGAAGAAACAAATCCCTGCGCGAGGATCACGCCCCTCAAACCGACCGCTCATCTGTCGGGCCACTGCCGCCAGGCCGTCGCCAAGCCGCAGCCGTTGAGGCCCAGGGGTGGCTCGGGTATTGTGCTGCGGCAAACGCCGCCCATCCTCAGGCGCTCAAGGGATCGGTTCTGCGGCCGACTAACTGCACAGATTGGCGAGAATCGTTCTTGTCATCACGCCCGTTACCGGACGTGCCGAACTGCGCGCCCTGCGCGCTCCACTGCCGGACCGTTGCACCATGAAATTATCGATCATGCAGCCCTACTTCCTGCCCTACATCGGCTATTTCCAGCTGATCGCGGCAGCGGATGTGTTCGTGGTGTACGACAACATCAAGTACACCAAAAAGGGCTGGATCAATCGCAACCGTCTACTGCAAAACGGCAGTGATGCGATGTTTTCACTGGCGCTAAAGAAAGACTCCGACAGCCTCGATGTGGTTCAGCGCGAGCTGAGCGCCGAGTTCGACCGCAGCAAGCTGCTCAATCAGTTCAAGGGCGCCTATAGCCAGGCACCGTATTTCGCACAGGTCTGGCCCTTGCTGCAGCGCATTGTCAGCAGCGAAGAGCACAACCTGTTCCGCTACATCTATAACGCTATTGTCGAAATCTGCGCCTATTTGCAATTGAACACGCAGATCCGAGTGTCATCGCAGATCGACATCGATCACCAATTGAAAGGCCAGGACAAAGTCTTGGCACTGTGCAAGGCGCTGGGCGCAGAGACTTACATCAATGCCATCGGCGGCACCGAGCTGTACGATCGCGAGGTGTTTCGCGCTCAAGGCACCGAGCTGCGCTTCATCCGCTCGCATTCCCTGGACTATCCGCAGTTCGGCGCACCCTTCGTGCCCTGGCTTTCCATGGTGGATGTGATGATGTTCAATGCGCCAGAGCAGGTCCGCGCCATCGTCAATGCTCGCTATGAACTGGTTTGAGGGGAAAAGATGAGCAATACGCTGGATAAACACGTGGCCGCCTATCAGGGCGACAACCTGTACGATTTCGACAACGAGATTCTCCTGACCTGGTATCCGCAGCGCGTCCTGCACCATGCGGGTGCCGCTCGTTCGTTGCTGGAACTGGGCCTGGGCCACGGCTATACCACGGATATTTTTTCGCGCCGCTTCGAGCGCCACGTGGTGCTGGAGGGCTCGCCTGCCGTTATCGACAATTTCCACAGCAAACACCCCGAGTGCCGGGCGCAGATCATCGAGACCTGGTTCGAGAAGTTCAGCACCGATGAGCGCTTTGACGTGATCGTGATGGGCTTCATCCTGGAGCACGTCGATGATCCGCTGGTGATTCTGCGACGCTTTCGCGAGTTTCTCGCCCCCGGTGGGAGGATGTTCATTGCCGTGCCCAACGCCGAAGTGCTCAACCGCAGGCTGGGTCAGTTGGCCGGGCTGCTTGACGACGTGACGACCTTGTCCGAAAACGATCACTTGCTAGGCCATCAGCGCTTTTACACCGTCGCCACACTCAGCGACGACGTCGCCCAGGCCGGTTGCCGCGTTGATCGCCTGGAAGGCATCTACCTCAAGCCGTTCACCACTCGGCAGATCCTCTCGCTGCAACTGGATCGCCAGGTGATCGAAGGCCTTTGCACCATCGGTGTCGACTATCCAGAACTGAGCTGCGGCTTGTTCGCCGAGATTTCCGCACGATGAAGATTCTGCTCGTTGGCGGCCAGTCCTCTCTGGCACAGGCACTGCAGCCAGTGCTGGCGACCTTTGCCGAAGTGCTCACGGCAGGCCGCAGCGGCTGTGCGCTGGAACTGGACCTGAGCGGGTCGGCTGATCAGATCAGCCTGCCGCCTGGCATCGATGTTGTGATCAATACCGCCGCCAGTTTTGTCGACGGCGACATCAACGCCCTGCTCACGGCTGAACACATCAATGCCCTGGGCGCGCTTAAGCTCTGCGATGCAGCCCAACGCGCAGGTGTGCAACATTTCGTACAGATCTCCAGTATCAACGCCGAACTGGACAGCCGAAGCGATTTCTACGGCATTTATGGTCTCTCCAAACGCCATGGTGATGAGCTGGTGCAGATGTACTGTGCCCGGGCCGAATTGGCCTGCACAGTGCTCAGGCCATCGCAGCTATACGGTGAGCCCGACAGCTTCAGGCGTCACCAGGCGTTCATCTATGGCACCCTGGACAAAGCCCTGAGCAACCATGACATCGTTATCTACGGCAACCACGATGCGCGCCGGAATTACCTGCATATCGATGACCTTTGCAAGATTATCAGCGCGGTCATCAAAGACCGGGTTGAAGGCCTGTACACCTGCACCCACCCACAGGATGCCAGCCTCTTTGGCGTGGCCAGTGCGCTGGTCCAGGCCGCCGGCTCGAGCAGTAGCGTAAGCTTCGACACCAGCAAGAGTGCTATCAGCGATAACGTCTTTGCCTACGACGACACCCTCTACCGTACTCTCGGGCTTTACCCGTCCATCAGCCTGGAGCAAGGCCTCGGGCGCCTGGTCGACAGCAGGTTGCAAGCACGATGAAAAGAATCCTGGTATCCGGCGCCAGCGGTATCGTCGGTTACGGCATTTTGCGCGCGCTACGCCAGGCCAGGCCGGATTGCCTGCTGGTCGGCACGACCATCTATGATGACTCGGTCGCACCGGCGTTTTGCGATGTCTTCGAACAGGCGCCGCCCACCTCGGCGCCGGAGTACCTCGACTGGTTGCTGGACACCTTGCGGCGTCAGCACATTGACATGTTGATCCCGGGTATCGAGGCCGACATGTATCACTGGGTCGAGCACATCCCGCAAATCAGCAGCACAGGCGCCCTGCCGTTGCTCAATGACCCGGCCTTGATCGGCTTGTGCAAGGACAAGTGGGGCTTCTACCAGCAGCTGTTGGCAGCCGGCGTCGCCTGCGCCATCGACAGCTCACTGGAACAGGACTATGCCACGCTGGTCGCCCGCTTCGGCCTGCCATTCTTGCTCAAGCCACGCCGTGGATTTGGTTCCAAAGGCATCGTGCGGGTCAGCTGCGAAGCGCAGTTTCAGCAGTATCGCACCGACATTGGCCCGGTACTGATGGCCCAGCCGATTGTCGGCAACGATGATGAAGAGTTCACCACCTCGGCATTCTGCGATGGCCGCGGCGGCTCCTTCGCCAGCATGACTCTGCGCCGCAAGCTGTCGCGCGATGGCTTCACCGACAAGGCCGAAGTGGTCGACTCGGCGCAGTTCATTCCAGCCATCGATGAACTGTGTCGCCTGTTCCGCCCGCTGGGGCCGACCAACTTCCAGTTCCGCGGTTGCGCCCAGGGGCCCAAGCTGCTGGAGATCAACCCACGGATTTCTTCGTCCACCTCCATCCGCAGCGCCTTCGGTTACAACGAAAGTGCCATGGCCCTGGACTATTTCCTGGATCAACGCGATCCGGTGCAGCCGGCCATCCGCCGTGGTCGCGCCGTACGCTACACCGACGAGCAGATTTTCTATGAAGACGGCGTTCATCTCTGATATCCACGGCAATTATGAAGCGCTCAAGGCAGTGCTGGCCGAGATCGACCGCCTGGGTGTGACCAGCATCTACTGCGCTGGCGACGTTGTGGGCTACTACGCCCAGATCAACGAGTGCTGCCAGGAACTGCGCGACCGCGAAATCCCCTGCGTGATGGGCAACCACGACTGGTACATGGCCGGTGGCGGCTTCTGCCCGCGTTCGCGTAGCGTCAACGATTGCCTGGCCTACCTGCGCACGGTCATCAAGGCCGAACACCTGGATTGGCTGCGCAGCTTCCCCCTGCAGCGTCAGATCGGCGAGGTGCGCATGGTCCATGGTGGTTGGGGCGATCCGATCGATGAGTACCTCAAGCCTACGGCTGAGTACTTCGAGCAAGTAGAGGGGCGGGTGTTCGTTTCTGGCCACACCCATCACCAGACCGTCAAACATTTTGGCGAAAAGATCTACTGCAACCCAGGGTCGGTGGGCCAGCCGCGCGATGGCAACCCACGTGCAGCCTTTGCCGTCTACGAGAATGGCGATTTCACCCTGCACCGTGTCGAGTACGACATGCAGACAGTGTTCGACCTGATGGAAGCCGCAGGTTTCAACGATTACTACTATGGCGGTCTGAAGACCGGCGCTGCGCGCTTGCGCCGCCTGGCCGACTGAAGCGGGATTGCACATGTTCAAATGGAAAAAACTTGGCAAAGTGTTCGATCCCAAGGATCTGACCGAGCCGACCTGGATGCACGAATTCGCCCAGTCACCTTCAGTTCTGGTAACCCCAACCTACGTGCGCGTGTACTTCTGCTCACGTCCGGCGCCGGGTGCGGACGGGCAATACCTCAGCTACATCTCCTACATTGACCTGGACCGTAACGATCTGAGCAAGGTCTTTCGGATTTGCCCGCAGCCGGTCATGGCGCTGGGCAAGTTCGGTACCTTTGATGAGTTCGGCACCTATCCTGTCTCGGTGATTGCCGATGGCGACGAGGTCCGTGCTTATTACGCCGGCTGGACGCGCTGCGAATCCGTGCCGTTCAACGCAGCAATCGGACTGGCCATCAGCCGCGACGGCGGCGAAACGTTCCAGCGCCTGGGCGACGGGCCGGTACTCCCCTACAGCGCCGATGAACCGTTTCTACTCGGCAGTCCGCGTATTCGCCGGTTCAATGGCCAATGGCAGCTCTGGTACGTGGCGGGCAAGGAATGGCGGATGACCGACGGCAAGCCTGAGCCGCTGTACAAGATTCGCATGGCCACCTCTGACAATGGTATCGACTGGGTCAAAGTCGGCAAGGACCTGATCGCGGACAAACTCGGTGAGCATGAATGCCAGGCCTGCCCGGATGTGATCTACCGGAACGGCCGCTATCACATGTTCTTTTCCTATCGCGACATCCGCAACTACAAGGGCCGCGAGGGGGGCTACCGCATCGGCTACGCCTGCTCGACGGACATGATCGACTGGCAGCGAGACGATACGCTGGTTGATATTGCCCTGGGTGAAACGGGCTGGGACTCGGAGATGGTCAACTATCCACACGTGTTCGAACTCGACGGCGCCACCTACATGCTCTACCAGGGCAATGGCATGGGCCGTGCCGGCTTCGGTCTGGCGGTACTGGAAGATGAAAACGCTTGGGGGCAGGCATGAAGTGGAAAAAACTCGGCAAGGTCTTCGACCCGACCGAACACAGCTTGGCCAACCGTTGCGTGGAGTTCGCCCAGTCGCCGCAGACCCTGGTGCTTGAAGACCGGGTGCGGGTGTATTTCTCCACCCGTGAGCGCGACAGTCTGGGCAAGTTCATCAGTCATGTCGCGTACGCTGACTACTCGCTGGACATGAGCCGTTTGCTCGATGTTTCGAAGCACACGGTCCTGCCTATCGGTGGCCTGGGTTGTTTCGACGAACACGGGATCTTCCCGATCAACGTACTCAAGGACGGCGACCGGGTACTGGCCTACACCACAGGCTGGAACCGCAAGGTATCGGTGTCTGCCGATGCAGCCATCGGCCTGGCGATCAGTCATGACCAGGGCCGGACCTTCCAGCGCCACGGCACCGGGCCGGTGATGGCGGCTTCGCTGAAAGAGCCGTTTCTGGTGGCAGATGCCTTCGTGCAGCGTCACGGTGAGCGCTTTCATATGTGGTACATCTTCGGTACCCAATGGAAGAAGTTCAGCGACGCCGATGCACCTGACCGGGTCTACAAGATTGCCCATGCCACATCCCATGATGGTGTCGAGTGGCAGCGGGACGGTCTGCAGATCATCAGCGACCGGCTGAATGCCGACGAATGCCAGGCATTACCGACGGTGGTCGAGATCAACGGCGTCTATCACATGTATTTCTGCTATCGCCAGGCTTATGGTTTCCGCCAGGACCCCAGCCGCGGTTATCGCCTGGGTTATGCCCGTTCAACCGATCTGCTGAACTGGGAGCGTGACGACAGCCTGGCAGGCATTGATGTTTCAAGTGACGGCTGGGACGCGCAGATGCAGTGCTATCCGCATCTGTTCCAGAGCCAAGGCAATGTTTACCTGCTGTACAACGGCAACGAATTCGGGCGCCACGGCTTCGGTCTGGCAGTGCTGGAAAGCGACTAGATTCCAATGGGGAACACTGTGGAAAAGCAAAGAAACCATAACTTGGAATTTACCGATTCCGATATCAAGGACAGCGGTCGCAAGTACGCATACTCGTTTGACTACGACGTGATGCACCCGTACATGATCCGCTCTTTCCAGCCCTTCTTCCGCCCAGGCAGCCTGCTTGAGCTGGGCAGTTTCAAAGGCGAATTCACGCGCCGCTTTCTCGAGCATTTCGACGATATCACCTGCGTCGAAGCGTCCGACGAAGCCCTTGGCGAAGCCCGGGAAAAATTCGGCGACCGGGTCAACTACGTCAATTCGATGTTCGAGACCGTGACCCTGCCACGCCGTTACGACAACATCATCCTCACCCATGTGCTCGAACACCTGGATGACCCGGTTGCAGTGCTGCGCCGGATCAACGACGAGTGGCTGGCAGAAGGCGGGCGCTTCTTTCTCGCGTGCCCGAACGCCAATGCACCATCGCGCCAGATTGCAGTGAAAATGGGCCTGATCAGCCATAACGCCGCGGTTACCCCGGCGGAGCTTGAGCACGGCCATCGCTGCACCTACTCGCTCGATACCCTCGAACGCGATGCAGTAGCCGCCGGGCTGAAAGTGGTGCAGCGTTCAGGCATCTTCTTCAAGGCGTTGGCCAATTTCCAGTGGGACCGCCTGCTGCAAACCGACATCATTTCCGACGAGTACCTCGAAGGCTGCTACCAGTTGGGCCAGCACTACCCAGACCTGTGCTCGAGTATCTTCCTGCTCTGTGAAAAAGGACCTTCCCGTGGCTAAACCCGTGCTGATTTTCCCGGCGGGCATGCCCCGTTCGCTGGCCTACCTGGAGCGAGCTTTGAGCGAAGGGCAACGCGTGGTCGGCTCTTCCTCCCTGGGCCACGACCCTTCCCGTGAAAGCTACCCGGACTGGGTGCACCTGCCCTACGTCACTGCCGCCGACTTCGACGACAAGCTGCGCCAGGCCATCGCCGAGTTCGATATCGGCGGGATCTTTACCCCCAACCCGGTGGTATGGGACTACCTCAGCCGGTGCATTGGCGAGGCGTTCCCGGGGGTGACGCTGGTCAATGCATCACCGGTCGCCAGCGAAGTCGCGCCTTACAACAAGGCCCTGCAGTTTGGCGCCGCGCTACTGGCCGAACCACTGCCGCTGGCTGGGGCTACCGAGCCCAAGCCTGCTCTGAGTGCCCTTGAGCTTGCTGCGCTGTTCCGCCATGCCGAGTCGATTCCCGGCATGTGCGATCATGAAAAAACCCGTGCCTTGTGCGAACTGTTCCGCTACGCGCCACAAGGCGATGTGGTCGAGATTGGCAGCTGGTGGGGTAAATCGGCATTCATCCTCAGCCGCCTGGCCAACTGCTTCAACGTCGGCAAACTGCTGTGCGTCGACCCTTGGTCGAATGAACACCTGATCCAGAACGACGAGAAGGGCCTGGTCGACCGCGTGCCGGTCAATGCCGACGAAGCCCTGACCGTATTCCAGCTCAACCTGCTGCCTTATGCCAATGGTGCAGTGAACTACCTGCGCCTGCCGTCAGTAGAGGCCGCCGTGGCGTACCGTGGCAGCCGTCAGGTCAACACGCCGGCGTTCGGTGCCACCACCTACAGCGGACGCATTGCCGTGCTGCACGTGGACGGCAACCATAGCTACGAGAGCGCCCATGCCGACGTGCAAGCCTGGGCTGACCTGGTGGTGCCCGGTGGCTGGATCATCATCGATGATTACATCTGGCCCTATGGCGACGGCCCGCAACGGGTGGCCGATGCCTTCATCGAACAGCACCTGGATAACATCGACTGCGCCTTTGTCATGGGCAGTGCAATGTTCATCAAGCTGGCCTGACCGCCACCAGGATTTCAGGAACTCGGGCGCACCCCGGCATACAGGGTGCGCTCTGGTAGATCGCACTGCTTGCCCACCGGCAGGTTTGCTAACGCCCCCGACGACCCGCGCACGCTGGTAGCGACCTCAGGGAAACACACACTGAAAAAAAATCCTCCAGCAAACCAGCCTGCAGATAAGGCAAAATGCTACTAACTGATTCGCATTCCTGAATCAGGCATCTGGAATACACCTGCGAGAAGGATCTTTATGAAGCGGTTCGCTTTGACCCCGACCCGGTTGGTCGGGATGCTGTGCTGCCTGTTCGCCCTGAACGTGGCGCAGGCCAAGGATGACGGTACCGACCCCTCCGTCACTATCGAAAAGGACATTCTACGCACCGTGGTTGCCGAAGATGGCAGCTACGCCTCCACCCAGGACCTGGTCCTGCTGATCAACGAAGAACGCGCGATCCAGGCCAAGGCCCAGCAGTCGCTGTACTACAACCGCACTCTGGAAAGCCTCGAAGTAACCCAGGCCTATACCCAGAAGCCCGATGGCCGCAAGGTGCAGGTCAGCCCCGAGCAGATCAAGGAGCAGCAGGAGCAGCAGTCTTCCCGAGCGCCGATGTTCCACGACAGCCTGGTCAAGGTGGTGATTTTCCCGGAAGTGGCGGTGGGCGATCGCCTGGTGCTGAGCTTCAAGAAACAGCGCAAGACCCCGCTGTTCCCAGGTCAGTTCGAAGACCTGGCCATGCCACAGTTCCACCCGACCAAGCAGTTCACGCTGATCTACGACCTGCCGAAAAGCCTCAAGCTCAATGCCGAAGCCAAAGGCTTCAAGGCTTCCAGCCCCAAGGCCGAGGCCGGCCGCAAGGTCTACCAGTGGGATTACGTGCAGGGTGACAACGCCCGTACCGAACTCGGTGCGGTAGCCTATTCGGATTACGGCAAATACCTGGCCGTGTCTACTTTCGCCGACTACAGCGAGTTCGCCAACGCCTACGCGGCGCGCGCCAACAGCGAGGTCACCCCGGCCATCCGCGAACTGGCCGAGAAGCTCACTGCCAAGATCGACGACCCGCGTGACAAGGCCCTGGCCCTGGGCGACTGGGTGCGCCGCAACATTCGCTACGTAGCCGTGTACATTGGCGCCGGTGGTGTGGTGCCGCATGCCGCCGACACCGTGCTGAGCAATCGCTATGGCGACTGCAAGGACCATGTCGCCCTGCTCGAAGCACTACTGGCCGCCGTCAATATCGAGAGCACCCCGGCGCTGATCAATCTCGGCAATGCCTATACCCTGCCCAAGGTGCCGACCCTGGGCGTGATCAACCACGTGATCACCTACATTCCGAGCCTTGACCTGTACCTGGATTCCACCGCCGAAGCCATCGCCAGCGGCTACCTGCCCGCCGCAGTGCTGGACAAGCCCACCGTACTGGCCCGCTCCGGCAAACTCGGCCACACCCCGTCCAACCAGCCAGGGCTGGTGCGCAACAGCACCACCTACACCGTGGCCAGCACCGGTGCCGCCGACTTCGCGCATGACTCGAAGATCGACGGCTGGGCCGCCGAGATGAACCGCTGGATAATGCGCAACATGCAGCCGGCCGAACGCGACCTGCTGACCCAGCGCATCCTTGCCGCCTACGGCCAGCGCGGCAGCGGCAAGATCAGCAGCGATGACCTGGAAAACACCGGCTCGTTCAGCATGCAGATCAATGGCCGTAGTGAAAACCTGGTCAACCTGCCCGGCCCGATCGGTGTGCCGACCTTGACCAGCCTGGCCGGTGGCATCGCCCAGAACGTCTTCGGTTTTGTCGCTGAAAAGCAGCGCACTCAGGACTTCACCTGCATCTCCGGCATCACCGAAGAACAGGCGCGTTTCGAGTTCCCGGCTGACGTCACCATCCTTGCTGCGCCAAAGCCTGTGACCCTCAAGGACAAGCACTTCGACTACAGCGCCGAATATGCCCAGCAAGGCAATAGCCTGGTGATCAAGCGTCGCCTGGACTTCCACTACCCCAAAGCGGTGTGCAGTGCCAAGGACTTCGAGAAAATGAAACCGACGATTGAAGCCATGCTCAATGACCTGAACAGCCAGGTAATCGTCCAGAAGAGCTGATGTGTCGTGCCCTGCCGCACCTTGTGTGCCGCAGGGTACTGCCACCGTTACGCCATCTATGAAATATTTGGTAAACTCCGCGGCGCCCGCTGCTGCGCCCACGCAAGCGAAAACGATCAAAAGGAATTGTCATGGCAATGGTTTTTTGCCGCGGTTGTGCCAAGGAAATCCATGAAACGGCTCCTAGCTGCCCAAAGTGCGGCGCTCCTCAGTATCTTCCCACTACAGCTCAACCTGTCAGCCAGCCATCGTACTGGATGAGCATTACCTCGCTCATCCTCGGGATTCTGTGCGCAGTTACTCTCACCGATGACGGCGAATGGGACAGTGACACCCTTTTTGGGTTGAGCCTATTTGCGCTGGTCGGACTGATCCTGGGTATCCTCAGCCTCATCAATAAAAAGCCGGGAAGCAACATGGCGGTAGCCGGTGCGGCTATGTCGGGCATTTCTCTGTTTGTGTATATCGGACTTTCAGTCAATTAATGTAAGGGACAACAAATGAGTATGGTTTTTTGCCGCGGCTGCGCCAAGGAAATCCACAGCAGCGCCGTGGCCTGCCCTGCCTGCGGCGCGCCGCAAGCAACTGCGCCAGCCGCTGCAACCGCCGCGCCTGCGCCGACCGGCATCTGGTACTTTGAAGTACTGAAGAAGTACGCCGTATTCGCTGGCCGCGCACGCCGCAAGGAATACTGGATGTTCTGCCTGGTCAACGTCCTGGTTGCCGTTGTGTTGGGCATTATCGAAGGCGTGGCCGGTACTGGCGCCATCCTCTCCAACCTGTACAGCCTGGCGGTGCTGCTCCCGGGTATCGCCGTCGGCGTTCGACGCATGCACGATACCGACCGTAGCGGCTGGTGGTTGCTGCTCCCGATCGTCAACCTGATCTTCCTGTGCCAGGACAGCCAGCCAGGCCCGAACCGTTTCGGCCCGAACCCGAAAGGTATCGCTTGATCACGGATTGATCGAGACTCAATGCAAAGCGGCCATCATTGGCCGCTTTTGCATTTTTACGCCCATGACGTTTTTCAATCACATCGATGCCGCTTTCGCCCTTGCCCTGCGGCCATCTGTACACGATTCTGTAGCTATCTGCCGTCACCCACTCCCAGCATCGCAGAGGCCTCTATGAAAACCGTGGCACAGCTTTTAAAAACAAAAGCCCAGCAGCACCACCAGGTGCACACTATTGGGCCTGACCATATGGTGCTCGATGCGCTGAAGTTGATGGCCGAGAAGAACGTCGGTGCCCTGCCAGTGGTGCAGGATGGGCAAGTGGTAGGGATCGTCAGCGAGCGTGACTATGCACGCAAGATGGTACTCAAGGGCCGCAGTTCAGTGGGGACGCCGGTGAGCGCGATCATGAGTGCGCCGGTGATCACCGTCGACCCGCACCAGAATATCGACTACTGCATGAGCATGATGACCAACAGTCACCTGCGCCACCTGCCGGTGGTCGAGAACGGCGAGCTGCTCGGTTTGCTGTCGATCGGTGATCTGGTCAAGGAAGCTATCGCCGAGCAGGCCAACATGATCCTGCAACTGGAACAGTACATTCGCGGCGACTGAATCAGCGGTATTCGCCCTCCAGCTCATCGAGCTGGTGGTCGAAGCTGCGCAGGCGCGCCGACCAGGTATACACCAGCACTTCCAGGTCGCGGTTGAGCACGGCGGCGCCACGGCCGCTGCTTTGCTGTGAGTCGCACAAGTCCAGTTGATAACGTTCCCGGGCCATGGCGGTAGCGACGGTGGACAGCTCCCGGGCGTTGTCCAGCCAGTGCCGGCGGTGGTCGTGGGTTTCGCGATCCAGTTCGCGGCATTGGCGCTTCAAGGCTTCCAGGCTCTGCTCCAGTGGCGTGCCTTCAAGCTCGCCCATCACCTCCTGGAAGGTGCGCCCGGGCTGCCAGTAGCTGCCCCAGAAATAGCGGTCGAACACGGTTTCGACCCGGCGCAGGGCAACTTTGGTGTTCCAGATTGCCACCAGGGTGCGCCCCTGAGCCAACTGACGCTTGCTGACCCGCAGCTGCTGCCAGGCAATCCACGCCAACGCAGTCAGCGCCAGCGCGCCGATCACGCCCCCGGCGGCATAGAGAAACACCAGGGCCTGGCCCAGTTGGTGAGTCTGTTTGATGCCATAGAAATAGCCGACGCTCAGCAGCCCCAAGGCAGTCACGGCGCACCAGAATCCGGCGGCATAGGGATCTTTCATTGGCGCTATCCCCTGTTGTTTTTTCCTGAGCATAGCAACGCCATTCACCGGTAGATGTGCCGCTCAGCGATTATTTTCGTGGACGCCTCAACGCCTCGTTGAGCTGGTCGAACGGCTCTGCCCAGTCAGCGTCATCAAGAATGCTTTGTCTCAGAAAGTCCCGCTGACTCTCGGTCCAGAAGGGCGCATCCACCAGTTTTATTTCGTTTTTCAGCGGCGAATGACTGGTGATGAACTGGTCGATACTTTGCGCATCATCAGCCAGGCCAAGCTGTTTGAAGAGCTCCGAAAACGGATGAATGTTCGGTTCCATGCATAACTCCTTGAGGCCAGGCCGGGCATCCACGACGCCAGCCTGGCAGTGGGTTGATCATCAGCACACCTCACGCACTTCGGCGTTTGGCACCAGTTTCAGGTATTGCGCCATGTTCATGTGGATCAAGTGATCGTGATCACCGGCCTCGACATAGATATCGCCCTGACGGGTCAGGGTCGGGTCGACCAGCATCTTGATCGAGTACGCATCACCCAGCGCCGGAATCGCGCCGCGCTCGCAGTCGCCAAACAGGTGTGGCAGGCCGCTTTCATGGGTCATTTGCCATGCGCCAGTGGCGCGCACCTTGCTCATGTCCAGATGACGGTTGGCCGGCAGTACGGCCATCAGGTAGTTGCCGTGGCGGTCGTCGAGCATGACCGATTTGGCCACCCGTTCAGCGGGCACCCCGGCCGTACGCGCCGACTCAAGGCTGGTGGATGAGTGCGGGTGAGAAACAATGTCGTAATCGCAGCCGGCCTTGTCCAGGCATTGCTGCAGGGTTTTTGCCATACGCATGATGCACCTCCGGATACAACGCCCCCACTTTTGAAGTTTAGGCCGTGCTGCGCCAAGCAGCCGACTAAACTTATTGGACACGCACAGCCCGGGTGAATTCAGGTGAGCGCTCGCTGGTGTCGGCACCTGCTTCTTTTTTTGCTGCTCGGCGTACTGACGAGCGGTGTGGCTGCGCCCGCAAACCCAGTGCTGGTGTTGAGCATCAACGACGCCATCGGCCCGGCCAGCGCCGACTATCTTGTGCGCGGCCTGGAGCAGGCCAAGGTGCAGCAGGCGCAACTGGTGGTGATTCGCCTCGATACCCCCGGTGGGCTCGACAGTTCGATGCGCACCATGATCAAGGCAATCCTCGCAAGCCCCGTACCGATCGTCACCTTTGTCGCCCCCGGTGGCGCCCGCGCGGCCAGCGCCGGGACATACATCCTCTACGCCAGCCACATTGCCGCAATGGCACCTGGCACCAACCTCGGCGCCGCCACACCGGTGCAAATCGGCGGCCTGCCAGGCACGCCAAAGGACCCGGCCGCGCCCACAGGTGACAAGCAAACGCCGAACAATGAACAAGACACCCTGACCCGCAAGCAGGTCAACGACGCCGCAGCCTATATTCGCGGCCTGGCGCAACTGCGCGGGCGCAATGCCGATTGGGCGGAACAGGCGGTGCGCGAATCCGTCAGCCTGCCAGCCAGTGAAGCCCTGCGCCTTAAAGTCATCGACCGCATCGCCAACGACCTGCCCGACCTGCTGCGTCAGCTCGATGGCAAAAGCCTCGAAGCGGCCGGCCAGCCGGTGCAATTGCACACTGCCAACGTGAGCATCATCGAGCGCGAGCCGGACTGGCGCACGCGCCTGCTGGCGGTGATCACCAACCCCAGTGTGGCGCTGATTCTGATCATGATCGGCATCTACGGCTTGATGTTCGAGTTCATGAGCCCGGGCTCCGGGGTTGGCGGGGTGGTTGGCGGCATCTGCCTGCTGGTGGCGCTGTACGCCTTGCAGTTGCTGCCGGTGAACTATGCCGGTGCGGCGCTGATCATGCTCGGTATCGCGTTCATGATTGCCGAGGCGTTCTTGCCCAGTTTCGGCGTGGTCGGCTTTGGCGGCATCGTCGCTTTCGTGGTCGGTGCGGTGATCCTGATGGATACCGATGTGCCCGGCTTTGGCATCCCCATCGCCTTGATCCTGAGCCTTGCCCTGCTCTCAGCGCTGCTGCTCGGCGGGGTGCTGGGCATGGCCATGAAGGCGCGCAAGCGAGCGTTGGTCAGCGGTGACGCCGGGCTGGTGGGCAGCCTGGCGACGGTGATGGCGGTCAATGACAGTGATCCGTTCATCGGGTCCGTACAAGCGCAGGGTGAGCAGTGGCAAGCCCAGTGCCAGACACCCCTGCAGGTGGGGCAATGCGTCCGGGTGATCACTCGCAAGGGCGTACAACTGGACGTCAGCGCCGAGGCCGAAGTGCCTGCGCGAGGAGACTGAGATGTTTTTCGAACTGGGCTTTGGCGCCTTGCTGGCACTGCTGGCGGTGCTGTTGCTGTCGGCGTTTCGCATCCTGCGCGAATACGAGCGGGGCGTGGTGTTCCAGCTCGGGCGCTTCTGGCGGGTCAAGGGGCCGGGGCTGGTGTTGCTGATTCCGGGGATCCAGCAGATGGTCCGGGTCGACCTGCGCACCATCGTCCTCGATGTCCCGCCGCAGGACGTCATCACCCGCGACAACGTGTCGGTCAAGGTCAACGCCGTGTTGTACTTTCGCGTCCTCGACCCGCAGAAGGCAATCATCCAGGTCGAGGACTTTCTCATGGCCACCAGCCAGCTGGCCCAGACCACATTGCGTGCGGTGCTCGGCAAGCATGAGCTGGATGAACTGCTGGCCGAGCGGGAGCGGCTGAACCTGGACATTCGCCAGGTACTGGATGCGCAAACCGATGCCTGGGGCATCAAGGTAGCCAACGTCGAGATCAAGCATGTCGACCTCAACGAGTCGATGATCCGCGCCATTGCCCGTCAGGCCGAAGCCGAACGCGAACGACGGGCCAAAGTGATCCATGCCGAAGGTGAACTGCAGGCCTCGGAGAAGCTGATGCAGGCAGCGCAAATGCTCAGCCGCCAGTCGGGGGCGATGCAACTGCGCTATATGCAGACCCTGGGCAGCATTGCCGGCGACAAATCGTCGACCATCGTGTTTCCGTTGCCGATCGAGATGCTCAAGGGGTTTGTGGACAAGTGAGATTTATCGCGGGGCAAGCCCGCTCCCACTTGCCCCGCGATGCGATCTACCAGCCACCCCCCAACGCCAGAAACAACCCGATCTGCCCCATCGCCACCTGGGTGTTGGCCGCCGCCAGCTGCGCGCGCATGTCAGTGTAGGTGCGGGTCGCCTGCAGGTCCGCAAGGAACGACTCGCGCCCGGCCTGGTAAAAGCGATGGGTCTGCTGCGCCGCCAACTGCGCCGAGCGCTCGGCATCGGCCAGGGCATCGCGTCGCGCCAGCAAGGCGCTGTACTGCGCAAGGCTGGTCTGGGTTTCGCGAATGGCGTTGAGCACCACACCATCAAAATGCGCCAGCGCCGCCTGGGTCGAGGCCTCAGCTTCACGTATGCGTGCCCGCGAGCCATTGGTCGGTACATTCCAGGTCAGCAATGGGCCGAAGCCCCAACGGTTGGTTGCAGGCTCTGCGAGGTTATCCAGAATCCCGATAGTGCCCACCTGGGCACCGATGCTGATATCCGGATACAGCTGCCCTGTGGCCACGCCGATGGTTGCGGTGGCCGCCGCCAGGCTGCGCTCGGCCTGACGGATATCCGGGCGGCGCTTGAGCAATGCGGCGCCATCACCCACCGGCAATACCTGGGCGATATGCGGCAGCTCAGCGCAATCAGCGGTACCGGCCGGTAACTGCCTGACCGGTGTGGCCAGCAACATCGACAAGCTGTATAGCCCCGCTTCGCGCGCGGCCTGATAACGCGGCAATTCGGCGCGCAAGGATTTGAACTGGGTCTGCGAACGAGTCACCTGGGTTTCGTCACCGCGCCCGGCGTCACGCAGGCGCTGGGTCAGGGTCACACTCTGCTCCTGCAGGTCCAGGGACTGATGGGCAATGTGGTATTCCTCGTTGGCCGCGCACACCTGGGTGTAGGCGCGCACCACATCCGCCACCAGGGTGATGCGTGCAGTATCGGCCGCGGCCTGGGTCGCGTCGGCATTGGCCTGGGCGGCCTCGACGCCACGCTTGAGGGTGCCCCACAGGTCAAACTGGTAGGAGGCGCTGATGATCGCCTCGCCAACGTTGGCGACCGGCACTTTCTCCGGCTGCAGGAAAGCTTCGCCAGACTCCTGCAAACGCTGGGCGCCCAGCTTCACACCGCCGTTGAGGCCACCTCGGGCCTCGGCTTCTTCGACCTGAGCGCGGGCCCTGGCAATGTTCGCCGCCGCCACGCGCAACTCGCTGTTGGCCGCCAGGGCCTGACGTACCAGCTCATTGAGGCGCTCGTCCTGGTACAGGTGCCACCAGTCCTTGGGCACAGGCGCCGATACCACGCTGCCAGCGTCCTGGCGCAATTCGCCCTGCAGGTCAGCGCGCTGGAGCGCAGCATTCTTCGGCACGTGGTAATCCGGCCCGACCATCTGGCAGGCCGACAGCAGCAGGCTCAGGCCAAGCAGCGACAGCCGTTTCATTGCCCGTTGCCTTCAAGGATCGACACCGTCGCGGTACGCCCGGCGATCATGCGAAAGTCCGCAGGCACTTCATCGAAGGCAATGCGCACCGGGATCCGTTGCGCCAGGCGCACCCAGCTGAACGCCGGGTTGACGTTGGGCAGCAGGTTGGCGCCGCTGCTGCGGTCACGGTCTTCAATGCCGGCAGCGATGCTCTGCACCTGCCCGCGCAAGCGCGTGTTGTCACCCATCACCCGGATATCCACAGCCTGGCCGATATGAATGCCGGACAGCTTGGTCTCTTCGAAGTAGCCATCGACATGGTAGGAATCGCTGTCGACCACCGACAGCACCGGGCGCCCGGCGCTGACGAACTCGTGGGCGCGCGGGGCGCGGTCGTTGAGGTAGCCATCAACCGGGCTGCGCACCACCGAACGGTCGAGGTTCAGCTGGGCGGCATCCACTGCCACCTGGGCTTGGGCCAGGGCCGACTCGGCACGGGCCTGGCGCGACTGGCTTTCTTCCAGTTGCTCTTGCGCCACCAGGTTGCCCAGGCCGCGGTTACGCCGGGCTTCACGCTGGGCCTGGGCCAGTGTTTCCTTGTGCTCGGCCAGGGTCGCCTGGGCCTGACGCAGGGCCAGGTGGAAACGGTCCTGGTCGATGGTGAACAGCACGTCGCCGCGCTTGACCACCTGGTTGTCGCGCACTTCGACCTGCTGGATCAGACCGGAGACATCCGGCGCGATCTGGATCACATCGGCGCGGATGTGCCCGTCACGGGTCCAGGGCGCGAACATGTAGTACATGACCATCTGCCAGACCAGCACGGTCGCCAGGGTCACTACCAGCAGGGTCAGGACCACGCGGCCCAGGGTCAACAAAGGTTTTTTCATGGCAGCATCAGGTTTCGGCAAAAGTGATCGACCGTGCCGAGCAGCACGGCGTACAGCGCAACGTTGAACAGCGCCCGGTGCCAGACCAGGCGGTAGAAATGCACCCGGTTGAGCAGCGCGTGCACCCCCAGGAACAACAGATAGGTGACTACCATCATCACCAGCAGCGTGGGCAGGAATACCCCGCTGATATCCAGGTCTCCGATCACAGCGGCGCTCCATCGATACCGTAAGGCAGTTGTGGCTGATCGTCGGAGGGCGCAAGCACCACCTCGACACCCGGCAACAGCGCCAGGCGCAGGCCGCTCAGGGCGTGCAACAGGTGCACGCGGGCTTCTGCGCTGTCGGCCAGATCGTTGAGGTTCAGGGCGCGGCGGGCGCGCTCCATGCTTTGCAGCAGCTCGTGCGGTGCATGCAGGCGACGGCGCGCGTCCAGGCAGGCCTGGAAGTGTTCACCGACCTCTCCCACGACCCTTTCCAGCAACTGGCGCGGCTGTGCGCCTACCCGTGGCATGTAGGCCAGCAGATCAAGCAGGTTCAGGCCCACGCGCAGGTCACGCAGGGCGCTGCCGGTGTCCTGGCCGGTCTGGGTCAGGCGCGGCAGTTGCTGCATCAGCCGGTCGAGCATCTGCACGCCCAGGTGACGGTGCTCGGCCAGCGTGGCCGGCTGGGTCATGCCGACGATGTCGTGCCAGCTAAAGCGGGTCAGGCGCTTGGCCGCCAGCTCCACGCCGAACGGGCGCACCACCACGGTCCAGATGAAGGCAAACAGCAAGCCCACCGGCCCGGCCAGATTGGCATTGATAAAGGTCAGGAAGTTGGCGTCGTAGGCGCCCTGGATGCTGATGAAGGACGCGGTGTTGACGATAGTCAGCAAGGTGCCCAGGTAAAAGCGCGGCTGCACGGTCAGGGTACCGACGCAGATGCATGGCACGGCGAAGGCCAGCACCAGCATGGGGAAGTCGTGCAGGTTGGGCAGCACCAGGAACAGGTAGAGGCTGGCGAACAGCACCGACAACGAGGTCCAGAAAAAAAAACGGTAGATCTGCGGCGCCGGGTCGTCCATGGCGGCAAAGAAGCTGCAAGCCACGGCGGCGAGGATCACCGCACTGCCGCCATCGTCCCAACCAAGCAGAATCCACAGCGCCGTGGCAGCGATAATTGCCGTGACCGTGGAGAACACCGAATAGAGCATCAGCCCACGGTCGAAAAACGGCGTCAGCCGGCCCAGGCGCCAGTGCCGGTAGACCGCGCGCCAGGGCGAAAGGTCTTCGCTACGAATCGCGTGCTGCAAGCTGCAGCAGTCCTGCCACAGATCGACCCATTCGGCCAGGCGATAGAGCGCATTGGACAGCAGTAGCGCGGCACGCTCGTCCAGGGCTGCGGCGCTCGGTTGCAGGTGTTCAATGCGCGCCCGCAGCGCTGACCAGCGCGCCGGGGCCGGGCCTTGCGCGGTGCCTTGCAACCACGCCCGGGCCTCGGCCAGCAACGGCTGCAACAGCTCGGTCTGGGCCGGGGCGCGGCCTTCGAGGGCGAGCAAGGCGTCGTCCAGGGCATCGATCACCGGCAGCAGATGGATCATTCGCCCGCGCAGCTCGCGAGCGTTCTTCACCGTTTGCGGGCGTGCCCCTTCATGAGACAACTGGCCGATCATCAACTCCAGCGAGTTGAAGGTGACAACCATCGAGGCACGCAATCCCCCGACCTTGTCGGCGCTGGCTTCACGGGCCAGAAAGGTGTCGCTGTAGCGGATCGCCTCGTTGAACCAGTTGCCGGTGGCGCCTACCAGCACCGGAGTCAGGCGCCGCGGCCAGAAGATCGCCCCGACCACGGCCGCGCAGACAATGCCCAGGCAGATTTCCTGGGCCCGCGACGAGGCAATGTCGAATACCTCCAGCGGGTTGTCGACCACCGGCAGGGCAATCATTGGCAAGGTGTACCCGGCGAGCATCAGCGCATAGCTGTTGGCGGTGCGCAGGTGCAACGAGAGAAACAGCAAGGTGCCGGTCCACAAAGCCACGGCAACGCTCAGCAGCACTGGCGTCTGCACCAGCAGCGGCACCAGGAACACCGCCCCGGCAGCGCCGAGCAAGGTGCCCATGGCGCGGTACAGGGCCTTGGAACTGGTAGGGCCGACAAACGGACTGGAAACGATATATACCGTGGCCATGGCCCAGTAAGGCCGTGGCAGCTGCATCAGCAGGGCGATGTACAGGGCGATCATCGAGGCGGCGAAGGTGCGTACGCCGTAGAACCAGTCGCGCGCAGGCGGCATCGAGCTGAAAAAACCTTTCACGCTGACACGCCCGGGGCACGCGGCACACGCAGGTTAGCCACCAGCGTACCGCTGCCGATGTTGAGTTGCAGTGCGTCAAAGGTCATGAAGGGAGGTTCGAGGCTATATTCATAGTTTGCTAACTATCAATATTCTTCGATCACCGCCCCTGCCGTCAAGCTCAGGGTTGCAGCTGGTCGTCCAGCTTCATGTTCAGCGCCAGCTTGCTGCCCAGGCTGATTGCCTGCTCGCGCCAGAACAGATAGCGCAGGGCATCATTGGCCTCGCTGAAGTGCACCGCCAGCTCTTCAGCGGCCTGCATGACCCCAGCCACGGCGGCCAGCTCCAGCCAGTAGACAGCGGCCTTGGTGTCGGCGTTGACCGCCTGGCCATGCAGCAGTCGGTGACCAATCTCGAAGCGACAACGGGCGTCGCCGCGCTGGGCGCCGCGCAGGAACCAGCGATAGGCCTGCTGCAGGTCGATTTGCCAGTCCTGCGGATCGCTGTCGCAGATTTCTTCCTCGTAGAGATCACCCAGCGCTGCGGCGGCGTGCTCCAGGCCGCGCTCGAACGCTTGCTGGTAATACTCGGCGGCGCTGGCATAGGCCACTTCCACGCCCTTGCCGAAATAGTGCTGCTGGCCCAGGTTGAACCAGGCCGCCGCACTGCCCTGCAAGGCCGCCATACGCAGCAGGTGCCCGGCCAGGGTCGGGTCGGCGCGCCAGTACTTGCCGTTGAGCCAGATCCAGCCCAGGTCGTTGAGCGCGCCGACGTTGCCTTCCAGGGCCAGGGCGCGCAGGTCGTCGTACACCGCTTGCAGGTCGGCGGCTTCGTCCAGGCGGCTGATCAGGCTGAAACTCTCGCCCAGCACTGCCCGCTGGCTGGGCATGCCGACCCCGGCGTACAACCGCTGCAAGCGGCCTGGCCGGCCGTGCGCAGGGATGATCCGCTCGGGCAGCAGGCGCTCAAGCAGTGGGTAAATATTGCTGGCAGCTGACATGTTCGTCCTCATTGAACTACCCACAGATCCAACAGCGGGAGTGATGAGGCGTGATTCTGCGCACGATCACGACAAAACCTGTCGCGAACGATTCGGTTAGGGCACTCAACTGCTTCATCCTTGATCTGGATACATAAATGGCTAATTGCCATATCACAACGCTGGCGCCATGCTACAACCGCAAGCCTAGACAAGGACGCCACCTTTTGCCCTCTGCCACGACCCGTGCCACCCTCAGCCGCCAATGGGAGTTGCTGCGCCAGTTGCCCAGCCGCTCACCGGGGGTCACCAGTGCCGAGTTGGTGGGCCGCCTGCAGGACGCAGGCTTCACCATCAGCAAGCGCAGCATCGAACGCGACCTCAATGAGCTCTCGCTGATCTTTCCGTTGGAGCGCAACGACAAGAGCATCCCGTACGGTTGGCACTGGGCGGCCAACGCCTGCATCGAATTGCGCGGTATCAGTGTCAGCGAGGCGCTGAGCCTGGCGCTGGTAGAAGAGGCCGTACGGCCGCTGTTGCCGGGGAGCATGCTCAAGGTGCTCGACCCGCGTTTCAGTCATGCTCGGCAGAAGCTTGAACACCTGTCGGGGGCAAACAAGGTCGCACGCTGGCTGGACAAGGTCGCCAGCGTGCGACCGGACATGAACATGCAGGCACCGGAAGTACCCGACAGCATCCTTGAGACCGTGCAGCACGCACTGCTCGAGGAGTATCAGTTGCACTGCCATTACTATTCGGCGCACAACGACAAGCTCAGCGAACTGACCCTCAACCCGCTTGCGTTGATCCAACGCGGCCAGGTCGGTTACCTGATCGCCAGCGCCGCGCCCTGTAGCGATATTCGCCAGTTTGCCGTGCATCGCTTTCGCAAGCTACGCATCCTCGACAGCCCCACCGAAGGCCTGCACGCCTTCGACTTGCAGGCGTACTTGCGCAGCGATGCCCTGCAGTTCGGTGATACCGACAAGATCGAACTTCAGGCCTGGATCAGCGACAACCTCGCCCGCCTGGTGCGCGAGACGCCGTTGTCGGCAGACATGCACTTGACTGCGCTGGACGTTGGCCATCGCCTGCAGGCCACTGTCAGCAACAGCTGGCAGTTGCGCTGGTGGCTGCTGAGCCAGGGCGATGGGTTGATCGTCGAGCAACCGCTGAGCTTGCGCCAGCAGATTGCCGAAACCCTCAGCAATGCTGCAGCGCAGTACCAGTCAGCCTGAGCAGGGCTTACTCTGAGACATACTGTGGGAGCGGCGGTGCGACGCCTCGACTTGCCCCGCGATAGCGTCCTGTCAGCCACATCGCATCGCGGGGCAAGCCCGCTCCCACAGGGGCATCGCCAGCTTTTAAAAAGCTGTGCAAGACCGTTGCTCCCACCTAACGCTCGCGCAAGGCCTCGGCCCGTGCCCGGATAATCGGCTTGAGCAGGTAGCTCAGCACGCTCTTCTTGCCGGTGATGATGTCCACCGAAGCCACCATCCCCGGGATGATCAGCAACGGTTTGTCATCGGTACCCAGGTGGCTGCGCTCGGTGCGCAGCTTGATCACGTAGAAGGTGTTCTTGTCTTCATCGGTGATGGTGTCGGCGCCGATCTGTTCGAGCTTGGCCTTGAGGCCGCCGTAGATGGTGAAGTCATAGGCGGTGAACTTGACCATCGCCTCCTGCCCCGGGTGCAGGAAGGCAATGTCTTGCGGGCGAATGCGCGCTTCGACCAGCAAGGTGTCGTCCAGCGGCACGATTTCGACCAGGTCGCTGCCCGGCTGGATCACACCGCCAACGGTGTTGACCAGCAGTTGCTTGACGATCCCGCGCACCGGCGAGGTGACCAGGGTCCGGTTGACCCGGTCGTCCAGCGCCTTGCCGGTGGCCTGGGCCTTGCTCAGGTCGGTGCGGGCCTCGTTGAGTTGGGTCAGGGCTTCGCTGCGGAACTTGCCGCGGGTTTCGTCGATTTTGCGCTCGACTTCCTTGACCGCCGATTCGGCGCGCGGAATCGCCAGCGTGGTCGCATCCAGCTGGCCGCGGTTTTCTACCTCGGCACGTTTGAGGCGCAGCACCTCCACCTGGGAAATCGCGCCCTGCGCCACTAACGGCTCGGACATGCTGATTTCCTGGCGCAGCAGCTGCAAGCTGTTGCGGTACTGGGCCTGCTTGGAGCTGAATTCGCGCAATTCCTGCTGGCGCTGCACCAGTTGCTCCTGCAAGCCACCAATTTCGTCCTGCAGCTGCTGGCGGCGGCTCTTGTACAGGGCCTCTTCGTTGGCGGCCTGGCTCGGCGCGGCCTTGCGGATCTCTTCGTCGATCTTCAGCGGCCGGTCTTCAACCTCGGCGCTCAGGCGCTCGACGCGCAGGGCCATGGCCAGTCGATCGGCTTCGGTCTCACCGACGTTGGAGACGAAGCGGGTGTCGTCCAGGCGCAGCAACGGGTCGCCAATCTCGACAATCTCGCCTTCTTTGGCGTAGATCTGCGCAACGATACCGCCTTCGAGGTTCTGGATTTTCTGCAGTTTCGACGACGGGATCGCCTTGCCTTCACCACGGGTGACTTCATCGATAATGGCGAAGTTGGCCCACAGGCCCAAGAACAGGAAGAAACCGATCACCCCCCAGATGGTCAGGCGCACGATGCGCGGGGCATCCTCGATCAGCGCCTTGTTGACCTCGGGCAGCGGCTGGCCGCTGAGCGATTCGGAACCTTTGAAGTACTTGCGCAGGCTGTCCTTGATCTGGCCCATATCCATCTTAAGCAACACTGATCTGCCCCTTCTTCAGCGCATCCATGACGGCGGCTTTCGGGCCATCCGCGACTATCTGTCCGCGATCGACAACGATCAGGCGGTCGACCAGTGACAACAGCGAGGCCCGATGAGTCACCAGGACCACGGTCTTGTTCTCGATGACCGCTTGCAGGCGTTGCTTGAGGCGTTCTTCACCGGTGTTGTCCATGGCGCTGGTCGGTTCGTCGAGCAGCAGGATTTGCGGATTGAGCAGCAGCGCACGGCCAAGGGCGACGTTCTGCCGTTGCCCGCCGGAGAGGTTCTGGCCGCGCTCGCCGACCTGCAGCTCGTAGCCTTGCGGATGCAGCCGGGCGAACTCGTGCACCCCGGACAGCTCGGCGGCCTGCAGGACCATTTCGTCCTCGACATAACGAGCACCGCTGACCAGGTTGTCGCGCAGGGTACCGGCCAGCAGCTGGATGTCCTGGGGCACGTAACCGATGTTGTGACGCAGCTCGCTGACGTCGATCTGGCGAATGTCCACGCCATCGACCAGCAACGAGCCGGCATCGGCTTCATAGAGGCCGACGATCAGTTTGGCCAGGGAGCTTTTGCCCGAGCCGCTACGGCCAATGATGCCGATTTTCTCGCCGGGGCGGATCGACACATTGACGCCCTTGAGCGCCAGGTTCTGCTGGTTGGGGTAGGTGAAGTCGACCCCGCGAAACTCGATGGCGCCCTGCAGCACCTGGCGGCTCAGCGGGCGCTCTTCGAAGTTGCGCTCTTGCGGCAGTTCCATCATCTGGTCGGTGGAGACCATGGTGACCTTGGCTTGCTGGTAGCGGGTCAACAGGCCGGAGAGCTGGCCCAGCGGGCCAAGGGCACGGCCACTGAGCATGTAGCAGGCGATCAGGCCACCCATGCTCAGGTTACCGGCCATGATCTGGTAGACGCCGGCGCAAATCAGCGCCACACCCGCCAGTTGCTGGATCAGCAGGGTGATGTTCATCGCCAGGCCCGAGAGCACCTTGACCCGCAGCTCCAGGCGGCTGAGGGTACCGATGGTCTGCTCCCACATGTACTGGCGTTCGCTTTCAGCGTTGTTGACCTTGACCGCATCGAGCCCGGCGAGGGTTTCGATCAGGCTCGACTGGCGCTCGGAGGCCAGCGCCATGGTTCGCTCCAGGGTCGCCACCAGCGGCTTTTGCAGGGCATAGCCGATACCCAGGGCCAGCGGGAAGGCGATGATCGGGATCCACACCAGGTGGCCGCCGATGATAGCGATCACCAGCAGGATCAACAGGGTGAACGGCAGGTCGATAAGGCTGGTCAGGGTCAGCGAGGCAAGGAAGTCGCGCAGGCCCTGGAATTCATGGATGTTCTGGGCAAAGCTGCCGACCCTGGCCGGCCGGTACTTCATGGCCATGCCAACGATGCGCTCGAACAACGTGGCAGAGATGATCAGGTCGGTCTTCTTCCCGGCCAGGTCCAGGCACAAGCTGCGCAGGCCTTTGAGGATCAGGTCGAAGATATAGGCGCCGGAGATACCCAGGGCCAGGACCCAGAGGGTCGACGTGGCCTGGTTGGGCACCACGCGGTCGTAGACGTTCATTACGAACAGCGGCGCGGCCAGGGCGATCAGGTTGATCACCAGGCTTGCGGCGATGGCGTCGATGTACAGCCAGCGGCTGCGCTTGAGAGTGTCACGGAACCAGGAGCGCGCCCGCGGGATCAGGTTGCCGTGGTTGACGTCGAACTTGTGCTGCGGCTGGGCAAAGAACACCCGGCCACTGTAGTCGCTTTGCAGGGCTTCGCGGCTGACATGCACCTCACCGCCGTCGCTCTCGCTGAGCAACAGGCGTGCACTGCCGTCGCTCTCCCAACCCAGCAACACCGTACTGCGACCGTCCTTGAGCAGGAGCATGGCCGGCATGGCGATGCTCGGGATCTGCTCCAGCTGGCGTTGCAGCAAACGGCCCTGCAGGCCCGCACGGGCTGCCGCACGAGGCAGCAGCTCCGGGCTCAGGCGCTGGGCCGGCAGCGGCAGGCCGGTGGTCAGCATCGCCCGGCTGGCGGGCTTCTGATGCAGCACGCACAGAGACAGCAGGCTGTCCAGCAACGGATCGTCGTGCTGACTGCGTGGATCATGGCTGAGCTGGACTCGACTGACTTCTGATTCCACGCGGGCTCTCTTGACGGTTACGGTGGGCTATAACAGTGAACCTCAGTTCATGCCTGGCAGGTTCACTTTCGGTTTAAGGTCGTTCTGCACTACCGAGGCCATCGGTGCGACAACACCCTGGCTCTTGAGCAGCTGACCAATGGTCGCTTTGATTCGGTATTGAGTAAACACCTGGCTGTTCTTCACTTCGGTGAGACGGCGCTGGGCAGTGAAGAGTTCGTTTTCGCTGTCGAGCAAGTCTAGCAAGGTACGTTCGCCCAGGCTGAACTGCTTCTGGTAGGCGGAGCGCACACTGTTGCTGTGATCGACGTATTGCTGGGCGATCGGCAACTGCGCATTGGCGTTGTCCATAGCATTCCATGCCAGGCCTAGCTCCTCATTGAGCTGGCGCAAGGCATTGTTACGAATGTCCAGCGCCTGGTTGGTCAGGTACGACTTGGATTCCAGGTCGGCTTTGTTGCTGCCACCGGCATACAAGTTGAAACTCATACGCAGCATAGCCTGCCATTCGTTGTTGTGGCCGTTCATGCCATCAAGATCGTTATCGGCCGTCCGTCCGAGTTCTGCATCAAAACGCGGATAGAAAGTAGACTTTGCTGCTGCATATTGCTTTTCCGCCGCAGCGATATCGGACTCTGCCGAGCGCAGGATCGGGCTGTTCTCCACCAACTGTTGACGGGCCTCGTCGAGGTTGGCCGGCAACAGGTCGATAAAGGGCGCAGGGCTGCTCAACTCGTCCGGCATCTGACCGACCACGCTCAGGTAGTTGGTCTTGGCGTCGGCCAGGTTGGTCTGCTCGGTGATCAGGTTGTTGCGGGCCTGGGCCAGGCGCGCTTCGGCCTGGTCAAGGTCAGCCAGGCGGCCAACGCCACGGGCGGTGCGCAGCTTGATCTGGTCGTAAATGCGTTCGTGGCTGCGCAGGTTGTCTTCTGCCAGACGGACCATTTCGCGACGGGTCAGGACATCCAGATAGACCTGGGCAACGGTCAACGCGGTGCGCTCGGAGGCACCCAGCAACGAGTAGGCACGGGAGTTGACGGTGGCTTGCTGACGACCGACTTCGCTCGAGGTGGCAAAACCGTCGAAGACCATCTGCCGCAGGCGCACGCTCGACTCACCACGGTTGAGGGTTTCCCAGCGGTTGCCGGTACTCGGGCTGTCAGTGCCTTCACGGCCATATCCGGCCAGCACATCGACGCGTGGCAGGTAACCGCCTTTGGCGGCACGCAGTTGGTAATCGGCAGCGATTCGGCTGTTAACCCCGGCCTGGATTTCCGGGTGCACCTCAAGGGCCTTTTGCATGGCCTCTGGCAGGGTCTGTGCTTGAACGAAACTGGTGGCGAGGACGAAAGGAAGAGCAGTGAAAAGTGAAGCGCGCATTTAACTTTTTTCCCAGGGACGTCTTGTCCCAAATCACAGCAGAAATCGTTGCTGCATTAGAAAATGGCAACCGGAATGACCTTATGTCGGAAACTTCCGAAGGGGTACTTGGAATAGTACGAAGGAAGAGTGGCAGCCGCTCAAATATCAATGTGACATTACCCTGCTGATTGTTTAGGATGGCTGCAGGAAGGTCAATACTTTGGCATAAACTTAATAGCCAACAGTTATCGACAAATAATTGACGTCAAAAGCACCAAACTTACTAGCGAAACATTCCATCGGAAGCGGCAATTCAGCGCCTGCTGGCATGGAAGCCAAATTGAACAGGTAGTCCGGAGAGTCCAATGAGCAGTGTTGTTGCCATCGTCAAAAGCATTGTTGGCCAAGTAATCGCCGTATCCCCAGAAGGGATTCAACGTGTACTCATCGAAGGTGACCGCCTGTTCGCTGGCGAGCAGGTGCTCACCGGCCTGGCCGGTGCTGTCACCCTGGAGCTGGCCGACGGCCGCACCCTGGACCTGGGCCGTGATACCCAGTGGAGCGCCGAGACCCCGGACAGCAGCACCGACCTGGCCGCTGCCACCGCCCAGGCTGCGCCTTCGGTCGAAGAGCTGCAGCAGGCCATCGCCGCCGGTGCTGACCCGACTACCGAACTCGAAGCCACCGCAGCGGGCCCGTCGGCCGCAGGTAGCGGCGGCGCGGTCGGTGGTGGTCACAGCTTTGTAATGCTCGATGCCACCGCAGGCTCGGTCGACCCGACCATCGGTTTCCCCACTGGCCCGATCGGCTTTGCCACTGCTACCGCCACCCAGGAACTGGGCGGCCTGGACGATGCCAACAACCCGAGTACCACCACGCCTACGCGTGAATCCGGCCTGAGCCTGAGCGCCACGCCATCGATCACCGAGGCAGGCGGCGTGATCATCTACACCGCCACCCTGGGCCAGCCACCGCTGACCGACCTGAGCGTGACCCTGTCCAATGGCCAGGTCATCGTCATCAGCGCCGGGCAAACCACCGGTAGCGTCAGCGTGACCATCCCGCCGAACGACACGGTGTACCTGGACGGCAGCGAGATTTCCGCGACCATCACCGGCACCACTGGCGGCGCGGGCCTGATCATCACCCCGGACACCACGCCGGCAGTGACCCAGATCACCGACACCATCGACACCACCACGGTGACCCTGACCGCCAACCCGAGTGTCACCGAAGGCGGCGTAATCACCTATACCGCCACCCTGACCAACCCGGCGCAGACGCCGGTGACCGTCACCCTGTCCAACGGCAGCACCATCACCATTGGTGCTGGCCAGAGGACCGGCACTGTCGACGTGCAGACACCAGCGAATGACGTCTACAACAACGGCAGCAGCGTCAGCACCACCATCACTGATGCCAGCGGCGGCAACTTCGAGAACCTGGTACCGAACCCGACTCCGGCGGTCACCACCATTAACGACTCGATCGATGACACCGGCCTGAGCCTGAACGCCACCGGTAGCGTCGCCGAAGGCGGCTCGATCATCTACACCGCGACCCTGACCAACCCGGCCGGCACCCCAGTGACCGTGACCCTGAGCAACGGCTCGGTAATCACCATTGCTGCGGGCCAGACCGAAGGCAGCGTCACCGTGCCGGCGCCAAGCGACGACGTGTACGTCGATGCCGGCAATGTCAGCGTGAGCATCGACAAGGTCGACGGCGGCAACTTCGAGAACCTGTTGGTCAGCAAAGAGCCGGCGGTGACTGAAGTGACCGACACCATCGACACCTCGACCGTCACCCTGACCGCGACTCCAAACGTGGCCGAAGGTGGCGTTGTCACCTACACCGCTTCGGTTACTGCGCCGGTGACTGGTTCTGCGTTGGTAGTGACCCTGGCCAACGGTCAGCAAATTACTATTCCTGTGGGCGCAAGTTCGGGCACCGTGGACTTCGTTGCACCGAACAACGTGCACACCACCAACCCGGACCTGACCAACAGCATCACCGGCACCACCGGTGGTAACTACGAGAAGCTGGACACTGCGGGTAACCCGGTGACCACCGTTACTGACGGCCCAGGTACCGATGACACAACCGGCCTCAAACTGACCGCCACCGGTTCGGTCGCTGAAGGTGGTTCTATTGTTTATACCGCCACCCTGACCAACCCAGCCGGCACCGAAATGAAGGTGACCCTGAGCAACGGTGAAGTCATCACCATTGCTGCGGGTCAGACCGAAGGCAGCATTACCGTTGCCGCACCTGCCGACGACGTCTACATCGACGCTGGCGAAGTGAGTGTCACGGTCACCGGTACGACCGGCGGCGACTTTGAGAAAGTCGCAGTAGATGGCACTCCAGCAGTGACTCAAGTCACTGACACTATCGATACGTCCACTGTCACCCTGACTGCAAACAGCAGCGTTGCTGAAGGTGGCGTGGTGACGTACACCGCCTCCGTCACTGCGCCAGTGACTGGTTCTGCGTTGGTTATCACCCTGGCCAATGGTCAGCAGATCACCATCCCGGTTGGCGCAAGCTCTGGCACCGTGGACTTCGTTGCACCGAACAACGTGCACACCACTAACCCGGACCTGACCAACAGCATCACCGGCACCACCGGCGGTAATTACGAGAAGCTGGACACTGCCGGTAACCCGGTGACCACCGTTACTGACGGCCCGGGCACTGACGACACCACTGGCCTCAAGCTGACTGCGACTGGCTCCGTGGCTGAAGGCGGCGAGATCGTCTACACCGCTACCCTGACCAACCCAGCCGGCACCGAAATGAAGGTCACCCTGAGCAATGGTGAAGTCATCACCATTGCTGCCGGTCAGACTGAAGGCAGCATCACCCTGCCGGCGCCATCCGATGACGTGTACATCGATGCCGGCGAAGTCAGCGTGACCATCGCTGGCACCACCGGTGGTGACTTCGAGAAAGTGGCTGTGGATAACACTCCAGCCGTTACCGAAGTGACTGACACCATCGACACTTCGACTGTCACTCTGACCGCGACGCCAAGCGTTTCGGAAGGCGGCGTAGTGACCTATACCGCGTCCGTCACTGCTCCAGTGACCGGAACTGCATTGGTAGTGACTCTGGCCAACGGCCAGCAGATCACCATCCCGGTTGGCGCAAGCTCCGGCACCGTGGACTTTGTTGCACCGAACAACGTGCACACCACTAACCCGGACCTGACCAACAGCATCACCGGTACCACCGGCGGCAACTACGAGAAGCTGGACACTGCCGGTAACCCGGTGACCACCGTTACTGACGGCCCAGGTACCGATGACACTACCGGTCTGAAGCTGACCGCAACTGGCTCCGTGGCTGAAGGCGGTGAAATCGTCTACACCGCCACCCTGACCAACCCTGCTGGCACCGAAATGAAGGTGACCCTGAGCAACGGTGAGGTCATCACCATCGCTGCCGGTCAGACCGAAGGCAGCATCACCCTGCCTGCGCCGTCTGATGACGTGTACATCGATGCCGGCGAAGTCAGCGTAACCATCGCCGGTACCATCGGTGGTGACTTCGAGAAAGTGGCTGTGGATAACACTCCAGCCGTTACCGAAGTGACCGATACCATCGACACTTCGACTGTCACCCTGACCGCCACTCCAAGCGTTTCGGAAGGCGGCGTGGTCACCTACACCGCTTCCGTCACTGCTCCAGTGACCGGAACTGCATTGGTAGTGACCCTGGCCAACGGTCAGCAGATCACCATCCCGGTCGGTTCCAGCTCGGGCACCGTGGACTTCGTTGCACCGAACAACGTGCACACCACCAACCCGGACCTGACCAACAGCATCACCGGCACCACCGGTGGTAATTACGAGAAGCTGGACACCGCCGGTAACCCAGTGACCACCGTTACTGACGGCCCAGGTACCGATGACACCACCGGCCTCAAGCTGACTGCAACTGGCTCCGTGGCTGAAGGCGGTGAAATCGTTTACACCGCGACGCTGACCAACCCGGCCGGCACCGAAATGAAGGTGACCCTGAGCAACGGTGAAGTCATCACCATCGCCAAGGGCCAGACCGAAGGCAGCATTACCCTGCCGGCGCCGTCCGATGACGTGTATATCGATGCGGGCGAAGTCAGCGTGACCATCACCGGCACCACCGGTGGTGACTTCGAAAAAGTGGCTGTGGATAACACTCCAGCCGTCACCGAAGTGACCGATACCATCGACACGTCGACCGTCACCCTGACCGCTACTCCAAGCGTGACTGAAGGTGGCGTTGTCACTTACACCGCTTCGGTTACTGCTCCGGTTACCGGTTCGAACCTGGTCATCACACTGGCCAATGGTCAGCAGATCACCATTCCTGTGGGCGCAAGCTCCGGCACCGTGGACTTCGTCGCACCGAACAACGTGCACACCACCAATCCGGATCTGACCAACAGCATCACCGGCACCACCGGTGGTAACTACGAGAAGCTGGACACTGCTGGCAACCCGGTCACCACCGTTACTGACGGCCCAGGCACTGACGACACCACTGGCCTCAAGCTGACTGCGACTGGCTCCGTAGCTGAAGGCGGCGAGATCGTCTACACCGCTACCCTGACCAACCCAGCTGGCACCGAAATGAAGGTGACCCTGAGCAACGGTGAAGTCATCACCATCGCTGCCGGTCAGACCGAAGGCAGCATCACTCTGCCGGCGCCGTCGGATGACGTGTACATCGATGCGGGTGAAGTCAGCGTCACCATCGCTGGCACCACCGGTGGTGACTTCGAGAAAGTGGCTGTGGATAACACCCCGGCCGTCACCGAAGTGACCGATACCATCGACACTTCGACCGTCACCCTGACCGCTACTCCAAGCGTGACTGAAGGTGGCGTTGTCACTTACACCGCTTCGGTTACTGCTCCGGTTACCGGTTCAAACCTGGTCATCACACTGGCCAATGGTCAGCAGATCACCATTCCTGTGGGCGCAAGCTCCGGTACCGTGGACTTCGTCGCACCGAACAACGTGCACACCACTAACCCGGACCTGACCAACAGCATCACCGGTACCACCGGTGGTAACTACGAAAAACTGGACACTGCTGGCAACCCGGTCACCACCGTTACTGACGGCCCGGGCACTGACGACACTACCGGCCTCAAGCTGACTGCGACTGGCTCCGTGGCGGAAGGCGGCGAGATCGTCTACACCGCTACCCTGACCAACCCGGCTGGCACCGAAATGAAGGTGACCCTGAGCAACGGTGAAGTGATCACCATCGCTGCCGGTCAGACCGAAGGCAGCATCACTCTGCCGGCGCCGTCGGATGACGTGTACATCGATGCGGGTGAAGTCAGCGTCACCATCGCTGGCACCACCGGTGGTGACTTCGAGAAAGTGGCTGTGGATAACACCCCGGCCGTCACCGAAGTGACCGATACCATCGACACTTCGACCGTCACCCTGACCGCTACTCCAAGCGTGACTGAAGGTGGCGTTGTCACTTACACCGCTTCGGTAACCGCTCCGGTTACCGGCTCGAACCTGGTCATCACCCTGGCCAATGGTCAACAGATCACCATCCCTGTGGGCGCAAGCTCCGGCACCGTGGACTTTGTTGCACCGAACAACGTGCACACCACTAACCCGGACCTGACCAACAGCATCACCGGCACCACCGGTGGTAACTACGAAAAACTGGACACTGCCGGTAACCCGGTGACCACCGTTACCGACGGTCCTGGTACCGATGACACCACCGGTCTCAAACTGACCGCCACCGGTTCGGTCGCTGAAGGCGGTGAGATTGTCTACACCGCGACGCTGACCAACCCAGCCGGCACCGAGATGAAGGTCACTCTGAGCAACGGTGAAGTAATCACCATCGCCAAGGGCCAGACCGAAGGCAGCATTACTCTGCCTGCACCTTCCGATGACGTGTACATCGATGCGGGTGAAGTCAGCGTCACCATCGCTGGCGCCACCGGTGGCGACTTCGAAAAAGTGGCTGTGGATAACACTCCAGCCGTCACCGAAGTGACCGATACCATCGACACTTCGACTGTCACCCTGACAGCGTCTCCAAGCGTGACTGAAGGCGGCGTGGTCACTTACACCGCTTCGGTGACTGCTCCAGTCACCGGTTCGAACCTGGTCATCAACCTGGCCAACGGTCAGCAGATCACCATCCCTGTTGGTTCCAGCTCGGGCACTGTGGACTTCGTCGCACCGAACAACGTGCACACCACCAACCCGGATCTGACCAACAGCATCACCGGCACCACCGGTGGTAACTACGAGAAACTGGACACCGCTGGCAACCCAGTCACGACCGTTACTGATGGTCCAAGCACTGACGACACCACCGGCCTGAAACTGACCGCCACTGGTTCGGTCGCTGAAGGCGGCGAGATCGTCTACACCGCGACTTTGACCAACCCAGCTGGCACCGAAATGAAGGTGACCCTGAGCAACGGTGAAGTCATCACCATCGCCAAGGGCCAGACCGAAGGCAGCATTACCTTGCCTGCGCCGTCCGATGACGTGTATATCGATGCGGGCGAAGTCAGCGTCACCATCGCTGGCACCACCGGTGGTGACTTCGAAAAAGTGGCTGTGGATAACACTCCAGCAGTCACCGAAGTGACCGATACCATCGACACTTCGACCGTCACCCTGACCGCTACTCCAAGCGTGACTGAAGGTGGCGTAGTGACCTACACCGCTTCGGTTACTGCTCCGGTTACCGGCTCGAACCTGGTCATCAACCTGGCCAACGGCCAACAGATCACCATCCCTGTAGGTTCCAGCTCCGGTACCGTGGACTTCGTCGCACCGAACAACGTGCACACCACCAATCCGGACCTGACCAACAGCATCACCGGCACCACCGGTGGTAACTACGAGAAGCTGGACACTGCTGGCAACCCGGTCACCACCGTTACTGACGGCCCAGGCACTGACGACACCACTGGCCTCAAGCTGACTGCGACTGGCTCCGTAGCTGAAGGCGGCGAGATCGTCTACACCGCTACCCTGACCAACCCGGCTGGCACCGAAATGAAGGTGACCCTGAGCAACGGTGAAGTCATCACCATCGCTGCCGGTCAGACCGAAGGCAGCATCACTCTGCCGGCGCCGTCGGATGA
This sequence comes from Pseudomonas tructae, assembly GCF_004214895.1. Classification (NCBI taxonomy): domain Bacteria; kingdom Pseudomonadati; phylum Pseudomonadota; class Gammaproteobacteria; order Pseudomonadales; family Pseudomonadaceae; genus Pseudomonas; species Pseudomonas tructae. Next base: position 478,422 of record NZ_CP035952.1, on the reverse strand, counting down.
CGTGTACATCGATGCGGGTGAAGTCAGCGTCACCATCGCTGGCACCACCGGTGGTGACTTCGAGAAAGTCGAAGTCGATCCGGCAGCGGCCGTGACTGAAGTCACTGACACCATCGACACGTCGACCGTTACCCTGACCGCCACTCCAAGCGTGACTGAGGGCGGCGTGGTTACTTACACCGCTTCGGTTACTGCTCCGGTTACTGGCTCGAACCTGGTCATCACCCTGGCCAATGGTCAGCAGATTACTATTCCAGTCGGTTCCAGCTCCGGTACCGTGGACTTCGTCGCACCGAACAACGTGCACACCACCAACCCAGACCTGACCAACAGCATCACCGGCACCACCGGCGGCAACTACGAGAAACTGGACACCGCCGGTAACCCAGTGACCACCGTTACTGACGGCCCAGGCACTGACGACACTACCGGCCTGAAGCTGACCGCCACCGGTTCGGTCGCTGAAGGCGGTGAAATCGTTTACACCGCGACTTTGACCAACCCAGCCGGCACCGAGATGAAGGTCACTCTGAGCAACGGTGAAGTCATCACCATCGCCAAGGGCCAGACCGAAGGCAGCATTACCTTGCCTGCGCCGTCCGATGACGTGTATATCGATGCGGGCGAAGTCAGCGTCACCATCGCTGGCACCACCGGTGGTGACTTCGAAAAAGTGGCTGTGGATAACACTCCAGCAGTCACCGAAGTGACCGATACCATCGACACTTCGACCGTCACCCTGACCGCTACTCCAAGCGTGACTGAAGGTGGCGTAGTGACCTACACCGCTTCGGTTACTGCTCCGGTTACCGGCTCGAACCTGGTCATCAACCTGGCCAACGGCCAACAGATCACCATCCCTGTAGGTTCCAGCTCCGGTACCGTGGACTTCGTCGCACCGAACAACGTGCACACCACTAACCCGGACCTGACCAACAGCATCACCGGCACCACCGGTGGTAACTACGAAAAACTGGACACTGCCGGTAACCCAGTGACCACTGTTACCGACGGTCCAGGTACCGATGACACCACCGGCCTGAAATTGACTGCCACCGGTTCGGTCGCTGAAGGCGGTGAAATCGTTTACACCGCTACCCTGACCAACCCAGCCGGCACCGAGATGAAGGTGACCCTGAGCAACGGTGAGGTCATCACCATTGCCGCAGGTCAGACCGAAGGCAGCATCACCCTGCCTGCGCCGTCTGATGACGTGTACATCGACGCGGGCGAAGTCAGCGTAACCATCGCCGGGACCACCGGTGGTGACTTCGAAAAAGTGGCTGTGGATAACACTCCAGCCGTTACCGAAGTCACTGACACCATCGACACAAGTACCGTGACTCTGACCGCCACTCCAAGCGTGACTGAGGGTGGCGTGGTCACTTACACCGCTTCGGTCACTGCTCCGGTTACTGGTTCGAACCTGGTGATCACCCTGGCCAACGGTCAGCAAATCACCATTCCTGTGGGCGCAAGCTCCGGCACCGTGGACTTCGTTGCACCGAACAACGTGCACACCACCAACCCGGACCTGACCAACAGCATCACCGGCACCACCGGTGGTAACTACGAGAAACTGGACACTGCCGGTAACCCGGTGACCACCGTTACTGACGGCCCAGGTACCGATGACACTACCGGTCTGAAGCTGACTGCGACTGGCTCCGTGGCTGAAGGCGGCGAGATTGTCTACACCGCCACCCTGACCAACCCGGCTGGCACCGAGATGAAGGTCACCCTGAGCAATGGTGAAGTCATCACCATCGCCGCAGGCCAGACCGAAGGCAGCATCACCCTGCCTGCGCCGTCGGATGACGTGTACATCGATGCCGGTGAAGTCAGTGTGACCATCGCGGGCACCACCGGTGGCGACTTCGAGAAAGTGGCTGTGGATAACACCCCGGCCGTCACCGAAGTGACCGATACCATCGACACTTCGACCGTCACCCTGACCGCTACTCCAAGCGTGACTGAAGGTGGCGTTGTCACTTACACCGCTTCGGTTACTGCTCCGGTTACCGGTTCGAACCTGGTCATCACACTGGCCAATGGTCAGCAGATCACCATTCCTGTGGGCGCAAGCTCGGGCACCGTGGACTTTGTTGCACCGAACAACGTGCACACCACCAACCCGGATCTGACCAACAGCATCACCGGCACCACCGGTGGCAACTACGAGAAGCTGGACACTGCGGGTAACCCGGTCACTACCGTTACTGATGGCCCGGGCACCGATGACACTACCGGTCTGAAACTGACCGCCACTGGCTCGGTCGCGGAAGGCGGCGAGATCGTCTACACCGCCACCCTGACCAACCCAGCCGGCACCGAAATGAAGGTGACCCTGAGCAACGGTGAAGTCATCACCATCGCTGCCGGTCAGACCGAAGGCAGCATTACCCTGCCGGCTCCATCGGATGACGTGTACATCGATGCCGGTGAAGTCAGCGTGACCATCGCTGGCACCACCGGTGGTGACTTCGAGAAAGTGGCTGTGGATAACACTCCAGCCGTTACCGAAGTGACTGACACCATCGACACTTCGACTGTCACTCTGACTGCCACTCCGAGCGTGACCGAAGGTGGCGTGGTCACTTACACCGCGTCCGTCACTGCTCCAGTGACCGGAACTGCATTGGTAGTGACCCTGGCCAACGGTCAGCAGATCACCATCCCGGTTGGCGCAAGCTCGGGCACAGTGGACTTTGTTGCACCGAACAACGTGCACACCACCAACCCGGATCTGACCAACAGCATCACCGGTACCACCGGTGGTAACTACGAGAAGTTGGACACTGCGGGTAACCCGGTCACTACCGTTACTGATGGCCCGGGCACTGACGACACCACCGGCCTGAAATTGACTGCCACCGGTTCGGTCGCTGAAGGCGGTGAAATCGTTTACACCGCCACGCTGACCAACCCAGCCGGCACCGAGATGAAGGTGACCCTGAGCAACGGTGAGGTCATCACCATTGCCGCAGGTCAGACCGAAGGCAGCATCACTCTGCCTGCGCCGTCGGATGACGTGTACATCGATGCCGGTGAAGTCAGCGTAACCATCGCCGGTACTACTGGTGGCGATTTCGAGAAAGTCGAAGTTGATCCAGCGGCTGCCGTGACTGAAGTTACCGATACCATCGACACTTCGACCGTCACCCTGACCGCTACTCCAAGCGTTTCGGAAGGCGGCGTAGTGACCTACACCGCGTCCGTCACTGCTCCAGTGACCGGAACTGCATTGGTAGTGACTCTGGCCAACGGCCAGCAGATCACCATCCCGGTTGGCGCAAGCTCGGGCACCGTGGACTTCGTTGCACCGAACAACGTGCACACCACCAACCCAGACCTGACCAACAGCATCACCGGTACCACCGGTGGCAACTACGAGAAGCTGGACACTGCGGGTAACCCGGTCACTACCGTTACTGATGGCCCGGGTACCGATGACACTACCGGTCTGAAGCTGACCGCAACTGGCTCCGTGGCTGAAGGCGGCGAGATCGTCTACACCGCTACCCTGACCAACCCGGCCGGCACCGAAATGAAGGTGACCCTGAGCAACGGTGAAGTCATCACCATCGCCGCAGGCCAGACTGAAGGCAGCATCACTCTGCCTGCGCCATCGGATGACGTGTATATCGATGCCGGTGAAGTCAGTGTGACCATCGCGGGCACCACCGGTGGCGACTTCGAGAAAGTGGCTGTGGATAACACCCCGGCCGTCACCGAAGTGACCGATACCATCGACACTTCGACCGTCACCCTGACCGCGACTCCAAGCGTGACTGAAGGTGGCGTTGTCACCTATACCGCTTCGGTCACTGCTCCGGTTACTGGCTCGAACCTGGTCATCACCCTGGCCAACGGCCAGCAGATCACCATCCCGGTTGGCGCAAGCTCGGGCACCGTGGACTTCGTCGCACCGAACAACGTACACACCACTAACCCGGACCTGACCAACAGCATCACCGGCACCACCGGTGGTAACTACGAGAAGCTGGACACTGCGGGCAACCCAGTGACCACCGTTACTGATGGCCCAGGTACCGACGACACCACCGGCCTCAAGCTGACCGCAACTGGCTCCGTGGCTGAAGGCGGCGAAATTGTTTACACCGCGACGCTGACCAATCCAGCCGGCACCGAAATGAAGGTGACCCTGAGCAACGGTGAAGTCATCACCATCGCCAAGGGCCAGACTGAAGGCAGCATCACTCTGCCTGCGCCATCGGATGACGTGTATATCGATGCCGGTGAAGTCAGTGTGACCATCGCGGGCACCACCGGTGGCGACTTCGAGAAAGTGACTGTGGATAACACCCCGGCCGTCACCGAAGTGACCGATACCATCGACACTTCGACCGTCACCCTGACCGCGACTCCAAGCGTGACTGAAGGTGGCGTTGTCACCTATACCGCTTCGGTCACTGCTCCGGTTACTGGCTCGAACCTGGTCATCACCCTGGCCAACGGCCAGCAGATCACCATCCCGGTTGGCGCAAGCTCCGGCACCGTGGACTTCGTCGCACCGAACAACGTGCACACCACCAACCCGGCGCTGACCAACAGCATCACCGGTACCACCGGCGGCAACTACGAGAAGCTGGACACCGCCGGCAACCCGGTCACCACCGTCACCGACGGCCCAGGTACCGAAGACACCACCGGCCTCAAGCTGACCGCGACGCCAACCGTCAACGAAGGCGGCTCGATCACGTACGTGGCCAAGCTGACCAACCCTGCCGGCACCGAGATGAAGGTGACCCTGAGCAACGGTGAGACCATCACCATTGCCAAGGGCCAGACCGAAGGCAAGATCACCATCGCTGCGCCAAGCGACGACGTCTACATCGACGCTGGCAAGCTGAGCGTGACCATCACCGGCACCACCGGCGGCGACTTCGAGAAACTGGCGGTGAATAACACCCCAGCCATCACCGACGTCAAAGACACCATCGATACCTCGACGGTTACCCTGACCGCGACCCCAAGCGTGGCTGAAGGCGGCGTGGTCACGTACACCGCCAAGGTCACTGCACCGGTTACCGGTTCGGACCTGGTCATCAACCTGGCCAACGGTCAGCAGATCACCATCCCGGTTGGCGCAAGCTCCGGCACCGTGGACTTCGTTGCACCCAACAACGTGCACACCACCAACCCGGCGCTGACCAACAGCATCACCGGCACCACCGGCGGCAACTACGAGAAGCTGGACACTGCGGGCAACCCGGTCACCAGCGTCACCGATGGCCCGGGCACCAAGGACAACACCGGCCTGTCGCTGACTGCCACCAACTCTGTGGCTGAAGGCGGCAAGATCACCTATGTGGCCAAGCTGACCAACCCGGCCGGCACCGAAATGAAGGTGACCCTGAGCAACGGTGAGACCATCACCATTGCCAAGGGCCAGACCGAAGGCAAGATCACCATCAATGCGCCAAGCGACGATGTCTACATCGACGCCGGCAAACTGAGCGTGACCATCACCGGCACCACCGGTGGCGATTTCGAGCAGTTGACTGTGAGCAACGTGCCGGCGGTGACCGACGTCACTGACACCATCGATACCAGTACCGTGACCCTGACTGCCAGCACCAACAGTGTGGTCGAAGGTGGTGTGGTTACGTACACCGCCAAGGTCACTGCGCCGGTTACCGGTTCGGACCTGGTCATCAACCTGGCCAACGGTCAGCAGATCATCATCCCGGTCGGCCAGAGCACCGGCACCGTGGATTACGTTGCACCGAACAATGTGCACACCACCAACCCGGCACTGACCAACAGCATCACCGGCACCACTGGCGGCAACTACGAGAAACTGGTCGGCACCGGCAATACCACCGTCAGCGTCACCGACGGCCCGGGCACCAAGGACTCCACCAGCCTGATCCTGACCGCGACCCCGACCGTCGCCGAAGGCGGCTCGATCACTTACGTGGCCAAGCTGAGCAATCCGGCCGGGACCGAAATGAAAGTCACCCTGAGCAACGGTGAAACCATCACCATTGCCAAGGGCCAGACCGAGGGCAAGGTGACCATCGCCGCCCCTGGCGATGACGTGTACATCGATGCCGGTAGCGTCAGTGCAAAAATCACTGGCAGCACCGGTGGTGACTTCGAAGAGCTGAAGATCGACGGCTCGTCTGCCGTGACCAGCGTCACCGACACCATCGACACCACCAACCTGACCCTGAGTGCCACCTCATCGGTCGCTGAAGGTGGCAACATCACCTACACCGCCACCTTGAGCAACAAGGCGCAGACCGCGGTCACCGTGACCCTGAGCAACGGTGCAAGCATCGTCATCGACGCTGGCAAGACCGAAGGCAAGGTGGTCGTCGCGGCGCCTGCGGATGATGTCTATATCGATGCCGGCAGCGTCAACGCCAGCATCACAGGTGCCACCGGTGGCAACTTCGAAGACCTGGCGATCAACAAGCAGCCAGCTGTCACCCAGGTCACCGATACCATCGACACCACCACCGTCAGCATCAGCGGCACCAGCTCGGTGACCGAAGGTGACTCGGCCAACTACACCCTGACCCTGACCAGCAAGGCGCAAACCGATGTGGTCATCAAGCTGACCTACAGCGGCACCGCCACCAACGGTGCGGACTACACCGGTGTGGCCACCGTGGTGATCAAGGCGGGCAGCAACGTCGGCACCTTCAGTGTGCCGATCATCCGCGACGGAATTGCTGAAGGCGCCGAAAACTTCACCGTGAAGATCGACTCGGCCACCGGCGGCAACTTCGAGAACCTGGTGGTCAGCGGTAACGCGGGCAGTGTCACCACCACTATCGTCAGCAACGAGGCACCTGTTGCCGCAGGCGGTGCCGTGACCGGTACCGAAGACACCGACCTGGTGCTGGGCTGGAGCAACTTCGGCATCACCGACGCCGACACCCCGGCGGCCAACCTGGGCCTGACCATCACCAAGCTGCCCGCCGATGGCGTGCTGCAGTACAAGGATGGCAACGTCTGGAAAACCCTGACCGAAGCTGATGCCGGCAAGGTCTTCAGCAAGGCTGACATTGACGCTGGCAAGTTGAAGTTCGTGCCGGATCGCAACGAGTCGGGCATCGACGCCAACGGCGGCACCGGCGTGGGCAACAAAGAAGCCGATTATGCTCAGATCAAGTTCAAGCCAACCGATGGCCAGGGCCTGGGCAACGAGGCCACCATCAAGGTCGATATCACCCCGGTGGCCGACAAGCCTGACCTGAACATCGGCAGCAACAACGTCAATTCGATCGGCCTGGTCAAGGAAACCTGGAACAGCCTCAGCGGCCTGGGTACCAACGGCAACGGCATTACCGGCGATGCGTTGAAGAACGTGTTCGATAACTCGGGCAAGGCCAACAGCAGCTCGCTGGTGACCAACGCGCAGTCCGACGCCAGTGTCGTCGGCGGTTCGGGTTCGAAGACGTCCGGCCTGATCTACCTGGAAGCGGGCAAGACCTACAGCTTCAGCGGTGTGGGCGATGACAGCCTGCTGATTACCATCGGTGGCAAGAATGTGGCCCAGGCGACCTGGGGCGCAGGCGGTGCGATCAGTGGTTCGTTCAAGCCGACCATCAGCGGCTACTACACCCTGGACATCTACCACGCCAACCAGAGCGGCCCGGGCAGCTATGACGTCAACCTGTCGGTCAACGGCAGCACCCCGGTCGACCTGAGCAACGCCAACATCCCGATGTACCCGGGCGTGAACGAGCTGAGCAACGCCGGCGTCACCGTCGGCGAGCTGCACGGCAACAACGGCGAAGGCTACTACCAGGGCTACAAGCTCAACGAAGGCGCCGAGAACGGCACCGTCAAACTGGTCGGTATCTCCACCAACCTCACCGACACCGACGGCTCGGAAACCCTCAGCGTCAAGCTTGGCGGCATCCCGGCAGGTTCGGTGCTCAGCGATGGCGCCGGTCACACCATCACCGTGGGCAAGGGCGAAGTCGATGTCACCGGCTGGAACCTCAACGGCCTGAGCATCAAGCCACCAGCCTATTACCAGGGCCAGTTCGACGTGACCGTTACCTCGCGGGCCACCGAGAAAGCCAACGGCAGTACCGACTTCACCCAGGGCACCATCAAGGTCACCGTTTACCCGGATACCTATACCACCACCAACCTGACAGCCGATAACGACAGCCGTGACCTTGGCACCGGTAACGACATCGTCGTCGCCGACGTCAACGGCCTGCACGTGGTCCCTGGCCAGAACTACAACCTGGCGTTCATCGTCGATACCTCCGGCAGTATGAAAGCCGCCGGTGTGGACGCTGCGCAGAAGTCCCTGCAGTCGGTGTTCGACACCCTGGCCAACAGCGTCAAGGGTGCCCAGTCAGGTACCGTGAACATTTTGCTGGTGGATTTCTCGACCCAGGTCAACATGAGCGTCTCGGTCAACCTGGCCGATGCCGGTTCGTTGCAGGCGCTCAAGGATGCGCTGAAGTCGATGTACTCCAACGGCGGTACCAACTACGAGGACGCCTTCAAGACGACTGCCAACTGGTTCCAGAACCTCAAGGATGCCGGCAACACCGGTAGCAACCAGACGTTCTTCATCACCGACGGCCAGCCGACCTATCACCAGGCCAACGAGCAGGCCAACCCGACGCTGGCGTACTCCAACTGGAGCCTGGACAACTTCCTCAAGGCGATCAACTACAAGCCGGGCGATACCCTGGACCGCTACAGCCTGGATGCCAACAACCGGGTCAGCATCGACGTCGACGGGAACCTGAACGCCCAGTACAAGTACTACGGCAGCTGGTACACCCAGACCTCCGGCACCATCCGTGCCCAGGGCGACGGTACTTATGAACTGTCCAGCCGCTCCGGATCCGGCAGCTCGACCAGCAATGCCACCTGGAACAACTCGCTGGACAGCTTCAGCATCCTCGCGGGCCTCTCCACTGTCGAGGCCATCGGCCTGAACAACGGCGTCAACGTCAACGACCTGAAACCGTTCGACAGCGACAAGACACCGCAGACCAACATCGACCCGAGCAAGCTGGCCGAGGCCATCCTCGGACACACCGAGGCCACCAAGCCGGGCAACGATACGATCTCCGGTGGCGATGGCCACGACATCCTGTTCGGCGACCTGGTCAGCTTCGACTCGATCGCCGGCAACGGTGTCGAGGCCATGCAGGCCTACGTGGCAGGCAAGCTGGGCGTGACCCTGGGTGACGTCGATGGCCGCGTGCTGCACCAGTACATCACCGAACACGTCAGCGAGTTCGATGTGTCGCGCAGCAACGATGGCAACGACATCCTTATCGGTGGCGACGGCAATGACATTCTCTTCGGCCAGGGTGGCAACGACTACCTCGATGGCGGCAAGGGCAATGACATCCTCATCGGCGGTACCGGCAACGACACCCTGCTGGGCGGTGAAGGCAACGACATCCTCATCGGTGGCAAGGGCGACGACATCATGACCGGCGGCAGCGGTGCCGACACCTTCGTGTGGAAGGCTGGCGACACCGGCAAGGACGTGATCAAGGACTTCAAGCCGACCGAAGGTGACCGTCTGGACCTGAGCGACCTGCTCCAGGGCGAGAAGGCCAGCACCATCGACAACTTCCTGAAGATCACCACGGTCAACGGCGAGTCGACCCTGCAGGTCAGCTCCGAAGGCAAGCTCAACGCCTCCGGTGGCCTGGCCAATGCCGATGTGACGATCAAACTGGAAGGGGTCAACTGGGCCAACACCACGATCAACTCGCTGGTGACCGGCGCGGACCCGACCATCAAGATCGACCACTCCAACAGCTGATCCACGGCCTGCGCCAGCCCGTTAAGGGCTGGCGCAATGCTTCGGACTTTCCCTGTACCGTATTCACAGCGCATACTCGCCGGCCGGGGCTAGACGCCCGGCCAGCTTGGCCTATGCTGCTGACTGCGGATACGGACTGACCTTCAGAGGGATACCCCATGTTCTACGTGCAACGCGATGCACAGGGCCAATTGGTCCGGGTAGAGGCCGCACCCTACGCCGAATACACGGAGATGCTCCCGGCAGACCATGCCGAGGTCCAGGAATGGTTCGCCGATGATGTCGTCGAAAACAGCCTGAAGCAGCTCAAGCAGAGCGACCTGGACATGATCCGGGTGCTTGAGGACTTGATCGAGGTGCTGACCACCAAAGGCGTGATCAGCATTACCGACCTGCCGCCCGGTGCTCAGGCCAAGCTGCTCAACCGTTCCAGCGCCCGTGAAGCCCTGGGCGGCTTGAACAACCTGATCGATGACAGTGAAGAAGGCGGTGGCCTGATCTGACCGCCGCAGGCCCGTTGCGGGCCTGCAGCCGCTTGCCTTAACGCCAGGGCGCCGGCTCGCCGACCAGGCGTCCCTGAACCCCCTGAATACCCATCTCGCGCAAGACCTTGAGCTCACCTTCGGTTTCGACCCGCTCGGCAATCAGCGGCAAGTCGATGCTGTGTGCTGCGCGCTGGATCGCTTCGATGAACAGGCGCTTGTGGCGCTCCTGGTCGATGGCGCGAATGTAACTGCCGTCGATCTTAAGGTAAGCCAGGCCCAGGTGCGCCAGGTTGCCGATCATGCTGAACCGGCCGCCAAAACGCTGCAGGCTGAGGCTGAAGCCCAGGGCGCGCAGGCGCCGGGTCAGTTGTTCGAGTACAGCCTGCTCCGGCAGTTGCTCTTCACCGATTTCCAGGGTCAGGCGCGGGCCCAGCACGGCGTTCTGGCCGAGCAGCTCATAAACCCGCTGCAACGCCTTGGGATCGGCCAGGGTTGCCGCTGACAGGTTCAGGGCCAGTGCTTCGTTGTGGTTGTGCATGTGCTTGAGCACCTGTTCAAGCATCAGCACATCGAGCCGCGCCGACCAGCCAAAGCGTTCCAGCCACGGCAGGAAGCGCCCGGCGGCAATAGCCTGGCCCTGGGCATCGAGAACCCGCGAAATCACCTTGTAATGCAGCACACGCTCCGGTGCGTCAGTGGCCACCACCGGCTGGAAGAACAGCTGGAAGCGACCTTGCTGCAACGCTTCGTCCAGCATGTGGTGCCAGGCATGGTGAGTATCGCCGGCTTGCGGCGCGGTGCCCTGCTCAAGGCACACCCAGCCAGGTTCCTGCTGGCTCTCGGCGCGCGCCAGGGCTTCGTCAGCGAGCTTCAACAAGGCCTGCGGCTCATCGCCCGGGCTGTAAGGGGCCATGCCGATGCAGGCAACCGGCGTCACATCGCTGGCACCGGTGTCTGCCAGGCTTTGCAGGGTCACTTCCAGGGCCTGGGCCAGCTGGATCGCCTCTTCGTGCACCAGGCCCGGCGCCAGCACGGCGAACTCGCCGCCACGGCTGCGGGTGATCAGGTTGTTGGTTTCCGGGTAGTTGGCGCAGGTGCGTTGCAACTGCTGGCCGACCGCCTGCAGTAACTGATCGGTACGTTGCCCGCCCAGGCGCTGGTTGAGCCCGGCCAGGTCCTTGACCCGTAACAGCAACAGATAACCCGGCCGCGCTTCCTCCAGGTTGCTGACCAGCGCGTTGAGCTGCATCTCGAAATAGCGGCGGTTGGCAAGACCGGTGAGGCTGTCTTGATACGACTCGACCCGCAGCTTCTCGCTACGCTCGGCCTGCTCCTTGAACAGTGCCTTGAGCTTCTCGACCATTTGGTTCATGGCCTGCACCACCCGGCGCAGTTCCGGGGTGCGCGGCAGGTCGGGCAGGCTGAGGAACTCGCGGCGGGCGATGGCATGGGACTGCGCCACCATGTAGTCCAATGGCTTGAGCTGACGGCGCAGCAGCAATGCGCCGAGTATCGCACTCAGGGCGCCGCACAACAGCAGCCAGCCGAGGCTGCCCAGGGCACTCTGCCAGAGCTTGGCCAGGGCGAACATCGGATGGCTGACCACCTCGACCCGCGCCGCCTGCTGCCAGCCGCGGCTGACGATGGCATCGCCACCGGCGGCCTCCAGGCCGATCAGGCGAATGAACCAGGCCGGTACGCCGCTGGCGTCAGGCTCGGCATGCCGTTCGACGAGCAAGGCGTTGGAGCCGGTGTCGATGACTTTGATGCTCGAATAGTAACCGCTGTCGAAAATCGAGCTGACCATCAGCTCGACCATCGCCGGGTCGTCGATGTTCGGCGTCAGCGACAACGCCAGGGCCGTGGCGGCATCCTGGGCGTGGGAGCGCAGCTGGTTGACGTACTGGCTGCGCGAACTCTCCAGGCTGACCATGAAGCTGCCGCTGAAAGCGACTACCAGGAACAGGCAGATGGCCAGCAGCAATTGTTTGAACAGTGACATCTGTGCTCCTTCAGTAAGCCGGCTCGGCGGGGAAGCCTTCGGCCTGCATCTTCTTCAATAGATCCTGCCAGCGCGACAAGCGCTTGGTGTCACCGACTTTTTTGTTGCCACCCGCACCGGTCAGCCACAGGCCCTCACCATTGAAGGAATACACCGGCAACAGGTCAGGCCGCTGGCTGGCGGGCTTGATCGCATCGATCAGGCTGTCGAGCACCAATGGCATGGCCTCCGGGCTTGAATAATAGGTCAGGACCATGTGAGCGCGATTCTGGCGCAAGGCTTTAACGTAGGTAATACGCAGTTTTTCGGCAGGCACCCCGAGCCGGCGCAGGCTGAAATACTTGGCGATAGCGTAGTCTTCGCAATCACCGGCGCCCTTGAGCAACGACTGCACCGGGGTCGCCCAATAATCCACCTCGCGCCACAGATCAATGTCCTCGACGTAGCGCAGTTGCTGGTTGAAGAACAGGTTGACCACTTTCAGACGCTCGGCCTCACTGCCCTGCTTCTGGGTTGCCAACAGGTTCTGCCAGGCATCGATACGGCCCTGGCCAGGCCCAAGCGGCCCATACAGCGATTGGGCGCGGCGGCTGATCTGGGAAAAATCCCAATCCGCCTGCAGGCCGCCCAGCAGCAGGCAGCCGAGCACCACGGCCAGGCCAAGCCGGCGCAGGGTCAATTGAACAGCCCAACGTATCGCCAATGCGAATTATCCGCGCAGACCTGTGATAAACCGTCGATGGTGCGGCCTGAACCCGGAAAAGACAATGGCACGTTACAATCATTGAGCCATCAATCCGTTGATCCCCGGCAACCCCTTGTCAGGCGTGGCTTGCGCCCCTGACTTCCCTTGAAGAAAAACTTCCTTCACGATAGCAAGTACGCGGCCATTGATGAGTGCCTTGTTAGCGAAATCTGAAGGTAGTCGCGCGCGGATTGACAAGTAAATCTCCCCTAACTACTGTTATTGGATCCTGGATCCAATACCCGATACGACTTCAGGCAGAGACAGCGTGGCCGAAAAAACCAAACTCCTGAGCGATATCCTGGGTGGCGAACAAGTTCCGCCACACTTGGCTCGTAGCGTGATTGAAGAACGGCTGCGCAGTGCCATCCTCGACGGCCGACTGGCCCCCGGGATGGCCTTGCGCCAACAGGAACTGGCCACCTTGTTCGGTGTCAGCCGCATGCCGGTGCGCGAAGCGTTGCGCCAGCTTGAAGCGCAGTCACTGTTACAGGTAGTGGCGCACAAGGGTGCAGTAGTCGCACCGCTGATCGGTGAGGATGCCGTCGACACTTATGCGCTGCGGGTCATCCTGGAGTCCGAAGCGTTGCGCCAGTCGATCCCGTTGCTCGACGCCGACGATATAGCCCTGGCACGCAGCTATATCGCCCAGCTGGAAAACGAAACCCGGCATGCCGAAATCGGTCGCCTGAACCGCCTGTTTCACATGACCCTGTACAGCAAGGCGGGCAATCAGAAGCTGTTGCGCCTGATCGAGAACGAACTGAACGAAGAAGAACGCTTCTTGCGCTTTCACTTGTCGTCCATGGGCCTGGGCAAGCTGACTCAGGATGACCATACCGGGCTGGTGGATGCCGCAAACGACAAGTCGGTTGAAGACGCCATCGGGATCCTTGAGCGCCACCTGAACAACGGGGCGAAAACCATCAAAGCCTACTTGAACAGACAATCGGCAGAGTGAATCCACAGCCATTGACCGGTAATCCCGGTCAATGGCAGCACCTCAGCTCGGGGCACACCTTGAGCCAAAGGAAAGGCAGTGCACGCTCCCACTTTTCAGCGCAGAACCGTAATGGCTTCTGCCCAGCCACCGCGGATCCGTCTGATCTGCCTCGCTTGCAGTCAGGATCACCTGAGCCAGTACCGCGCCTGGTCAGCAGAACTCAATGACCAGATCGAGCTGGTGACGGTCAATGTCCTGGCCTACGGTAGCCTGAACGTTGCCCAGCCCCTGCAAGATCATTGCACCCTGGTTGCCTCACTGGTCGAGCGCCTGCAGGTTTACCTGGGAAAGCCCCATGCCCTGTTCGGTCAAGGGCCGGGCGCGCAACTGGCCCTGACCCTGGCGCGGCACACCGAGCACTTGCATCCGGGGCAAACCCGCCACTTGTTTGTCTCCAACTGTGACAGCCCACTCACCCCGCCTGATGATGCGCCAGGCCGGCTGAACGTCCCGGTCACTGCACTGTACCGATCAGGGCAACTGCCACGGATGCTTGGCTGGCATGCCTTCAGCGCCCGAGAAATCGAGCTGATCGAACTGCCTGACGAACCCGTCGACGGCCCTCAGCGCAACCAGCGCCTGATTCAAATCATCAACACACATCTGGGCCTGCTCAGCCTCTGACTCCCCCCAACGCAGTACCTCCAGCGGTGTGTTCGCACCGCTGAATTGTCTCCTGCTGTTTCAGCCAGCCATGGCGGTGCTCGCATTTTCGGCACACTCTTACCCGCGCAGCGACCGCTGATCGCCACCAGGCGGGCCAGGTCGTCTGCCTATCGCACACCTGCAGAAGGAGCCTCGCGCCGGGCAAGGACCGATATCGATCAGTTGCCCCCAAGAGTCAACCAGGTCCGACTTGCATACTTCAGTGCTCCGAGTGAGGCATTCACTCACGTTGTTTCTATTCTGGCACTCCGTGACCGGAAGGAGCACTTACTTATCAATAAAACTTAACTTACAAGTTTTAATCAGCACACTTACGCCCAATAAACTTCCCAAAAAAATATAACCAACAAAGTTATTGCAATACACTTCAAAGTTGAACTAGCTTTTTAATGGCACGGGCGCACCTCGCCTGCAGCAGGGCGACAATCAGAAAAATTGACGCCTATTGCATCGATATTGCTGACAACACGCATTCTATCGAATCGAGCAATCGAGGCCCCAGCTCGGCCCTGAAAACTATAAGACGTCTCTAACCGGACATTGATCTCTGACGAGGGAACACCATGAACTCATTAGTCTCGCAACTTTCCGTCCGCAAATCCGAACTTGCCGCACACCCCATCTTTTCAGAGATAAACGCTTTGCCGGTATTGCAACGGTTCATGGAAACCCATGTATTTGCCGTCTGGGATTTCATGTCGCTGACCAAGCGACTGCAGCACGAGCTGACCTGCATCCAGCTGCCCTGGTTGCCGCCGCTTGACCCCTGCGCAGCCCGCCTGATCAACGAGATCGTCCTCGGCGAAGAGTCGGACGATCGCCTGGGCCAGGGGCATTACAGCCATTTCGAGTTGTACCTGGACGCCATGCGCGAAGTCGGCGCCAGCACGACAGTGATCGAGCGCTTCGTCAGCCTGCAACGTGAAGGCGTTGGTTACACCAGTGCACTGCAGCGTTCAGGTGCCAGTGAGGCAGCCCGGCATTTCGTCTGCAACACTTTGCAGACTGCCCTTGAGGCGCCGGCCCATAGCGTCGCTGCGGCCTTTCTGCATGGACGTGAAAGCGTTATTCCAGGCATGTTCCAGCGCATCCTCGATGACTGGGGCATCACCGGCGAACAGGCGCCCACCTTCCGTTACTACCTGCAACGGCATATCGAAGTCGACTCCGAAGACCACGGCCCGGCCGCCGAAGCCTTGCTGGCACGGCTGGTAAAAGACGACCCGGTAAAACAGAACCAGGTGCTGGAAGCTGCCATCGCTGCCATCGACAGCCGCATCGCCCTGTGGGACCGGCTGCGCCTGTCGATGCGTGCAACCTTGGCGGAGGTCAGTGCATGAGCGCCCTCGACTACCACTCCTTCGCCGAGGCCTGGGAGAGTCGGGCGACCATCCGCACCCGGCCGCGACGCCTGATCGAGGACGATCAGCGTCTGTTCTATCCGCTCAGCCGCCAGCCGCTGGTACTCACGACCACCTTTATGCGCGAGTGCCCGCAGCAACGTGATTTCGCCCTGATCCAGAGCTTGTACAAGTTCATCAACGACGTGGTGATTTTCGAAACCGAGATCGTCGACCACACGGCGCGACGGATCGCCAAGGACCGCTTTGCCATCCGTTTTCCATTCGCCTGTCGCTATGACGCCATGACCGTGGTGGTGGATGAGGACTACCACGCCCTGGTGGCCATGGACTTCATGCAACAGACCATCGCCCTGAGCGGGGTCGAGCCGATAGCCCTACCCCGGGAGATCGAACTGAGCCGGGCCATACCTGCCGCCCTGGCGCTCGCACCGGACCACCTGCGCGACGCCATTGAGCTGATTTGCGTGGGCATCGCCGAGAACACCCTGACCGACGATGTCGCGGCGTTTGCCCGGGATGACACGGTCAAGCCCTCGATCAAAGGCCTGATGGCCGACCACCTGCTCGATGAAGGCCGCCATTCCACGTTCTGGGCACGATTGGTGCGCATCTACTGGCACAGCGCAAGCGAAGCGGACCGGCAGTGCATTGCCGAAATACTGCCCGTGTTTCTCAGCCAGTACCTGACCAACGAGATCCAGAAAGGCTTTGACTTCGCCCTCATCGACCACCTGCAGATCAGCGCGGCCGGCCGTGCAGCGCTACGCCAGGAGGTGACCGCCATGGCCTACCCGATCGACCACCGGCATCCGCTGCTGGGCAACATCCTGCGCCTGTTCAAAGCCAGCACGATGCTCGACTCGCCGTGCGTACAGCAGGCCCTGGCGCACTACCTGCCCGAACCAAGGAGATAGCCATGAGACGCCTGGAAATCCTGATAATCGGCGCCAGCCCCGCACTGATCCTGCTGCACCAGGACCTGCTTGATCACGGCCACGCCCTGCACCTGGCCGACAGCGCTGCAGCCTTGCAACAACGCCCGTGGCGCCAGCCTCAGTTGCTCATCGACGACGGCAGCCTGGCGCTGTCTGCCAGTGAATGGCACGGCCTGGGTGACTGTGCATGCTTGAGCCTGCGCCTAGGGGTTTACCTACCAAGCGACCTGCAAAACGCTGGCGAACTGCCGACACTCGAACTGTTGTGCTGGACCGGCAGTGTCACCGCACAGCGACTGATCGAGCGCCAGCGCCTGGCCCCGGAGAAATCCGGCAATGGTCAGCAGTTGCGCCTGCAGGCCATCGCCAGCCTGCAGGAGATGCTCGCGTTGCAGGTCAGCCGGTTCTCGCGAAACCCCGAGTACCTGCAGCAAACGCCCACCATCAACCCTGGGCAGGAAGATCAGCAACAAGACCTCAGTTGGCTGGAGCAACTGGCCTGGTTTCATCGCCTCAACCAGCGCGACAATCCGCCATTACTCGCCATTGCCGAAATTGCGCTGATCGAGCATCTGCAACAGAGCCTGCAGGTTCATGCCGACCACCCGGCGCTGAACCTGAACGGCCAGCGCATCAGTTACGCACAGTTGCACGCCCAGACAGCCGCGATCCAGCAGCAGTTGCCGGCTCCATCGGCGAGCAGTGAACCGCCAGTGATCGGCGTCTGCCTGGGCAAATCCGTTGCGCTCTACGCCAGCCTGCTCGCCGTACTCGGCGATGGGGCGGTGTACTTGCCCCTGGACCCGGCGCACCCCGTCGAGCGACTGCGCTACATCCTCGCCGATGCCGGTGCCAGCTTGCTGCTGCATGACGGGCAGGTGCCAATGGATGACCTGGCAGTGCCGAACCTGGACCTGCGCCGGTTGCCAAAGCCGCTAACGCAGCCGTTGCCATCATTGCTGCGCCGGCGACCGGCGCCAGACGCCCCCTGTGTAGCGATCTACACCTCGGGTACCACCGGCCAACCCAAGGGCGTGCTGCTCAGTCAACGTAACCTCAGCCATTTCCAGGCCTGGTACAGCGCGCATGTGCAATTGGCCCCGCACAGCCGTGTGCTGCAATTCTCGACGATCAGCTTTGATGCCTCCTTGCTGGACATCCTGCCGACCTGGGTGTGCGGCGCCGAGCTGGTGATCCCCAACCAAGACCAGCGCCGCGATCCGGCGTGCCTGCTGGCGTTGCTGCATGAGCAGGATGTAACGCATGCCTTTTTGCCGCCTGCACTGCTGAGCATCCTGCCTCGTGACCAGGCGACCGGCCTGCGCCACCTGATTACCGGCGGCGACGTCTGCGAGCCTGAAGTGATCGAGCGGCTGGCCGGCCAGTGCCAGTTGCACAACATCTACGGCCCGACCGAAACCACCGTACTCGCCACGACCCGGGTATTTGCAAGCGGCGACAGCAACCGCAACCTTGGCCAGCCAATTGCCAATGCCCGAGTACTGATTCTCGATGAGCGCATGCAGCCGGTCGCCGAGCAAACCCCTGGCGAGCTGTATCTGGGAGGGCCGGGTGTGGGGATTGGCTATGTGAACAATCCACAGCTGAGCGCCGAACGCTTCGTCAGCCTACCGCTGCCCGACGGTAACTCGCTGCGCCTATACCGCACGGGCGACATCGGCAAATGGACAAGCGCCGGCATCGAGCTGTGCGGGCGCCGTGACAACCAGGTGAAAATTCGTGGTTTTCGCGTCGAACCTGAAGAGATCGAGCACTGCCTGCGCCGCAGCAACCTGTTTCGTCAGGTGGCGGTAGTCATCGATGGCCAGCGGCGGATCCTGGCGTTCTGTGCACAAGCCAATGCCGATGGCGCTGAAACCGGCCTGCGCCAGCATGCCGAGCAGCAACTGCCCGACTACATGCGTCCGGCCTTCTACCAGCATCTGGCGCAGATGCCCTACACCGCCAACGGCAAGATCGACCGCCAGGCGCTGCTGGCACTGCCACTGGACTTGACGCCAAGCAACTTGCACCTAGGCCCGGTAACGCCGGTCCAGGCACAGCTGGTGGGCCTCTGGAGCGATCTGCTCGAACTGCCCGAGGACGACATTTCCACCGATGCCAGCTTCTTCAGCCTCGGTGGCCATTCGATCCTGCTGTCGCGCCTGTTGCTGGCGATCCGTGAGCGATTTGGCCGCGGCATCCCGATCAACCAGTTTATCCAGATGCCCACGGTGCAACGCCTGGCCACCTTGCTCGACAGTGAGCAGGCACAGGTTCAAGGCCTCGATCCGCAAGCCGAACGCGATGCCTGCCGCCCGCTGAATCTGCAGGTGCTGCCGATGGCGCAACTGGGCGATGTGCACAAGGTGATCGTCACCGGCGCCAACAGCTTCCTGGGTGTGCATCTGGTCGAAGCCTTGCTGGAATGGGGCGCCAGCGAAGTCGCATGCCTGGTACGTTCCAGTGCTGACCAGTCAGCGCAGCAACGCTTTGGCGCAGCGCTGCTGGAGAACGGCTTGCATGGCCTGGACATGAGTCGGGTGAAAGTCTTCGCGGCCGACCTGCGCCAGCCGCACCTGGGTCTTGCCGAGGCCGAGTACCGCTACCTGGACAGCGAATATGGTGCACTGCTGCACAACGCTGCGCAGGTCAATCATGTGCTGGACTACCACACCTTGGCCGCCGATAACGTCGAGCCGCTGTTCGAGTGCCTGCGCTTGTGCGAAGGGCGGCGCAAGAAGCTGTTCAACTTCATCTCGACCCTGTCGGCTTGCAGCGCCATCGATGCCGATGGCCAGGTACTGGAGCAGGACCCGGCCAGCACCCCACCAATCTATATCCGCAACGGCTACAACCTGAGCAAATGGGTGGCCGAGCGCATCCTCCAGCGCGCTCGCAACCAAGGGGTATGGGTCAACCTGTATCGCCCCGGCAACATCACCTTCGACAGCCGCAGTGGTGTCTGCCAGCCGCAACGCAACCGCCTGATGCTGATGCTCAAGGGGTCGTTGCAGCTCGGCCAGGTGCCAGCCCTGGAACTCAACTTCGATCTGATGCCAGTGGACTTCCTGGCCCGCTTCATCGCCTTCCACAGCAGCCGTTACCAGGCCGGCCAAACGGTATTCAACCTGCACAATCCAGAGCCCCTGAGCTGGCGCGACTACGTCTCGGCGTTTCGCGACAGTGGCCAACTGTTCGAGTTGGTCAGCGTCGAGCAGTGGCAACGGCAGTTGCAGCGCGTCGACCGCAGTAATGCCCTGTTCGATGTGCTGGGCTTCTACCTCGACGGCTTTGAGGAAGACATCGGCGACATCTCGCGAATCGAGCATGGCAATGCGCGCGCCGGCGTTGCGCGCATGGGCGCGCGGTACCCGGCAAAAACCCCGCAATTGCTGCAGCGCGGCTGCCAGTACCTGCACGACATCGCGTTCATCTGACCCTTTTCCACCCCAGCAGGAGATACCCCCATGCAAACCCTTCAACCCGACACACTTATCCACAACCCTGATGGCTGCCGCGTGATTGCCAGCATCGACATCGCCAGCGATGCCGCCAGCGTCTGGAACATCGTTGGCAATTTCGCCGGTTTCCCGGTGTTCATCCCGGCCCTGGCGCACATCGAGATGACCGGCAGCGGCGTACGTTCAGTGCGCAAGAAGCTGTTCAAGGACGGCAACGTGGTCATCGAGCAGCTCAATAGCCGTGACGAGCAGGCCATGCACATGACCTGGAGCCTGATCTACACCAGCCTGAACATCGGCAACCTGTGGGCAGCGATGCAGGTCGAGGCGCTGGGTGAGCGCCAGGCGCGGGCAACCTGGACCATCCAGGCCGAACCATGGGAAGGCGGCAGCGAGGCGCTGCCGGCCTTTCAGGCGTTTTTGCAGGGGTTTGCCGATGAGGCGATGGGCAACGTGAGGAATTTGTTGAGTTAAACCCGATCGCGGGGCAAGCCCGCTCCTGCAAGAGCGCGCTTGCCCTGATCAATAGTTGCAAAATCGTTCAAGGATGCCAACAATGAGACTAATTATCATTCATGACCCCTTCAGCAGCGCACCGTCATGCCCTCTCCAGAGTCCGTGCACACGCTTTACAGCCACCACCACAGCTGGCTGAACACCTGGTTGCGCAGCAAACTGGGCAATGCCGCCGATGCCGCAGACCTGGCTCAGGACACTTTCGTACGCCTGTTGCAACGGCGCGAACAACTGGAGCTCACTGCACCCCGTGCGTTTTTGCGCACCATCGCCCGTGGCCTGGTGATCGACCATTGGCGGCGGGAAGAACTACACCGCGCTTACCTCGAAGCCCTGTCACACCTGCCAGAGGCCGAAGTGCCGTCGTTGGAAACCCGCGAACTGCTGCTGGAGTTGCTCGAACGCATCGCGCAGATGCTCGACGGCCTCAAGCCCAAGGTGCGCCGCGCCTTCTTGCTGGCGCAATGTGAAGGCCTGACCCACCAGGAAATCGCCGAACACATGGGAGTGTCCCTGCGCTCAGTCGAGCGCTACGTGGCCGATGCCCTGTATCACTGCTACCTGCTGCGCTATGCAGCCGAGGCCTGAATTGGCATGGCCCCCCTCAATCCTGGCCCACGGGTAGTCAAGCAAGCCATCCACTGGATGCTCCAGCTGCGTGAAAGCGGCCACAACCCCCATTTGCAGCAGCAATGCGAACAGTGGCGCGCCGCTCAACAGGAACACGAACTGGCCTGGCAACGGCTGCAATCGCTGCATCAGGAACTCGACCTGCGCACCCTGCCAGGGGCCAGCGTGGCCTTGCAGACCCTGGAGAACGGCAGCCTGCGCCTGCAACGGCGTCAGGCCTTGAAGCTGCTCAGCGGTGTACTGGTACTCGGCTCGGCAGCCTGGCTCGGCAAGGACCTGGAGGCCCTGAGCCCCTGGACCTCCGACCTTGCCAGTGCCACGGGCGAACAACGCAGCGTGCGCCTGCCAGACGGCTCGTTGCTGCAACTGAACACCAGCAGCGCCGCCGACCTTGCCTTCGATGCCAGCCAACGCCTGGTTCGACTCAAGCATGGCGAGCTGATGCTGACCTGCGCCAAGGATTCGAGCACCCCGGGCCGCCCCTTGCTGGTACGCACCCGCGATGCCTTGCTGCAAGGGTTCGACGCTCGTTTCGTGGTTCGCCAGGAGCATGACTGCACTCGGGTCAGCATCAGCCAGGGCATCGTCGCCCTGCATCACTCGGGGGCCTTGCAGTGGCTGCAGTCAGGCAGGGCTTATCGCCTCGATGCTCGAGGTGCCACCCTGCTGCAGAATCAGGACATGGATGCCGGCGCCTGGGCCGAGGGGCTGATTGTCACGCGCGACATGCGCCTGGGCGACTTTCTCGCCGAGGTCGGGCGCTATCGCCACGGTTATGTGAGTTGCGCCGCAGACATTGCCGACTTGCGCCTGTCCGGGGTGTTTCGCCTGGATGACACCGACAAGCTGTTGCAACTACTGCCGCAGACACTGCCGGTGAAGGTCAACTATCGCACGCGCTGGTGGGTACGCCTGGAGCGGCTGGCGTGAAGTAATTTTTTTGGCGGGTTTTTCCAGCGAGTCCGGCTAGGACAGTAAGCGACTCCTTCTGCCCTTACCGACTCTACGGATCTCTCCATGCGTAATGCTTCGCCCCTGCTGCGGCTCAACAAGAAAAATGATTTTCAATCTGACTTAGATTCTGCAGCCGGCAGCTTGCTAGGCAAGGCTATCCGCGCCGCGCTGCTCGGTACCGCCCTGGGCATCGCTGCCGTACCGGCAGTGACGCTGGCCGCCCAGGTGGGCAGTGTCAGCCAGCAGTACAACATCCCCGCAGGCTCCCTGGATGAGGTGCTCAACCAATTCGCCCGCAAGGCCGGCATCACTTTGTCGAGCACCCCGCAAACGACCCAGGGCTTGCAATCGCCAGGCCTGCAAGGCAACTACGCCACCGACCAGGCCCTGCACCAGTTGCTCAACGGTTCGGGCCTGGAGGCCGTCAGTCAGGATGGCGGTAGCTATGTGCTGCGAGCTCAGCCACAGGACGCCGCGCTGTCGTTGCCGAGCACCGAAGTACGCGAGTTTGCCCTGGGTAATGCGCTGGGCAGCATGGAAGGCTACAACGCCACCCACAGCCAGGTGGCGACCAAGACCAGTGCGCCGATTCTGGAAACCTCGCAATCTGTATCGGTGGTCACTCGTCAGCAAATGGACGACCAGGGCTCGCAGACGGTGGCCCAGACCATGCGCTACACCCCGGGCGTGCTGACCAACCCCTATGGCGCCACGCACCGATACGACTACGTCGCCATGCGCGGCTTCAACGACGGCTCTGTGGATAACATCTATCTGGACGGTCTCAAGTCCATGGGTGATAGCGGCACCTACAGCACCATGCAGGTCGACCCGTACTTCCTCGAGCGGGTGGATATCCTCAAGGGGCCGTCTTCGGTGCTCTATGGCCGCAGCTCACCCGGTGGCCTGGTCGCCCTGACCAGCAAGAAGCCCCTGTATGAGGCCTATCATCAAGTTCAGGCCAGCGTCGGCACCCAGGGCCAGCGTGGCGTTGGATTCGACTTCAGCGGCCCGCTGGATGACGACAAGCGCATTGCCTACCGCCTGGTGGGGCTGGCCGATCAGTCCGACACCCAGTTCGACCACAATAAAGAAAAACGCTTCGCCCTGGCACCGACCGTCAGCATCAACTTCAGCGAAGACACCTCGCTGACCCTGCAGGCTTACCTGCAACACGACCCTGACGGCGGCTACCACGCCGGCGTGCCAGCCGATGGCGCACTGCACCAACGCAATGGCCAGCGTATCTCCGATCATTTCTTTGAAGGCGAGCCGGGGATCGATCGCTACGAGCGCGATCAACAGTCGTTCGGCTACCAGTTCGAACATCGCTTCAACGACGTGTTCACTGCACGGCAGAACTTCCGCTACCTGGATTCAACGGTGAAAATGGA
Organism: Pseudomonas tructae; assembly: GCF_004214895.1. NCBI lineage: Bacteria > Pseudomonadati > Pseudomonadota > Gammaproteobacteria > Pseudomonadales > Pseudomonadaceae > Pseudomonas > Pseudomonas tructae. Next base: position 454,474 of record NZ_CP035952.1, on the reverse strand, counting down.
CCAGGTCTATGCCTGGGGCTGGACCACCCCAACCAGCAACGAACTGAACCGCTACTACACCGGCGGCGATGAAAAACTGCACGCCTACATCATCGACAACATGCTTCAGGCCGAATACTTCACCGGCAGTGCCAAGCACACCACTTTACTGGGCCTGGACTACCAGCGGCGCAAGACCGTGGTCGACTGGCGCAGTGGCGCCCTGGCACCGATCAATGCCTTCGACCCGCAGTACGGCAACTCGGAAATTACCTACTTTGACCCCACAAGCTATCTGCGTCGCCTGCAGCAGACCGGCGTGTACCTGCAGGACCTGATCGAGCTTGACCAGTGGCGTTTCTCCCTGGGCCTGCGCCAGGACTGGGTGAAGACCTCGGATGAAAACCGCATCGCCGAAGCCAGCCGCCCGTTGGGTACCAAGATCAGCGACGAACGCACCAAGCTGACCGGCCGCGCCGGTGTGCTGTACCTGTTCGAGAACGGTATTGCGCCGTATATCAGCTACTCCGAGTCGTTCAACCCCAACTCCTACGCCGACCAGTCGGGCAACCCACTGGCACCGACTGACGGTACCCAGTGGGAAGCCGGTATCAAGTACCAGCCGCCGGGCACCGACAACCTGTTCACGGCCTCGGTGTTCCGCATCGAGCAGGAGAACCTTGCGTCCAAACTGCCGCAGGAAGAGTTCTACCGCCCTATCGGCCAAGTCCGCTCCCAGGGCCTGGAGCTGGAAGCGCATATGCAGGTCACCGATAACCTCAAAGTCCTCGGCAGCTACACCTTCACCGATATCGAATACTCCAAGTCGATGCCGAGCACGCTGTTTGCCAGCGACCTCGATAACAAGGGTAATTCGCCGACCCAGGCGCCGCGGCACATGGCCTCGCTGTGGGCTGACTACAACTTCCGCCAGGGCGCCCTCGATGGTCTGCGTCTGGGTGGCGGTGTGCGCTATGTCGGCTCCAGCTGGGTCGACGCCGAGAACACTATGAAAGTGCCTTCCTACACCCTGTTCGATGCTTCGCTTGGCTATGACTTGGGCAAGGTCGGGCTCAAGGGGGTTGATGTACGGCTCAATGCCAACAACCTCACCAATGAAAGCTACATCGCCTCCTGTGCCAGCCTGAGTTACTGCTACATGGGTGAAGAGCGCAATGTCAGTGCCACGGTCAGCTATCAGTTCTGACCCCACCTGTATGAACGCCAAAGCCAGCGCCTGATTTCGGGCGCTGGCTTTGTTGCCTCTGGCAACTTGCTGCGGACCTTTGCTCATGCGTCAGCATTACGTATTGCTACACCGCTACCTCGGCCTGATCACTGCACTGTTTCTGGCCCTGGCCGGCCTTACCGGCAGTGTCCTGGCCTTTCATCACGAACTGGACGAGTGGCTCAACCCGTCGTTCTACGAAGCCCCCGCGGTGGGTGAACGGCAGCAACCGGGCGTGCTTGTGGATAAGTTGCAGGCCGAGCACCCGCGGCTGCAGGTCTGGTACATGGAGTACCCAAACGAGCCAGGGCATGCCGCGCTGCTGGCGATGGTGCCGCGCAACGACCCTGCGAGCGGCGAGCCCTATGCCGAGAAGAACACCGTGTTCTATCTCGATCCGGTCAGCGGCCTGACCCTGGGCAAGCGTTTCTGGGGCGAATGCTGTTTCTCCCGCGAGAACTTCATGCCATTCATGCTCGAGTTGCACTACAGCCTGACCCTGCCCGGCAACTGGGGGATTCTGCTGATGGGCGTGGTGGCAATCATGTGGGTAATCGACTGCTTTATCGCCGTGCTGCTGACCTTTCCCCGTGGGCGGCCGTTCTGGGGCAAGTGGGCGAAAGCCTGGAAGATCAAAGGTGGCCATGCCTATCGGCTGAACATGGATATCCACAGGGCGGGCGGTTTGTGGTTGTGGTTATTGCTGCTGCCGATTGCGATCAGCAGCGTGGCGATGAACCTGCCAGCCCAGGTGTTCAAACCGGCGGTGTCGCTGTTTTCACCGGTCGAGCCAAGCGTGTATGAGGCCCGTGGGGGCCTGCCCAAGGACCAACTGGGGGTTACCCAACTGAGCTATCAACAGGCTTATCAGTTGGCACAGCAGGAAGGTCAGCGGCTGGGGCTAACGGCACCGATCGGTGAGCTGTACTACAGCTTCGAGTACAACTTCTACGGCGCGGGGTTTGGCCAGCACGATACCGATGCCCAGGGTAAGTCCTGGTTGTTCTTTCATGGGACTGACGGGCGTCTGCTGGGCAAGGAGATTGCCGGACAAGGCACCCTGGGGGAACGCTTTTACCGCCTGCAGCTCCCCATCCATGGCGGGCGCATCATCGGGATGACCGGGCAGGTGTTGATTGCAGTGTTGGGGGTGATGATTGCGGTGCTGTCGTTGACCGGGGTGTATATCTGGTGGCGCAAGTTGCAGGCGCGGCGCAGTGGGAAGGTGCGCAGGGCTGCCTAAACAGGATCTGTCGATTGCGGTCTGCCTGTTACATCGTCTCGCGGGGCAAGCCCGCTCCCACCATCAGCACCACCACCACAGAAAGCGAAATCTGCAACCGCCAGAAAGACAAAACCCCTGTCTGCAGCGCAGACAGGGGTTTCGGAATGAATCTTGACGATGACCTACTCTCACATGGGGAAACCCCACACTACCATCGGCGATGCATCGTTTCACTGCTGAGTTCGGGATGGGATCAGGTGGTTCCAATGCTCTATGGTCGTCAAGAAATTCTGTGTGCCGGTCCGTCTGTTGCGACGTGCCAGCGAATTCTTGATGCTTCTACTCTAAAGACAAAACCCCTACCTGCATGCGCAGATAGGGGTTTCGGAATTTAATCTTGACGATGACCTACTCTCACATGGGGAAACCCCACACTACCATCGGCGATGCATCGTTTCACTGCTGAGTTCGGGATGGGATCAGGTGGTTCCAATGCTCTATGGTCGTCAAGAAATTCTGTTGCCAGAAGGTCTTGTTTAAGACACTCCAGCGAATCGGGTATGTGATGGTTTGTGAGGTACAAATTCTCGGCTTTGTGTCTTCACAACACCGCAATCTGGTCATTCGACGCAAATTGCTTGGGTGTTATATGGTCAAGCCTCACGGGCAATTAGTATTGGTTAGCTCAACGCCTCACAGCGCTTACACACCCAACCTATCAACGTCGTAGTCTTCGACGGCCCTTCAGGGAGCTCAAGGCTCCAGTGAGATCTCATCTTGAGGCAAGTTTCCCGCTTAGATGCTTTCAGCGGTTATCTCTTCCGAACATAGCTACCCGGCAATGCCACTGGCGTGACAACCGGAACACCAGAGGTTCGTCCACTCCGGTCCTCTCGTACTAGGAGCAGCCCCTCTCAAATCTCAAACGTCCACGGCAGATAGGGACCGAACTGTCTCACGACGTTCTAAACCCAGCTCGCGTACCACTTTAAATGGCGAACAGCCATACCCTTGGGACCGGCTTCAGCCCCAGGATGTGATGAGCCGACATCGAGGTGCCAAACACCGCCGTCGATATGAACTCTTGGGCGGTATCAGCCTGTTATCCCCGGAGTACCTTTTATCCGTTGAGCGATGGCCCTTCCATACAGAACCACCGGATCACTAAGACCTACTTTCGTACCTGCTCGACGTGTCTGTCTCGCAGTCAAGCGCGCTTTTGCCTTTATACTCTACGACCGATTTCCGACCGGTCTGAGCGCACCTTCGTACTCCTCCGTTACTCTTTAGGAGGAGACCGCCCCAGTCAAACTACCCACCATACACTGTCCTCGATCCGGATAACGGACCTGAGTTAGAACCTCAAAGTTGCCAGGGTGGTATTTCAAGGATGGCTCCACGCGAACTGGCGTCCACGCTTCAAAGCCTCCCACCTATCCTACACAAGCAAATTCAAAGTCCAGTGCAAAGCTATAGTAAAGGTTCACGGGGTCTTTCCGTCTAGCCGCGGATACACTGCATCTTCACAGCGATTTCAATTTCACTGAGTCTCGGGTGGAGACAGCGCCGCCATCGTTACGCCATTCGTGCAGGTCGGAACTTACCCGACAAGGAATTTCGCTACCTTAGGACCGTTATAGTTACGGCCGCCGTTTACCGGGGCTTCGATCAAGAGCTTCGCGTTAGCTAACCCCATCAATTAACCTTCCGGCACCGGGCAGGCGTCACACCCTATACGTCCACTTTCGTGTTTGCAGAGTGCTGTGTTTTTAATAAACAGTCGCAGCGGCCTGGTATCTTCGACCGGCATGAGCTTACGGAGCAAGTCCTTCACCCTCACCGGCGCACCTTCTCCCGAAGTTACGGTGCCATTTTGCCTAGTTCCTTCACCCGAGTTCTCTCAAGCGCCTTGGTATTCTCTACCCAACCACCTGTGTCGGTTTGGGGTACGGTTCCTGGTTACCTGAAGCTTAGAAGCTTTTCTTGGAAGCATGGCATCAACCACTTCGTCGCCTAATGGCAACTCGTCATCAGCTCTCGGCCTTAAGATCCCGGATTTACCTAAGATCTCAGCCTACCACCTTAAACTTGGACAACCAACGCCAAGCTGGCCTAGCCTTCTCCGTCCCTCCATCGCAATAACCAGAAGTACAGGAATATTAACCTGTTTTCCATCGACTACGCTTTTCAGCCTCGCCTTAGGGACCGACTAACCCTGCGTCGATTAACGTTGCGCAGGAAACCTTGGTCTTTCGGCGTGGGAGTTTTTCACTCCCATTGTCGTTACTCATGTCAGCATTCGCACTTCTGATACCTCCAGCAAGCTTCTCAACTCACCTTCACAGGCTTACAGAACGCTCCTCTACCGCGTCACCTAAGTGACACCCGTAGCTTCGGTGTATGGTTTGAGCCCCGTTACATCTTCCGCGCAGGCCGACTCGACTAGTGAGCTATTACGCTTTCTTTAAAGGGTGGCTGCTTCTAAGCCAACCTCCTAGCTGTCTAAGCCTTCCCACATCGTTTCCCACTTAACCATAACTTTGGGACCTTAGCTGACGGTCTGGGTTGTTTCCCTTTTCACGACGGACGTTAGCACCCGCCGTGTGTCTCCCATGCTCGGCACTTGTAGGTATTCGGAGTTTGCATCGGTTTGGTAAGTCGGGATGACCCCCTAGCCGAAACAGTGCTCTACCCCCTACAGTGATACATGAGGCGCTACCTAAATAGCTTTCGAGGAGAACCAGCTATCTCCGAGCTTGATTAGCCTTTCACTCCGATCCACAGGTCATCCGCTAACTTTTCAACGGTAGTCGGTTCGGTCCTCCAGTCAGTGTTACCTAACCTTCAACCTGCCCATGGATAGATCGCCCGGTTTCGGGTCTATACCCAGCGACTAAACGCGCTATTAACACTCGCTTTCGCTACGCCTCCCCTATTCGGTTAAGCTCGCCACTGAATATAAGTCGCTGACCCATTATACAAAAGGTACGCAGTCACCTAACAAGTAGGCTCCCACTGCTTGTACGCATACGGTTTCAGGATCTATTTCACTCCCCTCTCCGGGGTTCTTTTCGCCTTTCCCTCACGGTACTGGTTCACTATCGGTCAGTCAGTAGTATTTAGCCTTGGAGGATGGTCCCCCCATATTCAGACAAAGTTTCTCGTGCTCCGTCCTACTCGATTTCATGACCAAGAGATTTTCGCGTACAGGGCTATCACCCACTATGGCCGCACTTTCCAGAGCGTTCCGCTAATCTCAAAGCCACTTAAGGGCTAGTCCCCGTTCGCTCGCCACTACTAAGGGAATCTCGGTTGATTTCTTTTCCTCAGGGTACTTAGATGTTTCAGTTCCCCTGGTTCGCCTCTTGCACCTATGTATTCAGTACAAGATACTCAGCTTATGCTGAGTGGGTTCCCCCATTCAGAGATCTCCGGATCAAAGTCTGTTTGCCGACTCCCCGAAGCTTATCGCAGGCTACCACGTCTTTCATCGCCTCTGACTGCCAAGGCATCCACCGTATGCGCTTCTTCACTTGACCATATAACCCCAAGCAATCTGGTTATACTGTGAAGACAACATTCGCCGAAAATTTGTAATGTCTCACAAATTTTACCTTAGCCTGAACACACACCAGTGAAAGTGCTGCCCAGTCTATCTTTCTATCACATACCCAAATTTTTAAAGAACGATTCTGAAAAAGTTCAGAAATCAATATTCGAAGCGAATATTCATTTCTAAGCTTTGACATGGTAACAAAGGGGTGGTGGAGCCAAGCGGGATCGAACCGCTGACCTCCTGCGTGCAAGGCAGGCGCTCTCCCAGCTGAGCTATGGCCCCAACAAGAAACTGGTGGGTCTGGGCAGATTCGAACTGCCGACCTCACCCTTATCAGGGGTGCGCTCTAACCAACTGAGCTACAGACCCAGTCAAGAGCTGTTACCGATATCGTCTTCTTCAATGAATCAAGCAATTCGTGTGGGAGCTCATAAGACAGCTGATGTCTGTCGATTAAGGAGGTGATCCAGCCGCAGGTTCCCCTACGGCTACCTTGTTACGACTTCACCCCAGTCATGAATCACACCGTGGTAACCGTCCTCCCGAAGGTTAGACTAGCTACTTCTGGTGCAACCCACTCCCATGGTGTGACGGGCGGTGTGTACAAGGCCCGGGAACGTATTCACCGCGACATTCTGATTCGCGATTACTAGCGATTCCGACTTCACGCAGTCGAGTTGCAGACTGCGATCCGGACTACGATCGGTTTTGTGAGATTAGCTCCACCTCGCGGCTTGGCAACCCTCTGTACCGACCATTGTAGCACGTGTGTAGCCCAGGCCGTAAGGGCCATGATGACTTGACGTCATCCCCACCTTCCTCCGGTTTGTCACCGGCAGTCTCCTTAGAGTGCCCACCATTACGTGCTGGTAACTAAGGACAAGGGTTGCGCTCGTTACGGGACTTAACCCAACATCTCACGACACGAGCTGACGACAGCCATGCAGCACCTGTGTCAGAGTTCCCGAAGGCACCAATCCATCTCTGGAAAGTTCTCTGCATGTCAAGGCCTGGTAAGGTTCTTCGCGTTGCTTCGAATTAAACCACATGCTCCACCGCTTGTGCGGGCCCCCGTCAATTCATTTGAGTTTTAACCTTGCGGCCGTACTCCCCAGGCGGTCAACTTAATGCGTTAGCTGCGCCACTAAAATCTCAAGGATTCCAACGGCTAGTTGACATCGTTTACGGCGTGGACTACCAGGGTATCTAATCCTGTTTGCTCCCCACGCTTTCGCACCTCAGTGTCAGTATGAGCCCAGGTGGTCGCCTTCGCCACTGGTGTTCCTTCCTATATCTACGCATTTCACCGCTACACAGGAAATTCCACCACCCTCTGCCCTACTCTAGCTCGCCAGTTTTGGATGCAGTTCCCAGGTTGAGCCCGGGGATTTCACATCCAACTTAACGAACCACCTACGCGCGCTTTACGCCCAGTAATTCCGATTAACGCTTGCACCCTCTGTATTACCGCGGCTGCTGGCACAGAGTTAGCCGGTGCTTATTCTGTCGGTAACGTCAAGATACTCACGTATTAGGTAAGTACCCTTCCTCCCAACTTAAAGTGCTTTACAATCCGAAGACCTTCTTCACACACGCGGCATGGCTGGATCAGGCTTTCGCCCATTGTCCAATATTCCCCACTGCTGCCTCCCGTAGGAGTCTGGACCGTGTCTCAGTTCCAGTGTGACTGATCATCCTCTCAGACCAGTTACGGATCGTCGCCTTGGTGAGCCATTACCTCACCAACTAGCTAATCCGACCTAGGCTCATCTGATAGCGCAAGGCCCGAAGGTCCCCTGCTTTCCCCCGTAGGGCGTATGCGGTATTAGCGTTCCTTTCGAAACGTTGTCCCCCACTACCAGGCAGATTCCTAGGTATTACTCACCCGTCCGCCGCTGAATCGAAGAGCAAGCTCTTCTCATCCGCTCGACTTGCATGTGTTAGGCCTGCCGCCAGCGTTCAATCTGAGCCATGATCAAACTCTTCAGTTCAATACTGCTTGGGTTTTGAGAAAACCCTAAACTTGGCTCAGCAATCTCAAATGACTTACTTTCAAAATCTTTCGATTTTTCGTGTAGCCACTTGTGATGCTGATAATCTTTTTGACTATCAGTCTGAGCTCACAAGCACCCACACGAATTGCTTGATTCAGTTGTTAAAGAGCGGTTGGTTAAGAGCTTTTCATCTCAACCGAGGCGCGCATTCTACGCTTTCCTCAGGGTCTGTCAAGCGTTTATTTTGAAGTTTTTCGTTTCACTTCAAGCACTTGACTCGCTGCGATCTCTCGTTAGCGGGAGGCGAATTCTACAGCGTTTCAATCCGCTGTCAACCGCCTTTTTCACCGCTAGCGATCTTTCGATCGAAGCCCCTCCAACACCACCCTGAACTGCTAACTCATTGAAACTCAAGGAGTTTTCAGTTCTGACTGCGCCGGAAGTGGGGCGAATTATAGAGAGATTAAATCGGGCGTCAAGGACTTATTACAAACTTATGACAACAAGCCCTTGAAACGCCTCTCTATATAGAAGGGAAGGGGATCAGACCACCCTGGCCACCCGCAAACGCTCGATCTCCGCATTCGACAGGCCCAGCACCTCACCGAGGATCTGCTCGGTATGCTCACCCAGCAACGGCGGCGCATGGCGATACTCCACTGGCGTCTTGGACAAACGAATCGGGCTGGCCACCTGCGGCACCTGGCCGGCAAGCGGGTGAGGCATTTCGATCGCCAGCCCCCGCGCCTTGACCTGAGGATCGGCAAACATCTGCGCCAGGTCATTGATAGGACCGCACGGCACACCCACCTGCTCCAGCTGCGCGACCCATTGCGCAGTGGTCTTGAACACCGTGGCCTGGCGGATCAACGGGATCAGTTCGGCACGATTGGCAACCCGCTGCTTATTAGTAGCAAAACGCGGATCGTCCGCCCACTGCGGCTGGCCAGCAACCTCGGCGAACTTGCGAAACTGCCCGTCGTTGCCCACAGTCAGAATGAAATCGCCGTCAGCAGTCGGGAAGTCCTGGTAAGGCACGATGTTGGGATGAGCATTGCCCAGGCGCCGAGGCGGCGTGCCGGTAGTAAGGTAATTCATGGCCTGGTTGGCCAGGCAGGCAACCTGCACGTCGAGCAACGCCATATCGATGTGCTGGCCGCCGCCATCGCGGTCACGATGGGCGAGGGCGGCCAGAATCGCTACGGTCGAGTACAGCCCGGTGAGGATGTCAGTCAGCGCTACACCCACCTTTACCGGCCCGGCACCTTCTTCACCCTCCGAGCGCCCGGTCAAGCTCATCAGCCCACCCAGCCCCTGGATCATGAAATCATAGCCGGCACGCTTGGCGTAGGGGCCGGTTTGGCCGAAGCCGGTGACCGAGCAATACACCAGACGCGGATTGATCGCCTTCAGGCTTTCATAGTCCAGCCCATAGGCAGACAGCCCACCCACCTTGAAGTTCTCGATCAGCACGTCCGACTTGGCCGCCAGCTCGCGCACCAGATGCTGGCCCTCGGGCTGGGTGAAATCGATGGTCAGCGAACGCTTGTTGCGATTGGCCGCCAGGTAGTAGGCCGCCTCACTGGTGTTTTCGCCATAGGCGTCCTTGAGGAAGGGCGGCCCCCAGGCGCGCGTGTCATCGCCGCTGCCTGGACGCTCGACCTTGATCACTTCGGCGCCCAGGTCAGCAAGAATCTGCCCGGACCACGGCCCGGCCAGCACTCGCGACAGGTCCAGCACCCGCAGATGAGATAGCGCGCCCATGGCTGGCTCCTTATTAATAGAAGGACTGGATGCCGGTCTGCGCGCGACCGAGGATCAGCGCGTGCACGTCGTGGGTGCCTTCATAGGTGTTGACCACCTCAAGGTTGACCAGGTGACGGGCCACACCGAACTCGTCCGAGATACCGTTGCCGCCCAGCATGTCGCGCGCCAGACGGGCGATGTCCAGGGACTTGCCGCAGGAGTTGCGCTTCATGATCGAGGTGATTTCGACCGCAGCGGTACCTTCGTCCTTCATACGACCCAGGCGCAGGCAACCTTGCAAAGCCAGAGTGATTTCGGTCTGCATGTCGGCCAGCTTCTTCTGGATCAGCTGGTTGGCGGCAAGCGGGCGACCGAACTGCTTGCGATCCAGGGTGTATTGGCGCGCGGTATGCCAGCAGGCTTCCGCAGCCCCCAGGGCGCCCCAGGAGATGCCATAACGAGCGGAGTTCAGACAGGTGAACGGGCCTTTCAAGCCACGCACATCAGGGAAGATGTTCTCTTCGGGCACGAACACGTTGTCCATGACGATTTCGCCGGTAATCGAGGCGCGCAGGCCGACCTTACCGTGAATCGCCGGGGCACTCAGGCCCTGCCAGCCTTTCTCGAGAACAAAACCGCGAATGTCGCCAGCATCATCTTTGGCCCAAACCACGAACACGTCGGCGATCGGGCTGTTGGTGATCCACATTTTGCTGCCGCTCAGGCGATAGCCGCCGTCGACCTTCTTGGCGCGGGTGATCATCGACCCCGGGTCGGAACCATGATCGGGCTCGGTCAGGCCGAAGCAGCCGATCCACTCGCCGCTGGCGAGCTTGGGCAGGTACTTCTGCTTCTGGGCCTCGGTACCGAATTCGTTGATCGGCACCATGACCAGGGAGGACTGCACGCTCATCATCGAACGGTAGCCGGAGTCGATGCGCTCCACTTCCCGCGCAATCAGGCCGTAGCACACATAGTTCAGGCCGCTGCCGCCGTATTGCTCGGGAATGGTTGCCCCCAGCAGGCCAACTTCGCCCATCTCGCGGAAGATCGCAGGGTCGGTCTGCTCGTGACGGAAGGCCTCCAACACGCGAGGGGCCAGCTTGTCCTGGGCGAACTGATAAGCGCTGTCACGCACCATACGCTCTTCTTCAGTGAGCTGTTGATCGAGCAACAGCGGGTCGATCCAGTTGAAGCTTGCTTTACCGGCCATGAGCGAATCCTCGAGAGATGGGACCAGAATTGTTGTGCATTGATCCTAGGCCCGTTCAGGCGACGAGACAAACGAGGATTGCGCATGGTCTTGTGATATTTTCTCACTTCGCAATGGCCGAAAAGGCCATCTATACGCACCATTAGTGAGGTTGCTGTACATGCGGCGCAAGATCCCCAGCACAGCGGCCCTGATCTGCTTCGAGGCCGCCGCCCGCCACGAGAGCTTTACCAAGGCTTCCCAAGAGCTTTCCCTGACTCAGGGCGCCGTATGTCGGCAAATCGCCGGGCTCGAGGAGTTTCTCAATGTCGAATTGTTTCGCCGCTCCCGTCGCGGGGTGAAACTCACAGAGGCCGGGCTTTCCTATAGCCGCCGGGTCGCCACCCAACTGGATGCCGTGGAGCGCGACACCTTGTCGGTGATGGGCCAACAGGGCGCCAATGCCATTGAACTGGCGGTGGTGCCAACCTTCGGCACGCAATGGCTCCTACCGCGCCTCAAGGAATTCCAGCAGCGTCACCCGGAGGTTACGGTCAACCTGACCAACCGTACCCGGCCATTCCTGTTTGCCGATACCAGCTTCGACGCGGCGATCTACTTTGGTGATGCCGAATGGCCGGGCACCGAGTCCCATCGGCTGATGGGGGAGAACCCCGTACCGGTATGCAGCCCGGCGTTGCTGGCCGGCAACCGTCAACTCACGCTCGGGCAGATTGCCCAACTACCGCTGCTGCAGCAGACCACCCGACCCTATGCCTGGCGCCAATGGTTCAACAGTCTGGATATGAACGTCGCCCGCGACATGACCGGCCCACGCTATGAGCTATTCTCGATGTTGGCACAGGCCGCCATGCACGAGATGGGCGTGGCGCTGATTCCACCCTTCCTGATCCAGCGCGAACTGGCGGAGGGGCGCCTAGTGATCGCCAACCCGCACGCACTGTCGAGCATCAAGGCTTATTACCTGATGATCCCCGAGCGCAAGGTGGAATCGGCCTCGTTGCGCGCCTTCCGCGACTGGCTGGTGACTGAAGCAAGCCGCTACGCCGCAGCACATAAGGACGACAGCTTTAGCTGACCCCGTAGTCAATAAATCTCAAACCCTACAGATATAAGGAAATGTCGCATTTAAACCAACTGTTTCAGGCGCCCTCACAAAAGCCCTTAACCCTGCTGTCTATGCGACTTTCACAGCATAAATCGCGCTTTGATCATGGCATTCAGCAAAATCGGCGGAAAATTTTCAAATTTTACCGTAATCTCCCTGAAGCCCACGCTTGGCGGGCTCCAGGCCTGTTCTTGCGACATTCGGTCACAGGGTGACTTGTAGTTTGATTGCCGTCACCCTTCAAAACTGGTTGAAGCGATTCAGGAATCACCTGCAAAATGCCGCGCCCCGCCTGAATTCGGCGGGATCGTGCTGATCGGCCGCCCCAGCGCACCATCCGCAGTGCACTGGTTTACCAACAAAAGATCACGCAGGAGAAATGACGTGCACATTGGTGTTCCTCTCGAAACGCAGACGGGCGAAACACGGGTTGCTGCAACCCCGGAAACCATCAAGAAACTGATTGGCCAGGGGCATCAGGTCACCGTCCAGAGCGGCGCCGGCGTCAATGCCAGCGTTCCGGACATTGCCTATGAAGCAGCAGGCGCCACAATTGGCAGCGCTGCCGATGCGTTTGGAGCTCAGCTTGTTCTGAAGGTTGTAGCCCCTGACGATAGCGAACTGGCCCAGATCAAGAGCGGCACCGTCCTGGTGGGCATGCTCAATCCGTTCAACAACCAAACCATCGCCAAGATGGCCGAGTGCGGTATCACCGCCTTTGCCCTTGAAGCTGCGCCGCGCACCTCGCGGGCGCAAAGCCTCGATGTGTTGTCGTCGCAAGCCAACATCGCCGGTTACAAGGCCGTGTTGCTGGCGGCTCACCACTATCCGCGCTTCATGCCGATGCTGATGACTGCTGCCGGCACCGTCAAAGCCGCACGCGTGCTGATCCTCGGCGCCGGCGTAGCGGGGCTGCAGGCCATTGCCACGGCCAAGCGCCTGGGTGCGGTGATCGAAGCCTCGGACGTACGTCCGGCGGTAAAAGAGCAGATCGAGTCGCTGGGCGCCAAGTTCATCGATGTCCCTTACCAGACCGATGAAGAGCGCGAGTGCGCCGAAGGTGTTGGCGGTTACGCCCGGCCCATGCCGGCCAGCTGGATGCAGCGCCAGGCCCTGGCGGTGCACGAGCGCGCCAAACAGGCCGATATCGTCATTACCACCGCACTGATTCCCGGCCGCAAGGCACCGACCTTGCTCAGCGCCGAGACCGTGGCGCAGATGAAGCCCGGCTCGGTGGTCATCGACCTGGCCGCAGCCCAGGGTGGCAACTGCCCGCTGACCGTTGCCGACCAGGTAGTGGTAGAGCAGGGCGTGACCATCGTCGGCCCGACCAACCTGCCAGCCCAGGTAGGTGCTGATGCCTCGGCGCTGTATGCCCGCAACCTGCTCGACTTCATGAAGCTGCTGTTCGACAAGGACGGCGCACTGACGATCAACCTCGAAGACGACATCGTCGCCGCGTGCCTGATGTGCCGCGACGGCCAGGTCATCCGCAAGAACGGATAAGGAGCCAGACAATGGAAGACATGCTGATCTCTCACGGCGTCTATAACCTGATCATCTTCGTGCTGGCGATCTATGTCGGTTACCACGTGGTCTGGAACGTCACCCCGGCACTGCACACCCCGCTGATGGCAGTCACCAACGCCATCTCCGCCATCGTCATCGTCGGCGCCATGCTGGCCGCCGCGCTGACCGTCACACCGCTGGGCAAGACCATGGGCACCCTTGCAGTGGCCCTTGCCGCGGTCAACGTATTCGGCGGTTTCCTCGTCACCCGGCGCATGCTGGAGATGTTCAAGAAGAAAGCCCCAGGCAAGGGCGCAGCGAAGCAAGAGGGGCAGAAGTAAACATGAGCATGAACCTGGTAACACTTCTCTACCTTGTCGCCTCGGTGTGCTTCATCCAGGCACTCAAAGGCCTGTCGCACCCGACTACCTCGCGACGCGGCAACCTGTTCGGCATGCTCGGCATGGCCCTGGCGGTGATCACCACCGTGGGCCTCATTTATAAGCTGGGCGCAGAGCTGGCCACCGATGGCATCGGCTACGTCATCGTCGGCCTGCTGGTGGGCGGTAGCGCCGGCTCGATCATGGCCAAGCGCGTTGAAATGACCAAGATGCCCGAGCTGGTCGCCTTCATGCACAGCATGATCGGCCTGGCCGCGGTGTTCATCGCCATTGCCGCGGTGGTCGAACCGCAATCGCTGGGCATCGTTGCCAGCATCAGCGACCCGATCCCGACCGGTAACCGCCTGGAGCTGTTCCTCGGCGCCGCCATCGGTGCGATCACCTTTTCAGGTTCGGTCATTGCCTTCGGCAAGCTGTCGGGCAAGTACAAGTTCCGCCTGTTCCAGGGCGCACCGGTACAGTTCAGTGGCCAGCACAAGCTGAACCTGGTCCTGGGCCTGGCCACCCTCGGCCTGGGCCTGGTGTTCACCTTCACCGGAAGCTACAGCGCCTTTGCCTTGATGCTGATCCTGGCGTTCATCATGGGCGTGCTGATCATCATCCCGATTGGCGGCGCCGACATGCCAGTGGTGGTGTCGATGCTCAACAGCTACTCGGGCTGGGCGGCCGCCGGTATCGGCTTCTCGCTGAACAACTCGATGCTGATCATCGCCGGCTCCCTGGTCGGTTCGTCCGGTGCGATCCTCTCGTACATCATGTGCAAGGCGATGAACCGTTCGTTCTTCAACGTCATCCTCGGCGGTTTCGGCGGTGCGGCAGAAGCGGCCGGCCCAGCAGGAGCCAAGGAAGCCCGCCCGGTGAAATCCGGTTCGGCCGACGACGCCACCTTCCTGCTCAGCAACGCCGACACCGTGATCATCGTCCCGGGCTATGGCCTGGCGGTGGCCCGTGCCCAGCACGCGCTCAAAGAGCTGACCGAAAAGCTGACCCACAACGGCGTGACCGTGAAGTATGCGATTCACCCGGTAGCGGGGCGCATGCCCGGGCACATGAACGTCCTGTTGGCCGAAGCCGAAGTGCCGTACGACCAGGTGTTCGAGATGGACGACATCAACTCCGAGTTCGGCCAGGCCGACGTGGTGCTGGTGCTCGGCGCCAACGACGTGGTCAATCCGGCGGCCAAGAACGATCCGAAGTCGCCGATTGCCGGCATGCCGATCCTCGAAGCCTTCAAGGCCAAGACCATCATCGTCAACAAGCGCTCGATGGCCAGCGGCTACGCCGGCCTGGATAACGAGCTGTTCTACCTGGACAAGACCATGATGGTCTTCGGCGACGCCAAGAAGGTCATCGAAGACATGGTCAAAGCGGTCGAATAAGCGCTCAAAACTGCTGTGACAAATAGCCCCAGCGCGGTACCGGCTGGGGCTTTTTCATGCCCGGCCAGCCGACAGAAGGCTCAGCTTCAAGGCTTTGCATTCGACCTTGGTCGCGGGACGAAGCCAGGCGAAAACACTAGACTGCGCATCTAGCTTAAGTAGCCCGAGATAACAATCCATGTACCGTGATCGTATCCGCTTGTCCTCCCTGCACAGCAAGGTTATGAGTGCGGCTGATGCCGCTGGCCTGATCGAGGACGGCATGACCGTCGGCATGAGCGGTTTCACCCGCGCCGGTGAAGCCAAGGCCGTGCCCCACGCACTGGCCGAACGCGCTAAACAGTCGCCGCTGAAAATCAGCCTGATGACCGGCGCAAGCCTGGGCAACGACCTCGATAAACAACTGACCGAGGCCGGTGTGCTGGCCCGTCGCATGCCGTTCCAGGTCGACAGCACCCTGCGCAAGGCGATCAACGCCGGCGAGGTGATGTTCATCGACCAGCACCTGTCGGAAACCGTCGAGCAGCTGCGCAACCAGCAGCTCAAGCTGCCGGACATCGCGGTCATCGAAGCAGTGGCCATCACCGAGCAAGGCCACATCGTGCCGACCACCTCGGTGGGCAACTCGGCCAGCTTCGCAATTTTTGCCAAACAGGTCATTGTCGAGATCAACCTGGCGCACAACGCCAACCTTGAAGGCCTGCACGACATCTATATCCCGACCTATCGTCCGACCCGCACGCCGATCCCGCTGGTAAAAGTCGATGACCGCATCGGCAGCACCGCGATCCCGATCGACCCGGCCAAGATCGTTGGCATCGTCATCACCGAGCAGCCAGACTCGCCGTCCACCGTACTGGCGCCGGATGACGAAACCCAGGGTATCGCCAACCACTTGATCAACTTCCTCAAGCAGGAAGTCGACGCCGGGCGCATGACCAACAAGCTCGGCCCGCTGCAGGCCGGTATCGGCAACATCGCCAACGCGGTGATGTGCGGTCTGATCGACTCGCCGTTCGAAGACCTGACCATGTACTCCGAAGTGCTGCAGGATTCGACCTTCGACTTGATCGACGCCGGCAAGCTGAGTTTCGCCTCGGGCAGCTCGATCACCTTGTCGAGCCGCCGCAACGCCGATGTGTTTGGCAACCTGGAGCGCTACAAGGGCAAACTGGTACTGCGCCCGCAGGAAATCTCCAACCACCCGGAAGTGGTGCGCCGCCTGGGCATCATCGGCATCAACACGGCCCTCGAGTTCGACCTGTACGGCAACGTCAACTCCACTCACGTCTGTGGCACGCGGATGATGAACGGCATCGGTGGCTCGGGCGACTTCGCCCGCAACGCGCACCTGGCGATCTTCGTCACCAAGTCGATTGCCAAGGGCGGGGCGATTTCCAGCGTGGTGCCGATGGTCAGCCACGTCGACCACACCGAGCACGACGTCGACATTCTCGTTACCGAGCAAGGCCTGGCTGACCTGCGTGGCTTGGCGCCACGCGAGCGGGCCCGGGTGATCATCGACAACTGCGTGCACCCGGATTACCGCGACGCGCTGAACGACTACTTCACCCGCGCCTGCGAAAAGGGCGGGCATACACCGCACATCCTGCGCGAAGCCTTGGCCTGGCACGAAAACCTGGAAGAAACCGGGCGCATGCTCGCCAGCTGACCTGCACAGTCACCCGCCGGTTGTGCGCAACGCCAACCGGCCGGGCAACTGATTTAGTTTCCAAGGCATAAACTGTTCTACTGTACCGGTGTTTTCAGCGCCATTTTCCATGCTTCGCTTCCCTCTTCGTTCAGAAATGCACCATTTCAGTGCTGACCAGTACAGTTTCGCCTATTCCGAGTGCAACAGTCGCTTAAAACAGTTAACTGGCCCATCACAATGCAGGTGAACTGTATCTACTGTTATGGACGACAGAGGAGGATCATTGGCATCAGTTAAATCACTACCTAATGCCGCCACAAGCGGAAGGATGACATCATGGAACGTACCCTCAGTTCCGATCTGGTTTTCGAAAACACCGCCGAACAATCCAAGGCTTCGCTGCCACTGCGCCTGCTGGCCAACCTGATGCTGTGGCAACGCCGCATCGCCAGCCGCCACCAACTGGCTCGCCTGGACTCGCGTCTGCTGGCTGACGCCGGTATCAGCGAAGCTCAACGCTACGAAGAGCTGAGCAAGCCGTTCTGGCGTTAATGCAGGGCTCGCCGGCCTAGGCCGGCACCTCGAATTCTTCGAAACCCGTCGCAGGTGACTGCTGACGGGTTTTGTCGTTTAAAGGCCCGGATTAGAGCGGTCGAACCAGGCACATATACAGTTTTTAATTTTATAAAATTGACAGGTACAGTTGATAAATCTTGCTACGATCCGGTCCAATCCGCGTATTGCCCTCGCGTGATACCCTTAACGTACCCAGCTTGGTAATAAGTAGCGCAACAAGCTGAGCGTGCGTCTGACACAAGAACCACCAAAGAGCCTATCCAGGAGATCGACCATGTTCCAATCACGCTTGTTTGGCGCCGCCCTGCTGCTGGCCCTGGCTTCCACTGCCAACGCCACCAGCTTCGTCGTCACCACCGATACCGTCGTTCGTGGTGTCGCCGCCTCCACTGATGCCACCTCCGATGTGTCGTCCTCGTTCCGTGACGACAAAATCGTCCAGGCCGCACGTGATGACGCTGCCAGCTTCGTTGCCAGCCACGGCGACATCCGCGGTGCGAAACTGGAGAGCGCTTTCGCCCATATTCGCCAGCAGACCCCAACCCTGCAGGCCAGCGACGCACAATTGGCACAGGCCATCCTGGCGCTCTGAAGCCGCTCGTTTCCGGCCCTGTGCATGTAACACCATGCAACTAAGCCGGGCCCTCTGCGCTGGTCCTCACCGGCGCATTGGGATAGCCTTTGCCGCCTGATTCAGTTGCCGTTCGAGACTCATGCGTTATCTGCCATTGCTGTTGCTCGTGTTCTGCTGGAGTGGTGCCGCCCAGGCGCTGGACCTGACCACCAACAACCTGGTCGTCAGTGGTTATGCCACCAGCCAAGTGACATCGGCGCCCTTCGATCGCAAACTGCTGCTCGCCGCCCAGGACGATGCCGCAGCCTTCGTGGCCAGCGATGGCCTACGGCGGGGCGCTCGCCTGGAGGCTGCATTGAGTCGGCTGCGCCAGGCCAACCCGCAACTTCATGCCAGCGACCTTGAACTGGCGCAGGCAATTCTCGTCCAATAAACACTTCTGTTCTCCCGGAGATGCTCCATGCGTAACCCGCTGATTGCCGCCACCCTTGGCCTTATGCTGCTGGCCGATGTGGCCCAGGCACAAACCCTGGTGGCCACCAGCAATATTATCGTCCGTGCCTTTGGCCGTTCGATCGACTTCACCTCCGACACCACTACTTCGATTCGCGATTCGAAAGTTGTCCGCGAAGCCCGTGACGATGCCGCCAGTTATGTCGCCAGCCGTGGCGATATTCGCGGCGCGCAACTCGAAGCCGCCTTCGACACCCTGCGCCAGCGTGTTCCCGAGGCACGCCAGGCCAGCGACGAAGCCCTGGCTGAAGCTATCCTCGCGCTGTGAAACCGGTGCGTGCCTGGCTGCTGGGCTGCCTGCTGATACTGTGCGCAAGCCCAACACTGGCCAGCCTGCAGTTGGTGCTGCAGGCCGACGGCTTGAGCCCACAACAACAGCACGCGAGCCAGGCACTGCTGGACGAAGCACTGCAGGCACTGCCACCAAGCTTCAAGACCCGCCTTGACCGGCGCATCCTGGTCAGCTGGAGCAGCCGCATGCCGGAAGATGCCTACGGTCAGGCGTCGCTGGTCTCGACCCTGCAACTCAATAGCCGCCTGCTGCCCAGCCTGGTCGACGGCAGCGCGGCCACACACAAGACCGGCCGTCCCCACGGTACCGTTCGCCAGGAACTGCTGGCCACTGTCCTGCATGAACTGACTCACATTTATGACCGCGCCCGCCTGTGGCAAGGCGCGCAGCGTCGATTGATCACCCAGTGCGCCCGGCAACTGAACAGCCTGGGTAAAATCGGCCTGCCCGAGCAATGCCGCGGCCAAAGCGAACGCCGCTTCACCCTCAGCGACGATCCACGCCTGCTCGACCTGGCGGGCTGGCCGCAGTACGTAGGCCGTCGTGGCGAACGCGAACAGCACAACCGCCAGGTGGCACGCAGCCCCGACAGCTACGAGCTGAGCAGCCCCAAGGAATTCATTGCGGTCAACATGGAGTACTTCCTCCTTGACCCAAGCTTTGCCTGCCGCCGGCCGGCTTTGCAGGCTTACCTGAGGGAGCACTTTGACTGGGCAGCCGAACATCCGCCATGCCCGAGCGCACTGCCGTTCCTCAATGCCGGCAATGACTTTGCCAAATCGCCGCTGGGCGAGATCGATCCCGAGCGGGTGTATGCCGTCGATTATCTGCTGGCCGAAGCCAATCAGAACTGGGTCAGCCGCTGGGGCCACAGCATGCTGCGCCTGGTGATCTGCGCGCCGGGCCGCCCACGTGGGCCGGACTGCCGCCTGGACCTGGACCAGCACCTGGTGCTGTCGTACCGGGCTTTCGTCAATGATGTACAACTGTCGAGCTGGGACGGTTTGACCGGTGCCTACCCGTCGCGACTGTTCGTGTTGCCACTGGCCCAGGTTATTGATGAGTACACCAAGACCGAACTGCGCAGCCTGGCTTCGATTCCGCTCAGGTTCGACCGCGACGAACTGGAAAGCCTGGTACGCCAGGCCGCCGAAATGCACTGGAGTTACGACGGCAATTACTACTTCCTGTCCAACAACTGTGCGGTCGAAACCCTCAAACTGTTACGCAGCGGCACCGCCAACCCGCGTCTGAGCGACCTGGACAGCATCGTCCCCAATGGCTTGCTCGAGGTCCTCGCAGGCCGAGGTCTGGCTGATGTCAGTGTGCTCGACGACCCGCGTGAGGCGCTGCGCCTGGGTTATCGCTTCGACTCTTACCGGGACCGCTACCAGGCGATGTTCCTGGTGCTGAAGAAACAGCTGCCGATCAAGCAGGACAGCGTCGAGGCCTGGCTGGAACAGGCCGCCGAACAACGCCAGCAATGGTTCGCCCGGGCCGACCTGCGCACCAGCGCAGCCTTGCTGCTACTGGAACAGGCCAGCCTGCGCCGGCAACTGTTGCTGGCCCAGGACGAGGTCAAGCAGCGCTACCTGAGCGGGCGCGAGCGCAACGACGCCAGCGTCGGCAAAGCCAATAACACCCTGCAGCAGATTCTCGCCAACAGCGGATTTCTCAGCCGCCCGGCAGAACTGCTGGGCAGCAGCGGCTACGGCCTGCCCCAGGCCGGCGAGCGGGAAAAGCTGCTGAGCGAAACCCGCCTGCGGCAAACCCAGCTGCAAACCCTCAGCGCCGACCTGGATAAGGAAGTGCGCGCCTTGCTCGACCCGGCCCGCGCCGCTGAAATCAAAGCGGTGGAAGCCAATATCAAACAGGTGGGCGAACACCTGCGGGCCCTGCACAAAGCCAGCGGCGGCTTGCAATTGCCCTGATCACAGGGTTTCGCCAGGCTCCGCAGGCAAGCTCTCATCCAGATGCAACCAGCCCAGACGGCTATCGGTCCAGATGTGCCGCCTCGGCGGCGCCAGCTCGGGCTGGTCCAGGGTGGTGACAGTGACGTCGATGCTCTGCGGGCTAAGGTCCGTGGTCAGCGCCACATGAGCCCCACAACGGCTACAGAAATAGCGCACGCAACTGGCCGACGAGTCGTAGCGTTGCGGCGTGCCGTTCAACCACTGGAAGTCATCGCAGTTCACGGTCAGCCAGGTGATCAGCAAACCACCAGTGACCTGTCGGCACACCGAGCAGTGGCAGTGGGCAACATCCGTCAATGGGCCCTCAATCCGGTAGCGCAGGGCTCCGCAATGGCAGCCGCCTTCATACGAATCACGCATCGCTCCCTCCTGTTGCCTGCTGGCCAATAGCCAACAATGCACCTCTGGTCGTTTTAGGGCCAGCGAAAGCTGGCTGAAAGCTTCCCACCTTAGGATTGACCCACTACCGGCACAAGACCGGTCAGCCAGGGCAGCGTTTATTTCAAACGGCGCCCGGCCCAATTAACAACAACAATGGTGATACTGATGCTTTCCTACGCCCGCCTCCCTGCCGCAATCCCTCCGCTATTCCACGCGCCGCGCCCCGTGCGCTGATCCGCCCGAATCGTTTTTCCTTCGTCGCGCTACGCCTGGAGTATTCCCATGCTGACCTTCCTCGGCTTTGCCATGGTCATCACCTTCATGTACCTGATCATGACCAAGCGCCTCTCGGCCTTGATCGCCCTGATCCTGGTTCCGATCCTGTTCGCCCTGTTCGGCGGTTTCTCGGGCGATATCGGCCCGATGATGCTGCAAGGCATCACCAAGCTGGCGCCCACCGGCGTGATGTTGATGTTTGCCATCCTGTACTTCGCCCTGATGATCGACTCCGGCCTGTTCGACCCGGCCGTGCGCAAGATCCTCAAGCTGGTCAAGGGCGACCCGCTGAAAGTCTCGGTCGGTACTGCGGTGCTGGCCCTGGTGGTTTCGCTCGATGGCGACGGCGCCACCACCTACATGATCTGCGTCGCAGCCATGCTGCCACTGTACAGCCGCCTGGGCATGAGCCCACGGATCATGGCCGGGCTGATCATCCTCGCCGGCGGCATCATGAACATGACGCCCTGGGGCGGGCCGACCGCACGCGCCGCCAGTGCCCTGCATGTCGATCCCTCCGAGATTTTCGTGCCGATGATCCCGGCCATGCTTGCCGGTGTCGTGGCCCTTCTGGCCATTTCCTACATGTATGGCAAGCGCGAGCGGGCGCGCCTGGGTGAGCTGCACCTGCCGGGTGATGAAATCGATCACAGCGAAATCAGTGTCTCGCAGTTCCCGGACGCCCGTCGTCCGAAACTGCTCTGGTTCAATGGGGCCCTGACCGCCGCGCTGATGGTTGCCCTGATCATGGGCCTGCTGCCACTGCCTGTACTGTTCATGATCGCCTTCAGTATCGCCATGATCGTCAACTACCCGTGCCTACAGCAGCAGAAGGACCGCATCGCCGCCCACTCCGGCAGCGTGCTGGCGGTGACCGGGCTGATTTTCGCCGCCGGTATCTTCACCGGTATCCTCTCCGGCACCGGCATGGTCGATGCCATGTCCAAGAGCCTGCTGGCAGTTATCCCGGATGCACTGGGCCCATACCTTGCGGTGATCACCGCGATCGTGAGCATGCCGTTCACCTTCTTCATGTCCAATGACGCCTTCTACTACGGTGTACTGCCGGTGCTCTCCGAAGCCGCCAGCCACTACGGCATCTCGCCGGTGGAAATGGCCCGCGCGTCGATCGTCGGCCAGCCCGTGCACCTGCTCAGCCCGCTGGTACCCTCTACTTACCTGTTGGTGGCCCTGGCCGGCATCGAGTTTGGCGATCATCAGCGCTTCACCCTGAAGTGGGCAGTGCTGATCTGCCTGTGCATAATGTTCGCCGCGCTGCTCATGGGAATTTTCCCACTGTTCAGTAGCCTATAAGACAACAGAATCACATAACCGTGGTTGCGCCCCATTGCCTGGGGCGCACTGCTTACACCGTTCGAAGGAATACACATGGAATGGCTGACCAGCCCAGAGATCTGGGTTGCCTTTTTTACTCTGACAGCGCTTGAGATCGTTCTCGGTATCGACAACATCATCATGATCTCGATCCTGGTCAGCCGCATGCCCAAACACATGCAGCAGCGCACCCGGATCTTCGGCCTGGCGCTGGCCATGGTCACCCGGATCCTGCTGTTACTGTCGATCACCTGGGTGATGCGCCTGACCGCCGATCTGTTCGTGGTGTTCGACCAGGGCATTTCCGGGCGTGACCTGATCCTGTTCTTCGGCGGCCTGTTCCTGCTGTGGAAAAGCTCCCAGGAGATCTACCACGGCCTGGAAGGCGAAGACGAATCCAATGACGAGCCAAGCGGCGCTGGCGGCAAGTTTTTCTATACCATCATCCAGATCGCGATCATCGACATCGTCTTCTCACTGGACTCGGTGATCACTGCGGTCGGCATGGTTTCCCACGTACCGGTAATGATCGCTGCGATCGTTGTCGCCGTGCTGGTGATGATGCTCTGCGCCGGTGCCATCAGTAACTTCATCGACAAGCACCCGTCGCTGAAGATGCTCGCCCTGTCGTTCCTGATCGTGGTCGGTACCGTGCTGATTGCCGAATCCTTCGACGTTCATGTACCTAAAGGCTACGTGTACTTCGCCATGGCGTTCTCGCTGGCAGTCGAAGCGATCAACATCAAGATGCGCACAGCGATGGCCAAGAAGAGGCAGCAGAGTGATCCGGTGAAACTTCGCAAGGACATTCCGGGTCAGTAATCCCGGTGCTGTAGCAAAGGGCCCTGCGGGGCCCTTTTTCATTGACCTTCATGACAGTTTTGTTTCAAAGGCAGTTCTGCCTATGCCATGCTGGCGCCACGGTCATTGGCCGACTACAGCTTAAGTGAGCACTGGGAAAAACCGCCTGGCAGCAGGACAGGCTCACGGCATCATCCATTTGCCCCGCTGGGGCACTCAACAGGGGGCCATTTCAATGCTGACCCTGCTCAATCTGCTTTCCGCCGTGGCGTTGCTGATCTGGGGCACGCACATCGTGCGTACCGGCATCCTGCGGGTGTATGGCTCGAACCTGCGTCGGGTGCTGAGCCAGAACATGTCCAAGCGGCCTCTGGCCTTTGTCGCCGGGATCCTGGTGACGGCGATGGTACAAAGCAGCAACGCCACGGCGATGCTGGTGACCTCGTTCGTCGGCCAGAGCCTGATGGGCCTGACCCCGGCGCTGGCGATCATGCTGGGAGCCGATGTCGGTACCGCGCTGATGGCCCGGGTGCTGACGTTCGACCTGTCGTGGCTGTCGCCGCTGCTGATCTTTCTCGGGGTGATCTTCTTTCTTTCCCGCAAGCAGACCCGCGCTGGCCAACTGGGCCGCGTCGGCATCGGCCTGGGCCTGATCATCCTCGCCCTGCAGTTGATCGTCGAAGCAGCGGCGCCGATTACCCACGCCCAAGGCGTAAAAGTGCTGTTTGCCTCCCTGACCGGCGATATCCTGCTCGACGCCTTGGTCGGCGCACTGTTTGCGCTGATTTCCTACTCCAGCCTTGCCGCTGTGCTGCTGACCGCAACCCTGGCAGGTGCCGAGCTGATCAGCTTGCCGGTGGCCATTGGCCTGGTTATCGGCGCCAACATCGGCAGTGGCCTGCTGGCCTTTCTCAGCACCAGCATGCAGAACGCCGCCGGCCGCCAGGTGGCGCTGGGCAGTTTGCTATACAAACTCATCGGCCTGGTGCTGATCATTCCCGTGCTGCACCCACTGGTGACGTGGATGGACAGCCTGAGTTTCAGCCCTCAGGAACTGGTGATTGGCTTTCACCTGCTCTACAACACCCTGCGTTGCCTGATCCTGTTGCCCACGGTGACGCCCATGGGCCGTCTGTGCAGCTGGTTGCTGCCCGAGCGCGAAGAAACCAACGGCCGTGCCCGTCCACGGCACCTGGACGCTACCGCACTGACCACGCCAAGCCTGGCCCTGGCCAACGCCGTCCGCGAAACCCTGCGCATGGGCGACCTGGTCGACAGCATGCTCGATGCCATGCTCAACGTGCTGCGGGGTACCCAGACCGCCATGACCCAGCAGATGCGCGGCCTGGGCGAAGACGTCGAGGCCCTGTACAACGCCATCAAGCTATACCTGGCGCAAATGCCCCGTGAAGACCTCAGCGAACAGGACCGTCGACGCTGGGCCGAGATCATTGAATTGGCGATCAACCTCAAGCTTGCCAGTGACCTGATTGAACGCATGCTGCGCAAGGTTCAGCAGCAAAAAACCTCGCAACGCCGGGAGTTTTCCGACGTCGGCCTGGAGGAACTCACCGGCTTGCACGGCCAGTTGCTGGCCAACCTGCGCCTGGGCCTGTCGGTGTTCCTCAGTGCCGACCCGGAGAGCGCTCGCCAGTTGTTGCGCGAGAAACGCCGCTTCCGCGCCCAGGAGCGGCGCCTGGCCCACGCTCATGTCAGCCGACTGCAACGTAAAGTGGTGCAAAGTATCGAAACCAGTTCGTTGCATCTGGAGCTGATCGCCGACATGAAGCGATTGAACTCCTTGTTCTGCAGCAGTGCCTATGTGGTATTGGGCGGCTCCGATACCGGCGGCCTGCTGCTCGACAGCGTACCGGACGACGCTCATTCACCCTGATTGCTAGCCCCCCAAGAACTCCCGCAAGGAAGCTCACCATGCGTTGCCTGATGTTCATTTGCCTGCTGCTGGGCTGTATGCCCGGCTTTGCCCTCGACCGCTCCCAGGTCGAAGGCTATCTGCTGCCCAATGGCCTGCAGGTCGTGCTCAAGTCAGGCTATGAACGCAACCATGTATCGATTCGCCTGGTGGTAGGCGTTGGCTTCGATGACTTTCCGTGCGAGCGCCAGGAGCTGCCGCACCTGCTTGAGCACTTGCTGTTCAGTGGCATCGATGAGCGTGGCGAAGGTGGCCTGGAGGAGCGCATGCAGGCCCTGGGCGGGGAGTGGAACGCCTACACCAGCAGCGCTGACACCACCTTCGTCATCGAAGCGCCAGCACGCAACCAACGCAAGGTGCTTGATCTGCTGCTGGCGGTCATCAACGAGACCCGGATCGACGAAAAAGCCCTGGAGCTGTCAAAACGCATCGTCGAGCGTGAAGACGGTGGCCATTACACTCACTTGCAGCGCTGGCTCGATCGCCAGGACATCGGCCACCCGGCCAGCGACCAGCTGGCGGTGGAACTGGGGCTCAAGTGCGCCGAACGCTCGTCGGTCGAGGGCATGAGCCTGGAAGAGGTCAACGACCTGCGCCAGCATTGGTACGCCGCCAACAACATGACCCTGATCGTCGTCGGCGGTCTCGACCGCCTGCTGCCGGCCTACCTGGAGCGTACCTATGGTGCACTACCGGCAGCCGAACCCGGTGAGCGCAGGGTCCTGGAAGGCGTTACCCACAAGGCTGAAGCCCGTCGCGAGCTGACCCGTGGCTGGCTGGGCGACAGTGCCCGGTTGCACTGGCTGTTTCTGGAGCCGGTGCTGGACAAGGACCATGGCCAGACCTACGACCTGCTGCAGCGTTACCTGGACTGGGCGCTGTACGATGAGTTGCGGCTCAAGCATGGCTTTTCCTACGGTCCCTACAGCCAGCGCGAGAGCTTCGGCGACACCGGGCTGATGACGCTCAATGCCGATCTCGACCGCACCGATATCGATGCCGCCGAGCAGGCCCTGGCGGCCATGCTCGAGCGCCTGCGCAAGGATGGCCTGGACCCGGCCACCTTCCAGCGTATCAAGCAGGCCGCCATCGACCGCGAAGCCTGGTCGACCCAGGGCAACAGCGCCCTGGCCGATTATTACTGGGGCGCGCTGAACGACTTTGACGAAGGACGCTTCGCCGATCCAGCGCGGGCGTTGCGCAGGATCAGCCTGGCAGACGCCAACCGGGCCCTGCAGCAGTTGCTGGCCGAACCCGGCTATGTGCGGGTCGAGAAGCCGCTGCTCAGTTATGACGAGTTGTATGGCTGGGTGGCGGTGGGGGTGGGGGTGTTGCTGGCCGGGATGCTGATCTGGGGGCGGCGGCGTTCTCGCTGAAGCCATCGCGGGGCAAGCCTGCGCCTGCAGATGGAGTATCCTGTGCAGGTTTTTTACCTGACCTTGCGAACACCTTCATGCCTCTTTACCTGCAGCGCCTGATCGAGCTGATCAAGCGCTACCCCGGGGT
Organism: Pseudomonas tructae; assembly: GCF_004214895.1. Classification (NCBI taxonomy): domain Bacteria; kingdom Pseudomonadati; phylum Pseudomonadota; class Gammaproteobacteria; order Pseudomonadales; family Pseudomonadaceae; genus Pseudomonas; species Pseudomonas tructae. Next base: position 427,322 of record NZ_CP035952.1, on the reverse strand, counting down.
CATTGCCCTCGGTGGTTTCATCTCCGGTGTCGGCAGCTTCATCCTGGTCGATCGCCAGGAAAGCCTGGCCAGCTGGATTGCCGTCGTCATGCTGATCAGCTGGATCTGGCTGATGCTGGAGAACACCTTCACCAAGGTCTTCGCCAAGGTCTTCAAGCGTGAGATACCCCAGCCGCTGCTGCGCTATGCGACGCAGATGATCCACCAGGAAAGCCTGTTCTTCGTCCTGCCGTTCTTCTTTGTCACCACCACCTGGAACAGCGGCCAACTGGTGTTTACCGGCATCCTCGCTGCAGCCGGGCTGATCTCGATCACCGACCCGCTGTACTACAAGTGGCTGGCCCCACGGCGCTGGCTGTACCTGGCGCTGCATACCCTGACTCTGTTCGCCGCGCTGCTGACCGCGCTGCCGATCATCTTGCACCTGACCACTTCGCAGAGCTTCAAGCTGGCCCTGGGCATCGCCATGCTGCTGTCCTTTCCGAGCCTGGCCAGCAGTTTCCCGATCAGCCACTGGCGCCGCGGCCTGGTGCTGGTGGTGATGACCCTGGCCGTCGGTGCCGGCGGCTGGATGCTGCGCTCCTGGGTGCCGCCGGCAACCTTGTGGATGACGGAAGTGGCGGTCAGTACCCAGGTCGAGAACCGCACCCCGGGCAAAAGCCTGGAGCAGCTCAAAGCCAGCGAAATACGCGGTGGCCTCTATGCGTTTACTGCAATCAAGGCCCCGCGTGGGTTGAACGAGCGGATTTACCACGTCTGGAAGTTCGAGGGTAAAGAGGTCGATCGCATCGCCCTGGACATTCATGGCGGGCGCAAGGAAGGCTACCGGGCCTGGACCCACAAGCAGAACTTCCCGGGCAACCCGGTCGGAAGCTGGCAGGTGCAGGTGCTGACAGAAGACGGTCAGGTGATCGGCGTGCTGCGCTTTAAAGTGCTTGACGATGGTCAAGCAGCCGCGCCCCAGTGAGGCTATGATCAGAGGCTGCGAACCGTTGGTCGGACTGCATGGAGCCTATGACAACACACGCCAGCGCAACCCTGGACACCGCCAGCAACCCGCCACGGTTGCGGATCAGCGGTGACTGGACCCTGGCCAACTACGCACGCCTCAAGCGCGTCAGCGACAGCCTGGCCGGTCAGTACGCCCCCTCCACCGAGGTCGACCTCGAGCAGCTCGGCAAGCTGGACACCGCCGGCGCGGCGCTGCTGGTCGAACTGCTGGGTGCCGAGCGCCTGGCGCGGCTGACCGAAACCGCCACGCACTTGCCCGCGGCCAGCCAGGCACTGCTCAAAACGGTGTATTGCTCGGTGCAAGACTTCTGCATCCCGCAAAAGCAGCCCGAACGTTCAGTACTGATCCAACTGCTCAGCCGTATCGGCCGCGCGGTCGACACTCTGTGGCAAGACACCCTGCAGCTGCTCGGTTTTGTCGGCCTGATCCTGCAAACCCTGTTCCTGCGCCTGTTCCAGCCCAAGCGCTGGCGGATCACTTCGGTAGTCGCGCATATCGAACAGACCGGTCTGGATGCCGCGCCCATCGTCGCCTTGCTGACCTTCCTGGTGGGCGCCGTTGTGGCCTTTCTCGGCGCCACGGTGCTGGCCAGCTTTGGTGCCAGCATCTTTACCGTCGACCTGGTGGCGTTCTCGTTCTTGCGTGAGTTCGGCGTGCTGCTGACTGCAATTCTGATGGCCGGGCGCACCGCCAGTGCCTTTACCGCGCAAATCGGCTCGATGAAGGCCAATGAGGAAATCGACGCGATCCGTACCCTGGGCCTGGATCCGGTGGAATTGCTGGTGGTGCCACGAGTGCTGGCGCTGCTGATCGCGCTGCCACTGCTGACCTTCGTCGCCATGCTTTGCGGCATCATCGGCGGGGCAGTGGTCTGCGCCCTATCACTGGATATCTCGCCGGCAATGTTCCTGTCGCTGCTGCACAGCGATATCGGCGTGCAGCACTTTCTGGTCGGCCTGGTCAAAGCACCGTTCTTCGCCTTTCTGATCGCCGCCATTGGCTGCCTGGAAGGCTTCAAGGTCAGCGGCAGCGCCGAATCGGTCGGCGCCCACACGACTTCCAGCGTGGTCCAGTCGATCTTCGTGGTGATCGTTCTCGATGCCATAGCAGCGCTGTTTTTCATGGAGATGGGCTGGTGAACAACACCCAGGGTCGGGAGGCAGTGATTGAAGCCCGGGGCATCTGCAATCGCTTTGGCACCCAGAGCGTGCATGAGCAACTCGACCTGGACCTGTACCGTGGCGAAATCCTCGCCGTGGTCGGTGGCTCGGGCAGCGGCAAGTCGGTGTTGCTGCGCAGCATCGTCGGCCTGCGTCGCCCCAATGAGGGCCAGGTGCGAGTATTCGGCCAGGACCTGAGCGTTGCCAGTGATGAGCAGCGTTCACTGGTCGAACGGCGTTTCGGTGTGCTGTTCCAGAAGGGCGCCTTGTTCTCGTCGCTGACCGTCACCGAGAACGTCGCCTTGCCCTTGATCGAGCATGCGGGCCTGAGCCGCGCCGATGCCGAGCACTTGGCCGGGGTCAAGCTGGCCCTGGCCGGGCTGCCGATTTCCGCCGCCGACAAATACCCCTCATCGTTGTCCGGCGGGATGGTCAAGCGCGCCGCCCTGGCCCGGGCCTTGGCCCTGGATCCGGACATCCTGTTTCTCGACGAACCCACCGCCGGCCTCGACCCGATCGGCGCCGCAGCCTTCGACCAATTGATCCTCACCCTGCGCGACGCCCTGGGCCTGAGCGTGTTCCTGATCACCCACGACCTGGACACGCTCTACACCATTACCGACCGCGTCGCCGTGCTGTCGCAGAAGAAAGTGCTGGTGGCCGGGCATATCGCCCAGGTCGAAGACACCGACGACGCCTGGATTCACGATTACTTTCATGGCCCGCGTGGCCGCGCGGCGTACCAGGCCGCTACAGCGCCCAAGGAGCTCTGAGATGGAAACCCGTGCACATCATGTGCTGATCGGCCTGGTCACCGTCGTGGTGGTGGCTGGCGCCATGCTCTTCGGTCTGTGGCTGACCAAGTCCAGCGTCGACAGCACCTTCAAGGACTACCAGGTGGTCTTCAACGAGGCCGTATCGGGCCTTTCCCGCGGCAGTTCGGTGCAGTACAGCGGGATCAAGGTCGGCGACGTCACCAGCCTGCGCCTGGACCCCAATGACCCGCGCCGGGTGCTGGCCCAGGTGCGCCTGAGCGCGGATACCCCGGTCAAGGAAGACACCCAGGCCAAGCTGACCCTGACCGGCATTACCGGTACCTCATTCATCCAGCTCAGCGGCGGCACACCACAAAGCCCGGAGCTCAAGGGCAAGGACGGTGAGCTGCCGGTGATCGTCGCATCGCCATCGCCGATTGCCCGCCTGCTGGACGACGGCAGCGACCTGATGGGCAACATCAATGCCCTGGTGCACAACGCCAATCAACTGTTCTCCCAGGACAACGTCACCCGCTTGAGCAATACCCTGAGCAACCTCGAACAGACTACCGGCGCCTTCAACGACCAGCGCGGTGACATCCGCCAAGCCATCCAGCAACTGGCCCAGGTCGGCAAACAGGCCGGCGACATGCTCGAACAGACCAGCGCCCTGATGCGCAATGCCAACGGCCTGCTCAACAGCCAGGGCAAGCAGATGTTCGGCAGTGCCGAACAGGCCATGCAATCCCTGGCACAAAGCACCGAGACCATCAACAAGCTGCTCAATGACAACCGTGAAGCCATCGACGGTGGCGCCCAGGGTTTCAATCAACTGGCACCGGCAATACGTGAGCTGCGCGACACCCTGACCTCGCTCAAGGGCATCTCCCAGCGCCTGGAAGCCAACCCCAGCGGCTACCTGCTGGGCCGTGACAAAAACAAGGAGTTCGAGCCATGAAGCGTACCTGCCGCTACCTTGCCCTGGCCGCCGCGCTGAGCCTGGGCAGCGCCTGCTCGATTCTGCCTCAGGCCGAGCCCGCCGACGTCTACCGCCTGCCTTCGGCACAAATCACCCGCAGCGTGACGCAGAGCAATCCGTGGTCACTGCGGATCAACAAGCCGATTGCCAGTGATGCCCTGAGCAGCCCGCGCATCGCTGTGGTGCCGCAAGGCAACCTGATCAGCAGCTACAAGGGCGCGCGCTGGAGCGACCCGGCACCGACGCTGCTGCGTAACCGCATGCTCGATGCTTTCCAGCGGGACGGTCGCGTACAGCGCCTTAGCGCCGACGACAGCAACCTGCAAAGCGACTATGAAATTGCCGGTGAGCTACAGGCTTTCCAGAGCGAGTACAGCGCCGACGGCCTGGCCGTGGTGATCCGCTACGACGCCCGCCTGGTGCAAGGCCGCACCCAGCGCATTGTCGCCAGCCAGCGCTTCGAGGTACGCCAGGCACTGATCGACAAGCAGGTTGGCGCAGTGGTCAGCGGCTTCGGTATGGCCACCGACCAGTTGATGAAACAGCTGGTCGACTGGACAGTGAGCCAGGCTACTCAGTTTCAGGCGAAGAACCAGTAGCAGACGAAGATCGCCGCAACCACCCCGGCCAGCTCTGCCAGCAGGGCACAGCCCACTGCGTGGCGGGCGCGCTGGATACCGACGGCGCCGAAGTACACTGCCAGTACGTAGAAGGTGGTTTCGGTACTGCCCTGGATAGTGGCCGCCACCAGCGCCGGGAAACTGTCCACGCCATGGGTCTGCATGGTTTCGATCAACATCGCCCGCGCCGCACTGCCGGAGAACGGCTTGACCAGCGCCGTGGGCAGGCCTTCGACAAAGCGGGTATCCCAGCCCAGCCACTCGACCGTATGACGGATGCCATCCAGGGCCAGCTCAAGGGCCCCTGAGGCGCGCAGCACGCCGACCGCGCACAACATGGCAACCAGGTAGGGCAACAGGCTCTTGGCGACGTCAAAGCCCTCCTTGGCGCCTTCCACGAAGGTTTCATAGACCTTCACCCGCTTCAGCGCACCGATCACCAGAAACAGGATGATCAGGCCGAACAGGGTCAGGTTGCCAAGAATCGAAGAAAGACTCGCCAGCGCGGTAGCCGACAAGGTACCGAGGAACGCCATGAAACCACCCAGCAACAGCGCGCCGGGGATCAGGTAAGCCAGCACCACCGGGTCCCACAACCGCAGACGCTGCATGACCGCCACCGACAGCAGGCCGACCAGGGTCGAGGCACTGGTGGCGAGCAGGATCGGCAGGAACACCAGGGTCGGGTCCATCGCCCCTTGCTGTGCGCGATACATGAAGATGGTCACCGGCAACAGGGTCAGCGACGAGGCATTGAGTACCAGGAACAGAATCTGTGCATTGCTGGCGCTGGTCGAGCTGGGGTTGAGCTCCTGCAGCGCACGCATGGCCTTGAGGCCGATAGGCGTGGCGGCGTTGTCCAGGCCCAGGCCATTGGCGGCGAAGTTGAGGGTGATCAGGCCCAGGGCCGGATGGCCGGGCGGGACTTCCGGCATCAGGCGGGCGAACAGCGGGCCGAGCACCTTGGCCAGCCATTCGACGACACCGGCCTTTTCGGCGATCTTCAGAAAGCCCAGCCACAAGGTCAGGGTACCGAACAGCAGGACCATGACCTCGACCGACAGCTTGGCCATGGCGAAGATGCTTTCGACCATTGCCGCGAAGATCCCGGCATTGCCACCCACCAGCCATTGGGCCAAGGCCGAGATGGCCGCGACGATGAAAAAACCAAGCCAAAGGCCGTTGAGCATGAAAAGTCCCCAGCAAAAGATGGGCGAATGATAGCGGCCAATCCGGGTAGCCGAAAGCCTGGCTGCTCGGCGCAGTGAGCAGGAAGAATTTCTCCATGTTTACGTCTGATGAAAAACGCAAAGCTATGAGGAAGAATTTCACTTTGGTGACACCCAGATGCCCAGCCCCATCGGCCAAACAAATCCGCCTACCGCTTACACAAACTCACTGGAGAACGACACCCGCAGCATCAAACAGCAAATTTTGCGCGATCGATTGCAAGTCCTACCGTCAACACCCGCAATGAAACTGGAAGCGTTGATCGGGTTCCTTCAAGCCGACGCTGACTGCAAATCTGATTTGAATCGTCCGCTAGCCAAGCGTGTGCTGGACAGTATGTCCGATCGTCCAGATGAGCCATGGTGCCAGGGGCTTTTGGTGGAACTGGTCGCCATGAATGGCGGCCCTGCGCTGAGTTCAAGCCGATACTGCTTGTCTGTGATCGACCCCACCAGTTCCTCGTGGAGTTCAACACCAGCCCGTTCTGACACGCAGGCGGCCCTGATCATCGACATAGAAGAGGGGTTGCTGAGCTGTAACATGACGCACGACATTCATTTGAGGCTGATGGGTGAAGAGCTTGCACAGGCCACGACTAGCATCTGGTACTCCATCAACGATGTGAATCCGCTGCAGGTACTCTTGCAAGTGGCAGAACACCTGCAGGACCTGACAGAATGGGCCGGCGCTAGCGAGCAGCGCGCAAAAGTTGCAAGAACCATCATCAGTTGCATGCCCGGGCTGGCAAAAGATAGTGGGGGCAAGACTCAACTTCTAGATTTGCGCAACCTTGATCTGCAGAGCGCGGATCTTCGGGACTTTCCACGATTACGCTCGCCCCTCACCCATATCCAAATCCTGGATCTGGGGGAGAACAGGCTCGATCAATATCCGTACGCTTTGCTGACCAACCTTGCGCAACTCCATACCTTGGGAGCCCCGGACAACGATCTGCCGACCCTTCCCACAGAACTACCAGTACAGAACCTTTCACGGCTGAATCTGAGGGACAACAACATCAGGCTTGATGAGGCAAGCCAAGCCTGGTTATCCACAGCCAAAGGCCTCACATGGATGGATCTGAGCGATAACACGTTAGGCCGAACTCCTGACTTGCACGGGTTGAGCAAGCTCGTGACTTTCGACCTCTCCACCTGCAGCCTGAATAGCCTGCCTGGCGGCCTGGAGAGTCTTCAGCACCTCAAACAAGCCTATATACGAGATAACCGTATACAGACCTTGCCCGACTGGTCGAGAACGTTGCCGAGCGCAACGGCCAACGCGATTGATGTGTCGGGCAACCCTCTTGGTACCGAGGCGCTCGAATCTGTCAGGGCCTGTTATGACGCTTGCCTCACCGATCTGATGCTGGCGCCCAACGCTACCCAAGATCAACCCTTCACGCAGGCCCAACAGCAGATCCTCACCGAGTTGCGTAAGCCTGGCAGCATGATGCTATTTCGTGCCTTGCAGAGCTGGAGCGAGACAATCGACGCCTCGATCACACCCAAGTCCTTCAATCGCAGAACGGACGCCGTGCTTCAGTGGCTACAGACGCTGAACTCCCCCGACCGGGAAAGAGCAATGGCGCAACAGTGCTTTGAAAAGCTCGAGCAACACATGTGCATTGCTCAAATATACCAACAGCCTCAACCACCCACTGTGACACAACGTTTGTTTGAGCTAACGCTCGCTAGCGTCCATAAACAAATACTGGATTCCTTGATTGACCAGAGAATCGATTCAGACGCATTGCCAGTGCTGCGTCTGTACATCCATTCGAAAGTCGTTGAAAGAACAGGCCTGAGCTGGCCGGGCGCCCCGCTGCCTGGGGAAACGTGCAAAATATCAAGTAGCTTAAGCCAGACCGTGAGCGAGCGAGTGTTGAACGAACTGTCGGAATACTTACTGGCGTGCACCCCTGATGATCCAGAAACCCTTGATTTGCTGCTGGAGCAGGAATCATGGTCGGAACACTTGCACAGCCTCGACCCAGCACTCACTGCCTCGCAACAAGCACTCGAACTTGCCATGGAACAAGCCCAGTCCGGGCAGGGGGCTGAACAGGCGCTATTGGAAACGGCCAGGCAACTATCGATGGCCTTTATCGACCGCCAGAAGGACCTGACCTTGAAGATTTATCAGGACTTGTGAACCTGCGATCCACTTGAATGCAAGAAGCCGGAACCCATTCACGGGCTCCGGCTTCTTGAGTCTTCAGGTTTTAACGCGGGATCATTACTTGCTAGCAGTTTTGCCAGCCGGTACGGCTTCCTTGCTGCGCCAGTGCGGCAGCGAGTTCCAGTAGCGCTGACCTTTGGCATCGTCGTACATGCCTTCCCAACGGGCGATAACCAGTACCGCCAGGGCGTTGCCGATCACGTTGAGCGCAGTACGGGCCATGTCCATGATGCGGTCGACACCAGCAATGAAGGCCAGGCCTTCCAGCGGGATGCCAACACTGCCCAGGGTAGCCAGCAGGACCACGAAGGAAACACCCGGCACACCAGCGATGCCTTTGGAGGTGACCATCAGGGTCAGGACCAGCAGCAACTGCTGGCTCCACGACAGGTCGATGCCGTACAGCTGGGCGATGAAGATCGCCGCGATGCTCTGGTACAGGGTCGAACCGTCAAGGTTGAACGAGTAGCCGGTCGGGACCACGAAGCTGCAGATGGCTTTCGGCGCGCCGTAAGCTTCCATCTTCTCGATCACGCGCGGCAGCACGGTTTCGGAGCTGGCGGTGGAGTAGGCCAGTACCAGTTCGTCCTTGAAGATGCGCATCAGCTTGATCACCGAGAAGCCGAACAGGCGGGCAATCAGGCCAAGCACCATGAAGGCGAAGAAGGCGATGGCGAAGTACACCAGCAGCACCAGCTTGGCCAACGGCAGCAGCGAGGCGAAGCCGAAGTTGGCGACGGTCACGGCGATCAGCGCGAACACACCGATTGGCGCGTAGTTCATGATCATGTGAGTGACCTTGAACATGGCTTCGGAAACGCCCTGGAAGGTTTTCACCAGCGGATCGCGGATGTCTGCCTGCAGGCTCGACAGGCCCAGGCCGAACAGAACCGAGAAAAAGATGATCGGCAACATCTCACCGCGCATCAGCGCTGCGAAGATGTTCGACGGGATCAGGTTGAGAATGGTCTCGATGAACGCATGCTCGTGCTGAACTTCGGCCGCCGTGGCCTGATACTTGGAAATGTCGACGGTACCCAGGGTGCTCATGTCGATGCCGGCGCCCGGGTGGAACAAGTTGGCCAGCACCAGGCCGACGACGATGGCGATGGTGGTCACCACCTCGAAGTAAATAATGGTCTTAAGGCCAATACTGCCGAGTTTTTTCGCATCGCCAACCCCGGCGATACCCACGATCAGCGACGAAATCACGATCGGGATGACGATCATCTTGATCAGGCGAATGAAGATGTCACCAGCAGGTTGCAGGACGTTGCTGATCCACCATGCCTTTTCTGCACTGAAATGGTTCAGTAAAGCGCCAATTGCAATCCCCAGTACCAGACCGATGAGGATCTGCCAGGCGAGGCTTAGCTTTGCCTTCTTCATGTCGTTACCTTTTCTTCAGGTGGAAACGGCCACCAGGCTGATAACCGCGATCCAGAGCTATTGCCAGCCATCTGTATCGTATTTTGTTATCTGCCGATGACATCGTAAAAGGTCACCGCAAGCGAGCGTAGGAACGCTCAGGCCAGCGAAAAAAGGCGCAACTATTCCCACGCAGGGGGGCTCCGTCTAATGCCGTAAACGACTACCCCATGCCGAATCGGCATGAGGTTTATCAGCCAAAACGTACGTCACAATGGGTTACTCGCTTACCGTTCGGAAATCCGACGATGACCAAAGCGCCATAATCCGGCAGATTTAGAGGTATCCAGGTGCGTGGCCAAAGCCTTTGTTCGACAATCCGAATGCATGAAACTGCTTCGACTTTGGTAGGGCGGCGGGGCGAAAAAATATCGATGTACGGTCGGGCAGAAATATGCGTCGACAGCTTCGGTAGGAAAAAAGGAATTTGCTACGGGGTAAAGGCGATTGCCTCACAGCGCGCTACGGAAGTCCGGTCAGGCATCACCACCTGAAGGTGGTTGCCCGACCTGCAACTTCCGCGACCGCTTGACCTGACCCGGCCCTCATCGGGGGCACTCCCTGTACCCCTAGGCCCCTCCGATCCTGAAACAATCAGAGCAGCCCGGCCCCTTGATCATGCGCCTGCCTTCCTCGGGTGGCGCAGCATAGAAGCCTGAAATGGGAAAAGGTTCAGCTTCTATATATGTACTGAAGAGCGAGCAACCCCTCAGTACCAGTTTGGATCACGCTTGAGTTGCTCTTTGAGCAGTGCTTGCATGCCTTCGTCCGGCTTGCCCAGCCAGCGGTAGTCGGCGTGGCGTGTGGGCGACTTATCGGACGGCAGACCTTCGGGCACTTCGATCAACATCCCGTAGGCTTCGTCCTTATCCCAACTGAAAGCAACGATCAGACGCTTGTTCAGGCATTTCTGCTCAGACTCGCACAGCGGCCCGACCAGATACTTGTCGCCATCCTCCTCAACCGCCGACATCTGTTGCTCGGCAGTCCCACTCAGGTTGAGGACCCATTCAGGCAAGCGCTCCTCGTTTTTCACCACGTCCTGCCAGGTTTCCCGGTATTCAGGGTCCGAGCCAAGAATCTGGTTGGCCCGGACCTGGCCGTCATTGGCCGCCATTGCCACTGCGCTGCCGCCCATCATCAGGGCGACAACCAGGGCTCTGCCTAGCGTTGTGCTCATGTTCAACCCCTACCGCGGCGACCGAAGAAGAAGGACACCACAAATAGCACCAGGAAGATGATGAACAGAATCTTCGCGATACCGGTAGCGGCGCCGGCGATACCACCGAAGCCCAGCACGGCAGCAACAATGGCGATAATCAGGAAGGTGATGGCCCAACTCAACATGGTGATTCTCCTTACTGTTTTTGAAAGAAGTTCCTGGATGCTCGCTTAAAACACCCAGCGATCACGTGGTACAGCAGCGCCAACCACAGCCGGGGCAGTGACAGACGTTGCCTGCAAGATCCTGGCAGGCAGGGGAGCAACCGAGCGAAGCGCCTGAACCTGCGCCACCTGGGCAGCCAGTTGATCGGCGCTACGCGCCGCTTCCCAACTGCTGTAAAGCTGCCCGGCAATCAGGGTCAGCAGCAGGGCCAGACTGAACAACAGAGCCTGACGCTGTGGCAGTGAAGACACCTGTACTGGGGTGGCGGATTGACGGTTCATGCCGTGCTCCTCCTGCTGCGTTTGTTTATTGTTAACTTGATGTAGTCATTGCAGCAGGCATGCCAGTCTCAAAAACAATTTTTATCTTTAAAAACCAGATAGATAAGAGAAAAGCTCAAGCCACCCTGAAACGTATCCTGCACGATTGGACCTAGAGGTTCGTGCGTTTTGCATGATCAGCCCTGTGGATAACTTCGACGGATAACTAGCAGGCAAGCGACTACCCTGCAGGCAACGGAATGAATCAGAATGAACCATGCAACTTGCCCGATTTTTCCGACACTAAACCTAGAGCATTCTAAAAGGAGCGTAGGAAATGGAGTCACCTCAGGAACATCAAGGCCGTATTCTGCTGGTCGACGATGAGTCCGCCATCCTGCGAACCTTCCGTTACTGTCTCGAAGATGAAGGCTACAGCGTTGCCACCGCCAACAGCGCGGTGCAAGCCGAAACCCTGTTGCAGCGGCAAGTCTTCGACCTGTGTTTCCTCGATCTGCGCCTGGGTGAGGACAATGGTCTGGATGTGCTGGCGCAGATGCGCATCCAGGCACCGTGGATGCGCGTGGTGATCGTCACCGCGCATTCGGCAGTCGACACCGCGGTTGATGCGATTCAGGCCGGCGCCGCTGATTACCTGGTCAAACCGTGCAGCCCGGACCAACTGCGCCTGGCGACCGCCAAGCAACTGGAAGTCCGCCAGTTATCGGCGCGCCTCGAAGCGCTGGAAGGTGAAGTACGCAAACCCAAGGACGGCCTCGACTCGCACAGCCCGGCCATGATGGTGGTGCTGGAAACCGCCCGCCAGGTCGCCACCACCGACGCCAACATCCTCATTCTTGGAGAGTCCGGTACCGGCAAAGGCGAACTGGCCCGCGCCATTCACGGTTGGAGCAAACGTGCGCGCAAGGCCTGCGTGACCATCAACTGCCCGTCGCTAACCGCCGAATTGATGGAAAGCGAACTGTTTGGCCACAGCCGCGGCGCCTTTACCGGCGCCAGCGAAAGCACCCTGGGCCGGGTCAGCCAGGCGGACGGGGGGACCTTGTTTCTCGACGAGATCGGCGATTTTCCGCTGACCCTGCAACCCAAGCTGCTGCGCTTTATCCAGGACAAGGAATACGAGCGCGTCGGCGACCCGGTGACCCGCCGCGCCGACGTGCGCATTCTGGCCGCGACCAACCTCAACCTTGAAGACATGGTCCGTGAAGGCCGCTTCCGTGAAGACCTGCTGTACCGTCTGAACGTCATCACCCTGCACCTGCCGCCATTGCGCGAGCGCAGCGAAGATATCCTCACCCTGGCCGATCGCTTCCTCGCCCGCTTCGTCAAGGAGTACTCACGCCCGGCCCGCGCGTTCAGCGACGAGGCGCGCGCCGCGCTGCTCAACTATCGCTGGCCGGGCAATATTCGCGAACTGCGCAACGTGGTCGAGCGGGCAAGCATCATTTGTGCACAGGAGCGCGTCGAAATCAGTCATCTGGGCATGGCCGAACAACCGGCCAGCAATGCCCCTCGTGTTGGCGCAGCGCTAAGCCTGGATGAACTGGAGCGCGCGCACATCGGCGCAATTCTGGCCACCAGCGAAACCCTCGACCAGGCCGCCAAAACCCTCGGTATCGATGCCTCGACCCTGTACCGCAAACGCAAGCAGTACAACCTATGACGTTGGCGATGAAGCTGCGCACGCGGCTTTTCCTCAGCATCTCGGCGCTGATCACCGTGGCGCTGTTTGGCTTGTTGCTGGGCCTGGTCAGCGTGTTGCAAATGGCCAGCGCGCAGCAGGCATTGGTGCGCGACAACTCGGTGACCCTTGACCTGGGCCTGAAGCTACGCCAGAACCTGGGCGAGCAACTGTCCCTGCTGCTGGACGACTCTGCAGATAAGCCCGCCCTGGAGGACCTGCAAAGGCAGTTCCAGCAATTGCTGGACGAGGGCATCAATCATGACGACGACAGCCCTGGTGACCAGGGTTTTACCAAAGCCAACGTCGATTACCAGGCATTCCTGCAGGCCTATCGCAGCAGCAGCGCGCCGTCGAAAAGCCTGGGGGCCGAGCAGCCGTTGGGCCATGCCTTCAATCAATTGCGGGGCGATTTGGTCGAGTCGCACAAACGCGCCCTGCAACACATCAACGAGAGCGAACAAAAAGCCCATGACCGTGCCCTGCTGATTGGCGGCTTGCTGGGCCTGGTTGGCCTGAGCGTTTTGATTCTCGGCTTTGTCACCGCCCATGGCATTGCCCGACGGGTCGGCCAACCGATCGAAGCACTGGCCAAGGCAGCCGACCAGATCGGCCAAGGCAACTTCGACGTCACCCTGCCGGTGTCCCATGCGCTTGAACTGAACCAGCTAACTCGCCGTTTTGGCCTGATGGCCGAAGCCTTGCGCAAACATCAGGCGACCAACATCGACGAAGTACTGGCCGGCCAGCAGCGCTTGCAAGCGGTGCTCGACAGTATCGACGACGGCTTGCTGATCATCGATCGCCAGGGCCATCTGGAGCACCTCAATCCGGTCGCCCAACGCCAGCTGGGCTGGGAAGATGCGCGCCTGGGCAGCGGCCTGGGCGATGCCCTGCAACGCCCGGAGCTGGATGAGCAACTGCGCCTGGTGTTGCGCGGCGGCACCCTGGAGCGGGTGCCCGATGACCTCAGCCTGGAAATAGATGAAGAGATCCGCCTGCTTTCCTACAGCCTCACCCCCGTCTGCCACCCACAAGGGCAAATCCTCGGTGCGGTGATGGTGCTGCACGATGTCACGGAACAGCGCGCATTCGAACGGGTACGCAGCGAATTCGTCCTGCGCGCCTCCCATGAACTGCGCACACCCGTGACCGGCATGCACATGGCCTTCGGCCTGTTGCGTGAGCGTCTGAGCGTTGCCACGGGCTCACGCGAAGCAGACCTGTGCCAGACCATCGGCGAAGAAATGCAGCGCCTGACCCAGTTGATCAATGACCTGCTGAACTTCTCCCGCTACCAGAACGGTCTACAAAAGCTTGAGCTCACCCCCTGTGCCATCGATGAACTGCTGGGCCGTGCCTGCGAACGTTTTGCCGCCGTGGCCAGTGACAAACAGATCGAGCTGCAGGTCGAGCTCGCTACACCGCTGCCACGCATCCAGGCGGACCCCGCGCAACTGGACCGGGTCATGGACAATCTGCTGGACAACGCCGTGCGTCATACACCCATTGCCGGACGTATTCGTTTGCATGCGCGCCGCCACGCTGAGCGAGTGATCATCAGCATCGAAGACAACGGTGAGGGCATCGCTTACGGCCAACAGGGTCGGATTTTCGAGCCTTTCGTCCAGGTCGGACGCAAAAAAGGCGGTGCCGGCCTTGGCCTGGCGCTGTGCAAAGAGATCGTCCAGTTGCATGGCGGGCGTATGGGCGTGTATTCGCGGCCCGGCCAGGGCACGCAGTTCTACATGGCCCTGCCGGTCTGAAACAGCTAACGCTCAGGCTTCGTCGTCGATGCGGCGCGGGCCCAGGCGTCGACCGCGGGTGATCAGCTCGATGAATTGCCGGGCGTTGAGCGGATGCGCGAACAGCCAGCCCTGGCCATAGTTGACCCCTTCGCTGTTGAGCAGCAAGGCCTGGTCTTCGTACTCGATGCCCTCGGCAATTACTCGCAACTGCAGGGCGTGGGCCATGCGGATGATGTGCGGTGCCACGCCGCTGCTGGCCGCGTCATGGCCCAGGGCATCGATAAAGGCCTTGTCGATTTTCAGGCAATCGACCGGCAGGGTTTGCAGGTAGGCCAGGCTGCAATAGCCGGTGCCGAAATCATCGATCAGCACCTGATGCCCGACCGCGCGCAATGCTTGCAGGTTATCGCGCGCCACCACCACGTCGATCAGCCCGCGCTCGGTGACCTCGAAAGCGATCTGGCTGGCCGCAACATGGTGCAAGGCCAGCAGGCGCGCCGCCACCCGGCCAATCCTGGGCACCATCACATCGCAAGCGGCAAGGTTTACCGAGATGTACAACTGGCGATTGGCGCGCAGCAGCTGGCCCAACTGTTCCAGCACCCGCTGCAGGACGAAATCGGTGATCTGGCGGATCTGCCCGGTGTTCTCCGCCAGCGGGATGAACAGCTCCGGGCTGGTCAGCGTGCCATCCGAGCGACGCCAGCGCACCAGGGCTTCAGCGCCTACACAGCGGCGGCTGGTGAGCTCGAAAATCGGCTGGTAGAGCACCTGCAGCTCACCACGGCGCAGCGCCCCTTGAAGCTCTGAACTCATTGAGCGACGCTGTCGGATCAACTGCAGTACCAGCCAGCCGATGCACCAGGCCAATACCAGACTGCCCGGGAACAGCAACCAGAGAATCCCGTTCATCTTCAACGGCAAGCTGGCCCGCGGCGCAGTCAACACCAGTTGATAGTCCGGTGACTTGGTCGGCATGCGGTAAATCAGCCGATCAGGCAACTCCAGCAGCGAGCCACTGGAGGCGGGTGGCCAATCGGCGGACGGCGGCCAGACCTGCGGCGGGCCGAGTACCGGTACCGCGCGCGTGCCGTTGTCGAGCACCACCAACAGGCTGCCTTCAGGCGGCAAGTCAACCACGTCGGTGATATGCCCACGGGAGGTGGCAACCAGAAACTTGCCACGCCCAAGCATCAGCGCCGCCAGGTTGTCATCGGGTTCGGTGGTGGTGTTGAGCCAGTAGCTGTAGGTCGGCCCCTGAATGTCGGCAGGACGCAACGGGTTGATGGTGCGCTCGCCCACACGGTTGGAACAGGCGATGTTGCCATCGACGTAAGCGGCCTCATAGACAAAGCGATAACGGAATGCGACCTGCTGCAAGGCCGTCATCATGGTGGCATCGCAACCTCGCACCGGTTGCGCCTGAAGCTCGTCGACGCCTTCACGCAGTTGGCCGAAGATCTGCTCAAGGCGGGCGAGAAAACGCTCGCCCTTGGCATTCATTTGCTCGATTTCGCTTTGCTGCATCTGGTGCATTGCTACGCCAACACTGGCCATGAGCAACAGGATCGCGCTGGCCATAGCCGCGAGTGTGGCCAATAACCAGGGACGATAGAGCAAGTGGCGCAGCACGGAGAGGGCAGCTGACATCAAGAATTATCCCGTTGAATACCAAAAGGTATAGCAACTGCCACTCAAGTCAGCCTGCCCGTTGGGCGGTGCATGTCAACGACGGTTGTTGAGCACCTGCAACATAGCAGCGGTCTGGGCATCTGCCACCCCGTCAAAACGCTGGGGGCGAAAGCGCATCTGGAACGCTGCCAGCACATGTTTGGTGCTGACATCGTACTCACCGGTCTGCTCGATGGCGTAGCCAAAACGCTTCAACTGCTGCTGATACCAGGTGATGCTTGGCGGATTGACGCTGAAGTAGGCTTGCTGCCGGGCCACGGCCTGGGCATTCGGCCAGACCCCAAGCCCTGCATCCGCCAGGCGCTTCCACGGGAACATCGGCCCCGGGTCGAGTTTGCGCAGCGGCGCGATGTCGCTGTGGCCGATGATGTAACGTGGCTGGATGTGATTGCGCGCGACGATGTCCTTGAGCAGGACGATCAATGCCTGGATCTGCGCCTCGGTGTAGGGATGCCAGACCCGCCCGGTGGGTGTGTCGGTAAAACCTGGGTTGACGATCTCGATACCAATGGAGGTAGAGTTGAGCCAGGTACGCCCATCCCACTGGCTGTCACCGGCATGCCAGGCGCGGCGGCTCTCGTCGACCAGTTGATAGACCGTCGCCGGCGAGTCGCCGATCAGGTAATGGCTGCTGACCTCGCCATGGGTCAGCAAAGCCAGTGAGCGCTCCAGCGAGGCGTTGGTGTAATGCAGGACGACGAACTGGATACGCTCGTCCTGGTTGGCAGAAGTGTGGCTGCGGTCGATCCGCAAGCCAGTGGCGCAACCTGCCAGCGTCAGCAGCAGGAGCGCGGTGAAAAACGCTTTCATGGGGAGGGCACTGTGATGAGAGTCTGCAAAGCGTAAGCTTAACGCATCCTCGCCAATGCCACTCAGCCCTGTTCGACGCGATTTCGACCAAGATGTTTCGCCCGGTACAGCGCCTCGTCGGCCCGCTTGAGCACCGCTTCGCTGCGCTCACCGCTGCGAAATGCACTGATGCCGATAGACAGGGTGATGGTCACCCGCTCGCCCTTGAAATGGAACGGGCAGGCTTCGATGGCTGCACGCAGGGTCTCTGCCAACTGGCAGCCGGCGGGCAGCGAAGTTTGCGGGATCAGCAGGACAAACTCCTCGCCACCAAAGCGGGCAATGAAGTCTCGGCTGCGCAGACGCTTGCGCAGCACACTGGCAACGATCTTCAGCACCTTGTCACCGGCCAGGTGGCCATAGCCGTCGTTGATACGCTTGAAATGGTCAAGGTCGAGGATCGCCATCAACAGATGACCGCCGTTTTCCTGCCATTCCAGTACTTCCTGATCGACCCGTTCCGACCAGGCGGCACGATTGGGCAGGCCGGTGAGAGGGTCGATCAAGGCCTTTTGACGCTGCTCCTCAAGGTGCTCACGGTAACCCAGGGCTTCCTGCTCCATGCTCGCCACCCGTTCGGCCAGGCCTTGCAAACGGTTGGCCATATCCTGCTCACGCTGATCACGCTGCTGCTGGTGCTCATCCATGGTGCCGAGCAAGCCTTCAAGGCGGCTTTCGAGGATATTCTTGAGGCTGCCAAGGTCGGCAGCGCCCTGCACACTGCTTTGCAGGCTGTCGACGTGCTCACGCAACTGACTGTCGAGGTCGCGTGCCGCCGACGTGCTGTCTGCGTGGCCTTCGCTGGCTTCATGCAAGTGGCTCTGGAACGACTCCAGACGCTCGTTGAGTTGCTGCAAATAAGCTTCGAACTCGTGCTGGCCACTGTCGTTGATCGCCAGCATCAGCACTGCCAGGTCATCGAGGACCGGCAACAATTCGTACCAGTTCAGCCCGTGCTCCAGGCGTTCGCGCATGGACTGCGCCTGGGCCTTGTAGCGCTCGGGCAGGGTCAGGTCGTCGAGCAAACCCAGCAAGGTGTCTTCGATGTGCGCAGCCACCGAGCTGTAGGTCGGCTCGGTTCCGTCCGGCAGGGCGTAATGGGCTGCTTCGTCGTCCTGCGCGGCGATTTCAGGCAGCTCGACCGCAGGTTCGTCCGGACTGTGCTCGAGTAACGCCAGGATTTCCTGCTCGGCGTCCACCGGTGGCGACTCGAGTGCGGCTTCAGGCTGTGGTCGTTGTGGCGCGGGCTCGACGGTTTGATCGACAAGCATCTGGGGTGTCGGCGCAACGGCAGACAGTGCGGCCTCTTGGTCAGCTTCGACCTCTATTGCAGCGGACTCAAAGGGCTCGATGAGCCGTTCCTGAGCAACCGGCAATGACTGCAGTTCGTCGACATCGACAGGCACCGAGGGCACCGGCTCAACATGAGCTAGCGCCAGCTGCGCAGGCTTTTCGCTGAGTTCAGGCAGCGTTGCCGGACCAGCGAGGGCAGGCTGCAAGACTTCGGTTTCCGCTTCGCGGTTGCCGAACAGGCGCTGCAACAAGCCTGGACGTTGCACCTCTTCAGGCTGCTCCAGCGCCGACAGCGCCTGACCCTGCAAGCCGCTCAATTCCCCCAGCAACAGGGGTACTTCCCTGGATTGACTGGCCCGGGCCTCGACCTGCTTGGCGAACTTCTTCAGCGGCCGGCTGACTTCGCTGGGCAAAGGCAAGGCCTGTAGCTGGGTAACCAACGAGGTGAGCGCAGTACTGACCTGGGCGATGCGGGTTTCTCGACGTTGCTCGGAGTCGAGCACAGCCTTTTCCAGGCGCGGAATCAGGCCGGCGAGGGCGGCGTCCATATTGTCGGTGCGGATGACCTCGCGCATTTCCTTCATGCACTGGTCCACCGCCCGATCGCTGCCTTCAGCCGCCAGCGTGCTGCGCACCAGGCCGCGGCGCAACAAGTCCAGACGAGCCTCCCAACGGCGCTCGAGCTTCTCTTGCTGTTCGATACTCTTGAGGTATTTTTCTTTCCAGCGCTGGGCTTCGTCGGTCATGCCTGGGTCCGCAGAGGGTAATGGCAATTAGCTCAAAGCGGGCAGCGTATCCACAGCAAGGGCATCAGGCAAACGAATCTCAACCGCGACCGGAAGATGATCGGAAATTGGCTGGGCCAGAACCTCGACCCGCTCCAGGGTCAGGCTTGGGCTGAGCAGGATATGATCAAGGCAGCGTTGTGGCCGCCAACTGGGGAAAGTGGCTTGCACCTGCGGTGCGATCAGGCTCAGGTCGCGCAGCGGCGAATGTTCCAGCAGGTCGGTGGCGTGGGTGTTCATGTCGCCCATCAGCACCTGGTGGCGATAGCCGCCAATCAGTTCACGAATGTAGGCAAGCTGGCGGGCGCGGGTCTTGGAACCCAGGGCCAGGTGCATCATCACCACGACCAGGGCGTCTTCACCTTCGCCGAAGCGCACCAGGATCGCCCCGCGGCCAGCCGGGCCGGGCAGCGGATGATCCTCTAGCAGTTGCGGTTTCAAGCGGCTGAGCACGCCGTTGCTATGCTGGGCAAGGCGCCCGAGGTTGCGGTTGAGCTGCTGGTACCAGTACGGGAAGGCGCCCAGTTGTGCCAGGTGCTCGACCTGATTGACGTAGCCCGAGCGCAGGCTGCCGCCATCGGCCTCCTGCAGGGCAACCAGGTCGAAGTCGGCGAGCAGGTCGCCGATCTTCTGCAGGTTGCCGGCCCGCCCGGTGTGCGGCAACAGGTGCTGCCAGCCGCGGGTCAGGTAATGGCGGTAACGCTCGGTGCTGATGCCGACCTGGATGTTGAAACTGAGCAGCCGCAGCCGACCATCCTCAGGCAGGCCGTTGGCCTGCAGGTGATGTTCGTTGACCTGCGGATCATGCAGGCCAATGCCACGCTCGGTTCTCCAGCGGCGCATGATCGGCGCCGCTTACTTGGCGGCGCGCTCCTTGGCGATCAGGTGGTCGGCGACATTCAGCACGCCTTGTGGCCCTTTGGCGCTGCCAAGGTCGAAGCGGTACTTGCCGTTGACGACCATGCTCGGTACGCCAGTGATTTCGTACTTCTTGGCCAGTTCACGGGCCTGGTTGACCTGGCCCTTGATGGCGAAGGAGTTGAAGGTGGCAAGGAACTTGTCCTTGTCGACGCCTTGGGTGGCGAGGAAGTCGGCCATTTCTTCAGGCTTGGTCAGTTTCTTGCGCTGAATCTGGATGGCTTCGAATACCGCCGCATGAACCGTGTGCTCTACACCCATGGCTTCGAGGGTCAGGAACATCTGGCCATGGGCATCCCAAGGGCCGCCGAACATGGCAGGCACGCGCTTGAAGTTGACGTCCTTCGGCAGTTTCTCGACCCATGGATTGATCACCGGCTCGAAGGTGTAGCAGTGCGGGCAGCCGTACCAGAACAGCTCGACCACTTCGATCTTGCCAGGTACCGACACCGGAACCGGGTTGCTCAGCTCGGTATACTGGTCGAAGGCTACCGGATCGGCAGCCTGGGCAGTCATGCCGAAGAGGCTGGCAGTGACCAGCGCGGCGCCGAGAATCAGATTACGCATGCTTTACTCCTGAGCAGTCTATTGAGTCGCCTTGGCGCGACCTGTCGTAGGACAGGCCGAGGCAGGCCCGAGTTCGTTAGTGTAACGGCAGCGGGCACAAAAAAGGGCGGCCGAAGCCACCCTTTTCATCTTTGCGCCGTAGTATTAACCCAGCGTTAAAGCGCGGATCAATGCAGACCCTGGATGTAGCTGGACAGCGCTTCGATGTCCTTGTTGCTCAGCTTGGCCGCGATGGTACGCATGGTGGTAGCGTCGCCATCATTGGTACGGTTGCCTTCGCGGAAGTCGGTCAGCTGTTTGGCGACGTAGCTTGCGTGCTGGCCGCCCAGGTGCGGGAAGCCGGCCAGGGCAATACCCGCGCCGTTAGGCGAGTGGCAGCCGGTGCAGGCAGGCAGGCCTTTTTCGACGTCGCCGCCGTTGAACAGCGCGCGGCCACGCTCGACCAGCTTCGGATCAGCCGCGCCAACGCTGCCTTTCTGGCTGGAGAAGTAAGCGGCGATGTCGGCCATGTCCTGGTCGTTGAACGCAGCCAGCATGCCGGTCATTTCCAGCACGGTGCGCTTGCCCGACTTGATGTCGTGCAATTGCTTTTCCAGGTACTTCTCACCCTGGCCTGCAAGTTTCGGGAAGTTCGGCGCCAGGCTGTTGCCGTCCGGATTGTGACAAGCGCCACATACAGCAGTTTTGGCCTGACCAGCAGCGGCATCCCCTTTGACAGGCTCTGCGGCATTGGCAACACCGGTGATGCCCAAGGTCAACAGCAGACTCACGAGTAGTTTGTTCATCAGCTAATCCAACTACGGCTAAGGGTGAAAGAGTTATGTATCGGGACTCCGGCTCATCCACTGGATGATTGCCTGGTAGTCCTCGGCACTGCAGTCCATGCACAATCCACGCATTGGCATAGCCTTGAAACCCTGGGTGACATGCACCACCAGCATCTCCATACCCTTCGCCAGTCTTGGCTCCCAAGCCGCACGATCACCTGCTTTCGGTGCCTGTGGCAGCTGCCCGGCGTGACAAGCCGCACACGTGCGGTTGTACAACGCCTCGGGATCCTGTGTAGCCTGAGCGCTGAATAACGGTATCAAGACACCGACAACAAGCAGCCATTTCGTCATGCGAACGACCTTTCAGGGTTGGGGGCTGCACTGCGTTCTAATGCGCAAGCTTGAATCCGATGCCCCCGTGCACATCCTCCTACGCTGGGATAATGCGCACACAAAATCTGGGGCATTATATACTCCCGTTACTGAAACGGAAACGACACCGCTTGCCGAGCCCGCCTCTGGCAACACCCACACCGGATATCCCATGCAAGTCAAAAACCCCATCCTCGGCCTCTGCCAACAGGCCAAATTCGCTATCAGCGCGGCCAAGGTCGACCAGTGTCCGCCCGACCAGGGCTATGAAGTAGCCTTCGCCGGCCGCTCCAACGCCGGCAAGTCCAGCGCCCTGAACACCCTGACCCACGCCAGCCTGGCGCGAACCTCGAAAACCCCGGGGCGCACCCAGCTGTTGAACTTCTTCAGTCTGGACGATGAACGGCGTTTGGTCGACTTGCCGGGCTACGGTTATGCCAAGGTGCCAATCCCGCTCAAGCAGCACTGGCAGCGCCACCTGGAGGCCTACCTGGGCAGCCGCGAGGCCTTGAAGGGCTTGATCCTGATGATGGACGTGCGCCATCCGATGACCGACTTCGACATGATGCTGCTCGACTGGTCGCGCGCCTCCGGCATGCCGATGCACATCCTGCTGACCAAGGCCGACAAGCTGACCTTTGGCGCGGCCAAGAACACCCTGCTCAAAGTGCAGTCGGAGATCCGCAAAGGTTGGGGCGATAGCATTACGATCCAGCTGTTCTCGGCCCCCAAGCGCCAGGGTCTGGAAGAGGCCTACGGCGTGCTGGCACGCTGGATGGAACTGCCGGACAAGCCCGCCGAATAAGGGCCGCCCGGTAAACGCCGGGCAAAAAAAACCCCGGACTTCGTATGGGGAGGGGGAAGTTCGGGGTTCAAGTACCGGACCGCTAGGGCGGGGTCCGGATATCTGCCAACACTTAACACAACATAGGAGCATCGAAGGGCTTCACCAGCCATTCAGATACTCTGAGTCGCGGTTCACCGGTTTAGTTCCGGACGTTTAGAAACTATTTGCGATAGGTCGGAAATTTCCGGCACTAATGGCCCCGAGCCAGCCAAAAAGCCGCGACGATATGCCGCAGCTTTTCCCCGATTTTAAGCGCTTTTTTAGTGCGCTTCGTCCCAATTCGACCCCACGCCGACGTCTACCACCAGCGGAACATCCAACTGAGCGGCACCACTCATGTGTGGGCGAATCTGCTCGCGAACCTGCTCGACAAGGTCTTCTCGAACCTCCAGTACCAGTTCGTCATGAACCTGGAGGATGACCCGAGCATCTAGGCCCGAATCGGTCAGCCAGTTATCCACAGCCACCATGGCACGCTTGATGATGTCCGCCGCCGTGCCCTGCATCGGCGCATTGATCGCCGTACGCTCGGCACCCGCGCGCTCCTGCGGCTTGTTGGAATGAATAGCCGGCAGGTACAGCCGGCGGCCGAACAGGGTTTCTACATAACCCTGCTCGGCGGCCTGCCCACGCGTGCGCTCCATGTATTCGCGAACACCTGGGTAGCGGGCGAAGTACTCGTCGATGTAGGCCTTGGCCACCTTGGTGTCGACGCCAATATCCTTGCCGAGCTTTTTCGCACCCATACCGTAGATCAGGCCGAAGTTGATCGCCTTGGCGCTGCGGCGCATGTCCGAAGTCACCTGGCCCAGTTCGACCTTGAACACCTCGGCCGCGGTCGCGGTGTGCACATCGAGACCATCACGGAACGCATTCAGTAGTCCCTCGTCACGGGACAGGTGGGCCATGATCCGCAGTTCAATCTGCGAGTAGTCCGCCGCCAGCAACTTGTAGCCTGGCGGTGCGATGAACGCTTGGCGAATCCGTCGGCCCTCGGCCGTGCGGGCCGGAATGTTCTGCAGGTTCGGGTCACTGGAGGAAAGACGTCCGGTGGCCGCGACAGCCTGATGGTAAGAGGTGTGGATACGCCCGGTACGCGGGTTGATCTGCTCCGGCAGGCGATCGGTGTAGGTGCTTTTGAGCTTGCTCATCGAGCGGTACTGCATCAGCACCTTGGGCAGTGGGTAGCCTTCCTCGGCCAGGGCTTCAAGGACGTCTTCGGCGGTGGAGGGCTGGCCTTTGCCGGTTTTCTTCAGCACCGGCAGGCCGAACTTGTCATAAAGAATCGCCCCCAGCTGCTTGGGCGAACCGAGGTTGAACGGCTCACCGGCCAGGCGAATGGCTTCTTCTTCCAGGTCGGCCATTTTCTTGCCCAGCTCACCGCTCTGCACCTTGAGCAGCTCGGCGTCGACCAGCGCGCCTTGACGCTCAATGCGCGCCAGAACCGGAACCAATGGCATTTCGATATCACTCAGCACACCGGCCAGGCTCGGAATTTCCGCAAGCTTGGTGCTCAACGTCTGGTGCAGGCGCAAGGTCACGTCGGCGTCTTCGGCGGCGTATGGGCCGGCCTGTTCCAGGGGGATCTGGTCAAAGGTCAGCTGCTTGGCGCCTTTGCCGGCGATGTCCTGGAAGCTGGTAGTGGTGTAGTCGAGGTACTTCAGCGCCAGGCTGTCCATGTCATGGCGGGTCGCCGTGGAGTTCAGCACGTAGGACTCAAGCATGGTGTCGAAAGCAATCCCGCGCACCACGATGCCATCGTCGGGGTCGCCGCCCAAGGCGCAGTTGGCCAGGATGTTCATGTCGAACTTGGCATGCTGACCGACCTTGAGCTTCTTCGGGTCTTCCAGCAGCGGCTTGAGTGCGCGCAGCACGGTGTCGCGGTCCAGTTGCTGCGGTACGCCCAGGTAGGTATGCATCAACGGAATGTAGGCTGCTTCATGTGCCTGCACGGCAAACGACAAACCGACCAACTGCGCCTGCTGGGCATCGACGCCCGTGGTTTCGGTGTCGAAGGCGATCAGTTCGGCTGCCTGCAGTTTGGCCAGCCAGACCTCGAAGCGGGCCTGGTCGAGGATGGTCTCGTAGGTAGTTTCGACGGGGACCTGCGCACTTGCAACGACGACCTCGCCACCACCGGTGGCAGGCGACTCGCTGTTTGCCACAGGCGCTGCCAGCTCCTGGCGCTTGGCCTCACGCTGGACATCGGCGATCCAGCTCTTGAACTCCATCTCGGTGTACAAGGCCAGCAACGCATCGCAATCTGGTTCGCCACAGACCAGCGCATCCACCTCGACGTCCAGTGGCACGTCAAGCTTGATGGTCGCCAGCTCATAGGAGAGGAACGCCGCGTCACGGTGCTCTTCAAGCTTGGCCGGCAGGGTCTTGGCGCCACGAATGGCCAGGCTCGGAACCTTGTCGAGGTTCTCGTACAGATCGCTCAAGCCACCGCCAATACCGGTCAGCAGGCCCACGGCGGTTTTTTCGCCGACCCCCGGCACGCCAGGAATGTTGTCGACCT
This sequence comes from Pseudomonas tructae, assembly GCF_004214895.1. Taxonomy (NCBI): domain Bacteria; kingdom Pseudomonadati; phylum Pseudomonadota; class Gammaproteobacteria; order Pseudomonadales; family Pseudomonadaceae; genus Pseudomonas; species Pseudomonas tructae. The sequence continues at coordinate 402,246 of NZ_CP035952.1, read as the reverse complement.
TGTCACCCATCAGGGCGAGGAAGTCGATGATGTGTTCAGGACCGACGCCGAATTTCTCGTGCACGCCAGCCACGTCGAGCACGCTACCGGTCATGGTGTTGACCAGCGTAACGTGCCCGTCGACCAGTTGCGCCATGTCCTTGTCGCCGGTGGAGATGATCACCGGACGCCCGGCGGCGGCGCTGCTGCGGGCCAGGGTGCCGATCACGTCGTCGGCCTCCACCCCCTCAACACACAGCAGCGGGTAGCCCAAGGCGCGCACACTGGCGTGCAGCGGCTCGATCTGCACACGCAGGTCGTCGGGCATGCTTGGCCGGTTGGCCTTGTATTCGGCGTACATTTCGTCGCGGAAGGTCCCGCCCTTGGCGTCGAAGACCACCGCGAACAGGCCGTCCGGATACTGCTTGCGCAGGCTCTTGAGCATGTTCAGCACGCCCTTGACCGCGCCGGTTGGCATGCCCTTGGAGGTAGTCAGTGGTGGCAGCGCGTGGAAGGCGCGGTACAGGTACGAGGAACCGTCCACCAGGACGAGGGGAGCTTGGCTCATGTGCAGAATCAACCTTTTCGACGGGCCCGGCGCTAGAATGTCCGGAACATTGACGACAAAGGGACAAGGTTATCATGCGTACACTAAATCGCCTGTTGCTGCTCAGCCTCTTGGCAGTCACTCCGGTCGTCACCCTGGCAGCGGATGACGCGCCATCGGCTGATCCGGATGTAACCATTCGCACGGAAGGCGACAAAACCATTCAGGAATACCGGCAAAATGGCTTCCTGTATGCAATCAAGGTCACCCCAAAAGGTGGCAAACCTTACTTCCTGGTACGCGCTGATGGTTCGGAAGGCAATTTCATCCGTTCCGACCAACCGGACATGCTGATCCCATCGTGGAAAATCTTCGAGTGGTAAGCCGTACCCTTTACATCAACCTGGCACTTCCCTGCTGAAGTGCCCGTATGGGCAATTTTTGATCATGTCAGTTTTCACCCCCCTGACCCGGCCTGAGCTGGAAACCTTTCTGGCGCCCTACGGCCTGGGCCGCCTGCGGGACTTCCAGGGCATTGCCGCCGGCACCGAGAACAGCAACTTCTTTGTCAGCCTGGAACAGGGGGAGTACGTGCTGACGCTGGTCGAACGCGGGCCGATCCAGGACCTGCCGTTTTTCATCGAACTGCTCGACGTGTTGCACGAGGCCGACCTGCCAGTGCCCTACGCCTTGCGCGACAACACCGGTGTAGCCCTGCGTGAACTGGCCGGCAAGCCTGCGCTGCTGCAGCCAAGGCTGCCAGGCAAGCACATCAAGGTCGCCAACAACCAGCACTGCGTGCAGGTGGGCGAACTGCTCGGGCACCTGCACCTGGCCACCCGCGACAACGTGCTCGAACGCAAGACCGACCGTGGCCTGGATTGGATGCTGGAGACCGGCGCCGAGCTGATGCCACGCCTGAACAGCGAACAACGCCAACTGCTGCAGGCGTGCCTGGACGAGATCAAAGCGCACCAGGCGCAGATCATGGCGCTGCCACGGGCCAACCTGCATGCTGACCTGTTCCGCGACAATGTGTTGTTCGAAGGCACCCACCTGACTGGCCTGATCGACTTCTACAACGCCTGCTCGGGGCCGATGCTCTACGACCTGGCGATCACCCTTAACGACTGGTGCTGCAATGACGCCGGGGTTATCGACGGCCCGCGGGCGCGGGCGTTGCTGGGGGCTTATGCGGCGCTGCGACCGTTCACCTCGGCCGAGGCGCACCTGTGGCCGGTGATGCTGCGCCTGGCCTGCGTGCGCTTCTGGCTGTCGCGCCTGATTGCCGCCGAGTCGTTTGCCGGGATGGACGTGCTGATTCACGATCCGGCTGACTTTGAAGTGCGCCTGGCGGCGCGGCAGCAGGTGGAGATTGCTTTGCCGTTTGCGCTGTAAAGCAGCGCGGGGCAAGCCCGCTCCTACAATAGGTTGGAGCGGGCTTGCCCCGCGATCAGGGCGTCACAATTTTTCCAGGCACCCTGCCAGATCATTACCCAGCTTCTCCAGCAACTGCTCATACCCCCGGGCACTGGCAGGCGCCGTCCCGCCCAGCGCATCCAGCTCGGCCAGGGTCACCGGCAGGCCCGCTGTCAGCGTCTGGGCCAGTCGTGGCCGCAGCGGCGGCTCGCTGAACACACAGGTTTTGCCCACTTCCTGCAAACGCTTGCGCATTACCGCCACGTGCTGGGCACCCGGCTGGACCTCCGCCGCCACGCTGAATACCCCGGTGTGCTTCAGGCCGTAGGCCGCTTCGAAGTAGTCAAAAGCTTCATGGAAAACAAAGAACGGCTTGCCACTGATGCCCGCCATGCGCTGTTTCAACCGCGCATCCAAGGCATCCATACGCTCGCCAAAGGCTTTGAGGTTGTTCTGATAACGTGCGGCATTGGCCGGATCAGCGGCGCTAAGGTCGGCGACCATCTTCGCCGCAATCACCCGTGCATTGACCGACGACAGCCACAGGTGAGCATCGAGGCTGCCCGGGCGGTGATCATGGTCGTGATCGTCATGGTCTTCATCGTGGGAGTGGCTGTCTTCGCCAAAATGGCGCAGCTGCAGGCCGGGCAGGTCCTGCACGGCGATGCTCGGCTTGCTGCGGGACTTGAGCACGCGCGGCAGGAAGCCTTCCATGTCCGGGCCGATCCAGTACAGCAGCTCAACATCGCCCACACGCCGTACGTCGGAAGGGCGCAGGGCGTAATGGTGGGGCGAGGCGCCTGGCGGCAGCAGCACTTCAGGCGTACCGACGCCATCTTGCACCGCCGCGGCAATCTGCTGCAGGGGCTTGATGCTGGTCAGCACACGCACTTCGGCCTGTGCCTGGGCCATCGTCAGGGTGGCGATAAAAGCGACAAAAAGGGCAAAAATTCGGGACACGATGACCACTCACAGGGGCTGAAACAGGTAACATAATAACGTCTCCAATCAGAACCGTCGCCGCTCATGCCTAAAACCCCGCTGGCCAACCGCCCCCACGACCACTCCCATTGCGTGCACAGCGCCCTGGCCGAGGCCGATGCGCTGTGCGCACGCCAGGGTGTGCGCCTGACCGCCTTGCGCCGACGGGTGCTGGAACTGGTGTGGCAGAGCCACAAGCCGCTGGGCGCCTACGATATCCTCGCCGTACTGAGCGAACAGGATGGCCGCCGGGCAGCGCCGCCCACCGTGTACCGCGCGCTGGATTTTCTCCTGGAAAACAGCCTGGTGCACCGCATTGCCTCGCTCAACGCCTTTATCGGCTGCAGCCACCCCGAGCACGCGCACCAGGGCCAGTTCCTGATCTGCCGCGAATGCCACGTGGCCATCGAGCTTGAACAAAGCTCCATCAGCGACGCCATTGTCGCCAGCGCCCACGAGGTCGGATTCCGCGTCGAAGCACAGACGGTCGAAGTGGTCGGCCTGTGCAGCAACTGCCGGAGCGCCTGATGAGCAACGCGCTGATTCGCCTCGAACAGGTCGGCGTCAGCTTCGCCGGCCAGGCGGTGCTCGACAGCATTGACCTGGCTGTCGAGCCCGGGCAAATCGTCACCCTGATCGGCCCCAACGGCGCTGGCAAGACTACCCTGGTTCGCGCCGTGCTGGGCCTGCTCAAACCCCATAGCGGCACGGTCTGGCGCAAACCGCGGCTGCGCATTGGCTACATGCCGCAAAAGCTTCAGGTCGATGCCACCCTGCCGCTCTCGGTACTGCGCTTCTTGCGCCTGGTACCCGGCGTAGACCGTGCGGCCGCATTGTCGGCGCTCAAGGAAGTCGGCGCCGAACAGGTCATCGACAACCCGATCCAGGGTATTTCCGGCGGTGAGATGCAGCGCGTACTGCTGGCTCGAGCGCTGTTGCGCGAGCCCGAATTGCTTGTGCTCGATGAACCGGTGCAGGGCGTCGACGTTGCCGGCCAGTCCGAGCTGTACAGCCTGATCACCCGCCTGCGCGATCGCCATGGCTGCGGCGTGTTGATGGTTTCCCACGATCTGCACCTGGTCATGAGCACCACCGACCAGGTGGTCTGCCTGAACCGTCACGTTTGCTGTTCCGGCCACCCGGAGCAGGTCAGCGGCGACCCGGCCTTCGTCGAGCTGTTCGGCAGCAACGCGCCGAGCCTTGCGATTTATCACCACCATCACGACCACGCCCACGACCTGCATGGTTCGGTGGTTGCCCCGGCCAAAGGCGGCCATGTTCACGGAGATCACTGCAAGCATGGCTGATTTTCTGCTTTACGCCCTGCTCGCAGGCCTGGCGCTGGCACTGGTTGCAGGCCCTCTGGGCTCCTTCGTGGTGTGGCGGCGCATGGCCTACTTTGGCGATACCCTGTCCCATGCCGCGCTGCTCGGCGTGGCCCTGGGCTTTGTGCTGGATGTCAGCCCCGCCCTGGCAGTGACGGTCGGCTGCCTGTTGCTGGCCATCCTGCTGGTGACCCTGCAACAGCGCCAGCCACTGGCGTCCGACACCCTGCTGGGGATTCTCGCACCCAGTACATTGTCCCTCGGCCTCGTGGTGCTGAGCTTCATGCACGATGTGCGCATCGATCTGATGGCCTACCTGTTTGGCGACCTGCTGGCGATCAGCCCGGGGGATCTTGCCTGGATTCTCGGTGGCAGCGCGGCGGTGCTGCTGTTGCTGGTCGCGTTGTGGCGGCCATTGCTGGCGGTCACCGTGCATGAGGAACTGGCCATGGTCGAAGGCTTGCCGGTCGCTGCATTGCGCCTAGCACTGATGCTGCTGATCGCCGTGGTGATCGCCGTGGCAATGAAGATCGTCGGCGTGCTGCTGATCACGTCGCTGCTGATCATTCCCGCCGCTGCGGCGCAACGTCACGCCCGCTCACCAGAGCAAATGGCCCTGGGCGCCAGCCTGCTGGGGGTTACTGCGGTATGCGGCGGCCTGGCGCTGTCGTGGTTCAAGGACACGCCAGCCGGCCCGTCCATCGTGGTCTGCGCCGCGGTGCTATTCTTGCTGAGCCTGGCACTGCCCCGGCGCTGAGGGCCAGGGGTGCAGCCGCCGTGGTTGCACCCTGCGACAGTTAAAAACGCACAGGCACCTGAAGAGTTATTTTCGAGTCTGCGGACTGGGTGTAGACTTGCTCGCTTTTTGCGCAAATAGAGAGTCGCAGGAATGAAGCCGTTCGCCTCCCGTTATCTGCTCCTTGCCGCGTTTTCGCTGATCCTTGCCGCGTGCTCCAGCACCCCGGCCGACAACGCTGCCGGGACTGCCCAGCCTGATGCCTGGCAGCAGCTGGAGCAAAGCATTGCCAGCAGTGAGCTGGCCACTGCCGAAGACCAGCTCGCCACCCTGCAAAGCCAGGCGCCCAATGACAGCCGGATCGAGCAATACCAGCGTCAGTTGGCCGAAGCCTATCTGCAACGCAGCCAGATCGTCCTGCAAAAGGGCGATGTGAATGCCGCCGCTACCGCCCTGGCCCGCGCCCGTGCCTTGATGCCCAAGGCTCCAGCGCTCACCGGCGGCGTCAACGGCGCGATCACCCAAGCGCGCAAGGCCGAGCTGGACAAGGCTGAGGCGGCGCTCAAAGCCGCCGAAGCCCGTCCGGCCGCCAAGCTGATCGACCCGACCGCACCGAGCACTGTGATTGCGCTAAAAACCACGAACATTCGTGAGATGCGCAAACAACTGGATGACATCGCCAGCGATGTCGTGAACTACCAGTGCGACGTGGTGTTTCAGGTGCCGCGCACGCAAGACGCACCCTGGTTGCAAACCCTGTTGGGCAAACGCGTGAAAAAAATCGACCGCACGTTTACCTTGCAGCAGCGCCACGAGATTCATCGCAACCAGCCTGCCCAGGCCGTATTGATCCCGCGCCGCCCGTAACCCCAAGGGTGCCCAGGTGGGCACCCGATTGCACCTTCAGGCCGGAACGGCTTTCGCTGCTGCCTCACGCTCCCACACCCGATGCTTGCCGATGGCAGTGATGAAGGCCTGGTAGGCTTTTTCATCGTTGCCCAGCAGCAAGCCGCTGTCGATCTTGAGCCCTAGCGTGTCGAGTATGGGGTGCGCCTCGCTGGCCAGGCCCATGGGTTTGAGATGCTTGTAGGCTTCAAGCACGAAGTGCATCGCTACACCATCACCGGCCAAAGCCTGTAACGAGGCCTTGCCGCCCGACACCCAGACCGCATCGAAGAGCACCGAAGGCATGCCTTCCATCGAGGCATCCACTGCCAACAGCTTACCCTGGGCGGTTTTTACTGGCGCCGAGGTCGGACCAAGGATCTTGATCTGCGCGCTTTGGGCTTGCAGCGCCTTGACCAGGCGATCGACACTGGCGCCATCCACGCCATCGGCCACCAGCACCGCCACTTTACGACCCTTGATGCCTTCGCCCAGCAGGTTCATCTGGCTCAACGCCGGCGACTCTTCAAGGCCTGTTTTAGGTACATCCACCGTGCCGTTTTTCGGCGCTGGCAGGCCCAGGTTCGCCGCCACTCGCGCTGCAAGCTTCAGGTCGATGTTGGCGAGTATCTCATTCACCTGGCGGGCACGGATGAACGCCCGCTCAACCTTGCTCAGCTCGAAGCTGTAGGCACTGATGATGTGTTCCTGCTCGGTCGGACTCATGCTCTGGAAGAACAGCCGCGCCTGGGAGAAATGGTCGGCAAACGACGGGCTGCGCTGGCGCACCTTGTGCGCCTCGATCCGCTGCGGATACGACTCGAAGCCGCCATCGACTGCCGCTGGCGGCGTCTCTTTCGGCCAGCCACCGTCGATCGAGTTCGGCTCATAGGAAGCCCGGCCCTTGTCCAGGGTGGTGCGATGCAGGGCATCACGCTGACCGTTGTGGTTGGGCGCCAGCGGGCGGTTGATCGGGATCTCGTGGAAGTTCGGCCCGCCGAGCCGGCTGATCTGGGTGTCGGTGTAGGAAAACAACCGGCCCTGCAGCAGCGGGTCGTTGGAAAAGTCGATGCCGGGGACGATATGCCCAGGACAGAAGGCGACCTGTTCGGTTTCGGCAAAGAAATTATCCGGGTTGCGGTTGAGCACCATCTTGCCCAGGGGCGTCACTGGCACCAGCTCTTCAGGGATGAGCTTGGTCGGGTCGAGCAGGTCGAAGTCGAACCTGTGCTCATCTTCTTCGGCGACGATTTGCACACCAAACTCCCATTCCGGGTAATTACCGGTTTCGATCGCTTCCCAGAGGTCGCGACGATGGTAGTCGGCATCTTTACCGGCCAGTTTCTGCGCTTCGTCCCACAGCAGCGAACAGACGCCTGCCTTGGGTTTCCAGTGAAACTTGACGAAGCTCGACTTGCCTTGGGCATTGACCAGCCGAAAAGTGTGCACGCCAAAACCCTGCATGGTGCGCAGGCTTTTCGGGATGGCGCGGTCGGACATCGCCCAGATCACCATGTGCGCCGACTCCGGCACCAGCGAGACAAAGTCCCAGAAGGTGTCATGGGCTGAGCCACCGGTAGGCATTTCGTTGTGCGGTTCAGGTTTCACCGCATGGACGAAGTCGGGAAACTTGATGGCATCCTGAATGAAAAACACCGGCATGTTGTTGCCAACCAGATCGAAGTTACCTTCATCGGTAAAGAACTTGACGGCAAAACCACGCACATCACGCACCGTGTCGCCCGAACCTCGCGGGCCCTGAACGGTGGAAAAGCGCACGAACACCGGGGTGATCTTTTCCGGGTCCTGAAGAAAACCGGCCTTGCTCAGCGCAGCATGGGATTCATAGGCCTGGAAATAACCATGGGCCCCGGTACCGCGGGCATGGACGATGCGCTCTGGAATACGCTCATGGTCAAAATGCGTGATCTTTTCACGCATGATGAAGTCTTCCAGCAGGGACGGGCCACGTTCACCGGCTTTGAGGGTGTTCTGGTTGTCGGCAACCTTGACCCCCTGATTGGTACGCAGCGCCTGACCTGTGGCGTCACTGCGAACAGCTTCCAGGCTTTGCAGCTTGGCATTGGTGTTGGCCCGGTCCGGGGTCTGGGTGCCGGCGAGTTGGCTTTGCTTGGGAGGGTTGTTCTTGCTGGGCATCAGTGTGCTCTCCTCACTCAATCTGCGGTTCGACCCCACGGTGGGCCTTATCCACTAGTGACTGATGCCCCCCGCAGGCGTTCCTTCGGATTGACCACTGATCGCGTTATTCCAGTAGCATTGGTCAATTGCGAAATAAATGCTAAGAACCTCTATACGAACAGGCTAAAATGCGCGCCCGGCCAACAGCTGCCCCTATTCCCATGCGCCCCACAAGGTTCGCTACGTGATCGAGTTTCAAAATGTCCACAAGACCTACCGCGTCGCCGGTAGGGATATCCCCGCACTGCACCCGACCAACCTGAGCGTCGAAGACGGCCAGGTGTTCGGGCTGATCGGCCATTCCGGCGCCGGTAAAAGTACCCTGCTGCGCCTGATCAACCGCCTGGAAGCGCCGAGCGGCGGCAAGATCATCGTCGACGGCGAAGACGTCACTGCGTTCAACGCCAACGACCTGCGGCGATTCCGCCAGCAAGTCGGGATGATCTTCCAGCACTTCAACTTGCTGGCCTCCAAGACAGTCGCCGACAACGTGGCCTTGCCACTGACCCTGGCAGGCCAACTGTCGCGCAAGGAAATCGACACCCGCGTCAACGAACTGCTGGCCCGTGTCGGCCTGGCCGATCACGCGAAGAAATACCCGGCGCAGCTCTCCGGCGGTCAGAAGCAGCGCGTCGGCATCGCCCGCGCCCTGGCCACCAAGCCGAAGATCCTGTTGTGTGACGAGGCCACCAGCGCCCTCGACCCGCAGACCACGGCCTCGGTGCTGCAGTTGCTGGCCGAGATCAACCGCGAACTGAAGCTGACCATCGTGCTGATCACCCATGAAATGGACGTGATTCGCCGGGTCTGTGATCGCGTGGCCGTAATGGACGCTGGACGGATCGTCGAACAAGGCCCGGTGGCCGATGTGTTCCTGCACCCGCAGCACCCGACCACCAAGCGCTTCGTCCAGGAAGACGAGCAGGTTGACGAGAACGAGCAGCGCGACGACTTCGCCCACGTACCAGGGCGCATTGTGCGCCTGACCTTCCAGGGCGATTCGACCTACGCACCACTGCTGGGCACCGTCGCCCGGGAAACCGGTGTGGACTACAGCATCCTGGCCGGACGTATCGATCGCATCAAGGACACCCCCTATGGGCAGCTGACCCTGGCCGTCACTGGCGGCGACATGGAAGCGGCGTTCGCCCGCTTCACTGCAGCTGATGTTCATATGGAGGTACTGCGTTAATGGACGCCTTGAGTTTCTTTGCCAACGTCGACTGGGCCGAAATCTGGCTGGCCACGATCGACACCATGATCATGCTGTTCGGCTCGCTGTTCTTCACCGTGCTGCTCGGCCTGCCCCTGGGCGTGCTGCTGTTCCTTTGCGGTCCGCGCCAGCTGTTCGAACAGAAGGGCGTGTATGCACTGTTGTCGCTGGTGGTGAACATCCTGCGCTCGCTGCCGTTCATCATCCTGCTGATCGTGATGATCCCGTTCACCGTGCTGATCACCGGTACCTCGCTGGGCGTCGCCGGGGCCATCCCGCCGCTGGTGGTCGGTGCCACACCGTTCTTTGCCCGCCTGGTGGAAACCGCGCTGCGTGAAGTCGACCGCGGCATCATCGAGGCCACCCAGTCGATGGGCGCCAGCACCCGCCAGATCATCGTCAACGCCTTGCTGCCCGAGGCCCGTCCGGGCATCTTCGCGGCCATCACCGTTACTGCCATTACCCTGGTGTCGTACACCGCCATGGCCGGTGTGGTGGGCGCCGGTGGCCTGGGCGACCTGGCGATCCGCTTCGGTTATCAACGCTTCCAGACCGACGTGATGGTAGTCACCGTGGTCCTGCTGCTGGTACTGGTTCAAGTCCTGCAGAGCGTGGGCGACAAACTGGTTGTGCATTTTTCCCGTAAGTAACCCCATGGGTCGGCGCTGCCGACGCACCGGGGGCCGGACCGGCCCTCACAAGGAGTGATTTGATGAAAAAGCTGCTTGCTGTTGTCGCCGCCGTCGCGGCCTTCTCGGCCCAGGCCGAGACCCTGACCGTCGCTGCCACCCCGGTGCCGCACGCCGAGATCCTCGAGTTCGTCAAACCGGCCCTGGCCAAAGAAGGCGTGGACTTGAAGGTGAAGGTGTTCACCGACTACATCCAGCCAAACGTGCAAGTGGCCGAAAAACGCCTGGACGCCAACTTCTTCCAGCACCAGCCGTACCTGGATGAGTTCAACAAGGCAAAGGGCACTAGTCTGGTCAGCGTTGCCGGTGTGCACCTGGAGCCGCTGGGCGCCTATTCGAGCAAGTACAAGAAGCTCGACGAGCTGCCGTCGACGGCCAACGTGGTCATCCCCAACGACGCCACCAACGGCGGCCGTGCCTTGCTGCTGCTGGAAAAGGCCGGTGTGATCAAGCTCAAAGACAAAACCAACATCCTCTCGAGCGTCAAAGACATCGTCGAGAATCCTAAGAACCTGAAATTCCGTGAGCTGGAAGCTGCCACCATCCCGCGCGTGCTGACCCAGGTCGACCTGGCGCTGATCAACACCAACTACGCGCTGGAAGCCAAGCTCAATCCTGAAAAAGACGCCCTGGTCATCGAAGGCAGCGACTCGCCTTACGTGAACATCCTGGTAACCCGCGCCGACAACAAGGACGCGGACGCGGTGAAGAAGCTGGTTGCAGCCCTGCACACGCCGGAAGTGAAGAAGTTCATCGAAGAGAAGTACAAGGGCGCGGTCAAGCCGGCGTTCTGAGTCATCGTGTAATCGCGGGGCAAGTCGAGGCGTCGCACCGCCGCTCCCACAGGATTAGGTAATCACTGTGGGAGCGGGCTTGCCCCGCGATGCTTTTAATCGCGTTTAACCAGCCCAGGCAACTGCGCAACCAGCTTCTGGTTGTTGAACGGCGCCCGGATAAACCCGCGCTGCTTGCCATCGGGTCCCAACAGCGCCAGGTTGCCACTGTGATCAACCGTGTAGTTCGGCTTGCTGGTATCGGCCGGAATGAACGGAATGCTCACCGCATTGGCCAGCTTCTGGATGTTGTCCAGCGGGCCGGTCACCCCACGAAAATCCTTGTCGAAATAACCCAGGTACTGCTTCAGTTGTGCCGGGGTGTCGCGGTTCGGGTCAACACTGACCAACACCACTTGCAAGCGCTCCACAGCCTCCTTGGGCAGCTCGCTCTTTACCTGGCGCAGTTGGGCGAGGGTAGTCGGGCAGATGTCCGGGCAGAAGGTGTAGCCGAAGAACAACAGCGACCATTTGCCCTTGAGCTCGTCCATCACCAGCGGCTGGCCCTGCTCGTCGGTCATCTCCACGGCGGGCACGGTGCGGCTCTGCGGCAGCAGGATGATGCCAGCATCGATCAGCGCGGTCGGGTTGCCTTCGCTACGGCCGTTGAGCACCTTGTTGACAGTAAGCCCGAGGATCACGGCGACCAGGGCAACGAGAATAAAGACGGTTTTCTGGGTTCGAGTCATAGGTTCAACAGTAAGTAGTGGTCAACAAGCAGCGCGATGAACAGCAACAGCAGGTACCAGATAGAGTACTTGAAGGTCTTGATCGCCGCGTGCGGCCGACTGCCACGGTACAACACCCAGGCCCACTGCAGGAAGCGCCCGCCCAGGACCAGGGCACAGGCCAGGTACAACGGGCCACTCATGTGAATGGCATAGGGCAGCAGGCTGACCGCCAGCAGTACCAGGGTGTACAGCAGGATATGCACCTTGGTGTAGTGCTCGCCATGGGTCACCGGCAGCATTGGAATATCAGCCTTGGCGTATTCCTCCTTGCGGTGAATGGCCAGCGCCCAGAAGTGCGGTGGCGTCCAGGCGAAGATGATCAGTACCAGCAACAGCGGTTCGGCGCTGATGTGCCCGCTGATCGCCACCCAGCCCAGCAGCGGCGGTGCAGCGCCCGCCAGGCCGCCGATAACGATGTTCTGCGGGGTGGCACGCTTGAGAAAACCGGTGTAGATCACCGCGTAGCCCAGCAACGAGGCCAGGGTCAGCCAGGCGGTCAGGGCATTGGTGAACACCAGCAGCAATGCCATGCCCACGACCGCCAACACCAGCGCAAAGGTCAGCGCCGCCGCCGGCGCCACCCGCCCTTCGGCGATCGGGCGCTTGTGTGTGCGTGCCATCAGCGCATCGATGCGCCGGTCGACCACATGATTGACCACCGCCGCACCGCCGGCGCAACAGGCGATGCCCAGGTTGCCGAACAGCAGGATGGTCCATGGCACTCCGGCGCGGGTGGCGAGGAACATGCCGACCAGCGAGGTGATCAGCATCAGCACCACCACCTTGGGTTTAGTCAGCTCCAGGTAGTCGCGCCAGCCCGCTTGTAGCCTGCGTTCACTTAGAAGCGTCGCCATGAGTTATCTCCCAGATAATGAACGACTCCACCGCTGGCCAGCGGAGTCAGGCGCCAACCCTGGCTGACCCGACGGACTTTGGCCTGGGCAACCAGGCGGATGCGGTAGTTGACCAGCACCATGCTCAGCAACAGCAGCGCGCCACCGGCGTTGTGGGCTACGGCCACGGCCAGCGGCAAGTGCAACAGCACGTTGCTGATCCCCAGGCTCACCTGCACGGCCAGCGCCAGCAGCACCCATCCGGCCAGCTTGCCCAGGCCATGGCGATACAGTTTCCAGCTCAGGGTCAGCATGACCGCGGTCACCAACAAGGCACCCAGGCGGTGACTCATGTGAATCGCGGTGCGGGCATCGCTGTCGAGTTGGCCGCCAAGGTAATTGGGGCCGATGTGCTGGGTCAGGTGAAAGCCGTTGGCAAAGTCTGCCTGCGGCCACCACTGGCCGTGGCAAGTGGGCAGATCAACGCAGGCCACGGCCGCGTAGTTGGCGCTGACCCAGCCGCCCAGGGCGATCTGGCCGATCACCACCAGTAACCCCAGCGCCGCCACCCGGCGCACGCTCAAAGGCAGTTTGGGCAAGGGTGCAAAGGCCCGCGACAGGCGCAGGCTGAGCAGGAATAACAGGCTCAAGGTGGCAAATCCGCCCAATAAATGCGCCGTGACCACTTGCGGCCAGAGCTTGAGGGTCACCGTCCACATGCCGAAGGCTGCCTGGGCGAACACCACGCCGAGCAACAACAGGGGCAGCCTTAGTGGCTGGCCGTCACGGCCACGGCGACGCCAGGCCTTCACGGCGAGCAGGCTGATCACCAGGGCCAGGGTGCCGGCAAAATAGCGATGGAGCATTTCGTTGCGGCCCTTGTGCGCCTCCACCGGGGTGTCGGGGAAGTGCAACTGGGCATGGGCCAACTGCGCTTCGCTCTTGGGTACGCTGATGAAGCCATAGCAGCCCGGCCAGTCCGGGCAACCAAGGCCGGCATGGGTCAGGCGGGTATAGGCACCGAGCAACACGACAACCAGTGCCAGCACGGTGGCGAAGACGGCGAGGCGAAATCCGGGTCTGGCCATGGCGATGTCCTATCCGATGTTGGACAGCTTCAGCAGATGGCGCAGGTCATTGAGCAAGTCCTTGCCCTTGACCCTGGCGTCGTAGCGCAGCACCAGGTTGCCGTGCGGGTCGATGATCCACAGCAAAGCGTCCTGCTTGCCCTGGCTGACGGCCCCGTAACGCGAAAGGTCCAGGGGGTAGCGCTGCAGTTGCGGGTACTCGCGCGCAAGCTTGGCCTGGTAGTCGCCGGCCAAGGGCTGGGCGGCGGCCAGGGCATGGCTGGCGCGGCTGGCATCGCGGCCCAGACCGATCTGGATCTGCCGGGCCAGGTAAACCAGTTGCTGACAGTCCAGGCCGCATGCCCCGGGCGTGCTCACCAGCAGTTGCCAGCGTCCTTCTTCAGCAGGCACGCCAAGGTCCACGCGGGTCTGGCCGGTGCCGACCATTTCCCCGTGGTAGCTGCGGCTGTCGGGTACCCAGAACTTGAGTTTGTACATGCTGGTGGCAAGGACCATCGGGCCGAGGACCACCAGCAGGATCAGCAACAGTTGCAGGCGACCGCGCGCCCGACTGCGCGGCGCCTTGCCTTCAGACATGTTGAGTGGACTTGTGACGGCTCCCATGCTGTTTCTCCTTGTTGTTATGCCAGCCGAAGTAGAGGTAGAGCAGTACCAGGGCCAACGCCAGGGCGAACCACTGCACGGCGTAACCCAGGTGTTTTTCCGGCCCCAGCGCCACCACTGGCCAGTCCAGCCGGTAGCTGGCAGGGCCTGGCTCCAGGCGCAATTCATGGACAAAACCTTCGCGGCCCAGTTGCGGCCACAGCGAGCCGGCGTCGATGGCAGTCATCAGCCGCGGCCAACTCCCGCCCTGCGGATCGGCATGCAACTGGAAGGTCGCACCCGGTGCGACGTACACCGAGGCATCCAGGCTCAACGGCTGCTCAGGGGTGCTGAATTGCACGGGGATGCGTCGATCCGGCCAGGGCAGCCAGCCGCGATTGATCAACAGCCACAGGCCGCTGGCCTGATCGAGAAAGGGTTGCAACAGCTCAACGCCAACCTGGCCGTCGCGCATGCGGTTATCCAGCAGCAGGCTGTGTTGGCCATCGAACTGGCCGTACAGGTGCACCCGGCGATAGGCCGGATCATCAATCTGCAGCAACTGCGCGCTGCCCACCGCATCGCTGGCGCTGCGCTCGGCGTAGGCCTGCAGTAGCTGGCGTTTCTGTTCAGCGCGCCCGAGCTGCCAGCAGCCGAGCGCAATCAACCCCGGCAGCAGCAACAGCACCACCAGGGTCGGCACGAGGCCTGGGTGAAAGCGCTTCACCGGGCCCTCGAAAAGTCAGTCGCTATACTTGTATTCATCACTGCATCCCCCCGGAGTTTCGCCATGCTCAAAGCCGCGATCGTCCTGATGCTGTTGGCGACCATCGCCAGCCTGTTCAGCGGCCTGATCTTTCTGGTCAAAGACGACGGGCAGTCGACTCGCCTGCTCAAAGCCCTGACTGTTCGCGTCACCCTGGCCGTCTTGACCCTGGCCCTGGTGGCCTGGGGCTTCTACAGCGGCCAGTTGGTGTCCCACGCGCCGTTCTGAACCCGGCTACAGCACGTAAACGAAGATAAACAGCCCCACCCAGACCACATCCACGAAGTGCCAGTACCAGCTGGCCGCCTCGAAGCCGAAGTGTTTGTCGGCGTTGAAATGCCCCCGCAGGATGCGTACCAGCATCACGATCAAAATCAGGGTGCCCATGGTCACGTGGGCGCCGTGGAAACCTGTGAGCATGAAGAACGTAGCGCCGTAAATGCCCGAGCCCAGGGTCAGGCCCAACTCGTTATAGGCTTCGTGATACTCGTATGCCTGCAGTACCAGGAAGCTCAGGCCGAGGAGGATGGTCAACGCCAACCAGGCCTTCAGCGCTCCACGGTGGTTCTTGCGCAGGGCATGGTGGGCGATGGTGATGGTGACACTGGAGCTGACCAGCAAAATGGTGTTGATCAACGGCAAGTGCCAGGGGTCGATGATGTCCTTGGGCGGCGGGAACAATTTCGGGTCCGGCGTATGCAGCAGCGGCCAGGAGAACTCGAAATTCGGCCAGAGCATGTGCGCCACACCCTTGGCGCCTTCCCCACCGAGCCAGGGGCCGGCCAGGTTACGCACATAGAACAGGGCGCCGAAAAAGGCGATGAAGAACATCACCTCGGAGAAGATGAACCAGGACATGCCCCAGCGGAACGAGCGGTCCAGCTGTGGGCTGTAGAGCCCGGCGCGGCTCTCCTTGACCACCGCGCCAAACCAGCCGAACAGCATGTAGGCCAGGCACAACGCACCGAAGAAAAAAATCCACGGCCCATGGGACTCCGGCCGCCCGGCCTTGAGGTCATTGAACCAGGTGCCCAGGCCGAACACCGTGATGAACATGCCGACCGTGGCAATGATCGGCCACTTGCTTTGCGCCGGGACGTAATAGTGCTCATGGGAAGCCATCGTGGTGTTCTCCTTATCGGGCGCCCTGTGCAACCGGGTCCGCCAGGTGTGCAACCGGCGGGTGGCGAGCGGTGATATCGAACAGCGTGTAAGCCAGCGTCAGGTGTTTCACATCTTTGGGCAGGTCGCGGTCGACGATGAATCGCACCGGCATTTCGATGCGCTCGCCCGGCTGCAGCACCTGCTGGGTAAAGCAGAAGCATTCGGTCTTGTGGAAATACGCCGCCGCCTCGGCCGGGGTGATGCTGGGGATGGCCTGGGCGCTCATGGGTTTATCGGTCGGATTACGGGCAATGAAGACCATCTGGTTGACCGCCCCCGGATTGACGTCGATCTGGTCGGCGGTGGAGTAAAAATCCCAGACCATGTCGCTGGCGTTGGTCGACATGAACTGCACCTTCACCGTGCGGTTCATGTCACTGACCTGGGTGCCTTCATACTGCCCGCCGGTCTTGCCGTTGATGCCGAAGGCTTTGCACATCACGTCGTAGATCGGCACCAGGGCAAAGCCGAAGGCGAACATCACCACGGTCAGCAGCATCAGCCGCCACACCAGGCGCTTGAGCGAGGTCCCTTCACTCATGGCTGTATCCTCGGGCCTGAGCCGTTCATTTCACTTCCGGTGGGGTCTGGAAGGTGTGATAAGGCGCCGGTGATGGCACCGACCACTCCAGCCCTTCAGCGCCATCCCAGGGCTTGGCCGGCGCCGGGGCGCCACCGCGAATGCACTTGATGACGATGAACAGGAAGAAGATCTGCGTGGCGCCGAAGGTAAAGGCACCAATCGACGAGATCATGTTGAAGTCGGCGAACTGCAGGTTGTAGTCCGGAATCCTGCGCGGCATGCCCGCCAGCCCCACAAAATGCATGGGGAAAAAGGCCATGTTCATGCCAATGAACGACAACCAGAAGTGCAGCTTGCCCAGGGTTTCGTCGTACATATGCCCGGTCCACTTCGGCAGCCAATAGTAGGCCGAGGCAAAGATGCCGAAGATCGCCCCGGGCACCAGCACATAGTGGAAGTGGGCAACCACGAAGTAGGTGTCGTGGTACTGGAAGTCCGCCGGGGCAATGGCCAGCATCAGCCCGGAGAAGCCGCCGATGGTGAACAGGATGACAAAGGCGATGGCGAACAGCATCGGTGTTTCGAAGGTCAGCGAGCCTTCCCACATGGTGCTGACCCAGTTGAACACCTTCACCCCGGTCGGCACCGCGATCAGCATGGTGGCGTACATGAAGAACAGCTCGCCAACCACCGGAATGCCGACCACGAACATGTGGTGAGCCCAGACGATGAACGACAGGAAGGCAATCGCCCCGGTGGCGTAGACCATCGAGGTATAGCCAAACAACGGCTTGCGCGAGAACGCCGGGATGATCGAACTGACCGCGCCGAACGCCGGCAGGATCATGATGTACACCTCGGGGTGACCGAAGAACCAGAACACATGCTGGAACAACACCGGGTCACCGCCGCCGGCGGCGCTGAAGAAGCTGGTGCCGAAGTGGATGTCCATCAGCATCATGGTCACCACACCCGCCAGTACCGGCATCACCGCGATCAGCAGGAAGGCGGTGATCAGCCAGGTCCAGACGAACAGCGGCATCTTCATCAGGGTCATGCCCGGGGCGCGCAGGTTGAGGATGGTGGCGATGACGTTGATCGCGCCCATGATCGAACTGATACCCATGAGGTGAATGGCGAAGATGAAGAAGGTCACGCTTTCCGGTGCGTAAGTGGTCGAGAGCGGGGCGTAGAAGGTCCAGCCGAAGTTCGGCCCGCCGCCCGGCATGAACAGGGTCGATACCAATAGCAGGAACGCTGCGGGCAATAGCCAGAAGCTGAAGTTGTTCATCCGTGGCAGAGCCATGTCCGGCGCGCCGACCATCAGCGGGATCATCCAGTTGGCCAGGCCGACGAAGGCCGGCATCACCGCACCGAAGACCATCACCAGACCATGCATGGTGGTCATCTGGTTGAAGAACTCCGGCTGGACGATCTGCAGGCCAGGCTGGAACAGCTCGGCGCGGATCACCATGGCGAACGAGCCGCCCAGCAGGAACATCATGAAACTGAACCACAGGTACATGGTGCCAATGTCTTTGTGGTTGGTGGTCAGCACCCAGCGCATCAGGCCCTTGGCCGGCCCGTGGGCGTGCTCATGACCGTGGCTGTGGTCGTCGATCACTGCGCTCATGTCCTGTCTCCTGCAGTCCGGTGGCCGGTGCGCGAATACGCCTCACCCCGGCTCATTTGCTTTCAGCCTGTTTGATCGCCAGCACATCTTTTGGCGTGACCATGTCGCCCTTGTTGTTGCCCCAGGCATTGCGTTCATAGGTCACAACAGCGGCGATATCGACTTCCGAGAGCTGTTTGCCGAAGGCAGCCATGGCCGTGCCCGGCTTGCCGTGGAAGACGATGCTCAGGTGGTCTTGCTTCGGCCCGGTGGCGATTTTCGAGCCCTTGAGTGCCGGGAACATTGGCGGCAAGCCCTGGCCTTCGGCCTGGTGACAGGCCACGCAGGTGGTGTGGTAGACCTTGTCGCCGCGCTCGACCAGCTCTTGCAGGGTCCATTCCTTGCTGGTCAGCTCCTTGAGCTTGGCGGCTTCGGCCTTGCGCTCGCCGAGCCAGGTGTCGTAGTCGGCCTTGGACTTGACCTCGACCACCACCGGCATGAAACCGTGGTCCTTGCCGCACAGCTCGGTGCACTGGCCGCGGTAGATGCCGGGCTTCTCGACCCGGGTCCAGGCTTCGTTGACGAAGCCGGGGATGGCATCACGCTTGACCGCGAAGGCCGGTACCCACCAGGAGTGGATAACGTCCGCGGCAGTTACCAGAAAGCGCACCTTGGCGCCCACCGGCAGCACCAGCGGCTGGTCGACTTCGAGCAGGTAGTGCTCGTCCTTGGGGGCTTTGTTGTGGATCTGATCGGCAGGGGTGGCCAGGTTGCTGAAGAATTCAACATCCTGGCCCAGGTATTTGTAATGCCACTTCCACTGATAGCCGGTGACCTGGATATCGACGTCAGACTCGCTGGCATCGTAGATATCGATCAGAGTCTTGGTCGCCGGGATGGCCATGGCCACCAGGATCAGGAACGGCACAACCGTCCACATGATCTCGACCCAGGTGTGCTCGTGAAAATGCGCAGGCTGCTGGCCGGTGGAGCGACGGTGAATGATCATCGACCAGAACATTGCGCCAAAGACCACCAGGCCGATGATCACGCAGATCCAGAAAATGGTCATGTGCAGGTCGAACACTGCGTTGCTGACTTCAGTCGCCCCTGGCGCCATGTTAACGGTCCAGGCGGCGTGCGCCTGACCGAATACCGACCACAACAGGAGGCCCATCCAGACATGTGGATGTCGCATCATTGCGGGTTCCCCTTATCGTTCTTGTTATCCCGGAGGCGTGGACCTACGGCTAAGGGTACGGCGGCCAAGACTGCGAACTTCGACGACCGAGCCCCTGCGAACTGCAGTCGGGCCTCATCAGCGAATCACTTTCAAACCGGAGTATAGACAGCGACCCTCGCCTGGCAATGCGCGCAGACAAAACATCGGCAGAAGTTGAACGTTTGCGCGCGAAGCCGCGAATTACCTGGCCTGGGGCACAATGATGGCACTTCGATATAATCGACGAATATTAATCTATTAATGGTTATGCAAAATGCGTCTTAGCCATTTTTGTATCCGAGCTACCTTATGTCTTCCGTTTGTCACGCCTTTACCCTGGAGTTGTCATGAACATCGCCGCTTTGCGCGAGCAGATCACCCGTGCCCGTCAACATGAGACCGAAACCGGCCAACTCAAAGAGCAACTCGAAAAACAGCTGCCTCACCTGCATCCTTCGATTCATCTGCCAGAAGCCGACGCCAATGGCGCCCTGGCCCGCTTTGTCGGCGCTTACATCGATCAAGTTCCTGAGCTGCTGGAAGCGGCCAACGACGTTGCCCGCGAAGCAGGCATCGAATCGCAAATCAAACCGGTGCTGAAAATCGCCGAGCAGTACTTCCTGCAACCACCCGCAATCACCTCTACCCACTTGGGTCTGGGCTGCCTGCTGGACGAGGCGTACCTGGCCCATCGATTGGTGGAAGAAGTTAACGATCTGTACATCAAGCACTTCAATCAGCCCCTGATCCCGCTGGATACCACAGTGGCCAACCTGATCGCCCACCAGTTGATCGGCGAGGCGTTCGCCAACCAGCTCGATGAAGTGGTGCACCACTCGGTGGACGAGATGCTCAATGACGAGAGTTTCGCCCTGGAGTCGGTCGAGCAGTACCGCGACAAACTCAGCAGCCCGGATACCGGAGCCGCCTGGAAGCGCTGGCCGTGCCTGTCGCGGCAACTGGGTGTGGAGTTGGAGCTGGATCAGAGCGCTTGAAGCCTATCGCGGGGCAAGTCGAAGCGGCGGTGCGACGCTTCGACTTGCCCCGCGATGAATCACCTCAAGCCCCCAAGCCAGCCGTAGTGCGCACGCGACCCTCAACCCGGCGCTTGAGCCGGTGCTGCTCGATCAGCAGCCGCGACCCCTTGCCGGCATTGGCCCGCCCCCAATCCTCGAGCAGCTCCAGGCAGGAGTGGTCGATGTAGCTGAGGTTCGCCAGCGGCACATGCAGCGTGGTCCCGGATGGAATCCCTTCCAGCACCTGGGCCAGCGCCGGCACCTTGAGAAAGGTTGCCGCACCGCTCAGGCGCAGTTCCAGATGGCCCGGTTGCTCAAGGCTGACCACGCTGATCTTCAGGCGTGCGGCCTTGAGCGCCAGCTTCAGCAGGGTCAGGGCGAAACCGAGCAGCACGCCGGTGAGCAGGTCGGTGAAGATGATTGCCAACGCCGTCGCCGCATAGGTAATCATCGGCATCCGCCCATAGCGTCCCAGCCCGCGAAAGGCTTTGAAGTCGACCAGCTTGAGCCCGGTAAAGACCAGCACCCCGGCCAGGCTCGCCACCGGAATCTGCTGCAGCACACTGCTCAGCACCACCACGAACCCCAGCAACCAGACGCCATGCAGAATCGCCGACAGGCGCGTCTGCGCCCCGGCCTGGACGTTGGCCGAACTGCGCACGATCACCCCGGTCATTGGCAGCGCCCCCAGTAGCCCGCAGAGCATGTTACCCAGCCCCTGGGCTGACAGTTCACGGTCAAAGTCCGAGCGCTGGCCGTTGTGCATACGATCGACTGCAGCGGCAGAGAGCAGGGTTTCGGCGCTGGCAATGAAAGCCAGGGCGAATGCCGCCACCAGCAGGCCGGGGTCGGCAAGGTTGAGCAGGTCCGTAGGGCGCAGCCAGTCGATGGCTTGGCTCAAGTCCGCGGGAACCTCGACGCGGTTCACCGACAATCCCAGCCAGATGCTGATTACAGTCATCAATGCCACGCCGAGCAGGGCGCCCGGCACGAAGCGCAACGGCTGCGGGCGCAAGCGTTCCCAACCCCACATAATGACGATGGTGCCAAGCCCAAGCAGCCCGGCCTGCCAGCCATTGCCGGTGCCTTCCAGCGCCTGGGTCAGGGTTGCCGCAAAGCCCAGCAGGTTGGCCAGGCCCGAGGGCTGCGGTGCGCTGTCGAACATCACATGCACCTGGGACAACACGATCAGCACGCCAATGCCGGCGAGCATGCCGTATACCACCGCCGGCGCAGTCACCCGGAACCAGCAGCCCAGGCGCAGGCGCCCGGCGAGCAATTGCAGCAAGCCTGCCAACAACAGGATCGGCCCCAGCATCGCCACGCCATGCTGGCGCACCAGTTCGAACACCAGCACCGCCAAGCCAGCTGCCGGGCCACTGACCTGCAACGGCGAGCCGGCCAGCCAACCGACCACGATACCGCCGACGATCCCGGTAATCAGGCCTTTGGCCGGTGGCATGCCCGAGGCGATGGCAATGCCCATGCACAAGGGCAGGGCGACCAGGAACACTACCACCGAGGCCAGCAACTCACGCGGCAATGCCGCTTTCACTTGTGTCTTGTTCACCCAGTCACTCCTTCTCTGATGATGCCGGCCAATCCAATGGCCGTTGGCACGGTCCCTGACAGGCGCGCAGCCGCACATCGCCAGCGGGCGCCGGCACGGCAGTCAGGGGAACTCAAGGCAGCCGATGACCAGGCCGCACCAGGCAGGTGCAGCCGTCAATCAGCGGGTTGCGGGGGGCGGGAACGCTTAGTAGCGGCCTCGGGGTGTTGCGCAAGGGATCGGCTGGCCTTGTGCAAGGGGCAGGAAGCTGTCACTTGCGGCGTCGTAAGCCTCGATCTGGCTGGTTTCAATGTCATAGATCCAGCCGTGGATGTACAGCTGGCCAGCCGCCAGGCGCGAGGCCACCGACGGGTGGGTGCGCAGGTGGTGCAACTGGGCGATGACGTTTTCCTTGGTCAGCACCTGCATGCTTTCATGCTCGCTGCCGCAGGAGCAGTTGTCTTCGACCACCGTGCGGGCGACCTCGGCATGGCGCAGCCAGGCCTTGACCGTCGGCATCTTCTCCAGGCTCTGCGGGTTGAGTACCGCGCGCATGGCGCCGCAGTCGGAGTGACCGCAAACGATGATGTGGTGTACGCCCAGGGCAAGCACGGCGTATTCGATGGCGGTGGAGACGCCGCCGTTCATCTGCCCATAGGGTGGCACGACGTTACCGACGTTGCGGGTCACGAACAGGTCGCCAGGGGAACTCTGGGTAATCAGCTCGGGCACGATGCGCGAGTCGGCACAGGTGATGAACATCGCCCGGGGCGTTTGTGCGGTGGCGAGTTTCTTGAACAGCTCCTGCTGTTCGGGAAAAACGTCATGATGGAACCGCAGAAAGCCGTCGACGATATGCTTCAGGGCGGCATCGGCGCTCTCGGCAGGGGCTTGCGGGGCGGCCTTGGATGGGTCCTTGACGGGCATGATTCATCCTCTTTGACGGTTTTGGGTTAAGTCCATTTTACCGGGTTGATGATTCAAACAGCGCATGACAGTTGGATGAAATGCGCGTGCCAATAATCACATCAGTTATTGACTGAATTCCTACGCTACTCGGCGAAACTTAACTCAAACTGAATTGAGAGGCTCTAGGACGGGCGTTACAGAGATTCAAAGAGTTGCCTAGATAATATCAAAAAAACATTAATGGCCAATACCCAGTATCGAAAATCAGAGCAGTGACAGCTGTCCACCGGGGGGGCAGAACGCACTGCAATCAAGCGCATAGCCTTCACGCAGGTTCAACCCCAGGCGACGGTTCGCCTTGCTGAAGCGCTGCGCCAGCAACTCGGCGAACACCCCTTCGCCACGCATGCGCGCCCCGAAGCGGCTGTCGTACAGCTCACCGCCACGGCTCTGGCGAACCAGGCTCAGCACATGATTGGCCCGTTGCGGATAATGGTCCTGCAGCCATTGCTCGAACAGCGGCGCCACTTCACGTGGCAGGCGCAGCATCATATAGGCTGCACTCAGGGCGCCATTGGCCTTGGCCGCTTCGAGCAGGTGTTCCAGCTCACTGTCGTTGATCATCGGGATCATCGGCGAGCACAACACGCCCACCGGAACGCCGGCTTCAGTCAGCACGCGGATCGCCCGCAAGCGCGCCTTGGGCGCCGCTGCCCGCGGTTCAAGGGTGCGCTTGAGTTCATCGTCCAGGGTAGTCAGGCTGATCATCACGCTGACCAGGCGCTGGCGGGCCAGCTCGGCGAGCAGGTCCAGGTCACGCAGAATCAACGAGCCCTTGGTGACGATGGTTACCGGATGACGATAGCGCAGCAGCACTTCGAGTAGCCGCCGGGTCAGCCGCTGCTCGCGCTCGATGGGTTGGTAAGGATCCGTATTGGAGCCCAGGTTGATCGGCGCGCAGACATAACCAGGCTTGCTCAACTGCTGTTCGAGCACGGCCGCAGCGTTGGTCTTGGCGATCAGCTTGGTTTCGAAATCCAGCCCCGGCGACAGGTCCCAATAGGCATGACTGGGACGTGCATAGCAGTAGATACAGCCATGTTCGCAACCGCGATAAGGGTTGATCGAACGATCGAAAGGCAGGTCGGGCGAGTTGTTGCGGGTGATGATGCTCTTGGCGGTTTCGAGGCGCACCTCAGTGCCCTGGGTCAGCGGCACTTCCTGGTACCAGCCATCGTCCTCGGCTACCGAGCGGTTGGGGGCAAAACGATTATGCGGGTTGCTGGCGGTGCCGCGCCCGCGTATCGGTGCTTGAGGCGTAGACATGTGAACAACCCCGAATACTGTTTTTATATACAGTACACGGGGTGCCTTTGTCATTCCACTACCGCTGAGCGCTCAAGGAACGCCTGGACGGACGCTGACATCGATCGCAATGCGCCCGGCGCCAGCAGTTCCTCGCGCATGGCCTGCCCCAGGCGCGGATTGAAAACACCCTTCGCCTTGAACCTGGCGAACACCTCGGTGGCCTTCACGTCTGCCCACAAGTAGCAGTAGTAGCCCGCTTCATAGCCGGCGACCATATAATCGAAACCACTGCTGAAGCGGTCATTTGTGGCCAGCGGCAGCACTTGGGTTCGTGCGTAAACAGCCTCCCTGACGTGCTGGATGCTGCGTCGATCCGGGTAACTTCGGTGCAGTTCGAAATCGAGCAGAGCACGCTTGAGTTCCTCGGCAACCTCCAGGCCCCGCTGCGTTTCTCGCGCCGCCAGCCATTGCCGAACGTCACTGAGCGAGGCGCTGGACGCATTCACACGATGCCTTGAAACAGACTGCAAGCACTCGGCTGACCAGCACCACTGCTCCAGCAGTTTGGCGATGAACTCCGAGAGGTCGTGGCCCAGGTCGCGAATGCTGTTCAAGCGGCGATGGCTGTTGCTCATCAGCACCTGCTGGAGGCAATGATGAAACTCATGGAACAACTTGCGCAGGTCCAGATGACCCAGTTGGGCCTTACCCGAGTCATAAGTGGCAAACAACACCGCAATCGGTAGTGACAGTTTGGCATCCGCGTCCACATGCCGGTTGCGAACGAAATGCGCCCAGGGGTAGTCCGGCTTGCCAGGTCGGGCGTAAACATCCAGGTAGATATGCCCTAGCACCTCACCGGCTTCGGTGATTTTCAGCACCTGTACCTGAGAGTCCCAGACGGGGGCATCAACCCAGGTGATCGACAGGCCATACAGCTGCTCGACCAGGCCAATCAGCCCGTTCACCGCCGAGTCGAAGGAAAAGTATTCACTCAGGGCCTGATCCGGATCGATGCCATCCACCAGGCGCATCTTTTGCGCATAGAACTCGTAATCCCATGGCTGCAGGTCATCACAGCCCAGGCGTTTGGCGAATGCCCTCAACTCGCTGGCTTCACGCTCAAGCCTTGGCGTACTGAGGGCGATCTGGGTGTTCAAGAATTCTTCGACTTCTGTGCTCGACTGCGCAGCCTTGGCTTGCAAGCTCAACTCGATAAAATCGCTGAAACCCAGCAGTTGAGCCTTTTCGTGACGCAAACGCAGCAATGCCTGCAACACCGGCTGGTTGTCGAGGTGGCTTTGCCCTGCAACCTGGTCGGATGCCCGGGTCACATAGGCCAGGAATATCGCTTCACGCAGTTCACGGTTATCGGCATAGCGCAGGATCACGCCGCAAGTCGATTCATCCAGGGTAAGCAGCCAGCCGCTGAGGCCTCTGGCTTGCGCTTTGTCTTGCATGACCTGCAGATCCGCAGCCGGTACACCGGCCAACTCGTGCTCTTGCGTGATGTGTTTGCTCCATTGTTCTGCAGCAACAGCGAGATTTTCCTGAAAGCGCGCCTCCAGGCCAGTAATCGCCGTGACCTGATCCATGAACTGTTGTTGCTCGGAGGCTACGATATTGGCCCCCTCAAGACGAAAATCCCGAAGGATCCGGGCCAGTACCGCGTGCTGTTCAACAGTAAAGTCGGTGCTGTCGAGGCGCTGGTAGGCTTTGAGCAATGCGATGTTCTGATATTTCTGCGCGCGATAGGCCCTGTATTGCCCATAGCATCCATCGACCGCAGCGCCCCATTCATCATCGGTGAACGCCAACGGTACCAACGCGTAAAAAACATCTTCCAGACGCTGGTCGAGTGCCTCGATGGCCAATACCAGGCCATTCCAGGTCGGTGAATCGGTCTCACGCTCGACGATCTGCGCCAAGGCCGCGTGATTGTCCTCGACGATCTGCTCGATCGCCGGTTGCAGGTCTTCTATGCGTACATGGGTGTAGGGGAACAGATCGAAAGGTTGCAAAAGCGGGTTGGGGCTAGACATGAGTTGCTCCTGACGGCAGTAGGACAAGACCAACAACCTACCGTCAGGACGCACTCACGCTGAGCTGGATAACTACCGCAGCTTGCCTCCCGAATCTGCTACCGGGAGGCGCCACGTCAGTCTTGGGCCGCGGGCTTTTTCAGCTTGGGATTGGGGAAGAACTGCACCGTCTGCACCGAAGGGGCAGCCGGTTTCACCTCAACCTTGTTGACCCGCGTACCGAGCTCCTTGGGCACCGAAAGCCCCTGTTCATTGAGGGTGTCGGAAAACCCGCAAGCCACGCACTCACGGTGCGGAACGCTGTCTTCGCTCCACATCATCAGTTTGTCCGGCTCGCTGCACGCCGGGCAGACCGCCCCGGCAATAAAGCGTTTTTTCGTGATTACAGGCCCATCACTCATGCCGCCACTTCCTCACTCAAGCCGCTATGGCGCAGGAGTGCATCGATTGACGGCTCACGGCCACGGAAGTCGACGAACAGCAGCATCGGCTCCTGAGAACCGCCACGGGCCAGGATCGCTTCGCGGAACGCGCGGCCGGTGTCGGCATTGAGCACGCCTTCTTCTTCAAAACGCGAGAAGGCATCGGCTGACAGCACTTCAGCCCACTTGTAGCTGTAGTAACCGGCGGCATAACCACCGGCGAAGATATGCGCAAAGCTGTTAGGGAAGCGGTTGTACGCCGGTGGACGCATGACCGAGACCTCGTCGCGAATGCCTTCGAGCACTTGCAATACGCTGCGGCCATCGCCGTGGCTGGCATGCAGTTCGAAGTCGAACAGCGAGAACTCCAGTTGGCGAACCATCATCAGCCCGGACTGGAAGTTCTTCGCCGCGAGCATCTTCTCCAGCAGGTCCTGGGGCAGCGGCGCGCCGGTTTCATAGTGAGCGGAAATCAACGCCAGGCCTTCAGGCTCCCAGCACCAGTTTTCCATGAACTGGCTCGGAAGTTCGACCGCATCCCAGGCCACGCCGTTGATACCGGACACACCGGCATGCTCGATACGGGTCAGCAGGTGATGCAGACCATGGCCGAATTCATGGAACAAGGTGGTAACTTCATCGTGGGTCAGCAGCGCCGGCTTGCCCGGGGCGGCCGGGGTGAAGTTGCACACAAGGTTTGCCACCGGGCTCTGCAGCTGGCCGTCAACGGTCAAGCGACGGTCGCGGGCGCCGTCCATCCAGGCACCGCCACGCTTGTTGGCGCGAGCATAGAGGTCGAAGAAGAAACGCCCGACGTGCTGGCCGTGCTCCTTGATTTCGAACAGGCGCACATCCGGATGCCAGCTGTCGAAGCCCTTGAGCTCGGCAATCTCGATGCCGTACAGGCGCTGGACGATGGTGAACAGGCCGGTCAGGACCTTGTCGATCGGGAAGTAGGCGCGCAGGGTTTCCTGGGAAACGCTGTAGCGCTGTTCACGCAGTTTTTCACCGTAGAAGCCGCTGTCCCAGCTCTGCAGATCCGGGCAACCCTGCTCGGCGGCGTAGGCCTTGAGCTGAGCCAGGTCCTGGACGGCAAACGGCTTGCTGCGCTTGGCCAGGTCACGCAGGAAGCTCAGCACCTGGTCGCTGGACTCGGCCATCTTGGTCGCCAGGCTCAGCTCGGCAAAGTTGGCGTAACCAAGCAGGCCGGCCAGTTCCTGACGCAGGTCGAGGATTTCGCGCATCACCGGGCCGTTGTCGAACTGGCCGGCATTCGGGCCCTGATCGGAGGCACGGGTACAGTAGGCGGCGTAGATTTCTTCACGCAGGGCGCGGTCTTGGGCGTAGGTCATCACCGCGTAGTAGCTGGGGAATTCCAGGCTGATCAGCCAGCCGTCGAGGCCCTTGGCCTGGGCGGCGGCGGCCATCTGCGCCTTGGCCGAATCGGTCAGGCCGGCCAGCGCAGCTTCGTCGCTGACGTGCTTGGTCCAGGCTTGTGTCGCATCGAGCAGTTGGTTGGAGAAACGGCTGCCCAGCTCGCTCAGTTTGCTCTGAACTTCGGCATAACGCTGTTGCTTATCGGCCGGCAGGTCGATACCCGACAGGCGGAAGTCACGCAGGGCGTGTTCCAGAATAGTCTTTTGCGCCACATCGAAACCGCTGGCTTCGGGGCTGGCGATCAACGCTTCGTAGGCCTGGAACAGCTCGCGGTTCTGGCCCATTTCGGTGGCGTAGGCGCTCAACGCTGGCAGGCACGCCTCATAGGCTTCGCGCAGTTCGGCGCTGTTGCACACGGCGTTGAGGTGGCTGACCGGGCTCCAGGCGGCGCCCAGGCGGTCGTTGAGTTCGTCCATGGCCAGGACCAGGCCAGCCCAGCTTGGGGTTTTGCCCTGAGCCTTGAGGATGTCGGCAATGGCGGTACGGTTGTCGGCCAGGATCTGTTCAATCGCCGGCTGCACATGCTCGGCACGGATCGCCGAGAACGGCGGCAAGTCATAAGACTGCAGAAGCGGGTTGTTTGCACTCACGGTTAAACACCTTGGCAGAAGAAACACTTCCCCATCTTAATTACAATCGACGCCGACCGCAGCCCTATCCATACCAAAGAGAATTCCTATCATGGCCATCCGCAGCTTCCACAATCACACACCCAAGCTTGGCGATCGGGCCTTTGTCGACCGTAGCGCCGTGGTCCTGGGTGATGTCGAGATCGGCGCGGACAGCTCGGTGTGGCCATTGACGGTGATCCGCGGCGATATGCACTACATCCGCATCGGTGCGCGCACCAGCGTGCAGGACGGTAGCGTGCTGCACATCACCCATGCCGGGCCGTTCAACCCGGACGGTTTCCCGCTGCTGATCGGCGATGAGGTAACCATTGGTCACAAAGTCATGCTCCACGGCTGCACCTTGGGCAACCGCATCCTGGTCGGCATGGGCAGCACCCTGATGGATGGCGCCGTTGTCGAAGACGAAGTGATCATCGGCGCTGGCAGCCTGGTGCCGCCAGGCAAGCGCCTGGAAAGCGGCTTTCTCTATGTCGGCAGCCCGGTCAAACAGGCCCGCGCCCTGACCGAGAAGGAGCGTGCGTTCTTTTCCTACAGCGCCGGCAACTACGTCAAACTCAAGGACCAGCACCTGGCCGCCGGCTATCACCTGCCTGAGTGAAGCTGCCCACAGCCCTATTCGAGACTGCCATGCATCAGCAAAACATCCTCTTCGACCTTGACGGCACCCTGACCGACCCGCGCTTGGGCATCACCCGCTCGATCCAGTACGCACTGGCCAAGCTCGGCATCGACGAGCCGGACCTGACGCGTCTGGAACACTTCATCGGCCCACCGCTGCTGCAGGCCTTCATGCAGTTCTATGACTTCGATGAAGCCAAGGCCTGGGACGCGGTGAATTACTATCGCGAGCGCTTCAAGGTCACTGGCCTGTACGAAAACCAGGTGTTCGACGGTGTCAGCGAGATGCTCGAAACCCTGCAAGGGCAGGGGCGTACGCTGTACATCGCCACCTCCAAACCCTGGGAATTTGCCCGCGAGATCGCCCGCCATTTCGATTTCGCCCGGCACTTCAAGGTGATCTACGGCAGTGAGCTGGACGGCACACGCACCAACAAGGTAGAGCTGATCCGTCATCTGTTGACTGAAGAAGCCCTGGACCCGGCGCACACCTTGATGATCGGTGACCGCAAGCACGACCTGATCGGGGCGCGCAGCAATGGCCTGGAAGCAGTGGCGGTGGGCTATGGGTTTGGCAGCCAGGAAGAGCTGACAGCGGAACAGCCGGCGTATCACTTTGCGACCCTGGCTGAGCTGCATCAGGCGTTTCAGCGCGGCTGAGGGCTCTATCGCGGGGCAAGCCCGCTCCTGCTGTGGGAGCGTGCTTGCCCCGCAAAGCTTTTCAACGCTTGTTGGCGCTGATTAACCGGCAACTGCCCCAAAGCATCTACTCGCTGATAAAACACCTGCCAATCGCCCCCCACTTCGACAAACAGCTGGGCAAAAGCCGGCACCCACTGGTCATACAGGCCAAAGGGCAGCAGCTTGGCGTTGTTCAGTGGCGCATTGATCCAGGCGTCGTAGCGACCGACACCACCCCATTGGCCCTCGCGCAGGGCCCGGTACTCCCGGCGCAAGCGTTCGAACTCGGCCTGCTTGCCGGAGCGCTTGGCAGAGTCGCTCAGCGGCGCCGCGTACAAGCCCTTGAGCCGTTCGCGGCTGGCCAGAACCAGGGCGACAAACTGATCGCGCTGCTCGCCAGCCCCGTCGGCCAAGGCCGGCAGCCCGCGTGCCGCGCGCCATTGATGGCTACCTTCTTGCTCGACAAAGGTGGCGAAGGACTCGTTGAACGCAGTGTCGTCCTGCACATAGACCCGCTGATGCGCCAGCTCATGAAAAATCACCGCGGCCAGGCGCTCGTCGCCCCAACCGAGCATGGAGCTTAGAATCGGATCATCGAACCAGCCCAGTGTCGAATAGGCCTCAACACCGCCGATGTACACATCCAGCCCCTGCTGCTTTTGCAGTGCCGCCGCCCCGCGCGCGGCGCCCTGACGGTAGTAGCCTCGGTAGGCGACGCAACCGGCAATAGGGAAACAATGGGTTTGCGGCTCAAGGGATAATTCAGGGGTGGCAAACACGTTCCAGACCACGAAGGGCCTACCAATGTCGGCATACACCCGGTAGCTGCGGTTGTCCGGCAGCTTGAGCTGCTTACTGGCAAAGGCTCGTGCCCGCTCGGCCTGCAGCAGTTGCTGGCGCAGTTTGCCGTCGGTGGCAGGATCGGCAATCAGTTCAGCAACCGGCTGGCGTGCCTGCAGCAACTGCAATTGACCGCTGGCCAGTTGCTCGTAGTAACTGACGCTGGCGCAACCGTTCAGCAGCCCGATGGCCAGCAGGGGAACCAAGTGGCGAAAAATGTGGTCGAGTGCCCCATGACTTGAGCGTAACAAAAGAAATAGTCGAAGCATTCGTGTCCTGTCATCCGCTCAAGTACTCATCAGCTTCAAGACTATCCTGCCCGGCTGGAGTTTTGCCATGCGTACACTGCTTGTCGTCAGCGCTGTTGTGCTTGTTTGCGGCTGTGCCAGCCTGCCCGTCGCCGACCCCAATCAGGCCTGGATCGACCTTGCCCCGGATCGGGACGATACCCTGCATGCTATTGAAGTGGACGAGCGTGCCTGGGCCGACAAACGCTACTTCGAAGTGTCGCCAGGTAGCCATGAACTGACCGTGCGCTACCTGTTCCCGGTGACCCCGAGCAATATCGGCCCGGTCGAAGAGCCGCTGTGGCGCGATTGCCAGCTCAATGTGAAGTTCAAGGACTTCGCTGCCGGCCAGCGTTACCAGCTCGAAGCGGGCAGCATCGGTTTCCGTCCGTGGGCAAAGCTCTATGACCAACAGCGCAAAGTGGTGGGCACCGGCTTGCCGGCAGGCTGCCAACGCACCTGAAGACGTGAATGGCGCTATGCTTAAGCTTTGTAACCCGCACGTCGGAGTTCGCCATGCGCCAGCCTATGATGCTGCTCGCAATCAGTACGCTGGGGGCCTGCGCCAGCCCCCTGCCACCTGTGGATAACAAACAGGCCTGGGTCGATTTTTACACCATCACGCCAGGGAAACTGGTGATGGCCGAGCGCCTGGATGGCCAGCGTGTGACCGATGGCCGTTTCTTCCAGGTGACGCCCGGCGCACACGAGCTGGTGGTACGTTTCGATTACGAAATCCAGTCCGGCGGTTTCATCACCGACCCCACCGAACGCACCTGCTACCTGACCGTCAAGTTCGATCACTTCGAGGCGGGGCAGCGCTATCGCCTGGAAGCCCGGGCCCCGGCCATGCAGCCCAGCGCCTACCTGTATGATGCCCAGCGCAAGGTGGTTGCCGAAGAATCGAACAACATTTTCTGTACGCCCTGAAGTCTAACGATCATTCTTCTGATAGATGATCTTCCGGCTGCCGCCTTCACAGCTGCCGACCACCATGTTCTGGTCGTGGACATCCTCGGTCTTGACGATTTCCAAGGTATAGGAGCTCACGTTGTTGGCCTGGATCTTGGCTTCGATCTCGGCCTTGAGCTCTTCACAGTTCTTTGGCGCGGCCAGCGCAGAAGTCGCCAGCAGCGAAGCCAGCACAGCCATTGCAACACGAATCATGGGACAGCTCCTGGTGACGGTGGACGCTCCACCGACTTCTATTTGACCACAACAGGTGCGTCCCGGTTCTGCCTTAGCTCAGCAGCGTTGCCTCCAGGCTGATTGTCGCGTTGAGCACCTTCGAGACCGGGCAACCGGCCTTGGCCTTGTTGGCGATCTCGACAAACTGCGCCTCGCTGGCACCAGGCACCTTGGCCTTGAGTATCAGGTTCACGGCGGTGATGGCAAAGCCATCAGGCAACTTGTCGAGGGTGACTTCGGCAATGGTGTCAATGCGCTCGGCGGTCAGACCCGCCTCGCCCAGCATCATCGACAAGGCCATGGAGAAACAGCCGGCATGCGCCGCGCCGATCAACTCTTCAGGGTTGGTCCCCGGCTGGCCTTCGAAACGGGTGTTGAAGCCATAGGGGTTTTGCTTGAGGGCACCACTTTCGGTGGAAAGCAGGCCTTTGCCTTCCTTAAGCCCGCCCTGCCAAATAGCCGATGCTGTCTTTTTCATAAAGCCTCCTGAGCTCCCAGGGCACGTGATATCGCGCCTTGCCTTAAATTCAGAGACCCCTGACACATGCAAGTTCATACGGATTACGAACTCCGGCATTGATTCCTGCGGATGTGCCCATACAGAGCTAGAAAGGCCGTTGCTCCACCTCGGCCAAATGACTGCCCAGGAGGCTCAATCGCCCATGAAGCAACTTGCGGATATCAAGATTTCCACCCTCGACCTGGTACCCGTGCGCGCTGACAGCGGCCCGGCACAGTCGCTGCGCAACTCGCTGGACCTTGCACAACATGTCGAGAAGTTTGGCTACAACCGCTTCTGGGTGGCCGAGCACCACAACATGGATGGCATCGCCAGCTCGGCAACCTCGGTGCTGCTCAGCTATCTGGCCGGCGGCACTTCGACGATCCGCGTGGGCGCCGGCGGGGTAATGCTGCCCAACCATGCGCCATTGGTGATCGCCGAACAGTTCGGCACCCTGGCCAGCCTTTATCCCGGGCGTATCGACCTGGGCCTGGGCCGCGCCCCGGGTTCCGACCAGATGACCGCCCGCGCCCTGCGCCGCGAGCGCTCCGGCAGTGCCGACGACTTTCCTGATGATGTCGAAGAACTGGTGCGCTACCTGGGCCCACGGACACCGGAGCAAAAAGTCATTGCGGTGCCGGGTTACGGCACCGAAGTGCCGATCTGGTTGCTCGGTTCGAGCCTGTTCAGTGCGCAACTGGCCGGCATGCGCGGCTTGCCCTACGCCTTCGCCTCGCATTTCGCCCCTCGCTACATGCATGAGGCGATTCGCGTGTACCGCAACCACTTCCAGCCTTCGGCGGTACTCGACAAGCCCTACGTGATGCTCGGTGTGCCGCTGGTTGCCGCCGATACCGACGAGCAGGCGGATTACCTGGCCACCTCGGTGTACCAGCGCATCCTCGCCCTGATGCGCGGGCAAAGCCTGGTGCAACGTCCGCCGGTAAAAACCATGGACGGCCTGTGGCTGCCTCATGAACGTGAAGCGGTAGGCAGTTTCCTCGGGCTGGCGATGGTTGGTAGCCCAGAGAAGATCCGCGCCAAACTTGAAGTGCTGCTGGAGCAGACCGAGGCCGATGAGCTGATCTTTACCTGCGACCTGTATGAACATGCGGACCGGATCCGCTCCTATGAGCTGCTTGCGCGCACAGTGCTGGGCGGCTGAGGGCCCAATCGCGGGGCAAGCCCGCTCCCACAATAATGTAGGAGCGAGCTTGCCCCGCGATGGATTCAATATCGATCAGCCACGCTTGTAGATGATTTGCTTGGTACCGCCTTCACAGCTACCCACAACTTTGCCGTCTGCGGCAGCACCTTTATCAACGATCTCCAGCGAGTAACCGCTGACGCCTTTGGCATCGAGCTTGGCTGCTATTTCGCTCTTGAGCTCTTCGCATGGCTTGCCGGCGGCTAGTGCGGTACCCGCCAACGTCATTAAACCTATCGCTACTACCAATGTCTTCATCGATCGCTTTCCTTGTTCAGATCAAATAGAGAAGGGCGCCAGGAAGGCCGGGCGCCTCAGGAGTGTTTAACGCAATTGACCCGCACAAGCCAGTGCCGCCGCTTCAGCTATTGACGATGCGGAAGCCCACTTTGAGCGTGACCTGAAAATGCGCGGCCTTGTTGTCCTTGATATGGCCCCGGGTGTCGACCACCTCGAACCACTCAAGGTGCTTGATGCTCTTGCCGGCCTCGGCCAGGGCGTTGTTGATCGCCTCCTCGATGGAGGTGGGCGATGAGCCGACCAGTTCGATTTTCTTGTAGGTGTGGTGATCAGACATGGGCAATCTCCTTTTTGAACATGAGATAGAGCCTAGCAGTGCCGGGCTTTTTTACCTGCCAGAGGTAAATGCCGCCAAAAGTTCGACTGCACTTTCCCGGCGCCCTGTAGTCGGAACCTACACAGCTCAACTCAACCTCGAAGGAGAGTCACCATGGCCAACACCTCGCTGCGTAAAGCTTCGCTGCAAAGCATGGAAGCCGAGATCGAAAGCCTGCTCAAGTCACTGGAAAGCCTCAAGGACGATGCCTCGGACGAGTCGCGCAAGACCCTGAAGACGCTCAAGGGCAACGCCGAGAATGCCCTTCGCCATTCGCGCAGCCTGCTCAGCGATGCCTATGAAGAGGTGAAGACCAAGACCCGTGAAACCGGCTTGGCCACCCGTGACTACGCTCAGGAGCACCCTTGGGCCACTGCCGGTGTCGCGGTTGGCGCCCTTGGCCTGCTGGCGGCGTACCTGATGTGCAGACGCAGTCACTAAGCGACCTGGCGCGCAAGCTCATCGCGCAACCAGCCAGCCAGTTGCTCGGCGCGCCCGTCTGCGGCGCGTCGCGGCACCCACAGGGCCAGCGCGGCCCGGGTCTGGCAAAACCCCCACGGTGCGGCCAGACGCCCGGCGCGCAAGTCGTCGGCTACCAGCGGTTGCGGGGCAATGGCCACACCCAGCCCGGCTACTGCCGCTTCCAGCAAGTAATACAGATGCTCAAAGTCCTGCCCGTAGCGCAGCGCCTGCGGGTCTATACCTTGCTGCGCGGCCCAGTTCGGCCAGGCTTGCGGGCGCGAGGTGGTCTGCAACAAGGTCTCGGCCAGCAGCGCCTGCGCCGGTGCCTGCTGCAAGCGGTTGAACCCGGGGAAATGCGGGCTGAGCACCGGGCCAATGTGCTCCTGGGCCAGCACGTGCACCTGCATGTCGGCCGGCCACGGCGGCTCGGCAAACACCAACAGGGCATCCAGCCCGGGCCGGCGCGGGTCGAGGTCGCCTTCACCGGCCGACAGGTGCAGGCGCAATTGCGGCAAGTCCGCCTTGAGCCGGCCCAGCCGCGGGATAAACCAGCGGGCCAGCAGGCTGCCGGAGCAGCCGAGGACGAATGGCGCATCGGCGCTGCTCTGGCTGATTTCTGCACACACGCCGCGCAAGCGCTCGAACGCATCACTGCTGGCATCGCGCAGGCGCACGCCGGCATCTGTGAGTTTAAGGCCGCGCCCTTCCTTGACGAACAGCGCGACCCCAAGGTGCTCTTCAAGCACCTTCAACTGCCGGCTAACCGCGCCATGGGTAACATGCAGCTGCTCGGCCGCCTGGCTAACGCTGTTGAGCCGGGCAGTGGCTTCGAACGCCCGCAGGGCATTGAGGGGAGGCAGGTCCTGGCGCATAACGTGTGAGTTTTCCTGACAGGTTGTAGCAATCTTATCGGTTTTCAGCGGCGCGTGTGGTGGTTAGAGTAAAGCCATTCCTGACTTCACTACCGCCCTGGAGCGACCCATGACCCAGACCAACTTCCGCGCCGGCCCCGATGCCAATGGCCTGTTTGGCGCATTCGGCGGCCGCTACGTGGCAGAAACCCTGATGCCGCTGGTGCTCGACCTTGCCCGTGAATACGAGGCAGCCAAGGCCGACCCGGCGTTTCTCGAGCAACTGGCGTACTTTC
The DNA here is from genome assembly GCF_004214895.1 of Pseudomonas tructae. Classification (NCBI taxonomy): domain Bacteria; kingdom Pseudomonadati; phylum Pseudomonadota; class Gammaproteobacteria; order Pseudomonadales; family Pseudomonadaceae; genus Pseudomonas; species Pseudomonas tructae. The sequence goes on along the minus strand of NZ_CP035952.1, from coordinate 366,056 downwards.
AGCGCGATTATATTGGCCGGCCAAACCCGCTGTACTTCGCCGAACGCCTGACTGAACACTGCGGCGGCGCGAAGATTTTCTTCAAGCGTGAAGAGCTCAACCACACCGGCGCGCACAAGGTGAACAACTGCATCGGCCAGGTACTGCTGGCCAAGCGCATGGGTAAAAAACGCCTGATCGCTGAAACCGGCGCCGGCATGCACGGCGTGGCCACTGCCACGGTCGCTGCGCGCTTCGGCCTGCCGTGCGTTATCTATATGGGCGCCACCGACATCGAGCGTCAGCAGGCCAACGTGTTTCGCATGAAGCTGCTGGGCGCCGAAATCGTGCCAGTGACCGCCGGTACCGGCACCCTCAAGGATGCGATGAACGAAGCCCTGCGCGACTGGGTCACCAACGTCGACGACACCTTCTACCTGATCGGTACCGTGGCGGGCCCGCACCCTTACCCGGCCATGGTTCGCGACTTCCAGTCGATCATCGGCAAAGAAACCCGCGAGCAGTTGCAGGCCAAGGAAGGGCGCCTGCCCGACAGCCTGATCGCCTGCGTCGGTGGCGGTTCCAATGCCATGGGCCTGTTCCACGATTTCCTCGATGATGCCAGCGTACAGATCATCGGCGTCGAAGCTGGTGGCCATGGTGTCGACACCGACAAGCATGCTGCCAGCCTCAATGGTGGCGTACCGGGCGTACTGCACGGCAACCGCACCTATCTGTTGCAGGACGCTGACGGCCAGATCACCGATGCCCACTCGATTTCCGCAGGCCTGGATTATCCGGGTATCGGCCCTGAACACGCCTGGTTGCACGAAGTGAAGCGCGTCGAGTACGTCAGCATCACCGACGACGAAGCCCTGGCGGCGTTCCACACCACCTGCCGCCTGGAAGGCATCATTCCGGCCCTGGAAACCTCCCACGCCCTGGCCGAAGCCATCAAACGCGCACCGACCCTGCCCAAGGATCACCTGATGGTGGTGTGCCTGTCCGGGCGCGGCGACAAAGACATGCAAACCGTGATGAGCCATATGGCTGCCCAGGAGAAACAGGCATGAGCCGTCTAGAACAACGCTTCGCCGAGCTTAAAGCCGAAGGCCGCTCCGCACTGGTCACCTTCATCACCGCAGGCGACCCTGGCTACGACGCCTCGCTGGCGATCCTCAAAGGCCTGCCGGCCGCCGGTGCCGATGTGATCGAGCTGGGTATGCCGTTCACCGACCCCATGGCCGATGGCGTGGCCATCCAGCTGGCGACCCTGCGCGCCCTGGACGCCGGCCAGACCCTGGCAAAAACCCTGCAGATGGTTCGCGAGTTTCGCATCGACAACCAAACCACGCCGATCGTGCTGATGGGCTACTACAATCCGATTCACCGTTTTGGTGTCGAGGCTTTCGTGGCCCAGGCCAAGGCCGTGGGCGTGGACGGCCTGATCATCGTCGACCTGCCACCGGAGCACGATGCTGAACTGGCCACCCCGGCCCAGGCCGCAGGCATCGATTTCATCCGCCTGACCACCCCGACCACCGACGACGTGCGCCTGCCGCGCGTGCTCGAGCGCAGCTCCGGGTTCGTCTACTACGTCTCGGTTGCCGGTGTCACCGGTGCCGGTTCCGCGACCACCGAGCATGTCAGCAGCGCCATCGAGCGCCTGCGCCGGCACACCGACCTGCCAATCAGCGTCGGCTTCGGTATCCGCACGCCAGAGCAGGCCGCGGCGATCGCCAAACTGGCGGAGGGTGTAGTGGTCGGTTCGGCATTGGTCGACAAGATTGCCAATGCCAAAACCGCCGAGCAGGCCGTGGGTGATGTGCTCGAGCTGTGCTCGGCGCTGGCCCAGGGTGTGCGGGGCGCGCGCAAGGCCTGATCATTGCCCCGCGAATGCGGTCCATCAGACAGATCGCAATCGCGGGGCAAGCCCGCTCCTACTTGAATATTGTCAGATCCAGCGGCCGCACCGCCCCCATCCAGATCGCATAATCGCGATGATCGACCAGATCATCGCCGGTCAGCGGGTGCAGAAACACCACCAGCCCATGGCGATACAACGCCAGCCAAGGCAACACCACGCCCACCACCTCAGGCCCGAACGCCAACTGGCAGCTCCAGTCCGGGTGCGGCCCGACGGGCTTCTGGTGCATTCGCCCCATGCTCACCGGAAACAGCTGCGCGGCTTGTTCGCACAATTGCCGGGCTTGTTCCATGGTGCTGGCGTCATAGTAAATATGCGCGTGATAACCCTTGATCCTCTGCACGAAAACTCCTGAATCACGACGAACCTGCGGCACATTGCACGGGTAAATCTTCACCCGCAACTATACGCCGGCAGGCGAACAGGTGAACCTTGTCTTCTGCTGCGGCTTGCACCCGAGTGCACAAGCTCGAAAGGGCAGCGAACTGCCCGATCCACTTTGAGGATTAGCCGCGGGCGAGCTGGCGGCGCAGCTCATCCAGTACCGGACCGGTATCCGGGCGAACGCCGCGCCAGATGAAGAACGCTTCGGCAGCCTGCTCGGCGAGCATGCCCAGACCATCCAGGACCTTGGCGGCCTGGTGCTCGCTGGCCCAGCGGCAGAAGGGTGTCGGCTCCTTGCCATACATCATGTCGTAGCACACGGTTTTGCCGGGCTCGATCAGGCTGGCGGCAATCGGCGGCAGCTCGCCGGCAAGGCTCGCGGAGGTGGCGTTGATGATCAGGTCGACCGGCTCTTGCAACCAGCTGAAGCCGCTGGCAGCCACCGGCCCGAGGTCGGCGAACTCACGGGCCAGTTGCTCGGCCTTTTCCACTGTGCGATTGGCGATCACCAGCGACGCGGGGTTCTGCGCGAGCAAGGGTTCCAGCACCCCGCGAACTGCGCCGCCAGCACCGAGCAGCAAGATTCGCTTGCCGCTCAGTTGCACACCGGCGTTGACGGTAAGGTCGCGCACCAGCCCGGCACCATCGGTGTTGTCGCCCTGCAGGCTGCCGTCGGCCAGTTTGCTCAGGGTGTTTACCGCCCCCGCGCGTTTGGCCCGCGGCGTCAGGCTATCGACCAGGCGATAGGCTTCTTCCTTGAATGGCACGGTGACATTGGCGCCCAGGCCCTGCTTGAAAAAGCCCTGGGCACACATGCTGAAATCGTCCAGCGGCGCCAGCAGGGTGTTGTACTCCAGCTGCTGGCCGGTCTGGTCGGCGAACAGGCGGTGGATCAGCGGCGACTTGCTGTGGCCGATCGGGTTGCCGAATACAACGTACTGGTCCATTCACGCGGTTCCTAGGTCAAGGTCGGGCAGGGCCGAGAAGTTATCCACAGCCGCTCAGTGGCGGGTACTGGCCTGACCAAGCCAGTCGCGGTCCTGCAGGAAGTACTCGGTCAGGCGCGCTTCTTCGCTGCCTGGCACGGCCTTCCAATCGTACCCCCAACGCACCTGCGGTGGCAGCGACATCAGGATCGATTCGGTACGCCCGCCCGATTGCAGACCAAACAACGTGCCACGGTCGTAAACCAGGTTGAACTCGACATAGCGGCCGCGCCGGTATTCCTGGAACTCACGCTGCTCGGCGGTATACGGCTGGGCCTTGCGGCGCTGGATGATCGGCAGGTAGGCCTCGACATAGGCATCGCCAATGGCGCGCATGAAGGCGAAACAGGTGTCGAAGTCCCACTCGTTCAGGTCATCGAAGAACAGACCGCCGATACCGCGTGGTTCGCCACGGTGCTTGAGGTGGAAGTAGCGGTCGCACCAGGCTTTGTAACGTGGATAGACGTCGGCACCGAAAGGCGCGCAGGCACGCTCGGCAACCTGGTGCCAGTGCACGCAGTCTTCTTCATTGCCATAGTAGGGGGTCAGGTCGAAGCCGCCGCCAAACCACCAGACGGCTTCTTCGCCTTCTTTCTCGGCGATGAAAAACCGCACGTTGGCATGGGAAGTCGGCACATGGGGATTATGCGGATGGATCACCAGCGACACGCCCAGGGCCTCGAAGCCGCGCCCGGCCAGCTCTGGGCGGTGGGCACTGGCCGACGGCGGCAAGCCGCTGCCGAATACGTGAGAGAAGTTCACGCCGCCTTTCTCGATGACCTGACCGTCACCGATCACCCGGGTCCGTCCGCCACCACCGGCCTCGCGCGTCCAGGCGTCCTCGACAAAGCGGGCGCCGCCATCTTCGTTTTCGAGGGCAGTACAGATACGGTCTTGCAGGTCGAGCAGGTAGGCTTTCACGGCCTCGGTGCGGCTAGTCATCAGGTCACCTGGAAGCGGGCTAAGGCAAATTCGGCGCGTAGCATACCACCGGCGGCAGGCTGGCCGCAGTTGACGGCGATCAAGCAAAGGCGTCCGATAGGGCTTTTGCGGTACCTTCCAGGAGAGTGCAGATGGCCAAGCGTATTCAGTTCAGCCAGCATGGCGGCCCCGAAGTCCTGACCCTGGTCGACTTCGAACCACCAGCACCCGGCCCGCAGCAGGTTCGCGTGCGCAACCAGGCGATCGGTCTGAACTTCATCGATACCTACTTTCGCAGCGGTCTGTACGCGCCGCCCTCGTTGCCTTCGGGCCTGGGCACCGAAGGTGCCGGGGTGGTCGAGGCGCTGGGTGCTCAGGTCACCCGGTTCAAGATCGGTGATCGGGTTGCCTATGCCGGCGGCCCGCTGGGTGCCTACAGCGAGGTGCATGTGCTGCCTGAGGCCAATCTGGTCAAACTCCCAGACAGCATCAGCTTCGAGCAGGCGGCGGCAGTAATGCTCAAGGGCCTGACCGTGCAATACCTGCTCAAGCAGACTTACGCGGTACAACCGGGCGAGACCATTTTGTTCCACGCCGCCGCGGGCGGCGTCGGCTCACTGGCCTGCCAATGGGCCATGGCCCTGGGAGCCAAGTTGATCGGCACGGTCAGCAGCGCCGAGAAGGCCGAACGAGCCAAGGCCCTGGGCGCCTGGGCGACCATCGACTACAGCCATGAAAACGTGGCCCAACGGGTACTGGAACTGACTGACGGGAAGAAATGCCCGGTGGTCTACGACGGCGTTGGCCAGGACACCTGGCTGACCTCGCTGGACTGCCTGGCACCGCGCGGGCTGATGGTCAGCTTCGGCAATGCCTCCGGCGCAGTCAGCGGGGTCAACCTGGGGATCCTGGCGCAAAAGGGCTCGTTGTATGTCACCCGACCAACCCTGGCCAGCTATGCCAATAGCGCCGAGAACACCCAGGCCATGGCCGACGACCTGTTTGCAATGATTGCCAGCGGCAAACTGACTGTGGATATCCAGCAACGTTATCCATTGAGCGAGGCGGCCAGGGCGCAGACAGAGCTGTCGGCGCGGCGGACGGTGGGGTCTACTGTGCTGCTGCCTTGAATCGGTGGTGAGTCGATCGCGGGGCAAGCCCGCTCCCACATGCCCCGCGATAAGGCTTATCCCGCCCGCACCACTTCCCCGGTCGCCAGGTCACGAATCACACTGGGATTACGCCGCCCGCCCAGGGCGCCACCCAAGACCAAGTCCAATTGACCACGGAAATACTGCTCGACGCGCAAACGCGACTTGGCCGCAGGACGTCCCTGGGGGTTGGCCGAAGTCGATACCAATGGCCCGACCAGCGCACACAAGTCACGCACCACCGGGTGATCGCTGACACGCAGGGCGACGGTGTCATGCACGCCGGTAATCCACTCTGGCAGCAGGTTCTGATGCGGCACCAGCCAGGTGTTCGGTCCCGGCCAGGTTGCAGACATGCGGTCCAGCCAGGTTTGGGGGAAATCCTCGAAAAGAAAGTCGAACTGGCGGATATTATCGGCGATCAGGATCAACCCTTTGTCGACCGAACGCGACTTGATCGCCAGCAGGCGATCCACCGCTTCTTCGTTCCACGGGTCACAGCCCAGGCCCCAGACCGCCTCGGTCGGGTAGGCAATCACTGCACCGGCCCGAATTTCACGCGCGGCTTGTTGCACACGCCAACAGCTCACCATTGCTCTCACTCCGCATAAAGGCATATGAGCAGTGTACTTAGCCGGGCCGGGCAAACCAACGCCCGGCTTCACTACAGATCCTGCCAGCCAGTTCCAGCTCGGTCAGCGCCGCCAGTACCCTGGGTAACGGCCAGCCGCTGCTGCTGGCCAGGCCCTCGGTGGTCTGCGGCGCGGCCAGCAACAGCTCGACCAGGGGGTGGCTGGCGCTGACCGCCGATTGCAACGGCGGCAAGCGCTGCCAACCCTGCAGGGTTTCGACGATCTGTTCGACGGTTTCTACCAGCAAGGCACCGTCGCGGATCAGTTGGTGACAGCCTTTGGAGCCCGGATGATGAATCGAGCCAGGAATGGCGTACACCTCCCGACCTTGCTCGGCGGCCAGGCGCGCGGTAATCAGCGAGCCACTGGCGAGGCTAGCCTCGACCACCAGCACCCCCAGCGACAGGCCGCTGATGATCCGGTTACGCCGGGGAAAATTCCCAGCCACAGGCCCGGTATCCAGCGGAAACTCGGAGAGCACGGCACTGCCTTGATCGATCATTGCCGCCGCCAGCGCCCTGTGCCGCTGTGGATAAAGTTTTTGCAGGCCGGTGCCCAACACGCCGATCGTCTGCCCGCCAACCTCCAGGGCAGCCTGATGCGCAGCGCCATCGACCCCCAGGGCCAGGCCGCTGGTGATGACAAAGCCACCTCGGGCGAGGCTGCGCGAGAAGGCCGCGGCGGTATCGAGCGACGGCATCAAAGCCCTGCGGCTGCCGACGATCGCCAATTGTGGTTTTTCCAGAATGGCCGGGTTGCCGGCTATGAAAAGCAAAGGCGGGGCGTCCTCAAGTTCAGCCAGCAAACCCGGGTAGCCAGGGTCGTCCCACATCAGCAAATGTTGGTCGCGGGCCTCTAGCCAGCGCATTGCCGCTGCCGCGCCGTCCCGCACTTCATGGCTGCGCCGGCCATCGCTGCTCTGCGCAGGCACGCCCAGCGCACGCCAGGCCGTGGCCGGTGCACTGAGTGCCGCCGAGGCACTGCCGAAGGCCTGGATCAATGTGTGAAAACGCCGCGGTCCCAGGGACGGCAGCAAATGCAGGCGCAAGCGCGCTTCGAGTTCGGCGGGAGAGCACGCCGGCGATAAGGGTTGCGACATGACGATCATCCTTGATCGGACAGCCTGGGCCAGCCGTGAAAAAGCTGTGGATAACTCTGTTGATAATACTTTGACAACCGGTTGAAGAATTTCCCTCGCAGGCATCCCTTCGGGCTTGCGGCCACGGCTGGAAAAGCACCCTGAAACCTTAGCTGACCTTTGCCAGGTGCCGAATGCGCCGAATCCCTTTATTATGTGTACTCATGTTTGTAATTCATCGCACAGTGCAGCTCATACGCTTATGGCCATTCTGAACATCCTCGAATTCCCGGACCCGCGCCTTCGCACCATCGCCAAACCGGTGACCGAAGTCGACGACGGCGTTCGCCAGTTGATCGATGACATGTTTGAAACCATGTACGAAGCCCCTGGTATCGGCCTCGCCGCCACCCAAATCAACGTGCACAAGCGCATCGTGGTCATGGACCTGAGCGAAGATCGCAGCGAGCCGCGGGTGTTCATCAACCCGGAGCTGGAGATGCTGACCGACGAAATGGATCAGTACCAGGAAGGCTGCCTGTCGGTACCCGGCTTCTACGAGAACGTCGATCGCCCGGTGCGGGTCAAGGTCAAGGCGCTGGATCGCGACGGCAAGCCGTACGAACTGATCGCCGAAGGCCTGCTGGCAGTGTGCATCCAGCACGAATGCGACCATCTCAACGGCAAGCTGTTCGTTGACTACCTGTCGACGCTCAAACGCGACCGGATCAAGAAGAAGCTGGAAAAGCAGCACCGCCAGCAAGCTTGATCTCCTCTTCCCAAAGGCTTGCTCCGGCAAGCCTTTTTCTTTTTAAGCGAGAACTCCATGCGCATTGTCTTCGCAGGCACCCCAGAGTTTGCCGCCGAACACCTCAAAGCCCTGATCGACAGCCCTTACGACGTGGTGGCGGTCTACACCCAGCCGGACCGTCCGGCCGGTCGAGGGCAAAAACTGATGCCAAGCGCGGTCAAGCAACTGGCTGTGGATAACGGCATCCAGGTCCTGCAACCGCCAACCCTGCGCAATGCCGAGGCACAAGCAGAACTGGCCGCCCTCAAGCCCGACCTGATGGTGGTGGTCGCCTATGGCCTGATCCTGCCGCAGGCGGTACTGGATATTCCGCGCCTGGGCTGCATCAACAGCCATGCTTCGCTGCTGCCACGCTGGCGTGGCGCCGCGCCGATCCAGCGCGCGGTCGAGGCCGGTGACAGCGAAAGCGGGGTGACGGTAATGCGCATGGAAGCGGGCCTGGACACCGGCCCCATGCTGCTCAAGGTCAGCACCCCAATCAGCGCCAGCGATACGGGTGGCACCTTGCACGATCGCCTGGCCCAGATGGGCCCGCCTGCTGTGCTTGAGGCTGTTGCTGGCCTCGCCGCGGGCACCCTGCAAGGTGAAGTTCAAGACGACAGCCTGGCCACTTATGCACACAAACTGAACAAAGACGAAGCACGCCTGGACTGGACTCGCCCGGCACTTGAGCTGGAACGCCTGATTCGCGCCTTCAACCCATGGCCGATCTGCCACAGCACGCTCAACGGTGAAGCGCTGAAGGTACTCGCCGCAAGCTTATCCACAGGCTCGGGTACTCCGGGTGAGATCCTCGGTGCCAGCAAAGACGGCCTGATCGTCGCTTGCGGTGATCAGGCCCTGTGCCTGACTCGCCTGCAACTGCCGGGTGGCAAGGCACTGAACTTCAGCGACTTGTTCAACAGCCGCCGTGAGAAGTTCGCCATCGGCACGGTGCTTGGCCAATGAACCCACGTCTTGCAGCCGCCCGCGCCCTGGCGGCAGTACTCAATGGCAAAGCCTCGCTGAACAGTTCCCTGCCAGGCCAGTTGGACAAGGTCGAAGTGCGTGACCGTGGCCTGACCCAGGACCTGGCCTTCGGTACCGCGCGCTGGCAGCCACGGCTGTCGGCCCTGGCCGAGCGCCTGCTGCAGAAACCGTTCAAGGCTGCCGATGCCGACGTCGAGGCACTGCTGTTGGTCGGCCTGTACCAGTTGCTCTACACGCGCATCCCCGCACACGCCGCCATCGGCGAAACCGTTGGCTGTGCCGACAAGTTGAAAAAGCCCTGGGCCAAGGGCCTGCTCAACGCCGTGCTGCGCCGTGCGCAACGCGAAAGCAGCGAGATCCTCGCCGAGCTTGAGCGTGACCCGGTCGTGCGCACTGCGCACCCGCGCTGGCTGCAAAAGTCGCTCAAGGCCTTCTGGCCCGAGCAATGGGAAGCCATCTGCGCGGCCAACAATGCCCACCCGCCGATGATCCTGCGGGTCAACCGTCGCCATCACAGCCGTGACGCCTACCTCGAACTGCTGCGTGAAGCTGGCCTCGAGGCGGCGCCATGCCAGTTCAGCGGCGACGGCATCCTGCTCGCCGAGGCCTGCGATGTACGCGGCCTGCCCGGTTTCGACCAGGGCTGGATCAGCGTCCAGGACGAAGCGGCGCAACTGGCTGCCGACCTGCTCGACCTGGCTCCCGGCCAACGCGTGCTCGACGCCTGCTGCGCCCCGGGCGGCAAAACCTGCCACCTGCTGGAGGCCCAGGCCGGGCTCGACGCTGTGGTCGCCATAGACCTGGAAGCCAAACGCCTGACCCGTGTGCGCGAAAATCTCGACCGCCTTGGCCTCGACGCCCAGTTGATTGCCTGCGACGCCCGCGACACCGCCAGTTGGTGGGACGGCAAAGGCTTCCAGCGCATCCTGCTCGACGCGCCATGCTCGGCCACGGGTGTGATCCGCCGCCATCCGGACATCAAGCTGACCCGCCAGGCCGACGACATCGCAGCCCTGGCCAGCCTGCAAGGCGAGTTGCTCGACGCCCTGTGGCCAACCCTGGAAGTGGGCGGCATCCTGCTCTACGCCACCTGTTCGACCTTGCCGACGGAAAACACCGAAGTCATCGAGGCCTTCCTCGCCCGTACCCCCGGTGCCCGCGAGCTCGACCTGGCGACCCAGGCCGGTATCCGCCAGCCCCATGGCCGCCAGTTGCTGGCCCAGGAAGGCGGACACGACGGCTTCTACTATGCCAAGCTGATCAAAATCGCCGCCGCGCGCGGATAACAAGAGAAGGGAACAGCGGATGAAGATCATCATCCTCGGCGCAGGGCAGGTCGGCGGTACGCTGGCCGAACACCTGGCCAGCGAAGCCAACGACATTACCGTGGTCGACACCGATGGCGACCGCCTGCGCGACCTCGGTGATCGCTTGGACATCCGCACCGTACAAGGCCGCGCCTCGTTCCCGACCGTGCTGCGCCAGGCTGGCGCCGACGATGCCGACATGCTGGTGGCGGTGACCAACAGCGACGAAACCAACATGGTCGCCTGCCAGGTCGCCTACACCCTGTTTCACACGCCGACCAAGATCGCCCGGGTACGCGAATCGGCCTACCTGACCCGCGCCGGGCTGTTCGATAACGAGGCCATACCGGTTGACGTACTGATCAGCCCCGAGCAGGTGGTGACTCACTACATCAAGCGTTTGATCGAACACCCCGGCGCCCTGCAGGTGATCGACTTCGCCGAAGGCAAGGCCCAGTTGGTGGCGGTCAAGGCCTACTACGGCGGGCCGCTGGTCGGCCAGCAACTGCGCCAGATCCGCGCGCACATGCCCAATGTCGACACCCGTGTAGCTGCGATCTTCCGCCGTGACCGGCCGATCCTGCCGCAAGGCGACACGGTCATCGAGGCCGACGACGAAGTGTTCTTCATCGCCGCCAAGGCGCACATCCGTGCGGTGATGGGCGAGCTGCGTCGCATCGATGAAACCAACAAGCGCGTGGTCATCGCCGGCGGCGGGCAGATCGGCGAGCGCCTGGCCGAAGCGATCGAAAGCCGTTACCAGGTGAAGATCATCGAGATGAACCCAGCACGTTGCCGCCACCTGTCCGACACCCTGGAAAGCACCGTGGTGCTGCAGGGCAGTGCCTCGGACCGCGACCTGATGCTCGAAGAGAACATCGCCGAAGCCGACATCTTCCTGGCCCTGACCAACGATGATGAAGCCAACATCATGTCCTCGCTGCTGGCCAAGCGCCTGGGTGCGCGCAAGGTGATGACCATCATCAACAACCCGGCCTATGTCGATCTGGTCCAGGGTGGCGAAATCGATATCGCCATCAGCCCGCAGCTGGCCACCATCGGCACCCTGCTGGCCCACGTGCGCCGCGGCGATATCGTCAGCGTGCACTCGCTGCGCCGCGGGGCGGCCGAGGCCATCGAAGCCATTGCCCACGGTGACTCGAAGTCGAGCAAGGTGATCGGCAAGGCCATCGAAGACATCGCCCTGCCACCAGGCACCACCATCGGCGCGATCATCCGCGACGAAGAAGTGCTGATCGCCCATGACGACACGGTGATCGAAGCTGGCGACCACGTGATCCTCTTCGTTGTGGATAAGAAGTACATCCGTGACGTCGAGAAGCTGTTCCATGTAGGGTTGAGCTTCTTCTAAGAGGGACCTGGAATGCGCGAATCACTGGAAAAAATGTTGGCCAAGGGTGTGGATAACGCCCTGTTGCGCTTTGGTCTGGGCAAGGCCTGGCTTGATGAAGGCAACGGCGCCGAGGCGGCCATCCACCTGCAGCGCTGCGTCGAGTTTGACCCCAAGTATTCGGCGGCGTGGAAGCTGCTGGGCAAGGCGCATCAGCTTGAGGGTGACCTGGCAGGTGCGCGCCAGGCCTGGGAGCAGGGGCTGGAAGCGGCGAAGGCCCATGGCGACAAGCAGGCCGAGAAAGAGATGACGGTGTTTCTGAAGAAGCTGGATAAGAGTCTGTAGGAGTTGGCTTGCCTGCGATCGGGCGCGCAGCGGCCGCAGAACCTGAGTCCTGGGTTTGTCAGATGCAACCGGGACTCAGGATTTACGACGGTGCAAGGGCCCTCAATACCAGCGCGCTTCGCCAGCCGGGCGCTTCTTGAAGCGCTTCATGCTCCACATGTACTGGCTCGGATAAGCCCGTACATAGCGCTCGACCACCTGGCTCATGGCCGCAGCAGAGGTTTCGGTATCTTCGCTGTACATGGCCTCGGGCGCCGCTTCCAGGATGACCTTGAAGCCCGAACCATCCGGCAGGCGCAGGGCATGCAGGAATACCCCGACCGCCTTGCCGCCTGCGAGCATGTTCGGCACGAACTTGCTGGTCAGCGCCCGGGTGGCGAAGAACGGCACGAAGATCCCCGCCGACTCGGCTGGCTCTGGGTCAGCCGGAATACCCACCTGGCCACCTTTGCGCACTTCCTTGATGATGCTGAGGATGCCTTCCTTGGTCGATGCCGCCACGCGGTTACCCAGTTGCACACGCTGCTCGCGCAACAGATCATCGACCGCCTTGAGCTTGGGCGGGCGGTAGAAAATGATCGGTTTGCATTGGCTGCAGTAGAAGTGGTTGAGCACTTCCCAGTTGCCCAGGTGGCTGGTGATACCAACCACGCCCTTGCCCGAAGCCAGGGCCGCCTCAAGCACTTCCAGGCCTTCGACCTCGCGCACCAGGTCGAGCGAACGCTGGGCTGGCCAGATCCAGGCACAGGCGCTTTCGGTAAAGGACTTGCCGATGTCCATCAGGGTCCGGCCCACCAGTTGCTCGCGGGCAACCGGGTCCATTTCCGGGAAGCATTTGGCCAGGTTGATGCGCACGACGTTGCGTGAACTGTTCGGCACCTTCCACATGATCCAGCCAATCGCTGCGCCGACCCGCTGTACGGCGCCCCAGGGGAGCTTGGCAAACAATCGCAACGCCCCGACCATCAGGGCGCCCTTGAACTTATCCACAAGCTGGTTCCTCTTTCTGCAAGCCGGCCATTGTAACCCCCGGCGCAAGCGCAGCGTAGCGATCACAGTCGGTGGTGTGGTCCATGACCATGCCGGTCGCCTGCATGAAGGCATAGCAGATGGTCGGGCCGACAAAGGTGAAGCCGGCTTTGCGCAACGCTTTGCTCATGGCCTCGGCTTCAGCGGTCACGGCCGGGACTTCACTGCGCTGGCTGAAGTGATTGACCTTGGCGGTGCCTCCAACAAACGACCAGAGCCATTGCGCCGGGTTTTCCAGCGCTAGCCAGGCCCGGGCATTGCGCCGCGCAGCATTGAGCTTGAGGCGGTTGCGGATGATACCCGGATCAAGCATGCGCTCTTCGATTTCTTCGTCGCTCATCTGCGCCAGGCGCTGCGGATCGAAGCCGAACAACACCTGGCGGTAGCGTTCACGCTTCTTCAACACGGTGATCCACGAAAGCCCGGCCTGGAAGCCTTCGAGCAGGAGCATTTCAAACAACTGCCCGGGGTCGCGCTGCGGCGTGCCCCACTCCTCGTCGTGATAGGCCTGGTAAAGCGGATCGTCGGTACACCAAAAGCAACGTGGCATAAGGCTCCAAGGGTAGAGGCCTGCGCGAATCGGGTTATACTCCCGCTCTTTATATTCGCAGCCCTAGAAACAGGTGAATTTCGTGAGCCAGCCTACGCCAGCCGTGCGTACCTTCCAAGACTTGATCCTCGCCCTGCAGAACTACTGGGCCGAGCAAGGTTGTGTGGTGCTTCAGCCCTACGATATGGAAGTAGGCGCCGGCACTTTCCATACTGCCACGTTCCTGCGCGCCATCGGCCCGGAAACCTGGAACGCCGCCTATGTGCAGCCTAGCCGTCGTCCGGCGGATGGCCGTTATGGCGAAAACCCGAACCGCCTGCAGCACTACTACCAGTTCCAGGTCGTCCTCAAGCCGAACCCGGCGAACTTCCAGGAACTGTACCTGGGCTCGCTCAAAGCCATCGGCCTCGACCCGCTGGTGCACGATATCCGTTTCGTCGAAGACAACTGGGAATCGCCGACCCTCGGCGCCTGGGGTCTGGGTTGGGAAATCTGGCTCAACGGCATGGAAGTCACTCAGTTCACCTACTTCCAGCAAGTGGGCGGCATCGAGTGCTTGCCGGTCACCGGTGAAATCACCTACGGACTGGAACGCCTGGCCATGTACCTGCAAGGTGTGGATTCGGTCTACGACCTGATCTGGACCGACGGCCCGTTCGGCAAGGTGACCTATGGCGACGTGTTCCACCAGAACGAAGTGGAGCAGTCGACCTACAACTTCGAGCACGCCAACGTCGAGAAGCTGTTCGAACTGTTCGACTTCTACGAAAGCGAAGCCAACCGCCTGATCGAGCTGGAACTGCCGCTGCCGACCTATGAAATGGTCCTCAAGGCCTCGCACACCTTCAACCTGCTCGATGCCCGCCGCGCCATTTCGGTAACCGAGCGTCAGCGCTACATCCTGCGCGTACGGACCCTGGCCCGGGCCGTGGCCCAGAGCTACCTGCAAGCCCGCGCCAAGCTGGGCTTCCCGATGGCATCCCCTGAATTGCGTGATGAAGTGTTGGCTAAGCTGGAGGCTGCACAATGAGTGCTCAAGATTTCCTGGTTGAACTGGGCACCGAAGAACTGCCACCCAAGGCCCTGAACAGCCTGGGTGATGCCTTCCTCGCCGGTATCGAGAAAGGCCTGCAGGCCGCTGGCCTGAACTACACCGACAAGCAGGTGTTCGCCGCACCGCGCCGCCTGGCCGTGCTGATTCGCAACCTCGACACCCAGCAGCCTGACCGCAGCGTCAACCTCGACGGCCCGCCACGCCAGGCCGCCTTCGACGCGCAAGGCCAGCCAACCCAGGCCGCCCTGGGCTTTGCCAAGAAGTGCGGTGTAGAGCTGTCGGATATCGATCAGAGCGGCGCCAAGCTGCGCTTCTCCCAGCACATCCCGGGCAAGGCCACCGCCAGCCTGCTACCCACCATCGTCGAAGACTCGCTCAACGACCTGCCGATCCCCAAGCGCATGCGCTGGGGGGCGCGCAAGGAAGAGTTCGTGCGCCCGACCCAGTGGCTGGTCATGCTGCTCGGTGACGAGGTGGTCGACTGCACCCTGCTGGCGCAGAAAGCCGGTCGCGAATCCCGTGGCCACCGCTTCCACCACCCGGAAAACGTGCGTATCAGCGCCCCGGCCAACTACCAGGAAGACCTGCGCAAGGCCTACGTCCTGGCAGATTTTGCCGAGCGCCGCGAGCTGATCAGCAAGCGTACCGCCGAACTTGCCCTGCAGCAGGAAGGCAGCGCCATCGTGCCACCGGCGCTGCTCGACGAAGTAACTGCCCTGGTCGAATGGCCGGTGCCGCTGGTGTGCTCGTTCGAGGAACGCTTCCTCGAAGTGCCGCAAGAAGCGTTGATCACCACCATGCAGGACAACCAGAAGTACTTCTGCCTGCTGGACGCCGACGGCAAGCTGCTGCCGCGCTTCATCACTGTAGCGAACGTCGAGAGCCGCGATCCGAAGCAGATCGTCGAAGGCAACGAGAAGGTCGTGCGCCCGCGCCTGACCGACGCCGAGTTCTTCTTCAAGCAAGACAAGAAGCAGGCGCTGGAAAGCTTCAACGAGCGCTTGAAGAACGTGGTGTTCCAGGCCCAACTGGGCAGCGTTTTCGACAAGGCCGAGCGGGTTGCCAAGCTGGCGGCCTTCATCGCCCAACGCATTGGCGGCGACGCCCAGCGTGCGGCACGTGCCGGCCTGCTGTCGAAGTGCGACCTGGCCACCGAGATGGTCGGTGAATTCCCTGAGATGCAGGGTGTTGCCGGCTATTACTACGCCCTCAACGACGGCGAGCCTGAAGACGTCGCCCTGGCCCTGAACGAGCAGTACATGCCGCGCGGTGCTGGCGCTGAACTGCCGTCGACCCTGACCGGTGCGGCGGTGGCGATTGCCGACAAGCTCGACACCCTGGTCGGTATCTTCGGTATCGGCATGCTCCCGACCGGCAGCAAGGACCCCTATGCCCTGCGCCGTGCAGCACTGGGCGTACTGCGCATCCTGATCGAGAAGCAGCTGGACCTGGACCTGAACGACGCGGTGAACTTCGCCGTCAGCCAGTTCGGTGCCAAGATCAAGGCCGCAGGCCTCTCCGAGCAAGTCCTGGAGTTTGTCTTCGATCGCCTGCGTGCCCGCTACGAAGACGAAGGCATCGATGTTGCCACCTACCTGTCAGTGCGGGCCCTCAAGCCGGGTTCGGCGCTGGACTTCGACCAGCGCGTGCAGGCCGTACAGGCCTTCCGTCAGTTGCCTGAAGCTGCCGCCCTGGCCGCGGTGAACAAGCGCGTGTCGAACCTGCTGAGCAAGGCCGAGGGCGCTGTCGCCAATACGGTTGAGCCGAAGTATTTCGACAACGCCAACGAGTTCTCCCTGTACTCGGCGATCCAGCAGGCCGACCAAGCTGTGCAGCCAATGGCCGCCGCTCGCCAGTACAGCGAATCGCTGGCACGCCTGGCTGCCCTGCGCGAACCGGTCGATGCCTTCTTCGAGGCGGTGATGGTCAACGCCGACGATGCCAATGTACGCGCCAACCGCTATGCCTTGCTCAGCCGCCTGCGCGGTCTGTTCCTGGGCGTTGCCGACATTTCGTTGCTGGGGTAAGTCTTGAAGCTGCTGATTCTCGATCGGGACGGGGTGATCAACCAGGACTCCGACGCCTACATCAAGTCGCTGGACGAGTGGATTCCAATCCCCGGTTCGATCGATGCGATTGCGCAGTTGAGCAAAGCTGGCTGGACGGTGGCCGTTGCCACCAACCAGTCCGGCATTGCCCGTGGCTACTACGACCTGGCTACCCTCGAGGCCATGCATGCGCGTTTGCGCATGTTGGTGGCTGAACAGGGTGGTGAGGTTGGCTTGATCGTCTATTGCCCACATGGACCGGATGAAGGCTGCGATTGCCGCAAGCCCAAACCAGGAATGCTGCGAACTATTGCCGCTCATTACCAGTCTGACCTGGCCGGCGTGTGGTTTGTCGGTGACAGTAAGGGTGACCTGGAAGCCGCTTTGGCCGTCGATGCTCAACCGATTCTGGTAAAAACCGGAAAAGGCGAGAAGACCCTGAGCAAGGGAATTCCTGAAAATACGCTGATTTTTGATGATCTGGCAGCCATCGCCAGAGAACTTATCCACAAATAGCGCGTCTGCACAACAGGCGCACTTTTACTAGGCGGGCAAGCCCGCAACGGTACATGCCGCTATGTCGATCTTGCAGGCGATCAGAATTTTTCTTTTTTACCTGCTGCTGGGTACCAGCTCCTTGCTGTGGTGCACCCTGAGCTTTTTTATCGCGCCGTTTCTACCATTCAGCGCCCGCTACCGCTTCATCAACGTTTACTGGTGCCGTTTTGCGCTGGTGCTGGTACGGGTGTTTCTCAACATCAAGGTCAAGGTCACCGGGGCAGAAAACATCCCCAAGCAACCCTGTGTGATCCTCTCCAACCACCAGAGCACCTGGGAAACCTTTTTTCTTTCCGCCTATTTCTCGCCTTTGAGCCAAGTGCTAAAGCGCGAACTGCTGTACGTGCCGTTCTTCGGCTGGGCCATGGCCATGCTGCGGCCAATCGCCATTGACCGCGACAACCCCAAGGCCGCCTTGAAGCAAGTCGCCAGCAAGGGCGACAAGCTGCTCAAGGAGAACGTCTGGGTCCTGATCTTCCCTGAAGGCACCCGCGTGCCGTTTGGCCAGATCGGCAAGTTCTCACGCAGCGGTGCGGCACTTGCGGTCAACGCCAACCTGCCTGTGCTGCCGATCGCCCACAACGCTGGCAAGTTCTGGCCCAAGCAGGGCTGGAGCAAACGTGCGGGCACCATCGAGGTGGTGATTGGCGCTCCGATGCACGCAGAGGGTAGCGGCCCACGGGCCATTGCCGAGCTCAACGACCGCGCTGCGGCGTGGAACGAACAAGCCCAGCGCGACCTTGGCTCGCTGCCAGCAGCTGCGCCAAATCAAGCGCAGGGGGTGGCCTGAGCGATCTGTGGATAACTTGTGCACAGTATTTGGATTTTTCAGATAAAAATTCGCTAAGTTATTAATTTAGCTACTTATTTCTCTGTATGACTGATTTCTGAAAATCGTGCATAAGTTTTCCCGCGGCATAAAAAAACCGGCGCTTGCGCCGGTTTTTTTGTACCCGTCGTGTCTTAAACCTTATCGATATCCACGTCCCGGGTTTCTTTCAGGCAGAACAACCCCACCACCAGGCTGATACCGGTGATCAGGACCGGGTACCAGAGCCCATAGAAGATATCGCCGGTGTAAACCACCAGAGCGAATGACACAGTCGGCAGGAAGCCACCGAACCAGCCGTTGCCGATGTGGTAGGGCAGGGACATGGAGGTGTAGCGGATGCGGGTCGGGAACAGCTCGACCATCACCGCTGCCAGCGGCCCGTAGGTCATGGTCGCGATCAGGATCATCGCCACGATCAACAACACCACCATCGGCTGGTTGACGCTGGCAGGGTCTGCCTTGGCTGGATAACCGGCCTTTTCGATGGCTGCACGCATGGCCACTTCGTCGAAGCCGCTGATCTTCTGCTCACCGATGCTCACCACCACCTCGGTACCCGCAACCGCCTCAGCCGAGCTATAAGGCAGGCCCTGTTTGACCAGGAAGGTCTTGACCTTGTCGCAGGGGCTGTCAAACCGCGCCTTACCCACCGGGTCGAACTGAAAGGTGCATGCTTGCGGGTCTGCCATGACCACGATAGGTGCCTGACGGCTGGCGGCGTCGATCTGTGGATTGGCGTAATGGCTCAGTGCTTTGAACAGCGGGAAGTAGAGCACCGTTGCCAGCAACAAGCCGAGCATCAGGATCGGTTTGCGTCCAATACGGTCGGACAGCCAGCCAAAGAACACGAAGAACGGCGCACCGATCACCACACTGATGATCAGCAGGGTATTGGCCTGGGCCGGGTCCATCTTGAGCATCTGGGTCATGAAAAACAGCACATAGAACTGTGCCGTGTAGAAGGTGACCGCCTGGCCCGCGTTAATGCTGAACAATGCGGTCAGCACCACCTTCAGGTTTGGCCAGGAGGTGAAGGACTCACGAATGGGTGACTTGCTGATCTTGCCCTGGGCCTTCATTTTCACAAAAGCAGGCGACTCATGCATGCTCATGCGGATCCAGGTGGAAATCCCCAGCAGGACGATCGACAGCAAAAATGGCAGGCGCCAGCCCCAGACTTCGAACTGGTCGCCGCTGATATAACGGCTGCCCAGCACCACCAGCAATGACAGCAGCAGGCCAAGGGTCGCTGTGGACTGAATGAAACCGGTGTGGAAGCCGCGTTTGCCGGGTGGGGCATGTTCGGCAACATAGGTCGCCGCACCACCGTACTCACCCCCTAACGCCAGGCCCTGAAGCATACGCAAGATCACCAGAATGATCGGTGCCGCGATGCCGATGCTGGCGTAGGTTGGCAACAGGCCGACGGCAAAGGTCGACAGGCCCATCAGCACGATGGTCACCAGGAAGGTGTACTTGCGCCCGATCATGTCGCCCAGGCGGCCGAACACCAGCGCACCGAAAGGCCGTACCAGGAAACCGGCGGCGAAGGCCATCAAGGCGAAAATAAAGGCGGTGGTATCGTTCACCCCGGCAAAAAACTGCTTGCTGATGACCGCGGCCAACGCCCCGTAGAGAAAAAAGTCATACCACTCGAACACCGTCCCGAGGGATGACGCAAAAATGATCTTGCGTTCTTCCCGGCGACTGTTGCTCGCCGTTGCAGCGCCCTGCTCTTGAATGTAATCCGACATCGTTGCTGTCCTCGGCCTGCAGGCCCCAGTGATTATTTTTGTTGTTCCACTGTCGTCACCGGCAGACTGCGTCCGGCGTCGTTGTTGCTACGCACCCCGGTCAGGGCGTCGGTACTGTGCTTTTTTCGTCGATGCTGGCTGTGGATAACGTCCCCTGGCGAATCAGTTGCGCCGCCTTCTCGGCAATCATCAAGGTAGGTGAGCAGGTATTGCCTGAAACGATGTACGGCATGATCGAGGCATCGGCAATGCGCAGCCCCGGCACACCGTGCACACGTAGCTGGTCGTCGACCACATCCAGCGCGCCACTGCCCATCCGGCAGGTGCCCACCGGGTGGAAGATCGTCGTGCCGATCTGTCCGGCGGCTTCATGCAGTTGCTCTTCGCTGTGCAAGTCCGGGCCTGGCAGATATTCACGCGGGTTGAAGGCAGCCAGGGCAGGGGCCTGAACGATCTTGCGGGTCAGGCGAATGGCCTGGGCGGCGACGCGCAGGTCTTCGGGGTCGCTCAGGTAGTTGGGATCGATCAGCGGTGCATCGTCCGGGTTGGCCGAGCAGATATCGATACGCCCGCGACTGGCAGGGCGCAGGTTGCACACCGAGGCGGTAAAGGCCGGGAAGCGGTGCAGCGGCTCACCAAAACGTTCCAGCGACAGCGGCTGCACGTGGTACTGCAAGTTGGCCGACGCCTGTTCGGGGCCGGAGCGAACGAAAGCACCCAACTGGCTTGGCGCCATGGCCAACGGCCCGCTGCGATCATAGAGGTAACGCAGACCCATACCGAGCTTGCCCCAGAGGCTATTGGCGACCTGGTTGAGGGTTCGCGCCTGGCTAACCTGATAGATCAAGCGCAATTGCAGATGATCCTGCAGGTTGCCACCGACGCCGGGCAGCTCATGCCGAACGGTTATCCCCAGGCGCTCAAGCAAGCCGCGCGGACCAATGCCCGAGCGTTGCAATATCCCCGGGGAACCTACGGAACCTGCGCACAGGATGATCTCCCGGCGCGCACTGAAGTGCTGCCAGTCGCCCTGCCAGCGGGCCCGTACTGCATCAGCACGGCCGTCTTTCAACCGCACCTGATCAACCAGCACATCGGTCAGCACGGTCAGGTTGGGGCGTTTAAGGATCGGACGCAAAAAGGCTTTGGCCGAATTCCAGCGAATGCCGGAACGCTGGTTGACCTGAAAGTATCCACAGCCCTGATTGTCCCCGGTATTGAAGTCGGCAACGCTGGCGATGCCACTTTGCGCTGCGGCTTCGCGGAACGCATCGAGGATCGGCCAGGAGTAGCGTTGTTGTTCGACCCGCCACTCGCCTTGATCCCCATGGGCTTGGCTGGCACCGCCGAAGTGGTTTTCGCTGGCCTTGAACAGCGGCAGCACATCCTTCCAGGCCCAACCGGCATTGCCTTGCTCGGCCCAGCGATCGTAATCACCAGTCTGGCCACGCATGTAGATCATGCCGTTGATGGAAGAACAGCCACCGAGCACCTTGCCCCGTGGATAACCCAGGGCGCGGCCATTGAGGCCCGGTTGCGCTTGGGTCTTGAAGCACCAGTCGGTACGGGGATTGCCGATGCAGTAAAGGTAACCCACCGGGATATGAATCCAGGGGTAGTTGTCGCGCCCGCCAGCTTCGAGCAGCAGCACCCGGCAGCCTGGGTCGGCAGATAAGCGATTGGCCAGAAGGCATCCGGCAGGGCCGGCACCCACCACCACATAATCGTAGACAGGATCGGCTGATGGCATGGGCAACCTCGCGCCTGATTATTATTCTTGTCCCAGCCCATGTTATTGATTAATTTCGGGATGAAAACGTTAGATTTCACTCAAGTGCTGTGCGTTTTAACACAACGTCCGTGAACACCGATTCACAAGGAAAAGCATGTTCGACTGGAATGATCTGCGGTTTTTTCTCGAGTTGCAGCGCAGCGGCCGGCTACTGACCGCAGCCAAGCGCCTCAACACCACCCACAGCACCGTGGCCCGGCATATCGACAATATCGAGCAGAGCCTGGGCACAGCCCTGTTCGTTCAGCACGCCCAGGGTTACGAACTGACGCCCTCCGGCCAGGCCCTGCTCAAGCATGCCGAAGCGATGGAAAACGTCGCCCTGCTGGCCCAGGAAGAGATCACCCAAGCCATAACGCCACTGGGCAAGATTCGCCTGGGAGTGACCGAAGGCATTGGCATCATGTTCTTCACTCCGCGCATGGGCAGCCTGTTCGAGCGTTACCCGGGCCTTGAAGTGGAGCTGGTGGCGGTGCCGCGCTTTGTCAGCATCCTCAACCGCGAGGCAGAAATCAGCATTCACCTGGAACGGCCCAATGCCGACCTGTTGATAACCCGCAAACTCACCGACTATCGCCTGGCGCTGTACGCCAGCCCCGAGTACCTGGCCCAGGCGCCGGCGCTCAATCACCGCGAAGACCTGGCCAAGCACAGCTGGATCGGTTACGTCGACGACCTGCTGTTCAGCCAGGAGCTATTGTTTTTGAACAGCTTCTGCCGAGCGCCGAACGTGGTGTTTCGCAGCACCAGCGTGATCGCCCAACAGCAAGCCGCTCGCGCCGGCCTGGGCATCGCCGTGCTGCCCAATTACATGGCCCGCCACGATCCGGCACTGGTGCGGGTGCTGCCCAGCGAGACGATCCAGCGCAGCTACTGGATCTGTACCCGCCGCGAGCTGCACAAGTCGGTGCGGCTACGGGTCGTCTGGGATTTTCTCCTGGCCCTGTGCGCACAGGAGCAGGACGACTTGCTGGCGGAGTAGGCCATCAGCTGGCCAAGGTCCTGACCGCCAGCAACACTGCCGCGCAAATCCCCACAGCGGCGAACAACTGCTGCAATCGCGGCCCGGCCAGTTTGCCGGCGACCTGACGCGCCAGCAGCAACCCGAGCACTGCGCCACCGGCAAAGGGTGCACCCACTGTCCACTGCATGACGCCGCCGACTGTAGCGCTGACCACGCTACCGGTGGAGACCAGAGCAATCACTGCAAGGGACGTGGCAACGATGCTTTTCATGTCCAGGTTGGTATAGCGGCTCAGCGCCGGAATGATCACAAAACCACCACCGACACCCAGCAGCCCCGACAATAAACCGGACAGGGCGCCTGTAAATGCCAGGGCACGTGCGCAAGGCAGGGTCCAGCGCAAGCGCCCCTGCAAGGGGTTAAGCACGCAAGGCATGACCATGCGCTGCCCCAATGGCGGCTGCCCACGCAGCTCGCGGTGCGCCTTGAGCAGCATGCGGGCACAGGCATAGACCAGCACCAGGGCAAAGGTCAGGGCCAATGGCCCGTTCGGCAAGCGATGGGCAAGCATCAGCCCGAAGGGCGCAACAGCAATGCCGATCAACGCCACGAACAGCGCCGCGCGATAACGCACCAGGCCTTGGCGCAATCCCAACAGGGCGCCCACTGCCGCGGCCATACCAACGGCCAGCAAGCCGACTGGCGCCGCCTCGACCATCGACAAACCCAAGCCGAACACCAGCAAGGGCACGGCAAGAATGCCGCCACCGGCGCCGGTCAGCGCCAGCACCGCACCGATGAGCGCTCCCAAACCTGCCGCTAAAAATTGATGCTCGATCACCGCAGGCCCTCGGCCGTTACCCGGGGCTTGGCCAGCCACTCACGGCCCTTGAGCATGCAGCGCCAATACAGCGGCGGCAGGATCTGCGCCTTCAGCAGCCAGGCCAACCGTGTGGGCCGTCGCCCGTCTAGCAGCCAACGCGGGAAGCTCGGCGACAGTTTGCCGCCATAGGTGAACTCAGCGAGCACAATCTTGCCGCGCTCGACCGTCAACGGACAGGAGCCATAGCCATCGTAGTGAGCGAGGTTGGGCAAGCGGCCCAGCGCCACCAGAACATTGTTGGCCACCACCGGTGCCTGCTTGCGCGCAGCTGCTGCGGTCTTGGCATTGCTAGTGTTGATGCCGTCACCCAAGGCGTGGATGTTGCCGTAGTGTTTGTGGCGCAAGGTGGCCGGATCGACATCGATCCAGCCAGCCTGGTCAGCCAGCGGACTGTTGTGGATGAACTCCGGTGCAACCTGTGGCGGCACCACATGCAGCATATCGAAGGGCTGAATGCAGGTTTCGGTGCTGCCATCGGGCAAGGTGCGCACGAAGGTCGCTCGTTTGCCCGGACCATCGACCGCCACCAGGCGATGAGCGTACTGCAAGTCCACGGCGTACTTGTCGATGTACTCCATCAGCGCCGGAACATAGTCGGGTACCCCGAACAATACACCGCCGGCATTGAAGAACTGCGCCTGGATGTTGCCCAATCGGCCATTGCGCAGCCAGTGATCACACGACAGGTATAAAGCCTTTTGCGGTGCACCGGCGCACTTGATCGGCATCGGCGGCTGGGTGAACAACGCCCGGCCTTCGCGCAGGTTCTGTACCAGTTGCCAGGTATACGGCGCCAGGTCGTAGCGGTAATTGGAGGTCACGCCATTGCGCCCGAGGGTCTGGCTCAGGCCTTCGATGGCGTCCCAGTCGAGCTTGAGCCCGGGGCAGACCACCAGCTGTTCATAACTGAGCACGCGGCCGTCATTGAGGCTGACTGTTTGTGCCTGCGGGTCAAACGTCTCGACCCGTGCCTTGATCCACTGCACGCCGGCGGGAATGGTCGAAGCCATGGTGCGTGCGGTCGAAGGCGCCTGGAAGATACCGGCACCGACCATGGTCCAGCCCGGCTGGTAGTAGTGAACCTCGGCCGGGTCGATGATCGCGACATCCAGCGAAGGGTCACGGCAAATCAGGCTGGAAGCGACAGCGATACCGGCGGCGCCGGCACCGACGATCAGCACTTTATGGTGGTCGCCTTTCGGCACCTCGACAGGGGAGGGTTGAGCAGGCATGGCAAGGGTCCTTCTAATAATAATTCTGGGGTGTAGCTCAGAGCACGTTGAGCGGGATTTTCAGGTAGCGCACTCCGTTTTCTTCAGGTTCGGGCAACTGGCCGCTGCGCATGTTGATCTGTACCGAAGGCAGGATCAGCACCGGCATGTCCAGGGTGGCGTCGCGGGCTTCGCGCATGGCGACGAAGCTGTCTTCGCTGATGCCTTCGCGGATATGGATATTGCTGGCGCGCTGTTCAGCCACGGTGGTCATGTAGCGCAGTTCGCGGCCACCTGGCAGGTAGTCGTGGCACATGAACAAGCGCGTCTGGGCGGGCAGGGCGAGAATGCGCTGGATCGAGCGGTACAGGGTGCGCGCACTGGCGCCGGGGAAGTCGCATCGGGCAGTGCCGTAATCGGGCATGAACAAGGTGTCACCGACGAAGGCAATGCTCTGTCCGGCGACCTCCACCACATAGGTCATGCACGCCGGGGTGTGCCCGGGCGTGTGCAAGGCGCGCGCCTGAAGATTGCCAATGGTGAAGGGTTGCTCATCGTTGAACAGCACATCGAACTGGCTACCATCGCGGGCGAAGCCACCATCGGCATTGAACAGCGCACCGAAGACTTTCTGCACCTGGGTGATCTGGCTGCCTATCGCGATCCGCCCTCCCAAGGCTTGCTTGAGGTAGGCGGCGGCAGACAGATGGTCAGCGTGAACATGCGTTTCCAGAATCCACTGAACCTTGGCACCCAGTTCGTTGACCCGATCGATGAGTTTGTCCGCCGATGCGCTGTTGGTACGCCCGGACTTTGGATCGTAATCCAGCACGCTGTCGATCAAGGCACAGTCGCCATTGTCACGGTCCATCACCAGATAGCTGATGGTCGAGGTCACCGGGTCGAACAGTGCCTCTATATACAAGTTGCCGCCGATGATCATTTACCACGCTCCGAGTTCATCACAAATGCCAGCTATGCAGCCTTGCTGACAGTGGACAGGCTGTCATCAAGATATGTGCCACCCTTTAGATAAGCTGTTTCTCAAAGGCTACGGCGAATTTTCGGGCTGGGTATCGCTAACCGCTGCCAAACTGTCAGCATAGTTGGCAGTGACATGGCAGTACCTGGCAGTTTTTGGCAGTCCTTGGCACCTTCAGTTAAGCTCTGCCCGAGCTTGCCCAGGTGTCGCCATGTCCTTCTCTTCCGTTGTTACTCCTGATCCTGCCGTGCAGGCACTGGTGTCCTACCTCGAACACGACGCCCTGCCGACCATCGTGCTCGACACTGACTACAACATCCTTGCCGCTAACAGCGCCTACCGCCGCCAGTTCGGCATGGATGGCCAGCCGCCCATTGGCGCCAAGTGCCACCGGGTGTCCCATCACTACGCTGTACCATGCGACCAGGCCGGCGAACACTGCCCGATGCGCAAGGCCTGGGACAGTCGTGTACCTGAGCGTGTGTTGCATGTGCACCACACGCCGCGTGGGCCAGAACACGTCGATGTCGAATTGCGCCCTATCCTTGATGAAGAGGGTCAGGTGGTGGCTTTTGTCGAGCGCCTGACCAGTATCACCATTGCCTCGGCGCAGCCCCAGCAACACGGGTTGGTCGGGCGCTCACCGGCATTCCAGGAGGCACTGGCCAGCTTGCAGCGCGCAGCGCCTGCGCAAATCCCGGTGTTGCTTCAGGGTGAGTCCGGCACCGGCAAGGAGCTGTTTGCCCGCGCTATTCACCTGGGCAGCCCACGAGCAAATGGCCCACTGGTGGTGGTCGATTGCACCGGCCTGACCGAGTCGTTGTTCGAAAGCGAGTTGTTCGGTTACGAGAAGGGCGCCTTCACCGGTGCCCATCAGCGCAAGATCGGTCTGGCCGAAGCAGCCCATGGCGGCACCTTGTTCCTCGATGAGATCGGTGAAGTGCCGCTGGCGATGCAGGTCAAACTGCTGCGCTTGATCGAGTCCGGCAGCTTTCGCCCGGTTGGCAGCCTGCGCACTGTTCACTCGGATTTCAGGCTGGTCTCGGCTACCCACAAACCCCTCAAGGAAATGGCTGCCGCAGGCACCTTTCGTGAGGATCTGTACTACCGCATCAGCGGCTTTCCGATTCGGCTGCCAGCTTTGCGTGAGCGGGTTGATGATCTGCCGTTGTTGATCCAGAGCCTACTGCAGCGCATGGCCGGTTCGGCCGCGCCGCAAGTCGATGCCCAAGCGATGAAACAGCTGAGCTTGCATACCTATCCCGGCAACATCCGCGAACTGCGAAACATCCTTGAGCGTGCGCGATTGTTCACTGACGACGGAATGATTCGTGCCGAGCATCTGCCTACCGAGCTCGGCTCAGTCCTTGAACCGACGCAAACCTTGAGCCGCCGCGCCAAGGACAATCTCGGACAACTGGCTCAGGCCCTGGATAGTTTCAACGGTTCGCGCAGTGAGCTGGCCCGCCACCTTGGCCTAAGTGAGCGCACCCTGTACCGGCGCTTGCGCGAGCTGGGTCTTTGACCTATTCGCAGAAACAACAAACCCCGGCTTTTGGCCGGGGTTGTTGTTTGTAGCAGTAGCGCCTGATCAGAAGTCCAGGTTGGACACCGCCAGGGCGTTGCTCTCGATGAACTCGCGACGTGGCTCAACGGCGTCGCCCATCAGGGTGTTGAAGATCTGATCGGCAGCGATCGCGTCTTCGATGGTCACCTTGAGCATGCGCCGCACGGTTGGGTCCATGGTGGTTTCCCACAGCTGATCCGGGTTCATCTCACCCAGACCTTTGTATCGCTGAATGGTGTGACGCTTGGTACTTTCGGTCATCAGCCAGTCCAGTGCTTCCTTGAACTCGGTGATGGCTTTCTTGCGCTCGCCACGTTGCACGTAGGCGCCTTCACCCAGCAGGGTAGTCAGCTGTGCACCGAGGGCGGTGACGGTGCGGTAGTCGTTGCTACCAAAGAAGTCACGGTTGAAGGTGACGTAGCTGGCCAGGCCGTGAGAAGTGATTTCTACTTCTGGCAGCCAGACATTGCGCTCTTTGTCTTCGCGCAGGCTGGCCTTGTACAGCAGGCCGGACTTCTCGCTGGTACGCAGACGCTCTTCGAACTTGCCCAGCCATTGCTGCATGGCAGCGTGGTCGCCCAACTGCTCCAGCGATACCGCCGGCAGGTAGACGAAGTGCTCGGTGAGCTCCTGCGGGTACAGGCGCGACAGACGCTTGAGGGTCTTCATCACGGTACGGAATTCGTTGACCAGACGCTCCAGCTCGACGCCGGAAACAGGTGGTGCGGATTCGTCCAGATGCAGGCTGGCATCTTCCAGAGCCGACTGGGTCATGTACTCTTCCATGGCCTCGTCGTCTTTGATGTACTGCTCTTGCTTGCCTTTCTTGACCTTGTACAGCGGCGGCTGGGCGATATAGATGTAGCCACGCTCGACCAGCTCCGGCAGCTGACGGAAGAAGAAGGTCAGCAGCAGGGTACGGATGTGCGAACCGTCGACGTCAGCATCGGTCATGATGATGATGTTGTGATAGCGCAGCTTGTCGATGTTGTACTCTTCGCGGCCGATACCGCAGCCCAACGCAGTGATCAGCGTGCCCACTTCCTGGGACGAGATCATCTTGTCGAAACGTGCTTTCTCGACGTTGAGGATCTTGCCCTTGAGCGGCAGGATCGCCTGGGTCTTGCGGTTACGACCTTGCTTGGCCGAGCCACCCGCAGAGTCACCCTCCACCAGGTACAGTTCGGAAAGGGCAGGGTCCTTCTCCTGGCAGTCCGCCAGTTTGCCCGGCAGGCCGGCGATATCCAGCGCACCTTTGCGACGCGTCATTTCACGTGCTTTACGTGCCGCTTCACGGGCACGAGCAGCGTCGATCATCTTGCCGACCACCGCCTTGGCTTCGTTCGGGTTCTCCAGCAGGAAGTCGGAGAAGTACTTGCCCATCTCCTGTTCCACGGCCGTTTTCACTTCCGAGGACACCAGCTTGTCTTTGGTCTGCGAGCTGAACTTCGGATCCGGCACCTTCACCGAGATGATCGCGGTCAGACCTTCACGGGCGTCATCGCCGGTGGTCGCAACCTTGTTCTTCTTGGCCAGGCCTTCCTGCTCGATGTAGTTGTTCAGGTTACGAGTCAACGCCGAGCGGAAACCGACCAGGTGGGTACCACCGTCGCGCTGCGGAATGTTGTTGGTGAAGCACAACAGGTTCTCGTTGAAGCTATCGTTCCACTGCAGGGCGATTTCCACGCCCACGCCATCTTCACGTTGAACGCTGAAATGGAACACCTGGTTGACCGGAGTCTTGTTGGTGTTCAGGTATTCAACGAAGGCACGCAGGCCACCTTCGTACTTGAAGTGCTCTTCCTTGCCCGAACGCTCATCCTTCAACAGGATACCAACGCCAGAGTTCAGGAAGGACAGTTCGCGAATCCGCTTGGCCAGGATGTCCCAGCTGAAGTGGATATTCTTGAACGTCTCAGACGACGGTTTGAAGTGGATGTGGGTACCAGTAGTTTCGCTATCACCAACGATTGCCATCGAGGCTTGTGGCACACCGTGGACGTAGGTCTGCTCCCAGATCTTGCCGCTACGGCGAACGGTCAGGATCAACTCCTCGGACAGGGCGTTAACAACAGACACACCTACACCGTGCAGACCGCCGGACACTTTGTAGGAGTTGTCGTCAAACTTACCGCCGGCGTGCAAGACGGTCATGATGACCTCGGCGGCGGAGACGCCTTCCTCTTTGTGCACGTCGACTGGAATGCCGCGACCGTTGTCGCGAACACTGATGGATTCGTCCGGGTGGATGGTTACGGTGATGTCGTCACAGTGGCCGGCGAGTGCTTCGTCGATCGAGTTATCGAGCACCTCGAACACCATGTGGTGCAGACCGCTACCATCATCGGTGTCGCCAATGTACATACCGGGACGCTTGCGCACGGCATCTAGCCCTTTCAGCACTTTAATGCTGGAGGAGTCGTACGTTTGATTTTCGCTCATGCCTTCACTCCCGATGGTCGTGGGTCTGGGTGATACGGCCCTGTTCCACGTGGAACAAAGCAACTGGCGTTTCCGTCTGCCAGCCTTCCCTCAATAATTCGTGATCTACACAGGTGATAAACACCTGGCAGCGTAAGTCTTCCAACAAGCGACACAGTGCGCGGCGGTGCTGATCGTCGAGTTCCGACGGCAGGTCATCCACCAGATAAATACATTGGCCGCGACGCGCCTGGCTAACCAGATGGCCTTGGGCGATACGCAATGCGCAGACCACCAGCTTCTGCTGACCGCGAGACAAAATGTCTGCCGCGTTATGGACGCCGAGTCTCAAACGCAAGTCCGCGCGTTGTGGTCCGGCCTGGGTATGGCCCATGTGCTGATCACGCTGCAGGGAGGAGGCGAGCACTTCACTGAGTTCGCGATCCTTGTCCCAGCCACGGTAATAGCTCAGGGTCAGCCCTTCGAGCTCGACCAAATCGCTCAGGGTTTGCTCAAAGACGGGCTTCAAGGCCTTGATGTAGTTGCGACGGTATTCATCTATTTCCGCACTGGCCAGGCACAGTTCCCGGTCCCAGGCTGCTTGCGAAACAGCGTCAAGTGTACCATGCCGCAACCATGAGTTCCGCTGCCGCAAAGCCTTCTGCAGGCGTTGCCATGTGGCCATGAAGCGGGGTTCCACGTGGAACACCCCCCAATCAAGGAACTGCCGGCGTATTTTCGGTGCACCTTCGAGCAAGCGAAAACTGTCGGGGTTGATCAACTGCAGCGGCAGGATCTCGGCCAGCTGTGCAGCGCTACGGGCGTTCTGCCCATCGATGCGGATGGTGAACTCACCTTGCCGATCCCGCGAAATACCCAGGTTACTCGAACCTCCTTCGCTTAACTCGACCTGGCCGAATACGGTACAAGCCAGTTGCTCGTACTGAATCACCGGGGTGAGACGAGTGCTGCGAAACGAACGGGCCAGGCCCAACAGATGAACGGCCTCCAGCACACTGGTTTTGCCGCTGCCGTTGGCGCCGTACAGAATGTTTATGCGGGGGGAGGGAGAGAAGGTCACCGGGTGCAGGTTACGCACCGCGGTGACAGAAACGCGACTGAGGGACATCTAGAGTCTGCTGGACAAATTACAGACGCATCGGCATGACAACATAAGCGGAATCGTCGTTGTCGGCTTCCTGCAGCAGCGCACTGCTGTTGGAGTCCGACAGGATCAGACGAACCTGCTCAGTGGTCATGACACCCAGTACGTCCAGCAAGTAGCTGACGTTAAAGCCGATTTCCAGCGAGCTACCGTTGTACTCGACGCTGATTTCTTCTTCTGCTTCTTCCTGCTCCGGGTTGTTGGCCTGGATCTTCAACTGGGCATTGGCCAACTGCAGGCGGATGCCGCGGTACTTCTCGTTGGACAAAATCGCCGTACGGCTGAAGGCTTCACGCAGTGCCTGACGATCGCCGACCACCAGCTTGTCGCCACCCTTGGGCAGGACACGCTCGTAGTCCGGGAACTTGCCGTCGACCAGCTTGGAAGTGAAGGTGAACTCACCCGTGGTGGCACGGATGTGATGCTGCCCCAGCACGATACTGACCATGCCGTCCGGCTCGGTGAGCAGTCGCGCCAGCTCAAGGATACCTTTGCGTGGCACGATGACCTGGTGGCGATCAGCCTGGCCAATATCAGCACGCATCGAGCACATGGCCAGACGGTGACCGTCAGTGGCAACGGCGCGCAGCGTATCGGTGGATACTTCCAGCAGCATTCCGTTGAGGTAGTAGCGCACATCCTGTTGGGCCATGGCGAAGCTGGTGCGCTCGATCAGACGGCGCAGCCGGCTTTGCTCCAGGTTGCAGGTCAGCGAGCCCGGGCCTTCTTCCACAGTCGGGAAGTCATTGGCCGGCAGGGTCGACAGGGTGAAACGGCTACGACCGGCCTTGACCACAAGCTTTTGCTCATCGAGCTTGATGTCGATCAGCACGTCGTTCGGCAGGCTTTTGCAGATGTCCATGAGCTTGCGCGCAGGGACGGTGATCTCGCCTGGCTCGGCAGGCTCTTCCAACTGGACGCGGCCAACCAGTTCCACTTCCAGGTCGGTACCGGTCAGCGACAATTGCTGACCCTCTACCACCAGCAGTACGTTGGACAGTACCGGCAAGGTCTGGCGGCGCTCGACGACGCCTGCGACCAGTTGCAGGGGTTTCAACAGGGCTTCGCGTTGAATGGTGAAATGCATGGTCTAGTCCCTTGCCTTTAATAAGCTGCGCTGACGTTCATCAAGTCGTCAGAGTCCGCAGCAGGTTCTTGTAGTCCTCGCGGATATCCGCGTCGGATTCCTTGAGCTCGTTGATCTTGCGGCACGCATGCAACACGGTGGTGTGATCGCGGCCGCCGAAAACGTCGCCGATTTCCGGCAGGCTGTGGTTGGTCAGCTCTTTGGACAAGGCCATGGCAACTTGCCGCGGGCGAGCGACCGAACGGGAACGACGTTTGGATAGCAGATCGGAGATCTTGATCTTGTAGTACTCGGCAACGGTGCGCTGAATGTTATCCACACTCACCAGTTTGTCCTGCAGTGCCAGAAGATCCTTGAGCGATTCGCGAATCAGCTCGATGGTGATGTCACGGCCCATGAAGTGCGAGTGAGCGATTACCCGCTTCAGGGCGCCTTCGAGTTCACGCACGTTCGAGCGGATACGCTGGGCGATAAAGAAAGCAGCATCGTGCGGCAGGTCGACCTTGGCCTGATCGGCCTTCTTCATCAGGATCGCCACCCGGGTTTCGAGTTCCGGCGGCTCTACCGCAACAGTCAGGCCCCAGCCGAAACGCGACTTCAGGCGCTCTTCCAGGCCTTCGATTTCCTTCGGATAACGGTCGCTGGTCAGAATGACCTGCTGGCCGCCTTCGAGCAGGGCGTTGAAGGTGTGGAAAAACTCTTCCTGGGAACGTTCTTTACGGGCAAAGAACTGAATGTCATCGATCAGCAGTGCATCGACCGAACGGTAGAAGCGTTTGAACTCGTTGATGGCATTGAGTTGCAGCGCCTTGACCATGTCAGCGACGAAGCGCTCGGAGTGCAGGTACACCACCTTGGCATTCGGGTTCTTCTTGAGCAGGTGGTTGCCCACCGCGTGCATCAAGTGGGTTTTACCCAGGCCCACGCCGCCATACAGGAACAGCGGGTTGTAACCATGCTTGGGGTTGTCGGCAACCTGCCAGGCCGCAGCACGCGCCAGCTGGTTGGACTTACCTTCGACGAAGTTCTCAAAGGTAAAGGTGCGGTTCAGGTAGCTGGTGTGTTTGAGCGCACCCTCGACCTGCACAGTGCGTTGTTCGGTGCGGCTACTTGTGGGGGCCGGGACGGCATTGGCCTCGCCCATGGAATCGAAGCTGTCACGCGAAGGCGCTTGCTCGACTTCGGCCACCGCTGCCGGTGCTGCAACGGGTGCGGCCACAGGCTCACTGACCACTGCGCTTTGTACAGCTTGTGCCTGGGAGGCGGCCACGGCAGCAGCCAGCGGTGCATTAGGTGCGGCACGCGGTGCCGAACTGCGCCTGCTGCCTATTAATAAGGAAAGGGCAGGCGCCAAACCGTTGCCGTGTTCACCCAGCAGTTCGAGCAGACGGCTCAGGTACTTTTCATTGACCCAGTCGAGAACGAAACGGTTGGGCGCATAGACGCGCAACTCGTCGCCTTCGGCTTCGACCTGTAGCGGACGGATCCAGGTGTTGAATTGCTGGGCAGGCAGTTCATCGCGCAGAAGCTCCACGCACTGCTGCCAAAGTTCCACTGACACGGATATCCCCTGAGTTGAAAGCCGGTGAGGCAAAAACAAGCGCCCATTGTACCCAGCGCCAGCTCAGTTATCCACATGCAGGTACGACGAGGATGGCGATAAATCAGCAATTTAGTGACCAAAATGTCGCTTTGACCTTGTGAATAAGCTCTGTGGATAACCGTACTTGAGGTCTTTGCACAACTGGGGGTCGAAACCGGTGGATAACCTGCCTGTGGATAACAGGCTATTTGATCCACAGCTTTTCCGAGGCTAGAGCACAGTCACAGCACCGTTTCTCGACAAGGTTTCGTTATTCTGTACAGTAGGTAGTTAAAGGCCTGTAGCCTGTTATCCACAGAAATCGTCCACATAAGCTTTATAAGATTCACTAAAAAGCTTTAAATAAGTCCTCTCTTTTTTTCTATGTTTAAGTGATCCGTTACTCGTGGCCTGGCCGTTCATCCCCAGTGATACCCAGAATGCAGCCGATTTTCCGTCTATAAGGAAAAGCTGGTTGGAAATTGACCTACGGCCCCGCTTTCTCTAGAATCGCCGGTCTCTTAAAACGGGGGCCATTCCGGCCCGTAGTCGACGAACCAGGTAACACGCCATGAAACGTACTTTCCAACCAAGCACCATCAAGCGCGCTCGCACTCACGGTTTCCGTGCCCGTATGGCCACCAAGAACGGTCGTGCCGTTCTGTCGCGTCGCCGTGCCAAAGGCCGTAAGCGCCTGGCAGTTTGATTTTTCGGCACTGGTGGTGAGTCAGGACTTCAGTCGGGAAAAGCGCCTGCTTATTCCCCGGCACTTCAAAGCGGTCTTCGACTCCCCAACCGGCAAGGTTCCAGGGAAATGCCTGCTGATCCTTGCTCGCGAGAACGGTCTTGATCATCCCCGCCTGGGGCTTGTGATCGGGAAAAAGAGCGTCAAGCTTTCCGTTCAACGCAATCGCCTGAAACGCCTGATGCGCGATTCGTTTCGCCTGAACCAGCAGTTGCTTGCCGGTTGGGATATCGTGATTGTCGCGCGCAAAGGGTTGGGCGAGATTGAAAACCCAGAATTGCACCAACATTTTGGCAAGCTCTGGAAGCGCCTTGCACGCAGTCGGCCCGCTCCAGTGGTTAACACCGACTCTGTGGGGGTAGACAGTCAAGATGCGTAAACTGGCGCTCGTTCCGATCCAGTTTTACCGTTATGCCATTAGTCCTCTGATGGCCAGTCACTGTCGTTTCTACCCCAGTTGCTCCTGCTATGCGTACGAAGCCATCGAAACACATGGCCTTTTACGCGGCGGGTGGCTTACCGTTCGTCGCCTGGGGCGTTGTCATCCGTGGAATGCCGGTGGTTTTGACCCGGTTCCACCTGCCTCCTCTTCCCGTACTTCTTCGATAGCCGAGTAATCATGGATATTAAACGCACGATCCTGATCGCGGCCCTGGCAATCGTGTCCTACGTCATGGTCCTTAACTGGAACCAGGACTATGGCCAGGCTGCCCTGCCGACTCAGAATACTGCTGCCAGCAACGTTGCCCCGGCCCTGCCGGACACCGCGCAGGCCGGTAACACTGGCGCCAGCGCCGATGTACCGAGCGCCAACGCTGAATCCAGCCCAGCAGAACTTGCCCCGGTAGTGGTCAGCAAGGACCTGATTCGGGTCAAGACTGATGTCCTCGACCTGGCTATCGATCCAAACGGTGGCGACATCGCTCAGCTGATGCTGCCGAAATACCCACGTCGTCAAGACCATCCGGACATTCCGTTCCAGTTGTTCGACAACGGTGGTGAGCGTACTTACCTGGCTCAGAGCGGTCTGACCGGTGTCAACGGACCCGATGCACGTTCGTCTGGCCGTCCGCTGTACGCCGCTGATCAGAAAAGTTATCAACTGGCCGATGGTCAGGATCAACTGATCGTCGACCTGAAGTTCAGCGATGCCGGCGTCAACTACATCAAGCGCTTCAGCTTCAAGCGCGGTGAGTACGACCTGACCGTCACCTACCTGATCGACAACCAGAGCGCACAGCCCTGGACCGGTAACCTGTTTGCACAGCTCAAGCGCGATGCCAGCTCGGATCCGTCCTCGAGCACCGCAACCGGTACTGCGACCTATCTCGGTGCGGCCCTGTGGACAAGTTCGGAGCCCTACAAAAAAGTGTCGATGAAAGACATCGACAAGGGAAATCTGAAAGAAAATGTTACCGGCGGCTGGGTAGCCTGGCTGCAGCACTACTTTGTAACTGCCTGGATTCCAAACAAGTCTGAAAACAACATCGTTCAGACCCGCAAGGACAGCCAAGGCAACTACATCATCGGTTTCACCGGCCCGGCACTGAACGTCGCCGCTGGCGCCCAAGCCGAAACCAGCACCATGCTGTATGCCGGTCCCAAGATCCAGGAGCGACTCAAGGAGTTGTCCCCAGGTCTGGAACTGACCGTCGACTACGGTATCCTGTGGTTCATTGCCCAGCCAATTTTCTGGTTGCTGCAACATATCCACAGCCTGCTCGGTAACTGGGGCTGGTCGATCATCGTTCT
Source organism: Pseudomonas tructae (assembly GCF_004214895.1). NCBI lineage: Bacteria > Pseudomonadati > Pseudomonadota > Gammaproteobacteria > Pseudomonadales > Pseudomonadaceae > Pseudomonas > Pseudomonas tructae. The sequence continues at coordinate 330,239 of NZ_CP035952.1, read as the reverse complement.
GACCATGCTGATCAAGGCGCTGTTCTTCCCGCTGTCGGCCGCCAGCTACCGTTCGATGGCGCGCATGCGTGCCGTCGCGCCGAAACTGGCAGCACTCAAAGAACAACATGGCGATGACCGGCAGAAAATGTCGCAAGCCATGATGGAGCTGTACAAGAAAGAGAAGATCAACCCGTTGGGTGGCTGCCTGCCGATCCTGGTCCAGATGCCGGTCTTCCTTTCGCTGTACTGGGTTCTGCTGGAAAGCGTCGAGATGCGTCAGGCGCCATGGATGTTCTGGATCACTGACCTGTCGATCAAGGATCCGTTCTTCATCCTGCCGATCATCATGGGCGCGACCATGTTCATCCAGCAGCAGTTGAACCCGACTCCGCCGGATCCGATGCAGGCCAAGGTGATGAAGCTGATGCCGATCATCTTCACCTTCTTCTTCCTGTGGTTCCCTGCAGGTCTGGTGCTGTACTGGGTTGTGAACAACTGCTTGTCGATCGCACAGCAGTGGTACATCACCCGCGGTATCGAAAAGGCTGCCAAGAAAGCCGCCGCTTAACGGGTTAGCCAGCTAACCTGTGGATAAACGCCCCCTCGTGGGGCGTTTTGCTATCTGTCGTTTTTGTCGTGAGACCGTCGAACATGAACACTGTGCGTGAAACCATTGCCGCCATCGCTACCGCCCAGGGACGTGGGGGAGTGGGGATCGTGCGGCTATCCGGCCCTCTGGCCAAACAAGCCGGGTTGGCCATCTGTGGAAAAACGCTGACACCGCGGCACGCCCACTACGGTCCGTTCCGCGCTGAAGATGGCCTGGTGCTGGATGAGGGCATTGCGCTGTTCTTCCCCGGGCCGAACTCCTTCACCGGCGAAGACGTGCTGGAACTGCAGGGCCACGGTGGCCCGGTGGTGCTCGATATGCTCCTGCAGCGCTGTGTACAACTGGGGTGTCGCCTGGCGCGCCCGGGTGAATTCAGCGAGCGGGCGTTCCTCAACGACAAGCTCGACCTGGCGCAGGCCGAGGCCATCGCCGACCTGATCGAAGCCAGTTCCGCACAGGCGGCGCGCAATGCCTTGCGCTCGCTGCAGGGCGAATTTTCCCGTCGTGTGGATAACCTCACCGAGAAACTGATCAGCCTGCGTATCTACGTGGAAGCGGCGATCGACTTCCCCGAGGAAGAAATCGACTTTCTCGCCGACGGTCACGTGCTGAGCATGCTCGATGAAGTGCGCAACAATTTATCCACAGTGCAGCGTGAAGCCGGGCAGGGCGCCTTGCTACGTGACGGCATGACTGTGGTGATTGCCGGTCGGCCAAATGCCGGCAAGTCGAGCCTGCTTAATGTGCTGGCCGGCCGTGAGGCAGCGATTGTCACCGATATCGCCGGTACCACCCGGGACATCCTGCGCGAACATATCCACATCGACGGCATGCCGCTGCACGTCGTCGACACTGCCGGGTTGCGCGATACCGATGATCATGTGGAAAAGATCGGCGTGGAACGCGCACTCAAGGCCATCAACGAGGCGGATCGGGTGTTGCTGGTGGTCGACTCCACGGCGCCTGAAGCCAGTGATCCGTTTGCCCTGTGGCCGGAGTTCCTCGATCTGCGGCCGGACCCGGCCAAGGTCACGCTGATTCGTAACAAGGCAGACCTGAGTGGCGAAGCCATTGCCATGGAACAGAGTGAAGATGGCCACGTCACCATTACCCTCAGCGCCAAGGACACTGACATGGGCCTTGAGCTGCTGCGCGAGCACCTGAAGGCCTGCATGGGTTATGAACAGACTGCCGAAAGCAGCTTCAGCGCCCGCAGACGCCACCTGGAGGCCCTGAATCAGGCCAGTGCGCACCTGGAGCACGGTCGTGCCCAACTGACCCTTGCCGGAGCCGGTGAACTGCTGGCAGAGGATCTGCGTCAGGCTCAACAAGCCCTGGGTGAAATCACCGGTGCATTTAGTTCCGATGATCTCCTGGGTCGAATCTTCTCTAGCTTCTGTATCGGTAAGTAAGCGTCCCGATCCACAGTCGGGCCTGCAATGGGCCCGGCTGCAGCAGCCAATTTCTCCAATCCCCTCTCCTGGTCAGTACAGCCATAGCTGTTGTGCTGCGCTAATTCCTGCGCGTCTATCCACATTTCGCTGAAATAAGCCCTGTGGAAAACCCACCTTCAGCTCCGTTGATAACTGGCCTTCAAGGCTGGAGATAACTCCCCCTGTGGGTAACTGGTCATTTAATCCACAGGCTTAAAGCGCTTATCCAGAACGCTCATCCCTGGTAGACCACAGGGTTTTGAATCTCTGTACACAAGGTAAATAAAGGCCTGTAGCACCTTATCCACAGAAAGGTGCTTGACTAAGAATAAACATAAAAACAAAGCTTTAATAAATTTCTCTCTTTTAATTTCTATTACTCGCCATTCATCCACAGCCTGGTTAAATTTTGTGCAAAAGGTTCCTTTAGAGGGGGGTAAGTCCCTATACTTGTGCGTTATCCCTATCTATTCCCGAAACAGGCACGAGGTGCGTGGTGGATTTCCCTTCCCGTTTTGAAGTGATCGTCATCGGCGGCGGCCATGCCGGTACCGAGGCTGCGCTTGCGTCTGCACGCATGGGTGTGAAAACCCTGCTGCTGACCCACAACGTGGAAACCCTCGGTCATATGAGTTGCAACCCGGCCATCGGTGGCATCGGCAAGAGCCACCTGGTCAAGGAAATCGATGCGCTCGGCGGTGCCATGGCACTGGCCACTGACAAGAGCGGTATCCAATTCCGTGTTTTGAACAACCGCAAAGGTCCGGCAGTGCGCGCAACTCGTGCCCAGGCCGACCGCGCCATCTACAAATCGGTGGTGCGCGAGATTCTTGAGAACCAGCCCAACCTGTGGATATTCCAGCAGTCGTGCGACGACCTGATCGTCGAGCAGGACCAGGTACGCGGTGTGGTAACCCAAATGGGTCTGCGTTTTCTCGCAGACTCCGTGGTACTGACCACCGGAACCTTCCTCGGCGGACTTATCCACATCGGTTTGCAGAATTACTCTGGTGGCCGCGCCGGCGATCCGCCGTCGATTGCCCTGGCACGTCGCCTGCGTGAACTGCCACTGCGCGTCGGTCGCCTGAAAACCGGCACACCGCCACGTATCGATGGTCGCTCGGTGGATTTCTCGGTCATGACCGAGCAACCCGGTGACACCCCGATCCCGGTGATGTCGTTCATGGGCTCCAAGGAGCAGCATCCGCGTCAGGTCAGTTGCTGGATTACCCACACCAACGCCCGTACCCACGAGATCATCGCGTCGAACCTCGACCGTTCGCCGATGTACTCCGGGGTAATCGAAGGCATTGGCCCGCGCTACTGCCCGTCGATCGAAGACAAGATCCACCGCTTTGCCGACAAGCAAAGCCACCAGGTGTTCATCGAGCCCGAAGGCCTGAACACCCACGAGCTGTACCCGAACGGGATATCCACATCCTTGCCGTTCGATGTGCAGTTGCAGATCGTGCGTTCGATCCGCGGCATGGAAAACGCCCACATCGTGCGTCCTGGCTACGCCATCGAGTACGACTATTTCGATCCGCGGGACCTCAAGTACAGCCTGGAAACCAAGGTCATTGGCGGGTTGTTCTTCGCAGGTCAGATCAACGGCACCACGGGCTACGAAGAAGCCGGTGCGCAAGGCCTGCTTGCCGGTACCAACGCGGCACTGCGTGCGCAGGGCCGTGAAAGCTGGTGCCCGCGTCGCGACGAGGCGTACATCGGCGTGCTGGTTGACGACCTGATTACCCTGGGGACCCAGGAGCCGTACCGCATGTTCACCTCGCGGGCCGAGTACCGCCTGATCCTGCGTGAAGACAACGCCGACCTGCGCCTGACCGAAAAAGGTCGCGAGCTGGGCCTGGTCGACGACGAGCGCTGGGCCGCGTTCAGCGCCAAGCGCGAAAGCATTGCCGTGGAAGAGCAGCGTCTGAAATCCACCTGGGTCCGCCCGGACACTGCACAAGGCCAGGCCATTGCCGAGAAGTTCGGCACACCGCTGAGCCACGAATACAACTTGCTCAACCTGTTGACTCGTCCGGAAATCGATTACGCCGGTCTGATGTCGGTCACCGGCGGCGCCGAGATCGACCCGCAAGTGGCCGAACAGGTTGAGATCAAGACCAAATACGCCGGTTATATCGACCGGCAACAGGAAGAAATCGCCCGGCTGCGCGCCAGCGAAGATACCCGCCTGCCCGACGATATCGATTACAGCGGTATTTCCGGGTTATCCAAGGAAATCCAGGGCAAGCTCGGTCAGACCCGGCCCGAGACACTGGGTCAGGCTTCGCGTATCCCCGGCGTGACCCCGGCGGCGATTTCCCTGTTGCTGATTCATCTGAAAAAACGCGGCGCAAGCCGCGAGTTGGAGCAAAGCGCTTGAGTTCTCAGGTCACCCCTCAACACGCCGAAGAGTTGTCCACAGGCGCCCGCAAGCTCGGTGTCGAGCTGAGCGAGGCCCAGCAGGCACAACTGCTGGCCTACCTGGCCTTGCTGATCAAGTGGAACAAGGCCTACAACCTGACCGCTGTGCGCAATCCGGACGAGATGGTTTCCCGCCACCTGCTCGACAGTCTCAGCGTCATGCCGTTTATCCACAGCGAGCGCTGGCTGGATGTTGGCAGCGGCGGTGGCATGCCCGGTATTCCTTTGGCTATCCTGCATCCGGAGAAGCAAGTCACGGTGCTCGACAGCAACGGCAAGAAAACCCGTTTCCTGACCCAGGTAAAGCTGGAGCTCAAGCTGGATAACCTCACAGTTATCCACAAGCGGGTAGAGGAGTTCCAACCGGAGCTGCCTTTCACCGGAATTGTTTCCCGTGCTTTCAGCAGCATGGAGAACTTCACCAACTGGACGCGCCACCTCGGTGACGCCCAGACGCAGTGGCTGGCAATGAAAGGGCTGCATCCTGCCGATGAGCTGGTAGCATTGCCGGCAGATTTCAGAGTGGATAGCGAGCAGGCCTTGACCGTTCCGGGTTGCCAAGGCCAACGCCATCTGCTGATACTGCGCCGCACGGCATGACTGGGAACACAAGCAAGAATGGCTAAGGTATTCGCAATCGCGAACCAGAAGGGTGGTGTGGGTAAAACCACCACCTGTATCAATCTCGCAGCATCGCTGGTGGCAACCAAGCGCCGCGTGCTGCTGATCGATCTCGATCCACAGGGCAACGCCACCATGGGTAGCGGTGTGGATAAACACGTCCTGGAACATTCGGTCTATGACCTGTTGATCGGCGAATGCGATCTGGCCCAGGCCATGCACTTCTCCGAGCACGGCGGCTATCAGCTGCTGCCGGCCAACCGCGACCTGACCGCTGCCGAAGTGGTGCTGCTGGAAATGCAGATGAAGGAGAGTCGCCTGCGTACCGCACTGGCGCCGATCCGCGAGAACTACGACTACATCCTGATCGACTGCCCGCCGTCGCTGTCGATGCTGACCCTCAACGCCCTGGTTGCCGCCGATGGCGTGATCATTCCAATGCAATGTGAATACTTTGCCCTGGAAGGCTTGAGTGACCTTGTGGATAACATCAAGCGAATCGGCGAGCGGTTGAACCCGCAGCTCAAGGTCGAAGGCCTGCTGCGAACCATGTACGACCCGCGCCTGAGCCTGATCAACGATGTTTCCGCCCAGCTCAAGGAACACTTCGGCGATCAGCTGTACGACACCGTGATTCCGCGCAACATCCGCCTGGCCGAGGCCCCGAGCTTCGGCATGCCGGCCCTGGCGTACGACAAGCAATCACGTGGCGCCCTGGCGTACCTGGCCCTGGCCGGGGAACTGGTGCGACGCCAACGCCGTCAAACCCGCACTGCACAAACAACTTAAGGAATCCGCATGGCCGTTAAGAAACGGGGTCTCGGACGTGGGTTGGATGCACTGCTCAGTGGTCCGACCGTCAGCGCGCTCGAAGAGCAGGCTGTCCAGGTCGACCAGAAGGAACTGCAACACCTGCCGCTCGATCTGATCCAGCGCGGCAAGTACCAGCCGCGCCGGGACATGGACCCGCAGGCACTGGAAGAACTCGCCCTCTCGATCAAGAGCCAGGGCGTGATGCAGCCGATCGTGGTCCGCCCGATCGCTGACGACCGCTTTGAGATCATCGCCGGTGAGCGCCGCTGGCGCGCCAGTCAGCAGGCTGGCCTGGAGACCATCCCGGCGATGGTCCGCGATGTGCCGGATGAAGCGGCCATCGCCATGGCCCTGATCGAGAACATCCAGCGCGAAGACCTCAATCCGGTGGAAGAGGCCATTGCCCTGCAGCGCCTGCAGCAGGAATTTCAGCTAACCCAGCAACAGGTCGCCGATGCTGTGGGCAAGTCGCGGGTAACCGTGGCCAACCTGCTGCGCCTGATCTCGTTGCCGGACGTGATCAAGACCATGTTGTCCCACGGCGATCTGGAGATGGGCCACGCCCGGGCATTGCTCGGATTGCCGGATGATCAGCAGGTTGACGGGGCGCGTCACGTTGTCGCACGCGGCCTGACCGTGCGCCAGACTGAAGCACTGGTACGCCAGTGGCTCAATGGCAAGCCCGAGCCGGTAGAACCTGCCAAGCCGGACCCGGACATCACACGCCTTGAACAGCGTCTGGCAGAGCGTCTGGGCTCGGCCGTACAGATCCGTCACGGTAACAAGGGCAAGGGCCAGTTAGTTATTCGTTACAACTCACTAGATGAGTTGCAAGGTGTCCTTGCTCACATCCGCTGAAACAATTCCTTTTGTAGCGCGTAGTCGGAAATCACTACCCGGCAGTTGAATAGGGGTTAAACCGCCCCTATACTCTGCGCGCATTTTGTCGGCACAAATTATGCCAAGTCATAGCTGACTGGTTGGTCGACTTTCGAGGAGCAGTTGTGATGGAAACCCGCACGCCAAACCGCTTGCCTTTCCATCGCTGGGCGGTTTTTCCGGTACTGTTGGCTCAGTGTGTCGTGTTTCTGTTGGCAACTTTGGCGTTGTGGCAGTGGCACGGGGCGGTCAGTGGATATTCGGCACTCTGTGGAGGGCTGATTGCCTGGCTGCCAAATGTGTATTTCGCCTGGAAGGCTTTTCGTTACACAGGAGCCAGGGCAGCGCAGGCCATCGTCAAGTCGTTCTACGCTGGCGAGGCAGGCAAATTGATTTTGACGGCAGTGCTTTTTGCGCTGACGTTTGCAGGAGTGAAGCCATTGGCGCCGTTAGCAGTCTTCGGTGTCTTTCTGCTGACCCAGTTGGTCAGCTGGTTCGCGCCCCTGCTGATGAATATAAGACTTTCGAGACCTTAGGGCGTTTGAGGCAACCATGGCAGCAGAAACCGCTTCGGGCTATATCCAGCACCACTTGCAGAACCTGACCTTCGGTCAACTACCAGACGGCGGTTGGGGCTTTGCCCATTCCGCAGCAGAAGCCAAGGCAATGGGCTTCTGGGCGTTCCACCTGGACACCCTGGGGTGGTCGGTCGCGCTGGGTCTGCTTTTCGTATTCCTGTTCCGCATGGCAGCCAAGAAGGCGACTTCCGGCCAGCCTGGCGGTCTGCAGAACTTCGTAGAAGTGCTGGTTGAGTTCGTCGACGGCAGCGTCAAGGACAGCTTCCATGGCCGCAGCCCGGTGATCGCCCCACTGGCGCTGACCATTTTCGTCTGGGTCTTCCTGATGAACGCCATCGACCTGATCCCGGTCGACTGGATTCCGCAGCTGGCCATCCTGATCTCCGGTGATCCGCACATTCCGTTCCGTGCCGTGTCGACCACCGACCCGAACGCGACCCTGGCCATGGCCTTCAGCGTGTTCGCCCTGATCATTTTCTACAGCATCAAGGTCAAGGGCATCGGCGGTTTCCTCGGTGAGCTGACCCTGCACCCGTTCGGCAGCAAGAACATCTTCGTTCAGATCCTGCTGATTCCGGTCAACTTCCTGCTCGAATTCGTGACCTTGATCGCCAAGCCTATCTCGCTGGCCCTGCGTCTGTTCGGCAACATGTACGCCGGCGAGCTGGTATTCATCCTGATTGCCGTGATGTTCGGCAGCGGCCTGCTCTGGCTCAGTGGCCTGGGCGTGGTGCTGCAGTGGGCGTGGGCTGTGTTCCACATCCTGATCATCACCCTGCAAGCGTTCATCTTCATGATGCTTACCATCGTCTACCTGTCGATGGCTCACGAAGATAACCATTAAGACCGCCTGGCGTGTCTGATGACCCTCTCGCCAGTACGGGGGAGGGTCGAAAAAGTCCGCAAGGGCCGCTGTACCAAACGATTTTGTTTTACCGCTTCAAACTAAAAAACCTAACCAATACGACGTAAAAGTCGGGAGGAAAGATGGAAACTGTAGTTGGTCTTACCGCTATCGCTGTTGCTCTGCTGATCGGCCTGGGTGCTCTGGGTACCGCCATTGGTTTCGGCCTGCTGGGCGGCAAGTTCCTGGAAGGCGCTGCTCGCCAGCCAGAGATGGTGCCAATGCTGCAAGTTAAAATGTTCATCGTTGCCGGTCTGCTCGACGCCGTAACCATGATCGGTGTTGGTATCGCTCTGTTCTTCACCTTCGCTAATCCTTTCGTTGGTCAAATCGCCGGCTAATCACTCGAATTCTCGAGTGGTTTGGTGTGATGGACAAAGAACGAGCGAGGTGTTGGCGTGAACATTAATGCAACCCTGATTGGTCAGTCCGTTGCGTTCTTCATTTTTGTGCTGTTCTGCATGAAGTTCGTGTGGCCTCCGGTCATCGCGGCATTGCAAGAACGTCAGAAGAAGATCGCGGATGGTCTGGACGCTGCCAACCGAGCAGCTCGCGACCTGGAGTTGGCCCAAGACAAAGCGGGTCAGCAACTGCGCGAAGCGAAAGCTCAGGCAGCCGAAATCATTGAGCAAGCCAAGAAGCGCGGTGCTCAGATCGTCGAGGAAGCCCGTGATCAGGCCCGCGTCGAAGCTGACCGTGTGAAGGCTCAGGCTCAAGCCGAGATCGAACAGGAAATTAACGGTGTCAAAGACGCCCTGCGTGCCCAAGTGGGTCTGCTGGCTGTCGGCGGTGCTGAAAAGATCCTTGGTGCCACAATCGATCAAAACGCGCATGCGGAGCTGGTTAATAAACTGGCCGCTGAAATTTAAGCGAGGGCGATCATGGCAGAACTGACCACGTTGGCCCGACCTTACGCTAAGGCGGCCTTTGAGCACGCCCAGGCCCATCAGCAACTGGCCAATTGGTCAGCCATGCTCGGCCTGGCTGCTGCAGTGTCGGAAGACGACACAGTGCAGCGCCTGCTCAAGGCCCCGCGACTGACGAGCGCAGAAAAGGCCGCCGCGTTTATTGACGTGTGCGGTGACAAGTTCGATGCACAGGCACAGAATTTCATTCATGTTGCCGCGGAAAATGGCCGTCTCCTGCTTTTGCCGGAGATTTCGGCATTGTTCGACCTGTACAAGGCTGAACAAGAGAAATCCGTGGACGTGGAAGTCACCAGTGCTTTTGCGTTGAACCAAGAACAGCAAGACAAACTCGCCAAGGTTCTCAGTGCACGGCTCAGCCGGGAAGTGCGCCTGCATGCGACGGAGGATGCCACCCTTATCGGTGGTGTCGTGATCCGCGCCGGCGACCTGGTAATCGATGGCTCGGTTCGCGGCAAAATCGCGAAACTGGCCGAAGCATTGAAATCTTGAGTTTGAAGGGGCAGCAGAGCAATGCAGCAACTCAATCCTTCCGAAATTAGTGAAATCATCAAGGGTCGCATCGAGAAACTCGACGTGACCTCCCAAGCCCGCAACGAGGGTACTGTCGTCAGCGTTTCTGACGGTATCGTGCGGATTCACGGTCTGGCCGACGTTATGTACGGCGAAATGATCGAGTTTCCAGGTGGCGTGTTCGGTATGGCCCTCAACCTGGAGCAAGACTCCGTTGGTGCGGTAGTACTGGGCGCCTACGACACCCTCGCTGAAGGCATGAGCGCCAAGTGCACCGGCCGCATCCTCGAAGTTCCTGTTGGTAAGGAACTGCTGGGTCGCGTTGTTGACGCACTGGGCAATCCAATCGACGGCAAAGGCCCACTGGGCAACACCGAGACCGATGCGGTCGAGAAAGTTGCTCCGGGCGTGATCTGGCGTAAGTCGGTAGACCAGCCTGTACAGACTGGCTACAAATCTGTCGACGCCATGATCCCGGTCGGCCGTGGTCAGCGTGAGCTGATCATCGGTGACCGTCAGATCGGTAAGACCGCCATGGCCATCGACGCCATCATCAACCAGAAAGACTCCGGTATTTTCTGTGTTTATGTTGCTGTCGGCCAGAAGCGTTCCACCGTTGCCAACATCGTTCGCAAGCTGGAAGAAAACGGCGCCCTGGCCAACACCATCGTGGTGGTTGCCAGTGCTTCGGAATCCGCCGCACTGCAATTCCTGGCGCCATACGCCGGTTGCACCATGGGCGAGTTCTTCCGTGACCGCGGTGAAGACGCGCTGATCGTATACGATGACCTGTCCAAGCAGGCCGTTGCCTACCGTCAGATCTCCCTGCTGCTGCGCCGTCCACCAGGACGTGAAGCGTACCCAGGTGACGTGTTCTATCTCCACTCCCGTCTGCTGGAGCGTGCATCGCGCGTTTCCGAAGAGTACGTCGAGAAGTTCACCAACGGTGCTGTAACTGGCAAGACCGGTTCCCTGACCGCACTGCCGATCATCGAAACCCAGGCTGGCGACGTTTCCGCGTTCGTTCCGACCAACGTGATTTCCATCACCGACGGTCAGATCTTCCTGGAATCGGCCATGTTCAACTCGGGCATCCGCCCTGCAGTGAACGCCGGTGTTTCGGTATCGCGTGTGGGTGGTGCCGCTCAGACCAAGATCATCAAGAAGCTTTCCGGTGGTATCCGTACCGCTCTGGCTCAGTACCGTGAACTGGCGGCATTCGCCCAGTTCGCTTCTGACCTGGACGAAGCCACCCGTAAGCAACTCGAGCACGGTCAACGTGTTACCGAGCTGATGAAGCAGAAGCAATACGCTCCAATGTCCATCGCGGACATGGCGCTGTCGCTGTATGCCGCTGAGCGTGGGTTCCTGACCGACGTTGAAATCACCAAGATCGGCAGCTTCGAGCAAGCGCTGATCGCTTACTTCAACCGTGATCACGCCGAACTGATGGCGAAGATCAACGTGAAGGGTGACTTCAACGACGAAATCGACGCTGGCATCAAAGCCGGTATCGAGAAGTTCAAGGCCACCCAAACCTGGTAAGCCGCAGTGGGGGCTTTGCGGCCCCCGCTTGCTAACCTGATAGGTGTTACATGGCAGGCGCAAAAGAGATTCGCAGTAAGATTGCGAGCATCAAAAGCACGCAAAAAATTACCAGCGCCATGGAAAAAGTGGCGGTCAGTAAAATGCGCAAGGCACAAATGCGCATGGCTGCTAGCCGTCCTTACGCGGAGCGTATCCGCCAGGTTATCGGTCATCTGGCCAACGCCAACCCGGAATACCGCCACCCCTTCATGATCGAACGCGAAGTAAAGCGCGTCGGTTATGTCGTCGTGAGCAGTGACCGTGGTTTGTGCGGTGGCTTGAACACCAACCTGTTCAAGGCCCTGGTCAAGGACATGGCGGTCAACCGCGAGCAAGGTATCGAGATCGATCTTTGCGTGGTTGGCAGCAAGGGTGCGGCGTTTTTCCGCAGCTTCGGCGGTAACGTCGTTGCCGCGATCAGCCACCTGGGCGAAGAGCCGTCGATCAATGATCTGATCGGCAGCGTCAAGGTCATGCTGGACGCTTACCTGGATGGTCGTATCGACCGTCTGTCCGTGGTATCGAACAAGTTCGTCAATACCATGACGCAAGCCCCAACGGTCGAGCAGTTGATTCCGTTGGTTGCAACCCCGGATCAAGAACTCAAGCACCACTGGGACTACCTCTACGAACCTGACGCCAAAGAGCTGCTGGACGGCCTGATGGTGCGTTACGTGGAGTCGCAGGTCTACCAGGCGGTGGTCGAGAACAACGCAGCTGAACAAGCTGCCCGGATGATCGCGATGAAGAACGCCACCGACAACGCCGGTGATTTGATCAGCGAATTGCAGCTGATCTACAACAAGGCGCGTCAGGCTGCGATCACCCAAGAGATCTCGGAAATCGTCGGCGGCGCTGCCGCGGTTTAACGGTTCAAATATTCAGAGGATCCAGCTATGAGTAGCGGACGTATCGTTCAAATCATCGGCGCCGTCATCGACGTGGAATTCCCACGTGACAGCGTTCCGAGTGTTTACAACGCGCTGAAAGTACAAGGCGCGGAAACCACCCTGGAAGTTCAGCAGCAGCTGGGCGACGGCGTGGTTCGTACCATTGCGATGGGCTCGACCGAAGGCTTGAAGCGCGGTCTGGACGTTGCAGACACCGGCGCAGCCATCTCCGTTCCAGTCGGTAAAGCGACCCTGGGCCGGATCATGGACGTACTGGGCAACCCGATCGACGAAGCTGGCCCGATCGGTGAAGAAGAGCGCTGGGGTATCCACCGCGACGCACCTTCGTTCGCTGACCAGGCAGGCGGCAACGACCTGCTGGAAACCGGCATCAAGGTTATCGACCTGGTTTGCCCGTTCGCCAAGGGTGGTAAAGTTGGTCTGTTCGGTGGTGCCGGTGTAGGCAAAACCGTAAACATGATGGAACTGATCCGTAACATCGCCATCGAGCACAGCGGTTATTCCGTGTTCGCCGGTGTGGGTGAGCGTACTCGTGAGGGTAACGACTTCTACCACGAGATGAAGGATTCCAACGTACTGGACAAGGTTGCTCTGGTATACGGCCAGATGAACGAGCCACCAGGAAACCGTCTGCGCGTAGCGCTGACCGGCCTGACCATGGCTGAGAAGTTCCGTGACGAAGGTAACGACGTTCTGCTGTTCGTCGACAACATCTATCGTTACACCCTGGCCGGTACCGAAGTATCCGCACTGCTGGGCCGTATGCCTTCGGCAGTAGGTTACCAGCCGACCCTGGCTGAAGAGATGGGCGTTCTGCAAGAGCGTATCACTTCGACCAAGGAAGGTTCGATCACCTCGATCCAGGCCGTATACGTACCTGCGGACGACCTGACCGACCCGTCGCCAGCGACCACCTTCGCCCACTTGGACGCCACCGTCGTACTGTCCCGTGACATCGCTTCCCTGGGTATCTACCCAGCGGTCGATCCACTGGACTCGACTTCGCGTCAGCTGGACCCGAACGTGATCGGCAACGAGCACTACGACACCGCGCGTGGCGTTCAGTACGTACTGCAGCGCTACAAAGAGCTGAAGGACATCATTGCTATTCTGGGTATGGACGAACTGTCCGAAACCGACAAGCAGCTGGTATCCCGCGCTCGTAAGATTCAGCGCTTCCTGTCCCAGCCGTTCTTCGTGGCCGAAGTCTTCACCGGTTCTCCAGGCAAATACGTTTCCCTGAAAGACACCATTGCAGGCTTCAGCGGCATCCTCAAAGGTGACTACGACCACCTGCCAGAACAAGCGTTCTACATGGTCGGCAGCATCGAAGAAGCCGTCGAGAAAGCCAAGAAACTGTAATCCCGGCGCCCCGCAAGGGGCGCTAATCAGGTTGAGGCAAGCAGATGGCTATGACAGTCCATTGCGATATCGTCAGCGCGGAAGGAGAAATCTTCTCCGGTCTGGTCGAGATGGTGGTTGCGCACGGTAACCTGGGTGATCTTGGTATCGCTCCAGGCCACGCGCCGCTGATCACTAATCTGAAGCCAGGTCCGATCACGCTGACCAAGCAGGGTGGTGCCCAAGAGGTGTTCTACATCTCTGGTGGTTTCCTCGAGGTCCAGCCGAACATGGTCAAGGTGCTTGCCGATACCGTGCAACGTGCTGCTGACCTGGACGAAGCTCAGGCTCAGGATGCCCTCAAGGCTGCTGAGAACGCCCTGAACGAAAAAGGTGCGGAGTTCGATTACGGCGCCGCCGCCGCACGTCTGGCCGAGGCCGCAGCCCAACTGCGTACCGTCCAGCAAATGCGCAAAGGCAAGTAATCTGGCACTCGCCGGACACTGCTGTTGCGATTGAGTTAAAGGGTAGCCTCGGCTACCCTTTTTCTTTTTCCGAATTTCTTCTTTTGGTCACAGCGCTGACCGTCCAGGATTGGTAGCCAGTCAATGTCTCTCGATATCGTTATTCTCGCCGCCGGCCAAGGTACCCGCATGCGCTCGGCGCTGCCCAAGGTACTGCACCCGGTCGCCGGCGACTCCATGCTCGGTCATGTTATCCACAGCGCTCGCGAGCTTCAGCCACTGGGCATCCATGTGGTGATCGGGCACGGTGCAGAGCTGGTACGTGAGCGACTGGCCGCCGATGACCTGAACTTTGTTCTGCAGGACAAGCAACTGGGTACCGGCCATGCCGTAGCCCAGGCCCTGCCGGCGCTGAGCGCTGAAACCGTGCTTATCCTCTACGGCGACGTGCCACTGATCGAAGTCGATACCCTCAAGCGTTTGCTCGCCAAGGTCACGCCACAGCAGCTTGGCCTGCTGACCGTGACCCTGGATGACCCGACCGGCTACGGCCGCATCGTTCGCGATGGCCAGGGCCAGGTGGCGGCGATCGTCGAGCACAAGGATGCCAGCGACGCACAGAAAGCCATCCAGGAAGGCAACACCGGCATTCTCGCTGTCCCGGGCGCACGCCTGGCAGACTGGCTGGGCCGCCTGTCGAACAACAATGCCCAGGGTGAGTACTACCTCACCGACGTCATCGCCATGGCCGTGGCCGATGGCCTGGTGGTCGCCACCGAACAGCCGCTGGACCCGATGGAAGTGCAGGGCGCCAACGATCGTCGTCAGCTGGCTGAGCTTGAGCGTCACTATCAACTGCGTGAAGGCCGTCGCCTGATGGCCCAGGGTGTGACCTTGCGAGACCCGGCGCGCTTCGACGTGCGTGGTGACGTAACCGTTGGTCGCGACGTGCTGATCGATATCAACGTGATTCTCGAAGGACGCGTGGTGATCGAAGACGACGTGGTCATCGGCCCGAACTGCGTGATCAAGAACAGCACTTTGCGCAAAGGCGTGGTGGTCAAGGCCAACAGCCACCTGGAAGGCGCGATCATGGGCGAAGGCAGCGATGCCGGCCCGTTTGCCCGCCTGCGTCCAGGCAGTGTGCTCGAGGCCCGCGCCCATGTGGGTAACTTTGTCGAGCTCAAGAACGCCCATCTGGGGGAAGGCGCCAAGGCCGGTCACCTGACCTACCTGGGCGATGCCGAGGTAGGCGCGCGTACCAACATCGGCGCTGGCACCATCACCTGCAACTACGACGGCGCCAACAAGTTCAAGACAGTACTGGGGGCAGATGTGTTCATCGGCTCGAACAACTCTCTGGTCGCGCCTGTGGATATTTTGGATGGCGCCACCACTGCAGCGGGTTCGACCATCACCCAGAATGTTGAAGCAGCGCAGTTGGCGGTCGGTCGGGCACGTCAGCGCAACATCGATGGCTGGAAGCGGCCGGAGAAAATCAAGAAGAGCTAAGTTACCCACAGCTGAACAGAAAGGCCGACTGGATTGTGCATAAGTCGGCCTTTTTCGTTGTGTGGATAAACCACTCTTGTGGGAAAGTTATTCACAGAAAGTTTTCTTCCGCTCGACCTTGACGGATAGACCGCTATAGGTTTTGATTGGCGTCATTATCTTTCGAAACGAAACTTAACAACGTCATGTCGAAACGTAACACTCCCCAACGACGCCATAACATCCTGGCTTTGCTCAATGAGCAGGGTGAGGTGAGCGTCGATGCCCTGGCCAAGCGTTTCGAAACGTCGGAAGTCACCATTCGCAAAGACCTGGCTGCCCTCGAAACCAATGGCCTGCTGTTGCGCCGCTATGGTGGTGCGGTGACCCTGCCGCAGGAACTCTTTACCGACCAGGGTCAGCCGGTTTCCCTGTACAAGCAGGCAATCGCCAAAGCCGCCGTAGGTCGCATCCGCGAACACGCACGGATCATCATCGACAGTGGCAGCACTACTGCCGCGATGATCCCGCAGCTTGGCCACCAACCGGGCTTGGTAGTCATGACCAACTCCTTGAATGTGGCCCGCGCCCTCAGCGAGCTGGAGCACGAACCGGTGCTGTTGATGACCGGTGGCACCTGGGACCCGCATTCGGAGTCGTTCCAGGGCCAGGTGGCCGAGCAGGTACTACGCTCATACGACTTCGACCAACTGTTCATTGGCGCCGATGGCATCGACCTGGCGCGCGGTACTACCACGTTCAACGAACTGCTGGGCCTGAGCCGGGTGATGGCTGAAGTCGCCCGCGAAGTGATCGTCATGGTCGAGTCCGACAAGGTCGGGCGCAAGATCCCCAACCTTGAACTGCCTTGGGGCAGCGTCAACACCCTTATTACTGATGAACGCCTGCCCGCTGAGGCACGCGAACAAATTGAAGCCCGCGGCATCAACGTGATTTGCGCCGCTATCACCCAGGAGCATAACTAATGTGTGGAATCGTTGGTGCCGTCGCCGAACGTAACATCACAACCATTCTGATCGAGGGCCTCAAGCGCCTCGAGTACCGCGGCTATGACAGCGCAGGTTTGGCCGTCTTCACCCAACAGGGCAATCTTGAACGCCGCCGCCGCATCGGCAAGGTCAGCGAACTGGAAGCTGCGGTTGGCGCTGAACCGCTGGCAGGCAACCTGGGTATCGCCCACACCCGTTGGGCCACCCATGGTGCGCCAACCGAACATAACGCCCACCCGCATTTCTCCGGTCACGAACTGGCGGTGGTGCACAACGGCATCATCGAGAACCACGAAGAACTACGTGAAAAGCTCAAGGGCCTGGGTTACGTCTTCAGCTCCGAGACCGATACCGAGGTCATCGTTCACTTGCTGGCTCACACCCTCAAGTCCGTGCCTGACCTGGCTGATGCGCTCAAGGCCACGGTCAAGCAACTGCATGGTGCCTATGGTTTGGCCGTGATCAGCGCCAAGCAGCCTGACCGCTTGCTGGCCGCCCGCAGTGGCAGCCCGCTGGTGATCGGCCTGGGCCACGGCGAGAACTTCCTGGCCTCCGACCAGTTGGCGCTGCGCCAGGTCACCGACCGTTTCATGTACCTGGAAGAGGGCGACATCGCCGAAATCCGCCGCGACCAGGTCACTATCTGGGATGTATCCGGTGCTGCGGTCCAGCGTGAAACCGTGCAGTACCACGAAGGTGCCGAGGCTGCTGACAAAGGCGCTTACCGCCACTTCATGCTCAAGGAAATCCACGAGCAGCCAACCGTGGTGCAACGTACCCTGGAAGGCCGTCTGGGCAAGGACCACGTCATGGTCCAGGCCTTCGGTCCGCAAGCTGCCGAGCTGTTTGCCAAGGTACGTAACGTGCAGATCGTTGCCTGCGGCACCAGCTACCACGCCGGTATGGTTGCCCGTTACTGGCTGGAAAGCCTGGCCGGTATTCCTTGCCAGGTCGAAGTCGCCAGCGAGTTCCGCTACCGCAAGGTGGTGGTGCAGCCCGACACCCTGTTCGTCTCGATCTCCCAGTCCGGTGAAACCGCCGACACCCTGGCCGCCCTGCGCAACGCCAAGGAACTGGGCTTCCTCGGTAGCCTGGCGATCTGCAACGTCGGCATCAGCTCGCTGGTGCGCGAGTCTGACCTGACCCTGCTGACCCAGGCCGGCCCGGAAATCGGCGTCGCCTCGACCAAGGCCTTCACCACCCAGCTGGTATCGCTGATGCTGCTGACCCTGTCCCTGGGTCAGGTGCGTGGCACCTTGGCCGCTGGAGTCGAGGCCGAGCTGGTCGAAGAACTACGTCGCCTGCCAACCCGCCTGGGCGAAGCCCTGGCCATGGACGCCATCGTCGAGAAAACTGCCGAGCTGTTCGCCGACAAGCACCACACCCTGTTCCTGGGGCGTGGCGCGCAGTTCCCGGTCGCGATGGAAGGTGCTCTGAAGCTCAAAGAGATCTCCTACATCCACGCTGAAGCCTACCCAGCCGGTGAGCTCAAGCACGGCCCGCTGGCCCTGGTCGACAGCGACATGCCAGTGGTCACCGTGGCGCCGAACAACGAACTGCTGGAGAAGCTCAAGTCCAACCTGCAGGAAGTGCGCGCCCGCGGCGGCGAGTTGATCGTCTTTGCTGACGAGCAAGCCGGCATGAGCAATGGCGAAGGCACCCACGTGATCGCCGTGCCGCACATCATCGATGCCCTGGCACCGATCCTCTACACCATTCCACTGCAGTTGCTGTCGTACTACGTCGCCGTGCTCAAGGGCACCGACGTCGACCAGCCGCGTAACCTGGCGAAATCGGTGACTGTCGAGTAACGGTTGTTTCGGTAAAGCGCAGTTGATCTTGAAGATTAAAAACTGCCGCTAAAGATTAAAGACTGTCGCAGAGGGAGGGAGCCGCGCCTAGCTCCTTACCTCGAGACGGTCTTCCTTCCTCCTGTTGCCTCTAACGCAACCTGCTTCGGCGCTCCTCAATGCCATTGCCAATACGGCCTGATGAATCGCTCGCGTCTTACGTGCGGCGTAACCTTCATCTCAACTAGCACATTAACGTTCCGCCAATCTTTGAGCTGCTTGCGACTCGTCACGTACTGAAAACTAGTGAGGTGAAAAGAATCGCAGAAGCCATGGATTGGCCAGGCTGCTACGGCTTCAATCGGCTCATTCACAGCCACACAATGATGGCATTGACCGAAACGACCTAGGGAGGTCGCTGTGTTACACTCCTTGGGGTTATTGCATTCGTAGTGGTTACAACACATCTAGGCTCTACGTAAGAATCAAAATTTCCCCTCAAGTTTTTGCTCTATCAAAACTCATTGGTTAACTAATTTTAACCTTCGCTTTAACGTTTACTCCTCGACGCGTCCAGTGAGTTTGCCACCCCCAAATGATATGGGTTGCTACTGCACTAAGTCAGAAGTTTGCATTCCGTAAATTTAAGCCCAATGACTCGATACTATACCGGTGACTCTCAACACTCATAGAACGGCACTAACGCCGTAATCACTAGTCGATCCCGCCTTTCGTAGATCATCTGTACACAGTGAGTTCTCTTAACCATAAGGATGCCAAGTGCACCATTCATTACGCACTGAACACCCCTTTTCCTCCGGCGTCCGTACTTTATGCCTCGGGTCATTACTGGGCCTGTTGCAAATTGCGCCAGCGCATGCCGACGGCTTCCTTTCCGGCCAAGAGACCCTACGTTTGCAACAACAGCAACAACGAGACGTGCAGCAGTTGCAACTGGAGCAGCGCCAGCGGCAGATTCAGCGTGGCAGCTTCAGCAGCACCCCGGCCACGCCCATCCTGCCGGAACAGACCGCCAGCGACAGCCGCTGCTGGCCCCTGAGCGGCACCCGCATCGGTGGCGTCAGTCTGTTCGCCAAGACCCGGCTCAATGACTACATCAAGCCGTACGTGGCACCGTGCATGGGGGTCAATCAGATCAACCAACTGCTGGCAGCCATCACCCGTCTCTATGTCGAGGCCGGCTACATCGCCAGCCGCCCCTACCTGGCCAGCACCCCGGCTGCCGGCCACAGCCTGGATATCCTGGTGGAAGAAGGCTACGTCGAAGCCATCGAACTGGCCGACCAGAGCCTGCCAGTCTCCTTGGGCGGGGCTTTCCCGGGCATGCTCGGCAAGCCCCTGAACCTGCGAGACCTGGAGCAGGGCCTGGATCAACTGAACCGCCTGCGCTCCCTGGACATGACCGCCGACATCGCCCCAGGCAGCCAGCCCGGTGCCTCGCGGATCATCCTGCGTTCGCGCAGCAGCGGCGGGCGCTGGGGCCTCGGGCTGGGAGTGGATAACCTCGGCAGCGCCGGCACCGGCCGCGACCGGCAGTCGATCAACCTCAATCTGGACAGCCCGTTGCACATCAACGACGCGCTGAACCTGAACTACAGCGATACCCTCAACCACGGCCCGCGCTACAGCCGCAGCAGTAGCCTGTTCTACTCGGTGCCCTACGGTTACTGGACCTACAGCCTGTTCGCCAGCCACGCCGAATACCGCGCCCCGCTCAAGCTGGCCCGCACCACCCTGTACAACAGTGGCCGCACCGACATGGTCAGCGGCCGCGCCGACCGGGTGCTGTGGCGCGACCAGAGCCACCAGCTCAGCGCCAACCTGCAACTGGCCTACAAGGACGTCGACAGCTACCTGCAAAAAGCCCACCTGCAGATCCAGAGCCCGACCCTGACCGTGGCCGAGGCCGGGCTCAACCTGTTCTGGCTCAACAGCGCGGTATGGAACCTGGATGTCAATTACGCCCAGGGCCTGACCTGGTTCGGTGCCGACCGTGATTCGCAGCAGGTGCAGCGCAACCTGCCCCAGGCGCAATTTCGCAAGTACCGCGCGGGTCTGAGCCAGTGGCGCAATGGCCAGTGGGGCGCACAGCGCTGGCAGTGGCAGAGCCAGTTGTCCCTGCAATACAGCCCGGACCCGTTGCCGGCTATCGAGCAGCTGTTGGGCACCGACGATTCGGCGGTCCGCGGCTACCGCGTAAACAGTGCCTCCGGCGCCATCGGCGGGGTCTGGCGCAACACCCTGCGCCTGCCCCTGAACAGCGACCTGCCGGTCAAGATCACCCCACGCCTGGGCCTGGACAACGGTTGGATCAAGGCCGAGCACGGCGCCCAGAGCCGCTATCTCGACGGTGCCAGCCTGGGCCTCAACCTGGCGTGGAAAAAACTCCAGGTCGACCTGGATTACCAACGCAGCCTCACCACCCCGCAGGGCTTTCGCACGGAGCCGGAAGTCTGGCTGGCCAGGTTCAGCTTGCAAATTTAAACCACCACTGATTAGCCTGAAACCAAGGACGAACCTGAGCGCCATTAAGTTCTGCACCCGATAGAGCAATGCCAGGCTTAACCACTCAGAACGAGATTCACATGTCTGACAACACTTATAGATTCAACCTTTCACCCCAGGGCACATTACGCTGGACCATCGCCAGCCTGCTGCTAGCGTCCCATCTGCCTCTGGCCGTGGCCGACGGCATCACCGTGGTCGAAGGCCCCGGTGGCATCCCGATCCTGCAAAACCAGGGCGGCGTACCCATCGTCAACATTGTCGCGCCTAATACCGGTGGCCTGTCCCACAACCAGTTCCTCGACTACAACGTCGGGCACCAAGGCGTGGTCTTGAACAACGCCCTGCAGGCCGGGCAGTCGCAATTGGCCGGCCAACTGGCGGCCAACCAGCAATTCCAGGGCCAGGCAGCCAGCGTGATTCTCAACGAAGTAATCAGCCGCAACGCCTCACAACTCAATGGCGCCCAGGAAATCTTCGGCCGCGCCGCCGATTCCGTGCTGGCCAACCCCAACGGCATCTCGGTCAATGGCGGCAGCTTCATCAACACCCCCAACGCCAGCCTGGTGGTCGGTCGCCCGGAACTCCAGGACGGCAAACTGCAGGGTCTCAACACTCAGGACGCCCGGGGCCAGTTGGATATCCACGGAGGCGGTCTGCGCAATGCCGAAGGCTCGGTCAACCTGATCGCACCACGCATCGACAGCAAGGGCGAGCTCACGGCTCTCGACCAGTTGAATGTGAGCGTCGGCCGTAACCAGCTGGACTACCCCACTGGCAAGGTCCTGAGTGTTGATCCGAGCCGCCTCACCCAGGAGCAACGCATTGACGCCAGTCTGTTCGGCGCCATGCAGGCTGGGCGGATCAATATCGTCAGCACCGCTGAAGGCGCCGGGGTGCGCGTCGGCGCCGTCCAGGTGGACGGCCGCGACGGAGTCAAGCTGAGCTCCGCCGGTGATCTGGACATCCGCGGCGAGGCCGTGGCCAACAGCCTCGACGCCACGCGCGCCGGAGTCCGCAGCCAGGGCGATATCGAACTCCACGGCGCCAAGGACCTGACCCTGGCCGCCACCGACGTCAGCGGCCACAACGTCAAGCTTGATGCCGGGCGCAACCTGACCCTGAGCGCTATCGAAAGCCGCAAGCTCCAGGAAAAACGCCAGCAGTGGGACAACAGCACCATCGGCATCACCTGGGAAACCTACGACCGTACCGAGTCCGACAGCGACAGCCGCCAACACGGCACCAACGTAGTAGCCCAAAACGACGCCGTACTGAACTCCGGCGCCGAGATTGAAATCCAGGGCAGCAACGTCAAAGCACATAACCGCCTGAGCGCCGACAGCAAGGGCGACTTGAGCCTGACCGCGGCCACCGAAACCCGCACCCAGAGCGACCAAGGCAAGCATCGCAAGCACCTGTGGAAAGAAAACTGGGACAGCGCCAGCAGTGAGCAACGCACTGTCGTCAGCCAGCTCGAGGGCGACAAGCAGTTGGATCTGACCAGCAAGCAGAAACTGCAACTGCAGGGCGCTGAACTGCATAGCCAGGGTGACATCACACTTGTCGCCCAGGATGTGGACATCAACAGCGCCAGCCGCCAGCTGAGCCAGAACAACCAGCGCTACTCCGGCGACCTGGTGGGCGGTGGCTTTTTCGGCAAGAACGCCGACGGCGACCAGGGCAAAACCCAGAACCAGGGCAGCAAGGTCAATGCCGACGGCAAGCTGATCGTGCGCGCCGCCAGCGTGCGCATCAGCGGCAGCCAGGCACGGGGCGGTACCGAGGCCAGCGTCATCAGCGAACAGGGCTCACTGACCATCGATGGCTTGCAGGACACCTCCCACAGCAACAGCAACAGCAATGACAGTAAGTTCTTCGGCATCGCCAAAGACGAAAGCCATCAGCAGCACAAGGACACGACTACCGTCAGCAGCCAACTGCGCTCGGATAGCAACCTCACACTGAAGAGTGCAGAGGACCTGAACGTTAGCGGCTCCCAGGTCACCGCGCAGGGCGATCTAAAGGCAAGCGCCAAGGGCACTGTCAAGGTCGTGGCTGGCGAAAACACCCAGCACAACAGCACCAGCACACAAGTCCGCGGCTTAGAGACCTACGCCAAGGAAAACGCAGCGGATACCGACCAGTACCGAGCCGGCGTTCACTACCAGGATAAGCAGCAAAACCAGAGCACCACCCGTACTCAGCAACAGGCCTCCAGCCTCACCGGCGGCACCCTGACGGTCAAGGCAGACGAGGATCTGCGTATTGAAAGCAGCGCCCTAATGGCTACGGCCGGCGCAGCTAACCTGAGCGGGAAAAATGTCCAACTGCTGGCTTCGGACGACAAACAAGAGAAACACAGCGACACCGCTACCACTGGCGGCGGTTTCTATTACACAGGCGGCATCGAGCGTGCTGGCAACGGTATCGAAGTTGCCCACAACAAGACTCAGGACGACAGCAGCAAAAGCACTGCACAAACCAGCAATATTGAGGCAAAGGGCAACCTGACCATCAACGCCGACAACCGCCTTAGCACTGAAGGTGCAAAAGTTAAGGCCCAAGGCACACTGCTGGTCAACGCCACCGAAATCGACAACAAAGCCGCCCGCAACAGCGAAACCAGCGACCACAAGAAGAACAACTGGAGTGTGGATGTCGGCGCCAACGTTGAATATACAGGGCTCGCCAAGCCTGTAGCGAAAGCCATTCAAGACATAGCCCAGGGCAATTTCGATGAACTCAGCTCATTCGATGGTCTGGAGCAACCCAACGCGGGTCTCGATATCGACATCGGTCACCAGAACCGTCAACTCAACGAAAGTAGCAACACAGCAGTAGTCAGCCAACTCAGCGGCAGCCAGGTAGACGTTAATGCAACTGGCCAGATGAGCGATCAAGGCACCCAGTACCAAGCAACAGATGGTGCTCTGAAGATCAGTGCGCGTAGCCTGCAAGCCAGCGCGACCAGCAATACCCAGCACAGCAGCGAGCAGAGCGTGGACGCCACCGTCGGTGTGCGGGTTTATACCAACACCCTCAACGACGTGAGTATCCGCGGCAGCGGTGCTGGCGGCAGTAGTAACGTAACCAGCAGCACCGAAACAGCCCAAGTGGGCAGCTATGCCGGCAGCCAGGGGGTCAACATTGATCTCAAAGGCGACGGGCGCTTCGAAGGCAGCCAGTTCGACGGGAAACTGGGTGGCGTAAGCATCAAGACCGGCGGTGAACTGGCACTGGAGCAAGCCAACGACCGTAAGAGTAGCAGTGAGTCCAGCTTGACTGGGAACGCCTCATTGAGTTTGGGCCTCAAGCCGGGCGCCAACGAAAAGGACTTCAATCTGGGCGCCAGCCTGCAATTGGACCACAAGGCCAACAATCAACAGGACACTCAGGCGCGGATCGCTAGCATCCAGGGCCAAGGACCGGTCGAGCTCACCAGTATCAGTAATCTGACATTACAAGGTACCCAGATCGGCAATGCCGAACACCCCACCGGCGATATCAGTCTGAATGCCGGTGGCAAGCTTGACCTGCAGGCCGCTGTCGATACTCACAGTAGCAATGCCAGCAACCTGGGTGGTGGCTTCACGGCTGGTGGCGGTAAAACCAGCGGCGAAGAGAGCAGTAGCAAAAACGTCAACTTCAGCGCCAATTTCAACATTGGCCAGGGCGCAGAAAATGACCAGACCCAACACGGCTCAAAGCTGTACAGCAACGGTCAAGTTCTGCTGAAGAGCAACGCGAAAGGCGACAATGCGATTCACCTTCAAGGCACGCAGATTGAGGCGCCTGAGGTAACGCTGACAGCCACTCAAGGAGGCATCTACCAAGAGTCAGCGCAGTCCACACAGTCACACTCCAACTGGGGCGTAGACCTAGGTGGCGGTATCAAACTCGGCAAAACCACCATGGCCGATGCACTCGCACATGACTCGCCGAAGGTCGACCTTGGAACCAACGCCTCTGCCAAAGTCGATGCCGACTTCACTCAAGGCGTCACTCAGCATAACAGCGTAATCAAGGCCAATGAGCTCACCCTTAATAGCGCCGGCGACGTCCATCTGGCGGGTGCACGCATCGATGCACAACAGGTCAACGCAGACATCAATGGCAATCTGAATGTCCTGAGCCGTCAAGACAATCTGAACAGCACCCAGGTCAATTTCGACGCCAAACTGGAGGTGGAGAAAAATCAGCCTGGGCTGGTGAACAAGATAACCGGCGCGACAGGTCCTCTTGAGGACACCTTGCAAGCCAAGGCAGAGGACGCTTTCC
The DNA here is from genome assembly GCF_004214895.1 of Pseudomonas tructae. Classification (NCBI taxonomy): domain Bacteria; kingdom Pseudomonadati; phylum Pseudomonadota; class Gammaproteobacteria; order Pseudomonadales; family Pseudomonadaceae; genus Pseudomonas; species Pseudomonas tructae. The sequence continues at coordinate 305,149 of NZ_CP035952.1, read as the reverse complement.
AGTCAAATCGCGAGAAGCTGGAAAACGCAGTCGACACGGGCGTCGACAAACTCGGCTCGGTCAGCGAGAACACCACCACCGGCAGCAAGGTGGCCAACACCGCTGAAGAGGTGCTGTTCGGCGACAAGAGCGGCACCACCTCCTATACCCCCAGCTTGAACCTGAACGTCAGCCACGAGAGCAAGAACCGCGTGGAACAGGCCTCAGGGATCAACGCTCAGCAGGGAATCAATCTGCAGGTCGGCGGCGAAACCCAGCTCACCGGTGCCCGCATCGGTTCCAGCGAGGGTCGCGTCGAATTGGGCGGTTCCAAGGTAACGAGCACGGCTCTGGCCGGTTCGGACTATCGCGCGAATGTCGGGCTCAACCTGTCCACGTCGCGGCTCACCCAGATTACGGGCAGCATCAAGGAACTGACCCGCAACCAGGACGAAGCCACCCAAAAGGACCAGTTGTTCAACGTTGGCCCGCTGCGTTTGGGCGGCCACAGTGACAGCCAGTTGCAGCAAGCCGGAATCGACCAGAAAATACTATGAGGCACGGGCCGCCCTCCTGTTCGGGGGCGGCCTTAATTGACCTGTGCAATCCGTTTTGCCGACTTTGTGGCTGCGAAATGAAATTCATCCTTTGGTGGTCCGACCATATCTGCGCGGGTCCAGGCGGTGGGCTCAATTGCAGCTATCTGCCTCGCTGAAACGTTGCTGACCCAAGCTCCCACCTTATGAACCATTACCAGTGCTGGATTTTCACCGATCAGTGTTGGATCAGCGTGCCATCGGCCACTGGGTCAATTCGACGTCAGCGCCAACCCCAACCCCATTGTACTAAGGGAGTCGCCCCGGGATGCATTTCGACCCATCGGCTCTCAATCGGTAGGGCCTTGAGAGAGCAGTGCCTCTTTCCTCTCAAGCCATCGTTGCATCGGGTCTTTCTGTTTTCCATTTGAAAAAAATCTATCAATATCTGCCAGCCGTGTGTTCAGGACAAGTTGATACTCTGATGCGCCGCGATTTCGGTCGGTGGTTAATTGCTGAAGATAATTTTCACTGCTTATAATGTAATTTCCATTGCCGATGAACTCAGGAGTTACTGCAGAAATAGAGTCAATGCTGCAAGCCAGCTGAATGCGGCCATGGTGGTTAGCCTCGTTCCAGTTGAAGCGCGGAGAAAATTGAAGCCCAGTCATAAGCTTAATGAGATTCGCAGCAGCAACGTGCTGATCATTCGACCAGTCTGCCTTACTGCCTCCTGTTGCATACCAGCAAAACTCCTTCACGACTGTCCCATCAAGCGGGTTCTTGAGTGCGCGGAAGGCACGTTGATTGGAGGACAGAGGGTCCGCCTCACTCGACTGCGGATGAATCAGATCATCAACGAAAACTCTGCATCCTTTGCCCGCTTTTTCAAGACCTACGGCCCGGGTGACTGCTCCTCCCAAAATGAACTGACCAATTGTGCGATTGATCTTGGTGGGCTCCACAATCTCTCCGTATGAGATCCCACCTCTGGATAACAATCCGCTGCTGACTGATTTCCACATAAATTCGCGGGCTGCCTCCAGTACTGCATCCACATTCTCTGACCAAATGTAGGCGCAGTCCGATAGCTGAGCGATTTTGACCTCCTTATGGGAACTGCTGATCGCGGCCAGGCAGGACCTGAACGAAGACAGAAGCTGCCCACAGAAAAGATTTGCAGACGGAGGGGGAGAGTGATTCATTCCCCAAGCGCTGAAATCATTTTCAGTCAAGGCGACCTGATTCTGCGTGAGTGCGCCGACGCCCAACATATCCACGAAAAAAACTGCGCCTTGATATTGGTTCATACCGTCCTCTGAGTTCTGCCATGCAATGCGCCGCTAGGTAACCGGCCACCAAAGAGCCGGGGAATCAGAGCAAAACGCAATGATGGATGACCTGATGTTTCTCAAAGCTGCCGGCTGGTTGACCTTGGCGTTTGTGGCGTTCATGGCCTGGCGTCGGCGCAAGAAGGCCGCGCCGGACTGGTCGCCGGGTGGCGACTACTAAAGTGCAGCCCAGCGAGCGCCGTTCCCGGTAACTTCCCAAAAGAAAGGACCCCCACCCATGAGCCGCAACTACCACCGCAACAACCTCAAGACTGAAGGAGCCAAAGTTTCCCTACCCGATGATAGTGGCTGCCAGGAAGATTGCCGGGGCTGAGCCCAATGCCATCCTGCACAGCCTATCGTACCTGGGCGAAATGACGGCCAAGGAATTCAGCCGGATACCGCGCGTGTGGGCTAAGGCGACTGCGCACAACGGGCCCTATGTTCAATTGGGGCCACACCGAAATCCGCTTTGGCGGGTTTTTTGTGGTCCGCGGTTTACCGCAGGAATAGTTCTACTGGCGGCAAGGGGCTGCGAAAGACTTATTGGCGCTTTTGGTCGTCGCAGGTGTGTCAGAATTCGCTCAGGACAAAAGAAGCCCGTATGACCCGTTGAGCGTAACGATATCGCGTGGTCCAGGCGCACTGGCCCTGGGCAATCCGATAATATGGCTCGCGTGGTGTTTCGTGCTGGGGAGACTTGAGCCAGGTTTGCTGCGATTGAGTGTTCGCTCCGTGCTGATCCATCGACTTAGGCACTGTACGAAAAGTAATGTCGTAAGCACCGCCGCCAGCAAGCGAGTGTGACCATCGCAGCAAAGCTTTTCGCCAGCTTGCAGTAACGAGTTCCCAATCGGCGGTGCTCCTTTAGTCATCCAAATAGCCGTTCGATGGCGTTCCGCTGTCGATACTTGGGTTTGTCAATCAACCTCGGCAAGCCCGGTTTGGGTTTGCGTTTCATGTCTCTCAGCGGAATCACCGGTTGCATCCGGTAGCGGTCGCAATACTGCCGCAAGGACTCTGCGTCATAACCCTTGTCCGCCAGGAGCCAGCGACAGCGCTTGCGTGGCCGGCCTCGACCAGAAGGTATGTGGACACCATCCAGCAGCGACTGGGCATTTGAAATATCGCTTGCTTGGCCGCCTGAAAGCGTGAAGTGAAGCGGTATGCCTCGGGCGTCACTGACCATGTGAATTTTCGTCGTCAGCCCACCCCGACTTCGTCCAAGTGCGTGGTCCGTCGATTCTTCAGCCCCCTTTTTTGCCTGCTCCAGAAGACGCACGTGTGGCCCTCACAGCTGTTGAGTCGATGCACCAGGTGTTCAGGTCGATCAGGCCTTGGGCATTGGTGCCTTGATTTCGCCAGTCTCGAAATCGTTGATAAACCGTCGACCATGACCCGAATCGATCAGGCATGTCCCGCCATGTTGCACCGGAGCACAGCACCCACAACACGCCGTTGAGCATCAAACGGTCGTCGACTCTTGGGCGTCCGGTACGTCGATGTGTGGTGAAGAGGTCTGCGACTATTTCCCATTCCGCGTCGGAAAACTCGTATCGCTTGGACATAGCAAAGTCCTTCGCCTAAAAGGCAAGAACTCTACGAAAAATCAGGCCGCGATATTTCAAAGGTTTTCATACAGAACCTAGATTTATGATGTCACGTTGGGGTGTCATACTCTAGGCGCCAATAATTTGGCTTATTTGTTTTCCACATAGATTGAAATGTGCAGTTTGACGGGCAGTTACAGATGAGTAGCGCTTTAATACTGCTTGCTTTCCTTGTGGCATCATCTTGATGGTACAATACGCTCCTTGAGAAGGCTCAGCCCACTCACAGCATAAACTTCTAAAAGTGTGGATCACTTGAAGCATGCAGAAAGGAATCGAAAAGGTACTCAAGCAGAGTCCTGGGTTTAAAGCCAAAGAAATTGCTAAAGAGTTGGGCTTGAACAAAGCTGGGTTAAACTCAGCTCTGCATGCGTCTGATGTGTTTGTTCAGGATAGCGAATATCGTTGGTATCGTGCTTGCGATGTTCGATTGAGAATTTCTCCGACTGCAATTTGGATTAATGGTAATCATGTCGAATCTGCATTGACTCGATTTCGACGAGATTACAATCCGGACTGTAAAAAAATTCTGATCGAAATAGGAGAGGAAAACAGTATTCTTCTAGATGGTGCTGCCAAGGTCTTGGCTATAGCCAATCAGGAAGTTCATGCTGGAAACTCCGTTGAAATTAAATTTGGTTCTCCGGATATGCACTCCTATTTGGCGCGCGCGCAGTTCTTCGATCGCCTGCACGCCGAAGTTCTAGTAACCCCGCCAAGGCCAGAGAAAAAAGTGATTGCTGGAGGCAGCAGTAAACTTGTTGAGTTTCATGAGATTGGTGGTCCTTTCGATAGCAACGTCGCGTCAAAGATTAAAGCTAGCCTTGAACAAAATGCGTCTGATCAAGCGCTGAATGTAGATGCGGTTCAGTATGCGATCAGTGAGCTCGTTTCCAATGTCCAAGAGCACTCACAGACGCCGAACCCAGGCTTTGCGGGCCTTCAATGCTACGGTGGAACCAAGCCCCACATTATGATGGTGGTTTCGGATAACGGCTTAGGCATCTGTGGCACGTTGCAACCCATCCTTGCCCGCAAATACCCCCACTTGGCAGATGAGTTCGATGCTGCCAACCCTGACGCAGCACCCAAGCTGATTATCAAGGCGTTCACCGAGGGCGGCCTGAGCCAAATGGAGGATGATGGCAGAGGAACTGGCTTGAGGACCAGCGGGCGGCAAGCTGCTACCTTGGATGCTAAGATGCTGATCAGACAAGATAATTTCGAGGTAACTCTCAGATATAAAGATGGTGCATTGAAGGACTGCAGCACGAGATTGCACTTGTCTCGTTTGTCGGGCACTCACGTTATGTTTAGCTTTTACTTGACAAAGACTACAGCTTCTGATTAAACTCCAAAAATGAACCAGAATGCCATCACCTTGAAATTGATTGACTTCACGGACGAAGAAGTTAACCCATATGGGACAACCTTGGGGAAACTTGCGTTCTCGAAGTTCATTTCTCACTTGGACACTGTCCAAAAAATTAGCGTCGTAGCTATTTCTTTTGGTAATGTATCTGCAGATTCTTCTTATCTCCGTGAAGCAGTCATTTCAGTTATAAAGCACTATAGAAATGAAAAATTTTTCTATGTAACTGATTTAAAAAATGCGGACGTCCGGGATAACTGTCATTACGCTGCTGAAGCGAAAAAGCAGCCTGTCATTGCCTGGGAGGGTGATGAGTACTGGATTCTAGGCCCTCAGCCCAGCCCCTCGAATTTGTCTCTGCTTGAGCTCGTCCTCAAGAAGCGCTCGGTTACCACGGCTTGGGTCGCGACTGAGCTCGACATCAGCGTCCAGAATGCGAGCACAAAGCTGAAGCGCTTGGTCGAAGAGGGGTACATCATGCGTCGCGAGGAAGCTGCGGAATCGGGCGGTATCGAGTACGTGTACGCAGCAATCTGCTTATCTGATTAAACAGCTTTACATAACCAGATTTTGTGGGTTATGCTCATCTCCGAGCTAACCCCTTCTTTTTTTAAGATCTGGTTAAACAGATTAATTTAATCAGATTTGTTAGCTCATCTCCCTGATAATTTTCGCGAAGGAGCGAAAAAATGAGCGAACGTTACGAAATCTTCCTTGGTACCAACCGCCAGTACTACTTCCGCCTGAAGGCTCCTAACAACGAGGTGATTCTGCAGAGCGAGGGGTACGTCGCAAAAGCGGGCGCGCAAAATGGCGTGGAGTCCGCTAAGCAGCACTCGCCGTACGAGCGGTTCTACGTCCGCCAGGTCTCGCAGCGCAACCTGCCTTACTTCGTGCTCCGGGCAGCCAACAACCAAGTGATCGGTGTGAGCGAGGAGTATTCGAGCAATCAAGCCAGGGACAACGGCATTGCCGCCGTCCAGAAGTACGGCCCGTCTGCTCCAGTCTACGATTTGACCTGATCGGTTGCTCAATTGAAAACGCCGGGCTTGCCCGGCTTTTTTTGCTCTTCAAGAGCACGTAGCCAACTGCCGTAGCGCCAGTTCGGGTCAGCCCGTTTCTATTCCTGGGTGACTTTCTGATCCCCCGCTTTTCGAGGCGTGGGACATTTTTTAATCCTGAGCATCACCCCTGTACCATCTATTAATTACGGAGATGGGTGAGACAGTTTTTATTCCGTACGATCAGCAGATGGTTTTAGAGAATTAAAACTGTCGCAGGAGCCGGTGAGGTCTGTCCTACCGCCTCCTGCGATACCCCTTGGCCCATGTCAGGTCCGCAGGGCTTCTGCAATACTTTGCATATCCGTTGCCGGGGCCTTAGAACGCCCAATCCAGGGTCAGACCGACCCCGTGGCTCTTGTCGCGACTCCCCAACAGTCCGTTGTAGTCCAGGTTGACCCGGGCCTGGCGACCCAGGGCGATCCCCGCCCGTGCACCCACAACCGCCGCATCACGATCCAGGGACAGCGCCTGGACGTTGTAGGTGTCGCCCTGGCCAGCGAAGGCCAGGTGCTGGTCGGCCCCGGTGGAGCTCAGGTTGTGCTGCCAGCCGAGGGTGGCGGAAAGTTCCACCGCCTGGCCGCTGGACAATTGCAGTTGCTTGCCGGCGCGCATGCCCAGGGTCGAGAGCCAGGCATCGCGGTTATCCTGCCCACCCTTGAGCGCAGCAGCGCCGCCATGTTCCTTGAAGCTGTCACTGGCGATATGCACATAGGCCAGGTTGGCGAATGGCTCCAGTGCCATGCTCGGCAGTGCGACCTTCCATGCAGCCTCGCCGAACACCTGGGTGCTTTGGGCATCGCGCTTGCTCTTCTGGCGATCGCTGACCTCGTTGTATTGCAGCTCGCGCTTGGTCTCGATCCGGTGCCAGCTGTGGCTGCCCCCCAGGCTCAGGCGCATCTGCTCCAGCTCCTTGCCGGCATAGGCACCCAGGTGGTAGCTGTCGACACTGGCCGAGGAGTGACGACCATCGCCCATGCTCAGCGAACTGTCGCTGTAGCCGGTGAAGACCCCGACGCGGGTGTCCTCGCTCATCTGCCCGTCGATCCCCAGCAACATGCCACCAATGGAGCTGCTATAGCGTGCCCGGCCGGAGTCACCCTCAGCCTTGCCCCAGGCCCCCAGGGCCTTGACCCACAGGCCGTTGCCCTGACCTTCCACGGCCGCAGTGGCGGCGATACCTTGCTGGCGGGTGCGCTCACCCACGGCGTCGCGCAATTGGCGGCTGTCGTTGATCAACAGGTTGCCCACCGCCGGGTGGATTTCCCCGGACAGTTGATCGAAAGCCTGCTGGGCGCTGCCAGCATCGGCCGACCACAGCAGGCTCTCGTAGACCGGGTTGCCCGCGCCGAGCAGATCGGCGGCTGCGGCCACCGAACGCTGGTTGGTGGTCAAGCCGACACTGGCGAAGGAGGTGGCGTTACGCTGCACCGCCAGCCGCACCCCGCTGCCGGTATAGGCCAAGCCACCCCCGAGGAACAGTGAGTTGGACTGCACATCGGCGAAGCCGCCCTGCACGCCGCCTGCAGCATCCAGGATGTCGAACTGACGCCCCACCAGGCTCGTTGCCTGTTGGGACTGCAGTGAAACCCCGGGGTTCTGCAGATCCAGGGCCAGGTTTGCACCGCCCAGGGAAACCTTGCCATCGCTGACCAGGCGATCGCTGCCAGTGGTATCCACCTCCACGGCATAGGTCGAGCCCGGCTGGAAGGTCACGTCGGAACTCACGTGCAAGGTGCCGATGGAGTTGCCTGGCGCCACCACGCCGCCGGCGTTGGCCACCAGCGCGCCGATCCGGCCGTTGCCGCCCAGCACGCCGCCGGCATTGACCGTCACCGCCGATTGCAGCGAACCATCGACCGCCAGCCGTCCCTGGTTGACCAGGGTCGGGCCGGAGTAGCTGTTGTTACCGCTGAGCACCAAGGTGCCGATGCCCTGCTTGGTCAGGCCGCCATGGCCAGAGATATCGTTGCTCCACAGGTCCAGCATGCAGCTCAGGTCGTTGCAGCGCCGCTGGGTCGGCTTGCCGGCATCCACCAGGCTACCGAGACCCGGCAGATCGACCACGAACTGGCTCGGGCCGTAGCCACCGGCGATGCGGAATTCCTCGGGAATGTCCTGTTCGGTGACCAGCATGCCCGGCCCCCGGATACCCTTGTCCAGGTTGATCATACCCCAGCCATACAAGGCATCGATGCCGGGTGCGCCGACGTCGGTGGCGGTGGTGCGCAGCACGCTGGCGATCTGTGCGCCGCTCATGTAGGGGAAGCGCTCCATCAGCACCGCCGCCGCACCGGCGGCATGCGGCGCGGCCATGGACGTACCGTTCTTGTTGGCGTAACCCTGGGTCAGGTCCGCCAGGCTGGTGCCGCCAATCACCGCGCTGTAGATCCGCGTGCCGGGTGCCGATACGCAGAAGCTTGCGGTATAGCCGCAGCGCGAAGAGAAGGTGCTGATCAGGTACGGGTTGGCGCTGCTGGTGTCGGGGTTCTGCTGCAACGCCGCCACGGTCAGCCAGTTGGGGGCGATCTCCGGGACGAAATAGCCCAGCCCGGCAATCGCATCGGGGTTGTTCAGGTTGTAGTCGTTGCCGGCGGCGAAGATCGTCAGGACCCCACTGCGGGCGGCGGCGATGGCACCGTCATAGGCACCACCGGGCAAGGTGCCCAGCAGCGGCTGGATCTGTGCGAACTGTGCCCGGGCATCGTCCACGGTGAAATGCGCGAAGTCCGGGTTGCGACCGCCCTTGGCGAAGCGATCGGTGATGCCGATGCCCCAGCTGTTGTTGATGATCCGCGCGCCGCTGGTCACCAGGCTGTCCCAGCCGGCCTTGTACACGGCGCCATCGTTGCCCAGGACGATGCCATCCTCGGGGCCGGGGTCGCCATTATCGGCGCTGATGATCTGCGCAGCGAAGGCCACGCCATGCATCTGCACGCCGTCACGGTTGCCGGCGGCGATCCCGCCGACGTGGGTGCCATGGGAGCCGAGCTTGCCGTCCGAGCCCACCGACGGGCTTCCGTCATAGCGGAAAGCATCGCCGGCTTTCACCGGGATGTAGGGGTCGGTGTACTGGCGGATGCCGCTGGTGACCAGGGTCACGATCTTGTCCTTGCCGGCGAACTCGGGGTGCGGGGCGTACACCGGCTGGTCGAAGATCCCAAGCTTGACCCCCTTGCCGCTGTAGCCTGCGGCATAGGCGCTGTCGGCGTGGATCGCCCCCAGCCCCCAATCGGCCTTGAATTCACTGCTGCGCCAGCTGCTGGCGTCGCCCAGCCGGCCACTCTCTACGTAGGGCGCGGCCTGGGCCGTGCCCATCAACGCCGCCCAGCCCACCAATGCCCGACCCAGTGTGGCCAGGGACCATCCCTGCCCGAGCGCGCTGTCATCCATTCTGACTTGCTTCACTACGACCTTCCTTAGTTGCATTGATAAAAAACTGCGTTGGTCAAACTCCGTGTTGCAACGCCTGGTCCCACCAGTGCCCCAGCGCTTCAGAAACGCCATTGCAGGTTGAGCCCCGCGCCATGCTGTTGCTCACGACTGGCCAGGCGCCCTTGGTAGTCCAGGCTCAGGTCCAGGTCGCGGGTCAGCCCCACCCGTGCCTGGAGTCCCACCAGCGCGGCATCGCGCAAGGCCGGCGCAGTTTCCACCCGGAACGGCAGGTCGCTACCGGCAAAGGCCAGGTGCTCGCGATCCTGGGTCCCGCTCAAGCGGTGCTGCCAGCCCAGGCTTGCCGCCAGTTGCAGGTCCTGCTGCGGGCCCAGTTGCCATTGCTGGCGCCCACGCAGGCCCAAGGTGCTGAGCCAGGCATCACGCTGCTCGTCCCCCGCCTGCAGCGCCGCGGCGTCGCCCTTTTCATGGAAGGCATCGCGGTCCAGGTGCTGGTAGGTCAGGTTGACGAAGGGCTCCAACTGCACCGCTGGCAAAGGCAGGCGATAGGCCGCCTCGGCAAACAGCTGCTGGCTGCGGGCATCAACCCGAGCGCGCTGGCGGCCGGACACCTCGCCATAGGCCAGGTCGCGCCGGACCTCGGCACGGTGCCAGCTGTAGCTGCCGCCCAGGCTCAAGCGCAGCTGGTCCAGGTCGTGGCGGGCATAGGCGCCCAGGTGGTAGCTGTCGACCGTGGCCCGGGAGTGGCTGCCACCCATGCCCAGGGAGCTGTCGCTGTAGCCTGCGGCCAGGCCGGCCCGGGTCTGCTCGTCAAGGTCACGATCCAGGCCCAGCAGCAGGCCGCCCAGGGAACTGGTATAGGACTCGCTGCCTTGCACGCCCTCGATGCGTCCCCAACTGCCCAGGCCCTTGAGCCAGAGTTGGGTCGAACCTGTCTCGCTCGCAGTCGTTCCAGGCGCGTTGGCAGTCAGTACCGGGCCTTGCAAACGCTCGCCCAGGGCATCGCGCAAAACCGAGCCCTGGCTGAGCAGCATCGAGTCCAGCGCCGGGTAGATCTCCCCCGACAGCTGCCGCAGGCCGTCCCGGGCCTGGTCTACCGAGGTCAAGAGCAGCAGGCTTTCATACACGGGATTGCCCGGCCCCAACTGCTCCACGGCGCCGCCGCTGGAGCGCTGGTTGGCCGTGGTACCGACACTGGCGAACGTCGCGTCGCTGCGCGTCACATCCAGCTGCACGCCGTTGGCCGAGTAATCGAGTACGGTCCCCAGAAACAGGTAGCTGGGTTGGACCTGGGCAAAGCGCCCGTTGACGCCACCTGCGGCCTGCAGAATGTCGAACTGGCGTCCCACCAGGCTGGATACCGGGCCACCGGTCAACAGGTTCGGCTGAGCCAGGGGCTCCAGGCTGAGATTGGCGCCGCCGACACTGGCCTGGCCGCCAACGACGAGCTGGTCGCTGGCCGTGGGCGACAGCTCCACCCGATAGGTCGAGCTCGGCTGCAGGTCCAGGTTGCCGGCGACATTCAAGGTACCGATAGAGTTACCTGGGGCCACCACGCCCCCGGCGCTGGCGGTCAGGGCACCGATCCGGCCGTTGCCGCCCAGGGTACCGTCTGCGTTGACCGTCACCGCCGATTGCAGGTTGCCGTTGACCACCAGCAGCCCGCCCTCGACCCGGGTCGGGCCGCGATAGCTGTTATCGCCCGAAAGCACCAGCCAGCCAGCCCCGGTCTTGACCAGGCTGCCCTGGTAGACCCGCTGCGCGGCAGCCGCGTCGCGGGCCATGCCCAGCGCAAAGTCGCTGCGATCCTGCTGGCTGGCTCCCGGTGCCAGGCCATTCTCCCAGCCGCGATCCTTGAGGGTCTGCTGCCAGGCTTGGCGTTCCACGGCGTCCTCGGCCTGACGCTGCACCAGGGCCTGGTCGGAGATGCCGTTGCTCCAGGTATCGCCCTGCCCGCGGTCCAGGTTGACGTTGAACTCACCCAGTAACTGCCCGGGGCCGTGCAACGCCCGATTCAGGTCCGGGACGCCCCAACCCACCCGTTCGCTGGGCCCCTGGGTCGGCGAGCCATCGAGCTGGCGCGAGGTGGTCAGCAGCACCTGCAGGGCCTGCTGGTTGTTCAGGTAGGGATAACGCTCCATGACCAGGGCCAAGGCCCCAGTGGCATGGGGCGCGGCCATCGAGGTGCCGTTGTAGGTGGCGTAGCCGCCACCGGGCACGGTACTGGTGATCGCCGCACCCGGGGTTGCCAGGCACCAGTACTTGGCGATGCCGCACTGGTTGTATTTCTGCTGGTTGTTCTTGTCCAGGCCCGACACCGCCAGCCAGTGGCCTTCCAGCTCCGGCTGAAAGTACGGCAGCGCCGAGCGCACGCTGGCATTGGCATAACCGCTGTTGCCGGCGCTGAATACGTTGATCACGCCATGGCGCGCCACGTCGCCGGCGGCGTCGAGCCAGGTGTCCTGCTGGAAATGCTGGGCGTAGGCCGCGCGCAAGTCGCCCAGGGTCTGGTAGCTGACCCCCTTGGGCTGGCTGCCCCAGCTGTTATTGATGGCCCGAGCCCCAGCATCCACCAGGGCATCGTAGACCGCCTTGAAATACCGCGGATCGGGGTCGGTACCGAACAGAAACTTATCGTTTTTGTTGGTGTTGCCCACGTACACCTGGGCATTGAAGGCCACGCCCTGCATGCCAACGCCATCACGGGCCGCGCCCATGGTGCCGGTGACATGGGTGCCATGGGCGTCGTTGGCGCCATTGAGCACCCCGGAGACACTGAACGCGGTGCCGTCCAGGTACTGGCCGGTGGCGGTAACCGCGTGGAAGCGTCCGGGGCTGGCCTCGGGATGGGCGGCATCGAATCCTGAGTCCAGGGCGCCGATGCTGACCCCGGCGCCGGTGATCCCGGCGGCATAGGCCTGGCTCGCCTGCATGCGCGCAAGGCCCCAGTCCTGCTGGTATTCGGCCGACTGCCAGCTGGCGGGGTCGCCCGTGCGGCCAGTTTCCTGATAGGCCGCCGCAGCCGACGGCGGCAGTCCGGTGACAAACGCCAGGCACAGGGTGCCCGTCAGCGTCTTGAGCTGATCACATCTCACATCCATGTCGATGACTTCTCTTGTTTTTGTTGTTGGGTCGCCCGTCCCAGGTCGACCGGTGTGTCGCTGCACTGCTCGGCCGCAAGCTCGCGGCCCCTTCGAGGCAGAGGCAGTTTCCCGCCTTTGGCCAGGTTACTTCAGCCTCAGGCCAAGGAGGCAGCCTTCGACCGCAAATTGTGAGCCGGTCAACAAAATGCTGCCGTGCAGCACCTCGATTCTGAGCAGGAAGCACTATAGCCGTAGCAGCGCCAATTGCTCCGACATCAAATATCTATGCAACACCTGCCGGGGGCTTGGCGTTTTTGTCGGTTTGTCTGGCAAGCAGACCCATTAGCTGGCCTGGATCAATAGTCCAGGGGCACGCTTGGCTTAGTGTGCGCAGTCCATGTTTCTTTTTCACGGACGAAAAGCTATGCAGACTCTGGAGCGAAAGCTAGATATCCAGCCCCTGTCGCGGGCGGACATGACCATCGAACTCAACGGCCAGGCAGTGGACGTCGCCGCCGGTGAAACCGTGCTCAGCGTGCTCAATGCCGTGGGCATGCGCCAGGTGGCGCGCAATGACCACGACCAGCTGACCGGCGCTTTCTGCGGCATGGGTGTGTGCCATTGCTGCCTGGTATCTATCAATGGCCGGCCCAAGCGCCGCGCCTGCCAGACCGTGGTACAACCGGGCATGCAGGTCGAAACCGGGACCAACCGTTTTGCCGGTCAGGAGGCGCCATGAGCCTGCGTCCAGTAATTGTCGGTGGTGGTTCGGCGGGTATGGCGGCAGCGATCGAGCTGGCCAATCACGGTGTTTCCAGCCTGCTTTTCGATGAAGCCTCGCGCCCCGGTGGTGTAGTGTTTCGCGGACCGCTGCGCAGCGGTGTCGACCTTGGGTACCTGGGCGCCCGCTACAGCAAAGCGCTGAAGAAACTGCACAAGGATTTTGCCGCCTGCGCCGATCGCATCGACCTGCGCCTGAACAGCCGTGTGGTGGGGGGCGACGAGCAACGCCTGATGGTGCTCGATGCCGAAGAAGCCCTGCACGAAATCGATTATTCCCACCTGCTGCTGTCGGCCGGTTGCCACGAACGCAATGTGCCTTTCGCGGGCTGGACCCTGCCGGGGGTCATGCTTCTCGGCGGCCTGCAACTGCAGATCAAAAGTGGCGTGGTCAAGCCGCTGGGCAGCACCGTGATTGCCGGCACCGGGCCGTTGTTGCCTCTGGTGGCCTGTCAGTTGCACGCGGCCGGGGCGAAAGTGGCCGGTGTCTATGAGGCGTGCCCGTTCAGCAAGATTGCCCGCGAAAGCCTGGCGCTGATGAACAAGCCGCAGCTGTTCCTCGATGGCCTGAGCATGCTCGGCTACATGAAGCTCAATGGCATCCCCATGTATTACGGCTGGGGTGTGGTCGAAGCCAAAGGCGAGGGCGAGCTGGCCGAAGTGACCCTGGCGCCCTACGACGATGACTGGCAACCGGACCTGAGCCGCGCGCAACGCGAACCGGCGCAAACCCTGGCGGTGGGCTACGGCTTCATTCCGCGTACGCAACTGAGCCAGCAACTGGGCCTGGACCACGGCTTCAACGAAGACGGTTACCTGCGCCCGGAAAGCAATGTCTGGCAGCAAAGCAGCCAGGCGCATATTCACCTGGCGGGTGACATGGGTGGCATCCGCGGTGGCGAAGCGGCGATGCTCACCGGGCGCATCGCGGCGGTTTCGATCCTGCTGCAGCGCGAAGTGCTCAACGCTGAACAGGCCATCGAACTGCGCGAGAAATACCTCGGCCAGTTAGCGGCGATCAAGCGCTTTCGCGCTGGCGTAGAACGTTACACCCATCGCGGCACCAAGCAGATCGACCTGCCGCAGCCGGATACGGTGATCTGCCGCTGCGAGCACGTCACGCGCAGCGATATCGATCGCGCCCTGGAGCAGGGCGTTGAGGACATGGCCGGGTTGAAGATGCGCACCCGGGTGAGTATGGGCGACTGCCAGGGGCGCATGTGTGTCGGCTACTGCAGCGACCGGCTGCGCGAGGCCACCGGGCGTGCCGACGTCGGCTGGCTGCGGCCGCGTTTCCCGATCGATCCGATTCCATTCTCCGCATTCCAGCAACTTGGCACGGAAGCCTGAAGCATGAACAGAACCTATGATGTGGTCATCGCCGGCGGCGGTGTGATCGGTGCGTCGTGCGCCTACCAGTTGTCCAAGCGCAAGAACCTGAAGATCGCCCTGATCGATGCCAAACGCCCGGGCAATGCCACCCGTGCGTCGGCCGGCGGCCTGTGGGCGATCGGTGAGTCTGTAGGCCTGGGCTGCGGGGTGATCTTCTTTCGCATGATGTCGGCCAAGCACAAGCGCGAGGCCCATGGTGCGGCAGTGGCGGTGGATTCGAGCACACCGCACATCTTGCCGCAGTCGTTCTTCGATTTTGCCTTGCAGTCCAATGCACTTTATCCACAGCTGCACCGTGAGTTGATCGACCGCCACGGCATGGACTTCAAGTTCGAGCGCACCGGCCTCAAGTATGTGATCTACGACGATGAAGACCGGATGTACGCCGAACACATCGTTGCGCAGATTCCGCACCTGGCCGACCAGGTGCGCTGGCTTGACCGCGAGGCCCTGCGCCAGGCGGAACCTGCAGTCAGTCATCAGGCCCAAGGCGCCCTGGAGTTCCTCTGCGATCACCAGGTCAGCCCGTTCCGCCTGGCCGATTCGTACATGGAAGCGGCGCGGCAGAATGGCGTCGACCTGTTCCACAACACCAATATTACCGGTGTGCTGCACCAGGGCTCGCGGGTCAGCGCTGTGCAAACCGCCGAGGAGGGCACTTTCCACTGCGACACCCTGATCAACGCTGCGGGTGCCTGGGCCGCAGATTTGAGCGAATGGGCCACCGGCCTGCGGATTCCGGTCAAGCCGGTCAAAGGCCAGATCATCCTCACCGAGCGCATGCCCAAGCTGCTGCAAGGCTGCCTGACCACCAGCGACTGCTATATGGCGCAGAAGGACAACGGCGAAATCCTGATCGGCAGCACCACCGAAGACAAAGGCTTCGACGTCAGCAACACCTTCCCGGAAATCAACGGTCTGGTTCAAGGCGCGGTTCGCTGTGTGCCGGAGCTTGCGCAGATCAACCTCAAGCGCACCTGGGCCGGCTTGCGCCCGGGCTCGCCGGACGAGTTGCCTATTCTGGGGCCGGTTTCTGAAGTCAGCGGTTACCTGAATGCCTGTGGACACTTTCGCACCGGCATTCTTACCTCGGCCATCACCGGGGTGCTGATCGACAAGGTCCTGCACCAGGAAACTCTGCCGCTGGACATCACCCCGTTCCTTGCCCAGCGCTTTGACTTGCTGGCTGTGGAAAACAACCAGGCCGCCCTGGCCTGATTGTGGATAAGCCGGCCTTCAGCCCTGGGGGCCGGTTTTCATCTGTTCTACCAGACTCAGACACCGCCTGACCTGTGGCGAGTTATCCCCAGCTCGGCGGCTGAGAATGATCGGTGACACCGCGGCTTTTTCAGGCAACGGTGCAAAAACAATGTCGGCGCGGTGTTGGTTTTGCACGGACGCTGGCACCAACGTTATCCCCAGGCCAGCGGCGACCAGGCCCAATGCGGTCTGCAGTTCGTTGGTCCACTGCACAACCTTGATGTTGACACCATGGGCTGTGAACAGCGCCCAGATGTGATCGGCATAGCTTGGTCGCGGGTTGGCCGGATAGAGCACAAAGGGCTCGTCGGCGAGGCGTTTGAGATCCAGGGCCTGGCCGAGCAGCGGGTGGCCACAGGGCAGGGCAACCACCAATGCTTCCTCGCGCAGCAGCACCTGCTCGATGGCCGGATCCTGAATGTGAATGCGGCCAAAGCCGATATCGATGCGGCCGGCCTTCAGCGCTTCGACCTGCTGTAAGGTGATCATTTCCTGCAGCCCCAGCTCCAGTTCCTCGTTGCGCCGCAACTGGCGGATCAACTCGGGTAGCAAGTCATAAAGCGTCGACGGCGCAAAGCCGATGCGCAGCCACTGCCGTTCGCTGTTGGCGATGCGGCGGGTGCCGTCGGCGATCTGTTCGAGCTGATCAAGCAGGGCGCCACTGTGTTCATGGAAAAACCGCCCGGCCTCGGTCAGGCGCAGGGGCCGACCGCGTTCGAGCAACTGCACACCGAGAATGTCCTCCAGCTGGCGGATCTGTCGGCTCAATGGCGGCTGGGCGATGTGCAGCTGTTCGGCGGCGCGGGTGAAATTGAGGGTTTGCGCGAGCACCCGGAAGTAGCGCAGATGACGCAGTTCCATGATACCTCCTGGGTATGGTTGCCTACCCAACGGATATTGGACTGCCTGCTGGCGCTGGCGCAAGCTGCTGAGGGTGTGGATAACCAGACCCTGTGGATATCGTCGAACCAGAATAACAATGAGGCCGGCCCATGAGCAGCCAACTGTTGAGCGAACGCAGCCGTGTGTTCCAGCGTGCCGACCCTTATGCGGTGTCCGACTACGTCAACCAGCATGTCGGCGGCCATAGCCTGCGCCTGCCGCGCAGCGGTGACCTGCAGGCGAGCATCAACCATCGCAAGTTCGCCAGCCTCGACCTGTGCCGCTTGAGCTACGGGGGTAGGGCGCGGATTACTTCACCGGCGCTGGGTAGCCTGTATCACCTGCAGATCCTGCTCAAAGGCCACTGCCATTCAAGCTGCCGCGGTGATGAGCATCACTATGTGCCCGGCGAGCTGCTGTTGATCAACCCGGATGACCCGGTTGACCTTACTTACTCGGCCGACTGCGAGAAATTCATCCTCAAACTGCCGGCCAGCCAACTCGAGCAGGCCTGCCTGGAACAGCGCTGGCAATTGCCCGAAGGCGGTATCCGTTTCACCAGTGCACTGCATGCCGCCGGTGCACTGGAAGGGTTTATCGGCCTGCTGGGGCTGGTGTGCGAAGAAGCAGAAAACACACAGTCGTTGCCTCAAGTTCAGAAGCACTACGAGCAGATTGTCGCCAGCAAATTGCTCAGCCTGCTGGGCAACAACATCGATCGATGTGAGCCGGGGCTGCAGACCCACTCGTTCGAACAACTGGCCGCCTACATCGATGCCAACCTGCATCAGGACATCGCTGTCAGCCAGTTGATGACGGTGGCGCGGGTCAGCGAGCGTTCGTTGTACTCGCTGTTCGAGCGTCACGCCGGCCTGTCGCCCAAGGGCTACGTACGCCAGCGCAAGCTCGAACGTATTCACGCGGCCCTGCAGGATGCGTCCAGCCCGGTGCGCAATGTCACCGAAATCGCCCTGGATTACGGCTTCCTGCACCTGGGCCGCTTCGCCGAAAGTTATCGCCAGCGCTTCGGCGAGCTGCCTTCGGTCACCTTCAAACGTCATCGCTGAACGCTCGTCAGCCGCTGCGCAATCCGGATAGCGATTCGCAGGAAACGGCTATTGGCGCCTCGCCGCCGCTCCTAACCTGATCCTGCGAACACTGCCTGGCCCTGCGCCGGGCAGGTATCGCCATTCGGGTTTCGATAACAACAACAAAAGAGACACGCCTCATGCGAGCGATCGATATCAATAGCCTGATCGATCAGGCGAAATTCAATTCCTTTCACTGGCGTGTGCTGTTCTGGTGCGCGCTGATCATCATCTTCGACGGCTACGACCTGGTCATTTACGGCGTGGTGCTGCCGGCCTTGATGCAGGAGTGGGGCATGACCCCGCTGCAAGCCGGTGCCCTGGGCAGCTATGCATTGTTTGGCATGATGTTCGGCGCCCTGGTGTTCGGCCCGCTGTCGGACCGGATCGGGCGCAAGAAGGCCATCACTGTCTGTGTGATCCTTTTCAGCGGCTTCACCGTGCTCAACGGCTTTGCCCGCAACCCCACTGAGTTTGGCATTTGTCGCTTTCTGGCAGGCCTTGGCATCGGAGGAGTGATGCCCAACGTGGTGGCGTTGATGAACGAGTATGCGCCCAAGCGCATGCGCAGCACCCTGGTGGCGATCATGTTCAGTGGCTACTCGGTGGGCGGCATGCTCTCGGCCGGGCTTGGGATCGTCTTGTTGCCGGCGTTCGGTTGGCAGTCGGTGTTCTATGTGGCGGTCATTCCCTTGCTGTTGCTGCCGTTGATCCTGCGCTACTTGCCCGAGTCCCTGGGGTTTCTGGTGCGTCAGGGCCGTACCGAGCAGGCCAGCCAGTTGCTGCAGCGGGTTGAGCCGAGCTACCAGGCGCAAGCGGGAGACCGCCTGGAGGTGGTGACCGGCACCCACGCCGGTGGTTCGGTGCCGCAACTGTTTCGCGAAGGCCGGGCGCTGAGCACGTTGATGCTCTGGGTCGCCTTTTTCTGCTGCCTGTTGATGGTTTACGCGCTCAATTCCTGGTTGCCCAAACTGATGAGCAACGCCGGTTACGGCCTGGGTTCAAGCCTGGCGTTCTTGCTGGTGCTGAACTTCGGCGCGATCTTTGGCGCGGTGGGCGGCGGCTGGATTGGCGACCGCTTCAAGCTTGATCGGGTGCTGGTGGTGTTCTTCGCCGTGGCGGCGTTGTCGATCAGCCTGCTTGGCTTCAAGAGCCCGACGCCGGTGTTGTACCTGCTGATCGGCATTGCCGGCGCGACCACCATCGGTACGCAGATTCTGGCCTATGCCTGCGTGGCTCAGTTTTACCCCATGGGGATTCGCTCGACCGGGCTAGGCTGGGCATCGGGTATCGGCCGCAGCGGGGCGATCGTCGGGCCGATCCTGGGGGGAATGTTGCTGGGGATTCAGTTGCCGCTGGCGCTGAATTTCATGGCCTTTGCGCTGCCGGGTGCGGTAGCGGCGGTGGCGATGATGGTGTTTGCAGGGCGTGGAGCTGGCATAGCGGCCCTATCGCGGGTCAAGCCTGCTCCCACAGGGGGGTAGGAGTGGGCTTGACCCGCGATTCTCAACCAGAACAACAATAAAAAGAGCACCCAAATCATGAACCACTTCCCACACTACGGGTTGCTGTCTCTCTGCGCCCTGAGTTTCTGCGCCAGCGCCGCCGAGCCGGACTTCATCAAGGACGCCAGCGCTACCCTGCAAGCGCGCAACTATTACTTCAGCCGCGACTTTTCCGGCATCGTTGGGGCCAATCCGCAGTCCAAGGCCGAGGAATGGGGCCAGGGTTTCATCTTCAACTTCAAGTCCGGTTATACCCCCGGCCCCCTCGGTTTTGGCGTCGATGCCATTGGCTTGCTCGGCCTCAAGCTCGACAGCAGCCCGGACCGCACCGGCACCGGCTTGCTGCCGGTGCAGGACGATGGTCGCGCCGCCGATGACTACAGCCGGGTCGGCGCCACGTTGAAAATGCGCTACTCGAAGACCGAGCTGAAAGTCGGCGAGTTGCAGACCAACCTGCCCATCCTGCAGTACAACGACTCACGCCTGCTGCCGCCTACCTACCAGGGCGTCAGCCTGACCTCTGCCGAGATCAGCGGCTTTACCCTGCAGGCCGGTCACCTGAGTTCAACCAGCCTGCGCAATGAAGCCGGTGACGAAAAAATGATCGCCATGCTCGGCCACCTGCCCCAGCGCCAGGCTGACAGTGATGCCTTCAACTACGCCGGCGGCGACTACAGCTTCAACGCCAATCGCAGCACCGCCAGCCTCTGGTATGGACGTCTGGAAGATATCTATCAACAGGGCTTTGTCGGCCTCAAGCACAGCCAGCCCATGGGCGACTGGACCCTGGGTGCCAACCTTGGATACTTCATGGCCAACGAACAGGGCGAGGCGCGCATTGGCGATATCGACAACCAGGCGTTCTATTCGCTGCTGTCGGCCAAGCATGGCGGCCACACGTTCAGTGTCGGTTACCAGGCGATCTATGGTGAAGACGCTTTCCCACGGGTGTTCCCGAACATCTCGCCGCTGGGCAACGAAGTGCCGACCTACGAGTTCGCCTATACCGACGAGCGATCCTGGCAGGTGCGTTATGACTATGACTTCGTCGCCATGGGCGTTCCCGGGCTGACTGCAACCGTGCGCTACCTCAAAGGCGACAACGTCGATACTGGGCGGGGTTTTGAGGGCAAGGAACACGAGCGTGATTTCGATCTGGGCTACGCCGTGCAAAGTGGCGTGTTCAAGGGCTTGGGGATACGCCTGCGCAACGCCATGGCGCGCTCCAATTACCGCTCGGACATCGATGAGAACCGGGTGATCCTCAGTTACACCTGGACCTTGCTGTAGCGAGGCAAGTGGGAGCGGGCTTGCCCCGCGATGCTTTTGCAAACACACCGTCCATCCCATGGTTGGCCGCCGGCCAGTGCTATCGCTTAGACTGGCCGCACAACTACAACGAGTTCCCTGGTATGGACAGTCCCCTGCTCAGCGAACGCAGCCGGGTGTTCGAGCATGCAGACCCTCATGCGGTGTCGACCTACGTCAACCAGCATGTCGGCCCTCATTGCATCCGCCTGCCCCGTTATGGGCATCCCGAGGCCTACCTTAACCATCGCAAGTTCGCCAGCCTCGACCTGTGCCGCATCAGCTATGGCGCCGATGTGCGGGTCATGTCTGCGGCACTGGAAAACGTATTCCACCTGCAAATCCTGTTGCGCGGCCATTGCCTGTGGCGCCGTGGCCGTGAGGAGCGCCTGCTCAGTCCCGGTGACTTGCTGCTGATCAACCCGGACGAACCGGTCGACCTGGCCTATTCCGCCGACTGTGAAAAATTCATCCTTAAGCTGCCCACCCGCCTGCTCGAATCGGTGTGTGATGAACAGCGCTGGCAACGCCCGGGGGAGGGCGTGCGCTTTGTCGAGCACCACTATCAGTTGCTGGCGCTGGAAGGTTTTGCCGGGCTGCTGGCGATGGTCTGCCAGGAGGCCGAGAGCAGCGAACCGATGCTGCGGGTGCAGGAACACTACAGCCAGATCATCGCCAGCAAACTGCTGACCCTGATGCACACCAACGTCAGCCGTGAAGCGCTGAGCAGCCAGGCGGCCTCCTTCGAGCGCATTGCCGAGTACATCGGTGCCAACCTCAAGCAGGACATCTGCAGCGAGCAGTTGGCGCAGCAGGCGAGCATGAGCCTGCGTTCGCTGTATGCGTTGTTCGAGCGCAACGCCCGCACCACGCCCAAGCTGTACATCCGCCAGCAGAAGCTCGAGCGCATCCGCGCAAGCCTCAGCGACCCCGGCTGCAAGGTCCGCAACATCACCGAGCTTGCCATGGACTATGGCTTCGTCCACCTCGGGCGATTCTCGGAACACTACAAGTCGATGTTCGGCGAACTGCCCTCCGATACCCTCAAACGCCGCCCCTGACACTTTGCAGAAAACGGATAAAGGTCTGCACAAAGCGGATATTTACCGTGCCCCTCGCTCCCTAACCTGACATGGCCTGAACACAATAACAACGGAGGCCCCGGCCATGTCCCTGGGATTCGATTACCTTAATTCCCTGCTTGAAGAAGATCAGGAGAAGGGCGTCTTTCGCTGCAAGCGCGAGATGTTCACCGACCCCCGTCTGTTCGATCTGGAAATGAAACACATCTTCGAGGGCAACTGGCTGTACCTTGCCCATGAAAGCCAGATTCCCGAAAAGAACGACTTTCTCACCACCACCATGGGGCGCCAGCCGATTTTCATCGCGCGCAACAAGGATGGGGTGCTCAATGCCTTCCTCAATGCCTGCAGCCACCGCGGTGCGATGCTCTGCCGGCACAAGAGCGGTAACCGCTCGTCCTACACCTGCCCGTTCCACGGCTGGACCTTCAACAATTCCGGCAAGCTGCTCAAGGTCAAGGATCCGGTCGACGCCGGCTACCCGGCGAGCTTCAATTGCGAAGGCTCCCACGACCTGACCAAGGTCGCCCGCTTCGAGTCTTACCGCGGCTTTCTGTTCGGTAGCCTCAACCCTGACGTTGTGCCGTTGGTGGAACACCTGGGCGAGTCGGCCAAGATCATCGACATGATTGTCGACCAGTCGCCCGAAGGCCTGGAAGTGTTGCGCGGCTCTTCGTCCTACATCTACGAAGGTAACTGGAAGCTGACCGCCGAGAATGGTGCCGATGGCTACCACGTCAGCGCCGTGCACTGGAATTATGCCGCCACCCAGAACCAACGCAAACAGCGCGAGGCTGGTGGTGAGGTGAAAACCATGAGCGCTGGCGGCTGGGCTAAAAGTGGCGGCGGTTTCTACTCTTTCGACAAGGGCCATCTGTTGCTCTGGACCCGCTGGGCCAACCCCGAAGACCGTCCGCTGTTCGAGCGCCGCGACGAGCTGGCGGCCGACTTTGGCCAGGCCCGCGCCAACTGGATGATCGAAAACTCGCGCAACCTGTGCCTGTACCCGAACGTGTACCTGATGGACCAGTTCAGCTCGCAGATCCGAATCGCCCGGCCGATTGCCGTGGACAAGACCGAAATCACCATCTACTGCATCGCACCCAAGGGTGAGAGCACTGAGGCGCGGGCCCAGCGTATCCGTCAGTACGAAGACTTCTTCAACGTCAGCGGCATGGCCACCCCGGATGATCTGGAAGAATTCCGCTCCTGCCAAATGGGCTACCAGGGTGGGCGCGGCTGGAACGATATGTCCCGTGGCGCTACCCACTGGGTCGAAGGCGCTGATGCCGCCGCGCAGGAAATCGACCTGCATCCGCAACTGAGCGGCGTGCGTACCGAAGACGAAGGCCTGTTCGTGCTGCAACACAAGTACTGGCAGGACACCATGCTCAAGGCGCTTGCCGCCGACCAGCAGTTGATTCCTGTGGAGGCCGTGCAATGAGCATTTCCTTCGAGCAAGTGCGCGACTTCCTGTTCGAGGAAGCGCGCTATCTGGACGACAGCCAATGGGACAACTGGCTGGAGTGCTACGCCGCCGACGCGACCTTCTGGATGCCGGCCTGGGACGACAACGACCAGCTCACCGAAGACCCGCAACGGGAAATCTCGCTGATCTGGTACGGCAACCGTGGCGGCTTGGAAGACCGCGTGTTCCGGATCAAGACCGAACGCTCCAGCGCGACCATGCCCGACACCCGGACCTCGCACAACATCAGCAATATCGAGCTGCTGGAGCAGGGCGATGGCCTGTGCAGGGTGCGCTTCAACTGGCACACCCTGAGCTTTCGCTACAAGACCGTGGACAGTCATTTCGGCACCAGCTTCTACACCCTCGACGTGCGCGGCGAACGCCCGCTGATCAAGGCCAAGAAGGTGGTGTTGAAGAACGACTACGTGCGTCAGGTCATCGACGTTTACCACATCTGAATCCTGCTTTCTGCGAGGTGTGCCATGCACAAGATCGCCTTGAATTTCGAAGACGGGGTCACCCGTTTCATTGATGCCAGCGCTGACGAAACCGTGGCCGATGCTGCCTACCGCCAGGGCATCAATATTCCCCTGGACTGCCGCGACGGCGCCTGTGGTACCTGCAAGTGTTTTGCCGAAGCGGGCCGTTACGACCTGGGCCAGGAATACATCGAAGATGCCTTGAGTGAAGATGAAGCCGCTCAAGGCTATGTACTGACTTGCCAGATGCGCGCCGAGAGCGACTGCGTGGTGCGCGTGCCGGCATCGTCACAACTGTGCAAGACCGAGCAGGCCAGTTTTGAAGCCAGCATCAGCGCCGTGCGCCAGCTGTCGGACAGCACCATTGCCTTGTCGATCAAGGGTGAGGCCCTGAGCCGCCTGGCGTTCCTGCCCGGGCAGTACGTCAACCTGGGTGTCCCGGGAAGCGCGCAGACCCGCGCTTATTCCTTCAGCTCGTTGCAAAAGGACGGTGAGGTCAGCTTCCTGATCCGCAACGTGCCGGGCGGCCTGATGAGCAGTTTTCTTACCGGTCTGGCCAAGGCCGGCGACAGCATGACCCTGGCCGGCCCCCTGGGCAGTTTCTACCTGCGCGATATCCGTCGGCCGTTGCTGCTGCTGGCCGGTGGTACCGGGTTGGCGCCGTTTACTGCAATGCTGGAGAAGATCGCCGAAGAGGGCAGCGAGCATCCGCTGCACCTGATCTACGGCGTCACCAACGACTTTGATCTGGTCGAGCTGGACCGCTTGCAGGCTTTCGCTGCGCGCATTGCCAACTTCAGTTTCAGCGCCTGTGTGGCCAACCCCGAGAGCCAGCATCCGCTCAAGGGCTACGTCACTCAGCACATCGAGCCACGCCACCTCAACCAGGGCGATGTCGATGTCTACCTGTGCGGCCCACCGCCGATGGTTGAGGCGGTCAGCCAGTACATCCGCGAACAGGGCATTACCCCGGCGAACTTCTACTACGAAAAATTCGCCGCCGCCGCTGCCTGAGCCCGTTTTATGGGGCCGGGCGCATCGTGCGGGTACGGTCGGCCCCTTTTTTATTCGAGGTTGTCATGAACAGATTCACCAATAAGGTCGTGCTGGTTACCGGCGCGGCGCAGGGGATCGGCCGCCGTTTGTGCGAGCGCCTGCTTGCAGAAGGCGCGACGCTGGTGGCCGTGGATCGCTCGGAGCTTGTGCATGAGCTGCAAGGCGAGGACGTGCTGAGCCTGACCGCCGACCTTGAGCAACACGAACACTGCAGCCGGGTAATGGCCGCCGCCGTGGAACACTTCGGCCGCCTCGATGTGCTGGTCAACAACGTTGGCGGCACCATCTGGGCCAAACCGTTCGAGCACTACGAAGCGGCGCAGATCGAAGCGGAAGTGCGTCGCTCGCTGTTCCCCACCCTGTGGTGCTGCCATGCGGCGCTGCCGTACATGCTCGAACAGGGCAGCGGGGCGATCGTCAACGTCTCCTCGATTGCGACCCGCAGCATCAATCGCGTGCCCTATGGCGCGGCCAAGGGCGGCGTGAATGCATTGACCGCCTGCCTGGCTTTCGAAACCGCCGGGCGCGGGGTGCGGGTCAACGCCACGGCACCCGGTGGCACTGAAGCACCGCCACGGCGAGTACCGCGCAACAGCGCTGAGCAGAGCACCGATGAGAAGGCCTGGTACCAGCAAATCGTCGACCAGACCCTCGACAGCAGCCTGATGAAACGCTACGGCAACCTCGATGAGCAGGTTGGCGCAATCCTCTTCCTCGCCAGCGACGAAGCCTCTTACATCACCGGCACGGTACTGCCGGTCGGTGGCGGCGACCTCGGTTGAGCGCCCCAGGAGAATCATGATGAGTCAGCCCCTGATTGAGCACATCTCGACCCTGATCGTCGATTTGCCGACCATTCGCCCGCACAAGCTGGCGATGCACACCCTGCAAAAGCAAACCCTGGTGATCATCCGCCTGCAGTGCAGCGACGGCATCGAAGGCCTCGGTGAAGCCACCACCATTGGTGGCCTGGCCTACGGCAACGAAAGCCCGCAGAGCATCAAGCAGAACATCGACAGCTACTTCGCACCGCTGCTGACCGGCCTGGATGCCAGCAACATCAACGCCGCCATGCAGCGACTGGACAAGGTGATCAAGGGCAATACGTTCGCCCGCTCGGGGATCGAAAGCGCGTTGCTCGATGCCCAAGGCAAGCGCCAGGGCCTGGCGGTCAGCGAGTTGCTTGGTGGGCGCGTGCGCGACAGCCTCGAAGTGGCCTGGACCCTGGCCAGCGGTGACACCCAAGGCGATATCGCCGAGGCCGAGCAGATGCTCGACCTGCGCCGTCACCGGATCTTCAAACTGAAGATCGGTGCCAACGAGGTGGCCCATGATCTGCGCCATGTCATTGCGATCAAACGTGCCTTGGGTGAGCGCGCCAGCGTGCGCGTCGACGTCAACCAGTACTGGGACGAGTCCCAGGCGATCCGTGCCTGCCAGGTGCTGGGCGACAACGGTATCGATTTGATCGAACAACCGATCTCGCGCATCAACCGCGCTGGGCAAGTGCGCCTGAACCAGCGCAGCCCGGCGCCGATCATGGCCGATGAATCGATCGAAAGCGTCGAGGATGCCTTCAGCCTTGCGGCTGACGGCGCCGCCAGCATCTTCGCCCTGAAGATCGCCAAGAACGGTGGTCCACGCGCCGCGCTGCGTACTGCGCACATCGCCGAAGCCGCCGGCATCGCCCTGTACGGCGGGACCATGCTCGAAGGCTCGATCGGCACCCTGGCTGCCGCTCATGCCTTTGTCACCCTCAATCAGTTGACCTGGCACACCGAACTGTTCGGCCCGCTGCTGCTGACCGAGGAGATCGTTACCGAGGCCCCGGTGTATCGCGACTTTGCCCTGCAGGTACCCCGCACCCCCGGCCTCGGCCTGACCCTGGACGAAGAGCGCCTGGCGTTCTTCAGCCGCACGTAAGCAAGGAGAGACGCCATGTTGTTCCACGTGAAAATGACCGTGAAATTGCCTCTGGACATGGATCCGGCCAAAGCCGCGCAGCTCAAGGCCGACGAGAAAGAGCTGGCCCAGCGCCTGCAACGCGAAGGCAGCTGGCGCCACCTGTGGCGCATCGCCGGGCATTACGCCAACTACAGCGTGTTCGACCTGCCCAGTGTCCAAGCGCTGCACGACACCCTGATGCAACTGCCGTTGTTCCCCTACATGGACATCGAGGTCGACGGCCTGTGCCGCCACCCCTCATCGATCCACAGCGACGACCGCTGAACACCGAGCACTTATAACAACAATTCGAGGTAACCCGACATGACCGTGAAAATTGCTCACACTGCCGATATCCAGAAGTTCTTCGAAGAAGTCAGTGGCCTGCACAACGACCAGGGCAGCCCACGCCTGAAGCAACTGACCCAGCGCATCGTCAACGATGTGGCGCGCATCATCGAAGATCTGCAGGTGACCCCCGATGAGTTCTGGAAGGCAGTCGACTACCTCAACCGCCTCGGCTCGCGCCAGGAGGCCGGCCTGCTGGTTGCCGGGCTCGGTGTCGAGCATTACCTGGACCTGCAACTGGACGCACAGGATGCAGAAGCCGGGATCAGCGGTGGCACGCCACGCACCATCGAAGGCCCGCTGTATGTGGCCGGCGCACCGCTGGCCGAAGGTGAAGTGCGGATGGACGATGGACTTGATCCGGGCACGGTGATGTTCTTGCAGGGCCGCGTACTGGATGAGCACGGCCAGCCAGTGCCTGGTGCGGTAGTCGACCTGTGGCACGCCAACACCCAGGGCACCTACTCGTACTTCGACAGCACCCAGTCCGCGTTCAACCTGCGTCGCCGCATCGTCACAGATGCCGAAGGCCGCTACCGTGCGCGCAGCATCGTACCTTCTGGTTATGGCTGCCCGGCGGATGGACCCACCCAGGAGCTGCTTACCCAGCTCGGTCGTCATGGCAATCGCCCGGCGCATATCCACTTCTTTATCTCGGCGCCTGGCTACCGGCACCTGACCACCCAGATCAACCTGGCCGGTGATGAGTACCTGTGGGACGACTTTGCCTACGCCACCCGTGACGGGCTGATTGGCGAGCTGCGCTTTGTCGAGGATGCAGCGGCAGCCGATGCCCGCGGGGTAGCAGGGCGCTTTGCCGAGATGGATTTTGACTTCCAGCTGTTGAGTGCGCCCAAGCCTGCCAGTGAGCAGCGCAGCAAGCGGCCGCGGGCGTTGCAGGACGCTTGAGGCCATCGCGGGGCAAGCCCGCTCCCACAGGCATTGGATAATCCTGTGGGAGCGGGCTTGCCCCGCGATGCTGTTCAGAAGCCTCAACGGAATAACCCAATGAAAACAAGATTCCAGGACTTCTCCCTCAGCGCCCTGGTCGCCGGTTTCATCGCCACCCTGATTTCCTACGCCGGCCCCTTGGTGATCATTTTCCAGGCCGCCCACAGTGCCCAGCTGTCGGCGGCCGAGCTGTCTTCGTGGGTCTGGGCGATTTCCATTGGCAGTGGCCTGCTTGGGGTGCTCCTCAGCCTGCGTTACCAGGTGCCATTGGTGATTGCCTGGTCGGCACCGGGCTCGGCGCTGCTAGTGGCGCTGCTGCCGGGAGTTGTTTATGCCGAAGCGGTGGGCGCCTACCTGGTCGCCAACCTGGTGATCCTGCTGGTGGGGCTGTCCGGCGCCTTCGACCGTATCGTCGGCAAGCTGCCGTCGGCTATCTCGGCGGCCATGCTGGCGGGCATCCTGTTCAGTTTCGGCACGGGGTTGTTCGTTTCGCTGAAGTCGCAGCCGGCCCTGGTCCTGGCAATGTTCGTCACCTACTTGCTGTTCAAGCGCCTGGCTGCGCGCTATGCGGTGCTGGCGGTGTTGGTCTGTGGCGTGAGTATCACGTTGCTCAGTGGTGAGCTGAACCGCTCGGCGCTGGTGATCGGCCTGGCCACTCCGGTGTGGACGACGCCGGCCTTCAGTTGGCATGCGCTGTTGAGTATTAGCCTGCCCCTGGTGATGGTGGCTTTGACCGGGCAGTTCGTGCCGGGCATCGCCGTGCTGCGCAATGACGGTTATCGCACCCCAGCCAGCCCGATCATCAGCAGCAATGCCCTGGTCAGCCTGTTGCTGGCGCCGTTTGGTTGCCATGGCCTGAACCTGGCGGCGATCACGGCGGCGATCTGCACCGGTCGCGAATCCCATGACGATCCAGGGCGTCGCTATTGGGCGGGTGTGTGTGGCGGTGTTTTTTATCTGTTGCTGGGGGTGTTCGGTGCGACCCTGGTGTCGCTGTTCACCGCCTTCCCCGCGGCTTTGATTGCGGCGCTGGCCGGGCTGGCGTTGTTCGGGGCAATTGCAGGTGCGCTGGCTGGGGCGATGAGCGTGCCCAGTGACCGCGAAGCTGCACTCATCACCTTTCTGGTGACGGCTTCGGGCATGTCCTTTCTCGGCTTGTCAGCGGCATTCTGGGGGTTGATCTTCGGCCTGTTCGCGCACCTGCTGCTCAACCTGCGGCGACGAGCACCGCAGGCTGGCAGGGCAGGGGTGCAGGTGGACTGATCAGGCCTGCATGGCTTTTCCGTCAACGTCCATTGCGGCCTGGCGCAGGGCTTCGGAGCGGGTTGGATGGGGGTGGCAGGTGAGGGCGATGTCTTCGGCCGAGGCACTGAACTCCATGGCTACACAGTACTCGCCGATCATCTCGCTGACGCTTGGGCCAACCAGATGCACACCCAGTACTTCATCGGTACGGGCGTCAGCCAGGACCTTGGCGAAGCCTTCAGTCTCATGGTTGATCTTGGCCCGGCTGTTGGCGCTGAAGGGAAACTTGCCGACCTTGTACTCACGGCCTTCGGCCTTGAGCTGTTCTTCGGTCTTGCCGACGCTGGCCAATTCCGGGCGGGTGTAGATGACGGCCGGGATCAGGTTGTAATTGACCTCGTGAGCCTTGCCGGCGATCTGCTCGATGCAGGAGATTGCTTCATCTTCGGCCTTGTGCGCCAGCATTGCGCCAGAGGTGACATCGCCGATCACCCAGACTCCGGGCACGCTGGTGCGATGGTGCTGGTTGGTGAGCATGCCGCGCTTGTCGGTTTCCAGACCAACGCTGTGCAGGCCCAGCCCCTGGGTGTAGGGACGTCGGCCGATGGCAACCAGCACGTAGTCCGCTTCGAGGGTTTCACCGGCTCCGCCAGCGGCAGGCTCCAGGCTCAGCGTCACCCCTTGCGCCGCCACAACGGCCTGAGTGACCTTGCTGCCGAGTTTGAACTTGATGCCTTGCTTGGCCAGCGAGCGTTGCAGGGTTTTCGCCGCTTCTGCGTCAGTCCCGGGGCAGATGCGATCGAGGTATTCGACCACGGTCACCTGGCTGCCCAGTCGACGCCACACCGAGCCCAGCTCCAGGCCGATGACGCCGGCACCGATCACCACCAGGTGCTTGGGCACTTCACTCAGGGCCAGGGCGCCGGTGGAGTCGATGATGCGCTGGTTGTCGATGCTCACGCCGGGCAGGGGAGTCGGCTCGGAGCCGGTGGCGATGACGATGTCCTTGGCCTGCAGCTCGGTGATTGAGCCCTGCTCGTCAGTCACCTGCACCCGGCCGACGCCATCGAGCTTGCCCCAGCCCTTGATCCAGTCGACCTTGTTCTTGCGGAACAGGAACTCGATGCCCTTGGTCAGGCCGCTGACGCTCTCATCCTTCTGCTTCATCATCTGCGCGAGGTTGAGCTTTGGTTTGACCTCGATGCCAAGGTTGGCGAACTCGCTGCCTAGCGCCGCTTCATACAACTCGGAGGCATGCAGCAGCGCCTTGGACGGCATGCAGCCGACGTTCAGGCAGGTGCCACCCAGGGTTGTCCGCCCTTCGATGCACGCTACGCTCAAGCCAAGCTGGCCGGCACGAATCGCCGCGTTATAGCCGCCAGGCCCGCCGCCAATGATCACTACATCATAGGTTTTCATTGTTGTACTCCAGGATGAAGAATCGACAATGGCGCCAAGACTAATCCGCACAACGGCTCATTGTATACAATTGATCTTGTGCGCAAGCCGCCCTCGCAAGGTCTGCAACGGGCCACATAGGCTAAGGCTATGGTCTGCATTGGCTGAAACTTGCTGCAGATGAACTACCCTTCTGGGCAGACGTCCGATGAAAAAAGGAGGCTTATTTCATGCTTGCGCAACTTCCACCTGTTCTGCAAAGCCTGGGACTGCCACTGCGCCTCAAGCTCTGGGATGGACACGCGTTCGATCTGGGGCCCAAGCCGCAGGTCACCATTCTGGTCAAGGATCCGCAGCTGATAACCCAACTGACCCATCCGAGCCTGGATGAACTGGGCGCGGCATTTGTCGAAGGCAAGCTTGAACTGGAGGGCGCCATCGGTGAAGTGATCCGCGTTATCGACGAACTCAGCGTGGCCTTGCTCAAGGATGACGAAGACGATCAGCCAGTACGCAGCGAGCATGACAAGTCTACCGATGCAGAGGCGATTTCCTATCATTACGACCTGTCCAACGCCTTCTACCAGCTATGGCTGGATAGCGACATGGCGTATTCCTGTGCCTACTTCAAATCGGCAACCGACACCTTGGAGCAGGCCCAGCAGAACAAATTCGAGCACCTATGCCGCAAGCTACGCCTGCGCGAGGGTGACTATCTGCTTGATGTCGGTTGTGGCTGGGGCGGGCTGGCGCGCTATGCGGCGAGGGAGTTCGGCGCCAAGGTGTTTGGCATCACCCTGAGCAAGGAGCAACTCAAGCTGGGCCGCAAACGGGTCAAGGAAGAGGGCCTGGAAGGGCAGGTGGAATTGCAGATTCTCGATTACCGCGACCTGCCTCAGGACGGCCGCTTTGACAAGGTAGTCAGTGTCGGCATGTTCGAACACGTCGGCCATGCCAACCTGGCGCTGTATTGCCAACAACTGTTCGGTGCTGTGCGGGCAGGTGGCCTGGTGATGAACCATGGCATTACTGCCAGGCACACGGACGGTCGTCCGGTCGGGCGCGGCGCTGGCAGTTTCATCGGGCGCTATGTGTTCCCCCATGGCGAGCTGCCGCATTTGTCGATGATCAGTGCGTACATCAGTGAAGCCGGCCTTGAGATCGTCGATGTCGAAAGCCTGCGGCTGCATTACGCGCGCACGCTCGAACACTGGAGTAACCGCCTCGAAGCGCAACTCGACAAGGCCGGCAAGCTGGTGCCGGAGAAGGCCCTGCGGATCTGGCGACTTTACCTGGCTGGCTGTTCCTACGCGTTCGCCAAGGGCTGGATCAACCTGCATCAGATCCTTGCGGTAAAACCCTTGGCCGACGGTGGCCATGAGCTGCCCATGACCCGCGAAGACCTCTATCGCTGAGGCACTTACAGAATCGGCGAGATCAGCCGGGCGATACGCATCCCCAGTTGTTGCAGGCGATGTGTATCACGGGTGTCTTCAGCGGTGATCTCGCGAGCCTGATTGAAATCGTGGGTGAGCATCACGTCGACCTGATCGGCAAACGCCCGGTCCACCGTCAGCAGCATGATTTCGAAGTTGAGCCGGAACGAACGGTTGTCGAGGTTGGCACTGCCAATCGCGCTGATTTCGTTGTCGACCAGTACCACCTTCTGGTGCAGGAAGCCCGGCCCATAGCGGAACATCCGCACCCCGGCACGCACCGCCTCGAAAGCGAACAGGCTGGAGGCGGCGTAGACGATACGGTGATCGGCCCGTGACGGAATCAGGATGCGCACATCGACACCGCGCAGTACAGCCAGACGCAGGGCGGCGAACACCGCTTCGTCGGGGATGAAGTAGGGGCTTGTGATCCACAGGCGTTCGCGTGCCGCGTGGATGGCTTCGACGAAGAACAGCGAACAGGTTTCCTGAGGGTCGGCCGGCCCGCTGGCCAGCACCTGGCACAGCACGCCATCGTCGGGATAGGTGTCCGGCAGGATCAGCGGCGGCAATTGGCGCGAAGCCCAGAACCAGTCCTCGGCAAACGATTCCTGCAGGCAGGCCAGCACCGGTCCGCTGACCTGTACATGGGTATCGCGCCACGGCGACAGCTTAGGGTTGCCGCCCAGGTATTCGTCCCCCACATTGTGACCCCCGACAAAACCCTGCAGGCCGTCGACCACGACGATTTTGCGGTGGTTGCGAAAGTTGACCTGAAAGCGGTTGAACCAGCCGCGCCGGGTGGCGAATGCGCGGATGTGCACTGCGCCTTCGCGCAACTTCTGGCTGTAGGCCGAGGGCAGGGCGTGGCTGCCAACCCGGTCGTAGAGCACATAGACCTTTACCCCTTGCGCGGCTTTTTCCAGCAACGCGGCTTGCAGCCGTCGCCCCAGGTCATCGTCGTGAATGATGAAGAACTGCACCAGCACGGTGTCGCGGGCGCCGGCGATGGCGCTCAAGATCGCGTCGAAGGTGGCCTTGCCATCGACCAGCAAACGTACCTGATTGTTCGCCAGGCACGGCATGCGACCCAACTTGGGCATCGCCCTTAACGAGCCATAGGACTCGGAGTTGCGTGCGGCCAGGGCTTCCTCTACCCAGGGGCGCCAGTTCAGGTCGGCCATGGCCACATGCATTTCCTGGTTGGCTTGGCGCCGTGCCTGAATGTACGCATCGAAGGTACGGCTGCCGAACACCAAGTAGGGAATCAGTGTGAAGTAGGGGATGAACAGCAGCGACATGGCCCAGGCGATCGCACCTTGGGCGGTACGCACGGTGAACACCGCATGCAGTGCGGCAATCACGCCGAGCAGGTGAATCACACCAATGAGGTAACCAAAGAAGTAGGGGCTGTGGTAATCCATACGCATCCTGCTGTCCGAAGGCACTGCCTCTAACAGAGCATGTTCATGCCAGCACTTGCAACCCAAAGCATAAATTGACGTCTAAGCTGTGTTCCAGCTTGGGGCTGGAGTTTTGAGGAGTCATTACATGAAGAGTCGTCTGCCGCTGCTGGCACTGGTCGTGGGCCTGGCAAGCCCGTTAGTGCATGCGCAGATGTTGCAACCTGGCTTGTGGGAGCTGACCACCAGCAATATGCAGGTCGATGGCAAGGCGTTGCCGGACATGGGCTTCATGCTCGGGCAGTTGAAGAACCTGCCACCGGAACAACGGGCGATGATCGAAGGCGGCCTGGCCAAGCAAGGGATCAGTGTAGCCGGTCAGGGAGTACGTTCCTGCCTGACGCCAGAGCAGGTTAAAACCAATGATATCCCGCTTCAGGATCCCAAGTCTGGCTGCACTCAGAAGATTACCGAGCGCAATGGCAATGTCTGGAAGTTCACTTTCAGTTGCCCGAAAGCCCAGGGCAATGGTGAAGCCACGTTCGTCAGCGACCGTGAGTTCACGACCAAGGTTAATGGCACATTCAACGCTTCTGGTGTGCAGCAGCAGGGCAGCATGAACACTCGTGCGCTGTGGCTGAGCGACGATTGCGGTACGGTCAAACCGCGAACCTGAAACGGCTCACCACCGCCATTGGCTGTGAGCGACTGCGTCGTGGGCATGCAAACTTTCGGCATGTTCCACGCGCAGATTGAAGCCGCTGAGCCAGGGTAGCGTTTTCAACGCCAGATGCAGGCGTCTGGCGGCATCCTCACAGAACATCAGATTCTGGCCGTTGGCCAAGGCAAAGGCTTGCTCATCAGCGCGCTTTACCGCCGTTTGCACTGCGGTACCCAGCGCGCTTTCCGCGTGATCGATCAACGCGTGCAACGGCAGCTCCTCTATTCCTGGCTGCAGCCGCACCCGCAATTTAGCCACACTGCGCTGGCTGTGAGGTGTCGCCACAATGCCTTGGGCGCTGCCCAGCCAACTCAAAACGGTTTCGTGGCTCAGCATGCGATTGCCGAAGTCAGTCAGGAACTGCTGCTGAATCAACTGCCGAGCCAAGGCAGCAGAGCACGGACAGGTCGAGGAGTACTCCACCTGTGCAAATAGTTCCACGTGGAACACTTCGTCTTTAATCTGCGCATGCAAGGTGATTGGATAGGCTTTCCAACCTCCTAGCGGACTGACCAGGGCAGGCCGTTTTAGCATCAGGTCGAAGCGCAGGGTCAAGAAGGCGCTGGCTGACAGGCCAACATGGCTATCGAGAAAACGCTCCAACACTTCATTCAACAGCGCAGGGGTTAACGCCTCATACTCCAACACGTCGAGCGCCAGATACAGCCGTGACATGTGTATGCCTCGGGCAGTGCCGTCATCGAGGCTCACGCCTGCGTCGGCACTTGCACGCAACATCTGGCTGTTGATCTGCACGGGCAGGGCAATGTTGCACATGCCAACCCATTCCAAAGGCAATTGGCTGTGGGTGGCTTGGGCAGCAATGTCAGGCAGGGTGAAAGCGCTCATCAGGGGTTCACTTTTCAAGGAAAAAACTAGTGGCAGCCGCTCAGGCGGTTGCAGCGCAGATTGAAGCGCTGTCCGCTGGAACTGGACACGCTGTTCAAGGTGGTCCAGCCCACGCGCCGGCTGTATCCGACCCAGGTTTCACCGTTGCTCGCCACGCCTGTGTAGAAGGTCAGCTGGCCGTAGCGGCTATTGGTTTGAGCCCACAGCCTGCGACCTTCCATTTCAAAGCCGCGTAGGTAGGTGGTGCTGCCCTGGGTTTGCACGCTGTAGTAATTGCCTTGGGCATCGCTGCAGGCAAGCAGGGTTGCACTGCGGGTGCAGAGTGCAAGCCCGTTGCTGAGGGACGCGGCATTTGCGCCGGCGGATTCGCACAGCAGCAACGCAGTGAAGGCAAACAAGCAACGCGATTTCATCTTTCAGGTCGGCCTTTGGTCATGTTCTGAGCGAAGTAGGTTGGCGAGATTGTATTGTTATAATATAACATTGCGCAATGCATCGTTCGAATGCACTCACCCTGATGAGGATCGCCCCATGCCCAACCGTCTTCCCGTCACCGTGCTATCCGGCTTTTTGGGTGCTGGTAAAAGCACGCTGCTCAATCACGTTTTGAAAAATCGCGACAACCTGCGGGTGGCGGTGATCGTCAATGACATGAGTGAAATCAATATCGACGCCAGTGAGGTGCAGCGCAATGTCAGCCTTAACCGCGCCGAAGAGAAACTGGTGGAGATGAGCAACGGCTGCATCTGCTGCACCTTGCGCGAAGACTTGCTCGAAGAGGTCGCGCGCCTGGCCCGGGAGGGGCGCTTCGATTATCTGTTGATCGAATCAACGGGTATCTCCGAGCCACTGCCGGTGGCCGAAACCTTCACCTTTCGCGATGAGCAAGGCCGCAGCCTGGCCGACCAGGCGCGCCTGGATACCATGGTCACTGTGGTCGATGGCTTGAACTTCCTGCGTGACTATCAGGCTGCCGAAAGTCTGGCCAGTCATGGTGAAACCCTGGGTGAAGAAGACCAACGCTCGATCAGTGACCTGTTGATCGAACAGGTGGAGTTCGCCGACGTGATTCTGCTCAGCAAAATCGACCTGATCAGCAGGGTTGCTCGGGAAGAGCTCACGGCCATTTTGCGTAGCCTCAACGCCCAGGCGCAGATTGTGCCAATGGTCATGGGCCAAGTGCCGCTGAAGCAGATCCTCAATACCGGCTTGTTCGACTTCGAGCGTGCGGCCCAGGCGCCGGGTTGGCTACAGGAACTGCGTGGCGAGCACGTACCGGAAACCGAGGAGTACGGCATCGCCGCCACCACCTGGCAAGCACGCCGGCCTCTGCATCCACAGCGCTTTTTCGACTTTATCCACAGGCCTTGGGGCAACGGTCGACTGTTGCGTTCCAAGGGGTTCTTCTGGCTGGCCAGCAAGCATCAGGATGCCGGGAGCTGGTCGCAGGCTGGTGGCATGATGCGCTATGGCTTTGCCGGGCGCTGGTGGCGTTTCGTTCCACGTGAGCAGTGGCCGCAGGATGAACAGAGCACTGCAGAGATCCTCAAGAACTGGAGCGCCGAATGTGGTGACTGTCGGCAGGAGCTGGTGTTTATTGGCCAGAACATCGACTTCGCCCAGCTCGATGCCGAGCTTTCGGCTTGCCTGCTAGATGACGCGGAAATGGCCGCAGGCGTGCGCAGTTGGCAGCAACTGCCCGACCCGTTCGGCCCCTGGTTCGATGAGGAAGCGGCGTGATGCGCCAGGTGTTTGATCCTCAGTCTTGACTGGATGACCTGAAATAGCGGCATAGTGACGAAAATTTCAGGCGTTACCTGTCTCATGCTGCAGAACATTCCCACTCACGTGATTGCCGGACCGCTCGGTGCCGGCAAGACCAGCCTGATTCGCCAACTGCTGGCGCAACGGCCCGCTGATGAGCGCTGGGCCGTGCTGATCAACGAGTTCGGCCAGATCGGCCTGGATGCGGCGCTGTTGACCAGCGATGACGACGGCATTGCCCTGGGTGAGGTGGCCGGTGGTTGCCTGTGCTGCGTTAATGGCATGCCGTTCCAGGTCGGCCTGGGTCGCTTGCTGCGCAAGGCCAGGCCGCATCGGGTTTTTATCGAGCCGTCCGGGCTGGGCCATCCGCTGCAATTGCTTGAGCAACTGCGTTTACCGCCCTGGCAGGGCGTACTGGCGCTACAGCCTGCGGTGCTGGTGCTGGATGCCGAGCAACTTGCTGCAGGATCTGCCCTGCCTGAAGCACAACAATCGACCCTGGCCAGCGCCGGGCTGCTGGTGATGAATAAATCCGCCGATGTGGACGCGGAGCAACGCTTGTGGATAACTTCTCGGCTTGCGGATGTTCGCCGGTACTGGACTGATTTCGGGCAGTTGCCATTCTCCGAACTGCCTGTGCAAAGTGCTGCGCAAGTGCTGCCCGCCACTGTGGATAAGCTTGCATCAGCTAATGTTTACGGGGTGACAGGCAGCCTGTGGACAAATCCACAGGAGCCGATTTGCAGCATTCAGCAGGCTGCCGAAGGTTGGAGCATCGGTTGGTGTTGGCACCCGAGCCAGGTGTTTGATTGCACTCGCCTGGCCCTTTTTCTGAACGCCCAGGGGTGGCGCCGGGCCAAAGCAGTTATCCACAGCATGGACGGTTGGCAGTCGCTCAATGCCGTGGCGGGGCAGCCTGGCTTGGACTGGGGCAGCAGTGAATGGCGCCGTGATTCGCGGCTGGAGCTGATCTTCGCCGAGCCGCAAGACCCTGAACTGCTCAAGCAAGCCATGCTGGCCTGTCGCGTTTAGTTGCGCCAGCGGTTATGGTCCTGGCGCCACTGATTCATCTCGATGACATTGTCGTGATGTTGAGGTGTCTTGATCTCGAACGGGTAGGGCGCCAGTTCGATTTGCATGGTGTGGGCGCCAAACTGAGTCACAGTACCGGGGTGGCGCTGTTCGCCGGTGACGGTGAACTCGAAGTTGTACACCCGGGCCAGGCGCTTGCGGCCGTTGGCGTCGCGGACAAAACCGATGCGCTTGAGCGCAACATTGCCATCGAGCAGTTCCAGGTCGAGCTTGGCGCAGTGTTGTTTGACCCGCTCCAAGGCCTTTTCACGCAAGCCGTGGTTATGCCACAACCAGGCGCCAGCCGTGGCCAGCAGCATCAGCACGAAGAGATTTCCCAGGGTCAACATCTACATTTGCTCCAACGAGGTATGCCCAGCTTAACTGCCTCCCCGGTCTGTCGTACAGGTGGCATTTAGCGCCATACTGCGCGCCTTGTTCTTCATTCCTACGCTTTTGGAAGTCCTGCATGAAACGTACGCCGCATCTGCTTGCCATCCAGTCTCACGTAGTTTTCGGCCATGCCGGCAATAGCGCCGCGGTATTTCCCATGCAGCGAGTCGGGGTAAAGGTCTGGCCGCTCAATACTGTGCAGTTCTCCAACCATACTCAGTATGGCCAGTGGACTGGAGAAGTGCTTGCTCCAGCGCAAATACCTGCACTGGTAGAAGGGATTGCGACGATCGGTGAGCTGGGCAATTGCGATGCCGTGTTGTCCGGCTACCTGGGTAGCGCCGAACAGGGGCGGGCGATCCTCAGCGGCGTAGCCCGGATCAAGGCGGCCAACCCACGCGCCCTGTACGTGTGCGACCCGGTGATGGGCCACCCCGAGAAGGGTTGCATCGTCCCGGCTGAAGTCAGCGAGTTTCTGGTTGAGCAGGCGCTGACCTGCGCCGATGTGCTGTGTCCGAACCAGCTGGAACTGGACAGCTTCTGCGGGCGCCGCGCAGAGTCGTTGCAAGACTGTGTCGAGATGGCCCGCAGCCTGCTGGAACGGGGCCCCAAAGCCATCCTGGTCAAGCACCTGGCTTATCCTGGACGCGGTGCCGATGACTTTGAAATGCTCCTGGTGACCGCCGAAGGCAACTGGCACATCCGTCGCCCACTGCTGGCATTCGCCCGTCAGCCGGTAGGCGTTGGCGACCTGACGTCAGGCTTGTTCCTGGCGCGCTTGTTGTTGGGTGACGACTGGGTGGCGGCGTTTGAGTTCACCGCCGCCGCCGTGCATGAAGTACTGCTGGAAACCCAGGCCTGCGCCAGCTACGAGCTGGAGCTGGTGCGTGCCCAGGACCGTATCATGCACCCGCGGCTGCGCTTTGCAGCACAGCCTCTGGACTTCTAAAGGGCGTCGCCCTTGAGTTCCTGATAGCGCTTTTCCAGCTCCTGACGGATCAGTCGACGCTGTTTACCTTGCAGGAAACGGCGCTTTTCCTCGCTGCTTTCAGGCTGGCGCGGCGGTACCGCCACTGGCTTGCGGTCATCGTCGACGGCGACCATGGTGAAGAAACAGCTGTTGCTGTGGCGCACCGAGCGTTCGCGAATGTTCTCGGTAACCACCTTGATGCCGACTTCCATCGAGGTGTTGCCGGTGTAGTTGACCGAAGCCAGGAAGGTCACCAGTTCGCCGACATGCACCGGCTCGCGAAAGACCACCTGGTCGACTGACAGGGTCACTACATAGCGGCCGGCATAGCGGCTGGCGCAAGCGTAGGCCACTTCATCGAGGTATTTGAGCAGGGTGCCGCCGTGGACATTGCCAGAAAAGTTGGCCATGTCCGGGGTCATCAGGACGGTCATCGACAGCTGGGCGTTTCCAGGTTCCATAGTGTGCTCACGGTAAGGTTGCGCTGAGGCGGGGTGGCGATTGCTATTCACGCTTCTTTCCCCCAATACGATTCCCATCTCTGTAGACGGGACGCTGACAGCGGCCTTGCCGTCACGCTGTTTGTGCCATTAGCGGCGATGCTTTGGTCGATCTGTTTCTTCATATTGCACCGGCTTTTCGCGACAAGCGGCGGTGTTAACCTGATGAAGCCCACGCAAGGTGGGCTTTCCTACATTTAAAACGCTATGTACCCGCAACTCAATCAGACAATTCATCGGGCGAGTTGCGGCTTGTCTTTGGAAATCAGGTAAGGAGTCCCACGCCGTGCATGCCATCAGCTTTATTCAGGATTTGGCAGTGATCATGCTGGTTGCCGGGGTGGTCACTATCCTGTTCCACCGCTTCAAGCAGCCCGTGGTGCTTGGCTACATTGTTGCCGGCTTTATCATCGGCCCGCACACCCCGCCATTTGGCCTGATTCACGACGAAGACACGATCAAGACCCTGGCCGAGCTTGGGGTGATCTTCCTGATGTTCTGTCTGGGTCTGGAGTTCAGCCTGCGCAAGTTGTTCAAGGTTGGGGCCACGGCGTTCATCGCGGCGTTCCTGGAGATCGTGCTGATGATCTGGATCGGCTTCGAGATTGGCCGCTGGTTCGGCTGGAACACCATGGATTCGCTGTTTCTCGGTGCCATTCTGGCAATTTCCTCGACCAC
Source organism: Pseudomonas tructae (assembly GCF_004214895.1). Taxonomy (NCBI): domain Bacteria; kingdom Pseudomonadati; phylum Pseudomonadota; class Gammaproteobacteria; order Pseudomonadales; family Pseudomonadaceae; genus Pseudomonas; species Pseudomonas tructae. The sequence continues at coordinate 264,810 of NZ_CP035952.1, read as the reverse complement.
CATCATCGTCAAGGCGCTCAATGACCTGAAGATGAAGAACGAGCGCTTCGCCCAGCTGATCTTCGGCGTGCTGATCGTCGAAGACATCCTCGGCATCGGCATCATTGCCTTGCTCTCGGGTATCGCCGTCAGCGGCACGGTGAGCTCCGGTGAGGTGTTCTCGACCGTCGGCAAGCTGTCACTGTTCATGATTGTCGCCCTGGTTATCGGCATCTTGCTGGTACCGCGCCTGCTGGCTTACGTGGCGAAGTTCGAAAGCAACGAGATGCTGCTGATCACTGTCCTGGGCCTGTGTTTTGGCTTCTGCCTGCTGGTGGTCAAGCTTGAGTACAGCATGGTCCTGGGGGCCTTCCTGATCGGTGCGATCATGGCCGAGTCGCGCCAGTTGCTGAAAATCGAACGCCTGATCGAGCCGGTTCGCGACCTGTTCAGCGCCATCTTTTTCGTGGCCATCGGCTTGATGATCGACCCTTCGATTCTGGTCGAGTACGCCTGGCCGATCGTGGTCATTACCATCGCTGTGGTACTGGGCAAGATGCTTTCCTGCGGCATGGGGGCCTTTATCGCCGGTAACGACGGTCGGACCTCACTGCGGGTCGGGATGGGCCTGTCGCAGATTGGCGAGTTCTCTTTCATTATCGCCGCGTTGGGCATGACCCTGCAGGTGACCAGCGACTTCCTCTACCCGGTGGCCGTAGCCGTGTCAGCCATCACCACGCTGCTCACGCCCTATTTGATCCGTGCTGCCGACCCTTTGTCGCTGAAGCTCTCCAGAGTGGTCCCAGGGCGCCTGTCGCGGGTGTTGTCGCTGTATGGCGAGTGGCTGCGCAGCATTCAGCCGCACGGTGAGGGTGCGCTGCTGGCGTCGATGATCCGGCGCATCCTGCTGCAGGTGGGGGTGAACCTGGCGCTGGTGGTCGCGATCTTCTTCAGTGGCGGCTATTTCGCCTCGCGCATTGCCGACTACCTGAGCGAATGGGTCAGCGATGCCGGCCAGCAGAAAGCCTTGATCTGGGGCGCGGCCTTGATGCTGTCGCTGCCATTCCTGATCGCCGCGTACCGCAAGCTCAAGGCCCTGTCGATGCTGTTGGCGGAGATGGGGGTCAAGCCGGAGATGGCCGGGCGGCATACCCAGCGGGTGCGGCGAGTGATTGCCGAGGTCATACCCCTGTTGTCGCTGCTGGTGATTTTCTTGCTGCTGTCGGCGCTGTCGGCCAGCATCCTGCCCACCAACGAGCTGCTGTTGCTGATTGTGGTGGTCGCGGCGGTGGTGGTTGCGGTGCTGTGGCGCTGGTTCATCCGTGTGCATACACGCATGCAGATCGCGTTGTTGGAGACCCTGGAAAACAACCAGGAGAACCACCGCTAAGAGGCGCTTCCTGCGCGGGGCGGTTCGAATGTCCGAGGGGATGGAGCGGTAGCGAAGCGCCACGCGCAGGAAGGCGTGGCGATTCTACGAACATTAATAGCCAAGAGCCATTATTTTGTGCGGTTATTTCTCATTCAGCTTTCCAGCCAGACATCCCGCGCCCAGTGCCAGACCGATTCCCAGCTCTCTTCAGTAACGACCTCTTCTTCGCCGGACCACAGCACCACGGTGCCGTCTTCTTCGACGCAGTAGTAGTCGTCGCCGTCCTGACAGATGGGAATCAGGTCGCGTGGCACACCCGCGTCCCAGGCATTGGCCGCCACGTCCGGCAAGTAGGTATGCGACTGGGGATCGGTGACGGTGACCGGCTCCAGGCCGCCATAGACCACATCGCTGACCGTCAGCAGGAATTCCTTGAAGACGAACGGAATGTTGATGAACAACTCTTCTTCGATTTCGACCAGTTGGTCTTCGTCCGGCAACTCCAGCGGCACCGGTACCGGTTCATTGGCTTCTCGGAGCTGTTCGATGACTTCTTCCACGGTTCTATCCTCTAACCTTTACGACACGCTGCGCGTTATACCCTAGTAGCCCGTTGCGCTAAAAGCAAAACCCCGGGACAAGCCCGGGGTTTTTTGTGCAATGCCTCAAGATCAGCCGTTCTGACGGATCCCGGCGACCAGCCAAGGCTGGTTTTCGCCCGGCGCACGTTCCATGTTCCAGCTTTCGCTGAACACTTCGCCCTGGTCGAAGCGCGAGGTTTTCGACACGCCGCTGAAGGTCAGGGTGGCGATGGTCTTGTCGGCGCGGTCGTCGACACCTTCAAGCTGCACGTTCAGGTCGTCGATGTAGGTGGACTGGAAGCCATCACCCAGATCAGCACGCTCCTGCTTGAGGAACTGCAGCATCTGTGGCGTGACGAACTCGGCGATCTTGTCCATTTCGTTGGCGTCCCAGTGCTGCTGCAGCGACTGGAAGTGGTTGCGGGCAGCAGCCAGGAAGTTCTGCTCGTTGAACCAGGCCGGGGCGTTGATGACCGGACGGGCAGCGGCAGGCGCCGCGGAGCCACCGAAAATCGACGGTTGGGCCGGTTGCTGGTGCGCTTCACGCTGGAATGGTGCGTGACCGGCTGCGGCCATTTGAGGCTGCTGCTTGCGGCGACGGGCGGCGATGAAGCGGAACACCAGGAAGGCGATAACCGCCATGATCAGGATGTCGAAGATCTGCATGCCATCGAAGCCATCGCCCATGAACATGGAGGCCAGCAGGCCACCGGCGGCGAGGCCGGCCAGAGGACCGAGCCAGCGCGAAGCACCGCTGGCGGCGGCAGGTGCGCGACCTGGCGCGGTGGGCGAGGCAGCCGGAGTGGTCGGGGTTGCCTGACGGGTCTGGTGGATCGGCGCGGCGCCTGAACTTTTGCCGCCGCCCATGCGTTTGGCGTTGGCGTCGAGGCTCATCGTCAGGCCGATGCACAACGCCAAGGCGATGCTAAGAAAACGTTGCATAGAAGGGTATTCCCGTTTTGTGGATTGCACGCGCGTCATGGTGCACAGGTTGTAGGACACATGACCAGCGCCATAATGTTTCCAGCTTTTGCCTGATTTGTCCGAATACGTTGTAGGAGCGGGCTTGCCCCGCGATGCAATCTGACGTGCGGACCGCAATTCGCGGGGCAAGCCCGCTCCCACAGGGTTTCTCTGCGTTACAGGGCTTCCAGTTTGGCGTAGCCAAGCATCAACCACTTGCTGCCTTCGGCGAAATTGACCTGGACCCGGGCCTGGGCGCCGGAGCCTTCGAAGTTGAGGATGACACCTTCACCGAACACTGCGTGCTGCACCCGCTGGCCCAGATTGAAGGCGGTCTGTGGGATGTTGGCGTTGGCGAACAGGCTGCTCGAGTTCTGCTGCTGGCCAGAGCCGAACGGGCGACTGACGCTGTTGGACAAACGCACTTCCTGAACCAGGCCGGCCGGGATCTCACGGACGAAACGCGAGACCTTGTTGTAAGTCTCGCTGCCGTAAAGCCTGCGGGTTTCGGCATAGGTCATCACCAGCTGTTGCATGGCACGGGTGATGCCAACGTAGGCCAGGCGGCGTTCTTCTTCCAGGCGGCCGGGCTCTTCCAGGCTCATCTTGTGCGGGAACAGGCCTTCTTCCATGCCGACCAGGAACACATGGGGGAACTCAAGGCCCTTGGCGCTGTGCAGGGTCATCAGCTGGATGCTGTCTTCGTGCTCGTCGGCCTGGGCGTCGCCGGCTTCCAGCGAGGCGTGGCCGAGGAACGCCGCCAATGGCGACAGTTCGGCGTCTTCTTCGCTATTTTCGAAGTTGCGCGCGGCGCTGACCAGTTCCTCGAGGTTTTCTACCCGGGCCTGGCCTTTTTCGCCTTTTTCTTCCTGGTGATAGATGATCAGCCCGGACTGTTCAATGACTGTCTGGGTCATCAGGTGCAGGGGCATTTCCAGGACTTTGGCCGTGAGGTTCTCGATCATTTCCATGAACGCACCCAAGGCACTGGCGGCGCGACCCTTGAGTGCCTTGTTGGCGATCAGCAGGTTCATCGACTCCCACATCGAAACCTGGGCATGGCGCGCGTGTTCGCGAATCGCTTCGACAGTTTTCTCACCGATGCCGCGTGGCGGCACGTTGATTACCCGTTCAAGGGCCGCATCATTGCCACGGCCTTCGAGCAGGCGCAGGTAGGCCATGGCGTTCTTGATTTCTGCGCGTTCGAAGAAGCGCTGGCCGCCGTAGATGCGGTAAGGGATACGCTCGCGCAGCAGCGCTTCTTCCAGCACCCGCGACTGGGCGTTGGAGCGATAAAGGATGGCGATGTCGCTGCGGGCCAGGCCGGTCTTGAGCGCGCTTTCGATGCTCTCGACCACGTAACGGGCTTCGTCGTGTTCGTTGAAGGCGGCGTACAGGCTCAGCGGCTCGCCGTCGCCACCGTCGGTCCACAGCTCTTTGCCCAGGCGCCCGCTGTTGTTGGCGATCAGGGCATTGGCCGCCTTGAGGATGCCGGCGGTGGAGCGGTAGTTCTGCTCCAGGCGGATCAGTTCGGCGTCGGGGAAGTCGGCGGTGTACTGATGAATATTCTCGATCTTGGCGCCGCGCCAGCCGTAAATCGACTGGTCGTCGTCGCCGACCACCATCAGGCTGTCGCCACCCTTGGCCAGCAACCGCAGCCAGGCGTACTGCACGGCGTTGGTATCCTGGAATTCGTCGACCAGCAAGTGGCGGAACCGCCGCTGGTAGTGTTCGAGCAGGCCCGGGTGGTCGCGCCACAGGTCCAGGGCGCGTAGCAGCAGCTCGGAGAAGTCGATGACCCCGGCGCGCTGGCAAGCTGCCTCGTAGGCTTCATAAATGCTGCGCATGGTGCCCAGGAACAGGTCGCCACTGGTCTGGATGTGCTGCGGGCGCAGGCCTTCGTCCTTCTGGCCGTTGATGAACCACTGCGCCTGGCGCGCTGGCCAGCGCTGCTCATCCAGGCCCAGCTCGCGGATCACCCGCTTGACCAGGCGTTGCTGGTCGTCGCTGTCGAGGATCTGGAAGTTCTGGTTCAGACCGGCTTCTTGCCAGTGCGCACGCAACAGGCGGTGTGCCAGGCCGTGGAAGGTACCTACCCACATACCGGCCGGGTTGATGCCCATCAGCTGTTCGATACGCTGGCGCATCTCGGCTGCGGCCTTGTTGGTGAAGGTTACTGAGAGAATCGAGTGCGGCGAGGCCTGCACGACCTGGATCAACCAGGCGATACGGTGCACCAGCACACGGGTCTTGCCGGAGCCGGCACCGGCCAGGACCAACTGACGACCAACCGGCGCAGCTACAGCCTGGCGTTGGGCGTCGTTGAGAGAGTTCAACAGGAGAGAGAGATCATCGCGCATCCGGCCATTTTAGGGGCGCAGGCAACCCTTGGGCAAATATACAGTAGAAAAAATCGGCTGTTGACGACCGGCCGGTCATCGGCTGCAGCCCAAGGCCTGCGTGCTTGAGCGCCTGCTGTCGGGAAATATGATGAAATATTTATGATCCAGAGCAGTTTGGCCCAGGGGCTTGCTTGTGTATGCTCCGTGCACGTTTAAGGCTAACCATTACAAGAACACTGCCTATGACACTCGGTTCCGACTCCGTGAGCGCTCCTGCTCAAGCGCACCGGAGTATTCGCAAACACTTCGCGACCCAACTGGCTGTCGAGCGCACCCGCCTGCTGTACCAGGGCTCGTTGCTGCCGACTTTGTTCATGCTGCTCAACGGCCTGGTCTGTGCCTGGTTGCTTTGGAGCCCGGCACGCTACCTGCTGGTCAGCGTTTGGATCGTCTGGCTGATGGCCCTGGTCGCCATGCGAGTGATTCAGGTGGCCGCCTTTGACGCTGCCATGCCGGATCGACAGGCCCAGCCCAGTTGGTGGCGAATGTTCCTGCTGGGTTCGGCCTTCAGTGGCCTGACCCTGGCAAGTGCGGCGATCGCCCTGGTGCCTGTTGATAACTTTGTACAGCAGGCCTGGGTGTTCGGCTTGCTGGGGGCGGCGACGTTATCGGCCAGCATAGCGTACGCGGTCAGCCTGCCAGCCTTCCTGAGTTTTACCTTGCCCTGCCTGCTGCCGCCAATCGCTTTCCTGTTCTGCAATGGTGATGAACAGCAGCGCGGCTGGGGTTGGCTTGGCCTGATTCTTTTGGCCGCCTTGTCGGTGGTGGCCTGGCAGGTCAACCGGTTGATCGAGCGCGGGCTGTTGCGGCGCTTTCAGAACCAGGAGCTGATCGAGCACCTGCAGGCCGCGCAAAGCCGCAGCGAGCGGCTCAATCAGGCCCTGGCCCAGGAGGTCGAGCAGCGTCGGCTGATCGAGGAGCAACTTCGCGAGGCCCAGATTGGCCTGGAGTCGCGGGTGGCCCAGCGTAGCCAGGAACTGGATGTGGCCAACCAGGCCCTGAGCAAGAGTGAACAGCGTCTGGCCCTGGCCCTGGAAGCCAGCGAGCTGGGGCTGTGGGATTGGAACCTGGAAACGGACGAGATCCACCACACCCAATTGCGCGAGTTGTTTGGCCTTGAGCCTGAACAGGTTCAGGAGATGCTCGCCCACCTCAAGCCACGCTTGCACCCCGATGACGTGCCTCTGCTAAAGCGCACCCTGGTCGAGCACCTCAAAGGCCGCAGCGAGGACTATCGCATCGATTACCGGGTGCGCCACCGCCAGGGCCATTGGTGCTGGATCGAGGACCGTGGCCGGGCAGTGGAGCGCAGCGCCAATGGCCGCGTATTGCGCATGCTTGGCACCCGGCGCGAGATCAGCGCGCAAAAGGCCCAGGAAGAGCAACAGCGCCTGGCCGCGACGGTGTTCGAGGCTGCCAGTGAAGGGATCGTGATTCTCGATCCGGACTACGTGTTGCTGGCGGTCAATCAGGCCTTCTGCCGGGTGACCGGCTACAGCCGCGAAGAGCTGCTGCAGGGCCAACTGCTGGAGTTGCCGTGCAGTCGCGATGCCCGCCGGCATTCTCAGGCGATCGAAAGTGCCCTGGAGCAGCAGGGCGGCTGGCAGGGCGAGCTGGTTGAGGCGCGCAAGAATGGTGAGCTGTATCCACAGTGGCTACAGCTCAATGGTGTGCGCGACGCACGGGGCAACCTGACCAGCATCGTCGGCTTCTTTACCGACCTGTCGGCACGCCGCGAGTCCGAGGAGCGTCTGCGCTACCTGGCCCACTATGACGAGTTGACCGGCCTGGCCAACCGCGCGTTGTTCCGCCTGCGTTTGCACGAGGCTGGCCAGCGCTTGCGTCAGAGCGGGCGCGGTCTGGCGTTGCTGCATATTGACCTGGACCGTTTCAAACTGCTCAACGACAGCCTTGGCCACGAAGTTGCCGACCACTTGCTCAAGCAGATGGCCCAGCGCATCAGCAATGCCATGCCCGAAGCCGACACGGTGGCGCGGCTGTCCGGTGACGAATTCGCCGTGCTGTTCGATGCCTACAGCAACCTGTCCAGCCTGGTGCGGGTGGCCACCCGCCTGCTCGACAAACTGCGGGTGCCACTGCGTGTCGATGGCCATGAACTGGTCATCAGCGCTTCAGTGGGCATCAGCCTGCTGGCTGACACCTCAAGGGATGTCACGGTGCTGGTCAGCCAGGCCAATACCGCCATGCAGCATGCCAAGCACCTGGGCGGGGACAACTTCCAGTTCTACACCGAGAGCCTGCAGGCCAGCACCTTGCAGCGCCTGCAGCTGGAAAACCACCTGCGCAAGGCCATCGAAGAGCGCCAGTTGCAGGTCTATTACCAACCCAAGCTGTGCCTGGCCAGTGGCCGACTGCACGCCGCCGAGGCACTGGTGCGCTGGCAGCATCCGCAATGGGGCATGGTGCCTCCCTCCGACTTCATTGGCCTTGCCGAAGAAACCGGACTGATTGCACCGATGGGCGAGTTCGTCCTGCGTCAGGCTTGCTGGCAGGCCTGCGAGTGGCAGCGCATGGGCCTTGAGCCGATCCGCGTGTCGGTCAACCTGTCGGTTTACCAGTTGCGCCAAGGCAAGCTGGTCAGCCTGGTGCGTCAGGTGCTCGATGAAAGTGGACTGGCGCCGCACCTGCTGGAGCTGGAGTTGACGGAAAGCCAGTTGCTCGACAGCGTCGAACACATCATTACCACGTTCCGCCAACTGCACGAGCTGGGGGTGAAGCTGGCCATCGATGATTTCGGCACCGGCTATTCTTCGCTCAGTTACCTCAAGCGCTTCCCGGTGGACTACGTGAAAATCGATCAGGCCTTCATCCGCGGCCTGAGCGAGGGCAGCGAAGACGCGGCCATCACTCGGGCAATCATCGCCATGGCCCAGAGCCTCGACCTGCAGGTGGTAGCCGAAGGCGTGGAAACCCGCGAACAGTTGGATTTCCTGCGCAAGCAAGGTTGCAACGAAGTGCAGGGCTACCTGATCAGCCGGCCGGTTCCGGCTCAGGAGCTGGCCGGGTTACTGGCCAGCCGCTACTCCTTTTAGAGATGCCAGGCACGCCCCTGGTGTGCCAGCAGGCTGTGGGCCTGGTCCGGGCCGTTGCTGCCGGCGTGGTAAGGCCGCGGCGCCTGGAAGTGCTCCTGCCAGCCGGTCAGGATTGGGTCGATCCAGGCCCAGGCCGCCTCGACCTCGTCACGGCGCATGAACAGCGTCGAGTCGCCTTCGAGCACATCCAGCAGCAGCCGCTCGTAGGCGTCCCAGCGGCGAGTTTGGCCAAACACCTGGGCCAGGTTCAGGTTCAGCTCCACCGGTTCCAGGCGCATGCCTTTGCCGGGGGTCTTGGTCATCATCTGCAGGCTGATCCGTTCATCGGGTTGTAGCTGTATCAGCAACTGGTTGGCCTGGCCGCCTTCGAACAGGCGGTGCGGCACTGGTTTGAACTGGATGACAATCTGCGACGAGCGCTTGGCCAGGCGCTTGCCAGTGCGCAGGTAGAAGGGCACCCCGGCCCAGCGCCAGTTGTTGATGTGCGCTTCAACGGCGACGAAGGTCTCGGTATCGCTGTCGTTGTCGACATCTTTCTCGAAGTAGTAGGCCGGAACTTCCTGACCGCCAATCTTGCCGGCGCTGTACTGGCCGCGCACGGTCTTGTCCTGCACATCCTGGTCGCTGATCGGTTGCAGGGCCTTGAGGATCTTCACTTTCTCGTCGCGCACCGATTCGGCCTCGAACTGCGCCGGCGGCTCCATGGCCACCAGGCAGAGCAACTGCAGCAGGTGGTTCTGCAGCATGTCGCGGGTGGCGCCGGCACGGTCGTAGTAGGCGCCGCGGTTCTCGACCCCGAGGGTTTCGCACACGCTGATCTGCACGTGGTCGATCTGGCTGTTGCGCCACACCGGCTCGAGCAGGGCGTTGGCAAAGCGCAGGGCCATGAGGTTCTGCACCGTTTCCTTGCCCAGGTAGTGGTCTATACGAAACACCTGCGATTCGGCAAAAACGGCGCCAAAGGCTTCGTTGATTGCCGTGGCCGACTCCAGCGAATGGCCGATGGGTTTTTCCAGCACGATGCGCGCGTCGTGATCGGCCAGCCCGGCGATTTTCAGGTGGTTGGCAATCGGTACGAACAGGTTGGGGGCGGTGGCCAGGTAGTAGATGCGGGTCAGGCCGCCCGCTTCGCCGAGAAACCGCGCCAGGCGGACGAAATCGGCGCTTTGCGAGGCATCCATGGGGAAGTAGTCCAACCGCGCCGAGAAACGTGCCCAGACATCCTCGTCGAAGTCGGCCCGGGCGATCTGCGCCCGACAGCGGCGTTCGGCAAGCTTGAGGAATTCGCTGCGCGGCAGATTGCTGCGGGCCAGGGCGATGATGCGTACGGCTGCGTGCAGGCGAGCCTCGCGATACAGGTGGTAGAGCGCCGGAAGCAGTTTGTGCAGGGCCAGGTCACCGGTGCCGCCGAACACCATGATGTCGCAAGGGATAGTCAATACCACCACTCTCCTAGTTCGTTTAGCTGGGCGGGTCGCTGGTCATGTAGTATAACTACAAGAAAGCTACAACCCGGTCAGTCGATCATAACCGAGTCCTGCCCTTGAATCTGTTGCAACACATCGCCCAGTCGCGCCATCTGCTACGCAAATCGGAACTCAAGGTTGCCGATCACGTGCTGCTTGATCCTGCAGCCGTCATGCACAGCTCCATGGCTGACCTTGCCCACAGTGTCGGCATCAGTGAGCCGACCATCGTGCGTTTTTGCCGTGCGATCGGTTGTTCCGGTTTCCAGGACCTCAAGCTCAAGCTGGCCCAGAGCCTGGCGGCGGGTGCGAGTTTCGGCCAGTTCGCCATTCATGAAGACGACTCGGTTGCCGACTACAGCCTGAAAATTTTCGACACCACCCTGCATACCCTGATGGAAGTGCGTGAGCACCTCGATGCACAGGCCTTGCAGCGTGCCGTGACCGCCATGGCCCAGGCCCAGCGCGTCGAGTTCTACGGTTTTGGTGCCTCCGGCGCGGTGGCGGCCGATGCTCAGCACAAGTTCTTCCGCCTGTTGCTGACTGCTGCGGCCTACTCCGATCCACACATGCAGGCGATGTCGGCGGTAACCCTCAAGCCTGGCGACGTGGCCATCTGCATTTCCCAGTCGGGGCGTTCCAAGGACCTGCTGATCACTGCCAACCTGGTGCGTGAAAGCGGCGCTACGCTGATTACCCTGTGCCCGAGCCAGACACCACTGGCGGAGCTGTCGACCGTCAACCTGGCCATCGATGTGCACGAAGACACCGAAATCTACACCCCGCTGACCTCGCGTATCGCCCACCTGGTGGTGATCGACGTGCTGGCCATGGGCGTTGCCATGGCCCGCGGCCCAAGCCTGGTCAACCACTTGAAAAGCGTCAAACGCAGCTTGCGCAGCCTGCGCTTGTCGCCCAAGTCGATCAAGGCGATGGACGACTGAGCCCGTTCCCACAGGTTCATTGATTTGTCATTGGCGCGCCGCCAAACCGTAATGCCATGACGTCAGGCTGAAGCTCCCGCACTCGAAAAGGGAGATATGCAATGGCTCGTGAATTCGATGGCTCGTACCAACCCAACGCCAAATCCCGCAAGCAGCAGGAAAAAGACCAGCGCCGCATGGAGTTTCGCCGCGCGATCGAAAGCTACTCCGAGCAGCGCCGTCTGCTGCAGGAAATCACCGACTACGCCGACGTGCAGAGCGTCAATGTGTGGCAGGTATCGGCGGCACAATCCCAGAGAAACGCTCAACAAGCCCGCTGATCTGTGCACGTTCGCTGCGAATGAACGCTAAAAACGCCAGGGCCACCGGCGACTGCCGCTTGGCCTTGGATTGCACCACGCACCAACTGCGGTACAGCGGCAGTTCCTCAACCGGCAGCTCGCGCAGCACGCCTGTGGCCAGTTCCAGGTTCAGGGCGTGGCGGGTCAGCAGGGCGATGCCCAGGCCGGCAATCACGCACTCACGCTGAGCATCGGCCGAGGCTACTTCCAGCGTCTGAGTGAAGTGCACGCGCTTTTCCTTGAAGTATTCCTCGCAGGCCTTGCGCGTCCCCGATCCCTGTTCGCGTACCAGCAAGGTATGCGGCTCCAGGTCCTGCAGGCGCAGGCTATCGAGCTTGCACAGCGGGTGATCAGGCGGGGCGACGGCGACAATCGGGTTGTTGAGGAACGGCAGGAACTCCAGGCCCATGTCCTGCGGCACCATGGACATGATGATCAGATCATCGCGGTTGTCCGAGAGGCGACGGATGGCCTGGGCCCGGTTGACCACCGTGAGGGTAAGATTGACTTCCGGGTGCAGGCGTTTGAAGGCGGCGAACAGGTGCGGGACGAAGTACTTGGCGCTGGATTCGACTGCCAGCTTCAGCTGCCCCTGCAGCGAGCCCTGCATATCCGAGAGCTGCATATCGAGGCTTTCCAGGCGGCCGAAGATATCCCGGCTGGCGCGCTGCAGCGCTTCTGCGGCTTCGGTCAGGTAGAGCTTCTTGCCGACGTACTCGAACAGCGGTTGGCCGACCAGTTCTTCCAGTTGGCGGATCTGTAGACTAACGGCGGGTTGCGTCAGGTTCATCTCCTCGGCCGCCCGGCTGTAGGAACGCAAATCACAGACCTCATTGAAGATCTGAAGTTGACGCAATGTCATACGCATCAATGACTTACGCATTTTTCTCACGCCTTGGCAAAACCTTGTAACAGCACTATAAGCTTTTGCTTATGCACACCCTAATAAATATTGATTTTTATTTATCCAGAGACAGCGCTAGGGTAAAGATGCGACTGGCCAGCGACGATGGGTCACGCGCCGACCGGCATTGCCGGCTCGTTTGTTCTAGCGGCCTTGGGAATACTCCAGTGATAAAAAAGATCCTGATCGCCAACCGCGGTGAAATTGCTGTTCGAATCGTGCGTGCCTGCGCCGAGATGGGCATCCGTTCCGTGGCGATCTACTCCGACGCCGACCGCCACGCCTTGCACGTCAAACGTGCCGATGAGGCCCACAGTATTGGTGCCGAGCCCCTGGCCGGTTACCTCAACCCGCGCAAGCTGGTGAACCTGGCGGTGGAAACCGGTTGTGATGCACTGCATCCCGGTTATGGCTTTCTGTCGGAAAACGCTGAACTTGCGGACATCTGCGCCGAACGTGGAATCAAGTTCATAGGCCCGGCGGCAGAAGTCATTCGTCGCATGGGTGACAAGACCGAAGCCCGTCGCAGCATGATCAAGGCCGGTGTACCCGTCACCCCTGGTACTGAAGGCAACGTCGCCGACATCCACGAGGCCCTGGTGGAGGGCGATCGCATCGGTTATCCGGTGATGCTCAAGGCCACCTCCGGCGGTGGCGGTCGCGGTATTCGCCGTTGCAACAGCCGTGAGGAGCTGGAGCAAGCCTTCCCGCGGGTCATCTCCGAAGCCACCAAGGCCTTCGGTTCGGCAGAAGTGTTCCTGGAAAAATGCATCGTCAATCCCAAGCACATCGAGGCGCAAATCCTGGGTGACAGCTTCGGCAACGTCGTGCACCTGTTCGAGCGCGATTGCTCGATCCAGCGGCGTAACCAGAAGCTCATCGAAATCGCCCCAAGCCCGCAACTAACCCCCGAACAGCGTGCCTATATCGGCGACCTGTCGGTGCGCGCGGCCAAGGCCGTGGGGTATGAGAACGCCGGCACCGTGGAGTTCCTGCTCGCCGATGGCGAGGTGTACTTCATGGAGATGAACACCCGGGTGCAGGTGGAACACACCATCACCGAAGAAATCACCGGCATCGACATCGTTCGCGAGCAGATTCGCATCGCCTCCGGTTTGCCGCTGTCGGTCAAGCAGGAAGACATCCAGCACCGCGGCTTCGCGCTGCAGTTCCGGATCAACGCCGAAGACCCGAAGAACAACTTCCTGCCCAGCTTCGGCAAGATCACCCGCTACTACGCCCCCGGCGGCCCGGGCGTGCGTACCGACACAGCGATCTACACCGGCTACACCATTCCACCGTTCTACGATTCGATGTGCCTGAAACTGGTGGTCTGGGCGCTGACCTGGGAAGAAGCCATGGACCGCGGCCTGCGGGCCCTGGACGACATGCGCGTGCAAGGGGTAAAGACCACCGCCGCCTATTACCAGGAAATCCTGCGCAATCCGGAATTTCGCAGCGGTCAGTTCAATACCAGTTTCGTTGAAAGCCATCCGGAACTGACCAACTACTCGATCAAGCGCAAACCCGAAGAGCTGGCCCTGGCCATCGCCGCCGCCATCGCCGCCCACGCAGGCCTGTGAGGAACCCATAATGTCCAAGAAAATCTTTGTAACCGACACAATCCTGCGCGACGCCCACCAGTCCCTGCTGGCCACCCGCATGCGTACCGAAGACATGCTGCCGATCTGCGACAAGCTCGACAAGGTTGGCTACTGGTCGCTGGAAGTCTGGGGCGGCGCCACTTTCGACGCCTGCGTGCGCTTCCTCAAGGAAGACCCGTGGGAGCGCCTGCGCAAACTGCGTGCGGCCCTGCCCAATACCCGCTTGCAGATGCTCCTGCGCGGGCAGAACCTGCTTGGCTACCGCCACTACAGCGACGACGTGGTCAAAGCCTTCGTCGCCAAGGCCGCAGTCAACGGTATCGATGTGTTCCGTATCTTCGATGCCATGAACGATGTGCGTAACCTGCGTGTGGCCATCGAAGCGGTCAAGGCCGCCGGCAAACATGCCCAGGGTACCATCGCCTACACCACTAGCCCGGTGCACACCATCGAGGCCTTCGTTGCCCAGGCCAAGCAGATGGAAGCCATGGGCTGCGATTCGGTGGCCATCAAGGACATGGCCGGCCTGCTGACGCCGTTCGCCACCGGCGAGCTGGTCAAGGCGCTGAAGGCCGAGCAGTCGCTGCCAGTGTTCGTGCATTCTCACGACACCGCCGGCCTGGCTGCCATGTGCCAGCTCAAGGCTATCGAGAACGGTGCCGACCATATCGACACGGCGATCTCCAGCTTTGCCTGGGGCACCAGCCATCCGGGTACCGAGTCGATGGTCGCCGCGCTCAAGGGCAGCGAGTTCGACACCGGCCTGAGCCTGGAGCTGTTGCAGGAAATCGGCCTGTATTTCTACGCCGTGCGCAAGAAGTACCACCAGTTCGAAAGCGAATTCACCGCCGTCGATACCCGGGTGCAAGTCAACCAGGTGCCCGGCGGGATGATTTCCAACCTGGCCAACCAGCTCAAGGAGCAGGGTGCGCTCAATCGGATGAACGAAGTGCTGGCGGAAATCCCGCGGGTGCGTGAAGACCTTGGCTTCCCGCCGCTGGTGACCCCGACCTCGCAGATCGTCGGCACCCAGGCATTCTTCAACGTGCTCGCCGGCGAGCGCTACAAGACCATCACCAACGAGGTGAAGTTGTACTTGCAAGGCGGTTACGGCAAGGCCCCGGGTGTGGTCGACGAAAATCTGAGGCGCCAGGCGATTGGCAGCGAAGAGGTTATCGACGTACGCCCGGCCGACCTGCTCAAGCCGGAAATGACCAAGCTGCGCAACGACATCGGTGCCCTGGCCAAGTCGGAAGAAGACGTACTGACCTACGCCATGTTCCCGGACATCGGGCGCAAATTCCTTGAGGAGCGTGAGGCCGGCACCCTGACCCCGGAAGTGCTGTTGCCGATTCCAGAGGCTGGTGCTGTGGCTTCGGCCAGTGGCGAGGGCGTACCGACCGAGTTCGTCATCGATGTGCACGGCGAGACCTACCGTGTGGACATCACCGGTGTGGGCGTCAAGGCCGAAGGCAAACGGCACTTCTACCTGTCCATCGACGGTATGCCGGAAGAAGTGGTGTTCGAGCCGCTCAACGAGTTCGTTGGCGGTGGCAGCAGCAAACGCAAGCAAGCCAGTGCGCCGGGCCATGTCAGCACTACCATGCCAGGCAACATCGTTGATGTGCTGGTCAAGGAAGGCGACACGGTCAAAGCCGGCCAGCCGGTGCTGATCACCGAGGCAATGAAAATGGAGACCGAAGTGCAGGCGGCGATTGCCGGCAAGGTCACCGCCATTCATGTGGCCAAGGGTGACCGGGTCAACCCGGGCGAGATCCTGATTGAGATCGAAGGCTGATTTTCAGGCCCTCATCTACAAGCGGTTAACCTCTGGGGGGCGTATGCCTCCCTTTTTTTGCTCTTCCGTGTGCAACTTAATGCAGATTACTGGTTAACGGTTCTCTATTTTCTGCATTAAAATACATTTTACGGAATCGCTATTGTGCAAAAGTTGCACTATATTGCAGATGGGACATGGCATTTACTTAAGAATATGCACGATATTGCAGGTGTCTGATGTTTCCTCTCACAATCCAGCTCTATGCAAATGGTAGATCCGCAAGACGCATTCGAGCAGCTGCGTGAGGATGCTCGTCATTTGCTCGCGTTACCCGATTTATTGGCCGAAACGGGACTTCCGGCAGCGACCATGAACCATCCGGCGATCGCTTTGAAAAATTTGCCACAACGCATGAAAGAGTGGGCGCTGCTATGACGGTTTCTATCGATATACGCACATCACTCATCGAAGGTGTGCGCACTGCTATTGCTGACGGATCATTGGAGCTTGGCACTGCAGTCAGGCGTTTGCGCGTCGAGGTGGCCGGTTTGCATCAGAGCCAGTTCGCGAGCATGTGCAAGATATCGGTGCGCACGCTGATTCAGATTGAGCAGGGGGAAGGTAACCCGACGCTGAAGTCGTTGAATGCGGTATTTCGCCCATTCGGCTTGCAGATGGGCGTGGTCAAGCGCCAGCGGCAGGTCAGTTAGACGCGGTCGCTGGCACGGCCTCAGGCACTGGTGCGGCACGCTTCCAATGTTCGCATCTGCCCCTCTGGCGGCTGGTTATCGGGTGCCAACCAGCGCTCGAACCCCGCCGCAATCGTTGGCCACTCGTCGTCGGTGATCGAGAACCAGGCCGTGTCGCGGTTACGGTCCTTGATCACCATGTGCTTGCGAAACACCCCTTCGAAGGTAAAGCCAAAGCGCAGCGCAGCGCGCTTGGAGCGGGCGTTGTCATCGTTGCACTTCCATTCCAGGCGCCGGTTGCCCAGCTCGAACGCCAGTTTGCCGAGCAGGTAGATGGCTTCAGTGCCCTTGGGCGTGCGTTGCATGGCGGCGCCGAAGGCGATGTGACCAATCTCGATACGGCCCTGGTCAGGCACGATCGACATCAGGCTGAGGATGCCCTGGGTCTGGCCGCTGGCCAGGTCAATGACACTGTAGAACAGTGGGTCGTTGCTGGCGGCGTTGGTGTCGAGCCAGTGATCGAAGTCTTCGCGCTCGCTGAACGGACCGTACGCCAGGTAGTCCCACAGTCTGTTGTCGGCCTGGGGGCCCTGGAACACTTCCCAGAGGTCATCGCGGTCGCGTTTGGGGTCGAGCTTTTCCAGGCGGATGAAGCGCCCGGTCACTGGCGCAGGTTGCGGGCGTTTGGCCGGGTGCCAGTTCAATGGATTGCTCATGGGATGGCTCCTGGCTTACAGCGGTTTACGGAACTGGATGAAGCCGGGCCGCTCGGCGACCTGCTCGTACAGGCTGATGGCCGTGGCATTGGATTCATGGGTCAGCCAGTGCACTTTGGCGCAGCCTGCGGCCTTTGCCGTAGCGTAGACGTATTCGATCAGTTGGCGGCCGACACCCAGGCCACGTTGCTCACTTTGCACGTACAGGTCTTGCAGGTAGCAGGAGTTCTCGATGCTCCAGTTGGAGCGGTGATAGATCCAGTGGACCATGCCCACCGCCTTGCCATCGACCCAGGCCAGCGCGGCGTTGGTCGGTTCATTCGGGTCGAGCATACGCGTCCAGGTCACGGCGCTGACCTCGGCGGCAATACGGGTTTCGTAGAAGCGCTGATACGCCTGCCACAGCGGCAGCCAGACGCTGTGATCGTCGGCTGTGACCGGACGGATGATGACGCTAGACATACGTTTATTCCTTCAAGGTTGGCCCATCAGGGCGGCCAGTTGGTTGTCCAGGGGATCGCTGCTGCCCGCCAGACCGTTGCGCACGCCTTCGATATCGATAGCCGAACGGTTCTGGCTGAGTTTGCGTGTGCCTTGCAGGCGCTCGATGGGCAGGGCGAAGCCGACGATTGCCTTGAGCATGCCGGCCATGTAGTCGGCGGGCGCCTCGTCCACCGACCAGGGGGTGGCCTGGTGCTGCTCATGCTGGTCACTCAGGCGCCTGACGATATCCAGCAGCCGTTCGGCATCGTGGAACACCTCGGCCTTGCCCCAGGCGTGTACGGTCACATAGTTCCAGGTCGGTACTGTGCGCGGGTCGTCGACCTTGCTGGGATAGTAGCCGGCGCTGACATAAGCATCGGGCCCGGCAAACACCAGTAGCGCCTCGGCGCCGTTGGCCAGGTCCTGCCATTGCTTGTTGGCCCGGGCGAAGTGGCCATAAAGCGTGCCGTTTTCGCCCAGGCTGCGATCCAGCAGCAGTGGCAGGTGGCTGGCCTGCAAACCCTGCTCACCGTGAGTGACCAGTACGGCCAGGCGTGTTTGCTCGATCTGCTGGTGCAGGCGCTCGAGATCGGTTTCCTTGTGGCTCGAAGGTGTGAACATGTGGATTGTCCTTGGCGAATGGTCCAATCCTAGGCAGGCTATTGGACTAAGGTAAGAGCCATTTCCAGCTAATTTAATAGGTCCATTGCCATGAGTGAGCACCCCTTCACTTTGCCGTTCGACCCCACAGGTATCGTGCTCGATCGCCGCCAGGGTCTGAGCCGCCAGCTTTATCAGGCCCTGCGCATGCGAGTGCTGGACGGTCGCCTGAGCAGCGGTACGCGGCTGCCGGCCAGCCGCGATATGGCGGCGGCGCTGGCACTTTCGCGCAATAGCGTGGTGCGTGCTTATGATCAGTTGTACGCCGAAGGCTATATAGAAAGCCGGGTGGGCGATGGCACCTATGTTAGCCAACTTCCAAAACTATCCACAAAAGTATCCACAGGGTTATCCCTGGGTTTTTCCACAGGGTTATCCACAAAATCAGTAAAAAATACTGAGGATACATCCAGTAAAGTTATCCACACTGCCCCATTGAGCCGCCTGGAAAGCCACCACTTGCCGCCGCCAAAAAGCGGTGCGCCGCGGGCTTTTCGAGTGGGGCTGCCAGCGTTCGACCTATTCCCGTTTGATGTCTGGGCCAAGCTGCAGGCGGGTTTCTGGCGTAATCCCGAGCCTGCCGCGCTCGGTTATGGTGATCCGGCTGGTGAACTGCAGTTGCGCGAACTTATCGCTACCTATTTGCGCCGATCCCGCGGGCTTTCCTGCGTGGCTGAACAAATTGTGATCACCAGTGGTGCACAGCAAGCCATCAGCCTTTGTGCACAGCTGCTGCTGGAGCCTGGCGAAGTAGTGGCTGTGGAAAACCCCGGTTACCGAGCCGCCGGCAACGCCTTTGCACTGACCGGGGCAAAGGTGCAGGGAGTGGGGGTAGACCATGAAGGCCTGGACTGCTCTGCACTTGATGCCGTGGAGCATTGCCGCCTCAGCTATGTGACGCCATCTCACCAGTACCCGACTGGCGTCACCATGAGCCTGGCCCGGCGCCTGGATTTGCTGGCCTGGGCCGAGCGCAAGGACGGCTGGATCATCGAAGATGACTATGACGGTGAGTACCGCTACAGCGGCGACCCGTTAGCGCCGCTGGCGGCGTTGGACCGTAGCGGCCGGGTGCTTTATGTCGGTACCTTCGGCAAGATCGCTTTTCCGGCGCTGCGCCTGGGCTACCTGGTGCTGCCACGGCAACTGGTCCAGGCCTTTTCCCGCTGTCGGGCGCTGGCCGTGCGGCATTCGGAGGTGGGTACTCAGGCGGTAATGGCGCAATTTATGGCTCAGGGCCATTTTCAGCGGCATATCCGGCGCATGCGTCGCGCTGCCTTGAGCCGCCGCAACACCTTGAAAGCGGGCTGGCCCACGGATGTTGCCGGTGTCGGGCCGATGCCTGAAGTGGCGGCAGGACTGCATGTGAAAGTCGATGTCGACAGCTACGCCCGTGAGCAGGAATTGATTGCCCGTGCCGAAGCGGTGGGTGTTGAGCTCAATGCCCTGAGTGAGTACTGGTTGCCAGACTCGACGGTCCCTGTGGATAAACGTGCTGGTCTGGTACTGGGCTTCGCCTCTGTCAACGAAGCGGCGACTGCCGATGCCCTGGCCCGCTTGCGGCGGGCCTGGCGTCAGTGACGATCAGGTCCCGGCCTTGATCTTGGTCCAGGCGCGGGTGCGAGCCCGCTCTGCATCGCGCGGCAGCGGTTGCAGGGTATAGAGCTTGGCCATGGCGGCTTCGGTCGGGTACAGGTTGGGGTTATTGCGGATGGCCGGTGCGACCAGGTCGGTGGCGTCCTTGTTGGGGTTGGGGTAGCCGACAAAGTCGCTGATGGGCGCGATCACCTTGGGCTGCAGCAGATAGTTGATGAAGGTATAGGCATCTTCCGGGTTGGCCGCACCTTTGGGGATTGCCAGCATGTCGAACCAGATCGGTGCGCCCTCCTTGGGCAAGCGCATGTCCACCACCACGCCGTTCTTCGCCTCGGTGGCACGGTTGGCCGCCTGGGAGAAGCTGCCCGAGTAGCCGACCGCCACGCAGATGTCGCCATTGGCGATATCGGCCATGTACTTGGAGGAGTGGAAGTAGGTGACGTGCGGGCGGATCTTCAGCAGCAGTTCCTCAGCCTTTTTGTAGTCCGCAGGTTTCGTGCTGTTCGGTGGCAGGCCCAGGTAGTGCAGGGCCAGCGGCAGGATCTCTGACGGCGAGTCGAGCAAGGCCACGCCGCACTGCTTGAGCTTGGCGATGTTTTCTTCCTTGAAGATCAGGTCCCAACTGTCGACCGGGGCGTTGTCGCCCAGCGCCGCTTTGACCTTGGCCGGGTTGAAGCCGATCAGCACGGTGCCGTACATGTAGGGCACGGCGAATTTGTTGCCGGGGTCGTTGGCCTCGATCAACTTCATCAGTTTCGGGTCCAGGTGCTGCCAGTTAGGCAGTTTGCTGCGGTCCAGCGGCTGGAACACCCCCGCTTCGATCTGCTTGGCCAGGAACACGTTGGATGGCACCACCACGTCGTAGCCGGAGTTGCCGGTCAGCAGCTTGGCTTCCAGGGCTTCGTTGGTGTCGAAGATGTCGTAGATGAGTTTGACCTGGCTGTCTTTCTGGAAGTCCACCAAGGTTTGCGGGGTGATGTAGTCGAACCAGTTGTAGACCCGCAGGGTGCGTTGTTCGGCAGCTTCCAGGCTACCGGCGAGCAGGCTGGTGCAGAGCAGGGGGGCGAGCAGGCGCTTGAGTCGAGTCATGCTTGAGCTTCCTGTTGGGCGCGTTCGAAACCTTCAAGTACGTTTACCGCGTTGATGCCGATTTCCTCGACCGCATAACCGCCTTCCATGACGAACAGCGTCGGTTTGCCGAGGCGGGCGATGCGCTCGCCCATTTCCAGATAATCGGGGCTGTCGAGCTTGAACTGGGAAATCGGGTCGTCCTTGAACGTATCCACACCCAGGGAAATCACCAGCACGTCCGGGCCGTAGGCGGCAATGCGTTCACAGGCCTGATCCAGCGCCTTGCTCCAGGTTGGCCAGTCACTGCCGGCAGGCAACGGGTAGTTGACGTTGTAGCCCAGGCCGTCACCTTCGCCTTGCTCGTCGGCATAGCCGAGGAAGAACGGGAACTCGGCCTGCGGATCGCCGTGAATCGACGCGAAGAACACGTCACTGCGCTGATAGAAGATCTCCTGGGTGCCGTTGCCGTGATGGTAGTCGACATCGAGGATCGCTACCTTGCGCCGGCCCTGATCGAGGAAGGCCTGGGCGGCAATGGCAGCGTTGTTCAGGTAGCAGTAGCCGCCCATGACGTCGCTGGCGGCGTGATGGCCTGGTGGGCGACAGAGGGCGAAGGCGCTGTGGGCGCCGCTCTGGATAGCAGCCTGGGCGGTGAGGGCAACTTGCGCGGCGCTGTAGGCGGCTTGCCAGGTACCTGCGGTGATCGGTGCGCCAGCGTCGAAGCTGTAGTAACCGAGTTCGCCATGCAGGCCGACGGGTTTGACGCTGCGCAACGTGCGCGCCGGCCAGGTGAAGGGCAGCAGGTCGCCGTCGTGGCCCAGTTCGGCCCAGCGTTGCCAGGCACCTTCGAAGAAGTTCAGGTAGTCGGCGCTGTGCACGCGCAGCAAGGGTGCGCGGCCAAAGTCGGCGGGGCCCTTGATGGCACCCAGTTCGCGGGCTTCTACCCGCTGCAGAACATGGTCGGCGCGCGACGGCATTTCGAAGCAGGGCATCAGTTGCCCGTCGATCAGCTCGCAGCGGCCGTGGTGCAGGCGGTGGTCATCGGAATAGATCGTCAGCATTTTGTTGTTCTCCGGGTCACTGGCGTCGCTCCATTGTTGGTGGCGCGGGCCCGGGGCAGAACGACGGAAACGGCCAAAAGGGGATTGTTATGGCCAACCGGGTTGTCCGGATTTCGCCCCCTGGCGGTGCAGCCGCTGCATTCAGGCGCGGAAGTGGCTCGGCGCAACCCCGCTCCAGCGCATGAACGCGTGACGAAAGCTGGCCGTTTCGCTGAAGCCGAGCAGTTCGGCGATGCGGTAGATCGGTAGCTGATCTTCGGCCAACAGCTGTTTGGCGCGCTCGAAACGCAGTTCGTCGAGCAGCTGTTGATAGCTGCTGCCCAGCTCCTGCAGGTGTCGGCGCAGGGTGCGCGATGAACAGTTCATCTGCCGTGCCAGGCCTTCCAGACCAGGGGCGGCATCGAGTTGTTCAAGCAGCAGTTGGCGGATTCGTCCGAGCCAGGCCTGGCGCCCGGTGAACTCCAGGTTAAGCCGCCGGCAGCGCTCGCTCATGGCCCGGTGGGTGATCCGGTCGGCCAGTGGCAAGGGCTGTTCCAGCCAGCTGCGGGCGAAGGCGAAAGCGTTGTCCGCCGCCTCGAAACGTAACGGACAGGGGAAGCTGTCGCTATACAACGCGTGGTACTCGGGGGCCGGATGGGCGAAGCGCGTTGCCAGCAGCGGCAGGGGATGGCCGAGCAGGTCGTCGCAGATGACTTTCAGCGAAGTCAGGCAGAACTCGGCATTGAAGGCTGCCAGCTGAGGATCTTCGCGATAGTTGCTGGCGCTGAACCAGACGCGCTCGCCATCATCGATCAGGCGCAGTTGGAAAAGTGTTCCCAGTAGCGCCGGATACTGCATCGCCAGGCGCAAAGCGTCACCTAAGGTGGCACTGGAGAGCAGGGCGTAACCGAGCATGCCGTAGCAGGAAACATGCATGCGCCGGCCCAGCTCCAGACCCACTTCGCGGCGCTGGGCCACGGCATTGGCGCACACCAGCATCTCCTGGCGGGTGGTGATGCGTGAGTCGGCGCGGCCCAGGTCAGCCGGGCTGATGCCGCTGCCGGCAAGCAGTGCCTCATCGCCAGGGCCCTGGCCTTGAAAGGCTTGCAGAACCAGGGACACGGCATTCAGGGTGGTGAGGTGTGAATGGAGCATGCTCGGCTTCTTTCGACAGGTTGGCCGAACAAGCCGAGCAATTTGTATGCCTTGAGCCGCTTACTGCAATTCCCCGCAAAGATCCTGCTCCACCAGCCGTCGCGCCTCGGCTACCGGCAAGCCGCTGCCCAGCAGCAACTGCAACTTGCCGAACAGGGCCTCGCGGGTCATGCCGCCACCTGACAACACTCCGACCTGGCGCAGGCGGCTGCCGGCCTCATAGATGTCCAGTTCGACTCCGCCTTCATGGCACTGGGTGATGGCCACCACGACGATGCCTTGAGCGTGAGCCTTGGCCAGGGCGGCGAGAAAGTCGGGGTTGTCGGACGGGCCGGTGCCGCTGCCAAAACATTCGAGTACCAAACCCTGTGCACCGCTGGACAGCGCGGCCTGCAACAGCACCGCGGAAAACCCCGGTACCAGTGGCAGTACAGCGACATTGGCGACCTGCTTCGGCTGGCGGTAGTCAAGCGTCGCAGGCACGGGCTGCACTGCGCCAGAGCCGGCAAAACGCTTGAGGGTAACGAATGGATGACGGCCAGAACTGCGGACCTTGGCGGTCCGGTGCGGAGCTAGCAGTTCACCGTGGAAGTACAGTTGCACACCCGGCGCAACCCCGGCAGCCAGGGTCTGCAATGCGCCCGTAAGGTTTTCCCAGGCATCGCTGTTGGCGACACCGGCCGGCAGCATGGAGCCGGTGAACAATACCGGGGCTTGCAGGCCAAGCAACTGGAAGCTCATGGCGGCAGCGCTGTACGCCAGGGTGTCGGTGCCATGCAGGATCAGCACGGCATCGCAGCCTTGGTTGTCGACCGCATCGATGATCGCTGCGCGCAAACGCTGCCAGTACTGGGGGGTCATGTTGGCGCTGTCGATCAGCGGCAGCAGTTCACGGAACTGCCAGCTGGGAATGTTGGCATGCCCGGCCAGTTGCTCGCGCATCCGTTGCTCGAAGCCCGAGGCCGGGGCCAGGCCGTTGGCGCTGGCTTGCATGCCGATGGTGCCGCCGGTGTACAGCACCATGATGTTGTAGGCCGGTTGCGCAGTTGCCGGGGTCATTCGCCTGTCTCCATGGTCGGCTTGGGGAAGCCGACCACAGTACGCCATCACCCGGCTGGCTGTCAGCGCTTGGCGTCCTGGCCTTGGATTTTGGCCGGCCAGGCTTTGCGGTCGAGGTCCAGGTCGGCGAACTTGGCCGAATCGAACACTGGCGTTTTGATCCCGGCAGCGCGCTGGTCGTCGTAGTCGCGCAGGATGCGCATGGCCACCTTGAACAGCAGGGCCAGGGCGATCAGGTTGACGAAGGCCAGGCAGGTCATGGTGATGTCGGCGAACGCGAACACCGTCCCCAGGTTTTGCACCGCGCCCCAGAAGATCAGCAGCAGCACCAGGGCGCGATAGCCGATCAGGGCCTTGCGATTGTCACCGACCAGATAGCGCAGGTTGCTCTCGCCCAGGTAGTAGTTGTAGAGGATCGAGGTAAACACGAACAGCGCCAGCGCCACGCTGATGAAGACCCGCCCCCAGTCACCGACCACGGCCGCCAGCGAATTCTGCGTCAGGGCGATGCCGTCACCTTCGAAGCCCGGGGTATAGAAGCCCGAGAGCAGGATCAGCAAGGCTGTGCAGGTACAGATGATGAACGTGTCGAGAAACACCGAGAACGCCTGGACCACGCCTTGGGCAATCGGGTGATCGACTTCGGCGACGGCGGCGACGTTGGGCGCGCTGCCAAGGCCGGCTTCGTTGGCGAACACCCCGCGTTTGACGCCCATGATAATGGCGCTGCCGACCAGGCCGCCGAACACCTGATCCAGGCCGAAGGCGCTTCTGACGATGGTCATCAGCATGTCCGGCACCTGGTCGAACTGCAGCACGATCACGTACAGGGTCACGGCGATGTAGGCGAGGGTCTTGACCGGTACCAACAGGTCGGCCACGGCGGCGATACGCTTGATGCCACCGATGAACACCAGGCCCAGCAGCACCGCCAGGGCAATGCCGGTGTAGGTGGTGTCGAACTGGAAGGCATTGTTCAGCGAGTGGGTCACGGCGTGGGCTTGCAGGCCGTTGAAGGCGAAACCGAAGGTCACCAGCAGCAGGAAGGCCATGACCATGCCCAGCCAGCGTTTGCCCAGGCCGTGTTCGATGTAATACGACGGGCCGCCGCGGTACTGGCCTTCGCTGTCGCAACGCTTGTACAGCTGGCCGAGGGTGCACTCGATGAAACTGCTGGACATGCCCACCAGCGCGGTCACCCACATCCAGAACACCGCACCCGGGCCGCCGAGGGTTACGGCGATGCCGACCCCGGCAATATTGCCGGCACCGACGCGACCGGCCAGGCTGAGCATCAGTGCCTGGAACGAGCTCAGTTGTTCGCTGCTGCTACGCAGGCTGTCGCGAAAAACGGCGAACATGTGGGTGAAGTAACGCAACTGAACGAAACGCGAGCGGATCGTGAAGTAACTGCCCAGACCGACAATGAGCACGATCAGTACCTTGCCCGAGAGGAAGTCGTTAATGACTTCAAGCATGGAGTGTTCCTCGCTTTTAATGACTTTTACTGCGTGCAACGCCGGGGTGCCGACACGCGAGAGGGCGGGCACTATACCGATGCGAGCGCCGCACGTCTGCCTTGGCGTGGCTGATATGCCCTCTGTGGGAGCGGGCTTGCCCCGCGGTTGCGGTCTGTCAGCCAATTCCCATCGCGGGGCAAGCCCGCTTCTACAGGGCATAAAAAAAGGGCCCGGGGAGTGATCCCTGGGCCCTCAAAAGGTGAGAGGTGTCTAGTCCCTCGACCTGGTGAGCGTGTTACAGCATCGGTTACGCCTTTAGCGGCACCAGACGCGGAGCAATCATGTTTTCCGGACGCAGGATGTCGTTGAGCATCTCTTCGTCCAGCAGGCCTTCTTCACGTACCAGTTCCAGCACGCCACGGCCACTTTCCAGGGCGATGGCCGCGATACGGGTAGCGTTTTCGTAGCCGATGTACGGGTTCAGGGCGGTGACCAGGCCGATCGAGTGTTCGACCAGTTCACGGCAGCGCTGTTCGTTGGCGGTGATGCCGACGATGCAGTGCTCGCGCAGCATGTCCATGGCGCGTTGCAGCAGGCGGATCGAGTCGAAGATCTTGTAAGCGATCAGCGGCTCCATGACGTTCAGCTGCAGTTGGCCACCTTCGGCGGCGACGGTCAGGGCCAGGTCGTTGCCCATGATGGCGAAGGCCACCTGGTTGACCGCTTCCGGGATGACCGGGTTGACCTTGCCTGGCATGATCGAGCTGCCTGGCTGACGCGCTGGCAGGTTGATTTCGTTGATGCCGGTACGTGGGCCGCTGGACAGCAGGCGCAGGTCGTTGCAGATCTTCGACAGCTTGACCGCGGTACGCTTGAGCATGCCCGAGAACAGGACGAAGGCGCCCATGTCCGAGGTGGCTTCGATCAGGTCGGCAGCCGGTACCAGCGGCTGGCCGCTGATGGTGGCCAGGCGCTGAACGGCCAGGGCCTGGTAGCCTGGGTCGGCGTTGATGCCGGTACCGATGGCAGTACCACCCAGGTTGATTTCAGTCAGCAGTTCCGGGGCCAGCGAGCGCAGGCGCTGCAGGTCTTCGGTCATGGTGGTGGCGAAGGCGCGGAATTCCTGGCCCAGGGTCATCGGCACGGCGTCCTGCAGCTGGGTGCGGCCCATCTTCAGTACGTGGTCGAATTCCTTGCCTTTGGCGGCGAAGGCCTGGATCAGGCTGTCGAGGCTGGACAGCAGGGCGTCGTGACCCAGCAGCAGACCCAGACGGATCGCGGTCGGGTAGGCGTCGTTGGTCGACTGCGCCATGTTCACGTCGTTGTTCGGGTGCAGGTACTTGTACTCGCCTTTCTGGTGGCCCATGGCCTCCAACGCGATGTTGGCGATGACTTCGTTGGCGTTCATGTTGGTAGAAGTACCAGCACCGCCTTGAATCATGTCGACCACGAACTGCTCGTGGTAGTCGCCGCGGATCAGACGGGCACAAGCTTCGCTGATGGCCGCGTGCTTGGCATCGCTCAGGTGACCCAGCTCACGGTTGGCGTCGGCAGCAGCCTGCTTGACCATGGCCAGGGCCACAACCAGCTTAGGGTAGTGCGACAGCGGAACGCCGGAGAGGTGGAAGTTGTTGGCAGCACGCAGAGTCTGGATACCGTAGTAGGCATCGGCAGGGACTTCGAGGGTGCCAAGCAGATCTTTTTCGACACGGAACGATGCAGCAGCGGACATGATAGATATCATCTCGAATTTGACCCGGCACATGCCGGAATGGCGCCAATCCTAGGCTGGCGCCGATTTTGCGGCCAATGCTGTTGCACGCTAACCTATGCACAAACGGCATACGGGTTGATGTGACGCCAACTGCCGATCGAGCGTGTTCAATTTTGGTGCATCCCTGGAGAGCCCATGAACCTTGAGAGCAAATGGCTGGAGGACTTCAGCGCCCTGGCCGCGACCCGCAGTTTCTCCCAGGCCGCCGAGCGCCGCTTCGTCACCCAGCCGGCCTTCAGCCGGCGCATTCGCAGCCTGGAAGCGGCGCTGGGGCTGACCCTGGTCAACCGTTCCCGTACGCCTATCGAGCTGACGGCGGCGGGGCAGCTGTTCCTGGTCACGGCGCGTACGGTGGTTGACCAGCTGGGCGAAGTGCTGCGCCATTTGCATCACCTGGAAGGCGGGCAGGGCGAGGTGATTCAGGTGTCGGCGGCGCACTCGCTGGCACTGGGGTTCTTCCCGCGCTGGATTGCACAACTGCGCAACGACGGCCTGAACATTGCCACGCGCCTGGTGGCGACCAACGTCGGCGATGCCGTGCATGCCCTGCGCGAAGGCGGTTGCGACCTGATGCTGGCCTTCTATGACCCCGATGCTGCCTTGCAGATGGATGCAGAAATCTTCCCGTCGCTGCACCTGGGGCATACCGAGATGCTGCCGGTGTGCGCCGCCGATGCCGAGGGCAAGCCGCTGTTCGACCTGGAAGGCGAAGGCAGTGTGCCGTTGCTGGCCTACAGCGCCGGGGCCTTCCTCGGCCGCTCGGTCAATCTGCTGCTGCGCCAGCGCAACCTGCGCTTTACCACTGTTTATGAAACGGCGATGGCTGACAGCCTCAAGAGCATGGCCCTGGAGGGCCTGGGCATCGCCTGGGTACCGAGGCTATCGGCGCGGGCCGAGCTTGAGCGCGGTGAGCTGGTGGTATGTGGCGGCAGCCAATGGCACGTACCACTGGAAATTCGCTTGTATCGCTGCGCCCTGGTGCGCAAGGCTAATGTGCGCTTGTTGTGGCGCAAGCTGGAGGGTGGGCCGGCGGCGTCAGCTTGACCCGAAAGTCAGCCAAAGCCCCGAAAAATAAGGCCGACAGTTGGTCGTCAGGGTGCATCCAAGGCGTTGCTTTGCGGTATACTGCGCGGCCTTCGGTCGGTATGCCCGACCCTAATTCGTATAACAAGCCACGCCGGTTGTCCCGCGTGGCTTGTTGTTTTTTGACGCGCCTGCGGGCGCCCAAGAGAAGAGGCTCGACGATGAGTGCACTGGTTGGCGTGATCATGGGCTCCAAGTCCGATTGGTCCACCCTTAGCCACACCGCCGATATGCTGGAAAAACTCGGCATTCCCTACGAGGTCAAGGTGGTATCTGCCCACCGGACCCCGGACCTGCTGTTCCAGTATGCCGAAGAGGCCGAAGGCCGTGGCATCGAAGTGATCATCGCCGGTGCCGGTGGCGCTGCCCACCTGCCAGGCATGTGCGCGGCCAAGACCCACCTGCCGGTGCTGGGCGTGCCGGTGCAGTCGTCGATGCTGTCGGGCGTCGACTCGCTGCTGTCGATCGTGCAGATGCCAGCGGGCATCCCGGTTGCCACCCTGGCCATCGGCAAGGCCGGTGCGATCAACGCCGCACTGCTCTCGGCGAGCATCCTCGGCGCCAAGCACCCGCAGTTCCACACTGTGCTCAAACAGTTCCGCGCTGAGCAGACAGACAACGTTCTGGACAATCCAGATCCGCGCCAGGCCTGAGGTCAAAAGCATGAAAATCGGTGTAATCGGTGGCGGCCAGCTGGGCCGCATGTTGGCCCTGGCAGGTACTCCGCTGGGCATGAACTTCGCTTTCCTCGACCCGGCTCCGGACGCCTGCGCGGCGCCCCTGGGCGAGCACCTGCGTGCCGATTACGGTGACCAGGACCACCTGCGGCAGTTGGCCGACGAAGTTGACCTGGTGACCTTCGAGTTCGAAAGCGTCCCGGCTGAAACCGTGGCCTTCCTGTCGCAGTTCGTGCCGGTCTACCCAAGTGCCGAGTCACTGCGCATCGCCCGCGATCGCTGGTTCGAAAAGAGCATGTTCAAGGACCTGGGCATCCCCACCCCGGCCTTCGCCGATATCCAGTCGCAAGCCGACCTGGATGCCGCCGTGGCCAGCATCGGCCTGCCTGCCGTGCTCAAGACCCGCACCCTGGGTTATGACGGCAAAGGGCAGAAAGTGCTGCGCACGGCCGAAGATGTCGTGGGTACTTTTGCCGAACTGGGTAGCGTCCCCTGCCTGCTCGAAGGCTTCGTGCCGTTCACCGGCGAAGTCTCGCTGATTGCCGTGCGCGCCCGCGATGGCGAAACCCGTTTCTACCCGTTGGTGCACAACACCCACGATAGCGGCATCCTGCGCCTGTCGGTGGCCAGCGAAGACCACCTGCTCCAGGGCCTGGCCGAAGACTACGCCAGCCGCGTGCTCAAGCAGCTCGACTATGTCGGTGTGCTGGCGTTCGAGTTCTTCGAAGTCGATGGCGGCCTCAAGGCCAACGAGATCGCCCCGCGGGTGCACAACTCCGGGCACTGGACCATCGAAGGCGCCGAGTGCAGCCAGTTCGAAAACCACCTGCGCGCCGTCGCCGGCCTGCCGCTGGGTTCGACCGCCAAGGTCGGTGAAAGCGCCATGCTCAACTTCATCGGTGAAGTGCCAGCGGTAGACAAGGTGGTTGCCATCGATGAGTGCCACCTGCATCACTACGGCAAGGCCTTCAAGGTCGGGCGCAAGGTGGGTCACGCCACTTTGCGCTGTGACGACCTGGTGACCCTGGAGCAGAAAATCCAGCAGGTCGAAGCCCTGATCAAGGGCTGAAGGGAACCTTCCCGCGCCGCTGTCCCTCTGATGGCAGGATGCCAAAGCGCTGACTAGGCTTTGGCATGCGCCATTCAACTCAGAGGGATTGCCATGGGTATCATCGGAACCATCTTCATCGGCCTGATTGTCGGTCTGCTGGCACGCTTTCTAAAGCCTGGCGACGACAGCATGGGCTGGATCATGACCATTTTGCTGGGCATTGCCGGATCGCTTGCCGCGACCTACGGCGGCCAGGCGCTGGGCATCTATCAGGCCGGGCAGGGCGCGGGTTTCCTCGGCGCGCTGGTGGGTGCGATTGTCCTGTTGGTGATCTACGGCCTGGTCGTCAAAAAGAGCTGACGACAGGCTAGAATGCTCGGCACCGAATTCCATCGTTGCCGAGCGTTTTTCATGCGTCGCGTTATTCTCCTCTCCTTGTTGCTACTCAGCGGTCTGGCCCGGGCTGAACTGCCGGAAACCGACTGGCTGGAGTTGATGCCCCAGTCGGACCAGAAAGCCCTTGAGCAGATGCCCGAAATCGACCACAACTCCCCGGAAGCCATGGGCACCTTCACCGATAAAGGTGGCCTGAAGCAGAGCAAGGGCCTGCCGGCGGTGATGTACTCGACCAAGACCGTGGCAGCCATGAACGGCAAGCACATCCGCCTGGGCGGTTATCCGGTGCCGCTGGAGACCGACGCCAAGGGCAACAGCACACTGTTCTTCCTCGTGCCTTATCCGGGCGCCTGCATCCACGTGCCGCCTCCACCGCCGAACCAATTGGTGATGGTGCGTTACCCCAAGGGGTTGAAGCTGGACGATATCTACACACCGCTGTGGGTCGACGGCATCTTGAAGGTCGAGAAAGTCAGCAATGACCTGGCCGATGCCGCTTATGCCATGGATGCGGCCAAGGTGCGGGTAGTGGAAGACGCCGATCTTTGAATGATCGCGGGGCCCGCTCCTACAGGTGTCTCAGGGTAGGAGCGGGCTTGCCCCGCGATAGCGATCTAGAGCGCCTGGCTGCCGATCGTAAGGCTCATCGAATGAGTTGCGCCTGGCGCCAGCGTCACCAGATCATCGACCACATTGGCAGTCTCGATACACAGCATGCGCTGCCAACCATCATCGGCCATGTCCGCAAGCTCGGCAGCGCGCTCGGTCCAGGGGTTCCAGATCACTGCCGTGCGCGAACCCTGTGCGGTTAGCACAATGCGCCGGTTCCAGGCCGGGTCGACAATGCTCAGTTGATCAGGCGCCTGCAGGTAGATACGGTCGGTTTCCCCGGTAAAGCCAAGGTTGCCTTGCTGCGTGCGTTGCTCCCAGTTGGCCAGGGTCTCGATGTAGTTCAGGCCATCGACACCTTCTACCTGCACCTTGCGCACATCGCTGACGGCGAAATAGCTGTGCAGTGCCTGGCTGAGGGTGATCTGGTCGTTGCCCTGGTTGTAGCTGGAGAGGGTGATGTTCAGCTGTTCGCCCATGACGATAGTCAGTTTGAGTTCGACATCGTGGGGCCAGCCAGGGAGGTCGCCCCGGGCGTCGGGCAGGGTGAATTCGACGCGGATATCGTCGCCGCTGCTGTCGATCCCCAGCAGTTGCCAGTCGCGACCGCGCACCAATCCATGGGCCGGGCCGTCTTCCTCGCGATACATGGCGCGCACGGCATCAGGATTGCGCTTGAAATTGCCAAACCACGGCCAGCACACCGGAACCCCGGCGCGCACGGATTTACCCTGCTTGAAGATGGCCTGTTCGCTGAGCCACAGCAAAGGTGGCTCGCCGAGGCGTTGATAGCTCAGCACCTGCGCGCCTTGCTGGGCGACCAGCAGTTCGGCGGTATCGCTGGTAATGCGCCAGCAATTGAGCTCGCCGTGCTGTTCGGATTCGACCTTGGGTGTGGACATGCGCTTTATCTCGTAAGTTTGCCGTACGGTCTTGGACCGCTTGCATACCCTTGAGTTTACCGCGCAGCGGTCTCAGCGACGAGGAGGAACCGAACGGGTACGACCGCTGCCGTCGATGGCGACGAATACGAACACCGCCTCGGTCACCTTGCGCCATTCGCTGGACAGCGGGTCGTCGCTCCACACCTCGACCATCATCCGGATCGAGCTACGGCCGATTTCCAGGGTCTGGGTATAGAAGGATAATTGCGCACCGACTGCCACTGGCACCAGGAATGCCATGCGGTCAATGGCCACGGTGGCGACACGGCCACCGGCAACGCGGCTGGCCATGGCAGTACCGGCCAGGTCCATCTGAGCGACCAGCCAGCCGCCGAAGATATCGCCAAAACCGTTGGTTTCACGGGGCAATGCCGTGATCTGCAAGGCCAGGTCGCCTTGCGGGATAGGATCTTCTTGTTCGAGTTCAATCATGCCGGGGGTGCCTCTGACCCGTGACGCTTCGTTGGTTGGCGCTATGACAGACGCCTCGAAAAACGATTCAGCACAACTATTCTACGCTGCTTTCGCTTTGCCAGGCGGCGAAGGGAAACTCTGCGAAACCGACTAAGCATACCTAGCGGCGTTTTCGCACAACATCCTTCAGAACACCAACCTCTTTCTGCAAGCGGCCAGTATATAGAGCCCAAAGCGCAGCGACGACCGTGCAGTCATGAATACTTGTATTGAATTTGTACTGCTATGTGCTTTTTCCGGCAATTTGCTATCGTTCGACGCTTCCCAGGCCGAAACCCGCGCCATAGGCGGCCTGCACTCCCAATAAGAAATGCCAACAAGAGAGACCTATGACCTCCGTGCCCGGCACTATCGCGCAGCCCTCGAGGCCGCTGACCCGCAGTGACTACAAGACCCTGTCGCTTTCCGCCTTGGGCGGTGCGCTGGAGTTCTACGATTTCATCATCTTCGTGTTCTTCGCCACGGTGGTCGGCAAGCTGTTCTTTCCGGCCGAAATGCCTGAATGGCTGCGCTTGATGCAAACGTTTGGCATCTTCGCTGCCGGTTACCTGGCGCGGCCGCTGGGCGGTATCGTCATGGCCCACTTCGGCGACTTGCTGGGGCGCAAGAAGATGTTCACCCTGAGCATCTTCATGATGGCGGTGCCGACGTTGATCATGGGCCTGCTGCCGACCTACGCGCAGATCGGCCTGTGGGCGCCGATCCTGCTGCTGGTGATGCGCGTGATCCAGGGCGCGGCGATTGGTGGCGAGGTTCCGGGGGCCTGGGTGTTCGTTTCCGAGCACGTACCGGCCCGCAACACCGGCTACGCCTGCGGTACGCTGACGGCCGGCCTGACCGCCGGGATCCTGCTCGGTTCGCTGGTGGCGACACTGATCAACACGGTGTACAGCCAGCAGGAAGTCGCCGATTACGCCTGGCGTATCCCGTTCCTGCTCGGTGGGGTGTTCGGCCTGTTCGCGGTGTACCTACGCCGCTGGCTGCATGAAACCCCGGTGTTCGCCGAAATGCAGGCGCGCAAGGCGCTGGCCGAAGAAGTGCCGCTGCGCGCGGTGTTGCGTGACCATCGCGGCGCCATCGTGCTGTCGATGCTGCTGACCTGGTTGCTGTCGGCAGGCATCGTCGTGGTGATCCTGATGACCCCGGCGCTGCTGCAGAGCCTGTATCAGGTCAGCCCGACCGACTCGCTCAAGGCCAACAGCCTGGCCATCGTCCTGCTCAGCCTCGGCTGCATCGGCACTGGGGCCTTGGCCGACCGCTTCGGCGCCGGCCGGGTGTTCATCGTTGGCAGCCTGGCGTTGCTGGTGACCTCCTGGACCTTCTATCACACACTGCCAACCCACCCGCAGTGGCTGTTCCCGTTGTATGCCCTGACCGGTTTGTGTGTTGGCATCGTTGGCGCTGTGCCCTACGTCATGGTCAAGGCTTTCCCGCCTGTAGTGCGTTTCAGTGGCTTGTCGTTCTCCTACAACCTGGCCTACGCGATATTCGGCGGGCTGACGCCGATGGTAGTGACCGCGCTGCTCAAGGTCAGCCCGATGGCGCCGGCTTACTATGTGGCAGGGTTGTGCGTGGTGGGCTTGCTGGTAGGGCTATACCTGTTTGCGCGTAAGCGCTGAGTCAATCCGGCAGGCCAAGTCTGCTGCCATACTTGCAAGCGGGTATGGCAGCAATCAAGTACTTAGTTGCTTGTGCGTTGTAGATTGACCTTCCCTTGAAAAAAAGCCATATCACAGACATTCAAGTCGTTGGTGTACTGGAGCATCACTGATACAGAAGGTGAGCGGGTGCCATCATAGATGAAGGCATCCCAGCCACCGGTTTCGCCCAAAGGCAAAGGCATCCGTACGGCCGGCTGGGACCGGTAAGGGGCTCTGCCGACTGCTTTTTGGGTCAGCACGTCTTGTAATCGCTCGGGAAGCTCACCGCTGTAGGGTAATTCATTGGATAACGTGCTTAATATTGTTACATGTATACAACTAAGCACTTCGGGGCTAGCTGAAAACCCCAACTCCAAGCCCGGTTCTACGACAACACTTAAGGTGTCGTGGCCGTAGAACAGATAATCGAGCGGACGGTCCGGCAGGATACCCTGATCGACAAGCTCATCACGGTGGGTGCCCAGCCGTGCGATCCACTCATGGACGGTCAGTTTGATCATGCTATCCATCCTTGTTCTTTGAAGAGATTGATGGCGTTATATTTCGAGGACGCTATCTGTGCTTTTGAATAATCGCTGGAAATTGTTAGGGCCTCGAAGAAACGGTCAATGGCAGCGAGCAGGTTTTCGGCTTCTTTCTCTGTAGAATTATCAGTTTCCTTCCCGCTGATCATTCTGTGTACGGTTAAGTGCATCGGGAGAATGCGTTCGGGGATGCTTATTGCGGGTGCGCTCAGCAAGATCGCGTTCATTTTGCTGGGGCTCAATATTGGATAATGTTTTCTTAACGTTATCACAAGGGCTTCGGCTGAAATTATGGGTACGGTAAACAAGTCTTCATTGCTGTCTTCGGGTTTCATCGTTTCGCTCTCTTGGTTACATATATTTGGCTACAAGTGGCGTGATGACGATTTATATCCTCGCACTGATTTAATAGGGGTACTTCTAAATAAAGTTTTCTTTTTGTGTGCGCTTTGTTTAGAGGCGACCAGGAGCCCCTGGCAATTTTTGATACATTCGCTACTGGCACCAGCGCAAGGACCGAGGCTTGGATTTGTTCGCTTCGATAACTATCTCGTGGCGCTTCTCGGCGCATCGGCCTATGAGGGCGTCGGGTGGGATGCTGGCCATTCATCTAATTGTCACATTCGTTTCATAGAGTGGTCATGCGGCCTGCAGATACTTGGGCCCGATCCATCTCACCCCAATTCCTGCTAGGAGCAAGGCATGAAACTGAAGCGTTTGATGGCGGCCCTGACTTTCGTCGCCGCTGGCGTTGCCACCGCCAATGCGGTTGCCGCTGTTGACCCTGCTATTCCGACCTACACCAAAACCACCGGTGTGTCGGGCAACCTCTCCAGCGTCGGTTCCGATACCCTGGCCAACCTGATGACTCTGTGGGCTGAGGCCTACAAGAAGGAGTATCCGAACGTAAACATCCAGATTCAGGCTGCCGGCTCCTCCACCGCGCCACCCGCGCTGACCGAAGGCACCGCCAACCTCGGCCCGATGAGCCGCAAGATGAAGGATGTCGAGCTGCAGGCCTTCGAACAGAAGTACGGCTACAAGCCAACCGCCATCCCGGTTGCCGTCGACGCCTTGGCCGTATTCGTGCACAAGGACAACCCGATCAAGGGCCTGACCATGGCTCAGGTCGATGCGATTTTCTCTTCGACCCGCCTGTGCGGTGCCAAGGCCGACGTGAAAACCTGGGGTGACCTGGGTGTGACCGGCGACCTGGCCAACAAGCCAGTGCAGTTGTTCGGCCGTAACTCGGTATCCGGCACCTACGGTTACTTCAAGGAAGAAGCCCTGTGCAAAGGCGACTTCAAGCCTAACGTCAACGAACAACCGGGCTCGGCTTCGGTCGTGCAGTCGATCAGCAGCTCGCTGAACGGCATCGGTTACTCGGGCATCGGCTACAAGACCGCCAGCGTCAAGACCGTAGCCCTGGCCAAGAAAGAAGGCGGTGCCTTCGTTGAAGATAACGAAGCCAACGCCCTGAACGGCACCTACCCGCTGTCGCGTTTCCTCTACGTCTACGTCAACAAGGCACCGAACAAGCCTCTGGCCCCGCTGGAAGCCGAGTTCGTCAAGCTGGTGCTGTCGCAAGCCGGCCAGCAAGTCGTGGTGAAAGACGGTTACATCCCGCTGCCTGCCAAAGTGGTTGATAAAGCCCTGGCAGACCTGGGTCTGAACCACAACGGCAACGTTGCGAAGAAGTAAGTGAGACCGGTGAGGCCCGGTCAATGACCCGGTCTCGCCACACATTGCGAGTCCGCTGCCAGGAGTACCTGCGCGGCGGGCTTTTTTGCGTCACTGCATTGTCATGTTTTTGTCATACGGGACCGCTAGGGTGTGCGCATGAATGATCTGGCCAACTCCACCATGACCCAAAATTCTCCCCCCGTGCGGATTGATTTCAATACGCCCGAATTGCAACGCAAGCGGCGCATGCGTGCGCTCAAGGATCGCCTGACTCGCTGGTATGTACTGGTGGGCGGGCTTGCCGTGCTGGCGGCAATTACCCTGATCTTCTTCTACCTGGCCTACGTGGTCGTGCCGCTGTTCCAAGGCGCTACCTTGACCAGCAAGAAGGCCCTGGAACCGACCTGGCTGCAGCAGGATGCCGGCAAGCCACTGATGATCGCGCTCGAAGAGCAGAACCTGGTCGGCATGCGGGTTTCCGACAAGGGCCAGGCGCTGTTCTTCGACACCAAGACCGGTGCCGAGCTCGAGCGCGTGGCGCTGCCGGTACCCGCCGGTACCCAGGTCACTTCGATCGGTGCCGACCAGCCGGGTAACCCGCTGGTGGTGCTGGGCCTGTCCAATGGTCAGGCGCTGGTGTTCAGCCACAGCTACAAGATCACCTACCCGGACAACAAGAAAACCATCACCCCGGCCGTCGACTTCCCCTATGGCCAGGAGCCGTTCGCCCTGGATGACCAGGGGCGGGCGCTGGAGCATGTCAGCCTCAACGTCAATGGCGAAACCCTGGTGGTGGCCGGTTCTACCGGTGCGCACCTGCAGGTGGTGTCGCTGAGCCGTGAAGAGAACATGATGACCGGCGAAGTCACCAGCGAGCAGAGCCGCATCGAGCTGCCGCAGATGACCGAGCCGGTCAAAGCCATCTTCATCGACCCGCGCCAACAATGGCTGTATGTGATCAACGGTCGTGCCCAGGCTGACGTCTTCAGCCTGCGCGAGAAGAGCCTCAACGGCCGCTACAAGCTGCTTGACGATGGCAATGCCGAAGTCACCGCCAGCACCCAGCTGGTGGGCGGCATCTCGCTGGTCATCGGTGACTCCAAAGGTGGCCTGGCCCAGTGGTTCATGGCCCGCGACCCGGATGGCGAGCAGCGCTTCAAGCGCATTCGTGAGTTCCAGATGGGCAAGGCGCCAATCGTGCAGATCGATGCCGAAGAGCGTCGCAAGGGCTTTGTCGCCCTCGATGCCGACGGTAAGCTCGGCGTGTTCCACAGCACCGCGCACCGCACCCTGCTGGTCGAGCCGGCCGCTGAGGGCGCAGGTATCCTGGCGCTGTCGCCGCGGGCCAACCGCATCATCATCGAAGAAGGCGGCAAACTGCTGCCGCTGTCGCTGAAGAACCCGCACCCGGAAGTGTCCTGGAGCGCGCTGTGGAGCAAGGTCTGGTACGAGAACTACGACGAGCCCAAGTACGTCTGGCAGTCGACCGCCTCCAACACTGACTTCGAACCCAAGCTGAGCCTGTCGCCGCTGACCTTCGGTACCCTGAAGGCCGCGTTCTACGCGATGATCCTCGCCGCCCCGCTGGCCATTGCCGCCGCCATCTACACCGCCTACTTCATGGCCCCGGGCATGCGCCGCAAGGTCAAGCCGGTGATCGAGCTGATGGAGGCGATGCCGACGGTGATTCTCGGTTTCTTCGCCGGCTTGTTCCTGGCGCCGTTCCTTGAGGGCCACTTGCCTGGGGTGTTCAGCCTGTTCCTGTTGATGCCGCTGGGCATCCTGGTCGCCGGCTTTGCCTGGAGCCGCCTGCCCGAGTCGCTGCGCCTGCGGGTGCCAGATGGCTGGGAAGCGGCGATCCTGATCCCGGTGATCCTCTTCACTGGCTGGTTCGCGCTGTACATGAGCCCGTTCATCGAGACCTGGTTCTTCGACGGCGACATGCGCCTGTGGATTACCAACGACCTGGGCATCACCTATGACCAGCGCAACGCCCTGGTAGTGGGTATCGCCATGGGCTTTGCGGTGATCCCGAACATCTACTCGATCGCCGAAGACGCCGTGTTCAGCGTGCCGCGCAGCCTGACCCTGGGTTCGCTGGCACTCGGTGCCACGCCGTGGCAGACCCTGACCCGCGTGGTCATCCTGACCGCAAGCCCGGGGATCTTCTCGGCGCTGATGATCGGCATGGGCCGCG
Organism: Pseudomonas tructae; assembly: GCF_004214895.1. Taxonomy (NCBI): domain Bacteria; kingdom Pseudomonadati; phylum Pseudomonadota; class Gammaproteobacteria; order Pseudomonadales; family Pseudomonadaceae; genus Pseudomonas; species Pseudomonas tructae. Next base: position 226,419 of record NZ_CP035952.1, on the reverse strand, counting down.
CCGTGGGTGAAACCATGATCGTGCTGATGGCAACCGGCAACACCCCGGTCATGGAAATGAACCTGTTCGAAGGTATGCGCACCCTGGCGGCCAACGTTGCGGTGGAGATGCCTGAGTCGGAAGTCGGTGGCAGTCATTACCGCGTGCTGTTCCTCGCCGCGCTGGTGCTGCTGATGTTCACCTTCGTGATGAACACCTTGGCCGAGCTGATTCGCCAGCGTCTGCGCAAGAAATACTCGTCGCTTTGATAGAAAGGTAGCGATCCGTGAAAAAGGATTCCCTCAAAAGCTGGTTCAAGAGCGGCGCCCCCGGCGTCTGGATGAGCGGTGGCGCGGTCGCCATCGCGGTGATCATGACCATCGGTCTGCTCGCCGTGATCGCCGTGCGCGGCCTCGGTCACTTCTGGCCGGCCGACCTGCTGCAAGCCAGCTACAACGTGCCTGGCCAGGCCAACCACATCGTCATCGGCGAAGTGGTGCAGAAGGAAGAAGTGCCCCGCGCCCGTCTCAAGGGTGCCGGCTTGCCGGTGCCTGACGAAGGCCCGGAGTTCATGACCCGCGAGCTGATCAAGGTCGGTAACCGCGACCTCAACGGCAGTGACTTCACCTGGGTGGTCGGCGAATGGCTGACCGACCAGCAAAAGCCGGTCGACCTGATTGCCCTGGAGCGCCGCGAGTGGGGCAACTTCTACGGCTACCTGGTCAGCGTCAAGGAAGACGGCAAGGTCGTCGCCCAAGGCCAGGCCGCCTGGAACGAGCTGCAAAGCCGCCTCAAGCGCGCCGACCAACTGGCTGGCGCGCTGCAGAAGCTTGAGAAGAAAGACATCGGTGCGATCAACTACGGCCTCGAGCGTCTGCGTCTGCATGCCCGCAAGCTGGAACTTGACGGCAAGCTGGACGCCGCCGCCCAGGCCGACATCGAAGCCGAGCGCGCCGAGCTGAACAACCGTTACAAGGCTATCGAAGAGCGCCTGAGCGGCCTGCACCAGCAGTTCGATCGTGACAGCCTGGTGGCCCGTGACGGCAATGGCCGCGAAGTGGAGATCAACCTGAGCAAGGTGGTGCATGCCTACCAGCCTAACGGCATGGGCGTTTTCACCAAGCTGGGTGTGTACTTCGCCAAGGTCTGGGAGTTCCTCAGCGACGATCCGCGTGAAGCCAACACCGAAGGCGGGATCTTCCCGGCGATCTTCGGTACCGTGATGATGACCCTGATCATGGCGGTGATCGTCACACCGTTCGGCGTGCTGGCGGCGGTGTACCTGCGTGAATATGCGCGTCAGGGTCCGGTGACCCGTTTGATCCGTATCGCGGTGAACAACCTGGCCGGTGTACCGGCGATCGTCTACGGCGTGTTCGGCCTGGGCTTTTTCGTCTATGTGCTGGGTGGCTCGCTCGACCAGCTGTTCTTCCCCGAAGCCTTGCCGGCGCCGACCCTGGGTACTCCGGGCCTGCTCTGGGCCTCGCTGACCCTGGCGCTGCTGGCGGTTCCGGTGGTGATCGTGGCCACCGAAGAAGGTCTGGCGCGAATTCCACGCACGATCCGCGAAGGCTCGCTGGCGCTCGGTGCGACCAAGGCCGAGACGCTGTGGAAGATCGTCCTGCCGATGGCCAGCCCGGCAATGATGACCGGCATGATTCTCGCCGTGGCCCGTGCCGCCGGTGAAGTGGCGCCGCTGATGCTGGTGGGTGTGGTCAAGCTTGCGCCTTCGCTGCCAGTGGACGGCAACTACCCGTACCTGCACCTGGACCAGAAGATCATGCACCTTGGCTTCCACATCTATGACGTCGGCTTCCAGAGCCCGAACGTCGAGGCTGCGCGGCCGCTGGTGTACGCCACTGCGCTGCTGCTGGTGCTGGTAATCGCCACCCTGAACCTGTCGGCGGTATGGATTCGTAACCACCTGCGCGAGAAGTACAAGGCGCTGGACAGCTAATTTAAGCCACAAGCGGCAAGCTACTGGCTGTGCCGCTTTGCCCTTTCTTGCAGCTTGCAGCTTGAAGCTTGCAGCTACAGACGGAGAGAACATGATGCAGCATGAATCCCATACCCACGGCATCGATATGTCTGCCCTGGGCCGCGCCAAGCAGAGCCTGCAACTGGCCAATGAAACCGTGGCCATCGAAGTACCCGGCCTGAGCCTGTACTACGGCGAGAAGCAGGCGCTGTTCGATGTCAGCCTGAACATCCCCAAGCAGCGTGTGACCGCCTTCATTGGCCCGTCTGGCTGCGGCAAGTCGACCTTGTTGCGTACCTTTAACCGAATGAACGACCTGGTTGACGGTTGCCGTGTGGAAGGGGCAATCAACCTCGACGGCAACAACATCTACCGCAAGGGCGAGGACGTGGCCGAGCTACGTCGCCGCGTGGGTATGGTGTTCCAGAAACCCAACCCGTTCCCCAAGACCATTTACGAAAACGTGGTCTACGGCTTGCGCATCCAGGGCATCAACAAGAAGCGTGTGCTCGACGAAGCCGTGGAGTGGGCACTCAAGGGGGCCGCGCTGTGGGAGGAGGTCAAGGACCGTCTGCACGAGTCGGCGTTGGGCCTGTCCGGTGGTCAGCAGCAACGTCTGGTGATTGCCCGTACCATCGCCGTTGAACCGGAAGTGCTGCTGCTCGATGAGCCGTGCTCGGCGCTCGACCCGATCTCGACGTTGAAGGTCGAAGAGCTGATCTACGAGCTCAAGTCCAAGTACACCATCGTCATCGTTACCCACAACATGCAGCAGGCGGCGCGAGTCTCGGACTACACCGCCTTCATGTACATGGGCAAGCTGGTGGAATACGGTGACACCGACACGCTGTTCACCAACCCGGCGAAGAAGCAGACCGAAGACTACATCACCGGCCGGTATGGCTAGGTTTCAATGACTGAACGCCGCCTGATCGCACCTACCGGACGCTCCAAGGATTCCCCATGATCGATAAAGACAGCCTTACCCACCATATCTCCCAGCAGTTCAACGCCGAACTTGAAGAGGTTCGCAGCCACCTCCTGGCGATGGGCGGCCTGGTCGAGAAGCAGGTCAACGACGCGGTCACCGCGCTGATCGAGGCCGACTCGGGCCTGGCCCAGCAGGTGCGTGAAGTCGACGAGCAGATCAACCAGATGGAGCGCAACATCGACGAAGAGTGCGTGCGCATTCTTGCCCGGCGCCAGCCGGCGGCGTCCGACCTGCGGTTGATCATCAGCATTTCCAAGTCGGTGATTGACCTGGAGCGTATCGGCGACGAATCGACCAAGATCGCTCGCCGCGCCATCCAGTTGTGCGAAGAGGGTGAGTCGCCGCGCGGTTATGTCGAAGTGCGCCATATTGGCGATCAGGTGCGCAACATGGTCCGTGATGCTCTGGACGCCTTTGCCCGTTTCGACGCCGACCTGGCGCTGTCGGTCGCCCAGTACGACAAAACCATCGACCGTGAGTACAAGACCGCCCTGCGCGAGCTGGTCACCTACATGATGGAAGATCCACGCTCGATCTCGCGTGTTCTCAGCGTGATCTGGGCCCTGCGCTCGCTGGAGCGCATCGGTGACCATGCGCGCAACATCTCCGAGCTGGTGATCTATCTGGTGCGCGGTACCGACGTGCGTCACCTGGGCCTCAAGCGTATGCAGGAAGAGGTTCAGGGCAGTGCTGAAAGCGCTAATGTTCCGGGCAAATCTGACGATAACTAAGACTGCCCGAGAATGAACGCCCGGCCCACGCCGGGCGTTTTCGTTTGCGGGTGAGGCAGCCGCGAACGAAACAACGAGTCCCGGCGTGACCCAGTGTTTGGCAAATGGCCATCAGTCAGCGTTATGCTAGTCGGGATTCAATAGGAGTGGCGATGAGTAAAGTCAGTGTGTTGGTTGTGGATGATGCGCCGTTCATTCGCGACCTGGTAAAGAAGTGCCTGCGTAACTATTTCCCCGGTATTGTCATTGAAGATGCAGTCAACGGCCGCAAGGCCCAGGCGTTGCTGAACCGTGAGACCTTCGACCTGGTCCTGTGCGACTGGGAAATGCCGGAAATGTCCGGCCTCGAACTGCTGACCTGGTGCCGTCAGCAGGAATCGATGAAGACCATGCCGTTCATCATGGTGACCAGCCGTGGCGACAAGGAGAACGTGGTCCAGGCGATTCAGGCCGGGGTCTCGGACTTTGTCGGCAAGCCGTTCACCAACGAGCAACTGCTGACCAAGGTGAAGAAAGCCCTGACCAAGGCCGGCAAGCTCGATACTTTGCTGGCCAGTGCACCGACCCGTGCTACGTCGGCCTTTGCCAACGACTCGCTGAGCGCCCTGACTGGCGGCCGTGCCGAAACAGTCAAGCCGGCAGCGCCCGCAGCAGCCCCCGTGGCCGCGGGCAAACCGTTGATCAACGCGCCCAAACCAGTAGCTGCGGCGCCGACAGGTCGTGGCCAGGGCCAACTGCGCCTGCCAAGCGGTGTTCAGCCTTGCGTGATCAAGGCCCTGAGCCTCAAGGAAGCGCTGCTGGTGGTGCGTCGTGGCGAAACCCTGCCTCAGGTACTTGAAGGCGCCGTACTCGACCTGGAGCAGGGCGACAACGCCGAGGTCGCCCGCCTTAATGGCTACCTGCATGCCATTGCCGCGCTGGAACCCAAGCCGGACAGCGACTGGCTGCAACTGACCTTCAAGTTCGTCGACCAGGATGCCCAGAAGCTCGACTACCTGTCGCGCTTGATCGCTCGCGGTTCGGCACAGAAGCACTTCGTGCCGGGTGCCTGATCACATCTGTGGGAGCGGGCTTGCCCCGCGATCTGGGCGGGCCTCTTCGCGGGGCAAGCCCGCTCCCACAGAGTTCCTGCTTACACCGCTCGTCTATCTGCACACCCCTGAAACACTCTCGCCATACCCCCGCCCCAATCCGCTGCTAGTCTTCGACAGATCACCAACTGTCAAAAAGCCACTACTCATGCCTGCACGCACGCTGCTGTTCTGCGCCTTGCTCATGGCTTGCGACCCTGTGCTGGCCATGACCCTCTACAAAAGCACCGACGCTTATGGCGTGGTGTCGTATTCCGATCGTCCGATCCCGGGTGGGCGGGTGTTGGTCTTTGGCGACCGGATGGTTGAGCAACTGGACACCCAGGTGCAGCTACAGGCCAGCAGGTTTGCCGGGGGCGTGCGCTTCAATGCGCGCAACGACACTTACGCACCGGTCGAAGTGGAGCTGCGTCTGGATCGGCTGGGCAATGTGCAGGGTGGGGCAGCGCGGCTGATACGTCGGGTCATACCGGCGCGCACTACGCTGCCGTTGACCTTGCTCAGTGCAAGGCAGCCCGGCAGGCCTGTGAGCTACAAGGAAAAGTTTACCTACGCCCTGGGCAACCCCGCCCAACGTCAACAAGCCTTTCGCTACCCCTTGCCCTGGCGAGGCGGGCCCTTTCGCCTGAGCCAGGGGCCGAACGGCCGCTACAGCCACTTCGGGCCCAAGGGGCGTTACGCCATGGACATCGCCATGCCCGAAGGCACGCCGATCATCGCCGCCAGGGCAGGGGTGGTGATCAAGACCGAAAACAGCCAGAGCGGCCGAGGCAGCCACCCATCGGGCAACTTCGTGCGGATCCTCCACGAAGACGGCACCATGGGCGTGTACCTGCACCTGATGCGTGGCTCGGTGCAGGTCAGGGAAGGCCAGCGAGTGGTGTACGGCACGCCGCTGGCCAAATCCGGCAATACCGGCAACAGCAGCGGCCCGCACCTGCACTTCGTGGTGCAGCGCAACGTCGGGCTGGCGCTGGAGTCGATTCCCTACCAGTTCAACCAGCCCGTGGGCGGGTTGCCGAACTTTACCGCCGGCAACCCCTGAGGCGACTCAATCGAGCTTGAGCACCTTGGCCAGGACGATCTTCGGCCCTTTCATCTTTTTGATGATGATGCGCAGGCCTTCGACTTCCAGCAGCTCTTCCTCTTCCGGAACCCGCTTGAGGGTCTCGTAGACCAGGCCAGCGAGGGTTTCCGCCTCGATATGGTCAAGGTCCACGCCGAGCAGGCGCTCGACCTTGAACAGCGGCGTGTCGCCGCGTACCAGCAGCTTGCCTGGCTGGTAGGCGAGAATGCCGCGTTCGGCCTTGCGGTGTTCGTCCTGGATATCGCCAACCAGCACTTCGAGCACGTCTTCCATGGTCAGGTAGCCGATCACCTTGCCGTCGGCTTCCTCGACCAGGGCGAAATGCGCGCCGCCTTTGCGGAACTGCTCAAGCAAGTGCGACAGCGGCATGTGCCGCGACACGCGCTCCAGCGGGCGGGTCAGCTCAGCCAGGTTGAACGACTCGGGGATATGGTCCAGGTCGGCCAGCTCCAGCAACAGGTCCTTGATGTGCAGCAGGCCGATGAACTCACCGCGCTCGGCATCGAGTACCGGGTAGCGGCTGAACTTGTGCCGACGGAACATCGCGAGGATTTCCTTGAGCGGCGCATTGGCATCCAGGCTGACCATGTCTTCACGGGAGTTGGCCCAGTCGACCACTTCCAGTTCGCCCATTTCCACTGCCGAAGCCAGTACACGCATACCCTGGTCACTCGGATCCTGGCCACGGCTGGAGTGCAGGATCAGCTTGAGTTCTTCACGGCTGTAGTGATGTTCGTGGTGCGGCCCAGGCTCACCCTGGCCGGCAATACGCAGGATGGCATTGGCGCTGGCGTTGAGCAGGTAGATGGCCGGGTACATCAGCCAGTAGAACAGGTACAGCGGTACCGCCGTCCACAGCGACAGCAGTTCGGGTTTACGGATCGCCCAGGATTTGGGTGCCAGCTCACCGACGACGATGTGCAGGTAGGAGATGACGAAGAAGGCGCTGAAGAACGAGATGCCCTTGATCACTTCCGGGGATTCGACGCCGACCGCGGCCAGCAGCGGCTCGAGCAGGTGCGCGAAAGCCGGCTCACCGACCCAGCCCAGGCCCAGCGAGGCCAGGGTGATACCCAGTTGGCAGGCAGACAGGTAGGCATCCAGCTGGCTGTGTACGGTGCGCAGGATCTGCCCGCGCCAGCCGTGTTGCTCGGCGATCGACTCGACGCGGGTCGAGCGCAATTTGACCATGGCGAACTCGGCGGCAACGAAAAAGCCGTTGAGCAGAACCAGCAGCAAAGCAAAAAGAATCATGCCGAAGTCGGCGAAAAGTGCAGCGAGGTTGAAACCAGGGGAAGGGTCCATGATGGAGTTTTACAGGGTCCGTCTTATAAGAAAGGGAATGCAGCAATGCCAGCATGTGCTGGCGCGAGTCAGCCAATGTAGCGGCTGACTGCGCAAATTTAAAGGGCGGCTGTTCAGGAGGCCTGGCGCGCGGCCATCTGAACCGGGGAGAAATGGCAGGTAAAGGTGCTGCCGTGGCCCGGCACGCTGCTGATTTCCAGACGGGCGCGATGGCGCAACAGCACGTGCTTGACGATCGCCAGGCCCAGGCCGGTGCCGCCGGTGTTGGAGGCACGGCTGGAGTCGACCCGGTAGAAACGCTCGGTCAGGCGCGGCAGGTGCTTGGGGTCGATGCCGATGCCCGAGTCCTGCACGCTCAGGTGCGCCCCCTGATCGTCGGCCCACCAGCGGATGCGGATCTGGCCTTCATCCTGGGTGTACTTGACTGCATTGAACACCAGGTTGGAAAAGGCGCTGCGCAGCTCCGCCTCGCTGCCTTTGAGGCGGATACCCGGCTCGGCTTCCAGGCTGATGCGCTGGTTGCGTTGCCCGGACAGCGCCTGGGCGTCGCCCTTGATCGATTGCAGCAGGGTATCGACGGCCACTGGCTGGTTATCCGAGGGGTAGTCGGTGGCTTCCAGCTTGGCCAGCAACAGCAGGTCATTGAGCAGGGTCTGCATGCGCCCGCCTTGCTGTTGCATCTGTTGCAGGGCGCGAACCCAGCGCGGGTTGACCTCTTCGACGTTGTCGAGCAGGGTTTCCAGGTAGCCGGCAATCACCGTCAACGGCGTACGCAGCTCGTGGGAAACGTTGGCGACGAAGTCCTTGCGCATCTGCTCCAGCTGGTGGATGCGAGTGACATCGCGGACCAGCATCAGGTGCTCGTTGTTGCCGTAGCGGGTGATGTGCAGCTGCACGCGCATGCGGTCATTGATCGGCGAGGGGATTTCCAGCGGTTCGAGGTAGTTCTCCTGCTCGAAGTACTCCTTGAAGCGCGGGTGGCGCACCAGGTTGCTCACTGGCTGGCCGCTGTCTTGCGGGGTCTTGAGGCCCAGCAGGGTTTCTGCGGCGCGGTTCCACCACTCCAGGTTGCCATCGCTGTCGAGCATGATCACCGCATCCTTGAGCGCGGCGGTCGACTCCTGCACCCGATCGATCACCGCCTGCAGGCGCCCGCGTACGCGCTGGTCGCGGCGTTGCAGGTGATAGATGCTGTCGAACACTTCGCCCCACAAGCCATAGCCGTCGGGCGGTGCTTCATCGGGTTTGTGCAGGCGCAGCCATTCGTGCAGGCGCAGCAGTTGCTTGAGGGTCCAGCCCAGGTAGATCGCCAGGCCCAGGGCCAGGCTCCAGCCATAGTAGCCGCTGATCAGGCCGGCCAGCAGGCAGACGGTGATCAGCAACAGCATGTGGCGAATCAGGGTGCCATGCCAGTTCTGGTTCAATTGGAATCCTTAGCGGATCAGCTGCAAGGTTGAAGCGGATCTGCGTTTGCTTTTGCTCTTTCTTGCAGCTTGAGGCTTGCAGCTTGCAGCTTTCTCAGCTCTTGGTAGAGAAGCGGTAACCGGTGCCGCGGACGGTTTGTACCAGATTTTCGTAGGCATCACCCAGCGCCTTGCGCAGGCGGCGGATGTGCACATCGACCGTGCGCTCTTCGACATAGACGTTGCCGCCCCAGACCTGGTCCAGCAGTTGGCCGCGGGTGTAGGCGCGCTCCTGGTGGGTCATGAAGAACTGCAGCAAACGGTATTCGGTCGGGCCCATTTCGGCCGGTTTGCCGTCGATGGTCACACGGTGGCTGATCGGGTCGAGCAGCAGGCCGCCGACCTCGATCGGCGCTTCGCCATCGCTTGGGCCTGCGCGGCGCAGCACGGCCTTGAGCCGCGCCACCAGCTCGCGCGGCGAGAATGGCTTGGTGATGTAGTCATCGGCGCCCACTTCCAGGCCCTGGATCTTGTTGTCTTCCTCGCCCTTGGCGGTAAGCATGATGATCGGGATGTCGCCGGTCAGCTCATCACGCTTGAGGCGCCTGGCCAGCTCGATGCCTGAGGTGCCCGGGAGCATCCAGTCGAGCAGGATCAGGTCCGGCTTGCGGTCGACGATAATGGCGTGGGCCTGCTGGGAGTTTTCCGCTTCCAGGCAGTCATAGCCGGCCATTTCCAATGCAACGGCGATCATCTCGCGAATTGGCGCTTCGTCGTCAACGATCAGAATGTTCCTGCCAACCATGCTTAAACCTCTTCCATTAAAGGTGTCTTGGCCCGCATTAGATAACGGAATTATTGCAGTCGTGTGACAGCTCGGGAGCCTTCGCAGCAACATTCGGTTACTGGGCTAGGCTTAGAGTCCCTCTCCCGAGAATTACGGTGAATCCAATGACACGACATACGCTGAACTGGATGGCCCTCTGCGCAGCAGTATCCTTGGCACTGCCAGGAGTAGCCTTGGCCCATCATGCCATGGAGAAAGACGGCATGTGGGTCGACCATAGCGGTATGACGTTGTACACCTTCGACAAGGATGCTGGCGGAAAATCCATGTGCAATGGTGACTGTGCCAGCAACTGGCCGCCGTTGAAGGTGGATGCCGGTGAAAAGGCCGAGGGCAAGTGGACGCAGATCAAGCGCGATGACGGCTCGATGCAATGGGCCTATGACGGCAAGCCGTTGTACACCTTCGTCAAGGACAAGAAGGCGGGGGATATGACGGGAGATGGCATGAAAGACGTTTGGCATGTTGCCAAGCCGTAATTGCGTTATCGCGGGGCAAGCCCGCTCCCACTGTACCGGTAGGAGCGAGCTTGCCCCGCGAAAAGTCAGAAGCTGTAGTCCAGCACGATCCCGACAAACACCAGCAACCCCGCCCAGTGGTTGTGCAAGAAGGCCTTGAAGCACGACTCGCGGTCCAGCTTGCGCGTGGCCCAGAACTCCCAGGCAAAGCACAGCAGCGCCGCTACCAGCCCGAGGTGGAACCAGGCGCCCAGTTCGAAGCGATTGCCGGCCAGCAGCAGGCAACCCAGTGACAGTACCTGCAGGGTCAGAATGATCACCCGATCGGCCTCGCCGAACAGGATCGCGGTGGATTTGACCCCGATTTTCAGGTCGTCGTCGCGGTCGACCATGGCGTAATAGGTGTCGTAGCCCACGGTCCACAGCAGGTTGGCGATGTACAGCAGCCAGGCGATGGCCGGCAACTCGCCGGTAGCCGCGGTGAAGGCCATGGGGATGCCCCAGGAGTATGCTGCGCCCAGCACCACCTGCGGGTAGTAGGTGTAGCGCTTCATGAACGGGTAGCAGGCCGCCAGCGCCACCGCGCCGAACGACAGCCACACAGTTGTGGCGTTGGTGCACAGCACCAGCAGGAAACTCACCCCGACCAGCACGGCAAACAGGGTCAGTGCTTCGCGGGCGTTGATCCTGCCGGCGGCCAGGGGGCGATCGGCGGTGCGTTTGACGTGGCCATCGACCTTGCGGTCGGCAAAGTCGTTGATGGCACAACCGGCCGCGCGCATCAGTACCACGCCAAGGGTGAAGATCAGCACATGGGCCAGCGTCGGCGCGCCCTTGGCGGCAATCCACACCGCCGAAAGCGTTGGCCACAGCAGCAGGTAGATGCCGATAGGGCGGTCCATCCGGCTGAGCTGGATGAAGTCCCAGGCCCTTGGGTGCAGGCGATTGAGCGACTTGAGCAACTGCAGATACATCAGCGGGTCTCCGAAGGTGTTTCGGCGGCAGTCCACAGTGTAGGCAAGAACACCTCGGCCACCAGCACACTCATGGCGCCGCGGTCGAAGCGCGAGCGGCGTCCCCACAAGCCTTCATGGCTCTGCTCCAGCGGCAGCCAGGCGTGCGGATAGTGGCAGACCTCGATGGGCCGGCGGACGAAACCCTGCTCACAGAACAGCAACTCGCCCAGCGAGCGGCTGCCCAGGGCTTCCAGATCCAGGCCTCCACTTTCCAGCGAACTGCGCGCGGCCACGCTGCGGGCGAATACCCAGGGCTGGCCATGACCGCGCAGATACACCTCGCGCACCCAGCCTTCGCTGCCCAACGGCAGCTCAAGGGCCAGGCATTCGTCGTTGCGCAGGCACTGCCAACCCTCGCAAAGGGGTGTCACAGAAAAGTGATCGGCGGATAATTGAATCAGGCGGCGGGTCAGGGAGCCCTGGTCGTACAACCAGTCGCGGGTCGCTGGCGGGGGGCTGTCTGCCACGTCAGGGTGCTGCAACCAGAGTGCAGCGGGTGCTTGCAATGTTTCGTACGGCACGTCGGTATCGAATAACAGGCCAGAGAAGCGCCGAGCTTAGCATGATTGCCCGATCCGGCTTGCATGCTGGCACCTCGCTCCAGTACAAAGCCTCTCTTTGATGGTCGCCACTGTAATAATCACGAGAGCGGCCACTCCAAAGCCTGAGTCTTTTGAGGAAGTGCGTTATGAAAAAGTGGCAATGCATCGTTTGTGGCCTGATCTACAACGAAGCTGACGGTTGGCCGGATGACGGCATTGCTCCAGGCACCAAGTGGGAAGACGTACCCGAAGACTGGCTGTGCCCGGACTGCGGCGTCGGCAAGATGGACTTCGAGATGATCGAAATCAACTGATCTCATTCAATCTGATTCAAGGAAAGCAGCGCATGACGGCTCCAGTGGTGATTGTCGGTACGGGTCTGGCGGGATACAACCTGGCCCGCGAATTTCGCAAGCTCGACGGTGAAACGCCGCTGTTGCTGATCACCGCCGACGATGGCCGCTCCTACTCCAAGCCGATGCTTTCCACCGGTTTCGCCAAGAACAAGGATGCCGACGGCCTGAGCATGGCCGAGCCGGGTGCCATGGCCGAGCAACTCAAGGCCGAAGTGCGCACCCACACCCGCATCAGCGGCATCGACCCGGGCCATAAGCGCCTGTGGATCGGCGAAGAGCAGGTGCCCTATCGCGACCTGATTCTGGCCTGGGGCGCTGAAACCGTGCGGGTACCGGTCGAAGGTGATGCCGCCGGGCTGATCTTCCCGATCAACGACCTCGAAGACTATGCCCGCTTCCGCACCGCAGCGGCCGGCAAGCAACGGGTGCTGATACTCGGTGCGGGCCTGATCGGTTGCGAGTTCGCCAATGATATGAGCCTGGGTGGTTATCAGGTCGAGCTGGTGGCGCCCTGCGAGCAGGTCATGCCGACCCTGCTCCATCCGCTGGCCGCAGGTGCCGTGCAGGCCGGCCTCGAAGGGCTGGGCGTACGCTTTCACCTGGGACCGGTGCTGACCCGCTTGCACCACCGGGACCAGGGCCTTGAAGCGCACCTGTCCGACGGCAGCGTGGTTGCCTGCGACCTGGTGGTGTCGGCGGTCGGCCTGCGTCCACGCATCGACCTGGCCGCGGCAGCCGGGTTGCAGGTCAACCGTGGTGTGGTGGTCGATCGCCAGCTGCGTACCTCGCATGCCAATATATTCGCCCTGGGCGACTGCGCCGAAGTCGACGGCCTCAACCTGTTGTACGTGATGCCGCTGATGAACTGTGCACGGGCCCTGGCCCAAACCCTGGCAGGCAACCCGACAGCAGTTGCCTACGGGCCGATGCCGGTCACGGTGAAAACCCCGGCCTGCCCACTGGTGGTGTCGCCCCCGCCCCATGGCCGCGAAGGCCAGTGGAGTGTTGAAGGCCAGGGCGCTGACCTCAAGGTGCTCTGCCACGATGCTGATGGCCAGTTGCTGGGCTACGCCCTGACTGGCACTGCGGTCATGGAAAAGCTGGCTCTAAATCGGCAACTTCCGGCGCTTATGGCGTAAATAACCAGCGTTCTGTCGGATTTCCCCTGCTTTTGCCTGAACAATGGCCGCCCAGAGACTGGCGCGGCCCCTGAGGGCATGCCATTCTCACTCCCGTCTGCCGCAGTTTAGAGCCTGCGGTGCCTTGGGCGCTGCTCTTGAAGGGCAGCACGGCATAACAACAAAAAAACCGTCAAAGAGGCTTCACTATGCGTAAACCAGAACTCGCCGCCGCCATCGCGGAAAAGGCTGATCTCACCAAAGAGCAAGCTAATCGTGTGCTCAACGCCGTGCTCGAAGAAATCACCGGCGCCCTGCATCGCAAGGACAGCGTGACGTTGGTCGGCTTCGGTACCTTCCTGCAGCGTCACCGCGGTGCCCGCACTGGCAAAAACCCGCAAACCGGCGAGCCGGTGAAGATCAAGGCCAGCAACACTGTTGCATTCAAACCAGGCAAATCCCTGAAGGACAGCGTCAATCCGTGATGCCTCGCACAGATCGATTGCAGTGAAAAACGGGCACCGCACAAGGTGCCCGTTTTTTATTGCCGCCGCCCTGGCATCTGGCTAGCATACGCCGCCCCCGTCGCAAGGATGGGGAGATGTCCAGGGAGGGCCGTGATGAAGATCGAAGGATTCGCAGTAACCGCTAGCGTAGGGCAATGTCATGTATGACGGCCTGACCCTGCCCAATTACCTGGCCAGCACCGCCGACAGCAACCTGTTTGGCAGCCTGGCATTTGTCTGCCTGATATTGATACTCACCAGCCTGCACCGGCGCTGGCGTGACCAGCTCTGGCATCGCCTGCTGACCTTTATTTGCCTGGCCACCGTGGTGGCCATGGAAGTGCTGGGTGGCTACTACGCGAGCCTGCCGCCGGCATGAGCAAAGGCAAATTGTTCACCCTGGCGTTGCTGGTGTTCCTGCTGCTGCCAGGCGTGACCACGCAGCTGTACTCGAATGTGCTGCTGTTATGGATGGAGCCTGACAATTTCATCCCTGCCGAGTCCTCGCTGCTGACCTTCGAGCCCTACCAGATTTCCCAGGGCTCCGCGTCGTACTGGCTGTACGGCCAAGACGCGCACAACTACTACCACTTCACCTACGAAGCGGTGCACCCCTATCGCTATATCGCCCGCGACAACAACTGCCCAGGCTTCGACAGGAACGATGTGCGCAGCTGGTGCCAGGCCTTGCAAGGAAACGTCCGATGATCAAACGCTGGCTGATCGCCCTGGTTGCGCACGCGCTGGCCTGCTTTCTGTTCCTGGTGCTCAACGACATCGGGGTCGATTACTACAGGCAGGTCTACGGTGGCTTCACCGCCCGTGGCGTGGCCTCTGGCGCTATCGTCTGGCTGGTTTTCGACGTGATGGTGATTTTCAGCCTGGTGATTGTCTGTGTGCCCCGGCTCAAGCACAAACTCATGCTCAATGCCGCACTGGTGGCGTTGATCATCTACTGGCTGATGCCGCAACACCCGGTGCGCACAATGTTCTTTAGCCCCTTGGCGGGTGGCCTGACTTTCCTGGCGATAATGATTGCCCACTGGCTGGGCCGGATGAATGTATTCAAGAAGGAACAATCTTGAAACGTAGTCACTATTTTGTACTGGCGATGGTTGGGGCATTGATACTTTGGGTGGGACACAACATCCGGGTACTGATCGACCGGCCAGGCGAAGTCAGGGTGGTCAGCGAATCGGGCCGTTATCTCATGGAAAACGTGCCGGTTGGTGGCTGGCTGGTGCCATTCGATGACCTGGCCTACCTGCGTTTCATTGACCGCAGCAATCAAAAGCAGGTTTACCGTACGCCGCTATTCTCGCAGACCCCCTTGGACATGCGCGACTACGAAGACGACGGTACTGTCGGCATCGTCTGGATCAGTTTGTTCAAGGCCGATGGGCATATCGAGATCGCCATGCCCAACTGGGAGCCTCATTGGCTCAACTACTTCATCAGTAACACACCTTACGAGGTGGCCGACGAGCAGGCCGATTGCCGCAAACCGGAAAACGCCTTGCGTTATATCTGGGATGTGCTGAGTTACTGGCTGGGTCTGAGTGACTATTGGTGTACGCCCACTCAACAGCTGATCGACAGAGGCAAACCATGAACGGCTTTATGCTGACCTGGCGGCAGTGGTTCTGCTCGTTTGCGCTGTTGGCCGGGGCGACAACCTGTGCTGCCGCCCCGGTGGACATGCCGGACTGCTCCGACAACGACTTCGGCGCTTTCTTCAGTGCTTTTGCCAAAAGCGAAGCGCTTCAGCAATCGCTGGTAGCCGATCCGCTGATCGAGCAACGGATCTACCCTGGGCGCAAGCAACCGCGTGTGTCGATTCGCAAGCTGCCACCGGAGCAGCGTCCGTCCCTGGCGTTGCTACAGCCGGCCAAACGCGCCGAACTGGGGCTGGTGATCGAACAGGAGGGCACACGGCAAGTGGTGCTGCGCGACAGCAAGGGTGAGCTTCTCAAGGTCTACACCTTTACCCGCGGCCAGTGCTGGGTGTTGAGCCGGATCGACGACTGGTCCCTGGAAGGCTTCTTCACCGGACGCAAGGAGAAGGTCGCCGGCGGGTTGGATGTCGAGCGTGCCAGCATCTATGAGGACCTGGGCAGGGCAGGGCTTTACGACATGCCAGGGCACCTGATGAACGCTGCCCTCCACAGCCTGCTCAGTGCCGCTGCCAAGGGCAATAACGAGGCTGCGGTACAGGCGGTCATTCTGATTTTTTCGGGTGAGGCCGAGCGGCTGCCGGATTCGACGATCGTGCAGCTCCTGGAGTCGGCCATGAGCACTGAGCGCGACGCTGGTGCCATGCTGGCGCACTTTGTTTGCTACGGCGAAGAATACGCTGAGAACCTGACCTGCCAAAACCCGGGCAAAGCGCTGCTCGCCTTGCAGCAGTCGGCGAAGCTGGAGTCACCCAGAGGGCTGGTGGAGCTTGGCTATGCCTATGAGCTGGGCAAGCTTGGCCAGCAGGACAATGCCCGCGCTATGGCCTGCTACCAGCAAGCCGCCCTCGAGGCGAGCGCTTACCGCGATAGCGCCGTGGACGGCATCAAGCGCCTGAGTGATAAAGGCGTAGCCGAAGAGGCCTCGCAGTCATGCCAGTAACCACGGTTTACCGTTTGGCCATTGCCCTGGTGGTACACCTGCTGGCCGTTGCCGCTTACCTGTGGCTGCACAATACTGGCATGACGATGTACAGGCAGATGGCGGGCGGGCTGATGTCGCGCGGTGTGGCGATCGGAATGGGCATGTACCTGATCTTCTATTTCGTGGTGTTGATGAACCTGGTGATGGCGCTGGTGCTGCGACTGAAGTGGCGGCTGCTGCTGGCCGCGATGATCCCGGCTGCGATCCTGCTCTACCTGTTGCCGCAACATCCTTTGCGCGCGTTGTTTTGCAGTGTGCTGGGGTTTACGACTGCACTGGCGGCGATAGGCGCGAACCAACTGCTGCTGTACGTGCTCAACAAAGCCAGACGCCAGTGAATCACCCGGTTACAAGGCCATCAGCGGCTATCGTCGCGTAAAGCGCAGAGAACGATGGCGTTTTTGTAGCGAGACTATAAACTGCTTCGCCAGTCACTTTTTAGCCGAGGCGTGCATATGAAGTTTCGCTTTCTCCTTTGGGCCATGGGCCTGCTGATGGCCAAGGCCAGCCGCAACAACCCTGCCTTCCAGCAGCAACTGGCCGACAAGGATCTGGTGTTCCAACTGCAGACCCTCGATGGCAAGGCCGCTCGCCATTTCATCGTCAAGGACCTGCGCATCAGCAGCAAATCTGGCACCCATCCTGCGCCGGCCTTCGCCATCGCCTTCAAGGATGCGGCGTTCGGCTTTACCACCTTGCAGGCCAAGAACAAGCAGCTGGCCTTCATGCAGGGGATTCAGGACAAGAGCATCCAGATCAAGGGCAATCCGGCGTTGGTGATCTGGTTCCAGGGCCTGATGAAGTACCTGAAACCGAAAAAGAAGGCCTGACCGCCAGGGTCAGGCTTGCACCTCAGTGCTGGCTGAACTGCGAGGCCAGCTCACGGAGCATGGCTTCGGCCTCCAGCACCTTGTTGACCACGTCCTCGGCCTTTTCGCGGGTCAGGTTCAGACGCTCCAGCAGCTCATCGGGGATGCTTTCCTGCGGACCCGAGCCGATCCCGCGCGAACGCAACAGGCGCACCGCCAGGCACACCAGGTTGGGGAAGGCGGCGTAGTTGCCGTCATAGGTCGGGTCGTGCTGGAAGCGCAGGGCAGTGGACAGCTCGTCCGGCATGTCCCAGTAACGCATCAACCAGGCGCCGATCTGCTCGCGGCTGATGCCCAGCAAATGTTGCTCGACATAGCTGTGGCACAGGTGCGGGTTGACCTCCAGGTGCCGGCAGATCAGCGAGAAGTGCGGCGGGAACACGTGTGCCAGCAACAGGTAGCCGAAGTTGTGCAGCAGCCCGGCCAGGTAGGTCAGGCCCGATTCCGGGCGCTCGGCTCGTGGCATGGCGCGGGTCAGGCCTTCGATCACCGCTGCGGTGTAGATCGACTGCTGCCAGTACGGTGTGGTCTGTTGCGGGTGGTCCTTGGGCAGGCTGAGGGTCTTGCCCAGGGCCAGGCCCAGGGCCAGGTTGATCACCAGGTCAAAGCCCAGCACGCGCACGATGGCATCTTCCACCGAGCGGATCTTGCCCGGTGAGGCGTAATAGGGGGATGCCGCCCAGCTGACCACTTGCGCGGCCAGGGCCGGGTCGGTTTCGACCACGCCGGTGATGTCGTCGATGGTGGCATTGGGGTCGACCCGCAGCTTGATGATCTTCTGCGCGGTTTCCGCCAGCGGCGGGATCTCGATGGTGCTTTCCAGGCGTTGCTGGATGCGTCGGGCTGTAAATGCCTGGACGGCTTGGGTAATCTCTTCGCGGTCGTCGCCCGGGCGGTCGAGGTTGGGGCGGATGTTGCTCAGTGGTTCGCCGAAATTACCGGCGCTGGCTTTACTGAGCATCTTCTTGAAGTCGTCGCGCTCAATTTCCAACAGCAAGCCGGCTTCACCAGAGTGAATCAGCAGGCGCTCGGGCTTTAGCAGGCTTTCTTCGTACAGGCATGGTGAGCTGGTCAGCGCCGGAATCCCCGGAAGGATCTTCAGGCCGTGCTTGTCGAGCATGTGCTTGAGGCGTTCCAGTGGCACGGCGGCTAACTTGCGTCCGGTCAGTTCGGTCAGGCGGCTGAGGTCAAGCAACTGCTCCTGCGGGAACAGCACCATCAGGGCCCCCACGGCATCGTCAAGCAAGACGGCCTGGACCTTGCGCTCGGGCAGCAGGTGCGGATGGTCCAGCACTTCACGATAGGCAATGCCGAGCTTGCCGAGCAGCAACCGGATAACAGACGGCGCGTGGGGGGTTGCGGTATCCAGAGCAACTTCAGTCATGGCCTGTATCCAAAATTTTACAATCGCATGAGTATAACCAGCTTGAACCTTGCGCTGGCGTCAATCTGGGACGGGCGTCACACTTGGCCATATTGCTGGCCGTGACGCAGCCAGCGTTCTAGCAGCGGGCTCACGTGCGTCGGCCAGCGCGCCAGCAGGGCCTGGGCGGCATCACGCACGGCGGGTAACAGGTCGGCGTCGCGCATCAGATCGGCGACCTTGAATTGCAGCAGGCCAGTCTGGCGGGTGCCGAGCATTTCGCCGGGGCCACGCAGCTCCAGGTCTTTCTCGGCGATGATGAAACCATCGTTGGTTTCGCGCATGATACCCAGGCGTTCGCGGCCAATCTGCGACAATGGCGGGTGATAGAGCAACACGCAGTGGCTTGCCGTGCTGCCACGGCCGACCCGGCCGCGCAACTGGTGCAACTGGGCCAGGCCCAGGCGCTCGGGGTTCTCGATGATCATCAGGCTGGCGTTGGGCACGTCGACCCCGACCTCGATCACTGTGGTCGCCACCAGCAGTTGCAGGTTGCCCTGCTTGAACTCGGCCATCACTGCGGCTTTTTCGGCGGGTTTCATGCGCCCGTGGATCAAGCCGACGCGTAATTCGCCCAAGGCGCTGCCGAGTTCCTCGAAGGTGGTCTCGGCGGCTTGGCAGGTCAGCTCTTCGGATTCTTCGATCAGGGTGCATACCCAGTAAGTCTGGCGCCCTTCGGCGCAGGCCGCGCGGACCCGCTCGACCACCTCGAAACGCCGGCTGTCAGCCACCAGCAGGGTATTCACCGGCGTACGACCTGGCGGCAGCTCGTCGAGGATCGAGGTGTCCAGGTCGGCGTAGGCACTCATCGCCAGGGTGCGCGGGATCGGTGTGGCGGTCATGATCAGCTGGTGCGGGCAGAGCTGACCGCCAACGCCTTTCTGGCGCAGGGCCAGGCGTTGCTGCACGCCGAAGCGATGCTGCTCGTCGATGATCGCCAGGGCCAGGTTGTTGAACTTCACTTCTTCCTGGAACAAGGCGTGGGTGCCGACCACCATCGGTGCGCCGGCGGCGATCTGTTCCAGGGCGCTGGTGCGGGCCTTGCCCTTGAGCTTGCCGGCCAGCCAGGCGACTTCGATGCCCAGCGGCTCCAGCCAGCGCTTGAAGGTAATGAAATGCTGTTCGGCGAGGATCTCGGTGGGTGCCATCAGGGCCACCTGGTAACCGGCCTCCAGTGCCTGCAGGGCGGCAAGGGCGGCGACCACGGTCTTGCCTGCGCCGACATCGCCCTGGACCAGGCGCAGCATCGGTTCGGGCTGGCTGAGGTCGTAGGCGATCTCGTTGCCAACCCGCTGCTGGGCACCGGTCGGCGCAAAGCCCAGGTTGGCCAGGTACTGCTGCGGCAGGCGGCTGGCCTTGGGCAGGACCGGCGCACGCTGGGCCCGCAGGCTTTCGCGCAGGCGCTGCTGGGACAGCTGGTGGGTCAGCAGTTCTTCGAACGCCAGGCGGTGCTGGGCCCAATGGTGGCCTTCGGCAAGCTCATCGACATCGGCGTCGGCCGGTGGGTGATGCAGGTAGCGGATCGCATCGTCCAGCGGCGCCAATTGATAGTCCCGGGCCAGTTCCTCCGGCAGCCAATCCGGCAGGCTGCGCGGGCCGAGCAGCGCCAGGCTTTGCTGGCATAGCTGGCGCAGGCGCTGCTGGGTCAGGCCCTCGGTGGTCGGGTAGATCGGTGTCAGGGTCTGTTCCACTGGCGCCGGCTCGTCGCCTGTCAGCGCTCGGTACTCCGGGTGGTAGATCTCCAGGCCCGAGGCACCGGGGCGTGCCTCACCGTAGCAGCGCAGGTGGGTGCCACGCTTGAGGCCTTCCTTCTGTGCGTTGCTGAAGTGGTAAAAGCGCAGGCTGAGCACACCGCTGCCGTCGCCCAGGCGCACCAGCAGGCTGCGGCGCTTGCCCATGACCACGTCGGTGCCACTGACCACGCCTTCGATAACCGCATCCTGACCCGGACGCAGGGCGCCGATAGGCACCACACGGGTGCGGTCCTGATAGCGCAGCGGCAGATGGAACAGCACGTCCTGAAGGTTTTCCAGGCCTACCTTGGCGAGTTTCTCGGCCATGGCTTCGCCCACGCCCTTGAGTGCGGTCACCGAGACCTGGGACAACTGCGGCATGGCGCTTTCCTACTGGCTCGCGGCGGGTTTGGCGACCGAGCACAGACGGATCGAGTCAGCGAGGATCTCGATCGCCTTGGGCCGCGGAAAGCTGGCGCGCCAAGCGATGGCCACAGTGCGAAACGGCGCCGGAGGGCTCAGTGGACGCACTTCGATCACGCCCGGGGCGTAATGGTGGCTGTGCACTGCAGACAGCGGCAGGATCGACACGCCCAGGCCCGATGCGACCATATGCCGAATGGTTTCCAGCGAACTGGACTCGACCGTGGTGTGCTTGGCGCCGTCGCTGCCTTTGGCCAGGGTCGGGCAGGCTTCGAGTACCTGGTCGCGGAAGCAGTGGCCTTCGCCGAGCAGCAGCAGGCTCTTGTCATTGAGCAGGCCGGCGTCGATGGTCTCTTTCTGGGTCCAGGGATGCTCGCTGGGCATCAGCACGTAGAACGGCTCGTCGTACAGTGGCAGGGTCAGCACGTCGGCTTCGTTGAATGGCAGGGCGATGATCACTGCATCCAGCTCACCGTTGCGCAGCTTGTCGCGCAGGATGTGGGTGAAGTTCTCTTCGATGTACAACGGCATCTGCGGGGCAACCCGGTGCAGCTGCGGGATCAGGTGCGGGAACAGGTAAGGGCCGACGGTGTAGATAGCGCCGACTTTCAGCGGGGCAGTTAGCTGGTTCTTGCCGGCCTGGGCCAGCTCGCGAATGCCTTGGGCCTGTTCGAGAACCTTTTGCGCTTGGGCAACGATGCCTTCGCCGACCGGGGTCAGGCGCACCGCGCTTTTGCTGCGCTCGAAGATCAGCACACCCAGCTCGTCCTCAAGCTTCTTCACACCGACCGACAGGGTCGGCTGGCTGACGTGGCAGCGCTCGGCGGCATGGCCGAAGTGCTGTTCCTGGGCAAGGGTGACGATGTAGCGCAATTCTGTAAGGGTCATAACGTGCGTCCATGAAGTTGCGGCCCCAGCATAGCGGCTGCAATCGATAGACGCACGTTATCAGACTTGCTCGTTTGTGACAGAAACAAAGCGTTAGCGTTTGTCCAGCGAGTAGACGAAAGGCGCGATCACTTCAATGCTGCCGTTGTTGAGCAGTTCCTTGGGGGGGGGCGGAACCGGTTGCGCGCGACGGATCATCTCCAGAGTCGCCCTATCCAGTGCCGCACTGCCCGATCCACCGGCCAGGGCGTAAGAGAGGATCTTGCCCTCGCCATCGACCACGAAGCGCAGGCGGTTGATGCCTTCCATGCGCATGCGCCGGGCGTTTTCCGGGTAGCGCTTGTACTTCGCCAGGTGACGCAGCAGGTCGCTCTGCCAGGTCGGCAGGGCATTGCTGTTGGTGGCGATGCTCGGCGCCGGAGCGGCCGATTTCTGCGCTGGCGCGGTGCTTGGCGGGGTATCGGCCACTTCCTCGTCGGACGGCTTCTCCTGCGGCTCAGGCTTCTTCTCAGGCTTGGGCGGCTGCGGTTTGGCTTTTGGCTTTTCCTGCTTGGCAATGGCAATTTTAGGTTTCGGCGTCTCAGCCAGCTTCGGCAGCGGCAGTTCTTCGACCGGTGCCGGTGGCTGGGGTGGGGTGACCACCTTGGGTGGAGGTGGCGGTGCCGGTACGGGCATCGGGGCCATTTCGATCATCATTGCCGCAGGCGGCAGTTCGATCGCTTGGGGCACCGACCAATTGAGCGTCAGCAACACGGCAACGGCATGGATACCCAGCACAATCGCCAGACTACTGCTGTAACGCGCCAGCTTATGCCGCGTCTTGATCATTTCTTGGCTGCCGTCTCAAGGCCGACCAGACCGACTTTCAGGTAACCGGCCGCGCGCAGCGTATTCATGACTTCCATCAGATCGCCGTAATCCACGCCTTTGTCAGCCTGGAAGAAGATCGTGGTGTCCTTGTCGCCCTTGGTCTTGGCGTCGAGAATGGCGCCGAGCTGGTCACGCTGGACCTGTTCGTCGCCGACGTACAGGTTCTGGTCAGCCTTGACGCTGAGGAACACCGGTTTCTCGGGCCTGGGCGCAGGTTTCGCGGTCGAGGCTGGCAGGTCGACCTTGATGTCGACGGTTGCCAGCGGCGCTGCCACCATGAAGATGATCAGCAGGACCAACATGACGTCAATGAACGGCGTCACGTTGATTTCGTGGTTTTCGGCGAGGTCGTCGCCACCTTCGTTCAGATGCAGGCCCATGGTTTAGCCCACTTTGACCATGTGAGGGGCAGCGGCGCGATCGCCTGGCTGGTGGTCCAGGTCACGGCTGACCAGCAGCAGGACCTCGGCCGAGGCATCAGAAACCTGCGCCTTGTAGCCAGCGATGGAGCGGGCGAAAACGTTGTAGATAACCACCGCCGGGATTGCTGCGACCAGACCCAGGGCAGTAGCCAGAAGGGCTTCAGCGATACCCGGGGCAACCACTGCGAGGTTGGTGGTCTGGGTCTTGGCGATGCCGATGAAGCTGTTCATGATGCCCCACACGGTACCGAACAGACCGACGAAGGGTGCGGTCGAACCGATGGTTGCCAGCACGCCGGTGCCGCTGCTCATGTTGCGGCCGCTGGCAGCTACCAGGCGCTCGAGGCGGAAGCTGACGCGCTCCTTGATACCTTCTTTCTCGCGGGCATTGGCCGACAGGCGCATCTCATCCAAGGCATCGTGAACCAGGATATGGGCCAGGGTGCCTTCCTTGTTGGCGCTGTCGCTGGCTTCCTTGAGGGTGGTGGCGCGCTTGAGGGCGGCGATTTCGCCACGCAGACGACGCTTGGCACCCATCAGCTCGAAGCCTTTGGCGATCCAGATGGTCCAGGTAATGATCGAGGCAATGGCCAGGCCGATCATGACGATCTTCACCACGATGTCGGCGTTCTTGTACATGCCCCAAGGCGACAGGTCGTGGGCCATGCCCAGGCTGGTGTCTTCAACCAGTGCTTCAACGTTTTCGTCAGCCGGATTGGCGGCCTGGCCATCGATTGGCGCAGCGCTAGGTGCGGCAGCCGGATCGGTCGGCGCTGCGGCTTGCTCGGCGCCCGCTGGGGCAGGGGCTACAGCGGCGGCTGGAGTGGCGGCAGCGGTGCTCGGCTCATCGGCCAGGGCGGCGGGTGCCAGCACCAGGCTGAACATCAGCGCGGCAATGGCGCGCCATGCGCGCGACATGGTTGGCGAAGCGGAGGGTTGAATGCGTGTCATGCTGGCCTGACCTGATGAAGAAGAAAGAGGTGGTTGTCCTTCCAGGCCTCGAGACAGGCCGAGAACAAAATTGGGTGGCCATTATTGCAAGTAATTCTTGTTAGCAGAAGTAATAAAGTTACTTTTTTTCCACCATAGCTAGCCGCCTATCGATTTATTTAGATAGGCTGGGCCTTTGATTTACGGAGTTTCGGGATGTCTGCGCCTTCAGTTCTGATCGTCGGTTGTGGCGATGTCGGTGGCCGTCTGGCCAAGCAATTGCTGGCCTCGGGTTGGCCGGTAAGTGGCCTGCGCCGCAGTGTTGGACAATTGCCAGAAGGGGTGGCGGCCATCGCTGCTGACCTGAATGATCCGCGCTGCCCGGACGCATGGCCGGTTGACGCTCCGGATTACCTGGTCTACAGCGTGGCGGCAAGCCAGCATGACGAGGCTGGTTATCAGGCTGCGTATGTCGAGGGCCTGCGCACTGTGCTGAGCTGGCTGGCTGAGCGCAAGCAGACGCCGCGGCGCCTGTTGTTTGTTTCCAGTAGCAGCGTGTATGCGCAGAAAGATGGCGAGTGGATCGACGAAACTGCTGTCGTGGAGCCTGAAGGCTATTCGGGCACGGTCATGCTCGAAGCCGAACAACTGGCCCTGGCCAGTGGTATTCCCAGCACCATTGTGCGTCTCACCGGTATCTATGGTCCGGGTCGCGAATGGCTGCTCAGCCAGGTCCGCCAGGGTTACCGGGTGACTGAAGAGCCACCGCTGTACGGCAACCGTATTCACGCCGAAGACGCCGCCGGGCTGCTGGCCTTTTTGCTCAAGGCCGATCTTCAGGGCAAGGCGCTGGAAGCGTGTTACATCGGCGTCGATGACGCGCCGGCACCGCTGTTTGACGTGGTTGCCTGGTTGCGCGAGTACATGGGCGTTACCCAGTGGTCGGAACAGGAGCGGGTGCGGCGCACCGGCAGCAAGCGCTGCAGCAACGCCCGGGCCCGGGCGCTGGGCTGGGTGCCACAGTACCCAAGCTACAAGGAAGGCTATGCAGCCATCCTTGCCGGCAGCAACTAGCCTTTACTGACGTTCAAGCAGCCAGCGGCGGGTGCCAGGATGCAAATCCGGCATCTCGTCGGCCTGGGCCTGGTTGATGGCCTGGAAGATCTCCAGCTGTTTGCCATCACGCTTGAAAATCCACGGGTTGCCTTGCTGGTTGCGTTCCAGCCAGAGGCTGTCGTACTCGCCGCTCATCGCTGCGCAATCGCCAGCCAGGCACAGGGCGTAGCGATCCAGGCCCGGCAGGCCGTCGAGGCTGCCATTGGCGCGAAAGTGGACTGCGGCGCCCTGGCCCGGGCCTTCGATGATCTTCCAGTCGCCACCCATGTAAGCGCTGTAAAGCGCGGTCTCAAAGGTGGTGCCGGCAGGGGTGTCGATCGGTGCCGGGGTTTCGGCGCGCTGGAAGCTCTGCTGGCCATTGGCTTCGTTGGCGGCCTGAACCAGCTCGTCGCCGTCCAGGCTCAGGGTCTCGACGTAGTTACCGTAGAAGTCCACTTCCCACTGGTTGTCCTTGAGCGCCTTGAGCTTGCCGTCACCGGCCTCGAAACCGTTGCTGAAGGTTGCCTGGCCAGCTGCGATGTTGATCTTCCATTCCAGATTCGGGCCATTGGCGAGCAGGGCCTGGCGCAGGTTTGAGCCTTTGGCGGCGGCGTCGATGGCGTTCTGGTTGATCCAGGTGCCGTTGAGGTCTTCCGGGCTGTGGCTGGCGCAGCCGCTCAACAGGGTGGCGAGCAGCGACAGGGCGAGCGCGTAGCGCATGACGGGGGTCCTTGCAGGGGCGGGGGAGAAGGCACACCTGCTGGCGTGCCTTCGCAGGTGTTACTCGATGACCAGGATGGCATCCATTTCAACTTGCGAGCCCTTCGGCAGGGCTGCAACGCCAATGGCGGCGCGGGCTGGGTACGGTTGTTCGAAGTACTTGCCCATGATCTCGTTGACCTTGGCGAAGTGGCTCAGGTCGGTGAGGAAGATGTTCAGCTTGACGATGTCCTTGAACGAACCGCCAGCGGCCTCGGCAACGGCCTTGAGGTTTTCGAAGACCTGGACGGTCTGGGCTTCGAAGCCTTCGACCAGTTCCATGGTTTTCGGGTCCAGTGGGATCTGCCCGGACATGTACACGGTATTGCCGGCCTTGATCGCCTGGGAGTAAGTGCCGATGGCGGCTGGGGCCTTGTCACTGGTGATGACGGTCTTGGTCATGATGACTCCTTGCTGTTATTGGGCTACGCACGCATGCGGGTGATTCGGATCACCCCGGTCAGGGCGCGCAGTTTTTTGATCACGCGTGCCAGGTGCACGCGGTCGTGCACGCTGACCACCAGTTGGACCACGCTGATGCGACCATCGCGTTCGTCCATGCTGATCTTCTCGATATTGCCGTCGGCGGCGTTGACGCTGCTGGCCAGCAAGGCGATCAGGCCGCGCTGGTGTTCCAGCTCGACGCGCAGTTCGACGTTGAACTCGCCAGTGACATCCTTGGCCCAGGACAGCTGGATGCACTTTTCCGGGTTGTGGCGAATTTCGCTGATGTTGCGGCAGTTCTCCAGGTGCACCACCATGCCTTTGCCCGCCGACAGGTGGCCGACAATCGGGTCGCCCGGGATCGGCGTGCAGCATTTGGCGTAGCTCAGCACCAGGCCTTCGGTGCCGCGGATTGCCAGCGGGCTCTCCGGGCTAGGCAGTTGCTCGCCTTCGGTGGACAACAGGCGGCGCGCCACCACATAGGCCATGCGGTTGCCCAGGCCGATGTCTTCGAGCAGGTCTTCGAGCAGTTCCAGGCGGTATTCGCCGAGCATGGCCTGGATGCGTTCCTGAGGGATCTTGTCCAGGGCGCTGTCGAAACCGTTGAGGACCTTGTTCAGCAGGCGCTCGCCAAGGCTGATGGACTCCGAGCGGCGCTGCAGCTTGAGCGCATGACGGATGTGCGTACGGGCCTTGCCGGTGACCACGAAGTTGAGCCAGGCCGGGTTGGGACGAGCGCCCGGGGCGCTGACGATCTCGACCGTCGAGCCGCTTTGCAGGGGTTCTGACAACGGTGCCAGGCGGCGGTTGATACGGCAGGCAATACAGCTGTTGCCGACGTCGGTGTGGACCGCGTAGGCAAAGTCGACCGCCGTGGAGCCTTTGGGTAGCTCCATGATCCGGCCCTTGGGCGTGAACACATAGACCTCGTCCGGGAACAGGTCGATTTTCACGCTTTCGATGAACTCCAGGGAATTGCCAGCACGTTGCTGCATTTCCAGCACGCCTTTGACCCACTGGCGCGCGCGGGCATGGGTGCCCTTGGGCTGCTCGTCGTCGCTGGACTTGTACAGCCAGTGAGCGGCGATGCCGTTGTTGGCCATCTCTTCCATTTCGCGGGTGCGGATCTGGATCTCGATGGGCACCCCGTGCATGCCGAACAGCGTAGTATGCAGCGACTGGTAGCCGTTGGCCTTGGGGATCGCGATGTAATCCTTGAAGCGCCCTGGCAGCGGCTTGTACAGGTTATGCACGGCGCCGAGCACACGGTAGCAGGTGTCGACCTTGTCGACGATGATACGGAAGGCGTAGACGTCCATGATCTCGTTGAAGGCCCGGCGCTTGCCGCGCATCTTCTTGTAGATGCCATAGAGGTGCTTCTGCCGGCCGCTGACTTCACCTTCAATGCCGTCGACCGCCAGGCAGTGGGCCAGCGACTCTTCGATCTTGTTGACGATTTCCTTGCGGTTGCCGCGGGCGCGCTTGACTGCCTGGTAGATACGCGCGGAGCGCATCGGGTGCATGGCCTTGAAGCCCAGGTCCTCGAACTCTACGCGCACGCTATGCATGCCCAGCCGGTTGGCGATGGGTGCGTAGATTTCCAGGGTCTCTTTGGCGATACGCCGGCGTTTTTCCCCGGACAGCACTTCGAGGGTGCGCATGTTGTGCAAGCGGTCGGCCAGCTTGACCAGGATCACGCGGATGTCCCGGGCCATGGCCATGGCCATTTTCTGGAAGTTTTCCGCCTGGGCCTCGGCCTTGGTCTCGAAGTTCATCTGGGTCAGCTTGCTGACGCCGTCGACCAGTTCGGCCACGGTTTCGCCAAATTGCGAGCTGAGCGCTTCTTTGGCGATGCCGGTGTCTTCGATCACGTCATGGAGCATGGCGGCCATCAGGCTCTGATGATCCATGTGCATGTCGGCGAGGATGCTTGCCACTGCCAGCGGATGCGTGACGTAGGCTTCGCCACTGCGACGGCGCTGGCCGTCGTGGGCTTGTTCGGCGTAGAAATACGCCCGGCGTACCAGGTTGACCTGGTCGGCGCCGAGGTAGGTCGACAAGCGATCGGCGAGGGCGTCTATGCTCGGCATGGGGTTACCTCTTGCCAAGGGACGGGGACCTGCGCCGTACTACGTCGACCAGGCATAGGCTTAGACGGCCTCGTTGGCCTCTTCCTCACTACCGAATGCAAAGGCAGGCTCGGCGTGAACAATGGATTCTGCTGCCATGAACTCAGGGGTGCAGATGCCTTCAGCGATTTCACGCAGGGCGACGACGGTAGGCTTGTCGTTTTCCCATGCCACTTTCGGCTCTTTGCCGCCGGTGGCCAGTTGACGGGCACGCTTGGTGGAGAGCATGACCAGCTCAAAACGGTTATCCACGTGTTCTAGGCAGTCTTCAACGGTTACGCGGGCCATGGTCTTCCTCAAGTAGCAAATGCGGTGTTCAGCCCGAATGGGCGAGCGGACTCGATAGTTTAAAAAATCACCAGCCTTTAGGGAAGCTTTGATTTCACTTCGAGCCCTTGATACCTCGACGATAACCACTTGAAGGGCTCTGGCACAACTGTTTGTGGTGAAAAGCATCGCGGGGCAAGCCCGCTCCTACAGAAGCGTTGTGGGAGCGGGCTTGCCCCGCGATGACGATTTCACTGGCGACCCAAGGCGTTACGCAGGCGCGGGGTCAACTCATCAAACAGTGTCTGCACCGAGCGCAATGCCCGGCAATCCGGGCGGGTCAGCAGCCACAGTTCGGTGTCGCAGCCGGGCAAGGCTTCGCTGAGGGGGCCGACGCCGGGCAAGTCGTGGGCCATGTAGTCTGGCAGGGCGGCCACGCCGAGCCCGGCGGTCACCAGTTGGGCGATGGCAGAAATGCTGCTGCAGCGGTAGCGCGGTGTCACCCCAGGCAGGTGCTCGCTGCGCCAGACCACGGTGGGGTGATCCTGCATGGTGTCATCCGGGGCGATCCAGGGCAGGCTGGGCTCCTTGAGCCTCTGGCGAAACTCCTCGCGCCCGCAGATCACGTAAGACGCCGCCCCCAGGCAACGCCCGACCAGGTGTTCCGGCGGGGTGTTGGTCAGGCGCAGGGCCAGGTCGGCATCCCGTCGGCTGAGATTGGCAAAGGTGTTGGAGGTCGCCAGCTCCAGCGACAGCGCAGGGTAGGCCGGCATGAATTCGGCCAGTGCCGGCAGTAGCAGGCTGTGCAGCACCGCGTCGGTGCAGGTCAGGCGCACCGTACCGCTGACCACCTGCTCACCGTGCTCCAGCGCCACCCGCGCGGCATCCAGCGCTTGCTCGGCACGCTCGGCCTGCTCGGCCAGGGCCTGGGCGGTGCCGGTGGGGATGTAACCCTTGCGGCTTTTGACGAATAACGCGGTACCCAGGGCGGCTTCCATGCGCCGGATCGAACGAAAAACAGTCGATACATCGACCTTCAGCAGCTCGGCGGCCTTGGCCAGGGAGCGGCCGCGGACCAGTGCAAGCACCAGGGAAAGGTCGGCGTGGCTGATCTGATATTGCATGGATGCACTCTTTGCTTGCCTAAATGCCAATGTCTGTTGCGTAGGGGCCATTCTATAGTGAGGCGGCAGTCGTGAATCAAGTCACGACGTTGCCAGAATCTGGAACGTCCGTGCAAAGCCACGGCGTTCAGCTGTTCCCCACGATGGGACCACTTAAAAAGAACAAATGAAACCATCGCCGCTCCCGATAGCGCAGTAGTACCTCCTCCATGTCGTTCGATAAAAAATCAAAGGATGCCTAGCCATGACGTCGGTCTCCCCGTGCGCCATCCCTCTCGATGAGATGGGTGAATTTCTCCAGGCCCACCCTGAGGTGCAATTTGTCGATCTGCTGATTGCAGACATGAACGGCGTGGTGCGCGGCAAGCGCATCGAGCGTGCAAGCCTGGTCAAGGTTTACGAAAAAGGCATCAACCTGCCGGCTTCGCTATTTGCCCTGGATATCAATGGCTCGACCGTCGAAAGCACCGGCCTTGGCCTGGACATCGGCGATTCCGACCGCATTTGCTTCCCGATTCCCGGGACCCTGGCCTTTGAACCCTGGCAGAAGCGCCCGACCGCGCAATTGCTGATGACCATGCACGAGCTCGACGGCACGCCGTTCTTTGCCGACCCGCGTGAAGTGCTGCGCAGCGTGGTGGCGAAGTTCGATGCGCTGGGCCTGGATATTTGCGCGGCGTTTGAGCTGGAGTTCTACCTGATTGATCAGGACAACCTCAATGGCCGGCCGCAACCGCCACGTTCGCCGATCTCCGGCAAGCGTCCGCAATCGACCCAGGTGTATCTGATCGACGACCTCGACGAGTACGTCGATTGCCTGCAAGACATGCTCGAAGCCGCCAAGGAGCAGGGCATCCCGGCCGACGCCATCGTCAAGGAAAGTGCCCCGGCGCAGTTCGAGGTCAACCTGCACCACGTTGCCGACCCGATGAAGGCCTGCGACTACGCGGTGTTGCTCAAGCGCCTGATCAAGAACATCGCCTACGACCATGAAATGGACTCCACCTTCATGGCCAAGCCCTACCCGGGCCAGGCCGGCAACGGCCTGCACGTGCACATCTCGTTGCTGGACAAGAAAACCGGCAAGAACATCTTTACCAGCGAAGACCCCCTGCAAAGTGAATCCCTGCGCCACGCCATCGGTGGTGTGCTGGAGACCATGCCGGCGTCGATGGCCTTCTTGTGCCCGAACATCAACTCCTATCGGCGTTTCGGTGCCCAGTTCTATGTGCCCAACGCGCCAAGCTGGGGCCTGGACAACCGCACCGTAGCGGTCCGCGTACCGACCGGCAGCAGCGATGCCGTGCGCATCGAGCACCGTGTCGCCGGCGCTGATGCCAACCCGTACCTGATGATGGCGGCCATTCTCGCCGGTATTCATCACGGCCTGACCAACCAGATCGAGCCGGGAGCGCCCATCGAGGGCAACTCCTACGAGCAACTGGAACAGAGCCTGCCGAACAACCTGCGCGATGCGCTGCGTGAGCTCGATGACAGTGAAGTGCTGAACCAATACATCAGCCCGGACTACATCGATATTTTTGTCGCCTGCAAGGAAAGCGAGATGGCCGAGTTCGAGGTGTCGATTTCCGACCTCGAGTACAACTGGTACCTGCACACGGTGTGACGCCGGAGAGAACAACAATGACAACAGCACCCCGCCAACACTGGGAACAGCTTTTTCAGGGCCTGAACATCGAAGGCCGTGCCTTTATCGACGGCCAGTACTGCGCCAGCGTGTCTGGCGAGACCTTCGAGTGCGCAAGCCCGGTCGATGGCCGCCATCTGGCGCAGATCGCCAGCTGTGACAGCGCCGATGCCGAACGTGCGGTGGTCGCTGCCCGACGCAGCTTCGACAGTGGCATCTGGGCTGACCAGGCCCCGGCCCAGCGCAAGCAGGTGCTGATCGCCTTTGCTGATTTACTCCTGGCCAATGCCGAAGAACTGGCATTGCTGGAAACCCTGGACATGGGCAAGCCGATTGCCGATTCCTTGAGCATCGATATTCCGGCAGCGGCCAACGCCCTTCGCTGGCACGCCGAAGCCATCGACAAGATTTACGACGAAGTTGCTGCGACCCCGTCCGACCAGCTGGGTTTGGTCACCCGCTCGCCGGTCGGCGTGGTCGCGGCCATTGTTCCGTGGAATTTTCCACTGATGATGGCCTGCTGGAAACTCGGTCCGGCCCTGGCCACCGGTAACTCGGTGATCCTCAAACCGTCCGAAAAATCGCCGCTGACCGCCATTCGCATTGCCCAGCTGGCGATCGAAGCGGGCCTGCCGGCTGGTGTCCTCAACGTGCTGCCAGGCTACGGTCATACCGTCGGTAAGGCCCTGGCCCTGCACATGGACGTCGACACCCTGGTGTTCACCGGCTCCACCCGTATTGCCAAGCAACTGATGGTTTACGCCGGTGAGTCGAACATGAAGCGGGTCTGGCTCGAAGCCGGTGGCAAGAGCCCGAACATCGTCTTTGCCGACGCTCCGGACCTGCAGGCCGCCGCTGAAGCTGCGGCCAGCGCCATCGCCTTCAACCAGGGCGAAGTGTGCATTGCCGGCTCGCGGCTGCTGGTCGAGCGCAGCATCAAGGCGCGCTTCCTGCCGATGGTGGTTGAAGCCCTCAAAGCCTGGAAACCTGGCCATGCACTTGACCCGGATACCCGCGTCGGCGCCCTGGTCGATACCACCCAGTTGGACACCGTGCTTGGTTACATCGAGGCCGGCAAGGCTGATGGCGCCACGCTGGTCATCGGTGGTGAGCGTGTGCTTGAAGACACCTGCGGCGTGTATGTGCAGCCGGCGATCTTCGATGGCGTCACCAATGCCATGCGCATCGCCCGCGAAGAAATCTTCGGCCCGGTGCTGTCAGTGATCACCTTCGACAGTGCTGAAGAAGCCATCGCCATTGCCAACGACTCGCCCTTTGGCCTGGCGGCAGCGGTGTGGACCAGCAATATTTCCCGCGCCCACAACACAGCTCGCGCCCTGCGTGCTGGCAGCGTCTGGGTCAATCAGTACGACGGCGGCGACATGACTGCGCCGTTCGGCGGCTTCAAGCAGTCGGGCAATGGCCGGGACAAATCGCTGCACGCTTTCGACAAATACACCGAACTCAAGGCGACCTGGATCAAGCTGTAAGGGAGGGTGAACCCATGCAAACTACCGCTGCACTGCCGCCTTTGATTGGCGTTTCCGCTTGCCGCCAGCAGTTGGGCAAGAACTCGTCGCACACCGTTGGCGACAAATATGTCGAGGCCGCAGGTTTTGCCGGGATCCCGCTGATCCTCCCGGCACGGGCCGAGCCCAGTGACCCGCGCCGTGTTTTAGAGCGCCTCGATGGCATTCTTTTTACCGGTTCGCCTTCAAATGTCGAGCCGCATCATTACAATGGCGCCCCCAGCGTGGAAGGAACCCGGCACGACGTGTTTCGTGATCGGCTGACTTTGCCGCTGCTGCAGGCGGCGATTGCCGACGGCGTACCGGTGTTGTGCATCTGCCGCGGTTTCCAGGAACTCAATGTGGCCCTCGGCGGCACCCTGCACCAGAGGGTGCAGGAACTGCCCGGCTACCTGGATCATCGCGAGCCGCAGGATGCCCCGCTGGAAGAACAATACAGCCCCCGTCACCTGGTCACTGTCCAGCCCGGCGGGCTGTTCGAACGCCTGGGGATGGACGAAAGCTTCATGGTCAATTCGCTGCACAGCCAGGGTATCGATCGCCTGGCTGGCGACCTGCGAGCCGAAGCATTGGCCCCTGATGGACTGATCGAAGCGGTGTCGATGGATGACGCCCCAGGCTTTGTGGTCGGTGTGCAGTGGCACCCCGAGTACCGCTTTGCCGACAACCCGGTGTCGCTGCGCCTGTTTCAGGCGTTCCGCGAGGCCTGCCTGGCCCGTGCCGCGAGCCAGCAGAAGCGGGAGAAGGCCCTATGAGGTCAGCCGGTTGATCCGGGCTTGAAGTACCACGCAACAGGTTTCAGTGAGTGAAAGCGGACGCCCCGTGGGGTGTCCTGAAAAACAATACCAATATTGGCGGCAACTACTCATGAGTGAACACAAAGCAGGCCTGTCCCCAGGTGAGGGCGGGCGATCCAAGGGGCTGGCCAAGGGCCGGCTCGGACTGCTGGCCAGCATCGTGCTGGGCATTTCCACCATCGCCCCGGTCTATACCCTGACCGGCGCGCTGGGCCCGACCGTGCGTGAAGTCGGGGCTCACTTGCCGGCGGTATTCATCGTTGGCTTCCTGCCAATGCTGCTGGTGGCCTTGGGTTACCGCGAGCTGAATGCGGCTGAGCCTGACAGCGGTACTTCCTTTACCTGGTCGGCGCGGGCGTTCGGCCCGATGATCGGCTGGATCGGCGGCTGGGGGTTGGTCACTGCGACCACCATCGTGCTGTCCAACCTGGCCGGGGTGGCCGTCGACTTCTTCTATTTGTTCCTTGGGCAGATCACCGGCAGCCATGAGGTGGCTGCCTTGAGCGACAACCTGTTGATCAACGTCGTCACCTGCTGCGTGTTCATCGCCATGGCGGTGTGGATCTGCTGTCGCGGCATTGCCACGACCATGACCGTGCAGTACGGCCTGGTGGCGTTGCAGCTGGTGGTGCTGGTGGGTTTTGCCATGGCCGCGTTTGGCGAGTCGTCGGTGACGCCGCCGCTGGAGTTCGACCTGGACTGGTTCAACCCTTTCGGCGTTGAGTCGTTCTCCGCCTTTACCGCCGGCCTGTCGCTGTCGATCTTCATCTTCTGGGGCTGGGACGTGTGCCTGAGCATCAGTGAAGAGTCGGTGGGCAGCGGTGATACCCCTGGTCGTGCGGCCACCCTGACTGTATTGCTGATTCTCGGCCTGTACCTGGTCACGGCAATCGCCACCCTGCAATTTGCCGGTATCGGTGACATTGGCCTGGGCCTGAACAACCCGCGCATCCAGGAAAACGTCTTCGCTCACCTGGCCGGTCCAGTCATGGGCCCCCTGGCCATCCTGATGTCGATCGCCGTGCTGGCCAGTACCGCCGCCTCGCTGCAGTCCACCTTCGTGTCGCCGGCGCGTACGCTGTTGGCCATGGGGTACTACGGCGCCGTGCCTGAGCGCTTTGCCAGCGTCTGCCCGCGCTCGAAAACCCCGCGCTACGCCACCATCTGCGCCGGTATGGCCGCAGGGGTGTTCTACGTGACCATGCGCACCCTGAGCGAGAACGTTCTGGCGGATACCATTACCGCGCTGGGCATGATGATCTGCTTCTACTATTCGCTGACCGCCTACGCCTGCGTCTGGTACTTCCGCCACAGCCTGTTCGATAGCGTGCGGCACTTCCTGTTGCGTGGCCTGTGCCCGCTGCTCGGTGGCGGCATCCTCTCGGTGATCTTCCTGCAGACGGCCATCGACAGCGCTTCGCCATCGTTCGGCAGCGGTTCGCATGTGGGTGGGTTGGGCCTGGTGTTCGTGATCGCAATGATCATCACCATCCTCGGCCTGGTGCTGATGATGCTGTCGCGCCTGCGTGCGCCGGCGTTCTTCCTGGGCATGACCCTGCACCGTCACGCCACGGTGTCCAGCCGCCGCTAAGCGGCTGGAGCGGCGGGTTGCTCAGGCAAGCAATTGCTTGAGCAACTGGCCATGACGCTGCTGCTGTGTGACCTTGCGCAAGCGATTGGCGCGGAACACCGCCTTGAGGTCTTCCAGTGCCATGGCGAAGTCATCGTTGATGATGACGAAGTCATACTCGTCGTAGTGACTCATCTCGCTCACTGCTTCACGCATCCGTCCTTCGATGATCTCGTCGCTGTCCTGGCCACGGTTGGTCAGGCGCTGGCGCAGGGCTTCCTGGGTCGGCGGCAGGATGAACACCGAACATGCCTCAGGCATCAGCTTGCGCACCTGCTGGGCGCCTTGCCAGTCGATTTCCAGGATCAGGTCGTGGCCCTGGTCGAGGACCTGCTGCAGGGCGCTGCGCGAGGTGCCGTAGAAGTTACCGAAGACTTCGGCCTGCTCGAGAAAGTCGCCTTGCTCGATCATCAGCTTGAATTCGGTGTGTTCGACGAAGTGGTAGTTCACGCCGTGCACTTCGCCCGGGCGCATGGCCCGGGTGGTGTGCGAAACCGATACCTGGATGCTGTCGTCAGCATCGATCAGGGCCTTGACCAGGCTGGTCTTGCCAGCGCCTGAAGGCGCCGAAACGATGTAGAGGGTGCCGCTGCTGTGATTCATGGTCGGGGTGGCCTTACTCAATGTTCTGTACTTGTTCACGCATCTGCTCGATCAGTACCTTGAGGTTGACCGCGGACTGGGTGCTGCGTGGGTCGAAGGCTTTGGAGCCCAGGGTATTGGCTTCGCGGTTGAGTTCCTGCATCAGGAAGTCCAGGCGCCGCCCGGCGGCGCCGCCGGACTTGAGCACGCGGCGGACTTCGGTGACGTGGGTGCTCAAGCGGTCGAGCTCTTCGGCTACGTCGCTTTTTTGCGCGAGCAGGACCATTTCCTGCTCCAGGCGCTGCGGGTCGAGCTCGGCCTGCATATCGCTGAAGCGGTCGAGGATCTTCTGCCGTTGGGCTGCGAGCATCTGCGGTACCAGGGCGCGCAAGGTGGTGACCTCGCTGGCCATGCTGTCCAGGCGCTCGTTGATCAGCCGGGCCAGCTCGCCGCCTTCACGGTTGCGGCCGCTTTTCAGATCGTTCAGGGCCTCTTCGAACAGGGCCATGGCCTCGCTGTTGAGTGCCTGCGGGTCGGCGGCATCGGCCACCAGAACACCCGGCCAGGCCAGCACTTCCAGCGGGTTGAGCGGCGCCGGCTGCTTGATCAGGCTGGCTACCGTCTCGGCAGCGGCGACCAGTTGCGCGGCGCGTTCGCGGTCGACTTGCAGGGCCTTGCCGTTGTGTTCTTCGTTGAAGCGCAGGGTGCACTCGACCTTGCCCCGCGACAGGCCCTGGCGCAGGCTTTCGCGCACGGCGCCTTCGAGGTCGCGGAAGGCCTCTGGCAGGCGCAGGTGCGGCTCCAGGTAGCGATGATTGACCGAGCGCAGTTCCCAGATCAGGGTGCCCTGGCTACCGGCGCGCTCGACACGAGCAAAAGCGGTCATGCTGTGCACCATGGGAAGTACCTCGCGCAATAGATGAAGGAAAGCCAAGCGGCTGAAGGCGCAGGATTGTAGCGCAGTGCGGCGCTGGCTCCCAATCCACTGATGTTACAAACAGTCAGGGCGTTCCCGGAAAAACCCGACCAACGCCCCTGGGCCGCCTGTTTCGGGGCTTGCGACAATAGGCGTGTCTTCATTGCTCGGCGCGCTCTATAATGCGGGGCAGATTCAAGTCCAGTACAGGTATCCCAAATGAAACGTCCAAGTGGTCGCGTTGCCGATCAGCTCCGCTCGATCCGCATCACCCGCAACTACACCAAACACGCCGAGGGGTCAGTACTGGTCGAGTTCGGTGACACCAAAGTCATCTGCACCGTGAGTGTCGAGAATGGTGTCCCGCGCTTCCTCAAGGGCCAGGGCCAGGGCTGGTTGACCGCCGAGTACGGCATGCTGCCGCGCTCCACCGGCGAGCGTAACCAGCGTGAAGCCAGCCGTGGCAAGCAAGGCGGCCGTACCCTCGAGATCCAGCGCCTGATCGGCCGCTCCCTGCGCGCCGCGCTGGACATGAGCAAGCTGGGCGACATCACCCTGTACGTCGACTGCGACGTGATCCAGGCCGACGGCGGCACCCGTACCGCATCGATCACCGGTGCCATGGTGGCCCTGGTCGATGCCCTGCGTGTGGTCAAGAAGCGTGGCGGCCTGAAGGGCGGTGACCCGCTCAAGCACATGATCGCCGCTGTTTCGGTGGGCATGTACCAGGGCCAGCCAGTACTGGACCTGGACTACCTCGAAGACTCGGCCGCCGAGACCGATCTGAACGTGGTCATGACCAGCCAGGGTGGTTTCATCGAAGTCCAGGGCACTGCCGAAGGCGCACCCTTCCAGCCTGAAGAGCTCAATGCCATGCTGGCACTGGCGCAAAAAGGCATGGCCGACCTGTTCGAGCTGCAGAAGGCCTCGTTGGCCGACTGATTCAATCCAGGCAAGGAGCGCAGCATGACCGAGCAGCCATTGCAGTTGCCTAACCCCAGCGCCGAAGTTCGGCAGTGGGCGATGTTTTGCCATCTGTCCGGGTTGTTGGGTCTGTTCTTCCCCTTCGGCAGCCTGCTCGGGCCGTTGGTGATGTGGATCTGGAAGAAGGACGTCGACCCATTCGTCGACGCCCAGGGCAAGGAAGCGTTGAATTTCCAGATCACCGTATTCATCGCCGGGATCATTTGCGCGCTGCTGATGTTCGTGCTGGTTGGCGTTGTACTGTTGGGCATACTGATGGTTGCGGTGCTGATCCTGACCATCATGGCCGGGGTCAAGGCCAACGACGGCCTGCCGTACCGCTACCCGCTGACCTGGCGGCCGATCAAATAATGATCCGCTAAAAGTGACAGCCACAAAAAAGCCGACGATGACGTCGGCTTTTTTGTGGCTGAGCGAATCAGATCGTCAGTGTCCAGTCGTAGTCCACGATCAACGGCGCGTGTTGGGAGAAGCGCGGCTGGCGGGGCAGGCGTGCGCTACGCACAAAGCGGCGCAGGCCCGGGGTCAGCAACTGGTAATCGAAACGCCAGCCCAGGTTGAGCATCTCGGCCTGTTCGTTATCCGGCCACCAGCTGTACTGGTCGCCTTCACGGCTGACTTCGCGCAGGGCATCGACATAACCCATGTTGCCGACAATCTCGTCCATCCAGGCGCGTTCCGGCGCCAGGAAGCCTGGAGACTGCTGGCCATCGCGCCAGTTCTTGACGTCGAGCTTCTGCTGCGCCACATACAGCGAGCCGCAATAGATGTATTCACGACGCTTGCGCCGTTGCTTGTCCAGGTACTTGGCGAAGTCGTCCATCAACTTGAACTTCTGGTTCAAGTCTTCATCGCCGTTCATTCCCGAAGGTAGCAACAGTGTTGCAATACTTACCTTGTCGAAATCGGCCTGCAGGTAACGTCCGTAGCGATCGGCTGTCTCGAAGCCCAGGCCGCTGATGACTGCCTTGGGCTGCAATCGCGAATAAAGTGCCACGCCGCCTTGGGCGGGAACTTCTGCGTCGCAGGCATAAAGGAAGTAGCCATCGAGCTGGAAAGCTGGGTCGTCGAGTTCAAAGGCCGAGGCGCGGGTATCCTGAAGGCAGATGACGTCAGCATTCTGGGCTTGTAGCCAGCTGAGCAAACCACGCTCGACTGCTGCCTGAATGCCATTAACGTTCACACTGATGATCCGCATAAATGGCCCCAAAAATCTCGTGCGTGTATGATACCCGAGCTGTACTCAATTAGCTAAATCCGTGGTATCCGGGACTCCTCATGCAGCCGTATCAGCGCGACTTCATTCGTTTTGCCATCGACCGCGGGGTTCTGCGCTTCGGTGAATTCACCCTCAAGTCCGGGCGCACCAGCCCGTACTTTTTCAATGCCGGCCTGTTCAACAGCGGTTCGGCCCTGGCTCAGCTCGGGCGTTTCTATGCTGCGGCGATCGTCGACAGCAAGATCTCCTTCGACGTGCTGTTCGGCCCGGCCTACAAGGGTATCCCCCTGGCGGCGGCCACTGCCGTGGCCCTGGCCGAACACCATGACCTCGACCTGCCGTGGTGCTTCAACCGCAAAGAGGCCAAGGCCCACGGTGAAGGCGGCAGCCTGGTCGGCGCAGCGCTGACCGGCGACGTTCTGATCATCGACGACGTGATCACTGCTGGCACGGCGATCCGCGAAGTCATGCAGATCATCCAGGGCCAGCAAGCCAAGGCTGCCGGCGTACTGATCGCGCTGAACCGCCAGGAGCGCGGCAACGGCGAGCTGTCGGCCATCCAGGAGGTTGAGCGTGACTTCGGCATTCCGGTGGTGAGCATCGTCTCGCTGAACCAGGTGCTGGAGTTCCTCGCCGATGACCCGGCACTCAAGCAGCACTTGCCGGCTGTCGAGGCCTACCGGGCGCAGTACGGGATCTGAGGCAAAAAAAAGGCGACCCTGGGGTCGCCTTTTTTGTGCCTGATCGCGGGGCAAGCCCGCACCCACAGTGTGGGAGCGGGCTTGCCCCGCGAAAGGTTCAACACTGCTTGCTGTTGGTGATCAGGGTGCCCACACCGCTGTCGGTGAAGATCTCCAGCAGCACCGCATTCGGCACCCGGCCATCGATGATGTGCGAGCTGTTGACCCCGCCTTGCACGGCTTCCAGTGCGCAGCGAATCTTCGGCAGCATGCCGCCGTAGATGGTGCCATCGGCGATCAGTTCGTTGACCTGCTCGGTGGTCAGGCCGGTGAGCACGGTGCCTTGCTTGTCCATCAGGCCGGCGATGTTGGTCAGCAGCATCAGCTTTTCAGCCTTCAGTGCTTCAGCCACCTTGCCTGCTACCAGGTCAGCGTTGATGTTGTACGACTCGCCGTTGGCACCGACGCCGATTGGCGCGATCACCGGGATGAAGTCGCCTTTGACCAGCATGTTGAGCAGGTCGGTGTTCACCCCGACCACTTCGCCAACGTGGCCGATGTCGATGATTTCCGGGGTGGTCATCTCCGGGGTCTGGCGGGTCACGGTGAGCTTTTTCGCACGAATCAGCTCAGCGTCCTTGCCGGTCAGGCCGATGGCGCTGCCGCCATGGCGGTTGATCAGGTTGACGATGTCCTTGTTGACCTGGCCGCCGAGGACCATCTCGACCACGTCCATGGTTTGCGCATCGGTGACGCGCATGCCGTCGACGAAGCGGCTCTCGATCGACAGGCGCTTGAGCAGATCACCGATCTGCGGGCCGCCACCGTGTACGACCACCGGGTTGATGCCGACGGCTTTCATCAGCACTACATCGCGGGCAAAACCGGTTTTGAGCTCTTCGCTCTCCATCGCGTTGCCGCCGTATTTGATCACCAGGGTCTTGCCGACAAAACGGCGAATATAAGGCAGCGCTTCGGACAAAACCTGGGCGACATGGGTGGCGGCATCGCGATCAAGGGTCATGCAGGGCTCCAGTTGGAACAGATAGTCGGTCAGAACGTGGGTTGCAGGTCAGGGACAACGCGCTTCAGCTGGGCGCGAAATACCGCTTTGATACGCTGCAGTTCGGCGTCGTTGTCGGCCTCGAAGCGCAGTACCAGCACCGGCGTGGTGTTGGAGGCGCGAACCAGGCCCCAGCCATCGGGGTAGTCGACCCGCACACCGTCAATGGTGGTCAGGTTGGCGTCGTTGCCCCAGTCGGCATCGCGTTGCAGTGCATCAATGATGCTGAATTTACCCTCGTCGGTCACATCAATATTGATTTCCGGCGTGGAAATATCGTTCGGGAACGCGGCAAACAGCTGCTCGGCATCGGTTTTGGCCTTGCTGAGGATCTCCAGCAGGCGCGCAGCGCTGTATATCCCGTCGTCAAAACCGTACCAGCGTTCCTTGATGAAGATGTGACCGCTCATCTCGCCAGCAAGCAGGGCGCCGGTCTGTTTCATCTTCTTCTTGATCAACGA
This sequence comes from Pseudomonas tructae, assembly GCF_004214895.1. Classification (NCBI taxonomy): domain Bacteria; kingdom Pseudomonadati; phylum Pseudomonadota; class Gammaproteobacteria; order Pseudomonadales; family Pseudomonadaceae; genus Pseudomonas; species Pseudomonas tructae. The sequence goes on along the minus strand of NZ_CP035952.1, from coordinate 185,468 downwards.
ATGACCCGTCTTCCACATTAGCGCGCGACCGCCGTATTGCTCGATCAGTGGGGTCAAGCGACGGGTGCATTTGACGTCGAAGATGATCTCGGCCCCGGGGTTGCGCGCCAGGACATCCTGGGCAAACAGCATCAGCAGGCGGTCGGGATAGACGATGCTGCCGGTGTTGGTGACCACGCCGACGCGGTCGCCATCGCCGTCGAAGGCCAGGCCCAGGTCGGCGCCGGTTTGCTTGACCTTGGCGATCAGGTCGACCAGGTTCTCGGGCTTGCCCGGGTCCGGGTGGTGGTTGGGGAAGTTGCCGTCGACCTCGCAGAACAGCGGGATCATCTCGCAGCCCAGGGCTTCGATCAGTTGCGGGGCAATGACGCCAGCCGCGCCGTTGCCGCAGTCGACGACCACTTTGAGTTTTTTCGCCAGCTTGATATCACCGGTGATCTGCTTGAAGTAGCGCTCGAGGATTTCGACCTTCTCGACGCTGCCTTCGCCACGGCTCAGGTCGTTGTTCCGCAGGCGGGTCAACAGCGCCTGGATCTGCTCATTGGCCAGGGTGTCGCCGGCGATGACAATCTTGAAACCGTTGTAGTTCGGCGGGTTGTGGCTACCGGTGAGCATGACCCCAGACTTGCCGGCCAGAACATTGGCGGCGTAGTACAGGGCCGGAGTCGGCACCAGGCCGACATCACTGACCTTGCAGCCGGCTTCGACCAGGCCCTTGATCAGTTGCTCGACCAGCAGCGGCCCGGACAGGCGGCCGTCACGGCCGACCGAGATGTTCGGTTCGCCCTGGGCGAGAGTTTGCGCGCCGATGGCGCGACCGATCCAGTAAGCGGTTTCGGCGGTCAGGGTGTCACCGACCACACCACGAATATCGTAGGCGCGGAAGATACTGGCAGGCAGTGCGGGTACCGGGTGTGCCATGTCGTTCATCTCTGGGGAGCTCCAATTTAGAGGGCGTGCAGGGCAGGCTCAAACTGAACGCTTTGACGGCCATTTCGCCAGAGAGTTCGCCATCCTTGGCTCACGCTGGGCAACCGATGGATCAATGGCTGCCGGAATGACCAAAGCCGCCAGCGCCACGCTGGCTTTCATCGAAGGCTTCGACGATGTCGAAATGCGCCTGCACCACCGGCACCAGCACCAGCTGTGCGATGCGCTCGCCAATGGCGATGGTGAATGGCGTCTGGCCACGGTTCCAACAGGAGACCATCAGTTCGCCCTGATAGTCGGAGTCGATCAAGCCGACCAGGTTGCCAAGGACGATACCGTGTTTGTGGCCCAGGCCCGAGCGCGGCAGGATCAGCGCGGCCAAGCCCGGATCACCGATGTAAACCGACAGGCCGGTAGGGATCAGCAGGGTCTGGCCTGGCTCGAGGACGGTGTCCTCCTTGAGCATGGCGCGCAGGTCGAGGCCGGCCGAGCCGGGGGTGGCGTACTGTGGCAGCGGAAAGTCGCTACCGATGCGTGGATCGAGAATCTTGGCTTGTAGAGCGTGCATGCGAAATTAAACCTGGTTGAGACGTTCGGCGATGAAAGCTACCAGTTGGCGGGCGATCTTGCCCTTGCTGGTCTGGGCGAAAACAGTTGCGTGAAGTTTACGGTCGATGACGCTGCAGGCGTTCTCTTCGCTATTGAAGCCGATGCTGGGGTTGGCCACATCGTTGGCGACAATCAGGTCGAGGTTCTTGTCCTTGAGCTTGCGCGCGGCGTAATCGAGCAGGTGTTCGGTCTCGGCGGCAAAGCCGACGCTGAACGGGCGATCAGGACGAGTGGCGATGCTGGCAAGAATGTCCGGGTTGCGGACCATCTGCAGCAGCAGGCCATCACCTGTCGTAGGGTCTTTCTTGAGTTTTTGCGGGGCGACAACCTCTGGACGGTAGTCTGCGACCGCAGCCGAGGCGATAAATACATCGCAAGGGATGGCGGCTTCACAGGCAGCGAGCATGTCGCGAGCGCTCACCACGTCGATGCGGGTAACGCGATCGGGCGTTGGCAGGCTCACCGGGCCAGTGACCAGGGTTACCTTGGCGCCGGCTTCCACCGCCGCTTCAGCGAGGGCAAAGCCCATTTTCCCGGAGCTGTGGTTGGTGATGTAGCGCACCGGGTCGATGTTTTCCTGGGTCGGGCCGGCAGTAATCAGCACGTGCTTGCCGGTCAGCGACTCGCGCTTGAAGGTCTCGGCGGCGCACCAGGCCAGGTCAGTGGCTTCGAGCATGCGGCCCAGGCCCACGTCGCCACAGGCCTGGCTGCCGGAGGCCGGGCCGAACACCTGAATGTCGCGGCTTTGCAACAGCTCAAGGTTGGCCTGGGTGGCCGGGTCGCGCCACATCGCCTGGTTCATCGCCGGGGCCACGGCCACGGTGGCGTCGGTGGCCAGCACCAGGGTGGTCAGCAGGTCGTCGGCTACACCTTGGGCCAGGCGCGCGAGCAGGTCGGCGGTGGCTGGGGCGATCAGCACCAGGTCGGCCCACTTGGCCAGCTCGATATGGCCCATCGCCGCTTCGGCAGCAGGGTCCAATAGGTCCATGTGCACCGGGTGCCCGGACAGGGCCTGCATGGTCAGCGGGGTGATGAACTCAGCCCCGCCGCGGGTCATGACGACGCGCACTTGGGCGCCGTGTTCCAGGAGTCGGCGAACCAGCTCGGCACTCTTGTAGGCGGCAATGCCGCCGCCGACGCCGAGAACGATGCGCTTCCGATACAGCCGCTGCATAGGCTTGCCTTTTTGCTCAGTGATTACACGCGGCGACGACGCCTCCCCAGGCCGGTTCGCCGCGTAAAAATGAGCGGCTAATGTAGCACAGGGCTCAAACACAGGAGCAGTAACCGAAAGACGGAGGGAATTGTCATGAGTATCAGGGATTGGCCTGCGGCCGAGCGGCCGCGAGAAAAACTGCTGCAACGCGGGGCGGGTAGCCTTTCGGATGCCGAGCTGTTGGCGATCTTTTTGCGCACCGGCGTGCGTGGGTGTAGCGCGGTCGACCTGGCCAGGCATTTGCTCGGGCGCTTCGGTGGCCTGCGTGGCTTGCTTGAGGCTGACAGCCGCAGCTTCAATGGTGAGCTTGGGCTGGGGCCGGCCAAGTTCGCCCAGTTGCAGGCTGTACTGGAAATGTCCCGGCGCCACCTGGCTGAACGTCTGCGGCGTGATTCAGCCTTGCAGAGCCCGCAGGCGGTCAAGGACTACCTCAAGGCTCGTCTGCGCCACGAACCGCACGAAGTATTTGGCTGCCTGTTCCTCGACAGCAAGCACCGGGTGCTGGCGTTCGAGGCGCTGTTTCAGGGCTCGATCAACAGCACCAGTGTCTATCCGCGGCAGGTCATCAAGCGTGCCTTGGTACACAACGCTGCGGCGTTGATCCTCTGCCACAATCATCCCTCGGGGGTGAGCGAGCCCAGCGATGCAGACCTTTCGCTGACCCGGCGCCTGACCAAGGCGCTGGACATGATCGAAGTGCGCGTACTCGACCATTTCGTCATCGGTGATGGCGAACCGCTGTCGATGGCCGAGCACGGCTGGCTCTAGTGTCCTGTCTCAGAAATAGGCTGTTCACTTTTGACGTCAAAAGAGAACGTACTTCTGAGACAGGACACTAGCGCGAGGTGCGGACCCCGGCAAAGTCCTGGCGACCGAACGGGCTGACCTGATAACCCTCGACATCCTTGCGCGTCAACACGGCGGCAGTCGGGTGGGCCAGGGGCAGCCACAAGGCCTGTTGCTGGATCAGCGTCTGGGCCTGCTGGTACAGGCGGCTGCGCACGCTCTGGTCGGTGGTGGTCTTGCCGGCGCTGATCAACTGGTCCAGACGCTGATCGCAGTAGCGGGCGAAGTTGGTCCCGGACTTGACCGCCGCGCAGGAAAACTGCGGGCTGAGGAAGTTGTCCGGGTCGCCGTTGTCGCCGGCCCAGCCCATGAACAGCAGGTCATGCTCGCCAGCCTTGGCCCGGCGAATCAGCTCGCCCCATTCGATCACGCGGATCTCGGCCTTGATGCCGATCTTGCCCAGGTCGGCCTGCAGCAATTGCGCACCGAGGCTGGGGTTGGGGTTGAGCAGGCTGCCTTGCGGGCGGGTCCAGATTGTGGTGTTAAAGCCGTCTTTGAGGCCGGCCTTGGCCAGCAGCGCCCGGGCTTTATCGAGGTCGGTCGGGTAGCCGGGCAGGTCCTTGGCGTAGCTCCAGGTGTTGGGCGGGTAAGGGCCGTTGGCCGCCACAGCGGTATCTTCAAACACCGCTTTGAGGTAGCTGGCCTTGTCGAATGCCAGGTTGATGGCCTGACGAATCTCAGGCTTGTCCAGCGGTGCATGCAGGCTATTAATAGCGACGAATGCAGTCATGAAGGCTTCAGTCTTTTCTACCTTCAGAGCCGAATCTTCACTCGCGGCGGCGATGTCCAGGGGCTTGGGCGACAGGGCGATCTGGCATTCGTTGCGCTTGAGTTTCTGCAGGCGCACGTTGGCATCGGGAGTGATGGCGAAGATCAACGGATCGACACCCGGCTTGCCGGCAAAGTAGTCCGGGTTGGCTCGGTAGCGGATCACCGCGTCTTTCTGGAAACGACTGAACACAAACGGCCCGGTACCGATCGGCTGGCTGTTGAGTTTTTCCGGGGTGCCGGCCTTGAGCAGCTGGTCGGCATACTCGGCGGAGTATATCGAGGCAAAGCCCATGCTCAGGGTGGCCAGGAAGGTGGCGTCGGGGTGGTCGAGGGTAAAGCGCACGGTCAGCGGGTCCAGCGCATCGATCTGCTTGATCAGGCTGGGCAGCTGCAGCGATTGGGCGTGCGGGTAGCCACTCTGGGCGATTTTGTGCCAGGAGTGCGCGGGGTAGAGCATGCGCTGGAAGCTGAACAGCACGTCGTCGGCGTCCAGGGTGCGAGTGGGCTTGAAGTAGCCGGTGCTGTGGAATTTAACCCCCGTGCGCAACTTGAACTGGTAGATCAGGCCGTCCGGCGACACCGTCCAGCTTTCGGCCAGGCCCGGCACCACCTGGCCCTGGCGCGCGTCGAACTCGACCAGGCGGTTCATCAGCACGTCGGCCGAGGCATTGGTGGTGGTCAGTGAGTTGTACTGGACCACATCGAAACCTTCGGGGCTGGCTTCTGTGCACACGCTCAGCGCAGCCGCCTGGGCGAAAGCCGGGCCGAGCAGGGTGGCGAACAACAGGGGTAAAACGGCAGCACGCATGGGGATTCCTTGGCTGATCGGTGGCCCATCTGCCAGTGCAGTCTGGAAAAGTCCTACCCTAGTGTGCCGGGAGGCAAATGACCATCTCCTTTTTTAGCAGCCTGGCGACGAGCGGTCGACAGCTTGCCGGGCCAGTGGTTATGCTGCTCCGGCGTATCGAACAGCATGTCAAAGCACATCTTCTGTTGTTGTGCTCTGGTCTTTCTGGTATAAAGCAGCGCTCTTTTCTAGGGGCTCGGCTTGTCGCATTTGCTGATCGAGTCGATAAGACCCTGAAGAAACACGGCGCCTGGCGCCAAAGACTGAGAGATTAAGCGGCCAACCCATGCCGGGTTGGGCATGTGGTTTTAGAGGGCTGAGGCATGTCGAGAGTCTGTCAAGTTACCGGTAAGGGTCCGGTAACCGGGAATAACATTTCCCACGCGAATAACAAAACCCGTCGTCGTTTCCTGCCGAACCTGCAGCATCATCGCTTCTGGGTCGAGTCCGAGAAGCGTTTCGTGCGTCTGCGCGTCTCTGCCAAAGGCATGCGCATCATCGACAAGCGCGGCATCGATGCCGTTCTGGTCGACATTCGCCGTAACGGCGCTAAGGTCTAAGGGAGAGAATCATGCGTGAATTGATCCGTCTGGTGTCGACCGCTAATACCGGCCACTTCTACACCACCGACAAGAACAAGCGCACCACTCCGGACAAAATCGAAATCAAAAAATTCGATCCGGTTGTTCGCAAGCACGTGATCTACAAGGAAGCCAAGATCAAGTAATTGATCCGGCTGACGAAAAAAGGGCCCGTATCTCAGGATACGGGCCCTTTTTTATGTCGCCATGTAATCAGCTGAAATGGAACGACTGGATGATGCCGTTATCGTTGGCGATGACATGGATACGGCTTGGATCGTATTCGCGGGTGGAAAATTCACCGGCACCGACCACGCGAGCGCGGCCAGTCAGCTCACTGATGTAGGCCTTGGCGCTAGGCACATAGTGGGTGCCGACCAGGTGATTGATCTGTTGCAGAACTTCTTCGTTAGTCATGGCGTTGCTTCCTTCGATTGATTGAATGCCCGGTTGGGCAGCGCCATGCTCGGTTGGATCAGCCCCGTCCAAGTGGTAGCTATTTATTGCTGCTCAAACATCACATAGATCTTGCGGCACGGCTCCAGCACTTCCCAGGTGCCCTTGAATCCCGCTGGAATGACGAAGCGGTCGCCAGCGCGCAGGGTTTTCGCACCGCCTTTTTCATCACGCAGCACCGAGACGCCTTGAACGATCTCGCAGTACTCATGTTCGGTGTAATTGACGGTCCATTGCCCGACGGCACCTTCCCAGACGCCCGCATGAAACTGCGAGCATGGGCTGGAGTAATGGTTGTAAACCGCCTGTTCGGGATCGCCCTTGAGTACCTTTTCTGCGGCGGGGCGATAGCGTTCCGCTTCGGTCAGCACCTGGGCGAAGTCGATGATCTGGGTAATGTTCATGGTCGGGTCCCCTTTTTGTTGTTTAATAAAATGAACATCAGTAGGTGTTTGTTGTGATTCTGTCAAATATATTGAAAATTAGGGTGCCGGTGGTTTAGGGTGACAGGTGCCTGTGCGCCTGTGTCGCCCAGCCAGAATTTTCGACAGTGCCGTCAAACTCTCGTGCGGCCCTGCACCTTAACAAGAGGAGGAGTTTCGTATGACCACCCTGACTCGTGCGGATTGGGACCAGCGTGCCCAGCAACTGAAGATCGAAGGCCGTGCCTTCATCAATGGTGAATACACCGCTGCCGTCTCCGGCGCGACGTTCGAGTGCCTCAGCCCGGTCGACGGACGCCTCCTGGCGCAGATCGCCAGCTGCGACGAGGCCGATGCCAAGCGCGCTGTGGAAAACGCCCGCGCCACCTTCGCCTCCGGCGTCTGGTCGCGCCTGGCCCCGGCCAAGCGTAAAGCCACCATGATCCGTTTCGCCGGCCTGCTCAAGCAGAACGTCGAGGAGCTGGCGCTGCTGGAAACCTTGGACATGGGCAAGCCGATCAGCGACTCGCTGAACATCGACGTGCCAGGTGCCGCCCAGGCCCTGAGCTGGAACGGTGAAGCGATCGACAAGATCTACGACGAGGTCGCTGCCACCCCTCACAACCAACTGGGCCTGGTGACCCGCGAACCGGTGGGTGTGGTTGCCGCCATCGTGCCCTGGAACTTCCCGTTGCTGATGGCCTGCTGGAAACTCGGCCCGGCCCTGGCGACCGGTAACTCGGTGGTACTCAAGCCTTCGGAAAAATCGCCGCTGACCGCCATCCGAATCGCCCAGCTGGCCATCGAAGCCGGCATTCCGGCTGGCGTGCTGAACGTGCTGCCAGGTTATGGCCACACCGTCGGCAAGGCCCTGGCCCTGCACATGGACGTCGATACCCTGGTGTTCACCGGTTCGACCAAGATCGCCAAGCAACTGATGATCTACGCCGGCGAGTCGAACATGAAGCGTGTCTGGCTGGAAGCCGGCGGCAAGAGCCCGAACATCGTCTTTGCTGACGCCCCGGATCTCAACGCCGCCGCCGAAGCAGCCGCCAGCGCCATCGCCTTCAACCAGGGCGAGGTCTGCACCGCAGGTTCGCGCCTGCTGGTCGAGCGTTCGATCAAGGACAAATTCCTGCCGCTGGTGCTCGAAGCACTCAAAGCCTGGAAGCCGGGCAATCCGCTCGATCCTGCCACCACCGTGGGTGCGCTGGTCGACACCCAGCAGATGAACACCGTGCTGTCCTACATCGAAGCCGGCCACAGCGATGGCGCCAAGCTGTTGGTGGGTGGCAAGCGGATCCTCGAGGAGACCGGCGGCACTTACGTTGAGCCGACCATCTTCGACGGCGTGACCAATGCCATGAAGATCGCTCAGGAAGAAATTTTCGGCCCGGTACTGTCGGTCATCACCTTCGACTCCACCGAAGAAGCGATCAACATCGCCAATGACACGCCGTACGGCCTGGCTGCCGGTGTCTGGACCGCCGACATCTCCAAGGCACACCTGACCGCCAAGGCCTTGCGTGCCGGTAGCGTGTGGGTCAACCAGTATGATGGCGGCGACATGACCGCGCCGTTCGGTGGCTTCAAGCAGTCGGGCAACGGCCGTGACAAGTCGCTGCATGCGCTGGACAAGTACACCGAGCTGAAAGCGACCTGGATCAAGCTGTAAGGCCTGGGTGCCCTTATCGCGGGACAAGCCCGCTCCCACAGTAGTGTGGGAGCGGGCTTGTCCCGCGATTGTTTCTGGAGGAAAAAGCGTGCGTTGGGGAACCTATTTCGCCGTGCTGGCGGCCGTGCTCAGTGTCGGCCTGGCCCTGGGCGTCAGCATGCCACTGGTGTCGTTGCGCCTGGAGGGCTGGGGTTATGGCAGCTTTGCCATTGGTGTAATGGCGGCGATGCCGGCTATTGGCGTATTGATCGGCGCCAGCCTGTCCAGCCGTCTGGCCGCGCGCTTTGGTACACCGGGGCTGATGCGCCTGTGCCTGTGGGCGGGGGCGTTTTCCATCGGCCTGCTGGCGCTGCTGCCCAGCTACCCGTTATGGCTGGCCCTGCGCTTGTTGATCGGGGTGATCCTGACCATCGTCTTCATCCTTGGCGAAAGCTGGATCAACCAACTGGTGGTCGAGCAGTGGCGCGGGCGTCTGGTGGCGCTGTACGGCAGCAGTTATGCCTTGAGCCAACTGGCCGGGCCGCTGTTGCTCGGTGTGGTGGGTTCGGAAGACGACCTGGGATTCTGGATCGGAGCCGGTTTGTTGATTGCCGCGCCACTGCTATTGCTCGGCCGCGACGGCGCGCCCAGTGCTGACGCCTGCAGCGTGACCTTCACCGACTTGTTCGGCTTCTGCCGGCGCTTGCCGGTGATCGCCTGGGCCATTGCCCTGTTTGCCGCGTTCGAGGCAATGATTCTGACCTTGCTGCCGGTCTACTGCCTGCAGCAGGGCTTCACCACGGAAATCTCCCTGTTCATGGTCAGTGCCGTGGTGGTTGGTGATGCGCTGTTGCAATTGCCGATTGGCGCGCTGGCCGACCGCATGTCGCGGCGCACCTTGTTCAGTGGCTGTGCCTTGACCCTGCTGGCGTCGAGCCTGGCGATTCCGCTGCTGCTGCAAACGCCGCTGATCTGGCCGTTGTGGGTGCTGTTCGGAGCCAGCGCCGGGGGCCTGTTCACCTTGTCGCTGGTGCTGATTGGCGAGCGCTACCGCGACGATGCCCTGGTGCGCGCCAATGCCCATGTTGCGCAACTGTGGGGCATTGGTTGCCTGATCGGGCCGCTGGCGGCAGGGGCGGGCAGCCAGTGGCTGAGCGGGCACGCGCTGCCCTTGTTCATGGCGATCGGCGCTTTCGGCCTGGTGTTGCTCGCGCGGCGGCCCAATGCGTTCGAGCCGGCGCCGGTCTAGAGCATCTTTTCCAGGCCCACCGCCTTGCTGACCCAGGCGTTGAAGCGCCGCCACAAACCGCCGGGCTCGGTGGTCAGGGTGTGCAGGTGGTGGTTGTCTTCGGTGATCCACACCAACTGGCCATCGATCAGTTGCGGCTGATAGCTGAGGGCCGGGGCCATGCCCTGGGCCGCCAGCTCGCGGGTGTATTCGGCCAGCTCCGGGCTGTCGACCAGTACGCCAACTTCGGTGTTCCACAGCACCGAGCGCGGGTCGAAATTGAACGAGCCGATGAAGGTCTTCTTGCGATCGAAGACAATCGCCTTGCTGTGCAGGCTGGAGTCGGAGCTACCGTGAAAGCCCAAGCCGCGCCGGGAGCTGCGATCGCCGGGCTGGCGGCGCAGCTCATACAAATGCACGCCGTGTTCCAGCAGTGCCTTGCGATAGGGCGCGTAGCCGCCGTGCACGGCCGGTACATCGGTGGCTTCCAGGGAATTGGTCAGCAACTTCACCGATACGCCCTTGTCGGCATGGCTGGTCAGGTACAGCAGGCCGGACTCGCCGGGCACGAAGTAGGCCGAGACCAGGATCAGTTCGTGCTGGACGTTATTCAAGTCCGGGGCCAGCTGTTGGGTCATCAGCAAGCGCGGATCGGGTTCATCGCGGGCCAGGACTTTGCTCGGCGCGTCCCAGAGCGCCTGGTTATGGGCCCAGATCAACTCGTTGCGCCAGACATCCAGGCGTGGCCGGGTTTGATAGGCCATCAGCCGATCGTACAGAGCCTTGCGCTTGATCCGCGCCTGGGCCAGTGACGACTCCAGGCGCTGGCGGCTGTTGCGCAGGTCGTTGGCGTCGGGCTGGGTAAACAGAAAATCGCCGATCGGCTTGCTCAGCGCACTGTTCCAGTACTGGTCGAAACTGTGCCCCAACTGTTCGGCGACCGGGCCGACCCCAAGCAGGTCGATGTCGGTGAAGTTCAGGTTGGGCTCGGCATCGAAATACTCATCGCCCAGGTTGCGTCCGCCGACGATGGCCATGCTGTTGTCCACCAGCCATAGCTTGTTGTGCATGCGCCGATGCTGCAACGACAGGTTGAACAGGCGGCCCATGGCGCGGGTCATGCCGGTGCTGCGGCCCAGGTGCAAGGGGTTGAAGACGCGAATCTGGATATTGCGATGGGCCGCCAGGATGCCCATCAGTTCGTCCAAGCCATCGCTGGTGGTGTCATCGAGCAGAATACGCACGCGCACGCCGCGGTCGGCCGCTTGCAGCAGTTCATGCACCAAGACGCGGGTACTGAGGCCGTCGTGGACGATGTAGTACTGCAGGTCGATGCTCGACTGAGCGTTGCGGATCAGTTCGGCGCGGGCGCGAAAGGCTTCGTTGCTATTGGGCAGCAGGCGAAACCCGGAGCGCCCGTCGTAGACCGAGGCCTGGCGCTGTACCGAGCGACCGAAGGCCGAATCGCTGGCCGGCAGGGCCTGGCTGATTTCCCGTGGCTGGCTGACACTGGCACAGCCGCCCAGGCCGAGCAGTAGCGACAGCAGAAGTGGCAGCACCCGCTGGCTTTTCAACAGAATTCGTCCTGTTACAACTGAGGCGTATGGATAGGGGCCATGAACGGCGGGGCAACGTTACCTGTCGCTGTGTTCCTCGGCCAGTAGACGAATGGCGGCCTCGCCGACCTTGCGCACTGCCGCTTCGATCTCGGCGCTGGGGCGCGCGGCGAAGTTCATCCGCAGGCAGTTACGGTACTTGCCCGAGGCCGAGAAAATACTGCCAATGGCAATCTGCACCCCTTGCCCAAGTAAAGCCCGGTTCAGGCGCAACGTGTCGAAACTTTCCGGCAGTTCGACCCACAGCATGAAGCCACCCTGAGGCCGGCTGGCGCGAGTGCCTGGTGGAAAATAGCGGGTCACCCAATCGCTCATCTGGTCGCGTCCGCGCTGATACTGGCTGCGCATGCGCCGCAGGTGCGGCTGGTAATGACCGCCCTCGATGAAGTCGGCGATGGCCAATTGTGGCTGGGTGGCGGTGCAGCCGGTGCTGATGTACTTCATGTGCAGGACCCGCTCCAGATAGCGCCCGGGAGCGACCCAGCCGATCCGCAGGCCTGGAGCCAGGGTCTTGGAGAAGGAACTGCAGAGCAGTACCCGGCCATCCTCGTCGAACGACTTGATGGTTCGCGGTCTGGGGTAGGTGTAGGCAAGATCGCCATAGACATCGTCTTCGAGGATCGCCACGTCGAAGCGTTGCGCCAGGGTCAGCAAAGCCTTCTTGCGCGCCTCGGGCATGATGTAGCCGAGCGGGTTGTTGCAGCTCGGGGTGATCTGGATGAGCTTGATCGGCCATTGCTCCAGGGCCAGCTCCAGGGCTTCGAGGCTGATCCCGGTGAGCGGATCGGTGGGGATTTCCAGCGCCTTCATGCCCAGGCCCTTGAGGGTCTGCATGGCACCATGAAAGCTCGGTGATTCCACCGCGACGATATCGCCTGGCTGGCACACGGCGCGGATGCTGGTCGACAGCGCCTCGTGGCAGCCGGTGGTCACGACCAGTTCGCTGGGGCTGACGGTGCAGCCGGAGTCGAGCATCAGCCGGGCGATTTGTTCGCGCAGGGCCTGGGTGCCGGAAATGGTGTCGTAGTACAGGCCGGGCATGTCCTGGCGTCTGCTCAGTTGCGCCAGGCTGCGCAGCAGTGGCTTGAGGGTCGGGCTGTTGATATCGGGCATGCCGCGGCCCAGTTGCACCACATCCTTGCTGGGGACGCTGCGGATCAGCTCGATCACTTGCTCCCATTGGGAAATATCCACCGGGCGTTGGGCCGGACGGCTGACTTCCGGCAGGGCAGGCAGGCTACGGCTGTGGGGTACGAAGTACCCGGACTTTGGCCGTGGCGCGGCCAGGCCGTTGTCTTCGAGCAAGCGGTAGGCCTGCTGCACAGTGCTCAGGCTGACGCCGTGCTCGACACTCAGGGCGCGCACCGAGGGCAGGCGGTCACCGGGGCGGTACAAGCCTTGTTCGATACGAGCGCCGAGCAGCTCGGCCAGGTTGATGTACAGCGTCATGGCATACTCCGAAAAACGGTTGCAGCAAACGACCAATACAGATTAGGTAAAATTACTGCATTCAGTAGGAAATATGCCAATTCTGTATGGGAATAATAGCTGGCCTTTGAATCTGTAATGGTTTTGCCCGCGCGCGCATGCTTGCTCCACGGTTCACACAACCTGGAGGTAACGAGCAATGAGCGGCATGAGCGATGTACGCCTGAAACTGTACGCCGAAGAATTGAGCCGCGAGCAGCGTGCCCGGCTGTTCAGCGCACCGGCTGGCCTCAGTCGCTGGGGCCTGATGTTGCACCGCTGGCATACCCGCAGGGCGCTGCTTGAACTGGACGCCGAACAGTTGCGCGACGTTGGGCTGACCCGCGCGCAGGCATGCGAAGAGGGGCTTAAACCCTTCTGGCGGTCCTAGACCAGTTCTTTGAGTCGGTGCCAGAGCATGCCCAGGGCCAGCAACGGCGAGCGCAGGTGCTGGCCGCCCGGGAAGGTGATGTGCGGCACCTTGGCGAACAGGTCGAAACGCCCGCTGTGTTGGCCGCTGATGGCTTCGCCGAGCAACCTGCCGGCCAGGTGAGTGGCATTGAGGCCGTGGCCAGAATAGGCCTGGGCGAAGTACACGTTGGGCTGGCCGGGCAGGCGGCCGATCTGCGGCAGGCGGTTGGCACCGATGCCGATCATCCCGCCCCACTGGTAATCGATGCGCACGTCGGCAAGCTGCGGGAACACCTTGAGCATCTTCGGCCGCATGTAGGCCGCGATGTCTTGAGGATCACGCCCGGAGTAGTGGCAGGCGCCGCCGAACAATAACCGGCGATCAGCAGACAGGCGATAGTAGTCCAGGGCCACGCGCTGGTCGCACACGGCCATGTTCTGCGGCAGCAACTGGCTGGCCCGGGCCTCGCTCAGGGGCTCGGTGGCGATGATGTAGCTGCCGGCGGGCAGTACTTTGCCACCGAGTTCGGTATTCAGGTCATTGAGGTAGGCGTTGCAGCCCAGTACCAGGGTGCTGGCCAGCACCGATCCTTGCGCCGTCTGCACGCGTACCTGCGGGCCATAGTCGATGCGGGTCACTGCTGACTGCTCGAACAGGCGCACCCCCAGTTTGCTGGCCACCAGCGCTTCGCCCAGGGCGAGATTGAGCGGATGCAGGTGCCCCGAACCCATGTCGATCAAGCCGCCGACGTAGCGGTCCGAACCCACCACGCTGTGCATCTGCTCCGGCTGTACCAGGCGCAGTTCATGGCGATAGCCCAGGCTGCGCAGCTCTTCGGCGTCTTCGGCAAAACCCTGCAGGTCGCGGGGCTTGTTGGCCAGGTCGCAGTAGCCCCAGGTCAGGTCGCAGTCGATGGCATGGCGCTCGATGCGCTCGCGGACAATGTCCACTGCTTCCAGGCCCATCAGCTTGAGTTCGCGTACGCCGTCGCTGCCCAGAATCGGAGTGAATTGCTCAAGGCCATGGCCGACCCCGCGAATCAGCTGGCCACCATTGCGCCCGCTGGCGCCCCAGCCAATCTTGTGTGCCTCCAGCAGCACCACGTTGAGGCCGCGCTCGGCCAGCTCGATCGCCGTGTTCAACCCAGAGAAGCCGCCGCCTACCACGCAGACATCACAGCTCAGCTCGCCCTGCAGCGATGGATGATCCACCTGTGGGGCGCTGCTTGCAGCGTAGTAGGAAGCAGTGTGCGGAACGCCGGCGTGCATGGCATTGTCCTGGTTCTGAGTGTGTGGAAAATTTTACGCAGGATAAGCTGCGCTTTCAGGGCTGGGCAACCATAGGGCAAAATAGTGCGCCCCACTTCTTTGCCGCAGGCCGCCATGAGTTGCAACAGCCACAAGATCCGCTTCCTGCGTGAGCAGATCCCGTCCTTTGAGTGCGTGCCCGGCTGTCACGATTGCTGCGGGCCGGTAACCACCTCGTCGGAAGAAATGGCCCGCCTGCCGCGCAAGAGCGCCGCTGAGCAGGAAGCCGCACTGGCAGAGCTCAACTGTGTGCACCTGGGGCCCAACGGCTGCACGGTGTACGAAGAGCGGCCGCTGATATGCCGCCTGTTTGGCACCACGCCGAAGCTGCCATGCCCCAATGGCCGCGCCCCGGCCCAGATGATCGATCCGCAGGCCGAGAAGCTCGTCCACCAGTACATCGCCAGCACCCGGCAGGTGCTGGTCTGAGTCTCAGTCCGGAATCGGCAGGTTGAGGCTTTCCTTCACCTCTTCCATGACGATGTAGCTCTTCGACTCGCGCACATGCGGCAGCTTGAGCAGGATGTCACCCAGCAGCTTGCGGTAGGACGCCATCTCGGAAATCCGCGCCTTGACCAGGTAATCGAAGTCGCCGGACACCAGGTGGCATTCCAGTACATGGGGCAATTTCAGCACGGCACGTCGGAACTCCTCGAAGGTGTCGCCCGACTTGTAGTCCAGGCTGATTTCGACGAACACCAGCAGGCTGCCCTTCAAGTGCTGCGGATTGAGCCGGGCGTTGTAGCCCATGATGATCCCTTCGCGCTCCAGGCGCCGGACCCGTTCGGTGCAGGGGGTGGTCGACAGGCCGACCTTTTCGCCCAGTTCAGTGAACGAGATACGCCCATCTGCCTGCAGAATGCGCAGGATATTGCGGTCGATCTTGTCCAGTTCACGTTTGCTTTGGTGCTGGGTTCTCATAGTGGATGCCCCTCCGTAAAAGCCAACCTTGCCGAGAATTCTCGCCAAATATAGGCTTTTATACAGTGAAAAGCACTGGTCATACCTTCCTATACTGCGCGCATCTACGCCATTAACAACAAATGTCAGCGGTACGCTGCGTCGAGGGTAATAAACATGCGAGTTCTGGTGCTTGGTAGCGGTGTGATCGGAACCGCCAGTGCCTACTATCTGGCACGGCAAGGGTTTGAAGTCGTCGTGGTCGACCGTCAACCGGCAGTCGCCATGGAGACCAGCTTTGCCAACGCCGGCCAGGTCTCGCCTGGTTATGCTTCGCCCTGGGCTGCCCCGGGTGTGCCGCTCAAGGCCATCAAGTGGCTGCTCGAGCGCCACGCACCGCTGGCCATCAAGGCCACCGCCGACATCGACCAGTACCTGTGGATGGCGCAAATGCTGCGCAACTGCACCGCCAATCGTTATGCGGTGAACAAGGAGCGCATGGTACGCCTGTCCGAGTACAGCCGTGACTGCCTCGACGAGCTGCGCGCCGAAACCGGCATTGCCTACGAAGGCCGCACCCTCGGTACGACGCAACTGTTCCGCACCCAGGCGCAACTGGACAATGCCGCCAAGGACATCGCCGTCCTCGAGCAGTCCGGTGTGCCCTACGAGGTGCTCGATCGCGAAGGCATTGCTCGCGTCGAACCGGCCCTGGCCAACGTCACCGATATCCTCGCCGGTGCCCTGCGCCTGCCTAACGATCAGACCGGCGACTGCCAGCTGTTCACCACCCGCCTGGCGGAAATGGCGATCAAGCTGGGTGTCGAGTTCCGCTTTGGCCAGGACATTCAGCGCCTGGACTACGCCGGTGATCGGATCAATGGTGTCTGGATCGACGGCAAGCTGGAAACCGCCGACCGCTACGTGCTGGCCCTGGGCAGCTACTCGCCGCAGTTGCTCAAGCCGCTGGGCATCAAAGCCCCGGTCTACCCGCTCAAAGGCTACTCGCTCACCGTGCCGATCACCGACCCGGCCATGGCGCCGACTTCGACCATTCTCGACGAAACCTACAAGGTGGCGATCACCCGTTTCGACAACCGCATCCGTGTTGGCGGCATGGCTGAGATCGCCGGTTTTGACCTGTCGCTGAATCCGCGTCGACGCGAAACCCTGGAGATGATCGTCAATGACCTTTATCCTCGTGGCGGCGACCTGAGCCAGGCCAGTTTCTGGACCGGCCTGCGCCCGACCACTCCGGACGGTACGCCGATCGTCGGTGCCACACCGTTCCGCAACCTGTTCCTCAACACCGGTCACGGCACCCTGGGCTGGACCATGGCCTGCGGTTCCGGTCGCCTGTTGGCCGACCTGATCGCGCGCAAGAAGCCGCAAATCAGTGCCGAAGGCCTCGATATCTCTCGCTACGGAAAACACCAGGAGCCTGCCAAGCATGTCAGTCCAGCGCCAGCTCACCAATGAGCGCATGAGCCAGATCGTCACCCATAACGGCACCGTCTACCTCGCGGGCCAGGTGGGTGACGACATGAATGCCGGGATTGAGCAGCAGACCCGTGAAACCCTGGGCAACATCGAGCGCCTGCTGGACCTGGCGGGCACCGACAAGAGCCGCCTGTTGTCGGTGACCATCTACCTCAAGGACATCGACGCGCACTTTCAGGGCATGAACGCGGTGTGGGACAAGTGGCTGCCCAAGGGTGTCGCGCCGGCCCGCGCCACCGTCCAAGCCAAGCTGTGCGAACCGGAAATCCTCGTCGAGCTGTCGGTGGTCGCTGCACTGCCGTAACACCCGATCCCTCACCCGGTGCCGTTGGCGGCCGACCAGCCGCCTGCGGGCGCCGGGCTTTTTACTTCTAACCAGACTGCCCAGAAGGCTGCCGTCATGCGTCCTGCCCGTGCCCTGATCGATCTTCAAGCCCTGCGTCACAACTATCAACTTGCCCGCGAGCTGACCGGCGCCAAAGCCCTGGCCGTGATCAAGGCCGATGCCTATGGTCATGGTGCGGTGCGTTGCGCCTTGGCGCTTGAGCAGCAAGCCGATGGTTTTGCCGTAGCTTGCATCGAAGAAGCGCTGGAGCTGCGCGCCGCCGGGATCAAGCCGCCAGTATTGCTGCTCGAAGGCTTTTTCGAAGCCAGTGAACTGCAACTGATCGCCCAGCATGACCTGTGGTGCGTGGTGCATTCGCTGTGGCAGCTGGAAGCCATCGAGCAGGCGCACCTGAGCAAGCCGATTACCGTGTGGCTCAAGCTCGATTCGGGCATGCACCGGGTTGGCTTGCACGCCAAGGATTACCAGGCCGCGTACCAGCGCCTGCTGGCCAGCGGCAAGGTCGCGCGTATCGTCTTGATGAGCCACTTTGCCCGTGCCGACGAACTCGACAGCGATGCCAGCAATGAACAGCTGGCGGTGTTCCAGGCTGCACGCCAGGGCCTGAGCGCCGAGGTCAGCCTGCGCAACTCGCCCGCCGTGCTCGGTTGGCCGAACATGCCCAGCGACTGGGTGCGCCCGGGCCTGATGCTCTACGGCGCCACGCCCTTCGAGGTGCCTCAGGCCGAAGCTGCGCGCCTGCAGCCGGTGATGACCGTGCAATCGCGGGTGATCAGCGTGCGTGAGCTGCCGACCGGCGAGCCTGTGGGTTATGGCGCCAAGTTCATCAGCCCGCGACCGACCCGGGTCGGCGTGGTAGCCATGGGGTACGCCGATGGCTACCCACGCCAGGCACCAAACGGCACGCCGGTGCTGGTGGCCGGTAAACGTACCCAGCTGATCGGCCGGGTGTCGATGGACATGCTCTGCATTGACCTTACCGACGTGCCGGAAGCGGGCCTGGGCAGCCCAGTGGAGTTGTGGGGCAAAAACGTGCTGGCCAGCGAAGTGGCCATGCATGCTGGCAACATTCCTTACCAGATTTTCTGCAACCTCAAGCGCGTACCGCTGGACTACAGCGGCGATTAAGGCGCCAAAGCGGACAGGCTGCGGGTCGAAGTGTTGTAAATACTGAACGCTGTTGCGATGATACCGTTCAATTTCGACCCCACTCGTTCGTTTAGGAGGGCGCAAGCATTGGACGTCGGTGAACGACTGCAAGCCATTCGCAAGCTCAAGGGCCTGTCACAGCGTGAACTCGCCAAACGTGCGGGCGTCACCAACAGCACCATCTCGATGATCGAGAAGAACAGCGTCAGCCCTTCCATCAGCTCGCTGCGCAAGGTGCTGAGCGGCATTCCGATGTCCATGGTCGAGTTCTTTTCCGAGGAGCTGCAACCGGAAAACCCCACTCAGATCGTCTATAAAGCCCACGAGCTGATCGACATTTCGGACGGTGCGGTGACCATGAAGCTGGTCGGCAAGGCGCATCCGAGCCGGGCTATCGCCTTTCTCAACGAAGTCTATCCGCCGGGTGCCGATACGGGTGAAGAAATGCTCACCCATGATGGCGAAGAGACCGGCATCCTCCTTGAAGGCCGCCTGGAACTGGTGGTGGGTCTGGAAACTTTCATCCTCGAAGCGGGCGACAGCTACTATTTTGAAAGTACCAAGCCGCACCGTTTCCGCAATCCTTACGATGAGCCGGCCAGGCTGATCAGTGCGGCGACGCCGGCCAACTTCTAGCGGCCATTGCGCGGCGGATTGTCGCGGCTAAGACCCTTTGGACACTAGGGTTGTTTCGGTGAGGCAGGGTTCCCGTTATACTTGCGCCGCCTGCGAAACCGTGGCCGCGGGCGTGACTAGCCACCATGAGGGTGTACGCGTGAATCTAATCAAGAAAATGCTGGCCGTACCAGCTGCCGTATTGGCCCTTTGGGCAGTCAGCGCACAAGCTGTGACCAACGACGACATCGCCAAGCGACTGGAACCGGTCGGCCAGGTGTGTGTACAGGGGCAGGAATGCAAGGGTATGGAAGTCGCAGCATCTGCTGGCGGTGGCGGAGCCAAGACCCCGGACGAAATCATCGCCAAGCACTGCAATGCTTGCCATAGCACTGGCTTGCTCGGCGCGCCAAAAATCGGCGATACCGCCGCCTGGAAAGAGCGCTCCGACCACCAGGGTGGTCTGGACGGCATCCTCGCCAAGGCCATTACCGGTATCAACGCCATGCCGCCAAAAGGCACCTGCGCCGACTGCTCGGATGACGACCTGATGGGCGCCATCAAGAAGATGTCTGGCCTGTAAGCCCAGCGCTTGCTCAACAAAGCCCGCCACGTGCGGGCTTTGTGCTTTTTAGCGCTGGTCAGCGCTGCAATCAGGCGGCATGCTCGGTCCAACCTGTTCAAGCAATGCCGCAGGAGGCCGAGATGGCGCACAGCTGTTCGATCGACAATGCCGTGGATGAGGTGCTGGCTCGCCTGCCGGCGCATATCCACATGGGCCTGCCGCTGGGGCTGGGCAAACCCAACCGATTCGTCAACGCCCTGTATGCGCGGATCCGCCAGTTGCCCGAGCGGCAACTGACCATTTACACCGCTTTGAGCCTGGGCCGCCCGGACCTGGGCGACGGCCTGCAGCGGCGCTTTCTTGAGCCCTTCATCGAGCGGGTATTCGCCGATTACTTCGAGCTTGAGTACCTGCACGATCTGCGTCGCGACCAGCTACCGGCCAATATCCGTGTCGAACAGTTCTTCATGCAGCCCGGCAGCTTGTTGCACAGCGTCACGGCCCAGCAGGACTATGTCAGCAGCAACTACAGCCATGCGGCGCGAGATATCAACGCCAAGGGTTTGAACCTGGTGGCGCAACTGGTGGCGCAAGACCCGGCGCACCCCGGCCACCTGAGCCTGAGCTGCAACCCGGACATCACCCTCGATCTACTGCCAATGATCGCCCGCCGGCGAGCGGCCGGGGAAACCATTCTGATGCTTGGCCAGGTCCATGCCGAACTGCCGTACATGCCGGGCGCTGCGGAGCTGGCGCAAGAGGACTTCGACCTGCTGATCGACAGCCCTGAATGCACCCGGTTGTTCTCCACGCCGAACATGCCGGTTACCACCCAGGACCATTTCATCGGCCTGCACGCCAGCGCCCTGGTGCGCGATGGCGGCACGTTGCAGATTGGCATCGGCGCCATGGGTGATGCGCTCACCGCCTCGCTGCTGGCGCGCCAGGCGGACAGCGCGGCGTATCAGGCATTGCTGAGTGATCTCGACGTGCAACCCTGGTATGCCCTGATCGAACGCGAAGGCGGCATTGACCCCTTCGCCCATGGCCTTTATGGTTGCAGCGAAATGTTCGTCAACGGCCTGCTGGCGCTGGTCGAGGCCGGGATCATCCGTCGTCCGGTGTATCCCGACGAGGCACGCCAGCAGGCAGCCAACAACGGTCAGCTGGATGATCAGGGCATCCTGGTTCACGGTGGCTTCTTCCTCGGCCCACAGGCGTTTTACCAGCGCTTGCGGGAAATGCCGCCAAGCCTGCGTAAACGCTTTGCCATGAGCGCCATCAGCTACATCAACGAGTTGTACGGCCAGGAGTCGCTCAAGCGCCTGCAGCGCCGGGATGCACGCTTTATCAACACCGTGTTCAGCATGACCTTGATGGGCGCCGGGGTGGCCGACCAACTGGAAGATGGCCGGGTACTGAGCGGGGTCGGCGGGCAGTACAACTTCGTCGCCCAAGGCCATGCTCTTGAAGGTGCGCGCTCGATTCTGCTGCTGCGCAGCTGGCGTGAAGCCGGTGGTGAGGTCAGCTCCAACCTGGTCTGGGCGTATGGGCACTGCACCATTCCCCGGCACCTGCGCGATATCGTCGTCACCGAGTACGGCATTGCCGACCTGCGCGGACAGACCGATGCCGAGGTCATTGCCCGCTTGCTGGCGATCAGTGACTCGCGTTTTCAGCCGCAGTTGATCGAGCAGGCGCAGAAGGCCGGCAAGCTGCCGAAGGATTTCCGGCTGGGTCAGCGCTTCACCGACAACACCCCGCAACGTTTGCAGGCACTGCGGGCCAGGCACTCAGGGTTGTTCCCGGAGTATCCACTGGGCAGTGACTTTAGCGCCGAGGAGCGTGATTTGTTGCGCGCGCTGAATTGGCTCAAGAGCAAGTTCAAGCTGAGCGAAGTGCTGGAGCTGGGCAAGGCGGCGCTGGACGCACCGGCACCCGAGGCGTTTGCTGCGCAGGTGGCGCGGATGGGGCTGGCTCAGCCGCAGGGGCTGAAGGAGGAGCTGTATCAGCGGCTGTTGCTGGCGGGGTTGCAGGCGACAGTGGTTGCTTGAGGGCTTCATCGCGGGGCAAGCCCGCTCCCACCGCAAAACACTGTGGGAGCGGGCTTGCCGCGATAGGCACGACCTGAATTACTCGATGAAAGTAACCACGCCACCTTCCAGCGATTTCACCCGGGCCAGCGACTCAACGCGGTAGCCCTGGCTGTCCAACTCGGCGCGGCCGCCCTGGAACGACTTCTCGATGACGATACCCAGGCCGGCAACGGTGGCACCGGCTTGCTTGATGATCGAGATCAGCGCCTGGGAGGCTTTGCCGTTGGCCAGGAAGTCGTCGATCACCAGCACGCGGTCGCTGCTGTTGAGGTGACGCGGGGAGATCGCCACGGTGTTTTCAGTCTGCTTGGTGAAGGAGTACACCGAAGCCACCAGCAGGTTCTCGGTCAGGGTCAGCGACTGGTGCTTGCGCGCGAAAATCACCGGGACGCCCAGTTTCAGACCGGTCATCACCGCCGGGGCAATGCCCGAGGCTTCGATGGTGACGATCTTGGTGATGCCGGAATCGGCGAACAGGCGGGCGAACTCGTCGCCAATCAGTTGCATCAGCGCAGGGTCGATCTGATGGTTGAGAAACGCATCGACTTTGAGAACCTGATCGGAAAGCACGATGCCTTCTTCGCGAATCTTCTGGTGCAGTGCTTCCACTGTGGTATTTCCTCGATGTAGCAAGAGTGGCCACGGCAGTACGCCGCAGCAAAGGTTGATTATCTAACGTTTGAGCATGGCACGGATATCGGCCAGTGCATTGTTGCCGCGCGCAGCCTTCACTTCGGTCGGTGCATCGTCCAGGCCTTCCCAGGCCAGGTCGTCGGCGGGCAGCTCATCCAGGAAGCGGCTTGGCGAGCAATCGATGATCTCGCCGTACTGCTTGCGCTTGGCGGCATAGGTGAAAGCCAGGGTCTGCCGTGCGCGGGTAATGCCCACATAGGCCAGGCGCCGTTCTTCCTCGATGGTGTCGGCCTCGATGCTGGAGCGGTGCGGCAGGATCTCTTCTTCCATGCCGATGATGAACACGTAGGGGAATTCCAGGCCCTTGGAGGCATGCAGGGTCATCATCTGCACGCCCTCGGCACCGTCCTCTTCCTCTTGCTGACGCTCGAGCATGTCGCGCAGCACCAGCTTGCCGATGGCGTCCTCGATGGTCATATCGCCGTCCTCGTCCTTCTCCAGCGTGTTTTTCAACGCGTCGATCAGGAACCAGACGTTGCTCATGCGAAAGTCCGCAGCCTTGTCACTGGAGCTGTTGGTGCGGATCCAGGTCTCGTAGTCGATGTCCATGATCATGCTGCGCAGGGCGGCGATCGGGTCTTCGGTGGCGACCTGCTCGCGGACCTTGTCC
Source organism: Pseudomonas tructae (assembly GCF_004214895.1). Lineage (NCBI taxonomy): Bacteria > Pseudomonadati > Pseudomonadota > Gammaproteobacteria > Pseudomonadales > Pseudomonadaceae > Pseudomonas > Pseudomonas tructae. The sequence goes on along the minus strand of NZ_CP035952.1, from coordinate 162,632 downwards.
ATCCAGCGCTTGAAACGCTCCAGGCGATCGGTGAAACGGCTGTCCAGGTGCTCGCGCAGGCCCAGCTCCTCGCTGGCTGCGTACATCGAGACCTTGCGTTCGGTGGCATAGTTGCCGAGCTTTTCCAGGGTGGTCGAACCGATTTCCCGACGCGGCACGTTGATCACCCGCAAGTAGGCGTTGTCGTCGTCCGGGTTCACCAGCAGGCGGAAGTAGGCCATCAGGTCCTTCACTTCCTGGCGGCCGAAGAAACTGTTGCCGCCGCTCATGCGGTACGGTACCTGGTGGTGCTGCAGCTTGAGCTCCATCAGCTTGGCCTGGTAGTTGCCGCGGTAGAGGATCGCGAAATCGCTGTACGGGCGGTCGGTGCGCAGGTGCAGGCTGAGGATCTCCATGGCCACCCGCTCGCACTCGGCGTCTTCATTCTTGCAGCGGATCACGCGGATCTCGTCGCCGTGGCCCATCTCGCTCCACAGCTGCTTCTCGAAGGCGTGCGGGTTGTTGGCGATCAGCACGTTGGCGCAGCGCAGGATGCGGCTGGTGGAGCGGTAGTTCTGCTCCAGCATCACCACTTTGAGCGACGGGTAGTCTTCCTTGAGCAGCATCAGGTTTTCTGGCCGAGCGCCACGCCAGGCGTAGATCGACTGGTCGTCGTCGCCCACCACGGTGAACTGGTTGCGGGTACCGATCAGCATCTTCACCAGCAGGTACTGGCTGGCGTTGGTGTCCTGGTACTCGTCCACCAGCAGGTAACGCACGCGGTTCTGCCACTTTTCGAGGATGTCTGTATGTTCCTCGAACAGTTTTACCGGTTGCAGGATCAGGTCGTCGAAGTCCACCGCGTTGAACGCCCGCAGGGTGCGCTGGTAGTGCGAGTAGACAATTGCCGCCATCTGCTCCTTGGGGTTGCGGGCCTTCTCCAGGGCTTCGGGCGGCAGGATCAGGTCGTTCTTCCAGGCGCCGATCATGTTCTTGATCTCGTCGACGCCGTCGTCGCCCGAGTATTCCTTCTGCATGATGTCGGTCATCAGGGCCTTGACGTCGGTCTCGTCGAAGATCGAGAAGCCCGGCTTGTAGCCCAGCCGCGCATGCTCCTTGCGGATGATGTTCAGGCCCAGGTTGTGGAAGGTCGACACGGTCAGGCCGCGACCTTCGCCCTTGCGCAGCAGGGTACCGACCCGCTCTTTCATCTCCCGCGCGGCCTTGTTGGTGAAGGTCATGGCCACGATGTACTGGGCACGGATGCCGCAGTTCTGGATCAGGTGCGCGATCTTGCGGGTGATCACGCTGGTTTTGCCGGAGCCGGCACCGGCGAGCACCAAAAGAGGGCCGCCGACGTAGTTCACGGCTTCTTGTTGCCGGGGGTTGAGTCGGGACATGACGAAAACCGGGGACGCTGGAAAAATAGCCGGGCATTTTAGCAGGGGTAGAAAGTTTCTGCCGCGACCGTCTGACAGTGTGACGCAGCACGCGATCTAAATTTGCCGCATTTGATACTTTCCCGCAGGATGCGTGGCGAAACCTGCGGGATGTCGGCAATGGAATGGCATGACTTTAAGTGAAAATCATTTTCATTAATGGTTTAGGATACGCATCCTCGCGGCCCATCGTCATTTGAGTGTGTCTACGTCCTAAGGAGCCAGCTTGTCTACGCCCGTCGAACCCTTGCGTTTGCTGCTGCTGGCCGATGAGCCGGAATGGGCCATTGCATTGCGCGAGTGTCTGCTGCCGATGGCGGGCCAGGCCGTGCTGCTGACCGCGCCGAACTGGGAAGCGGTCGACACCTTGTTCGCCAATGACCGCAATGCGCTGGTACTGGCGACCCCGCCGCTGCAACCGGCGCCGGGGCGCTGCATCCTGCCGATGGTGTTGCTGCTCGAACACGAGCCGCAGGTAGCGCCACTGGGGGTCAGTGACTGGCTGGTCCGCGAGCAACTGACCAGCAATCTCCTGCGCCGCAGCTTGCGCCATGTGCGCGAGCGCGGCGTGCTCGAAGCGACCTTGCAGCGCCTGGCCGAGCAGGATCCTTTGACCGGCATCGCCAACCGCCAGGGTTTTCAGACCCTGCTGGCCGCGCGCCTGGCCGACAACGACGGGCGCGGTGTCGCCCTCGGCCATCTGGACCTCGACAACTTTCGCCATGCCAACGACGCCCTCGGCCACCAGGCCGGTGACCGGCTGATCCTGCAAGTGGTAGGGCGGCTGAAAAGCCAACTGGAAGCCGGTGACCAGGTGGCGCGCCTGGGCAGCGACGAGTTCGCCCTGTTGATCGACACCCGCCGTGAGCCGCAGCGCGCCGAATGGATGGCCGAACGCATCACCGAAGCCCTGGCCGAACCCTACTGGGTCGATGGCGAGAGCCTGTTGCTGGGCTGCAGCCTGGGGGTTGCCCACGCCCGCGCCCAGGGTGGCGCCGACCCGCTTATGTGGCATGCGCATATCGCCATGCAGCAGGCCAAGAGCACCCAGGGCTGCACCTTTCACGTCTTCAACGAACGCATCAACCGCAACGCCCGCAGCCTTGCCGACCTGGAAAGCGAACTGCGCCGGGCCCTGCGCCGTGACGAGCTGGAGTTGCACTACCAGCCGCGGCTGAACCTGGCCGACGGGCGCATCGTCGGCCTGGAGGCGTTGGTACGCTGGCGGCATGCCGAACGCGGGCTGTTGCCGCCCAGCGAGTTCGTGCCGCTGGCCGAGCAGAGTGGGCTGATCGTGCCGCTGGGCTACTGGGTGATCTCCCGCGCCCTGCGCGACATGCAGGCGCTGCGCGAACAAGGCCTGGCGCCGCTGCACATGGCGGTGAACCTGTCATTTCGCCAGTTCCAGGACAGCCAGCTGCTGGCGACCCTGAGCCGGCTGATCATCGAGCACGGCGTCGATGCCCGCTGGCTGGAATTCGAGCTGACCGAGACCGCAGTGATGCGCCGCAATGACCTGGTCAAGCAGACCATGGATGCCCTGGGGCGCCTGGGCGTGCGCTTTTCTCTGGATGATTTCGGTACCGGCTTCTCGTCGTTCGTGCACCTCAACAGCTTGCCGATCACCTTGCTCAAGGTCGATCGCAGCTTTGTCGGCGGCATGGAGCAGCGCGAAGAAAACCGCAAGCTGGTGCATGCAATGATCAACCTGGCACACAACCTCAACCTCGAGGTGGTGGCTGAAGGCGTGGAAACCTCGGAGCAGATGGACCTGTTGCGCAGTTTTGATTGCGACCAGGTGCAGGGATTCCTGATTAGCCGGCCGTTGCCGATTGAGGAGTTGATGGCGTACCTGCTGCGTGGCCAGATGCAGCAGTCGGCAGCGTTGTAAGCATCGCGGGGTTTGTGGGAGCGGGCTTGCCCCGCGATGGGGTCCTTCAAATCACCGAAGCAGTCACCTTGTTCACCCCACTGGCACTGCCGAGCAAGCGCCTCATCCGCCACTCGAAGGCCAGGGTCAGGCTCACCGCCGCACAGGCCAGGCCCAACGCCAGTCCCCACCACACACCCACCGCCCCCAGGCCGAGGTTGAAGGCCAGCAACCAGGCCGCCGGCGCGCCGATCACCCAGTAGCAGAACAGCCCGACCAGGAAGGTGGTCTTGGCGTCCTTGAGTCCGCGGATCGAACCCATGGCGATGGTCTGCACGCCATCGAACAATTCGAACCAGGCGGCAACCATCAGCAGGCTCACGGCCAGCTGGATGATGTCGGCAAAGGCCGGGTCATCGTGGTCAAGGAACAACCCCACCAGCGGGTCTGGCAGCACCCAGAAGAGGATGGCGAACATCAGCATCATCGCCGCGCCAAAGCCAATGCCGGTCCGGCCGGCATGTCTTGCGCCCAACAGGTTACCGGCGCCGTAATACAGGCCTACACGCATGGTCACCGCGTATGACAAGCCCGCCGGAATCATGAACGCCGTGGAGACGATCTGCAGGGCGATCTGGTGCGCCGCCAGCTCAGTGCTGCCCAGCACGCCCATGCACAGCGCGGCGAAAGCGAACAGGCCGACTTCCACGGTATAGGTGCCGCCAATCGGCAGGCCCAGGCGCCACAGTTCGCGCAAGGCCGGCCACGACGGGCGGCTCAGGCCCTGGCGAATCGGGTAGGGCGCGTAAGCCGGGTGCCAGCGGATATACAGGGCCATGGCCACGGCCATGCAGTTGGCGACAATCGCCGTCACCAGGCCGATGCCCACCAGGCCCAGTTTCGGCAAGCCGAACATGCCCTCGATCAAGGCGTAGTTGAGCAGGAAGTTGACCACTGTACCGATCAGGCTGATGACCATCACCGGCGTCGAACGGCCAATGGCACTGGTAAAGCCGCGCAGGGCCATGAAGCTCAGGAAGCCGGGCAGGGCAAAGGGCAGCAACAGCAGGAACTGCGCGGCGGCCTCGACGTTGTTTGGGCTCTGTCCGAGTAACAGCAGCACCGGCTCCAGGTTCCACAGGACCACTGCCGTCACCAAGGCCATGGCCCAGGCCAGCCACAGTCCGGCCTGGGTCAGGCGGGTGGCGCCGGCGAGGTCGCCGGCACCCTTGCGAATCGCCACCAGGGTACCCACGGCGGCAATTACGCCCAGGCAAAAAATCGACACGAACGAATAGCTTGCTGCACCCAGGCCGCCACCGGCCAGCGCCTGCGGGCTGATGCGGGCCATCATCAGGGTGTCGGTGAGCACCATCAGCATGTGCGCCAACTGCGAGGCAATCAGCGGCCCGGCCAGGCGCAGCAAAGCCTTGAGTTCATGAGTGGGCGCGGCCTGCATGGAGTCGTCCTTTCGTGCGCGATAAGAATCAAAGCGTGAAAGTCTGAGCCTTTGAGCGGCTATCTACAAAGGGATAATAGCGATGGTTGGCATGATTAAAACTCATGGGAGTATGATCCTGATGATCGCTTGTGGATAACTCGGAGCCCGCCTTTCATGTCTCGTCGTCTACCGCCTCTGTATGCACTGCGGGCTTTTGAAGCGGCTGCTCGGCACAGTTCGTTCACCCGCGCCGGGGATGAGTTATCGATCACCCAGAGCGCAGTCAGCCGGCACATTCGTACCCTTGAGGAGCACTTTGCCTGCCGCTTGTTCGTGCGTAGTGGTCGTAGCCTGCAGCTCAGTGAAGCTGCGCGCTTGTTACTGCCGGGCGTGCGCGAGGGCTTCGCGGCACTGGAGCGGGCCTGCAGCACATTGCGCAGTGAAGATGACATTTTGCGCATGAAAGCTCCCTCGACCCTGACCATGCGCTGGCTGCTGGCGCGCCTCAGCCGTTTTCGTCACCTGCAGCCGGGCAACGAAGTGCAACTGACCAGTGCCTGGATGGACGTCGATCATGTCGATTTCAACCACGAACCGTTCGACTGTGCGGTGCTGCTGAGCGATGGCCACTTCCCCCCGGACTGGGAGGTCAAGCGGCTGTTCGGCGAGTTGCTGATCCCGGTCGGTGCGCCGGAGTTGCTCAAGGAAGGGCCGTGGGATGCGCGGCGGTTGGCAGGGATCGAGCTGCTGCATCCAACCCCGGACAAGCGCGACTGGCGCAGCTGGCTGGCGCGCATGGGCCTTACCGATCAGGTGTCGCTCAAGGGAGGCCAGGTGTTCGATACCCTGGAACTGGGCATGATCGCCGCCGCCCGGGGCTACGGCGTGTCCATGGGCGATTTGCTGATGGTTGCCGAAGACGTGGCCCAGGGCCGGCTCAGCCTGCCCTGGCCGACGGCAGTGGCCAGTGGCCTGGACTACTATCTGGTCTGGCCAAAGACCCGACCGGGGGGCGAGCGTCTGCGCCGCTTGAGCGACTTTCTGCAAGGCGAAGCGCAGGCCATGGATCTACCCAAGGTCGACATTCTGCCAGCAACGGCAACCATCACCAGCAGTTGATCGTTTGCTTGGCATAACCTTGTTCCTCACTCAAGTATTGCTGTGCGCCGCCGAAGCAGAGAGAGCAGAGCCACGCCTAGATGGCTCGATACCCGTATCGATGCGGACGGTCAGCGTGATCAGGACGATCCCGGCCCCTCTTGCCAGGAGCTTCCATGTCTCAACCCCGTGCCCGGATTGCCTCGCAGCTCGGTATCGCCCTCGCCCTCGTACTGGCTGTGGTGATCACCGGCAGCACCCTGTTTGCCCTGCGTTCGCTGGACAACGCCAACCTGATTACTCGCCAGGAGCATTTGGCCAGTGAAGCACGACTGCTCGCCGATCAGCTCGACACCTTTCACGGCACCCTGCGTGAAAGCACCCAACGCCTGAGCGGTCTGTTCGAAAAGCGTTTTGCCGCAGGCTTGCAGCTGCATCCGGGTGAGTCGCTGGCGGTCGCCGGGGTTTCTACCCCCGCGTTGTACCTGGGCGATCAACTGCTCAACAACGACTTTCGCCAGGTGGATGACTTCCGCCAGATGACCGCCGGGGTCGCCACCTTGTTCGTGCGCAGCGGTGACGACTTCATCCGTATCAGTACCTCATTGACCAAGCAGGACGGCAGCCGTGCCATCGGCACGCTGCTCGACCGCCAGCACCCGGCCTATGCCCGCTTGCTGGCTGGTCAGGCCTATGTCGGGCGGGCGAACCTGTTCGAGCGTGATTACATGACCCAGTACACCCCGGTGCGTGATGGCAGCGGTCGGGTGATTGCAGTGCTGTTCGTCGGCTTCGACTACACCGATGCGCAAAAGGCCCAGTTCGCCAACCTTGCACGCTTTCGCATTGGGCAGACCGGCTCGCTGGCTGTACTCGATGACAAGCAGCACTGGCTGGTAGCGCCAGCCGGTGTGCGTTCGGACAGCCAGGCGGCGCAGGCGCTTGCAGGGTTCACGGCGGGCGAAGGGCGTTTCTGGGATGACGGTGTGGAACAGTTGTTCAGCGTTACCGCGCCGTTTGCTGGCGGGCCCTGGACCGTGGTGGCGAGTATGCCGAAGGCCGAAATCCGCGCGGTGACCTGGAGCGTCGGTACCCGGCTGGCCATCGGCAGTTTGCTGGCGATGTTGCTGGCAGTCGCTGCTACCTTGTGGCTGTTGCGCCGCCGTCTACGCCCGTTGGGCGAGCTCTTGCAGCAGGCGCAAGCGCTTGGCGCCGGTGACCTGCAGGCGCGCTTGCAGGTGTCCAGTCACGACGAAATCGGCCAGCTGGCGCAGAGTTTCAACCAGATGGGCGAAGCGCTGGCGAGCATGGTCGAGCACATTCGCACAGCCGCAGAGCAGGTCAGCAGCCGTGCTCAGGCATTGTCGGGAATGTCCTCCGGTGCGTGTGAGGGGATGGAACAGCAATCCGGTGAAATCACCAGTATGGCCGGTGCTGTCGAGCAGTTCAGCGCCACCTCGATGAACATCGCCGACAACATGGGCAGCACCGAGCGCATGGCCCAGGACAACGTCCAGCAAACCCGCATTGGCCGCGAAGCGATGGATCAGGCGTCGTCGTCCCTGGAGCAGATTGCCCGTGCCCTGGCCGGCACTGCCGAAGTGGTCGACACCCTGGGCCTGCGCTCCGAGGAAATCGGCGGCATCGTCGGGGTGATTACCTCGATTGCCGAGCAAACCAACTTGCTGGCCCTGAACGCGGCCATCGAAGCGGCGCGGGCCGGTGAGCAGGGCCGGGGTTTTGCCGTGGTCGCGGACGAGGTGCGCAGCCTGGCCTCGCGTACCCGCCAGGCCACCGATGAAATCTCGACCATGATCGGCAGCATCCAGCAGGAAACCGGTAACGCCATCAGCACCATGGAGCAGGGCAACCGCCTGATGCAAGAAGGGCTGCAGCGCAACGCCAAGGTTGCCGCGGCGCTGGCGCAGATCGATGAGCGCAGCCGCTCGGCGGGGGAACAGTTTGCCGTCATTACCACCGCGACCCAGGAGCAAAGCAGCACGGCGAACGTGCTCAGCCGCAACCTGCAGAGCATTGCCCTGGCCAACAGCGAACAGCGTGAGGTGGCGACTAACCTTGCGGCGACGGCGCGGGAACTTGAGGGCTTGGCGGGGCAGTTGAGGCAGGAAGTGGATAGGTTTCGGGTTGGGCGGTGATTCTATCGCGGGGCAAGCCCGCTCACACAGTTTGGTGTGGGAGCGGGCTTGCCCCGCGATAAGGTCCTCAAAACCGAGGAATATTCAACGCCTGCGCACAGGCCATCAATGACCGCCGCTGGCTCTCGGCGTACAGCGCCAGCTCATCCTGCACCGGCTTGCCCAACGCTTGTTCAAACGCCTCGCGGTTGGCATTGCTGCCGTATTCGCTCTGTGCGTCATCGCCCAGGTTGGACTGGAAAATTCCCGCTGCACTGACCGGCAGAAAATCCTCGTACACCAGGGCTTCAAAGTGGATATGCCCAGCGTCGATCAATCCTTGCAATGACGTCGGTCGCTGTGCATCGCCGCGCGCCGCCAGGCCACGCTCGGTCGGGAAGTAGCGGAAGTACGCCAGATCCTGTTCGCGCATCTGTGCCAGGTCATCCGGGAAGGCCTTGAAGCTGTCGCTGAGCAGACTCATGTAGCGCTCGGCACTGGCCTCGGCCGGGACACCGCCCAAGGCTGCGCGGGTGGCATCGAGCAGGTGGTCATAAAGCTGACGTCCCTTGGGCGTCAGTGCAGCACCACGCTGCTCGATTTCGCCAAAGCGTGCGGTGTGGCTGCCACTGCCTTCGCCCCGTTGATCGGTGAACGCGACCTTTTCCTGCAGCGCCTTGAAGCTGGTCTGGCGCAGCAGTATCGGGCAGCGACGCGGAGGTGGGCCTTCGATCACGGCCTTGGGCGCAATGCCTTTGACCGGCATGCCCAGCTGGACGGCATCGATGTCCAGGGTGCGCGGGGTCAGGTGATTGATGTGCGGGCCCTTGAAGGCCACCACATCGGCGATCAGGCGGTGCTGGTCGTGCAGTAGCTGGTACTGCTCGGCGGTCACGGTGGCATCCCGGTGCCAACGGAAGGTGTGCAGGGCTTCATCGACAAAGGTCCGGGCATCGTCGGTATTCAGGCCGCCATCACGCTCGAATTGCTCGATCAACTGCAGGGCGCGCGGGGTGAAGATCTGCCGCCGGGCAAGGATTTTGTGCGACAGCTCACGCAGCGCCGGGTTATCGATCAGCTCCAGGCGCAGCAGCGAAGTGAAGACCCGAAACGGGCTGATGTGCAGCGACTGTTCGTGCACGGCGCGAAAGGCAGTGGAATGCACCGGCACACCGGCCGAGCTGAGGTCGTAGTAGCCCACCGGCTGCATGCCCATCACTGCGAACAGGCGGCCGATGGTTGCCAGCTCCTCGGCGCTGCCGACGCGAATGGCGCCGTGGCGCTCCTGCTCCAGGCGCTCGATCTCGCCGGTCCAGCGCAGGGCCTGGGCAACGGCGGGTTGCTCGGCCATCACCTGCTGATTGATTTCGCTCACCAGCGACAGCAGCGTACCGTACAGAGGCACTTCCTGCTTGTACATGAGCGACATGGCGGCGCAGAACTGCGCGCGAATGCTGTCCGGGCTGACGAACTCTTGGGCGGGCATCGAAAGCTTCCTGGTAAGTGGGCACCCTTACATGAAAGCGAGGAATGCAGTACCGACACAAGCGAAAAAAAGTCGATCTATCATTCCAAAAAATATCAATCTTGCCCGTCCAGCTCCGCGCGTATCCAGTCGACCAATGCGCGCACCTTCGGCACCTCTGCGGCATGCTCGGAAAACGCCAGGAAATGCGCGCCTTTGCTGCGCATGCTGTGCGGCCAGGGCACGATCAGTTTGCCTTCGGCCAGCTCTTCTACAACTAGGTAACGCGGCACCAGGGCCACGCCGCAGCCGGACTGGGCAGCGCTGAGGCTCATATAGAAGGTATCGAAGCGCGGCCCGTGATAACTGTTGGCCGAATGCAGGCCTTGCTCCAGAAACCACTCGTGCCAGGCCTGCGGGCGCGAGGTGCTTTGCAGCAGCACCAGCTCCGCCAGTTCGCTGGCGTCCTTGAGCGTACGCCCTTGCAGCAGTTCAGGGGCGCACACCGGCAGCACGTCTTCGCCGAACAGCTCGATGCAAGTGGCTCCCGGCCAAGTGCCCTGGCCAAAGAAGAACACCACGTCGGCGGTGGCCTGGAGCAGGGCGAAGGGCTCCATCTCGTTGCGGATGTCGAGGTGGATATTCGGATGCTGCTTGCCGAAACCTTTGAGGTGCGGGATCAGCCAGCGCACGCCAAAGCTCGGTTGGGTAGCGACCTTGAGCACTTCGGTCTGTTCGCCGTAGGACATGATGTAGCGGCTGGACATATCGACCTGCGTGAGAATCTTGTTGACCTCGGCCAGGTACAGCGCGCCTGCTGGTGTGAGTTGCAGGCGCCGGCGGATGCGCAGGAACAGGTGATGGCGCAGCATGTCTTCAAGCTGGGCCACCTGTTTGCTTACCGCGCTCTGGGTCAGGTGAAGCTCTTCGGCGGCACGGGTGAAGCTCAGGTGCCGGGCGGCAGCCTCGAAACACTGCAGGGCGGCCATCGATGGCACCAGACGTTTGGACATAGCGGTCTCTAAGCCGGTAGATCATTACCTGGCGGAATGATATGCAGAATAAAGGTCGTTTGTTGCGCCAGAGTGATCGGATTAATACTGATCCCTATCACTATTTCAACCACTCATCGCATGCAGGAGAAGAAAATGGTTGATGGACTGCTTGACCGCCTCGGTGTTCCGGCCACTGCCTATACCCACGGCAACCATCCCGTTCACACCCCTATCGATGGCAGCGCGATTGCCTCGGTGCACCTGGAAAGCCCAGCCCAGGTGAGCGCCAGGATCGACCAGGCCGAACACGCCTTCCAGGCCTGGCGCAACGTGCCGGCCCCGCGCCGCGGTGAGTTGATCCGCCTGTTTGGCGAAGTGTTGCGCAAGCACAAGGCTGAACTGGGCGAGCTGGTGTCCATCGAAGCCGGCAAGATCACCCAGGAAGGCTTGGGTGAAGTGCAGGAAATGATCGACATCTGCGACTTCGCCGTCGGCCTGTCGCGCCAGTTGTACGGCCTGACCATCGCCTCTGAGCGCCCGGGCCACCACATGCGTGAAACCTGGCACCCGCTGGGTGTGGTCGGGGTGATCAGCGCCTTCAACTTCCCTGTCGCCGTCTGGGCCTGGAACACCACCCTGGCGTTGGTGTGCGGCAACGCGGTGGTGTGGAAACCGTCGGAAAAGACCCCTCTGACCGCGCTGGCCTGCCAGGCCCTGTTCGAGAAAGCCCTGCAAGCCTTTGGCGAAGCGCCAGCAGGCCTGAGCCAGTTGATCATCGGCGATCGCGACGCCGGCCAAGCGCTGGTTGACGACCCGCGTGTACCCTTGGTCAGCGCTACCGGCAGCACGCGCATGGGGCGTGAAGTCGGCCCACGTGTGGCCGCGCGCTTCGGCCGCAGCATTCTGGAGCTGGGCGGCAACAACGCGATGATCCTTGCGCCCAGTGCCGACCTCGACCTGGCCGTGCGCGGCATTCTGTTCAGCGCCGTTGGCACCGCTGGCCAGCGCTGCACCACCTTGCGCCGGCTGATCGTTCATCGTTCAGTCAAGGACGAAGTGGTTGCCCGGGTCAAAGCCGCCTACGCCAAGGTGCGCATCGGTGATCCGCGCAAAGACAACCTGGTCGGGCCGCTGATCGACAAGGCCTCGTTCGATGGCATGCAAGACGCCCTGGCACGTGCCCGCGATGAAGGCGGCCAGGTGTTTGGTGGCGAGCGCACGCTTCAGGATCAGTACCCCAATGCCTATTACGTGGCCCCGGCCATTGTCGAGATGCCAGCGCAGAGCGCCGTGGTGCGTCATGAAACCTTCGCACCGATTCTCTATGTGCTGGCTTACGACGAATTCGAAGAAGCCCTGCGCCTGAACAACGAAGTTCCGCAAGGCCTGTCCTCGTGCATCTTCACCACTGACCTGCGCGAGGCCGAGCGCTTCCAGAGTGCGGCAGGCAGTGACTGCGGGATTGCCAACGTCAACATCGGCACCAGCGGCGCGGAGATTGGCGGGGCCTTTGGCGGTGAGAAGGAAACCGGCGGTGGCCGTGAGTCGGGCTCGGATTCGTGGAAGGCCTACATGCGTCGGCAGACCAATACCGTGAACTATTCTCGCGAGCTGCCGCTGGCGCAGGGGATTGTGTTCGACTGACGGGCCCTATCGCGGGGCAAGCCCGCTCCTACTGTGGGAGCGGGCTTGCCCCGCGATAAAGACACCACCGTACAAGAATAAAAGAGGAAGCCGGCCATGCCAGGACTGCATCAACAATGCCTGTGGGAGCACGTCACCCAGCCCGCCGCGTCATCTCGCGTGCTGGGCGCCGAGCTCAAGGCCGATGTGTGTGTCATCGGCGGTGGCATCACAGGCCTGTCGGCGGCGCTCCACCTGCTCGAACAGGGCAAGACGGTGATCCTGCTCGAAGCCTGGAAAATCGGCCACGGTGGCTCCGGGCGTAACGTCGGCCTGGTCAACGCCGGTACCTGGATTCGCCCGGACGATGTCGAAGCGACCCTCGGTGAGAAGCAGGGTAGCCGCTTGAACAAGGTGCTGGGCGAGGCGCCGGGTGAAGTGTTCGCCACCATCGAGCGCCTGGGTATTGATTGCCAGGCCCATAACAGCGGCACCCTGCACATGGCCCACAACGCCACCGGCGTTGCCGACCTCGAAGCCCGCCACCAGCAATGGAGCCGCCGCGGCGCCGATGTCGAGCTGCTGACCGGGGCAAAGTGCGAAGAATATTGCGGTACCGACAAGATTTCCGCCGCGCTGCTCGATCGCCGCGCCGGCACCATCAACCCCATGGCTTATACCCAGGGCCTGGCCGCTGCGGTCGAGCGCCTGGGCGGGCAGATCTTCCAGCAGTCCGCCGTGCAAGGCCTTGCGCGTGAAGGCAGCAGTTGGCGGGTGAAAACCGCCCAGGGTTCGGTCAGTGCCGACAAGGTGGTGATCTCCACCGGTGCCTACACCGAGGGCGACTGGTCCAACCTGCAACGCCAGTTCTTTCGCGGCTACTACTACCAGGTGGCGTCGCTGCCGCTGCAAGGTGCGGCTGCCGACAACGTGCTCAAGCACGGCCAAGGCTCGTGGGACACACGTACGGTGCTCAGCAGCATCCGTCGCGATGATGAAGGGCGCCTGCTGCTCGGCAGCCTCGGCCGGGTCGACAACAAGCCGGCCTGGTTCATCCGCAGTTGGGCCGACCGGATTCAGAACCACTACTTCCCGCAACTGGGCAAGGTCGAGTGGGAAATGCACTGGACCGGCTGTATCGACTTCACCCCGGACCACCTGATGCGCCTGTTCGAGCCAGCCCCGGGGCTTGTCGCCGTCACCGGCTACAACGGCCGTGGCAACACCACCGGCACGGTGATCGGCAAAGCCTTCGCCCAGTACCTGCTGCATGACCATCCCGATGCCTTGCCGATCCCGTTTTCGCCGATGAAACCGGTGTCGGCGCCGGCCTTGCGCACGGGGTTCTACGAAACCGGCTTCTCGCTGTATCACGCCGGGCAGTGTTTGCGCGTGGTGCTCTGACGGCTACTTGTGCAGCCAGCTGAGAAAGCCGCCTTTCTTGATGGCTGCAGGTTTCTGCAACAGCAGTGACTGGCTGGCCTGTTGGCGAAAGCGTTGCAGTTTGCTCAGTGCCGCCTTGATCTCGTCGCGCTGCTCAAGGCAACTGCGCACATCGTGCTTGTCGATACGGTAGAGCACGCAACTGGTGAGGCTGCGAAACTCGGCGATGGAGTTGTCGCCATCGAGCAGGCCTTCGACCCCCAGTACCTCACCGGGGCCCATGCGTCCAGCCTCAAGCAGTTTGTCCCCGCTGCGAATCGCCGCAGAGATCACACCGGTACCAATTACCAGGAGATACTCGGAAGCTTCGCCCAGGCCAAGGATGACCTGGTCTGCCAGGTACTCGACCGAGGTCATGCGCTGGCTGAGGCTGTCCTTTTCTTCGTTGCTCAGCGAACGAAAAATCCGCACATCCTCCAGCAGGCTACGCTGACGGCTCCAGGGCTGTGGCGTGTTGTCGGCGTTCCACACCACCCCGGCGGCTTGCAGGTGGCGATGGGCAAGGTCGAACATCTGGTTGCGCACTTCGGTCTTCTTGTCCATTGAGTTGACGAACCCGGTGGCTTCGTACTCCACCGCTTCCAGGGTCGAACTCTTGATCGTCGCCTTCGGCTTGGGCGTGGTCAGTAGCGCACTGCTGCCTTGCAGGGTTTTTTCCAGGGCATCGAGGACCCGCCGCGGGCGGACCTGCGCGGGTACTACCACGCTGATCGAGACGCCATGCACATCGCTGGGGCGGCTGAAATTGAGCAGCTTGGCCTTGGCCGCCACCGAGTTGGGGATCACCGCCATGCTGCCGTTGCCGGTGAGCAGGCGAGTGGCGCGCCAGTCGATATCGATCACCTTGCCTTCGGTGCCGTCGATGCTCACCCAGTCATCGATCTGGTAAGGGCGGGTGGTGTTGAGGACGATGCCCGAGAACACATCACTTAGGGTGCTCTGCAACGCCAGGCCGATCACGATCGCCATGACCCCCGAAGTGGCCAGCAAGCCCTTCACGGGCAGTTGCATGACATAGGCGGCTGCAGCAACAACCGCGATCAGGAAGATCAACGCCCCGACCACGTCCTGCAGCAGGCGGCCGGTATGGCCGCTGCGGGAAATCAGGATCAACCCGAGCACCACCGTCAGGGTCCGCGCAGCGAACAGCCACCAGACGATTTCCAGCACCGTCGCCATCAGGTTGCGGGGTACATCATCGGCCCAGGGTGGGGGCTGCAGCGGGCTGATTCCCGCACTGATCAACACCCAACTGAACAGCAGGAACGCTGCCAGCCGTGCAGCAATCCGCCAGGTACGCCGCTCGATTGGAATGGCCCGCCAGAGCAGCAGGTCGAGCACCAGCAGCAAGGTACCGATCAACAAGGGGGAGTTGTGGATGAATGCGAACATGCTGGTCTCGGCGCGGTGGGCTGTTGCCAAGTTAAGAGCAGAATGCGGGCAAATACTACTGGTTGCTGGGCCGATAGTGCAGGGCCTCAGCCAGGTGCTCGCGGCCGATGCTTTGAGCCTGTTCCAGATCGGCCAGGGTTCGCGCCACCTTGAGCAGGCGGTGGGCGGCGCGCAGGGACAGGGTCAGGCGTTCGCAGGCGCTTTCCAGCCAGTTCTGGTCGGCTGTGGATAACCCGCAGTACTGGCGCAGGCCGGGCAGGTCGAGGAAGGCGTTGGCGCAGCCCTGGCGTTGTTGCTGGAGGTCGCGGGCGGTGGCGACTTGCGCGGCGATAGTGGCGCTGCTTTCGCCGTGGCTGCTGTCGGCGGACAGTGCCGTGGCTTCGCGGGCGACGGTCAGGTGCAGGTCGATGCGGTCGAGCAGGGGGCCGGAGAGTTTGTTGCGGTAGCGCTGGATTTGTTCGCTGCTGCAGCGGCAGCGGCCGGTGGGGTCGCCAAGATATCCACAGGGGCAGGGGTTCATGGCGGCGACCAGTTGGAAGCGCGCCGGGAAGCGGATTTTGTCCTTGGCCCGGGCGATGACGATTTCGCCGGATTCCAGGGGTTCGCGTAGCACCTCCAGTACACGCCGTTCGAACTCTGGCAACTCATCGAGGAACAACACGCCGTGGTGGGCCAGGGTGATTTCCCCGGGTTGCGGTCGGCTACCACCGCCCACCAGCGCAGCCCCGGAGGCCGAATGATGCGGATGACGAAATGGGCGTTGCGGCCAACTGCTCAGCGGCACATGGCTGGCCACCGACTGGATGGCCGCCACCTCCAGCGCTTCGCGTTCATCCAGTGGTGGCAACAGGCCGGGCAGGCGGCTGGCGAGCAGGGTTTTGCCGGTGCCAGGCGGGCCGCTGAACAGCAGGTTGTGTGCGCCTGCAGCAGCGACCAGCAGGGCGCGCTTGGCCGCTTGTTGCCCCTGTACTTCGTTGAGGTCGGGGTAGGGGCGGATTTGCAGCAACAAACCGTTGGCAGCGTAAGGATTGAGAGGGGTCTGGCCGTTGAAGTGGGCGACCAGCTCCAGCAGATGGCCGACGGCAAATACCACCAGCCCGGATGCCAGGCAAGCTTCCTCGGCATTCTCCTGCGGCACCACCAGGGCCCGGCCGGCTTCCCGTGCCGCCAGTGCAGCGGGCAGTACGCCTTGCACCGAGCGAATGGCCCCGGACAGCGCCAGTTCGCCCAGGCATTCCACTTCGCCGAGCGCGGCAATGGGGAACTGGCCGTTGGCGGCGAGAATCCCCAGGGCGATGGCCAGGTCGAAACGCCCGCCGTCCTTGGGCAGGTCGGCGGGTGCGAGGTTGAGGGTGATGCGCCGGGCGGGGAATTCCAGGCCGGAATTGAGGATCGCGCTGCGGACCCGATCCTTGCTTTCCTTCACAGTCGCTTCCGGCAGGCCGACCAGGGTCAGCGCTGGCAGGCCGTTGGCCAGATGCGCTTCAACACTGACCGCCGGCGCCGAAACACCGACCTGGGCACGGCTGTGGACAAGGGCGAGGGACATGAACGCTCCATGATCAAGACGAGACCGCGTCCTGCGGCTCTGCAAGCGTAGTGGGGTGGAGCGGATTGGGGCGGGGAAGAGTGAGTCTGGTTTTTACAGGCGTGTCTTTGCGCTCGATCGCGGGGCAAGCCCGCTCCCACAGTGGGTCCCTGTGGGAGCGGGCTTGCCCCGCGATAAGGCCAGTTCAAACAGCCACGTAAACCCAGGCAGTCAAACCAGAGGCCAGAGGCACGGCAACCCGCTTGTAGTCGGCCACTTCATAGGCATCCGCCGCCGCAAGCTCCGCCTCGCTGATCTGGAAGACCATGCCGGCCACGCTGTCGTCTGCGTTGTTGCTGGGGCTGACGATCGGGTGGTGGGTCTTGCCGCTGGTGGCCAGGACTTGCGGGTCGGTAATTTCCACCCAGGCCTGGCTATAACCGAGCATCTGATCGGCCTGGCCGGCCAGTTCGCGGCCGAAATTGGCCAGTTGCACGGCTTTGTCCTGCAGGGTGCCGTAGGAGAACAACAGCACCGGGTACTCGGTAGAAGGCGTCATCGCAGGCTCACTCGGCAGCAGGCGGGTTCAGGCGTGCTTCCATTTGCGCGACCTTGGCCTCGAGCGCTTCAAGGCGGGCGCGGGTGCGGGCCAACACCACCATCTGGCTGTCGAATTCTTCCCGGCTGACCAGCTCCAGCTTGCTGAAGCCGCTTTGCAGCAGGGCTTTGAACTGGCTTTCGATTTCGCTGCGAGGTTGCGAGGTGTCACCGCTGAACAGGCGCGAGGCCTGGTCGCTCAGGGCATCAAGAAAGGCTTTGGGCGCGAGCATGTTCGGCTGTCCACAGTATGCAATGGGGCGCCAGTGTAACACGCAGCATTCGCCTGCCAGCGCTGCACGCTTTTCGCGCAGGGTGGCGAAACGCCGCGCACTATTGTTGTGCAACAAAACGGTGCTGGCGACTGGCCAAGTGCCGCCGAGCAGCGTAAACCCCTGTAATTCAGGGTTTTAATCAATCTGGCAAGCTTTCTGCTAAGACCTTCATGACCCATGCACTGATGCAGTCACCATGACGACGCGTTACAAAGCCAGGCACTGCGCTTAGACTTGAGTCGGGTTTGTTTTCCTGGGGCAAGTCCACCAATTCGGGAGAGAGTTTCATGAAGCTAGTCACTGCCATCATCAAGCCGTTCAAGTTGGACGACGTGCGCGAGTCGCTGTCCGAAATCGGCGTGCAGGGCATCACTGTCACTGAAGTCAAAGGCTTCGGTCGGCAAAAAGGTCACACCGAGCTGTATCGCGGCGCTGAATATGTGGTCGATTTCCTGCCCAAGGTGAAGATCGACGTCGCTATCGACGACAAGGATCTGGACCGGGTCATCGAGGCGATCACCAAGGCGGCCAACACCGGCAAGATCGGTGACGGCAAGATTTTCGTGGTCAATCTGGAGCAGGCGATTCGCATCCGTACCGGCGAAACCGATACCGACGCGATCTAAAAAAAGCCTCACCAAACCCCAACGCCCCAGGAGATAACAATATGACTCTGCGTCAGTTCGCAGGGCTAGGAGCCCTTTTGTCCCTCGTAATGCCCGGCCTGGCCCTGGCAGAGGAGGCAGCCCCCGTGCTCAACTCCGGCGACACTGCCTGGATGTTGACCGCCACAGCCCTGGTGCTGTTCATGACCATCCCGGGTCTGGCCCTGTTCTACGGCGGCATGGTGCGTTCCAAGAACGTGCTGTCGGTGATGATGCAGTGCTTTGCGATCACCGGCCTGATCAGTGTCCTGTGGGTGGTTTACGGCTATAGCCTGGCGTTCGATACCACCGGTATGGAGCAAGGTGTAGTCAACTTCAATTCCTTCGTTGGCGGTCTGTCCAAGGCGTTTCTCGCCGGCGTGACCCCGGCGAGCCTGACCTCTTCGGCGGCGCTGTTCCCTGAAGCGGTGTTCATCACCTTCCAGATGACCTTCGCGATCATCACCCCGGCGCTGATCGTCGGTGCCTTTGCCGAGCGCATGAAGTTCTCGGCGATGCTGATCTTCATGGCCATCTGGTTCACCCTGGTCTATGCGCCCATCGCCCACATGGTCTGGAGCGGCAATGGCGGCCTGATGTGGGACTGGGGCGTGCTCGACTTCGCCGGTGGCACCGTGGTGCACATCAACGCCGGTATCGCCGGCCTGGTCGCCTGCCTGGTGCTGGGCAAGCGCAAAGGCTTCCCGACCACGCCGATGGCGCCGCACAACCTCGGTTACACCCTGATCGGCGCGGCGATGCTGTGGATCGGCTGGTTCGGCTTCAACGCAGGTTCTGCTGCTGCTGCCAATGGCACCGCCGGCATGGCCATGCTGGTGACTCAGATCGCCACCGCCGCAGCGGCCCTGGGCTGGATGTTTGCCGAGTGGCTGACCCACGGCAAGCCAAGCGCACTGGGTATCGCCTCGGGCGTGGTTGCAGGCCTTGTGGCTATCACCCCGGCTGCAGGTACCGTCGGGCCGATGGGCGCCCTGGTGATTGGCCTGGTGGCCGGCGTGATCTGCTACTTCTGCGCCACCAGCCTCAAGCGCAAGCTCGGCTATGACGACTCCCTGGATGCCTTTGGCGTGCATGGCATCGGCGGTATCGTCGGGGCAATCCTTACTGGTGTGTTCGCGGCTCCGGCTTTGGGCGGCTTCGGCACCGTTGAAGACATCGGCGCACAAGTCTGGATTCAGGCCAAGGGCGTCGGTTTTACCGTGATCTACACCGCGATCGTCACCTATGTGATTCTCAAGGTGCTGGATCTGGTCATGGGCCTGCGGGTCAACGAAGAAGAAGAGTCGGTCGGTCTCGACCTGGCGCAACACAACGAGCGTGGTTACAACCTGTAACGGCGGCTGAAAAAACTTGCCCGGCTTGCCGGGCATTTTTTTGCCCGGATTTTGTTCGTTCGTTCAAGCGCAAACGGTTTCCACGCGAGCTTCGACGGCTGCGTGCGATGTAGGTAGAAAACTTACAACGCTCAGTGAAATTTAGGCACTTTGCTTTTTCTCTGAGCACGCTAGAATGCGCGCCGAAGGGTGCTGACGAGCAGTCCGCAAACTTCCATACCCTTTGCTAGGCTTGCCAATAAGCGAGTCGATCACAGCGGGGTATGTCGGCGAGAGAGTGCCGACCGCTCTTTATTTGTACAGACCTCGCCCGTGACGTGGGGTTTGCCCGGTTCTCGCCATTCGTTGTGGCGCAACCACGGCCCGCAGCCAGACTGCGGTCCTTGAATTTTTTCTGGCAGCTGTCGATTTTCGACGTTGCTGGACTATAACTAATCTGCTTTTCGCAAGTCATGAGGTAGAACATGAGCGACGACGATCTGGAAAATGACGACCTCGAAGTAGGCGATGAAGACGAAGGCGATGAAGGCCTCGAAGCTGCGGCCGATGATGCGGCCGATGACAGTGGCGACGACAGCCCGGCTCCCGCAGCCAAAGGCAAGTCGAAGTCTGCGGCAGTCTCGGTAGACGACATGCCGAGCATGGAAGCCAAGCAAAAAGAGCGTGATGCCCTGGCCAAGGCCATGGAAGAGTTCCTCTCCCGTGGTGGCAAGGTGCAGGAAGTGGAGGCCAACGTGGTCGCCGATCCGCCCAAGAAGCCGGACAACAAGTACGGTAGCCGCCCTATCTGAGTGGTCCCGTCAGCAAGAAAGCCCGCCGTCGCTGCGGGCTTTTTTGTGCCTGCGGTTCAACGCCAGCTGTTAAGCAGTTCGGGCAGTTGCGACAGGCGCTGGATCTCCGCGTCAGGGCGGCTGTCGGCTTCCCAGGCCTTGCCCTGGGGGTTGAACCAGATCGCCCGCAGGCCGGCGCGCTGGGCGCCTGCGATGTCATCGCCAGGGTGGTCGCCGATATGCACCGCCGCACCTGCCTCTACTTCGCCCTGACGCAGGGCTTCGAGGAAGGGCTGTGGGTCGGGTTTGCCGACGCCTAAGTCTTCGGCGCACAGGGCGAATTTGAAGTAATCGGCCAGGCCCAGGCGACGCACATCGGCGTTGCCATTGGTAACCACGCCCAGGGTGTAGCTGTGGCGGAGGATCTCCAGCACCGGCTGCACCTCGGGGAAGATGTCGATCTGATGGCGGGCGTGGAGGAACACTTCGAAGCCTTCGTTGGCAAGCTCGCGGGCTTTGTTCTCGCTGTAACCGACCTCTTCCAGGGCATGGAACAGCACGCGGCGGCGCAGAGCGCTGATGCGGTGCTTGAGCCCCGGCTCTGCTTGCACCAGGCGCTCGCGGATGGCGTACAGGTGCTCCACCGGTACCGCGCCCAGGCTTGGCGCATTGGCCGCCAGCCAGTCGCGCAGGGTGGTCTCGGCGCTGACGATCACCGGCGCGGTGTCCCACAGGGTGTCATCGAGGTCGAAGGTGATCAGCTTGATGCTCATGAGTCACTGCCCTTACTGCGTTTGGCCCGGGGATGGGCGCTGTCATAAACGGCGGCCAGGTGCTGGAAGTCCAGGTGAGTGTAGATCTGCGTGGTGGCGATGTCGGCGTGACCGAGCATCTCTTGCACCGCGCGCAAGTCCTGGGACGATTCAAGCAGGTGGCTGGCGAAGGAGTGTCGCAACATGTGCGGGTGCAGGTTCTGGCCCAGCTCGCGGGCGCCAGCGGCCTGTACCCGCAGCTGAATGGCCCGTGGGCCAAGCCGCCGGCCTTGCTGGCTGACGAACACGGCGCCGTCCTGCGGGCCACTGCCAGCGCGCAGAGGCAGCCATTGTTCCAGCGCTTCGCGGGCCTTGCGGCCGACAGGCAGCACGCGGGTCTTGCTGCCCTTGCCGTGCACCTGCACCAGGCCCGCAGGCAGGTCGAGTTGCTCGAGGTTGAGGCTGGTCAACTCCGACAGGCGCAGGCCGGAAGAGTAGAACAGCTCGAGCATGGCCTGGTCGCGGCGGGCCAGAAACTCGTCTTCAACCGCGCCTTCAAGCAACTGCAGGGCGCGGTCGGTATCAAGGGTCTTGGGCAGGCGCCGCTCGCCTTTGGGCGCCGACAGGCCGTTGGCCGGATCGTGACTGCAGTGGCCTTCGCGGTTGAGGTAACGGTAGAAACCACGCACCGCCGAGAGCAGGCGGGCGAGGCTGCGTGAAGACTGGCCCTGGTGATGCTGACGGGCGATCAGTTGGCGCAGGTGCTGGATCTGCAGGGCGTTCCAGCTGTCGATGCCGTTCTTGGCGCAGAACGCCAGGACGCTCGCAAGGTCGCGTCGATAGGCCAGCTGGGTGTGTTCGGACACCTGGCGCTCGTTGCGCAGGTGTGCGCAAAAGGCCTCCAGCTGGCGTTCCATCAGCGCACCGGACGCAGGGTCTGGGTATGGCGCGGGACGACCCGGCCCAGCACTTCGGCGATGTAGCTCAGGAACAGGGTGCCGACCGTACTCTTGTAGTGCTGCGGATCGCGGCTGGCGATGGCCAGCACGCCATGCAGGCCTTGATGGTTGAGGGTGGCGACGGCGCTGGAGCCGACTTCCTTGCGCTGCTCTTCGCCGAACAGGAAGTCCAGCTCATGGTCGCGCAGGTTGCCGCTGACGGTCTTGCCGGCACACAACAGGCCACCAATGGCTTGCTGGGCGTCAGAGCTGTTGACCCAGCGGCCGACCGGTGCGGCGGTTTCACCGAACAGGATCAGGCTGACAAAGGGCACCTTGAACTCCTGGCGCAAGCTGTCTTCGACCGCCATGACCACGCTTTCCAGGCTGTCGGCATCGAGCAGGTCAAGGATCAACCGACGGGTCTTGTCGAACAGCCGATCGTTGTCGCGGGCCACGTCCATCAGTTGCGAAAGGCGGTGGCGCATTTCGATGTTGCGGTCGCGCAGCAGCTTGAGCTGACGTTCCACCAGCGACACGCTATCGCCACGCTGATGGGGGATGTGCAGCTCGCTGAGCAACTCGTCGTGCTCAGCGAAAAACGTCGGGTTGTCGCGCAGGTAGGCAACCACGGCCTCAGCCCCGAGGGTGGGCGTCGAGCCCTCGGCGCTAAGGTCGTTGGGCTGTTCGGCGGGGGCCTGGGGCTGATCGGTCATGGCTGGCACTCACTCATAGACGAACCTGTCCTTCAAACACGCGTACGGCGGGGCCGGTCATCAGCACCGGGGTGCCCGGGCCTGCCCATTCGATGGACAGGCGCCCACCCGGCAGGTCGATCAACAATGGCGAGTCCATCCAGCCCTGGCTGATCGCGGCCACGGCCGCAGCGCAGGCCCCGGTACCACAGGCCTGGGTTTCGCCCGCACCACGTTCCCACACCCGCAGTTGCGCACGGTGACGGTCGATGACCTGGATGAAACCGACATTGACCCGCTGCGCGAAGCGCGGGTGATGTTCGATCTGCGGGCCCAGTTCGTGCACCGGGGCGGCATTGATGTCGGTGACGCGCAGCACTGCGTGGGGGTTGCCCATGGACACCGCAGCCAGTTCCACCGAGCGTCCGGCAACCTCGAGCGGGTAGCTCAGGGCCTGGGTCGGTGCGTCGAACGGAATCTGCTCAGGCGCTAGCCGCGGCGGGCCCATGTCGACGCTGATCTGCCCGTCGTTGCGCACGTCCAGCTCGATGATGCCGCCCTTGGTTTCGACGCGGATGCGTTTTTTCGCAGTCAGGCGTTTGTCCAGTACGAAACGCGCGAAGCAGCGTGCGCCGTTGCCGCACTGTTCGACCTCGGAGCCGTCGGCATTGAAGATCCGGTAGCGGAAATCCACTTCCGGATTGCTCGGTGCCTCGACGATCAGCAACTGGTCAAAGCCGACACCTGTGTGGCGATCACCCCATTGCTTGGCGTGCTTGGGCAGAATGTGCGCATGCTGGCTGACCAGGTCGAGGACCATGAAGTCGTTGCCCAGCCCATGCATCTTGGTAAAACGCAGCAGCATGGGTTTACTCCGGCAGCAGGCTTTCGCCGGCGAACAACTCGGCCACGGTTTCGCGACGACGCACTTCGAAGGCCTGGTCACCATCGACCAGTACTTCGGCACAACGACCACGGGTGTTGTAGTTCGAACTCATGACAAAACCATAGGCGCCCGCGGAATGCACCGCCAACAAGTCGCCTTCGGCCAGGTTCAGGGTCCGCTCCTTGGCGAGGAAGTCGCCGGTTTCGCAGATCGGCCCGACGATGTCGTAGGTACGGCCTTCACCGGCACGCGGCTGTACCGCGGTGACGTTCATCCAGGCCTGGTACAGGGCCGGGCGGATCAGGTCGTTCATCGCCGCATCGACGATGGCGAAGTCCTTGTACTCGGTGTGCTTGAGGTACTCGACCTGGGTCAGCAGCACGCCGGCGTTGGCAACGATGTAGCGGCCCGGCTCGAACACCAGGGCCAGGTCGCGATCACCGACGCGCTCGCGGATGGCTTTGATGTAGTCGGCAGCCAGCGGCGGCTCTTCGTCGCGATAGCGCACGCCGACGCCGCCACCCAGGTCCAGGTGGCGCAGGAGGATGCCGCAGTCGCCGAGGCGGTCGACCAGCGCCAGCAGGCGGTCGAGGGCATCGAGGAAGGGGTCCAGGGTGGTCAGTTGCGAGCCGATATGGCAGTCGACACCGACCACTTCCAGGTTCGGCAACTGCGCGGCGCGGATGTACACCTCTTCGGCATCGGCGATGGCGATACCGAACTTGTTTTCTTTCAGGCCCGTGGAGATATACGGGTGGGTACCGGCATCGACATCCGGGTTGACCCGCAGCGAAACCGGCGCGCGAACGCCCATTTCGGCAGCCACGACCTGCAGGCGTTCGAGCTCGTCAGTGGATTCGACGTTGAAGCAGTGCACGCCGACTTCCAGGGCGCGGCGCATGTCTTCGCGGGTCTTGCCGACGCCAGAGAACACCACGCGGTCGGCGCGTCCACCCGCGGCCAGCACACGCTCCAGCTCACCGCCGGAGACGATGTCGAAACCTGCGCCCAAGCGGGCCAGCAGGTTCAGCACACCGAGGTTGGAGTTGGCCTTGACGGCGAAGCACACCAGGTGCGAAACACCCTCCAGGGCATCGGCATAGCTGCGGTACTGGGCCTCGATGTGGGCGCGCGAGTAAACGTAGGTCGGCGTGCCGAAACGTTCGGCGATGGCCGACAGGGCCACGCCTTCCGCGAACAGCTCGCCGTCGCGGTAGTTGAAAGCGTCCATGGGTTACCCTTACTGGTGCTGGTGCGATTGCGACTTTTTACCGTCTTTGCTGTCGTCAGGCAGGTACAGCGGGCCTTTCTGGCCGCAGGCGGAAACGAGGCAGGCAACCGCGACGAGCGCCGCGAGGGTGGAGATCAGGCGCTTCATGGCGTAATCCTTTGTAATAAGCAGTATTGCGCCCGAGTATACCGAGCGCCCGGCCCCTTGCCTATGTGGGCAGCCCGCCGTCGGGCGGGGGGGTGGCTGCGCCTGATGACGCAGGTCGGTATCCTTTGCATTCGGCGCGCCGCGCTCGTATCTTGCCCGGCTTGCGTGTGTGCAGACATTTTTGAGGTTCTTGCAATGAGTTTGACCGAAGCGCGTTTTCACGACCTGGTCGACGCGACCCAACAGGCCCTGGAAGACCTGTTCGACGAGACTGACCTGGACCTGGACATGGAGAACTCGGCAGGGGTCCTGACCATCAAGTTCGACAACGGCAGCCAGCTGATCTTCAGCCGTCAGGAGCCGCTGCGTCAGCTGTGGCTGGCCGACAAGTCCGGTGGCTTTCACTTCGACTACGACGAGCAGAACGGCAAGTGGACCTGCGAAAAAACCGAAGAACTGCTGGGTGAGATGCTCGAGCGCATCGTCTGGGAGCGGGTCGGTGAAAAGCTCGATTTCGACGAAATCTGATGAGCAGCCCAGCCAAGCCGGCCAAGCCGCTCTACAGCAATGTCAGCCCGGCAGTGCCGTCGCCCTGCATCAGCACCTGCCGGCTGGATGAGCACAAGGTCTGCATTGGCTGTTACCGCCATGTCGAGGACATTCGCCAGTGGCGCGCGGCTGACGATGAGCAGCGCCGGCAGATCTGCCGCGAGGCGCTGGCGCGACGACAGCTGGCCGGGTTGGCATAGACCCTGCGGGTATTGTGTATTTACTTGGCTGTGGTAGTGTCAAAGCTGTTTCGGCTGAGCCGAATGCCTGCAAACCCCGCCCTTGGGCGGGGTTTTGCTTTATATCGCCCAGAAAAAGGAGTCTGACCGGATCATGAGCACCAAGCCTTCCATTATCGTCACCCGATTGGACGTACAACGTCTGGAGCGGCTGATCGACAGCCTCGACGAGAAGACGCAGGATTCGCCGGGTGTGCTCGCCCTGCAGGACGAGCTGGACCGCGCCGAACAGGTCAGTCACGAGGAAGTTCCGGCCGGTGTCGTGACCATGAACTCCCGGGTTCATTGCCGCGAAGAAGCCAGTGGCAAGGACTACCACCTGACCCTGGTCTATCCCAAAGATGCCAACGCTGATGCAGGCAAGATCTCCATCCTTGCGCCGATCGGCAGCGCGCTGCTGGGCCTTTCGGTAGGCGAGCAGATCGACTGGCCGGCCCCGGGCGGCAAGACCCTCAAGCTGAAACTGCTCGAAGTCGAATACCAGCCGGAAGCGGCAGGCGACTTCGACCTCTGAGCCTCAAACCTGCGCCAGGGCCTCGTTGAGCGCCCGCTCCAGTTCGCCCTTGTAACGCAGGTAGAGGATGCTCGAGCCCAGGCCGTCGGCCAGCAGGCCGGACAGGTCCAGGTCGGTGATGTAGCAGCGGTAGCGTTCGGCCTCACGGCGCTGCTCGATGATCTCGCGGGCGACCACCGCATACAGCTGGTCGCCATGCTCAAGCTGGGAAAACTCGCGCTGATTGCAGTACAGCGTCACTTGTACGTCGTCGCTGGCGCCTGCCTGCAAAATCGCCTGCACTTCGTAGTACGGTCGGTCGATGGCCCTGACCTCGACCTGGCGGGTTTCCACCTGACGGACCTTGCCAGGGCCTGAGGGCAACAATTGGTAATAAAGAATATCCAGTGATCCCTGGGCCTGCAGGCTGTCCAGCGGCAGGCGCGCTTCGCGGCGAAACACCATCGATTGCAAAAAGCGCTGCAACGGCAGCAACAGGCTGCTTTCGTCGTGGAACGGCAGGCGTTGTTGCCAGAACGCGTTGTGCTCATCCAGCACGTAAACGTCCGCCCAGGCGTCCTGCATTCGATAGAACAGCTGGATGCATTGCGGTTGGCCCAGGGGCAGTACCTGGGCCAGGTCCAGCTCCTGCAGGGCGTTGGCGTCCAGGTGCAGAGGGCTGTAATCGCTGCGTTCTTCACCGAGGTAGCGCAGCATCGCTTCCTGATCGTCGAGGGTAACCAGGTTCACGGCGCCGGCCTGCAGTTCCAGCACATGGGTGTGTTGCTCAACCTGCAACAAGTAACGGTGGTTGAGGTTCTGCGCCAGCAGCGCCTGGGTGGTAGCGAACACCTCTTCGACCCGCACGGCGATGGCCTGGGCACGGTTGTGGCAGAAGCAGCGCACCCGCAGCCTGGGCGTGTGGCCAGTGCCGTGGCTATTGAGGTAATCGCGCAGGCAGCGCAGCAGGGCATGTTCGCCATCGTAGCGATGCACCTGGACCTCGTTCCAGCTATTGAGCGTGACCTGGTCGAGAGTCAATACCAGGTTTTCCCGCACCCCGGCATAGCTCAGGGAGTCGGTGCGCTCGGTGGTCATCAGGATGTTCAGGTCGCGATGGTGTTGCAGCGGGTCGACGCCGACATTGACCAGCAACAGGGCCTCGTCTGCCACGCTCGGCTGCAGCAGGCGCTGTTCGCTGACCACCGACAAGGGCAGGGCAACGCTCTGTTGCAGGCTGCCAAGCAGGTTGAACAGTTCGTACTCGCTCAAGTCGCTGCTGCCCGGATGCAGGGCCAGGCGCGTGCTGCTGTCGATCACGCCATTGCGGTGGGCCCAGGTCAGCAGTTCGAGCAGTTCCCGGCAGCGCTTGATCGGGGCGAAATGCTCCCACTCGTGCGCTCCCAGGTTACCGTTGTACAGGCCCCAGTGGGTTTGCCCGGGATCCTTGCGGTTAGGCGACTGGACCAGGGTCAGGGTGTCTTCGGCCAGATCCGGGGCAATCCCCGGATTGATGAACTCGACCTTGCCGGCGCGTCGTTCGAAGGCGGCGTACAGGCGTCGGCCAAGCACGCTGAGGTCGCGTTGGTCGATGCGGCTGGTGGCGTTCTGGCTGCGGGCAAACTGGCAGAGGAAGCGGTAACTGTAGTTCAGCTCCGCTACCAGCTCGCGGCGCTCAAGCGCGACCTGGCGGACCTTCCACTGACTGCGGCTGTCGAGCAGCGCCAGTTGGCGCTCGTCCCAGCCCCACTCCCGGCTCAGGCGCTGCAGCAGGTCGCGTTGCCAACTGCTGCTGCGCTGGCGGGCCAGGCCGCTGAGCTTTTTGTTCACTTTCAGGTATAGGCTGCGCCGCACCAACTCCAGCCGCTGGTGTTCGCCACGGCCTTGCAGGTACTGCTCGATACGCCGATAGACCATCATGTAAGGATCGAGCTCGTTAAGGTCCAGGCGGTTGGCAAACACCGCCTGCTTGAACTGCAGGCTCAGGCACTGCACCTGCGGGTGTTCACTGGCATAGACCTCGGTCAGCAGTAGCTTGAGCACCGACTTGTAGGGTGACTCGATGCCCTTGTACAACTGCCAGAGCCCGGCGCCGACAAACTCGCCAGGGGGGATATGCGCCAGGTGGCCAAGGTCGAGGTTGTCTTCGCCGCGCACGAAACGCTTGGACAGCAGCGTTTGGGTGTATTCCCGGTACCGGGGCTCTTCGTACACCGGCACCAGCCACCACAGGGGTGTGCGCCCGGCCAGCCAGATGGCGGTGCGGTAGAACTCATCGAGCAGCAAGTAGTGCTGAGTGGTGCCGCAGTCATCGGAGCTGAGCTGGCCGTCGCGTTCACCCTGCACGAAGCTTTGTGGTTCGATCAGAAACAGATGAGCTTCGGCGCCCTGGCTGGCGGCCCAGGCTTCCAGCAGCAGGCATTTCTTGCGCAGCTCTGCCAGTTCACTTTCGCTCAGGTCCGCGGCGTGGCAGACCCAGACATCCATATCGCTTTGCTCGGCCTGGGCCAGGGTGCCGAGGCTACCCATCAGGTACAGGCCGTGAATCGGCTGCGGTGGGTTGCCACGCCGGGCTTTGTAGGCAAACGAACGGGTCAGGCGCTGGGCTTCGGCCAGCACGTGGCTATCGGGCTCGAAATTAGCTACGCCCGCTGGTGTATTGCCGGAGACATAGCCGGGCAGCAGCGGATGATTGACGTGGAAAAACAGCGGCAGCAAGGCCATCACTTGCTGTTGACGGCTTGATAGCCCGTCCATGGCGCGCCCCAGGCGCCCCTGGTTGAGTGTCAGGAAACGTTGGCGCAGCTGGCTGAGCACTTTGCGGTCAATGCCCTGGTCGAGGTCGGGACGAATTTCGTGGGGGTGGTTCATGGCGAGCTAAAACCGGCCGTCTGGGGAGCAATGGCGAGTTTAAGGGGTATTTGGATTTATGACGCCATTTTATTAGCGCTGAACGCATCGCGGGGCAAGCCCGCTCCCACCCGGTCGGTAGGAGCGGGCTTGCCCCGCGATTGCTGTTATCAGGCAGGTTGAGCGACTTTCAGGATGGTCAGCAGCTGCTGCACGTTTTCGGCGGCATCATGTCCCAGTTGGGTCAGGTAGCCGCCATCGGGCTGGTCGGTCAGCTTTTTAGCGTACAGGCGCTGCGCGGCAGCGATAACCTCCTTGGAGGCAGTGTTGTGCACCTTGATGCCTTCCTGGCTGCTATCCAGGTTGAACAAGGCAAGGACTTCCAGCTCGGCAATCAGTTCGGGGGTAAACGACATAGAGACTCCGACTTCCAGACAAGGAGGGCAGCACCGTCGCCGGTGCCTGGTTTTGCAGTGTAGTCAGGGAAACCCTGCTTTGCTTCAGACCTTTTCCGGCGGCAGCTCGGGCAGGGCGCGCAAGGCGGTTTCATACCATTGGGTATTGAACGCGCGGTCGTCTTCGAGCATCGCGTCAATCTCAAAGGCCAGTACATGGGCCATCAGGTTGAGGATGTCGTCACGCTCGTAACCCACCAGGGTCAGCTTGTTGAACGTGGCTTTGGCCGCTGGTGGGTTGTCGCTTTCGATCTGGTTTTCGATCGCTTCGATCAGGGTCGACTCGGCGAACTCTTCTTCGTTGTTGTCGATATCGGTTGGTTCGCTCATGGGCGCTTCCTCTGTGGGGGTGTCCAGTTTGCCATGAGCCGGGGGCCGATGCCGTGTTATCGACAAACTCCATGATGCTGGTCAGTACCCGGTACTTGGGTCTATAACAACCGGGCCAACCCCTTAACGGCCTGGAGGCTGTTTCATGCTCAAGCTTCACGGATTTGCGGTCAGCAACTACTACAACATGGTCAAACTGGCGCTGCTGGAGAAGGGCGTGCCGTTTGAAGAGGTGCTGTTTTTCGGCGGCCAGGGCCCCGAAGCGCTGAAAGTCAGCCCACGCGGCAAGGTACCGGTGCTGGAGACCGAGCATGGTTTTCTTAGTGAAACCAGCCTGATTCTCGACTACATCGAGCAAACCCAGGCGGGCAAGGCACTGCTGCCGGAGGGGGTGTTTGCCCAGGCCAAGGTTCACGAGCTGGCCAAGGAGATCGAGCTGTACATCGAGCTGCCTGCCCGCGCCTGCTACCCGCAAGCGTTCTTCGGCATGCCGGTGGACGAAGCCATCAAGGCCAAGGCCAAGGATGAACTGCTGGCCGGGATCGCCACCCTCAAGCGCAATGGCAAATTCAGCCCTTATGTGGCCGGCGACAGCCTGACCATTGCCGATATGCTGTTCTGCTTCAGCATCGACCTGGCTTATGCCGTGGGCAAGAAAGTACTGGATATCGATGTACTGGAAGACTTCCCGCAAGCGCGTGAGCTGCTGGAGCGCTTCAAGAGCAATCCGAACGTGCAGAAGATTGCAGCTGACAAGGAGGCGCAGATGCCTGCCTTTCTGGAGATGGTGCGCTCGGGCAAGCGCTGATCGGCGTTCGGTGAAGCGGTGTCGGAAAAACCTTACAAGCTTTTAGGGTTTGTCTGGTGGTTGCGTGGCGTGCATCGTTCGCAGTATGCAGAGAACACCCTGGCTTGGAGGCCCCTATGTTCCGACTCCACGGATTCTCTGCAAGTAACTACTACAACATGGTCAAACTGGCGCTGCTGGAAAAGCGCTTGCCGTTCGAAGAGGTACTGCTACATGGCTGCCAGAGCCCCCAAGTGTTGGCGCTCAGTCCGCGTGGCAAGGTACCTGTGCTGGAGGTGGAGCAGGGCTTCATTAGCGAGACCGACGCCATTCTCGATTACCTCGAAGAGGTATGCCCTGAGATTGCGTTACTGCCGACCGACCCTTTCCATCGTGCGCAGGTGCGGGCGCTGGCCAAGGAAATCGAGCTGTACATCGAGCTACCCGCCCGATACTGCTATGTTGAAGTGTTCTTTGGCGGTCGGCCTACGCCCGAGGCGTTGAAGGCCAAGGCACGGCGTGACCTGGATAAGGGCTTTGTCGCCCTGGCCCAGCGTGGGCGCTTTATGCCTTACTTGGCTGGGGAGCGTCTTACCCTGGCTGATCTGTACTTTCTGTATAGCGTTGACCTGGCGTGTCAGGTAGGCAAGCAACTGTTTGATATTGATTACTTGAAGCCGCTGCCAGGTGCCCGAGCGTTGCTTGAGCGTCTGGCAGAAAATTCCAATGTGCAGAAGGTGGCGGCAGATAAGAAAGCCGACATCCCGGCTTTTATGCAGCGACTGCGGGCTGCCGCCCAGTCAGAAATGGCTGGGTAGCAGCTCGCGACGGGCCTAGCGCGCGGCGAGCAGTGCCTTGCCGCGGGCTACGGCTGCGCGTACCTGGGCCGGGGCAGTACCGCCGATGTGATCACGGGCGTTGACCGAGCCTTCGAGGGTCAGCACGGCGAACACGTCCTGTTCGATCTGGTCGCTGAACTGGCGCAGTTCGTCCAGGCTCATCTCGGCCAGGTCCTTGCCGGTATCGACACCGTACTTCACCGCATGGCCGACGATTTCGTGGCAATCACGAAATGGCAGGCCACGGCGCACCAGGTAGTCGGCCAGGTCAGTGGCGGTGCTGAAGCCGCGCAGGGCCGCTTCGCGCATGATCGCGTGGCGAGGCTTGATCGCCGGGATCATGTCGGCAAAGGCACGCAGCGAGTCGCGCAGGGTATCGGCGGCGTCGAACAGCGGCTCCTTGTCTTCCTGGTTGTCCTTGTTGTAGGCCAGCGGCTGGCCTTTCATCAGGGTCAGCAGGCCGGTCAGGGCGCCAAACACGCGGCCGGTCTTGCCACGCACCAGCTCGGGGACGTCCGGGTTTTTCTTTTGCGGCATGATCGAGCTGCCGGTGCAGAAACGATCAGGCAGGTCAATGAACTGGAACTGGGCGCTGGTCCACAGCACCAGCTCTTCGGAGAAGCGCGACAGGTGCATCATCGCCACGCTGGCGGCGGCGCAGAACTCGATGGCGAAGTCGCGATCGGAGACGCCGTCGAG
The DNA here is from genome assembly GCF_004214895.1 of Pseudomonas tructae. NCBI lineage: Bacteria > Pseudomonadati > Pseudomonadota > Gammaproteobacteria > Pseudomonadales > Pseudomonadaceae > Pseudomonas > Pseudomonas tructae. The sequence continues at coordinate 130,693 of NZ_CP035952.1, read as the reverse complement.
CGAGTTGCCGGCCACGGCTTCAAAGCCCAGCAATTGGCAGGTCAGTTCGCGGTCGATCGGGTAGGTGGTGCCGGCCAGCGCGGCGCTGCCCAGGGGCATGCGGTTGGTGCGCTTGCGGCAGTCGACCAGGCGCTCGTAGTCGCGGCTGAGCATTTCGAACCAGGCCAATAGGTGATGACCAAAGGTCACTGGCTGGGCGGTCTGCAGGTGGGTGAAGCCAGGCATGACGGTCTCGGCTTCGCGCTCGGCCTGCTCCAGCAGGCCCTGTTGCAGGCGGGTGATTTCGGCGAGGATCAGGTCGATCTCGTCACGCAACCACAGGCGGATGTCGGTAGCGACCTGGTCGTTGCGGCTACGGCCGGTGTGCAGCTTCTTGCCGGTGATGCCGATGCGGTCGGTGAGGCGCGCCTCGATGTTCATGTGCACGTCTTCAAGGTCGATGCGCCAGTCGAAGTTGCCGGCCTCGATTTCGCCCTGGATGGTCTTCAGGCCATCGACGATGGTATCGCGCTCGGCGTCAGTAAGTACGCCGACCTTGGCCAGCATGCTGGCGTGGGCGATCGAACCCATGATGTCGTGGCGGTACAGGCGCTGGTCGAAATTGACGGAGGCGGTGAAACGGGCGACGAAGGCGTCGACGGGCTCACTGAAGCGGCCGCCCCAGGACTGATTGGTCTTGTCGGTGCTCATGGATTCACTCGTTGAAGGCGTGAACGGAAAAAGTGGCGTCGATCATAGCAGGATTGACGGCCCTGCCGGAGTGCGGCGGTCGGGGCAAATGCGGGTTTATGTCGCAGTACAGGCCCGCGACAGCGCGTGTGCAACAGGATATTTATCGATTGAACGGCAGTGTTGCGGCAACCGTCTACAGTTGGACAGAGGCTCGGCATGTTTCCTGCCGGACCAGTGAATCTTTAGCCATCGTGCGAGTCTGAGCGTGGATCGCCGTGACGGTCGTCACCTCACCTGTCTACGCTATCCTTGTGCGAGACTCACGCAGGAATCCAGCGCAATATGAATGTCCTGATCGTTGATGACGAACCCCAAGCCCGGGAACGCCTGAGCCGACTGCTCGGCGAACTGGAGGGCTATACCGTGCTGGAGCCCAGCGCCACCAATGGCGACGAGGCCCTGGCCCTGATTGACAGCCTCAAGCCTGAGGTGGTCCTGCTCGACATTCGCATGCCAGGGCTTGACGGCCTGCAGGTTGCTGCCCGGCTGTGCGAGCGCGAAGCACCGCCTGCGGTGGTGTTTTGCACCGGTGACGAGGAGTTCACCGTAGAGTCGTTCAAAGACAGCACCCTGGGCTATGTGCTCAAACCGGTGCAAGCCGACACCCTGCGCGAAGCCTTGCGCAAGGCCGAGCGCCCCAACCGCGTGCAACTGGCGGCGCTGACCCGTCCGGCGGCGGAAAGCGGCAGTGGCCCGCGCAGCCACATCAGTGCCCGTACCCGCAAGGGCATCGAGCTGATTCCCCTCGACCAGGTAATCTATTTCATCGCAGATCACAAATACGTGACCTTGCGCCATGAACATGGCGAAGTGCTGCTCGATGAGCCGCTCAAGGCCCTGGAAGACGAGTTTGGCGAGCGGTTCGTGCGCATTCACCGCAATGCCCTGGTCGCCCGCAACCGCATCGAACGCCTGCAGCGCACGCCACTGGGGCATTTTCAGCTGTTTCTCAAAGGCCTCAATGGCGATGCCCTGATCGTCAGCCGCCGGCATGTGGCGGGCGTGCGCAAAATGATGCAGCAACTGTAAGGACGGTAACGGTGGAGCAGACGACGGCCAGGGAGGGTCGGCGTGTTCCATGATTTAGATCTGCTAGCGGTCTGGACTGAGCTGTTATCATCGGGCGAATCTATCTCGTACGGATCGTTCCATGTCCACTCGCGAAATCCGCATTGCCACCCGCAAAAGTGCCCTTGCCCTGTGGCAGGCCGAATACGTCAAAGCCCGTCTTGAACAGGCTCATCCTGGCCTGGTCGTGACCCTGGTGCCGATGGTCAGCCGTGGCGACAAGCTGCTCGACTCGCCGCTATCGAAAATCGGCGGCAAGGGCCTGTTCGTCAAGGAGCTGGAAACCGCGCTGCTGGAGAATGAAGCCGACATCGCCGTGCACTCGATGAAAGACGTGCCCATGGACTTCCCTGAAGGCCTGGGCCTGTTTTGTATCTGTGAGCGTGAAGATCCGCGCGACGCCTTTGTCTCCAACACCTTCAAAAGCCTCGAGGCACTGCCGGCCGGCAGCGTTGTCGGCACCTCCAGCCTACGCCGTCAGGCGCAATTGCTGACCCGCCGCCCGGACCTTGAAATCCGCTTTCTGCGTGGCAACGTCAACACCCGCCTGGCCAAGCTCGACGCCGGCGAGTACGACGCCATCATCCTTGCCGCCGCAGGCCTGATTCGCCTGGGTTTCGAAGACCGTATCACCGCAAGCATCAGCGTCGACGACAGCCTGCCTGCGGGCGGCCAGGGTGCGGTGGGTATCGAGTGCCGCAGTGCCGACAGCCAGATCCACGCGTTGCTGGCGCCACTGCATCACACTGACACAGCCGACCGGGTCACTGCCGAGCGTGCGCTGAACAAGCACCTCAATGGCGGCTGCCAGGTGCCGATTGCCTGCTACGCGGTGCTTGAAGGCGAGCAACTGTGGCTGCGCGGCCTGGTCGGCGAGCCGGCTGGCGGCAAGCTGCTCACCGCCCAGGCGCGCGCTTCGCGCAAGGATGCCGAAGCACTGGGCATCCAGGTCGCTGAAGACCTGCTCGGGCAAGGCGCCGAAGATATCCTCAAGGCAGTGTACGGCGAGGCCGGGCACCCGTGAGCCGCTGGCGCCTGCTGCTGACCCGGCCGGCAGAAGAGTGCAGCGCGCTGGCCCGCGCGCTTGCCGACCAAGGTGTGTGCAGCAGCAGCCTGCCGTTGCTGGAGATCGAACCGCTGACGCTGCTGCCAGAGCAAATGCGCCAGGTGCAAGCGCTCGATCAGTACTGCGCGATCATCGTCGTCAGCAAGCCGGCTGCACGCCTTGCCGTTGAACAGCTGAAGGCGCACTGGCCGCAGCCACCGGAGCAAGCCTGGTTTACCGTCGGCGCCGCCACCGCGCAGATTCTTGGCGACCATGGCCTCAACGTCAGTTTCCCTCCTCAAGGCGACGACAGCGAAGCGCTGCTGCAACTGTCGGCCTTGACCAAGGCGCTCAAGCGGCCGCAGCCACGGGTGCTGATCATCCGCGGCGAAGGCGGTCGCGAACTGCTCGCTGAGCGTCTGGCCGCATTGGGGGCGCAGGTCGATTACCTCGAGTTGTATCGCCGCTGCCTGCCGCATTACCCTGAGGCCACCCTGGCCCGGTGTATTGCCGGGGAACGCCTGAACGGCCTGGTGGTCAGCAGTGGGCAGGGTTTTGAACACCTGCGCCAACTGGCCGGTGAAGACTGGCCACGGCTGGCGCAACTGCCATTGTTCGTGCCCAGCCCGCGGGTGGCGGAACTTGCCCGCGCCAGTGGCGCACAGAATGTAGTGGATTGCCGTGGTGCCAGTGCCACGGCTTTGCTGGCAACATTGCAGGAAACTCCTGCACCAGCCCCCTAAGGCGCTAAGCTCATTGCGACGTGCCGCAAAGCAAAGGATGGATACGTGAGCGAAACTGTCTTGCCCAACGATGAACTGAAGGCCCCAGAGGCGCCTGCACAAACCCCCGTCGAACCTGCCAAGCGGTCCGGCAATGGTCTGGCAATCCTGGCCTTGTTGCTGGGCGCGGCAGGTGTCGCAGTGGGTGGATGGGGGGTATGGCAGGTTCGCCAGCTCCAGGGTAGCGAGCAGGGCCAGGCACAGAGCCTGCAGACCCTTGGCGAGCAAACCCGGGCCCTGCAACAGCGTGAACAGCAGCTTTCCGCACAGTTGGCGGTGTTGCCGCCGGCGTCCGAACTCGAAGACCGTCGCCGGCTGGTTGCCCAGTTGCAGGGAGACCAACAGCGCTTGAGTCAGCGCCTGGAAACCATCCTCGGTGCCAGCCGCAAGGACTGGCGCCTGGCCGAAGCCGAGCACCTGCTGCGCCTGGCCAGCTTGCGCCTGTCCGCTTTGCAGGACATCGTCAGTGCCCGTGAACTGGTCAAGGGCGCCGATGAAATCCTCCGTGAACAGAGCGACCCGGGCTCCTTTGCCGCCCGTGAGCAACTGGCCAAGAGCCTGGCGACCCTCCACAGCGTCCAGCAGCCCGATCGTACCGGCCTGTTCCTCAAGCTGGCAGCCCAACGCGAGCAAGTGCTGCAGCTCAGTGCCCAGTCTCCGGAGTTCAACAGTAACGCCGATGCCCTGGGCGCGCTGACCGCCGACGGTGATGGCGCCAGTCGCTGGTCGCAGTGGTGGGCTGAGCTGTCCAAATATTTCCAGATCGACTTTGATGCCGACGACAACATTCGCCCACTGCTGGCCGGGCAGTCGCTCAACCAACTGCGTCTGGCCCTGAGCCTGACTATCGAACAAGCCCAGTGGGCTGCGCTCAATGGTGAAGCCAAGGTCTATACCCAGGCCCTGGATGATGCCCGCAGCGTGCTGCTGGCCAACTTCAATCCGGACAACCCGCAGAGCCAGGCCATGCTGGCCAGCCTCAACGAACTGGCCGAGCAGCCGGTTGCCGTGGTGGTGCCGGACCTGGCGGACAGCATCAGTGCGGTTCAGGCCTACCTGGAACGTCGGCACCTGCCGGCCGAGGAGGCCAAGCCATGAAGCGCGTCTACCTGCTGGCGGTGCTGGCGATTGCCGTTGCCGCCGTGCTCGGGATCGCGATTGCCAAGCACAGCGGCTATGTACTGATTTCCTATGGCAGCTTTCGCTATCAATCTGGCCTGTGGGCGGCGTTGGCGGCCCTGGCCGGGATCATCCTGGCTGTGTTGCTGGTGCGTTACCTGGTCGGCCTGGTGCTGACTTCCGGTGGCGTGGTCAACCCCTGGTCACGGCGTAATCGCAGCCGTCGTACGCAACTGGCGATCGAACAGGGCCAACTGGACCTCGCCGAAGGTCGCTGGGCCAGTGCTCAGCGCCATCTGCACCGTGCCGCCGAGGCTGAGCGCCAGCCGCTGCTGTACTACCTCGGAGCCGCCCGTGCGGCCAACGAGCTGGGGCGCAGCGAAGACCGCGACAACCTGCTGGAGCGGGCGCTGGAGCGTCAGCCGGAAGCGGAGCTGGCGATTGCCCTGAGCCATGCCCAGTTGCAGATGGACCGTGGGGACAGCGACGCAGCCCTGGTAACCCTGCAAGCCATGCAGGAGCGCCATCCGCACAACGTTCAGGTGTTGCGCCTGTTGCAGCGCCTGTACCGCGAACGTGGCGACTGGTCGGCCCTGATTCGCCTGCTGCCCGAGCTACGCAAGGACAAGGTCCTGCCGGCGCCTGAGCTGGCCGAGCTGGAACGCCGCGCCTGGGGTGAGAACCTGAGCCTGGCGGTCAGCCGTGAAGGCGACGAACAGACCGCCCGGCAATCCCTTGAGCGGGCCTGGCAGCAGCTTACCGCTGCGCAGCGCCAGGAGCCGCAGTTGGTATCGGCCTATGCTGAGCAGTTGCGCCAGCTAGGCGCTGAAAGTGAAGCCGAACAAGCCTTGCGCACTGCCCTCAAGCGTCAGTATGAAAGTCATTTGGCGCGTCTTTACGGCCTGGTGCGGGGTAGCGACCTGGCGCGTCAGTTGCAAACTGCCGAAGGCTGGCTCAAGGCTCACCCGGATGACCCGAGCTTGTTGCTGACCCTTGGCCGCCTGAGCCTGCAGAACCGTCTGTGGGGCAAGGCGCGTGATTACCTGGAAAGTAGCTTGCGCGTACAGCGCAATCCCGAAGCCTGCGCCGAGCTGGCACGCCTGCTCGCAGGCCTGGGTGACACCGAGCGCAGTAACCAGCTGTTTCAGGAGGGCTTGGGCATGCTTGATGAGCGCTTGCTGGCATTACCTCTACCGGAGGCAGTACGAGCTTGATGTACCCATGGGCGCGCTGTAATGGGCGCGCTTGTGGGGTTGAGGTAACTTCCTACGTACACTGGTAATACCCCCTTCAAAACCCTGTAAATCTTTCTTGCGACGTTCGCGATGCTTCCCTTGGTTATCTGCGATTTGTCCCTGCCGTCTTACCTTGATACACCCAGCGCCTATCCTCTACCGTTGCTGCCTCCCTATCCCGCTTCTGGACTTGCCATGTCACGGGCCCGCTTGCGTTCACTGTTCCTTCCGGCCTTGCTGGCATCGGTGCTGGTCGAGGCTGCTGCTTACTATCTGGAGTTTGGCATGGGCCTGGTGCCTTGCCCGTTGTGCTACAGCCAGCGGCTGTTCCTGGCAGCCTTTGCCCTGGTCTGTCTGTGTGCCGTCGTGCATGCCCCGGGGCGCCTTGGCACGCGCATTTATGCCGCGCTGGCGTTGTTCTTCGCCACCGGTGGGGCGCTCCTCGCGGCTCGGCATGTCTGGCTGCAGGGCAATTCGGCCCTGGCAGGCATCGAGTGCGAGCCGGCATTTGACTACGTGATCGAGAGCATGCCCGCGCTTCAGGTCATCCAGGCAATGCTTGTCGGCAGCCCCGATTGCGTGCCGATCAACTGGAGCTTTCTTGACCTGACCATCCCGGAATGGAGCCTGTTGTCCTTTGTTCTTCTGGCAGCTTTGCCTACCTTTCGCCTGCTGGGTCGCGGAGGGCCGCTGTTCCACCGGGCGGCGAAAAGCTGAGCCCGGGTTTTTTCGCTTTGCAAGCGACCGACGGCAAAGGATGCCCGGATTAAACACTTGTATGAACTTTGTCGTCTGCGTACCTTGAAGGCTAGGGCGCACGGGAATAATCTCCCTGCACGCATACCGAAAAAACAGCTGCTCGATGCCGCTCTGCTGATTCCACCTTTGCTCTGCACACTTGCGGCGCGGGGGCAGGGGCATTACCCAGAAGGGAAGAGATCGCCATGCTAGATAGTTGTCAGAATGCTCAGGAACGCTGGGGTGGGGTTCATAAGCTCATTGACCGCTGGTTGGAAGAGCGTGCAGAGCTGGTGACGGCTTTCCGCGAGCTGCGCGATGCCAAGCCAGCCTTTGCCGACAAGGACAAGAGCCGGGACTTCTGCGCGGTGCTGGTTGACTATGTTTCAGCCTGGCACTTCGAAGTGAGCGAGCAACTGGTCAGCGAAGCCAAGGCCTTTGGCGATACGCGCGGGCTGGAGCTGGCCAAGCAGATCAGCCCACGTATCGACGCAACCACTGAAATCGCGTCGGCCTTCAACGATCACTGCGACAAGGGCGACTGCAACGATCCCGAGCGTTTCTCGAAAAAGCTCAGTGAACTTGGCAGCCTGCTGCACGAGCGTTTCGAACTCGAAGACTGCCTGATCGAAGTGCTGCATAACGCACACAGCGAAGAAGGTACAGTCCAGGCCTGACGGCGCTGCCGACCCTCAGTCGGCAACCCCGAGCAGCTCGATTTCAAACACCAGTGGCGTGTAGGGCGCAATCAGGTCGCCCGCGCCGTCGGCACCATAGGCCTGTGCCGAAGGGATCACCAGCCGCCACTTCGACCCGGTTGCCATCTGTGGCAATGCCACCTGCCAGCCCTCGATCACACTGTCCAGATTGAACCATTGTGCTTGCTGGTTCTGATCGAACACCGTGCCATCCGGTAACTTGCCAACATAGCGAACCTGGACTTTGCCACCGGCTTTTGGCTTGCTACCCGTCCCGTTCTGCAACTCGCTGACGAGTATGCCTTCGGCCAGTTCGCGTACTCCGGGTTTAGCCCGTTCAGTGGCCATGAAACGTTTTTCCGCGCTCAGCAATTGCTCGGTCTGTGCTTGAACCGCAGCCTCATTGGCTTGGCTCTCATGTTCGCTGAGTATCGCCGCCATACGCTCTTTGCTGAGCGCCAATGGCTTGTTCTGATAAGCCTGACGCAAACCGTCGATCAAGGCATCAAGTTGCAGGTCCGGAACTTCCGTGCGCAGGCGTTCACCCAGGCTGGCGCCCAAGCTATAGGCCAGATCATGGTCCGTGGCAGGGGTGGATTGAGGCGCTGCAATTAACGAACTGGGCAACAGCAAAAAGGTAAGGATTAAATAGCGCGGCACAGGCTCGCTCCTGCTTCAGAGAACATGAAGTATGCCAGCCTTCGCCCATCACTTCGTGTAAATATCAGCAACACTTTGTGCAGCATCTACACTTGATTCCAGCTGCAGTGAGAACAACTTTGCCCAGGCATGCAACGCGGCGCATTTAATACTGTCAACATGCCCTAGCGGCGGTAGCAGCAGAAGCATAGTATGAGCCGCAATCTCGTCAGCCAGGAGGTAAACCATGTCGGCCAATAAGAAGCCAGTAAGTACGCCGTTGCACCTGCTCCAGCAACTCTCGGGCAGCCTGCTCGATCATTTGGAAAATGCCTGCTCGCAAGCGCTGGCTGATGCTGAAAAACTGCTCGCCAAGTTGGAAAAGCAACGGGGCAAGGCACAGGAAAAACTGCACAAGTCTCGGCTTAAACTGCAGGACGCTGCCAAGGCTGGCAAAGCCAAGGCGCAGAACAAGGCCAAGTCGGCCGTGGGCGAACTTGAAGGTTTGCTCGACAATCTGAAAGACCGCCAATCACAAACCCGCACCTATATCCTGCAGCTCAAGCGTGATGCTCAGGAAAGCCTGAAACTGGCCCAGGGTGTTGGCAAGGTCAAGGAAGCTGCCGCCAAGGCGCTGACCCTGCGTTCGGCCAAACCCGCTGCCGCCGCTGCCAAGCCTGCCACCAAGGTTGCTGCAAAACCTGCCGCCAAGCCCGCCGCAAAACCTGCCGTCAAAGCTGCCGCTAAACCCGCTGCCAAGCCCGCCGCAAAACCCGCGGCCAAAGCGCCAGCGCGTACCGCTGCTGCCAAGCCGGCAACGGCTAAACCGGCCGCCAAACCTGTTGCCGCCAAGGCGCCGGCCAAGCCAGCGGCGAAAACCGCAGCGGCCAAACCTGCAGCCAAACCTGCTGCGGCAAAACCTGCAGCCAAGCCAGCAGCCAAGCCAGCAGCCAAACCCGCGGCCAAGCCCGCCGCTAAAACCGCAGCGGCCAAGCCTGCTGCCAAAGCACCAGCCAAGCCTGCCGCCAAGCCTGCTGCGGCAAAAGCGCCCGCCAAGCCCGCTGCCAAACCTGCGGCAGCCAAACCTGCAGCCAAGCCTGCCGCAGCAAAAGCACCGGCCAAGCCTGCTACGCCTGCAGCCGCCAAACCGGCTACTCCAGCCGCCGCGGCACCGGCCGCTACGCCGTCGCCTGCACCAGCAGCTTCGGTAGCACCGGCTACTCAGACGCCGTCTTCGGCGTCCTGAGCCGTCCGCATCACGACGCGCAGCCTGTGCAGCGCGTCGTGATGCACATCGGCGCCATCGGGTGCCAGCCAGCTGATCCAATCCAGTTCTGCTTCGGGTGTTGCAGCCCAGCCCTGGCAAGCCTGCTCAAGACGCTCCAGCAGGATGCGCTCTGCCGCTAACTCCAGACCTTTGACCTGTTCACGTAGCCCCGCCAATTGGGCGTCCCTGGCCGCGTTGTCGCGCCAGCTCTGGCGCAAGCGGCGCAGCGGCTCGACGACCTCGGCTTGCCAGGCATTGGCCAGCGCCGTGAGCTGTCGCACCCGTTGCCGGTTTGGCGCAACGCCGCGTGCACTGAGCCACATGCCGCAAAGCAGCAGGCAGACATCGCCACCCAGGTCCTGCCATTGCAGGCAGGCGGCTTCTACACCCGGGCGGGCGTAAAGCTTCAAGGCAAAATTCCACAGGTCGGTGTGCATGGTCCCACTCGCGCCAGTTGCCAACGAAGCTGGTAGACTCCGCGGCCATTATGATCAAACTATCGAACCTCACTTTACAGCGTGGTCCACAGCGCCTGCTAGAAGGCGCCGAGTTGACCCTGAACGCCGGTCACAAAGCCGGCCTGATCGGTGCCAATGGCGCCGGTAAATCCAGCCTGTTCGCCTTGCTGCGTGGTGAACTGACGCCCGACTCCGGTGACTGCAAGTTACCGGCGGACTGGCGTATCGCGCACATGCGCCAGGAGGTCGACACTCTCGAGCGCCTGGCGGTCGACTACGTGCTCGATGGTGATGCCCGCCTGCGCAAGGTCCAGGCTGAATTGGCTGCAGCGGAAGCGGCGCACGACGGTACCGCACTGGCGCGCCTGCATATCGAGCTCGACAGCGCGGACGGCTACACCGCCGACGCTCGGGCGCGCAAGTTGCTGGCAGGCCTGGGTTTTACCAACGAACAGATGGACCGTCAGGTCGGTGACTTCTCCGGTGGCTGGCGGATGCGCCTGAACCTGGCCCAGGCCCTGATGTGTCCGTCCGACCTGTTGTTGCTCGATGAACCGACCAACCACCTGGACCTGGACGCGATCCTCTGGCTGGAAGACTGGCTCAAAGGTTACCGGGGCACCTTGCTGCTGATTTCCCACGACCGTGATTTCCTCGATGCGGTGGTTGATCACGTGGCTCACGTCGAACAGTGCAAGCTGACCCTCTATCGTGGCGGCTATACCGCGTTCGAGCGCACCCGTGCCGAGCGTCTGGCGCAGCAGCAACAGGCCTACGAGAAACAGCAGGCGCAGCGTGCGCACATGGAAAAGTACATCGCCCGGTTCAAGGCCCAGGCTACCAAGGCCCGTCAGGCACAGAGCCGAATCAAGGCCCTGGAGCGCATGGAGGAGCTGTCGGCGGCCCATGTCGATTCGCCGTTCGATTTCGTTTTTCGCGAGTCGGAGAAAATCTCCAGCCCGTTGCTCGATCTGTCTGAAGGGCGTCTGGGTTATGGCGACAAGACCATCCTTGAGAAGGTCAAGCTGCAGCTCACTCCTGGGGCGCGGATCGGCCTGCTGGGCCCCAACGGCGCGGGCAAGTCGACCCTGATCAAGAACCTCGCCGGTGAGCTGGAGCCCCTGAGCGGGCGCCTGGTGCGTGGCGAGAACCTCGCGGTTGGCTACTTTGCCCAGCATCAGCTCGACTCGCTGGACAACAAGGCCAGCCCGCTGCTGCACCTGCAGCGTCTGGCGCCGACCGAGCGCGAGCAGACCCTGCGCGACTTTCTCGGTGGCTTTGACTTCCGTGGCGCTCGTATCGACGAGCCGGTGGTGAATTTTTCCGGCGGCGAGAAGGCCCGTCTGGCCCTGGCCCTGATTGCCTGGGAGCGGCCGAACCTGTTGCTGCTCGACGAACCGACCAACCACCTGGACCTGGAAATGCGCCTGGCGCTGACCATGGCCCTGCAGGAGTTCAGTGGCGCGGTGCTGGTGGTCTCCCACGACCGTCACCTGCTCAAGAGCACCACTGATGACTTCCTGCTGGTTGCCGACGGCAAGGTCGAAACCTTCGACGGCGATCTGGATGACTACAGCCGCTGGCTGGTCGAATACCGTCAGCGCACGGCCCCGGTCAGCACGGCCCCGGTCAACGCCGACAAGACCGACAAGAAGGCTCAGCGCCAGGCGGCTGCGGCCCTGCGTCAGCAGTTGGCACCGCACAAGCGCGAAGCCGACAAGCTTGAGCGCGAACTGGGCAGCGTGCACGAGCATCTGGCCAGAGTCGATACCAGTCTTGCTGACAGCGCCCTCTATGAGGCGGCGCGCAAGGACGAGTTGCGCGACCTGCTGGCCCAGCAAGCCAAGCTCAAGGTCCGTGAAGGGGAGCTGGAAGAAGCCTGGATGTTCGCTCTGGAAACCCTCGAGAGCATGCAGGCGGAACTGGAGGCGTTGTCCTGATGGAGTCCTTGCAGTGGCCGTTGCCGGTGGAATGGATCGCACCGTTCTGGCTGGGCTTGCAGATCCTGTTGATCCTTTCGGCGGCCTTCATCCTGCAGCGTTTGATTGCCCGTTGCCTGAAGCGTCTGGGCGAGCGCTACCCATTGCCGCCCGAGTTGCTGATGCCGCTGCGCGGTGGTCTGCGCTGGCTGATCATGGGCAGTGCGCTGATCTTCGTCCTCGAGCGCCTGGGCGTTTCCGCCACGGTGTTGTGGACTGCCTTGTCCGGCTTTGTCGCGGTCGCTGCGGTGGCGTTCTTCGCCATGTGGAGCGTGCTGTCGAACCTGCTCTGCGCGGTGCTGATCTTTACTGTCGGGCCGTTTCGCATCGGTGACGTGGTCGAGTTGGTCGAGACCATCGACAAGCCGGGCGTAAAGGGGAGGGTGGTCGCCATCAATCTGTTGTTCACCACCTTGATCGAACTGCCGGAAGCCGGTGGCGCACTGGTGCAGGTGCCTAATAGCCAGTTCTTCCAGAAATCGGTAAGGCGTTGGCGCGGTGCCGAAGTATTGCCAATGGTGGGCGAGAGCAAGACCCCGGGCAATTGATCGGTTGCGGAAAAAAAGCGTGGTGATTTTTTCGCCAGGGCACTAGCTTAGAGGTTTGTAACAAGCTAGTGCCGGGGTGCGCGATGTCATTGGAAACGTGGTTGGCCTTTTTTGCCGCTTGCTGGGTGATCAGTCTGTCGCCGGGTGCCGGGGCCATCGCCTCGATGTCCTGCGGCCTGCAGTACGGCTTCTGGCGTGGTTACTGGAATGCCCTGGGCCTGCAACTGGGCCTGGTGCTACAGATCGCGATCATTGCTGCTGGCGTCGGCGCCATCCTCGCCGCATCGGCCACCGCCTTTCAGGTCATCAAGTGGTTTGGTGTCGCCTACCTGGTGTACCTGGCGATCAAGCAGTGGCGCGCGTTACCGGCTGACATCACCGACGATTCCGCCGTGCGGCCAATCGGCAAGCCGCTGAGCCTGGTGTTTCGCGGCTTTCTGGTCAACGTCAGCAACCCCAAGGCACTGATCTTCATGCTTGCGGTGCTCCCGCAGTTCATCAACCCGCATGCTGCGCTGTTGCCGCAGTACCTGATCATCACCGCGACCATGGTGACGGTCGATCTGCTGGTCATGGCCGGTTACACCGGGCTGGCGGCCAAGGTCTTGCGCCTGTTGCGCACACCCAAGCAGCAGCGGCGCATGAACCGTACCTTTGCCGGGTTGTTCCTGGGCGCGGCGACTTTGCTGGCGACCATTCGCCGAGCGCCGGTCTAGCAACCTATCGCGGGGCAAGCCCGCTCCTACAGTGGGAGCGGGCTTGCCCCGCGATAGATTCACCGCACACTAAAAAGGCGACCCGAAGGTCGCCTTTTCAGTTTTTCAACGCAGGATCTGCGCCGGTTCATCAGGTGGCAGGTTGTTACGCGCCGGTGCACGTTCGTGCCCTGGTACGCTGCCGCCCAGTTGCTCGGCCATCTGCCGGGCAACGTCCATCCCCAGCTCCTTCGACACCTCACGCACCACCCGTGGACGGTTCAGGGTCACGCGCACATCCTGGCTGTTGACCAGCTTGGTGTCCTGGCCTTCGCCCATGGCGGTGAACGCCGAGGTGATTTCGTAGGTCTTGGTGTTGATCAGGCTGAAGTCGGCCACCAGGCTCAGGCCAAGAATGGCCGAATAGCTGTTGGTGTTGTCCAGGGAGGTGATATCGCGCTGGAAGTCGATATCCGACAAGGTGCCAAACAGCACGTAGTCGGCACCCTTGAAGTTACCGTTCTTGATGCGCCGGATCACGTCATACACGTCGCCCTTGGCGTCGGCGGTGTAGGGCGTGCCCTGAACCAGCTGGAACATCCCGGACTTGAGGATCTCGCCCTTGATGTCGCCGGTGAACTTGCGCAATTCAGTCTGCTCGATGTAGCTGTCACGGCTCTCGTACTCGCTGTAGCTCGACGAGCCACTGGCGTGGTACATGCTTGCCTGGCCGCTGCTCTGCGCCGAGACCGTGTGGATATACTGCTCCACACGTTCCTGGTAGGCGAGGTCGGTTACCGCGACTTTGGGGGCCGCTTGCACGCTGAACGCGCAAGCCAGGCCCAGAACGCCCATCCATGCACGCATTGCTTAGCGCTCCGTGGTCTTGCGGATTTCTTTTTCGTCCATCCACTCGGCCAGGCCGCTTTCAACGTCGATCAGCTGCAGGCTGAACTTGTAGAACACGTCCTTGTAGTCGCTGCTGCGCTTGACGATCGAGCTGATCGAGCCTTCCAGGCGGTATTTGGCGGCGATCATGTTGCCGGTCTTGGCCACGGTGCCTTTTTTGTACAGACCGCTCTGGTTCTGCAGCTTGAGCTGGTCGACCTGGCTCTGCATCTGAGTGTTGTCGCTGGCGAAGCGGGCGGTGCCGGACTTCATCAACTGGGTCTTGATCGACGTGGTGATCTCACGGGTGTCGATGTATTCGCTGGTCTTGTTCTTCACGTCATAGACCTGAACCACCGGACGGCCCTGAAGGATGCCGGACTGGGCCAGGGAGCGGGTCATGGACTCGGCGATCATCTGCAGGTCGGTCGAACCGAACTCGTTGGTGACCAGTTCCACGGCCTTGCTGTCGCCGTAACCGATGTTCTTGCCGCCCAGGACTGGCGACGGGGTGCTGCAACCGCTGACCAGGGCAATGGCGAGGGCGGCGAGGGAAATGCGTGCAATCATGAAAATGTGCTCCTGCAAAAATGATTACTGAGACTGAACTTCAACACGGAAGTCGGTGGCCTGTGGGACCGGGGCAATGGCCGGCAGCACGCTGGCCTGCTTGCCGTAGAGCGTCAGGGTCTTCCAGCTCTCCTCATCGGCCACCGGGAAACCGTCGTTGCCCAGCCAGGCGAAGCGATAGAACAGGGTCTTGTTGCTGCTGCTGGTGTTGTTCAGGGAAACCTTGACGGTCAAGAAGCCGTTCTCGCGCGCAACGCGCATCGGACCGGTTTCGATGTTCTTCAGGTTGCCCATCTTCACTACCTTGCTGGCAGCGCTGCCAGGCTCTGGTGGCGGCGGGGTCGCGCAACCGGCCAGTAGGGCGGTGACGAGAACGGCGAGCAATTTGATACGCATGGCGCTTCCTTAAGGTTGTTTGAGGCTGGCGACAGCCTGGCCAGTGGCTTTGGGTTCCACCTGCAGGGCAGGACCACCGGCGAAGACCTGGTTGCCGACCACGCGCAGGGTGACCACCTGGAACGGCCGGTCGATCTTCACGCTGACCTGGCTGCCGCCCAGGCTCGACGGCAGGCTCAGCTGATGCTCGCCCTGGCGCAGGCGCACGCGGGCAACCTGGGTTTCGTCAGGCAGGGTGCGCCAGGTGCGGGTGTCGGCGCCTTCGGTGATGGTCGAGGCGATACCTACTGCCAGGCCGGCCAACGGATTGACGTCGTTCAGCTGCTTTTGCGCGACGCCACGGGTGATGGCCCGCACGCTGGTACGCAGGATGATCCCTGGCATGTCGTCACGCAGGGCGCGGCGGGACATGGCAGTGGTGCTGTTGAGGGCGGTGAGCTTCAGTTCGCGGTCGTTCAGGTAGATCTCGCTGAAGTGCGCGGTGGAGGTGTCTTCCTTGATGACCGGGAACGACAGCGGGGTGATCACCAGGTTGCCGCTGATGGGCAGCGGCAGCGGGATGCGCACCGAGTCGCGGGCCGGGGCCAGGCCGCTCTGGATCACGATCAGCACGTCGCTGTCGGTGGTTTTCGCTGCGGGCTTGTCCAGCTCGAGCAGGGCCTGCTCCAGCAGTGGCGTGTTTGGACGCAGCTCGGCGGCCTTGCGGTAACCCGGTGCGGCCAGGCCTTTTTCACCCAGGGCTTCGTACACGTAGCCGGACAGGTAATGGCTGAACGCACTCTGGTAGCTGTTTTTCAGCCCGACCACTTCTGGGGCATCAAGGGCGGCCACAGGGTAGCCCTGCAGGTCCTTGTACTCGGTCTTGACGCCTTCCTTCTCGGCCTCTTCCTCGCGCTTGAGGTATTCCTTGTCACGCAGTTCGGCAATCACCGCCTCACGTTCGTGCGTCTTCTTGATTTCGGTGCGCGCGCCATCGAAGTCGTTCTGGGCCAGCAGGTTCAGGGCCATCTGCGTGGTCAGCATGACTTTTTCGTAGTCATAGCCTTCGTAGCGGCGAACCTTGTCGTTGACCAGGTAGCTGCCGAACTGGCTCAGGTACTTGTCGGTGTCGAGCTTGACCGACTCTTCCCACTTGAACACCACGTCATCGGCGCTGCGCCAGGCCACTTGGCTGCCGGTCAGGTCACCCTTGGAGCGCAGCAATTCACCCTTCTCGAAGTAATAGAGAAGGTCTTTGTCCTCACCCTTGTTGTTTTTCTCCAGCAGCGCCAGGGCCGCATCGACGTTGCCGCTGCTCAGGTGCTGGTTGGTTTCTTGAAGTTCGCTGTCATAGCTGCGAAAGGCCGAGCAACCTGCAAGTTGAACGGCAGCGACGAGAGTCGCGACGGTGAGAACACGGGATACCATCTGAATTCTTCTTCCCTGAATTGATGAGAGCCTGGGGGCGAGACGGCGGTCATCTCTTTGACGTATATCGCCAAACACTCTTAAAAGAGGAGCCTAAATTCTAAGTCGCTATAAGCGGCGCGGCATTATAGACGTATTTACTGGCTAATTAATGGCGTTTTGCTTTGCAAGCTTGCCGTTGTGCCAGCATTTCCATATCGGCCGACGAACGGTTGTTCTTTAACACGCTGATGGATGACGCATTTGTCACAAAATTTTTCAAGGTTTCATCCGGCAAGCCTTGAGCCAAGCGCAGTGGAAGTGAACAATGCTTTACCTCGTATTTTCATTTGAGAGTCGCTCATGATTCGCCGTTCCCGCTTATTCGCCTGGCTGCTCTGGCCGGTGCTGGCGCTGAGCAGTGCCACGCTGCTGGCCGACAGCGTCGATGGCGCCGCCAAGGCCCTGCACCTGCTCGACTACATCGGCGCCGATTACCCGGCCACCGTCGAGGCGGGCAGGGTCATCGACGAAGGGGAGTACCGCGAACAACTGGAATTCATCGATGTACTGCAGGGCCTGATCGTGGCGTTGCCGGCGCGGCCGGAGCGCCAGGCGCTGGAGCAAGGTGTGGTCACCTTGCGTCAGGCGGTCAGCCAGCGGCAGGACGGCCCTGGCGTCGCCCGTCAGGCGCGGCAGCTCGGTGCGCAACTGGCGGTGGCGTATGAAGTCAGCCAGGCGCCGATCATCACCCCGGACCCGACGCGCGGTGCGCCGCTGTACGCCCAGCATTGCTCGGTGTGCCATGGCGATAACGGTGCCGGCGATGGCCCGGCCGGCCTTGGCCTGACCCCGCCACCGGCTAACCTGCGCAGTGCCGAGCGGCTTGACCGCTTGAGCCTGTTCGACCTGTACAACACCCTTGGCCTGGGGATCGAAGGCACCGACATGCCGTCGTTCGCCGACCAGCTCGATGAGCGTCAGCGCTGGGACCTGGCGACGTATGTCGCAAGCTTCACGGCCGATCCGGCCAAGGCCAAGGGCGACAAAGCCTACAACCTGGCCGACCTGGCCCGTCAGACCCCCGCCGAAGTCGAAGCCAGCGATGGGCCGCAAGCGCTGCTCCAGTTCCGTGCCCAGCGGGCGCAACCGCCGCAGGTCCAGCGTGGCCCGGCGCAGTTGCTGGACTACACCGCAGCGACTCTGGACAAGAGCCTGGCGGCCTATCAGGCCGGTGATCATGAGCAAGCCTATGACCTGTCGGTGGCGGCCTATCTGGAAGGCTTCGAGCTGGTGGAGAGCTCGCTCGACAACGTTGATGCCGCTGTGCGCAAAGACACTGAAAAGTCGCTGATGGCCTACCGTCAGTCACTGCAGGACGGCTTGCCCCTGGAGCAGGTGCAACAGCGCCTGGAGGCGGCCAAGGCCAAACTCAAGGACGCTGCGGGCCTGCTCGGCGGTGATGGCCTGAGCTGGTCGTTGAGCTACATCTCCGGCCTGCTGATCCTGCTGCGCGAAGGCCTTGAGGCCATTCTGGTGTTGGCGGCGATTCTGGCTTTCTTGCGCAAAACCGGTCAGCAGTCGGCGGTGCGCAGTGTCAATGTCGGCTGGGGCCTGGCCTTGCTTGCCGGGTTGGGAACCTGGGCGCTGGCGGCTTATGTGATTGATGTCAGCGGTGCGCAGCGCGAGTTGCTTGAAGGCTGCACGGCGCTGTTCGCCAGTGTCATGGTGCTCTGGCTGGGCGTGTGGATGCATGATCGTCGTCACGCAGCCGCCTGGCAGGACTACATCAAGAGCAGCCTGGTCGGTGGTGGCGGGCGTTTCGGCTTTGCCGTGCTGGCGTTCTTTTCGGTGTACCGCGAGCTGTTCGAGGTCATCCTGTTCTATGAAACCCTCTGGCTGCAGTCCGGACCTGCCGGGCACAACGCGGTGCTGGCCGGTGGCGCTACGGCGCTGTTGCTGCTGGTGGGGCTGGCCTGGGTGATTTTGCGTGGCTCGGCCAAGTTGCCGCTGGCGCTGTTCTTCAGCATCAACGCGGCGTTGCTGTGCGCCTTGTCGGTGGTGTTCGCCGGCCACGGGGTCAAAGCCTTGCAGGAAGCTGGGGTGTTTGGCACACGTCCGGTGGCATTCTTCGACTTCGACTGGCTGGGCATCCATGCTGACGCCTATTCACTGGCCGCGCAGGCGTTGGCATTGCTGGCCATCGCCATCCTCTACGGGCGTAGCCGCCTGGCCGAGAAGCGCCGCCAGCCAGCAGGTTGATTTGAAGCAACACGGGAGAGCAGGGATACTGTTCGCCCGTTTTTGTTGGAAATCTGTGCCATGCGCGTGTGGATCGATGCCGACGCCTGCCCCAAGGCGGCCAAGGATCAACTGGTCAAATTCGCCCTCAAGCGTCAGCTGGAAGTGGTGCTGGTCGCCGGGCAGAGCCAGATCAAGCCGGCGTTTGCCTGCGTCAAGCTGATCGTCGTGCCCAGTGGGCCGGATGCTGCCGACGATTACCTGGTCGAGCATGCCGTGCCGGGCGAGCTGGTGATTTGCAGTGATGTGCCGTTGGCCGATCGCCTGGTCAAGAAGGGCGTTGCCTGCCTCGATCCGCGTGGCAAGGAGTTTGACGAAGGCAACATGGGCGATCGCCTGGCGGTGCGCAATCTGTTTACCGACCTGCGCGAGCAGGGGCAGGTCGGTGGCGGGCAAGCGCCTTATGGCGATCGTGAGAAGCAGGCCTTCGCCAACTCGCTGGACCGTATCCTGACCCGCCTGAGTGGGAGCGGGCTTGCCCCGCGAAGAGGCCGTTAGCGGCAGCAGGTTGTCTTCGCGCACGAATCGCGGGGCAAGCCCGCTCCTACAGGGGTGTTCAGTCGTTTTCGTGGGTCAGTTCCAGTACCCGGTCGACCAGCTTGTAGATGCCGCCAGCAGCTTCACTGATGCTTTTTGCCAGCATGTAGGCCGGGGTGCTGACCAGTTTGCGCTGGGTGTCTTCGACGATGTCATGGACATCGCACTCTTCATGGGTGCCGCCCATCTTGACGATAGCGGCGCTGGTGCCAGCATCGTTGCCGATGGTGCAGACCACGCCGGGGCCGTAGATCTTGGCTGCCAGGGCCGGTGAGATGCAGATCAGGCCGACCGGCTTGCCGGCTTCGGCGAAGGCTTCAGCCAGGGCCAGGACATCCGGGTGCACGCTGCAGCCCGCGCCTTCCACGGCAAAGTTCGAGAGGTTTTTTGCCGCGCCAAAGCCGCCCGGCACGATCAGCGCATCGAAGTCCTTGGCATCGGCTTCGCGCAGGTCCTTGACCTCGCCGCGGGCGATCCGCGCCGATTCCACCAGCACATTGCGGGTCTCGGGCATTTCTTCGCCAGTCAGGTGGTCGATCACATGCATTTGCGCGATGTTCGGTGCAAAGCACTGCACTTGCGCGCCGCGCTGGTCGAGGCGCAGCAGGGTGATCACGCTTTCGTGAATTTCGGCGCCGTCATAGACGCCACAGCCGGAAAGAATCACAGCAACTTTTTTTGCGGTCATGCTCACTACTCCCGATTCGAGGCGCTAAATGTCCTCTAGTTTGGCAGATGTCGCCATAGGGTTTATGCCATTCCCGGCCTAATCTTGCAGGATAGGCTGGAGATGGAAGACCCATGGACCTGATCCTGTTGGCGGTACCGTTTTTCATTGTGCTGATCGTTGTCGAATTGCTTGCCGATCGGTTGCGGGGCGTGCGCACCTATCGCCTGGCTGATTCGATCAACAGCCTCAGCGCCGGCGTGCTGTCGACCACCACCGGCCTGCTGACCAAAGGCGTGGGCCTGGTGACCTATGCGCTGGCCTGGGAGCACCTGGCGCTGTTCGAGCTGCCGGGCGAGGCGTTGTGGGTGTGGGTGCTGGCGTTCGTCGTCTATGACTTTTGCTACTACTGGCTGCACCGCTTCGGCCACGAGCGCAACATCCTCTGGGCCGCGCATTCGGTGCATCACCAGAGCGAGGACTACAACCTGTCCACGGCCCTGCGCCAGACCAGCAGCGGCTTTTTGCTGTCGTGGATCTTCTACCTGCCGCTGGCCGTGCTGGGGGTGCCGCCGCTGGTGTTCATTACCGTTGCGGCGCTGAACCTGCTGTACCAGTTCTGGGTACACACCCGGCACATTCCCAAGCTGGGCTGGTTCGAATGGTTGTTCATCACACCGTCCAATCATCGCGTCCACCATGCGCAGAATCCTCTGTACTTGGATCGCAACTACGGCGGAGTGTTCATTGTCTGGGACCGTCTGTTCGGCACCTTCCAGGAAGAGGATGACAATGAGCCGGTGATTTTCGGCGTGACCACGCCACTGGCCAGCTGGAACCCGTTGTGGGCCAACCTGCAGTTCTATGCCCAGCTGTGGAACGATGCGCGCCGTGCCGAGCGCTGGCGGGACAAGCTGCGGATCTGGTTCATGCCCACCGGCTGGCGCCCGGATGACGTGGAGCGGCGTTACCCGCAGGCCAAGCAGGACCTGAGCCGCTTCAAGAAATTCGAGGTGCCCCTGGCCTGGCCGCAGCAGCTTTATGTGGCGATGCAGTTTGCGGTGTATGTGGGTTTGGGCAGTTACTTGATGGAGCGTGCCGAGCAGTTGTCGGTCGCCGCCCTGTTGCTGGGCTGCGGCTTGATGGCGTTTGGCTTGTTCGTGCTGGGGACGGCACTGGAGAATCGCCCCTGGGCGTTGCGGCTGGAGGTGCTGCGCCTGGGGTTGAATGTCCCGGCCATGGTGCTGGCCGGGATCACCGGGCTATGGCCGGTCGCTGCCCTGGCTTGGGTCCTGCTGCTTGGCTACAGCTTGCTCAGCCTTGTCGGCCTCTATGGCAGCCGCTTCCTTGCGCGCAACACGCGCAGCCTTGAAGCGCCGGCGCAGCCACAGGCAGCCGCCGAGCAGCAGCAGGCCGCCGAGCACCCATAGCTCGTACTTCTTCACGTTGCCGAGCAGGCCTTCGAGAATGGCGCCAAAGTGATAGGCTGCGGCGCCCAGGGCCAGGGCCCAGACGGCGGCGCCAATGCCGTTGAGCAGCAGGTAGCGGCGCGGCGGGTAGCCGGACAGGCCGATGGCGACCGGCATCACCGTGCGCAGGCCGTAGACGAAGCGAAAACTCAAGACCCAGATATCCGGATGGCGGCGTATGTGCTCCAGCGCGCGGTCGCCCATCATCTGCCAGCGCGGTTTGCGCGCCAGCAGCTTGCGCCCATGGCGACGGCCCATGAAGTACCACAGCTGATCACCCGCGTAGCTGCCGAAGAAGGCCACCACGACCACCAGGTTGATATCCATATATCCACGGAACGCAAGGAAGCCTGCGAGAACCAGGATGGTCTCACCTTCGAAAAACGTGCCGAGAAAAAGGGCAAAGTAGCCGAAATCCTGCAGGAATTGTTGGAGCATTTTCTGGGTGCTGGCGAAATGAACGCGAAGCCTAACCCTTCGTGGCCTCTGGGGAAAGTGTCCAAATGTGTCTCGACGTGAACATTTCCTACAAGGACAATGGCTGCGTCCTCAAGTCGCAGGGTTGCCCTTGGCTGTCATACAGGCGTCATAATGGCCGCTTATAACTGTCGCGCTCGCCCGCCTGCGCGGGCTCAGGAGTCTGCCGTGAGCTTTACCCCCGCTAACCGTTTGTTTCCTGCCACCCGTCTGCGTCGCAACCGTCGTGATGACTTTACCCGTCGCCTGGTTCGCGAAAATGTTCTGACTGTCGATGACCTGATCCTCCCGGTGTTTGTCCTCGATGGCGAAAACCGCCGCGAAGAGATCGCCTCGATGCCGGGCGTCGAACGTTTGTCCATCGACCTGTTGCTGGAAGCTGCGCAAGAGTGGGTGAACCTCGGGATTCCGGCCCTGGCCCTGTTCCCGGTCACTCCCGTAGAGAAAAAGTCCCTGGATGGCGCCGAAGCCTGGAACCCCGATGGCATCGCCCAGCGTGCCACCCGCGCCCTGCGTGAGCGCTTCCCGGAACTGGGGGTGATCACCGATGTTGCCCTGGACCCGTTCACCACCCACGGTCAGGACGGCATTCTCGATGAGGAAGGCTACGTCCAGAACGATATTACCGTCGATGCCCTGGTGCGCCAGGCGCTGTCCCATGCCGAAGCCGGCGCCCAGGTGGTTGCGCCATCGGACATGATGGACGGCCGCATCCAGGCCATTCGCGAAGCCCTGGAGCTAGCCGGTCATGTCAACGTGCGGATCATGGCCTACTCGGCCAAGTACGCCAGCGCCTATTATGGTCCGTTCCGCGACGCGGTCGGCTCGGCGCTGAACCTGGGCAAGGCCAACAAGGCCTCCTACCAGATGGACCCGGCCAACAGTAACGAGGCCTTGCATGAAGTGGCCGCCGACCTGTCGGAGGGCGCCGATATGGTCATGGTCAAACCGGGCATGCCGTACCTGGATATCCTGTACCGGGTCAAAGAAGAATTCAAAGTGCCGACCTTCGTTTACCAGGTCAGCGGCGAGTACGCCATGCACATGGCGGCAATTCAGAACGGCTGGCTCAGTGAAGGGGTTATCCTTGAATCCCTCACCGCTTTCAAACGGGCGGGCGCCGATGGCATCCTCACCTATTTCGCTGTTCGCGCTGCTCAATTGATGAGAGGGCAGTAACGCCCTTCAGGAACGCTAGATGAATAACGAAGTACTTACCGACGTTGCAGTCAAAGACGCCCAGCCTGTGCCCGAACAGATGGTCGAGACCCCGCCGGAGCCGCCTGCGGTAGCGGAGCCGGTGGTCGAGGCCCCTGCGCCGGTGCCGGTGGCCGCGCCTGCCATCGTCATTCCCGGTCTGGACGACAGCAGCCTGTACATTCATCGCGAATTGTCCCAGCTGCAGTTCAACATCCGCGTGCTGGAACAGGCGCTGGATGAGTCCTATCCGTTGCTTGAGCGGCTGAAGTTCCTGCTGATCTTCTCCAGCAACCTGGATGAGTTCTTCGAAATTCGTGTGGCGGGCCTGAAGAAACAGATCACCTTCGCCCGTGAACAGGCTGGCGCTGACGGTTTGCAGCCGCACCAGGCGCTGGCCCGTATCAGCGAGGTGGTGCACAGTGAAGTGGATCGCCAATACGCGATCCTCAACGACGTGCTGTTGCCGGAGCTGGAAAAACACCAGATCCGCTTCATCCGCCGCCGGCACTGGAACACCAAGCTCAAGACCTGGGTGCGGCGCTTCTTCCGTGACGAGATCGCGCCGATCATCACCCCGATCGGTCTCGACCCGACCCACCCGTTCCCGTTGCTGGTGAACAAGAGCCTGAACTTCATCGTCGAGCTTGAAGGTGTCGATGCCTTTGGCCGCGATTCGGGCCTGGCGATCATCCCGGCGCCGCGTTTGCTGCCGCGGGTCATCAAGGTGCCTGAAGATGTCGGCGGAGCGGGCGACAACTATGTGTTCCTGTCGTCGATGATCCATGCGCATGCCGATGACCTGTTCCAGGGCATGAAGGTCAAGGGCTGCTATCAGTTCCGCCTGACCCGCAACGCCGACCTGGCACTGGACTCCGAAGATGTCGAAGACCTGGCCCGGGCCCTGCGTGGCGAGCTGTTCTCGCGTCGATATGGCGATGCGGTGCGCCTGGAAGTGGCCGACACTTGCCCTAAACACCTGTCCGATTACCTGCTCAAGCAGTTCAGCCTGAGTGAGAGCGAGCTGTATCAGGTCAATGGCCCGGTCAACCTGACCCGGCTGTTCAGCATCACCAGCCTGGACAGTCACCCGGAGCTGCAATACACGCCGTTTACCCCGGCAATCCCCAAGCTGTTGCAGAACAGCGAGAATATTTTCAGCGTGGTCAGCAAGCAGGACATCCTGCTGATGCACCCCTTCGAGTCGTTCACCCCGGTGGTCGATCTGCTGCGCCAGGCGGCCAAGGACCCGCACGTCCTGGCCGTGCGCCAGACCCTGTACCGCAGCGGCGCCAACTCGGAGATCGTCGATGCGTTGGTTGACGCTGCGCGTAACGGCAAGGAAGTCACCGCGGTGATCGAATTGCGTGCGCGCTTCGACGAAGAGTCCAACCTGCAGATGGCCAGCCGCCTGCAGGCTGCGGGTGCGGTGGTGATCTATGGTGTGGTGGGCTTCAAGACCCACGCCAAGATGATGCTGATCCTGCGCCGCGAAGCCGGCGAGATCGTCCGCTACGCGCACCTGGGGACCGGTAACTACCACGCTGGCAACGCCCGCCTGTATACCGACTACAGCCTGTTGACCTCCGACGACGCCCTGTGCGAAGACGTCGGCAAGCTGTTCAGCCAGTTGATCGGCATGGGCAAGACCCTGCGCATGAAAAAACTGCTGCACGCGCCGTTCACCCTGAAAAAGGGCATGCTCGACATGATCGCGCGCGAAACCCAGTTCGCCCTCGACGGCAAACCGGCGCACATCATCGCCAAGTTCAACTCGCTGACCGATCCGAAGATCATCCGTGCGTTGTACAAGGCCAGCCAGTCCGGGGTGCGTATCGATCTGGTAGTGCGTGGCATGTGCTGCCTGCGCCCGGGCATTGCCGGGGTGTCGCATAACATTCAGGTGCGCTCGATCATCGGTCGCTTCCTCGAGCACACGCGGGTGTTCTACTTCCTCAATGGCGGCGAAGAGCAGATGTTCCTCTCCAGCGCCGACTGGATGGAACGCAACCTCGACAAGCGCGTCGAGACCTGCTTCCCGGTCGAGGGCAAGAAGCTGATCCTGCGGGTGAAAAAGGAGTTGGAGGGGTACCTGACCGACAACACCCACGCCTGGATCCTGCAACCGGATGGCCGCTACGTACGCAGCACGCCAACCGGCAACCAGAACCCGCGCAGTGCCCAGGCCGCTCTGCTCGAGCGCCTGAGCAACCCGGTGCTTATCGTACGCTGAGGACGAAGCCGACCCGGGCCAGCCATTCTGCTTCCAGGCCGAAATCGGCCTGGGTCAGCTGGTTCTCTTCCAGCCAGCCGGCAGGGAACTCGACGTCCAGGCTGTCGCCCTTGGCGTGCAGGGTGACCTTGGGCATCTGCTGGGTGCCGCGGATGTGGTGGAACAGGATCGCAAAGCGCAGCAGCACGCACAGGCGAATCAGTTTGACGGCGTCATCGCCGAACTCGGCGAACTTGTCCTTGGGAATGTTGCGCCGGTGGCCGCGCACCAGCAGGGCCAGCATCAACTGGTCTTCACGGGAGAAGCCGGCAAGGTCGGAGTGCTCGATCAGATAGGCGCCGTGCTTGTGGTAATGGTAGTGGGCGATGTCCAGCCCCACTTCATGGACCTTGGCTGCCCAGCCCAGCAATTCGCGCCAGATCCCGTCTTCCAGGTCCCAGGCCTTGGCCACCTGGTCGAAGGCATGCAGGGCCTTGCGCTCAACCCGTGCCGCCTGCCCCTGGTCAACGTGATAGCGCTCCATCAGCGAGGTCAGGGTGCGTTCACGCACGTCTTCGTGGTGATGGCGGCCGAGCAGGTCGTACAGTACGCCTTCGCGCAGGGCGCCGTCGCAGTGGTCCATGCGTTGCAGTTCGAGGGCGTCGAAAATCGCTTCGAGAATCGCCAGGCCCGCCGGGAAGATCGCCCGGCGGTCGGGCTTGACCCCGTCAAAGTCGATCTTGTCGGTTTCCCCCAGCTTGAACAGCTTGCGCTTGAGCCAGGCCAGGCCTTCGGCATTGACCTCGCCGTTACCCATGCCGCCGGACTTGAGGGCCAGGCCGATGGCGCGGATGGTCCCGGAGGAGCCGATGGCTTCATCCCAGGTCAGGCGGTGCAGGGCATTCTCGATGCTCATCAGCTCCAGGCGCGCGGCGGTGTAGGCCTGGGCATAGCGCGCCGGGGTGATCTTGCCGTCGCGGAAGTAACGCTGGGTGTAGCTGACACAACCCATCTGCAGGCTCTCGCGCAGCAGTGGCTCGAAACGCTGGCCAATAATGAATTCGGTACTGCCGCCGCCGATGTCGGCGACCAGGCGCTTGCCCGGGGTGTCGGCCAGCGTGTGGGACACGCCGAGGTAGATCAGGCGGGCTTCTTCACGGCCAGAGATGACTTCCACCGGGTGGCCGAGGATGGCTTCGGCGCGGCGGATGAATTCGCCGCGGTTGCGCGCCTCGCGCAGGGCGTTGGTGCCGACGATACGTACGGCACCGTCGGGCATGCCGTTGATCAGCTGGGCAAAGCGCTTGAGGCAGTCCAGGCCGCGTTGCATGGATTCTTCGCTGAGCTGGCGCTCTTCGTTGATGCCGGCGGCCAGCTGAACCTTTTCACCCAGCCGCTCAAGGATGCGGATTTCGCTGTGGTGAGCCTTGGCGACCACCATGTGGAAACTGTTGGAGCCCAGGTCTATGGCAGCGATCAAGGACAGATTCTTGGCTGTGGTTTGCGGCATGGTCATGGGTTCTCGGTCGATAACCCGGCAATCCTGCCACGATCCGGCGCTGGCGCCAACGCGCAGCGTATCAAGGCTTGATATGGGGCAGGTTGTGCGGGAAATATGACTTTCCCGTGACAGCAGCGATATGCGCGGTCATGCACAACTATAGTTACACTCAATCGTTCCCGGCTTCCTGTAGGCAGCGGGTGCGGCTATGATGGGCCACGTTTTTTTGCTTACGACCTTGGAGACTTCCATGAGCAGCGATCTTATCAAACACGTCACCGACGCCACCTTCGAAGCCGAAGTCCTGAAGGCTGAAGGCCCGGTGCTGGTCGACTACTGGGCTGAATGGTGCGGCCCTTGCAAAATGATCGCGCCGGTTCTGGACGACATCGCTTCTACTTACCAGGGCAAACTGACCGTCGCCAAGTTGAACATCGACGACAACCAGGAAACCCCGGCCAAGCACGGCGTGCGTGGCATCCCGACGCTGATGCTGTTCAAGAACGGCAACGTCGAGGCCACCAAGGTCGGCGCACTGTCGAAATCTCAGCTGGCAGCCTTCCTGGACGCCAATCTCTGAGTGAAAAAAGCCCCGCATTCGTCGGGGCTTTTCTTTGTCTGGTGACTAGACGCCAGAAAAAGCAGGTGTTACATTCGGCCTCGCACTGTTTCTTCGGTGCCCTCTGCACGCCGTCGCCGACGCATCCCTAATTCGAATCAGTACGCGATCCTGTCGCCTTCTTTGCGGCGCGGCTTCATTAAGCCAGAAGCTTAATTTCCCCTTCTTACATGATTACGTCACTCCCCTTATGAACCTGACTGAACTCAAGCAAAAGCCGATTACCGATCTGCTCGAAATGGCCGAACAGATGGGCATAGAAAATATGGCCCGTTCGCGCAAGCAAGATGTGATTTTCTCTCTGTTGAAAAAGCATGCGAAAAGCGGCGAGGAAATCTCCGGTGACGGCGTGCTGGAGATTCTCCAGGACGGCTTCGGCTTCCTGCGCTCGGCCGATGCCTCGTACCTGGCCGGCCCGGACGACATCTATGTGTCGCCAAGCCAGATCCGCCGTTTCAACTTGCGTACCGGCGACACCATCGTCGGCAAGATCCGCCCGCCAAAAGAAGGCGAGCGGTACTTCGCCCTGCTCAAAGTCGACACCATCAACTTCGACCGGCCGGAAAACGCGAAGAACAAGATCCTGTTCGAGAACCTGACGCCGCTGTTCCCCAACGAGCGCCTGAAGATGGAAGCCGGCAACGGCTCCACCGAAGACCTCACCGGCCGGGTTATTGACCTCTGCGCCCCGATCGGCAAAGGCCAGCGTGGCCTGATCGTCGCTCCGCCAAAGGCGGGCAAGACCATCATGCTGCAGAACATCGCGGCCAACATCACCCGTAACAACCCCGAGTGCCACCTGATCGTCCTGCTGATCGACGAGCGCCCGGAAGAAGTGACCGAAATGCAGCGCACCGTGCGCGGCGAAGTGGTTGCTTCCACCTTCGACGAGCCGCCAACCCGCCACGTGCAGGTTGCCGAGATGGTCATCGAGAAGGCCAAGCGCCTGGTTGAGCACAAGAAAGACGTGGTCATCCTGCTCGACTCCATCACCCGTCTGGCCCGTGCCTACAACACCGTGATCCCGAGCTCCGGCAAGGTCCTGACCGGTGGTGTCGATGCCCACGCCCTGGAGAAACCGAAGCGTTTCTTCGGTGCCGCGCGTAACATCGAAGAAGGCGGTTCGCTGACCATCATCGCCACCGCGCTGGTCGAAACCGGCTCGAAGATGGACGAAGTGATCTACGAAGAGTTCAAGGGTACCGGCAACATGGAGCTGCCCCTGGACCGCAAGATCGCCGAGAAACGCGTCTTCCCGGCCATCAACATCAACCGTTCGGGTACCCGTCGCGAAGAACTGCTGACCGCCGATGACGAACTGCAGCGCATGTGGATCCTGCGCAAGCTGCTGCACCCGATGGACGAAGTTGCAGCCATCGAGTTCTTGATCGACAAACTCAAGCAGACCAAGACCAACGATGAGTTCTTCCTGTCGATGAAACGCAAGTAATTCGACGCGGTATGCGAAAGCCGGGGAAACCCGGCTTTTTGCTGTCTGCACTTTGGCTATTCTGGCCGGGTTCAGCGTACACTTTGCACCCCGACCGATACGGCCAAGACGAGGCTTTTGCATGCAGTATCGCGATTTGCGCGATTTTATCCGCGGCCTGGAACAGCGCGGCGAACTCAAGCGCATCCAGGTTCCGATCTCTCCAGTCCTGGAAATGACCGAAGTCTGCGACCGCACGCTGCGCGCCAAAGGCCCGGCGTTGCTTTTCGAAAAGCCGACCGGCTTCGATATTCCGGTGCTCGGCAACCTGTTCGGCACGCCGGAGCGGGTAGCCATGGGCATGGGCGCCGAGTCCACCGAAGAGCTGCGTGAAATCGGCAAGCTGCTGGCTTTCCTCAAGGAGCCCGAGCCACCCAAGGGCCTCAAGGACGCCTGGTCGAAGCTGCCGATCTTCAAGAAGGTCATTTCCATGGCGCCGAAGGTGGTCAAGGACGCGCCGTGTCACGAAGTGGTCATCGAGGGCGATGATGTCGACCTCGGCCTGCTGCCGATACAGCACTGCTGGCCGGGCGACGTTGCACCGCTGATCACCT
The DNA here is from genome assembly GCF_004214895.1 of Pseudomonas tructae. Classification (NCBI taxonomy): domain Bacteria; kingdom Pseudomonadati; phylum Pseudomonadota; class Gammaproteobacteria; order Pseudomonadales; family Pseudomonadaceae; genus Pseudomonas; species Pseudomonas tructae. The sequence goes on along the minus strand of NZ_CP035952.1, from coordinate 101,427 downwards.
GGGGCCTGACCGTTACCCGTGGGCCGAACAAGGACCGCCAGAACCTGGGTATCTACCGTCAGCAGGTGATCGGCCGCAACAAGGTCATCATGCGCTGGCTGAGCCACCGTGGCGGCGCCCTGGACTATCGCGAGTGGTGCGAGAAGCACCCTGGGCAGCCGTTCCCGGTGGCCGTGGCCCTGGGTGCGGACCCGGCGACCATCCTCGGCGCCGTGACGCCGGTGCCCGATACCCTCTCCGAGTACGCTTTTGCCGGCCTGCTGCGTGGCAACCGCACCGAGCTGGTCAAGTGTCGCGGCAATGATCTGCAGGTGCCGGCCACCGCCGAGATCATCCTCGAAGGCGTGATCCATCCAGGCGAGATGGCGCCTGAGGGGCCCTATGGCGACCACACCGGTTACTACAACGAAGTCGACAGCTTCCCGGTGTTCACGGTCGAGCGCATCACTCACCGCACCAAACCGATCTACCACAGCACCTACACCGGCCGGCCGCCGGATGAACCGGCGATCCTCGGCGTAGCGCTGAACGAAGTGTTCGTGCCGATCCTGCAGAAGCAGTTCCCGGAGATCACCGACTTCTACCTGCCGCCCGAAGGCTGCTCGTACCGCATGGCGGTGGTGACCATGAAAAAGCAGTACCCAGGCCACGCCAAGCGTGTAATGCTGGGGGTTTGGTCGTTTTTGCGACAGTTCATGTACACCAAATTCGTTATTGTCACCGACGACGATATCAATGCGCGGGACTGGAACGATGTGATCTGGGCAATTACCACGCGCATGGACCCCAAGCGCGATACAGTGATGATCGACAATACCCCGATCGACTACCTGGACTTCGCCTCGCCGGTGTCGGGGCTGGGTTCGAAGATGGGCCTGGACGCAACGCACAAGTGGCCGGGTGAAACCACGCGCGAGTGGGGGCGGGTCATCGTCAAGGATGAGGCCGTCACCCGGCGGATCGATGAGCTATGGCATCAGTTGGGAATAGACTAAATGCAGGTAACCTTGCAGCCGTCCGGGGCCGTTTTGGCACTCAGGCCCGGAGAAAGGATTCTCGATGCGGCGCGGCGCCTGGGCTATGACTGCCCGCAGAGCTGCCGTAATGGTAACTGCCACGTCTGTGCCGCCCTGCTGGTGGAAGGCCGGGTGCGCCAGGACGGCGTGGAGCGTGATCACGGCGAACTGTTCACTTGTATCGCCGAACCCCTGGAGGACTGTGTCTTGTTGTGGGATGGCGTGCTGGCCCTGGGCGAGCTGCCGGTAAGGAAGCTGGCTTGTCAGCTCAGTGAGTGTGTCGAAGTCGGCGGCGATGTCTGGCGTGTGCGCCTGCGCGCGCCGGCTGGCAAGCCGCCACGCTACCACGCCGGGCAGTACCTGATGATCGAGCGCGACAGTGGTGACAAGGCGGCTTTCTCGCTGGCCTCGGCACCCCACAGCGGCCGCGATCTGGAACTGCATGTACTGGCCCGTGAGAACAGCGCCGTGGAGCTGATTGCGCAACTGCGGCGCACCGGCATGGCGTGGCTTGAAATGCCATTCGGTGACACGCACCTGGCCGAACTGCCTGACGGCCCGCTGGTGCTGATCGCTGCCGGTACCGGCATGGCGCAGATGCACAGCCTGATCGAACATTGCCGTGCCAGTGGTTTCAAGCATCCGGTGCACCTGTACTGGGGTGTGCGGTTGCCTGAAGACTTCTACCAGATCGAGCACTGGGATGAATGGGAGCGTCTGCCCAACCTGTTCCTGCACAAGGTGGTCAGCGACCTGTGTGGCTGGGAAGGGCGCTGCGGCATGCTGCACGAGGCGGTGTGCGAAGACATCAGCGAGCTGACCGGTGTGTATGTTTATGGCAGCGGTTCGCCAAACATGATCTATGCCACCCTCGATGCCCTGGTCGAAGCCGGCATGGATGCGCATCAGATGCGCGCCGATGTATTCGCTTATGCCCCGCGCAATTGAATGACGGAATAAGGCACGCTGCAACAGCGTGCCGGTTTACATAAAAGACAGTGCAGGTCGCGGTTATAAGCGGCTGATTCTTGCCGGCATTGAAAATAACTTTCACTACACTTGAAACAGTGCACCTGATATGGCTTCGGCACGACCGTTGTTATCGGTTCAGGGCGCCTGGGGGCTTGTATTCCGGCGCTTATCTGCCGTACGGTAACTCTGTGCACAGTGCCTTGCCTTATAGTGCAACGCTTTGGTAATTCACGGGGAAGTGTGGCGGCAGCTATGTCGGCGAGCGAAACGGTATCTTTGAATGTGGCCTATCCGCCGTTGCTTGATTTCGGCGAACAATTAACTCGCGAGCAACTTGTTCATTCCGTCCAGCACACCATGTCGCGGCATCAGGGTGGCCCGGTATGGTTGTTTGCCTACGGCTCGTTGATCTGGCGTCCGGAGTGCAACGCCGTTGAACGGCGTCGGGCGCGGGTGCATGGTTATCATCGCGGCTTGTACTTGTGGTCCCACGAGCACCGCGGCACGCCGGAATGCCCGGGTCTGGTCTTCGGCCTGGACCGTGGCGGTTCATGCAGTGGTTTTGCCTACCGGCTGCCAGAGGACTGCCTGCAAGAGTCGCTGCTGGCCTTGTGGCAGCGGGAGATGCCTTACCCTGCGTACCGTCCGCACTGGCTCAATTGTCGCCTGGAAGATGGCAGCAAAATCCAGGCCCTGGGTTTCGTCCTTGAACGGCATTTGCCCTGTTATGCCGGCAACCTGCCCGATACCTTGCTCAGCCAGATCTTCGCCAATGCCAAGGGCAGGTACGGCAGCACCCGCGACTATGTCGAGCAGACTCTGCACGCCTTGCGTAGCCATGCCATGCCCGATCGCAACCTGGAAGCTCGCTTCAGGCGCTGTCACGTGCAGTTGCAGGCCAACATTCTGTCTCAATAATGAGAATCGTTACTTTGTCTGGAAAGCGTTGAGGCGCTAGTATCGCGGTCTGAGGTTCAATGGACAGGCAGGATCAAGGATGAAGTGGTTCGCAGCGTCGTTGCTGTTGGCAGCCGGGGTGGCCCAGGCTGATATCAAACTGGAGTTTGTCGAAAAAACCATCCCGGTGTATCCGGCCGAGTTACGCAAGTCGGCCATTACCGGTTCGGTCAGGGTGGGCTTCAAGGTTCGCTTTGATGGGGTGGTCAGCGATGTGCAAGCCCTTCAAAGCAGTGACCCGGCATTTACCGCGGCTGCGCTGGAGGCCGTGCGCCATTGGCGTTTCAAACCGTGGACGGTATCGACCGAAAACCCGCCGATGGTCGATGTGGAGAATGACCTGGTCTTTCGTCTCAACGACAAAAGGCAGTGGATGGAGATCTTCGAGCGTGCCGGCCTGATCGTGATGACCTGCAGGCAGTTCAATGACGAGGTGGCGTTGTACCGCAAGGATGCGCCCACCCGCTCACTCAACGACATGCAAACCACCCGGGTGTCGATTCGTATGATCGCCCAGGCTACCGAAGGCGGTGCCACCAGTTTCAAAAAGTCGCGGGTTGCCTCGCAGGCTTTCGAGCAAGCACTGCCGGGGATCGTCGAGCGCTGTCGAACCTATCCTGGCCTGGACTTTGTCGATGTCTGGCCTTCGCCACTGCGCGAGAAGCTTGCCCAGGCGCTTTGAGGCCCCTGGGCAAGTGCCTGTTCGGCTCAGGCGGTGGTAACCACCAGTTTGCCCACTGCCTTGCGCTGGCCAAGCAGCTCGATGGCTGCACCCGCTTCAGCCAGCCCGAAGGTCTGCGATACCAGCGGCTTGAGCTTGCCCTCGGCAAACCAGGCAAACAACTGCTGGAAGTTCGCCGCATTGTCCGCCGGCTGACGCTGGGCAAACGCTCCCCAGAACACCCCGAGCACCGCCGCGCCCTTGAGCAGCGCCAGGTTGACCGGCAGCTCGGGAATGCGCCCGCTGGCAAAACCGACCACCAGCAAACGGCCGTTCCAGGCGATACCGCGCACCGCCTGGTCAAACAGATCGCCGCCGACCGGGTCGTAGATCACATCGGCGCCATTACCGCCGGTCAGGCGCTTGATCTCGTCCTTGAGGCTGGCTTGGCTGTAGTTGATAAGCTCATCGGCACCCGCCGCCTTGGCCACGGCAAGTTTCTCGGCGCTGCTGGCTGCGGCAATCACCCGCGCGCCCATGGCTTTGCCGATTTCCACCGCTGCCAGGCCAACCCCACCGGAAGCGCCCAGCACCAGCAGTGTTTCTCCGGCCTTGAGCTGGCCGCGCTGATTGAGGGCGTGCATCGAGGTGCCGTAGGTCATGCCGAAGGCGGCAGCCGTGGTGAAGTCCATCTGCGCCGGAATCGGCAGCACGTTATAGGCCGGTACTGCCACCTGCTCGGCAAAGCTGCCCCAGCCAGTCAGGGCCATGACCCGGTCGCCAACTTTCAGGTTGCCAGCCTTTTCACCCACGGCGCTGACCACACCGGCGGCTTCGCCACCGGGTGAGAACGGCAGCGGCGGCTGGAACTGGTACTTGCCCTCGATGATCAGGGTGTCGGGAAAATTGACCCCGGCGGCCTGCACATCGAGCAGAATCTCGTTCTTCTTCGGCACGGGGCTGGCGACGTCCTCCACCACCAGGTTTTGCGCCGGACCAAGGGCTTTGCACAACACAGCTTTCATCGGGACTATTCCTTTGCGCGTAGTGGCCGATAAGTGTAGGTGGGCGAGGTGCCGGGTCAACGAGCATGGCCCGCCCTGATAGGCCGGCATAAGCCCGGGCTTGGGTTTGACCGGCGCGCTGGGTATGCTGGCGCCAACTGTATGAGGAGCGAATTCGTGAAAGCGTGGATCTTGATGGTACTGGCGCTGATGCTGCCGATGGTGGCCATGGCCGAGGAAGCCAAGGAAGGGGAGCCGAAAGTCTCCTACATCTCCCTGAGCCCGCCGTTTGTGGGTAACTATGCCCTCGATGGCAGCCCGAAACTGCGCGTGTACAAGGCCGATGTGGCCCTGCGGGTCAATAGCGACGCTGCCGCGGCAGTGGTCAAGCATCACGAGCCGCTGATCCGTAACCAGCTGGTGGCGCTGTTCACCCAGCAGAACCTGGAAGCCATGAGCAACGTCGAGGCCAAGGAAAAGCTGCGTCAGGAAGCTCTCAAGCAAGTTCAGCAAGTGCTCGAAAACGAAGAAGGCAAGCCGACCGTTGACGACCTGCTGTTCAACAACCTGATCGTCCAGTAATCAGGACGTCAGGCTGCGGCGAAAGCGTGCCAGGGCAATGGCGAAAAAGGCCAGGCCAATGGCGGCGAGCGCCGCAAGGTCGGGCCACACCACTTCCAGCCCGGCGTCGCGAAACAAAATTGCCGCACTAAGGCTGACGAAGTGGGTTGAGGGCGAGCCCTGCATGACCCATTGCAGCCACTGCGGCATGCTGTCCAGCGGTGTGCTGCCGCCCGAGAGCAACAGCATCGGGATGATCACCGGAATTGCCAGCAGACCGAATTGCGGGGTCGAGCGTGCCAAGGTGGCGAGGAAGATCCCCAGCGCGGTACTGGCGAACAGGTACAGCGCCGTCACCGCCAGAAACAATCCCAGCGATCCTGCCAGAGGCACTCCTAGCGCCCCTTTGACAATCACTTCCAACGACACCCAGGTGCACAGCACCACGACCAGGGCATTGCTGCCGATTTTTGCCAGCATGATCTCCAGGGCGGTGAGCGGCAGTACCAACAGGTGGTCGAGGGTGCCGTGTTCACGCTCGCGCAGCAGCGCCGTGCCAGTCAGCACGATAGCCAGGATGGTGATGTTATTGACGATCTGGATCACCGCCAGGAACCAGCCGCCCTCAAGGTTGGGGTTGAACAGTGCGCGGGCGCTGAGCAGGGCCGGCCCGCTACTGGCCGAGCCCTGGTTGGCGTAATCACGCAGTTCGTGCTCGACGATCCGGCCAATGTAACCGGCGCCCATGAACGCCTGGCTCATGGCGGTGGCGTCGACGTTGACTTGCAGCTCTGGCGAGCGTCCGGCGAGCAGGTCGGTCTGGAAGTTCACCGGCACATTGATTACGAAGGTGTAGCGGCCGCTGTCCATGGACTGGTCGAGCTGGTCGTAGGCCAGCGGCACAGCGCGCTGGAACTCCGGCGGCTGCAAGGCTTCGGCAAGCTTGCGCGAAACCAGGCTGTGGTCTTCGTCGACCACTGCGACGCTGGCGTTGTGTACGCCTATCACGGAGCCTGCGGCCGGCATATAGATTGCCACGCTGAAGGCATACAGCAGGAACAACAGCAGCACGCTGTCGTGGCGCAGGCTGGTCAACTCTTTGAGCCCCAGGCGCAGGGTATGGGCCAGGCGATGCATCAGACCTCCTGCTTTTTCAGCATGGCCAGGCTCAGGCCGGTGAAGCCGACAAAGAAGCCCAGCAGTGCCAGGCACTGCGGCCACAGCTCACGCAAGTCCAGGGCCTTGGTAAAGGTGCCGACGGCGATGTCGAGAAAGTAGCCGGCCGGGAACAACTGGCCCATCAATGCCGCAGCGCCATCGAGTGAGGAGCGCGGTACGATCAGCCCGGAGAACTGGATGGTCGGCAGGCTGGTGATGATCATGGTGCCGAGGATCGCGGCGATCTGAGTGCGGGTAAAGGCCGAGATCAACAGGCCCAGGCTGGTGGTCGCCAACAGGTACAACAGGCCGCCGCAGGCCAGGGCCAGGGCGCTGCCCTTGAACGGCACGCCAAACAGCCAGCGGTTCATCGCCACCAGCAGCACCAGGTTGATCAGGCTTACCGCCAGGTAGGGCGCCTGCTTGCCGAGCAGGAATTCCAGGCGGGTCAGCGGTGTGGCATAGAAGTTGGTGATCGAGCCCAGTTCCTTCTCACGCACGATGCCCAATGCGGTGAGCATGGCCGGGATGAAGGCGAGGATCAGCGCCATCACTCCGGGGCCGATGGCGTTCACGCTGACCACGTCCTGGTTGTAGCGAAAGCGGGTCTCCAGGCGCACCGGGCTTTGCCCAGGCTGGGCCTTGCTGCTCAACGCTGCCAGTTGCTCAAGGTTGGCTTGGTGCACGGCCTCGACATAGTTGCGGCTGGTTTCGGCACGGAACGGCATGCCGCCGTCGAGCCAGGCGGCCACCACCGGTTGGCGCCCGGCGTACAGGTCGCGGCCAAAGCCGGGTGGGATCTCCAGAGCCAGTTTGATTTCCGATCGCTGCAGGCGCTTGTGCAGTTGGGCGGCGTCGCGGATCGGCGTCTGTTCGGCAAAATAACGCGAGCCACGGAACGCCTCCAGGTAAGCCCGGCTTTGCGGGCTCTGGTCCTGGTCGTAGACAGCGAAGGCAAGGTTCTCCACATCCAGGGAGATGCCGTAGCCGAAGATCACCATCATGAACAGCGCGCCGAGCAGGGCAAAAGCCAGGCGCACCTTGTCGCGCAGCAGTTCCTTGCCTTCGCGGGTGGCAACGGCGAACAGGCGCTTCACGCTGAAACCTTGGCGCAGGTGCAGGGGCGCAGTACTGGCTGGGGTCTGCAACTCGGTGCTGGCTGCGGGCGCTTCGCTGGCGCCCTGGGCCTGTTCCAGGCAGGTGACGAAGGCGTCTTCCAGGGTGGCGCCGCCAAATTGCTGTTGCAGCGCTGCCGGGGTATCGCAGGCCAGGACCTTGCCAGCATGCATCAGCGAGATCCGGTCGCAGCGCAGGGCTTCGTTCATGAAGTGGGTGGAGAGGAAGATGGTTACCCCCTGGTCCCGCGACAACTCGATCAGCAAACGCCAGAAGTCATCGCGAGCGGCAGGGTCGACGCCTGAGGTTGGTTCGTCGAGGATCAGCACTTCCGGGCGATGCAGTACCGCCACCGCCAGTGACAGGCGCTGACGCAGACCCAGGGGCAGGGCGCCGGATTGCTGGTCGGCGATGGCGCCAAGATCGAAGCGCTCGATCAGCTCGGTAATTCGCGGGCCGCTTTCGGCCTTGGGCAGATCGAACAGCCGTGCATGCAGGTCCAGGTTCTGCCGCACGCTCAGTTCGCCATACAACGAGAAGCTCTGGGACATGAAGCCGACCCGCTTGCGCGTGGCCAGGTCCTTGGCGTTCACCGGGCGGCCGAGCAGGGTGGCGCTGCCTTCGCTGGCCGGCATCAGGCCGGTGAGCACCTTCATGGTGGTGGTCTTGCCACAGCCGTTGGAGCCGAGAAAGCCGAAGATCTCGCCCCGGCCGATGGCAAAGCTGACCTTGTTCACGGCGGTGAAGTCGCCGAAGCGCAGGGTCAGCTCGTGAGCTTCGATGGCTATTTCGGCATTGGCGTTATCACGCGGCGGGATCAGCAAGGGCTGCTGGCTGTGCTGGCTATCGCCTTGAAAGTGGGTGAAGGCGTCATCGAGCTTGCCGCTTGCGGTGGCGTCGGCAAGTGATCGACTCAAGCCTGCGGCAATCAGCCGGCCACGGTCGAGCATCAGGCAGTGTTCGAACTGTTCGGCCTCTTCCATGTAGGCCGTGGCGACCAGCAGGGTCAGTTGCGGGCGCTCCTGGCGCACCTGCTCGATCAGCTCCCAGAAGCGCCGGCGCGACAGCGGGTCGACACCGGTGGTGGGTTCATCGAGGATCAGCAGGTCCGGTTCGTGAATCAATGCGCAGCAAAGCCCGAGCTTCTGCTTCATGCCGCCCGACAATTTGCCTGCCGGGCGCTCGGCAAAGCGCAGCAGGTCGGTGGCCAGCAGCAGGTTGTGCATGCGCTGCTCGCACTCCTTGGCGCCAAGGCCGAACAGGGTGGCGAAGAAGCGGATGTTCTCGCTGATCGACAGCTCAGGGTAGAGGTTATTGCCCAGCCCTTGGGGCATGAAGGCGATGCGCGGGTACAGGCTGTTGCGATGGCGGCGCTGGCGGATCGAGCCGCCGAGCACTTGCAGCTCACCGCTTTGCAGCTTTTTCACCCCGGCTATGAGGCCGAGCAGGCTCGATTTGCCAGCACCGTCCGGGCCGATCAAGCCGCAGCGTGTTCCAGCCGGTAGGCTGAAGGCGATGTCCTGCAGGGCATTCAACCCGCCGTAGCGGTGGCAGATGCCCTCGGCGTGCAGCGCCGGCGCGCTCATTGCAGGTTGGCCGGCCAGTCCACATCAGCGGTGCGCACATAGCCTGCGCCCGGCATGCCGGGTTTGGCCTGGGGCACGGCGCTCGGTTCGCTCAGGCGCAGCTTGACCCGGAACACCAGCTTCTGGCGCTCGTCACGGGTTTCCACTTGTTTGGGGGTGAATTGTGCTTTGGCCGCGACAAAGGCGATTTTCGCCGGCAACGCCCGGTCGGGCAAGGCATCGAGGACGATGCGCGCCTGATCGCCGACGGTCAGGCGGCCGGTGGTGGAGGCGGGCAGGTACAGGTTCATGTACTGATCGCTCGGATCGATCAGCATCAGTACGCGGCCGCCGGCACCGAGCACTTCACCCGGCTCGGCCAGGCGTAGCTGGATCACCCCGTTGATCGGTGCACGCAGGCTGCTGTCGTCGATTTCGCTGGTCAGTTGCGCGACCTGGGCTTGGGCAGCGCCGATCGCGGCCTTGATCGCGGCCAGTTGCGCACGGGCGGCGAGCACGGCGGAGTTGCTGGTGTCATAGCGGGCTTGCTGTTGATCAAGCAATTGCTGGCTGGCGTAATTGCGCTGGAAAATCTCGCGAACGCGCTTGAGCTCCTGGCTGGCCAGCAATTGCTCGCTCTGGCGTAGTTGCACCGTGGCCTGGGCTGCCGAGTAGTTTTCCTGGGCGCGCAGCACTTCGGCTTCGGCCTGGCTGCGTTGGGCTTCGAGGGTGCGGGTGTCGATGCGGGCGAGCAACTGCCCCTGCTTGACCGTATCGCCTTCATCGACCAGCACCTGGGCCAGGCGCCCGGGAATCTTGCTGGCGATCTGCACTTCGGTGGCTTCAAGCCGGCCATTGCCCATGCTCAGGCCTTCGGGCAGGCGGTCATGCAGGGACTTCCAGTAGCCCAGGCCGCCAGCGGCCAGGAGCAGGGCGATCAAGGCGCCGGCGAAGAGTTTGGGCGTGTGTTGGCTCATCGACATGGGGGAGGCAATCCTTGCTGCATTAACGTCAAATTGTGACGCCGCACCGGTCCTGGTGCGTTGATGTTCGTCAAATGAGCGGCAATCCTACCCTGTTTATCGCAGTGCGAGTACCGCGGCCCATTGTTCGGCGGTAACCGGCATCACCGAAAGCCGGCTGCCCTTTTGTACCAGTGCCAGTTCGGCCAGGGCGGTTTGCTGCTTGAGATAGCCCAGTTGCAAAACCTTGCCGAAGGTTTCGACATGGGCGACGTCCACGGCGCTCCACGGGTTTTTTTCGGCGTTGGCTTTGGCGTCGAAGTAATGGCTTTGCGGGTCCAGCGCGGTGGGATCGGGGTAGGCTGCGGCGCTGATGCGGGCGATGCCGGCAATGCCCGGTTCCGGGCAGCTGGAGTGGTAGAAGAAGAATTGGTCACCCACGGCCATGGCGCGCAAGAAGTTGCGCGCCTGGTAGTTGCGCACGCCGTCCCAGCGGGCTTCGCCCAGGCGGGCCAGGTCTTTGATCGAGAGTTCGTCGGGCTCGGATTTCATCAGCCAATAGGCCATGGGTGCTGCTCCAGACAAAGTTGGAAATAACCTGTTTCAGGAAACCGACGGTCGGTTGGCGTCAACGTTTGCGTGTCGCCTCAGGTTGTCGGAGAATGCGCGCATTTTAAGCTTGACGCTGCTGCAACAACAAAATCGTTGCTGACAACGTGATCAGTTTGCCTGAGGGGGGCAATCGATGAATCGCAAACCGGATTTACTCTGGATTCTGGTATTTCTGTTCGGTTTGGGTGTTGTCACTACCGGTTATGCGCAAAGCCTTTGGGAACGCAAGCTCGACGCCCCCTACGAAATGCCGGTCAATCCGCAACAGCGTTGATTGCCTTGCTGGCGCTTTTCATGCGGGCGCCAGGTACCAGCCACGGTCCGAGACCGTCCCCTGCAGCGGTACATCCCAACTGGCTTGCGCCAGACGCTCGACCTTCTGGCATTCATGGGCCAGGCCCAGCAGCAACGGTTTTTTCCAGGCCTTGCGACGGGCCTGATAGGCCAGGCTGCGGTCATAGAAACCACCGCCCATGCCGAGCCGGCCACCTATTTCATCAAAACCCACCAGCGGCAGCAGGATCAGGTCCAGCGCCCAGATCGGTCGTTGCCGGGCGAGATTGATGTGCGGCTCGGGGATGCGAAAGCGGTTGGGCCGCAGTTTCTCGCCGGCCTCGATGCGCTGGAACACCATCTTGGTTTTCGGCCAGGCGTGCAGCACCGGCAGGTAGGTATGCTTGCCCCGGCGCTGGGCTTCAAGCATCAGCAGGCGCGGGTCGATTTCGCAATCATTGGGCAGGTAAAGGGCGATGTGCTTTGCCCGGCGAAACAGCGGGTGCTGCGCCAGTTGTCGGTACAGGCCACGGGCTGCCTGGCGTTGTTCGGCCGGCGTCAGGGCGCGGCGGGCATCGCGAAGCAGGCGGCGAAGTTGGGGGCGGGTAAGCGGCGCGGTGTCGGTCATGGCACGGGCGGTCCCAGAGAGGGCTGCCACCCACGGGTGGCAGCTCGATTGCCGGCGCAGAAGGGCAGGCAAAGAATTCAGGCTCCCCGACGAACCGCTGTCGGTGTAGCCCTTGAACCCGAAAGTTCAAGGTGGAGATTGCAGGAGGCGTTAAGGCTTTCCGTCAAGCGGACATGCACACCGGCCCCACGTGCAACCCCCGTGGTTGTGCGTATCGGCTCAGGGACATGACCGACTGGCAAGCACTCCAGGGAGTGGCGCCAGTATACCGATACTCAACCCTTATTTGAATCTTGATCGTCGGCCAAGGCCTGATCGACGCGTTCGAGCAGGTCGCGGACCTGTTCGCGGGTAGCGCCAGCGGCCGGTACATCCGGGCGTTCCTGGTTGTGCAGCAGGTCGTGGGTAATGTTCAGCGCGGCCATCACGGCAATCCGGTCGGCGCCGATGACTTTGCCGCTGCTGCGAATCTCGCGCATCTTGCCGTCCAGGTAGCGCGCGGCGCTGACCAGGTTGCTGCGCTCTTCCGGCGGACAGATGATCGAATACTCTTTGTCGAGAATTTGAACAGTGACGCTATTGCTTGAGCTCATGAGTCTTGCTCCAGGGCCTTGAGTCGCAAAATCATCGATTCGACCTTACGCCGGGCGATTTCATTTTTTTCGATGAGGTGGGCGCGCTCTTCACGCCAGGATTTTTCCTGAGCTAATAAGAGTGTGTTTTGCCGTTTTAGTTGCTCGACCCGCTCAATCAGCAGTTCGAATCGGCCCATCAGCGCTTGCAGATCGTTCTCTTGCATTGGTTGCCACTCGATTCGGTCTTGCGGGTGGTTGCCCGGTTTATGCCCTGGCTAGCCCGGAGTTGGCCGCGTCGATGGTCTTGGCGCGCCTGCCGGTGCTAGGATACAAGGTCTTCATTCTAGTCATTGCGCCGTCTGGCGCCTAGTTGCCCATGCCCAATATCAATTCGCCGTACACCGCTTTCGCCACCTTGCTCAGCAGCAACGGGCATCCTGTTTCCCCTGCCGAACTGCACGGGCTGTTGCTCGGGCGCAGCTGCGCCGGTGCCGGCTTCGATGCCGAGGGCTGGTTGGCAGACGCCGCCGGCCTGTTGGAAAGCGAGCCGGCAGACAACGTTCGTAACGCTTTGATCGGCCTGCAGGAGATGGTCAAGGGTGAGTTGTCTGGTGAAGACATCACCATCGTTCTGCTGTTACCAGGCGATGATGCACCGCTGACCGAGCGAGCCGCTGCTCTTGGCCAGTGGTGCCAGGGCTTTCTCTCCGGTTTCGGGCAGAACGCCGGTGGCCTGGAACTGAGCGCCGACGCCAAGGACGTGCTGAACGACCTGGTTGCCATTTCTCAGATCCAGGAGGCCCTGGAAGAGTCCGAAGACGGCGAAAACGACTATATGGAAGTCATGGAATACCTGCGCGTTGCGCCGCTGCTGCTCTTTACCGAGCTGGCCAAGCCGGGCGAACCTGCGGCCAAACCTTCGCTGCACTGATCAACCAGGATTGCCACTGCCCATGAGCCACATCCCCAAGTCGGAATACGCCCGTCGACGCAAGGCGCTGATGGCGCAGATGGAACCCAACAGCATCGCCATCCTGCCCGCCGCCGCGGTTGCCATCCGCAACCGCGACGTCGAGCACGTGTACCGCCAGGACAGCGACTTCCAGTACCTCAGCGGCTTCCCCGAGCCCGAGGCGGTGATCGCCCTGATTCCTGGTCGCGAGCACGGCGAGTACGTGCTGTTCTGCCGCGAGCGCAACCCCGAGCGCGAGCTCTGGGATGGCCTACGCGCCGGCCAGGAAGGGGCGATTCGCGACTTTGGTGCGGATGACGCCTTCCCCATCACCGATATCGACGACATCCTCCCCGGCCTGATCGAGGGCCGCGACCGGGTGTATTCGGCCATGGGCAGCAACCCGGAGTTCGACCGTCACCTGATGGAATGGATCAATGTGATCCGCTCCAAGGCGCGCCTTGGCGCCCAGCCGCCGAACGAATTCGTTGCCCTGGATCATCTGCTGCACGACATGCGCCTGTATAAATCGGCGGCGGAAGTGAAAGTGATGCGTGAGGCCGCGGTGATTTCCGCCCGTGCCCATGTGCGAGCGATGCAGGCCTGCCGCGCCGGTCTGCGCGAGTACAGCCTGGAAGCCGAGCTGGATTACGAGTTTCGCAAGGGCGGGGCGAAGATGCCGGCCTATGGCTCGATCGTCGCTGCCGGACGCAACAGCTCCATCCTGCATTACCAGGAGAACGACGCGCTGCTCAAGGACGGTGACCTGGTGTTGATCGATGCCGGTTGCGAGATCGACTGCTATGCCAGTGACATCACCCGTACCTTTCCGGTTAGCGGGCGTTTTTCGCCAGAGCAGAAGGCCATCTATGAGCTGGTGCTCAAGGCGCAGGAAGCGGCCTTTGCCGTCATTGCCCCAGGCAAGCACTGGAACCACGCCCACGAGGCCACGGTGCAAGTGATCACCGAAGGCCTGGTGGCACTGGGCTTGCTCAAGGGCCAGGTGCAGGACCTGATTGAAAGCGAAGCCTATCGGGCCTTCTACATGCACCGCGCCGGGCACTGGCTGGGCATGGATGTGCACGATGTTGGCGAGTACAAGGTCGGCGGCCAGTGGCGAGTGCTCGAACCGGGCATGGCCCTGACCGTGGAACCTGGCATCTACATTGGTGCCGATAACCCGAGTGTCGCGAAAAAATGGCGCGGCATCGGTGTGCGAATCGAGGACGACGTAGTGGTAACCAAGCAGGGCTGTGAAATCCTGACCTCCGGCGTACCCAAGACGGTCGCTGAAATCGAAGCCGTGATGGCTGCCGCGCGCAGTGACGCGGCATGAACCGGGTCAACCTCGCAATCATCGGTGGCGGCCTGGTCGGTGCCAGCCTGGCATTGGCCCTGCAGGCCGGGGCAAAGGCGCGTGGCTGGAAGATCCTGCTGATCGAGCCCTTCGCCCCCGGCGACAGTTTCCAGCCGAGCTATGACGCCCGTTCTTCGGCGTTGTCCTACGGCACCCGGCAAATCTACGAGCGCCTGGGCCTGTGGCAACAGATCAGCCGCCGCGCCGAGCCGATCCGCCAGATCCAGGTTTCCGACCGTGGTCGTTTTGGCGCCACGCGCCTGGATGCACTGGAAGAAGGCGTGCCGGCGCTGGGTTATGTAGTCGAGAACGCCTGGCTCGGTCAGTGCCTGTGGAAGGGCCTGGACGCCGAGGTGGTGAGCTGGCGTTGCCCGGCGGAAGTCACTGCCATGCAGGCGCTCGAAGACGGCTATCGGTTGTCGCTCAACGATGACACCACGCTTGAGTGCGACCTGGCGGTGCTGGCCGATGGCGGCCGTTCCGGCCTGCGCGAGCAACTGGGCATTCATGTCAGTCAGCGGCCGTACAACCAGAGCGCCCTGATCGCCAACATCACCCCGAGCGAAGCCCATTGCGGCCTGGCGTTCGAGCGTTTCACCGATGAAGGGCCGATGGCTTTGCTGCCGTTGCCGGAAAACCGCTGCGCGCTGGTCTGGACCCGCGCCGGGATGGATGCCAAGCGCCTGGCTGAGCTGGACGAGCGCAGCTTCCTTAGCGAGTTGCAGGACATGTTTGGCTACCGCCTGGGTGCCCTGCGCCAGGTCGGCGCCCGGCACCTGTATCCGCTGACGCTGATCGAGGCCCAGGAACAGGTGCGTCCGCATCTGGTCGTGCTCGGGAACGCCGCGCACAGCCTGCACCCCATTGCCGGGCAAGGCTTCAACCTGTCGCTGCGCGATGTGCAATCACTGGCCGACGGCCTGCTGGCCAACCCCGGTTTGCCGGGGGACTTCGCCATCCTGCAGGCCTACCGCGAACGCCAGCGTCTGGATCAGGACCTGACCGTGGGCTTCTCCGATCGCGTTACCCGCTTGTTCGGCAGTGCTCAGCCGTTGGTGGCCACCGGCCGCAACCTGGGTCTGCTCGGCCTTGACTTGCTGCCCCCGGCCAAGCGCTGGTTCGCCCGCCAGGCCATGGGTCTGGGAACTCGCCCGGACCCACGGAGCTGAGCATGAGCGACCCGCACAAACTGGCCCGGCGCGCGCGCAGGCTGCGCTGGCTGCTGAACATTTACCCGCCGTACCTGGGCGCGGGCATTCGTGTGCTCAGCGTCAGCCCCGACCTGCGCCATATCCGCGTGCGCATGGGCCTGCGCTGGTTCAACCGCAACTATGTCGGTACCCAGTTCGGCGGCAGCCTGTACTCGATGGTCGACCCGTTCTACATGCTGATGCTGATGGAACTGCTTGGGCGTGAGTACATCGTCTGGGACAAAGCTGCCGCTATCGACTTCGTGTCGCCGGGCAAGGGGCCGGTGTTCGCCGACCTGCGCATTGACGATGCCCTGCTCGACGATATTCGCCAGCACACCGCTGGCGGTAAAAAGTACCTGCCACGACTTCAGGTCGATGTCCGTGACGCTGCCGGTGAACTGGTGGCGCGGGTCGACAAAACCCTTTACGTGCGGCTCAAGCCGCAAGCGAGACAGGCTTAAGGCATGGAAATGCGCGCAGATCTGTTGATTGTCGGTGCCGGTATGGTCGGCAGCGCCCTGGCCCTGGCGTTGCAGCACAGCGGCCTGGAAATTCTCTTGCTCGACGGCAGCCCGCTGTCGATCAAGCCGTTCGACCAGCAGTCGGCGTTCGAGCCGCGGGTCAGCGCCTTGTCGGCGGCCAGCCAGCGCATCCTCGAGCGCCTGGGCGCCTGGCAGGGTATCAGCGAGCGGCGCCTGAGCCCGTACTCGGACATGCGCGTGTGGGATGGCAGCGGTACCGGCCAGATCCACTTCTCGGCGGCCAGTGTGCATGCCGAGGTGCTGGGCCATATCGTCGAAAACCGGGTGGTACAGGATGGCCTGCTGGAGCGTCTGCACGACAGCGAAGTCGGCCTGCTGGCCAATGCCCGCCTGGAGCAGATGCGCCGCTCTGGCGATGACTGGCTGCTGACCCTGTCTGACGGTCGCACCCTGCGTGCACCGTTGGTGATTGCCGCTGATGGCGCCAACTCGGCGGTGCGCCGCCTGACCGGCTGTGAGACCCGTGAGTGGGATTACCTGCACCACGCCATCGTCACCAGCGTGCGTTGTGCCCAGCCGCATCAGACCACGGCCTGGCAGCGTTTTACCGATGAGGGGCCGCTGGCGTTCCTGCCCCTGCTGCGCGACGGCCAACAGGACTGGTGCTCGATCGTCTGGTCGACCACGCCGGAGCAGGCGGAGCACTTGATGGCCTTGAGCGACGAAGCGTTCTGCGTCGAGCTCGAACGCGCCTTCGAAGGGCGTCTGGGCGGCGTGCTGCAGGCCGATCCGCGGGTCTGTGTGCCATTGCGCCAGCGTCACGCCAAACGCTACGTGGCCGAAGGCCTGGCGCTGATCGGCGATGCCGCGCACACCATTCACCCGTTGGCCGGGCAGGGTGTCAACCTCGGTTTTCTCGATGCCGCGGTGCTGGCCGAAGAGCTGCAGCATGCCTACGAGCGAGGCGAGCGCCTGGCCGATGTTCGCGTGCTGAGCCGTTTCGAACGCCGGCGCATGCCGCACAACCTGGCCTTGATGGCGGCGATGGAAGGTTTCGAGCGGCTGTTCCAGGCCGATCCCCTGCCGCTGCGCTGGTTGCGTAACAGTGGCCTGAAATGGGTCGAGCAACTGCCCGAAGCCAAGGCGCTGTTCGTGCGCCAAGCCTTGGGCTTGAGCGGTGACCTGCCGGAACTGGCGCGGGCCTGAGGCCCCCGCAACATCTGGTAACTCCTCCTTTGTCAGTTCGGTTGAGAAGCCAAATGGGATTAACTACCATTTGCGCCTCTCATGACTTCCGAGGACCGCACCATGTTGCCACGCAAGCACGTACTGGCCGCTCTGGCTCTGACCCTGTTCGGCACAGCCGCCCAGGCGGCGGACGAGGTGGTGGTGTATTCCTCGCGGATCGACGAGCTGATCAAGCCGGTATTCGACGCCTACACCAAAGAGACCGGGGTGAAGATCAAGTTCATCACCGACAAGGAAGCGCCGCTGATGCAGCGGATCAAGGCCGAGGGCGAGAACGCCACCGCCGACCTGCTGCTCACCGTCGACGCCGGTAACCTCTGGCAGGCCGAGCAGATGGGCATCCTGCAGCCGATCAAGTCGGACGTCATCGACAAGAACATCCCGGCCCAATACCGCGCCTCGTCCCACGACTGGACCGGCCTGAGCCTGCGCGCGCGGACCATCGCCTACTCCACCGAGCGGGTCAAACCCGAAGAGCTGACCACCTACGAAGCCCTGGCTGACAAAAATTGGGAAGGTCGCCTGTGCCTGCGCACCGCGAAGAAGGTCTACAACCAGTCACTGACCGCCACCCTGATCGAAACCCATGGCGAGAAGAAAACCGAAGAGATCATCAAGGGCTGGGTCAACAACCTGTCCACCGACGTGTTCTCCGATGACACGGCGCTGCTGCAGGCGATCAACGCCGGCCAGTGCGACGTCGGTATCGTCAACACCTACTACTACGGTCGCCTGCACAAGGAAAACCCCAAGCTGGCGGTCAAACTGTTCTGGCCCAACCAGGCTGACCGTGGCGTGCACGTCAACCTTTCGGGTATCGGCCTGACCAAGTATGCGCCGCATCCTGAGGCGGCGAAGAAGCTGGTTGAATGGATGACCGGCGCCGAGGCGCAGAAGATCTTCGCCGGCGTGAACCAGGAATTCCCGGCCAACCCGGCTGTGAAACCTTCGGAAGAAGTGGCCGCCTGGGGCACCTTCAAAGCCGATAGCATTCCTGTGGAAGTGGCCGGCAAACGCCAGGCCGAAGCCATTCGCCTGATGGATCGGGCTGGCTGGAACTAAGCTTCAGGCTTTATCCTTCCGAGGCCCTATCGCGGGGCAAGCCCGCTCCCACAAACCTGTGGGAGCGGGCTTGCCCCGCGATTCGTCTTTGAATCCGCTAGAGAACCATCCCCTTGGCCCACCCCGCCCAACGCCGCTGGTACCCCCTGGTCTTCAGCATCGCCGCCCTGGTACTGCTGCCGCTGAGCGTGCTGCTGCTGTCCTGGCAGGCGGTCGACATGCAGATCTGGTCGCACCTGCTCGACACCCAGATGAGCCGCTTGCTGGGCAACACCCTGACGCTGATCCTCGGTGTCGGTGTCGGAGTGACGGTGCTGGGGGTGAGCCTGGCCTGGCTCACCAGCTTGTGCGAATTCCCCGGGCGACGCTGGCTCGACTGGGCATTGATGCTGCCCTTCGCGATTCCGGCCTATGTATTGGCGTTCGTCTTCGTCGGTCTGCTGGATTTCGCCGGGCCAGTGCAAACCTTGCTGCGCGAGTGGTTCGGGCCTATGCGTTTGCCACGGGTGCGTTCCACCGGTGGGGTGATCACCGTGCTGGTGCTGGTGTTCTACCCGTACGTCTACCTGTTGGCGCGTAATGCCTTTCTGGCCCAGGGCAAAGGCCTGATGGAGGCTGCACGGGTGCTCGGGCTATCACCCTTGCAGGCATTCTGGCGGGTCGCCATGCCCATGGCACGGCCGGCCATCGGTGCGGGTGTGGCGCTGGCGTTGATGGAGACCCTGGCGGATTTTGGCGCAGTCTCGGTGTTCAACTTCGACACCTTCACCACGGCCATCTACAAGACCTGGTATGGCTTCTTCAGCCTTTCCAGCGCTGCGCAGCTGGCCAGCCTGCTGTTGCTGGCGGTGATGTTGGTGCTGTACGGCGAGCGGCGTGCCCGCGGTGCGGTGCGCAGTAGCAATGAACGGCCACGGGGCAAGGCGCTCTACCACCTGCGTGGCGTCAAGGCATTGGCCGCCAGCAGCTGGTGTGTGCTGGTGTTCGCCTGCGCCTTCGTGGTGCCGATGCTGCAACTGGTGACGTGGTTCTGGCAGCGCGGGCGTTTCGACCTCGATGAGCGCTACGCCGGGTTGATCCTGCATACCCTCTACCTGGGCGGCATGGCAGCGCTGATTACGGTCTGTGTTGCCCTGGTGCTGGCGTTCGCCCGGCGTCAGGCGCCAACCTCGGGGATTCGCGCAGGCGTCGGCCTGGCCAACCTGGGTTATGCCTTGCCCGGCTCGGTACTGGCGGTGTCGATCATGCTTGCCTTCAGCTACCTCGATAACCAACTGGTGGTGCCACTTTCCAACTGGCTGGGAGGCGCTGGCAAGCCGTTGCTGCTCGGTAGCCTGTCGGCCTTGCTGCTGGCGTACCTGGTGCGCTTTATCGCCGTAGCCTACGGCCCGCTGGAAAACAGCCTGGAGCGGATTCGGCCGTCTTTGCCAGAAGCTTCCCGCAGCCTGGGGGTCGGTGGCCCAAGATTGTTTTTCAAGGTGTATCTACCCTTGCTGGTGCCCGGTGCCCTGAGTGCGGCGCTGCTGGTGTTTGTCGACGTGCTCAAGGAAATGCCGGCAACCCTGCTGATGCGCCCCTTCGGCTGGGATACCCTGGCGGTTCGGGTGTTCGAGATGACCAGCGAAGGTGAGTGGGCACGGGCTTCGTTACCGGCGCTGACCCTGGTGCTGGTTGGCCTGTTGCCGGTCATCGGCCTGATTCGACGTTCGGCCCGGCACCCGGGTCAAACGCGCTGAGGGTGTAAGGCTGCGTCCTTGCGGCTACAATGCGCGGCATTCGCTGCGGCCGGTCCTACAGACCGGGTAGCTGCATCGCTGCCAGCCGCCGTAGCCTCGCCACGCCCGGAAGGAGAAACCCATGGGACAGCGTACGCCTCTGTATGACCAGCACTTGGCCCTCGGCGCCAAGATGGTCGATTTTGGCGGTTGGGATATGCCCCTGCATTATGGCTCGCAGGTCGAGGAACACCATCAGGTGCGCCAGGCCTGCGGGGTCTTCGATGTATCCCATATGACCGTGATCGATATCCGCGGTGCTCAGGCTGGCGTCTGGCTGCAGCAGGTGCTGGCCAATGATGTAGATCGCCTGCATGCCACCGGCAAGGCTCTGTACAGCACCATGCTCAACGAGCAGGGCGGGGTGATCGACGACATGATCGTCTACCGTTGCGAAGACGGTTACCGTCTGGTGGTCAACGCTTCGACCCGCGACAAGGACCTGGCCTGGTTGCAGGCGCGCATGATCGGTTTCGAAGTCGAGCTGAACGAGCGCCCGGAGTTGGCCATTCTCGCTATCCAGGGCCCGCATGCGCGAGAAAAGGTCGCGGAGTTGGTGAGCGCCGCACGCGCCGCGCTGATCCGTGAACTCAAACCCTTCGAAGGCCTGGCCGACGGTGACTGGTTTATCGCCCGCACCGGTTACACCGGTGAGGATGGCCTGGAAATCATCTTCCCGGCAATGCAGGCCCCGGCGTTCTTCAACGACCTGGTCGGCGCCGGTATTGCACCCAGCGGTCTTGGTGCGCGTGATACCTTGCGCCTGGAAGCGGGGATGAACCTGTATGGCCAGGACATCGACGAAGACCACACACCGCTGACCTCGAACCTGGGCTGGAGCGTCGCCTGGGAGCCGGCAGGGCGCGATTTCATGGGGCGCCAAGGCTTGTTGGGTGAAATCGAGCACGGTGTTGAGCAGAAACTGGTCGGCCTGGTGCTCGAAGAACGCGGGGTTTTACGCGCCCATCAGGTGGTCCGTGTCGCCGGGATTGGCGAAGGTGAGATCACCAGTGGTAGTTTCTCTCCTACGCTGAGCAAATCCATTGCGCTGGCGCGGGTGCCGATGGCTACCGCCGATCGTGCCGAGGTGGAGATTCGCGGCAAGTGGTACCCGGTGCGGGTGGTCAAGCCGACCTTCGTGCGCCATGGCAAGATCCTGATCTGAACCTATTTCTGGCGGGCCAAACCGCTGAGCCAATCGAGGACAACAATTATGAGTAATATCCCCGCCGACCTGCGTTTTGCCGAAAGCCACGAATGGGCCCGGCTCGAAGCCGATGGCACTGTGACTGTCGGGATCAGCGACCACGCTCAGCAAGCCCTGGGTGACGTGGTGTTCGTCGAGCTGGCGGAAGTCGGCAAGGTTTTTGCCGCTGGCGATGCTGCGGGTGTGGTCGAGTCGGTGAAGGCCGCATCGGATATCTACGCACCGGTCAGCGGTGAAGTGATTGCCGTCAATGAGGAGCTGGCCGACAGCCCTGAGCAACTGAACGAAGAGCCGTACGAGAGCTGGATCTTCAAGCTCAAGCCAAGCGACAAGGCCGAGCTGGACAAACTGCTCGACGCCGCCGGCTACCAAGCCGCCATCGGCGAATAGTTTCACGCAGGCGGCAATCTCTTCCTAGACTCAATATGCCTCGAGCGCTCGAGGCTTGGTCGAGGAAGAGAGAGCCGCTATGTCCCAGTCGCCGTCCCTGAGCCAACTGCAAGACCGCAATCCTTTCCTGCGTCGCCACCTGGGGCCCGATACCTCGGAGCAGCAGGCCATGCTCGCCACCCTTGGGGTTGGCAGCCGCCGCGAGCTGATTGAACAGACCGTGCCACCGGGCATTCGCCTGAACCGGCTGCTGGAATTGCCCTCTGCCCTCGATGAGCAGGCCGCCCTGGCCAGGCTCAAGGGCTATGCCGAGCAGAACCAGGTGTGGACCAGCCTGATCGGCATGGGCTACCACGGCACCGTCACCCCCACGGTCATTTTGCGTAACGTCCTGGAAAACCCGGGCTGGTACACCGCCTACACCCCATACCAACCGGAAATCGCCCAGGGCCGCCTGGAAGCCTTGCTCAATTTCCAGCAGATGATCATCGACCTCACCGGCCTGGACCTGGCTAACGCCTCGTTACTCGACGAAGCCACTGCCGCGGCCGAAGCCATGGCTCTGGCCAAACGCATGGCCAAGTCGAAAAGCAATGCCTTCTTCGCCGATGAACACTGTCACCCGCAAACCCTCTCAGTGCTGCAGACACGTGCCGAGGGCTTCGGCTTCGAGCTGATCATCGACACTGTGGATAACCTCGCCAAGCACCAGGTATTCGGGGCCTTGCTGCAGTACCCCGACACCCACGGCGAAGTGCGTGATCTGCGCCCGTTGATTACCCAGCTGCATGCCCAGCAGGCACTGGCCTGCGTCGCGGCTGATCTGCTCAGCCTGGTGATGCTGATGCCGCCGGGCGAGCAGGGCGCAGACGTGGTGCTGGGCTCGTCCCAGCGTTTTGGCGTACCCATGGGCTTTGGTGGCCCGCATGCGGCGTTTTTTGCCTGCCGTGACGAGTTCAAACGGGCCATGCCGGGGCGCATCATTGGTGTTTCCAAGGACGCCCGGGGCAATACTGCGCTACGCATGGCCCTGCAGACCCGCGAGCAGCACATCCGCCGCGAGAAGGCCAACTCCAACATCTGCACGGCCCAGGTGCTGCTGGCCAATATCGCCGCGTTCTATGCGGTGTATCACGGTCCGCAAGGTTTGCAGCGTATTGCCCAGCGTGTGCATGCGCTGACCTTTGTGCTGGCCGCAGGCCTTGAGAGCAAAGGCATCAAGCGCCTCAATGAACACTTCTTCGACACCCTGACCCTGGAAGTTGGCGGCAGTCAGACGGCAATCATCCAGAGCGCCGAAGCGGCGCAGGTCAACCTGCGGATACTTGGCCGCGGGCAACTGGGCGTGAGCCTTGACGAAACCTGCGACGAAGGCACGGTCATGCGCCTGTTCGATATCTTTCTGGGGGCCGACCACGGGCTGGATATCGCCACCCTCGATGCCCTGGCGCAGCCCGAAGGCATTCCACCGGCGCTGGTGCGGCGCTCGGCGTTCCTCAGCCATCCGGTGTTCAACCTGCACCACAGCGAAACCGAGATGCTGCGCTACCTCAAGCAGCTGGAGAACAAGGACCTGGCGCTGAACCAGTCAATGATCCCGCTGGGTTCGTGCACCATGAAGCTCAATGCCAGCAGCGAGATGATCCCGATTACCTGGCCGGGCTTTGCCCTGTTGCATCCCTTTGCACCGGCAGCCCAGGTGCAGGGTTACAAGGCGATGATCGACGAGCTGGAAAGCTGGTTGTGTGCAATCACCGGCTTCGATGCCATCTGCATGCAGCCCAACTCCGGTGCCCAGGGCGAGTACGCCGGTCTGATGGCGATCGCCAAGTACCACCGCAGCCGCCACCAGCCCCAGCGCGATATCTGCCTGATCCCGGCCTCGGCCCATGGCACCAACCCGGCCTCGGCGCAGATGGCCGGGATGCGCGTGGTGATCGTCGAGTGCGACCAGGCTGGTAACGTCGATCTGGCCGACCTCAAGGCCAAGGCACAGGCGGCCGGCGAACAGCTGTCGTGCCTGATGGCCACCTACCCCTCGACCCACGGTGTGTACGAGGAGGGCATCAGTGAGATGTGTGAAGTTATCCACAAGCACGGTGGCCAGGTGTACATGGACGGTGCCAACCTCAACGCCCAGGTCGGTCTGGCGCGGCCGGCGGATATTGGCGCCGATGTCTCGCACATGAACCTGCACAAGACTTTTTGCATCCCCCACGGTGGTGGTGGCCCGGGCATGGGGCCGATTGGTGTTCGTGCGCACCTGGCGCCCTTTGTCGCCAGTCATCCGGTGGTACCGTTACCCGGGCCCGACCCGCAGAACACCGCCGTCAGCGCCGCACCCTGGGGCAGTGCGAGCATCTTGCCGATCAGTTGGATGTACATCGCCATGATGGGCCCGCAATTGGCCGATGCCAGTGAGGTGGCGATTCTCTCGGCCAACTACCTGGCCGAACAGTTGGCGGGTGCTTTCCCGGTGCTCTACCGGGGCCGCAATGAACGGGTGGCCCATGAGTGCATCCTCGATCTGCGGCCACTGAAAGCCCTGACCGGGATCAGCGAGGAGGATGTGGCCAAGCGCTTGATGGATTACGGTTTCCACGCACCGACCATGTCCTTCCCGGTGCCGGGGACCTTGATGGTCGAGCCGACCGAGAGTGAGTCGAAGGCCGAGCTGGATCGTTTTGTCGAGGCGATGCTGAGCATTCGCGCCGAGATCCGCGAGGTTGAGGAGGGTAACTGGCCGGCGGAGGACAACCCGCTCAAGCGTGCGCCGCATACGCTCGAGGATGTGCTCGGAGTGTGGGAGCGACCTTACAGCATTGCCCAGGGCGTGGCGCCCAGTGCTCATGCGCGGATGCACAAGTACTGGCCGGCGGTGAACCGGGTCGACAATGTGTATGGGGACAGGAATCTGTTTTGTGCCTGTGTACCGGTGGATGACTATCGTTAAGCGGTATGGCACATCGCGGGTCAAGCCCGCTCCTACAGGTTTGTAGGAGCGGGCTTGACCCGCGATGCTTTTGAGGTTTGTTACTCAGCTACCGCATTCTTGGCCAGGATTGCATTGGCCAGTTCCATATCGCTGACGTTCAAACCCGGGTTGTCGGCGCGGACTTTGTGCATTGCCGCTTCCAGGTACGGGCCGCGAATCGCGCCTTCACTGGCGACAAAGCTGCCGGCATCATCCTGGGCAGCCACGACCAGTTTGTGATCCTTGGAGGTCAGGTAAGAGGACGCGGTGGTGGCGCCGGACGAGATGACGTTGCGCCAGAAGGTATCGGCCATGGCAGATCCAACCGGCAGGGAGAGCAGGGCAAGGGTTGCGGCTGCAAGTTTGAAGCGCATTCGGGGTGACTCCAACGTAGGTGAACTGGGGGCTTTGATCGGGTTTACGCGATTCTAGTTCCCTGGCCTGGTAAAAGGTTTGGCGAGCGTTTCAGGCCGTGACACGAAGCACTTCCGCCATGCTCGTCTGTCCTGTTTCGACTTTATCCAGGCCACTTTGCTTGAGGCTCTTCATCCCTTCATCGAGTGCCAGCTGGCGCAGGCTCGGCAGGTCAGTGTCATGTTCGATGCGCGACCTGAACGCATCACCCACACTCAGCAACTCGAAGAGGGCACTACGGCCGTGATACCCGGTCTGCCGGCATTCTCGGCACCCTGCCGGCTGATCACTCGGCTGCGACCCCTTGCAGTGCTTGCACAGGGTGCGCACCAGGCGCTGGGCCATGACCCCGATCAAGCTGGCCTTGAGCAGGTAGGGTGCGATGCCCAGCTCCAGCAAGCGGGTCACGGCGCCGCAGGCATCGTTGGTGTGCAAAGTCGAGAGCACCAGGTGCCCGGTAAGGGCGGCCTGGATCGCTACTTGAGCGGTTTCCAGGTCGCGTATCTCGCCGATCATGATCACATCCGGGTCCTGGCGCAGGAGGGCGCGGGTGCCGGCGGCAAAGTCCAGGTCGATGGCTGGTTGCACCTGCAATTGGTTGAAGCCCGGCTCAACCATCTCGATCGGATCTTCGACGGTACACAGGTTGATTTGCGCGGTGGCCAGGTGCTTGAGGCTGGCATAGAGGGTGCTGGTCTTGCCCGAGCCGGTGGGGCCGGTGACCAGGATGATGCCGTGGCGATGGTCAAGCATGGCTAACCAACGCGTGAGGTCGTCGCCATCGAGGCCCAGTTGAGCGAAGTCCTGTTGCAGCAACTGTGGGTCGAAGACACGCAGCACCAGCTTCTCGCCGAAGGTGGTGGGCAGGGTCGACAACCGCAGCTCGACCTCTGCTCCGCCCGGTAAGCGGGTCTTGATCCGCCCGTCCTGAGGGCGGCGCTTTTCAGCGACATTCATGCGCCCCAGGCTTTTCAGGCGGCTGACCACCGCCAACGTCACGGGTGCCGGGAACTGGTAGACCGGATGCAGTACGCCATCGATGCGAAAGCGCAGCTGACCCTGATCGCGCCGGGGTTCAAGGTGGATATCGCTGGCGCGCTGCTCGAAGGCGTACTGCAACAGCCAGTCGACGATACTGACGATATGCGCGTCGTTGGCTTGTGCTTCAGAGCCGCGAGCGCCAAGTTCAAGCAACTGTTCGAGATTGTTCGCAGCCGTTGGCGTTAACTGTTGCAGGCTGGCGCCGCTGACCGATTGTGCGACCTGGAAGAACGCCTGGCTGAGCTGGCGGATCTGTACCGGGCTTGCCAGCACGCGTTTGATCGGCCGCTGCAGCACTTGGGCCAGGTCCGCTTCCCAGGCGCATACATAGGGTTGTGCGCTGGCTACGGTGACGCTGTGGGCATCGGCAGCCACCGCAAGAATGCCGTGGCACCGGGCGAAACCTGCGGACATCAGACCGGTGAGCCGGGCAAGGTCGGTTTCCAGGGGGTCGATATGCAGGTAGGGCTGGCCCGAGCGCCTGGCCAGCCATTGGCACAGGGAGTTCAGGTCGAGACGCTCAGCTAGCTGCTGGCTGGCAATCCATTCCAGTGGATGCTGGTCGCTCTGCACGGGCGGGAAGCTGGCGCGATCAATCGGACTGATGAGTTGATCGGCTACCAGTTCACCAAGCAGGGTGTCGAGGTCAAGCCAGCGATCTTCGCCGGGGGTGTGCATGAGTGCAGGCTTCCTTGCCGCGCCACCGACAGTGATGGCCTGGACAAGGTTAGCCGTAGGCCAAAGCCTTGCGGGTGAACAAGGGTTACCAGGCTTTTCCGATCTCGCTCAAGCGCACCTCGGTGACGCAGATCAGATTGCGCATTTTTTGTGCAATCAGCTCGGCGCGGTGCCAGCTCAGGCCGCTGATGCCGATCTCGATGTTGAGCAGGTCATCGTGTTGCTCGACGTTGACCCGATGCGGCACCAGGAACTGCAAGGCAAACAGGTTGAGCACCCGGCACAGGCTGTCGGGCTCGGCTTCTACCTGCAGTTGATAGCGGACATCGCTATGGGCGTTGTTGGCTGCCCAGACATCGTTGCGCAAGGGCATGAGAGGGCTGTCGAGCCGTTGAAGTGCGCTCATGGGTTTCTCCGAAGAAAGTGGAGAAATTTTTACATGCAGGCCGGGGTATTTCTTCTCTATGATCGTTTGGAAATCGCCATGAATTGAATAGATTAATTTGCAGTTGTTCGTTTTGGAGAAATATTCATGCACAGCGAACTGGACGCCTATGACCGGCGGATCCTGGCCTTGTTGCAGGACGATGCCTCGCTTTCCAGCGCGCAGATTGCCGAGCGCGTGGGCCTGTCGCAATCGCCTTGCTGGCGGCGCATACAGCGCTTGAAAGAAGAGGGGGTGATTCGCGCCCAGGTGACCCTGCTCGACCGCAAGAAGATTGGCCTGAACACGCAGATTTTCGCCGAGGTCAAACTCAATGCCCACGGACGCTCCAACTTCACCGAGTTCACCGAGGCGATCCGCGGTTTTCCGGAAGTACTGGAATGCTATGTGTTGATGGGCGCAGTGGACTTTCTGTTGCGCATTGTCACCCCGGACATCGAAGCCTACGAACGTTTCTTCTTCGAAAAGCTGTCGATGGTGCCGGGGATCCAGGAGGTCAACTCGACCGTGGCCTTGTCTGAAATCAAGTCCACGACGAGTCTGCCGGTGCTGCCCTGAGCCTTACTTGCGCAGCAGGTGCTTCCAGCCGCGGCTCTGGAACACGGCCATGGCCTGTTGAGCACGGGCTTCAAGGACCTCGGTACGTACGTCGGCTTCTACTTCGTCGCTGATTGGCAGGTTGGCAAGTTCCTGCAGCTTGTTCAGCTCGCCGAACAGACGGTCCAGGTCGGGGCTCTCCAGCACCTGACGGGCATGGTGCAGCCAGGCCAGCAGGCGCTCGATGCGCGGCAGCTGTTCGGCCAGGTCTTCGGGCTGGCGATGATACAGTGGCAGGTTCAAGGCCTTGGCTTCGTCGGCCAGCAGCACGTTCAGCCAGTTGGCCAGTTGTGCGGCACCCTGGCGGTCGCCACGCTTGTTGCGCTCGACGGTCCAGCCACGGGCCAGCAGCCAGCGCGACGCTTCCAGGGAGAACTGACCCCAGCGAGTGTCCAGCAGCTCTTCGGCGAACTGTTCAGGTGCGGCACGGCGAACGTCTTCGTCGTCGTTACCGGCCAATACCAATGGGCGCCAATCTTCGAGCAGGGCGTCGAGGCTGCTGCGCAGGGTAGCGGTAGTCGGGCGCGGTGCGGCCTGGCCCAGGCTGCTGAGCAGGGCACGCAGCTCTGCCAGGGCCTGAACCCAATCCTGCAGCAGGCGCCAGTGGCCGGTGAAATGGTACTGTTCGGCCAAGCGCTGGCTGGCGCCAAGCAGTTGCAGGGCCAGGGCGGCGAAAGCCTCGTCCAGTGGCATCTCGGCGCTCAGTTGAGCGGCCGGCAGGCTCAATGCATAGCTGGCCGGGTCGAGCAGGCGGTAGCCGCGCTCGGCCTTGCTGATATCGCAGGGGAACAGCGGCAGGCTGGCAGACAGCTCGGCGGCCAGTTCCAGCAGCGCTTCAGGGGCGCCTTCACGCAGTTCCAGCTCCAGCTCGCAGATGGCTTCCTTCTGCTTGCCCGCGACAACCGTGCCCAGGTCCAGCGCGGCCTCGATCACCACCTTGGCTTTGCCACGACCCCAGGCGATTTCTGCGTATTCGCGGGTGAAATCGGTGGTGAACAGGGCTTTGATGGTCTTTTTGTCGACCTCGGCGAGTTCGGCCGGCCAGCAGGTGTCGTCGAGCTTTTTCAGGTCGAGTTTGGCCTTGGGCAGCTGCCATTCGTGCTCGTTACGCTGGGACAGGCCGGCAACGCTCTGGCCGCGGGTCTTGAGGGTCTGGATAACCACGTCACCATCACGACGCAGGCGCAGGGCGACCTTGGCCGCGGCCAGGTCGCGCTCCGGGGTGTCGAAGTACTGGTTAAGCAGTTCGCGGCTCTGCCACCCGGACTTGTTGCGCTTGTTCAGCAATGGGTGTTCACGCAGGGCGGCGAGGGTCTCGCGGCTGACCCGCAGTTTGATTTCGGTTTCTTTATGCATTGCTGGGTAATCCAGGCTCGAATGACAGGGAGCGTCTTGGGGGTGCAGTGTACAGGAGTCGGCTCGCGGCGGTTTATTCCCGGTGCCGGATGGCCCTATGATGAGCTTCGCCCAAGGAGAAAGCGCATGCCGTTGCCATCGCTCAAAGAGCAGTTCGCCGCCCTGATCGCCGCGCCATCGGTCAGCTGTACCCAGCCGTCGCTGGATCAGTCCAACCGCGCGGTGATCGACCTGCTGGCCGGCTGGCTGGGGGACCTGGGTTTTGCCTGCGATATCCAGCAGGTCACTCCGGGCAAGTTCAACCTGCTGGCCAGCTACGGCAGCGGCCCGGGCGGGCTGGTGCTGGCCGGGCATAGCGACACGGTGCCGTACGACCCCCAACTGTGGCAGACCGATCCGCTCAAGCTGACCGAGATCGACGGGCGCTGGGTGGGCCTGGGCAGTTGCGACATGAAGGGTTTTTTTGCCCTGGTCATTGAAGCCGTGCAGCCGTTGCTTGAGCATGACTTCAAGCAACCCCTGCTGATTCTCGCCACCTGTGACGAGGAAAGCTCGATGTCCGGCGCCCGCGCCCTGGCCGAGGCCGGCAGGCCCCTGGGCCGCGCAGCGGTGATCGGTGAGCCGACCGGGCTCAAGCCGATCCGCCTGCACAAAGGGGTGATGATGGAGCGCATCGACATCCTTGGGCGCAGTGGCCATTCGTCCGACCCGAGCCTGGGCCATAGCGCTCTGGAAGCCATGCACCAGGTCATGGGCGAGCTGATGGGCCTGCGCCGGCAATGGCAGCAGGAATACAACAATGCCCAGTTCAGTGTGCCGCAGCCGACGATGAACTTCGGTTGCATCCATGGCGGCGACAATCCCAACCGCATTTGCGGCCAATGCGCCCTGGAGTTCGACCTGCGCCCGCTGCCGGGCATGGACCCGGAGGTGCTGCGCAGTGCCATTCGTCACAAACTGGCGCCGCTGGCTGAGCAACATCAGGTGCGTATCGACTACGCACCCTTGTTCCCCGAGGTGCCGCCGTTCGAGCAAGCCGCCGATGCGGAACTGGTACGGGTAGCCGAACGTCTTACCGGTCATCGCGCCGAAGCGGTAGCCTTTGGCACCGAAGCGCCTTATCTTCAGCGCCTGGGTTGCGAGACCCTGGTGCTTGGCCCCGGCGACATCGCCTGTGCCCACCAGCCGGGCGAGTACCTTGAAATGTCACGCTTGCAGCCTACTGTGCGTCTATTGCGTGAGTTGATCGAACATTATTGCCTCAGCCCGGTAATTGCCCCCTGAGCTGAACCGTTTTGCAGAGGAGATTGCGCGTGACGCCAAGCCTGTTCCGACGATAACCCTTCGAGCGCTGTGTGCTTTCCCGTTCTTGTCCCTATTTTTTACAGGCTCTCCGGTTATGCCCGAATACGTCAATTGGCTGCGTCACGCTTCGCCCTACATCAACGCCCACCGCGATTGCACCTTCGTGGTCATGCTGCCCGGCGATGGGGTTGAACATCCCAACTTCGGCAATATCGTCCACGACCTGGTGCTGCTGCACAGCCTTGGCGTGCGCCTGGTGCTGGTCCATGGTTCGCGCCCACAGATCGAAAGTCGCCTGGCTTATCGCGGCCTGACCCCGCACTACCACCGGGGCATGCGTATCACCGATGCCGCCACCCTGGAATGCGTGATCGACGCCGTCGGGCACCTGCGCATCGCTATCGAGGCGCGCCTGTCGATGGACATGGCCGCCTCGCCAATGCAGGGCTCGCGCCTGCGCGTGGCGGCGGGCAACCTGGTCACCGCACGGCCGATCGGCGTGGTTGAAGGCGTCGACTACCACCACACCGGCGAGGTGCGCCGGGTCGACCGCAAAGGCATCAATCGCCTGCTCGATGAGCGCTCCATCGTCTTGCTGTCGCCGCTGGGCTATTCACCGACCGGCGAGATTTTCAACCTGGCCTGTGAAGACGTCGCCACCCGCGCCGCGATCGAGCTCAATGCTGACAAGCTGCTGCTGTTCGGCGCCGAGCGCGGCCTGCTCGATGAGCAGGGCCGCCTGGTGCGCGAGCTGCGTCCGCAACAGGTACCCGCGCATTTGCAGCGCCTGGGTAGCGACTATCAGGGTGAGCTGCTCGATGCTGCCGCCGAAGCCTGCCGTGGTGGTGTGGCGCGCAGCCATATCGTCAGTTATGCCGAAGACGGTGCCTTGCTCACCGAGCTGTTCACCCGTGATGGTGGCGGTACCCTGGTGGCCCAGGAGCAGTTCGAGAAGGTGCGCGAGGCGGCGATCGAGGACGTCGGTGGCTTGCTGGACCTGATCAGCCCGCTGGAGGAACAAGGCATCCTGGTGCGTCGTTCGCGCGAGGTGCTGGAGCGTGAGATCGAACAGTTCAGCGTGGTCGAGCGCGAAGGCATGATCATCGCCTGTGCGGCGCTGTATCCGATTGCCGATTCCGAGTCTGGCGAGTTGGCATGCCTGGCGGTAAACCCGGAATATCGCCATGGTGGCCGTGGCGATGAACTGCTCGAACGCATCGAGGCGCGGGCGCGGGAGATGGGGCTCAATACCCTGTTCGTGCTGACGACCCGGACAGCGCACTGGTTCCGCGAGCGCGGTTTCGTACCCAGTGGGGTCGAGCGGCTGCCGGCGGCGCGGGCATCGCTGTACAACTATCAGCGCAACTCGAAGATCTTCGAAAAGGCCTTGTAAAGCATCGCGGGGCAAGCGCGCTCCTACAGACAACCGCTGTGGGAGCGGGCTTGCCCCGCGAAAAGAGCATCAAACGGTATGCAGATACCAGTTGTACTCAAGGTCGGAGATGGAGTGTTCGAACTCCTCCAGCTCGCTCTCTTTGCAGGCCACGAAGATATCGATGTATTTCGGGTCGATGTACTTGGCCATGATCTCGCTGTCGTCCAGCTCACGCAGTGCATCACGCAAGTTGTTCGGCAGGCTCTGCTCGTTCTGCTCGTAGGAGTTACCTTCGGTCGGTTCGCCCGGGTCGACCTTATTGGTCAGGCCGTGGTGAACGCCGGCCAGCACAGCGGCCATCAGCAGATACGGGTTGGCGTCGGCACCCGCTACACGGTGCTCGATGCGTACGGCATCCGGAGAACCAGTTGGCACGCGCAGGGCCACGGTACGGTTGTCCAGGCCCCAACTTGGGGAGTTGGGCACGTAGAACTGGGCACCAAAACGGCGGTACGAGTTGACGTTCGGGCAGAGGAACGCCATCGACGCTGGCAGGGTCTCGAGCACACCGCCGATCGCGTGACGCAATGCGGCGTTCTGCTCGGGATCCTCGCTGGTGAAGATGTTCTTGCCATCTTTGTCCAGCACCGAGATATGCACGTGCAGACCATTACCCGCCTGGCCTGGATACGGCTTGGCCATGAAGGTGGTGTCCATTTCATGGTCGTAGGCGATGTTCTTGATCAAACGCTTGAGCAGTACCGCGTAGTCACAGGCCTTGATCGGGTCGGCAACGTGGTGCAGGTTCACTTCGAACTGCGCCGGGGCACTTTCCTTGACGATCGCATCGGCTGGAATGCCTTGCTCTTTGGCGCCCTCGAGGATGTCCTGCAGGCAGTCGACGTACTCGTCGAGGTCATCAATCAGGTAGACCTGGGTCGAGATCGGGCGCTTGCCGGAAATGGGTGAGCGCGGCGGCTGCGGACGGCCGTTCACGTTCTCCTGGTCGATCAGGTAGAACTCCAGCTCAAATGCGGCGCAGATGGTCAGGCCCAGTTCGTCGAACTTGCTCACGACCTGGCGCAGAACCTCTCGCGGGTCGGCGAAGAAGGGCGCGCCTTCGAGCTCGTGCATGGTCATCAGCAGCTGCGCGGTGGGGCGCTTCTGCCAAGGTTCATTGCACAGGGTATCGGGGATCGGATAGCAGATGCGGTCGGCATCGCCGATGTCCAGGCCAAGGCCGGTGCTTTCGACGGTCGAACCGTTGATATCCAGGGCGAAGAGGGAGGCCGGCAGGTTGATGCCTTTCTCGTAAACCTTGTGGAGGCTGGTGCGCTCGATGCGCTTGCCGCGCACCACACCATTCATATCTGCAATCAGAAGGTCAACGTAGAGAACCTCAGGATGTTCCTTAAGGAACGCGTTCGCTTCGTTAAGCTGAACGGCACGCGGGGGTACCGACATGATGCAACACCTTTGTTGTTAAAAATATCAATCAATGTGGGCTTGCAGGTTCAGTCAATCGGAAAGCATTGCTGAAGTCAAGCCAACCCCATGATGCCCTAAAATGGCCCTCAAGCGGCATTTTTGCTGCAATTGAGGGCGCCGACAAGGGCTGCTTTCGTACGGTAACGGCGATCTTGAGCGGGCCGTGTTCTATTTTTTACGGGGGTGTTGTGTAAAAAAATGAACAAGGCTAAGCTCGGTGGCAACCCATAACACCAATAATACCGGGGGTTACATGTCACGCCTGCCGACAACCGGCATCATCGCCCGCCGTTCACTGAACGGTTTGCACGCGTTCCTCGCGGGTGGCTTGCGCCATGCGCCAGCACCTTGCGCCCCGGCTGAAATAATTGACGGCCCGGGCGTCCTGCCTGCTGCCGACGCCTCTTCGAATCACCTCTGCCATCACTATAGCGGGCTCGTCAGCCTTGCGGGAATTGCCCGTTGCGCTCTCCCTGCGCCTGACTTTTGCTTTCGCTTGGTGGGGCATCCAGAATGTCTGGGACGGCCCACTCCGGGTGTCGTCCTGACGTCTGTCCAGACATTTACCTCCTGAGGTATTTATGAGTAGCAACCTCGACCAGCTCACCGATTGGTTGAAAGAACACAAGATCACCGAAGTCGAGTGTCTGATCAGCGACCTCACCGGTATCACCCGTGGCAAGATTTCGCCGACCAACAAGTTCATCGCCGAAAAAGGCATGCGTCTGCCCGAGAGCGTGCTGCTGCAGACCGTGACCGGCGACTATGTCGATGACGACATCTATTATGAGCTGCTCGACCCGGCTGACATCGACATGATCTGCCGCCCCGACGAGAACGCGGTGTTTCTCGTGCCCTGGGCCGTCGAGCCGACCGCCCAGGTGATCCACGACACCTACGACAAGCAGGGCAATCCGGTCGAGCTGTCGCCGCGCAACGTGCTCAAGAAGGTTCTGAAACTCTACGCCGACAAGGGCTGGCAGCCGATCGTGGCGCCTGAGATGGAGTTTTACCTGACCAAGCGCTGCGAAGACCCGGACTTCCCCCTGCAGCCGCCGATCGGCCGCTCCGGGCGCCCGGAAACCGGCCGCCAGTCGTTCTCTATTGAAGCCGCCAACGAATTCGACCCGCTGTTCGAGGACGTCTACGACTGGTGCGAGCTGCAGAACCTGGACCTCGACACGCTGATCCACGAAGACGGCACGGCGCAGATGGAAATCAACTTCCGTCACGGCAATGCCCTGGCGCTGGCCGATCAGATCCTGGTGTTCAAACGCACCATGCGCGAGGCTGCGCTCAAACACAACGTCGCCGCCACCTTCATGGCCAAGCCGATGACCGGCGAGCCGGGCAGTGCCATGCACTTGCACCAGAGCGTCATCGACGTGCATACCGGTAAGAACATCTTCTCTGATGAAGATGGGCGTATGAGCGAACTGTTCCTTAATCACATCGGTGGTCTGCAGAAGTTCATCCCGGTGGTGCTGCCGCTGTTCGCGCCGAACGTCAACTCGTTCCGCCGCTTCCTGCCCGACACTTCGGCGCCGGTGAACGTCGAGTGGGGCGAAGAGAACCGTACCGTCGGCCTGCGTGTACCGGATGCCGGCCCGCAGAACCGCCGGGTCGAGAACCGCTTGCCAGGCGCCGACGCCAACCCGTACCTGGCGATCGCCGCCAGCCTGCTGTGCGGTTTTATCGGCATGGTCGAAGGCCTCAAGCCAAGCGCGCCGGTCCAGGGCCGTGGTTACGAGCGGCGCAACCTGCGCCTGCCGCTGACCATCGAGGACGCCCTGGAGCGCATGGAGAACTGCAAGGCACTGGAACCCTACCTGGGCAAGAAATTCATTGCAGGCTACGTCGCCACCAAACGCGCCGAGCATGAAAACTTCAAACGCGTAATCAGCTCCTGGGAACGTGAGTTCCTGCTGTTTGCGGTCTGACTAACCCGGAGCCGCAGGACCGCGGCCGTCAACAAACGGAGAAGCACATGAGCGTCAACAACCCGCAAACCCGTGAGTGGCAAACCCTTAGCAGTGAGCACCACCTGGCACCTTTCAGTGACTATAAACAGCTGAAAGAGAAGGGGCCGCGGATCATCACCAAAGCCGAGGGCGTGCACCTGTGGGACAGCGAGGGCAACAAGATCCTCGACGGCATGGCGGGCCTGTGGTGCGTGGCGGTCGGTTACGGCCGGGAAGAGCTGGTTAAGGCGGCTGCCGAACAGATGCGCGAGCTGCCGTACTACAACCTGTTCTTCCAGACCGCTCACCCACCGGCACTGGAGCTGGCCAAGGCCGTTTCCGCCGTGGCGCCCAAAGGCATGACCCATGTGTTTTTCACCGGTTCCGGTTCTGAAGGCAACGACACCAACCTGCGTATGGTCCGCCATTACTGGGCGCTCAAGGGCAAGCCGCAGAAGCAGGTGATCATCGGCCGCATCAACGGTTATCACGGGTCCACCGTGGCCGGCGCGGCCCTGGGTGGCATGAAAGGCATGCATGATCAAGCCGGGACGCTGCCAGGCATCGAGCATATCCCGCAGCCGTACTGGTTCGGCGAGGGTGGCGACATGACCCCGGACGCGTTCGGCATCTGGGCCGCCGAGCAGTTGGAAAAGAAAATTCTCGAAGTCGGCGAAGACAAGGTCGCCGCCTTTATCGCCGAGCCGATCCAGGGCGCAGGCGGGGTAATTATTCCGCCAGACAGCTACTGGCCGAAGGTCAAGGAAATCCTCGCCAAGTACGAGATCCTGTTCATTGCCGACGAAGTGATCTGTGGCTTCGGTCGTACCGGTGAGTGGTTCGGTTCCGATTACTATGACCTCAAGCCCGACCTGATGACCATCGCCAAGGGCCTGACTTCCGGTTACATCCCCATGGGCGGTGTAATCGTACGTGACGAAGTGGCCAAGGTGCTCGGCGAAGGCGGCGACTTCAACCACGGCTTCACCTACTCCGGTCACCCGGTGGCGGCGGCGGTGGGCCTGGAAAACCTGCGGATCCTGCGCGACGAGAAGATCATCGAGCGTGTTCACGCAGAAACGGCACCGTATTTGCAAAAGCGTCTGCGTGAGCTGGGTGATCACCCGCTGGTGGGTGAAGTCCGCGGCCTGGGTATGCTCGGCGCCATCGAGCTGGTCAAGGACAAGGCTACCCGTGCCCGTTACGAAGGCCAGGGCGCCGGCATGATCTGCCGCCAGCACTGCTTCGACAACGGTCTGATCATGCGCGCCGTCGGCGACACCATGATCATCGCCCCGCCGCTGGTGATCAGCCACGCAGAGATCGACGAGCTGGTGGAAAAGGCGCGCAAATGCCTGGACTTGACGCTCGAAGCACTGAACTAGCCAGGTGCTAGGCTAGCGTAATGGCATCAATGAGTCTCAAGGTGCCTCTTTGGTTGAAAGAGCGCCTTGTAACTTGCCAGACTAGCGGCTGTTTCAGTCGCTCGGAGCTTGCGCCGAATAAGCCGGCCGCTGAACAGATGGCTAAATAAAAAATTCTGGAGCATTACGCATGAAGAAATTGGGCAAGACGTTGTTGGCTATGTCCCTGATGGGCGCCATGGCCAGTGCTGTTCACGCGGATGACAAAGTGCTGCACGTCTATAACTGGTCCGACTACATCGCACCAGACACCGTAGCCAACTTTGAAAAAGAGACCGGCATCAAGGTCGTCTACGACGTCTTCGACAGCAACGAAACCCTCGAGGCCAAGTTGCTGGCAGGCAAGTCCGGCTACGACGTGGTCGTGCCGTCGAACAACTTCCTGGCCAAGCAGATCAAGGCCGGCGTCTACCAGGAACTGGACCGCTCCAAGCTGCCTAACTGGAAGAACCTTGACCCGGCACTGCTCAAGGCTGTTGGCGATGCCAGCGATCCAGGCAACAAGTTCGCCTTCCCCTACATGTGGGGCTCGATCGGCATTGGTTACAACCCGGAAAAGGTCAAAGCCGCGCTGGGAGTGGACAAAATCGACTCGTGGGACGCGGTGTTCAAACCTGAGAACATCGCCAAGCTCAAAAGCTGCGGCGTGAGCTTCCTCGATGCCCCGACCGAAATGCTCCCGGCGGCGCTGCACTACCTGGGCTTGCCGAGCGACAGCACCAAGAAGGAAGACTTGAAGAAGGCCGAAGACTTGTTCCTGAGCATCCGTCCGTCGGTCACCTACTTCCATTCCTCCAAGTACATCTCGGATCTGGCCAACGGCAACATCTGTGTGGCAGTGGGTTACTCGGGTGACCTGGAGCAGTCCAAGGCCCGTGCTCATGAGGCTGGCGACAAGGTCAAGCTGAACTACATCATTCCGAAGGAAGGTGCGGGTACCTTCTACGACATGGTCGCCATTCCTAAGGACGCCGAGAACGTCGAAGCGGCCTACAAGTTCATGGACTACCTGCTGCAACCCAAAGTGATGGCCGCGATCACCAACGCCGTACGTTTCCCGAACGGTAATAAGGCGGCCACCGAGTTTGTGGACAAGGATATTACTAGCGACCCGAGCATCTATCCATCCGATGAAGTGAAAGCAAAGCTTTACGCCATCAAAGCTCCAGAGAAGGCGGCCCAGCGCGACATCACGCGCAGCTGGACCAAGATCAAGTCGGGCAAGTAAACCTGATTACCTCCCTGGGTGAGGTGTAAATCCTGCCCAGGGAGCAAGAAAGCACAAATTTTTTTTGCGGCACGAGTGCATCGAAGGTAAGTTGCGCGCCGGTTTGCTTATCCGACAGGTATTTCTGTCGTTTGCTACGGGCACATTTGTGAGGACCTCCCACTTGTCTATTTCTGTATTTCGCAAGGCCATGCTGGCTGGAGCGGGTCTGACGCTGGCGATCAGCGTCCAAGCGGCGCCCACGGTGCACATTTATAACTGGTCCGACTACATCGGTCAGACCACCCTCGCGGACTTCGAAAAAGCCACAGGCATCAAGCCGGTGCAGGATGTCTTCGATTCCAACGAAACCCTGGAAGGCAAGCTGCTGGCCGGTCGTACCGGGTATGACGTGGTCGTGCCGTCCAACCATTTCCTCGGCAAGCAGATCAAGGCGGGCGCGTTCCAGAAGCTCGACAAGGCGCTGCTGCCCAACTATGCGAACCTGGACCCGGCGCTGATGAAGCGCCTGGACAAGAACGATCCGGGCAACCAGTACGCCGTCCCCTACCTGTGGGGCACCAATGGCATCGGCTACAACGTCGAGAAGGTCAAGACGGCGCTGGGTACCGACAAGATCGATTCCTGGGCCATGCTGTTCGAGCCGGAAAACATCAAGAAGCTCTCCAAGTGCGGAGTCGCTTTCCTCGACTCGGCCGACGAGATGCTTCCGGCGGTGCTCAACTACATGGGGCGCGACCCCAACAGCACCAACCCCAAGGACTACGCCGACGCCGAGAAGAAACTCCTGGCTGTGCGTCCTTACGTGACCTATTTCCACTCATCCAAATACATTTCGGACCTGGCCAACGGCGACATCTGCGTGGCCGCCGGTTTCTCCGGCGATGTGTTCCAGGCCAAGTCCCGCGCTGAAGAAGCCGGCAAGGGCGTCAAGGTGGCCTATGCGATTCCCAAGGAGGGCGGCAACCTCTGGTTCGACATGCTGGCGATCCCCAAGGACTCCAAGAATGTCAAAGAGGCTCACGCCTTCATCAACTATTTGCTGAAGCCTGAGGTGATTGCCCAGGTCAGTGATTACGTCGGTTATGCCAACCCGAACCCCAAGGCTGGCGATCTGATGGACCAGAGCGTGCGAACCGACGCAGCGGTTTACCCACCGCAAGAAGTGCTGGACAAGTTGTACGTCAACTCCGAGCTACCTCCCAAGGTGCAACGGTTGATGACCCGTAGCTGGACCAAGGTCAAGTCGGGCAAGTAAAAATCCAGGGTCCGTCACGGCAGGGGCGGGCGCAAAAAATCTTGTTGGGAGTTTCACAAATGGCAGTTGCCTCCGGTGCCTATAAGAAAGCCCTCGAGGGCGACCAGCAACCTAAACAGGTGCTGGTCAAAATCGACCGGGTCACGAAAAAGTTCGACGAAACGGTCGCCGTGGACGATGTGTCCCTGGAAATCAAGAAGGGCGAGATCTTCGCCCTGCTAGGTGGCTCGGGTTCGGGTAAATCCACCTTGCTGCGCATGCTCGCCGGTTTCGAGCGCCCAACCGAGGGGCGCATCTTCCTCGATGGTGTGGACATCACCGATATGCCGCCCTACGAGCGGCCGATCAACATGATGTTCCAGTCGTACGCGCTGTTCCCGCACATGACCGTGGCCCAGAATATCGCCTTCGGCCTGCAGCAGGACCGCATGCCCAAGTCCGAGATCGACGCCCGCGTGGCCGAGATGCTCAAACTGGTGCACATGACCCAGTACGCCAAGCGCAAGCCGCACCAGCTCTCCGGTGGTCAGCGTCAGCGTGTGGCCCTGGCCCGTTCGCTGGCCAAGCGGCCCAAACTGCTGCTGCTCGATGAGCCGATGGGCGCGCTGGACAAGAAGCTGCGTTCGCAGATGCAACTGGAGCTGGTGGAGATCATCGAGCGGGTCGGTGTGACCTGCGTGATGGTGACCCACGACCAGGAAGAGGCCATGACCATGGCCCAGCGCATCGCCATCATGCACCTGGGCTGGATCGCCCAGATCGGCAGCCCGATCGACATCTATGAAACCCCGACCAGCCGCCTGGTCTGCGAGTTCATCGGTAACGTCAACCTGTTCGAAGGCGAAGTGGTCGACGATGCCGAAGGCCACGCGGTGATTTCCAGCCCCGAGCTTGAGCGGCGCATCTACGTCGGCCACGGTGTCACCACCTCGGTGGAAGACAAGCGCATCACCTACGCCCTGCGTCCGGAAAAACTGCTGGTGACCACCGAGCAGCCGACTTGCGAGCACAACTGGTCGTGCGGCAAGGTGCACGACATTGCCTATCTGGGCGGCCATTCGGTGTTCTACGTCGAACTGCCTGGCGGCAAGATCGTCCAGTCGTTCGTCGCCAACGCCGAGCGCCAGGGCACCCGGCCGACCTGGGGCGACCAGGTTTATGTCTGGTGGGAGGATGACAGCGGCGTGGTACTGCGCTCATGAACGCGCGCAAGCTCAAGCGAGCGTTCAACCGAATAAAGCCCGAGGGGCGCCATCTGGTGATCGGCGTGCCGTTCATCTGGCTGTTCCTGTTCTTCATGCTGCCGTTCTTCATTGTCCTGAAGATCAGCTTCGCTGAAGCCGACGTGGCGATTCCGCCGTATACCGAGATCTACAGCTACGTCGAAGACAAGCTGCAAGTGGTACTCAACCTGGCCAACTATGGCCTGTTGACCGAGGACGAGCTGTACATCTCGGCATACCTGGGCTCGTTGAAGATGGCCTTCTTCAGCACGCTGCTGTGCCTGCTGATCGGCTATCCGATGGCCTACGCCATTGCCAATGCGCGCAAGGAGTCCCAGACCGTGCTGTTGCTGCTGATCATGATGCCGACCTGGACGGCGATCCTGATCCGTGTGTATGCCTGGATGGGCATCCTCAGCAACAACGGTCTGCTCAATGCCTTCCTGATGTGGCTGGGCCTGATCGATCAGCCCTTGCAGATCCTCAACACCAACCTTGCGGTGTATATCGGCGTGGTCTATTCGTACCTGCCGTTCATGATCCTGCCGCTCTACGCCAACCTGGTGAAGCATGACCAGAGCTTGCTCGAGGCGGCTTCGGACCTGGGTTCGAGCACCTTCAACAGCTTCTGGAAAATCACCGTGCCGCTGTCGAAGAACGGCATCATCGCCGGCTGCATGCTGGTGTTCATTCCGGTGGTGGGTGAGTTCGTCATTCCTGAACTGCTCGGCGGCCCGGAAACCCTGATGATCGGTAAAGTGCTCTGGCAAGAGTTCTTCAACAACCGTGACTGGCCGGTGGCCTCTGCCCTGGCGGTGGTGATGCTGGCGATCCTGATCGTACCGATCCTGCTGTTCAACCGTAGTCAGGCCAAAGAGATGGAGGGCAGGGCATGAAGCGTTTCAGTTTCTCCAAATTGATGTTGGTCCTGGGCCTGCTGTTCATCTACCTGCCCATGCTGATCCTGGTGATCTACTCGTTCAACGCCTCCAAGCTTGTGACGGTGTGGGGCGGCTGGTCGGTGAAGTGGTACGTCGGCCTGCTCGACAACACCCAACTGATGGGCTCGGTGATGCGTTCGCTGGAGATCGCCTGCTACACGGCGATCGCCGCAGTGGCGCTGGGTACCCTGGCCGCCTTCGTGCTGACCCGGGTCACCCGCTTCAAGGGCCGTACCTTGTTCGGTGGCCTGGTCACCGCGCCATTGGTCATGCCCGAGGTGATCACCGGCCTGTCGCTGTTGCTGCTGTTCGTGGCCATGGCGCAGATGATCGGCTGGCCGCAGGAGCGCGGTATCGTCACCATCTGGATCGCCCACACCACCTTCTGCGCAGCCTATGTGGCGGTGGTGGTATCGGCGCGCTTGCGTGAGCTGGACCTGTCGATCGAAGAAGCGGCCATGGACCTCGGTGCACGGCCATGGAAGGTGTTCTTCCTGATCACCATTCCGATGATCGCACCGTCCCTGGCGGCGGGCGGGATGATGTCCTTTGCCTTGTCGCTGGATGACCTGGTGCTGGCCAGCTTCGTTTCCGGTCCGGGCTCGACCACGCTGCCGATGGAAGTCTTCTCTGCCGTGCGTCTGGGTGTGAAGCCGGAAATCAACGCGGTGGCCAGTTTGATCCTGCTCAGCGTGTCGCTGGTGACCTTCATGGTCTGGTACTTCAGCCGTCAGGCCGAAGAGCGTCGTCGCCGGGCGATTCAGCAGGCGATCGAAGAAAGCGCTGCCGACTCCTGGAAACAACCGGACGTGCGTCGCGCGCCGACGCCGGTTTCGGCGTGATCTGAAACACCTCGCGGGGCAAGCCCGCTCCTACACAGGAGCGGGCTTCACTCCGGCCAGTGCCAGGCCGGCTCGTCCAGCATCCCCTGACCGGCAATGCGGGTTTGTCCCAGCAACTTCTCCAGCACGATCGAATTGCAGGTCGCATCCTGCTCCAGCGCCGCCACCAAGCGTCGTGCATGTGACACCACCCATACCTGACACTGCTCCGACGCGCGGATGATCAAGCGTGCCAGCGCTGGCAACAAGTCCGGGTGCAAGCTGGTTTCTGGCTCGTTCAGCACCATCATGGTCGGCGGCCGTGGGGTCAGCAGCGCGGCGACCAGCAGCAGGTAGCGCAAGGTGCCGTCCGAAAGCTCGGCAGCACTGAGCGGGCGCAACAAACCCTCTTGATAGAACAAAACGCCGAACGCCCCACCGGGCACTGCATCGATTTCCAGGCGTGCGCCGGGGAAGGCATCAGCGATGGTCGCCTGCAAGGCGTCCGGGGCGCCAATCTCGATAATCGTCTGTAGCGCTGCGGCCAGGTCGCGGCCGTCGTGGTGCAGCACCGGCGTGCGCGTACCCAGTTGCCGACGACGGGCCGGAGCGTCGCGGTCAGTGCGAAAGTGATCGTAG
The DNA here is from genome assembly GCF_004214895.1 of Pseudomonas tructae. NCBI lineage: Bacteria > Pseudomonadati > Pseudomonadota > Gammaproteobacteria > Pseudomonadales > Pseudomonadaceae > Pseudomonas > Pseudomonas tructae. Next base: position 58,533 of record NZ_CP035952.1, on the reverse strand, counting down.
AAGCGCCAGCCGCGAATGCGCTCGCGCAGCAGCAACACTTCAGGCGAGGAGCGCAGGTTGCCAACCTGGTCGAACAGGCTGTCGAAGTTTGGCGTGTGCTGCGCCTGCACCTCCCATTGCCGTCCTTCGCGAACCTTGACCATCGGCCCCTGGCGATCCACCAGCAGGCTGGCCGGGCGGTACAGCGGTCCTGCCCAGATGCTTTCGCGCTTGATCTGCGGGTCGAGGGCGAACTGTGATTCGCTTGGCTCCGGCAAGCCCAGGCCGATGGCGTAACCGAACTCCTCGTCAGTAAAGCCCAGGCGCAAGCGCCGTGCATGCTGGCGTGGGCCGCCCTGGATGGCGACTTCGCCGTTGCTCATGCGCCGGCTGATCTGCTCGGGGCCGGCCCAGAACGTTGAGTCCAGCCCGCCCTCCGCCGCCAGCGCATTGACCACGCCGCCTTGCGCGGTTTCGGCGAGCAGGCGCAAGGCCTTGTACAGGTTGGACTTGCCACTGCCGTTGGGCCCGGTGATGACATTCAAGCGTGCCAGCGGCAGCACCAGATGATTGATCGAGCGGTAGTTGGTGACAGCCAGGGTGGTCAGCATGGCAGCGTCCATTCAGGCAAAGAGGGCAGTATCGCCGAATCGGCGCAATAGACGAATTGTGTATGCCGACAAGCGATCAAGGAAACCCTGATCTACGCTAACACTCGCATTCCTAATTAGATCTGGCACATGCAAGGAGCCTGCATGAGGGTGTTGCGTCCTGTATCGCTTGTCTGCCTGGGGGGATTACTGCTGCTGACCGGGTGCGGTGAGAAAAAAGCCGCTGAAATCGAACTGCCCAGGGTCGGCGTGCAACGTGTACAGCCCGGTGATTTCGGCGCTTCGGTGACCCTGACCGGCGATGTCCAGGCAAGGGTGCAGACTGATCTGTCCTTTCGCGTGGGCGGCAAGATCATTTCCCGCAGCGTCGATGTCGGCGATCACATCAAGGCCAACCAGGTCTTGGCCCGGCTCGACCCCAAGGACCTGCAGACCACTGTCGATTCGGCCAAGGCCGAGGTCTTCGCCGAACAGGCGCGGGTGACCCAGAGCGCCGCCGCCTTTGTCCGCCAGCAGAAGCTGCTGCCCAAGGGCTATACCAGCCAGAGTGAATACGATTCCGCCGAAGCCGCCCTGCGCAGTAGCCAGAGCGCCTTGAAGGCCGCCCAGGCGCAGTTGGCCAATGCCCGCGATCAATTGAGCTACACCGCGCTGGTGGCCGAGGCGGACGGGGTGATTACCGAGCGTCAGGCCGAGGTCGGCCAGGTGGTCCAGGCCACGGTGCCGATCTTCAGCCTGGCGCGCGATGGTGAGCGCGATGCGGTGTTCAATGTGTACGAGTCCTTGCTGATGGCTGAGCCGAGCAAGAAAGCGATCACCGTCAGCCTGGTGGACAACCCCAAGGTCCAGGCGCGGGGGCATGTGCGTGAAGTGACCCCGACGGTCTCGGCACAAAGTGGCACCGTGCAGGTCAAGATCGCTCTGGATGAGGTGCCCGCTGGCATGGAACTGGGCTCGGCAGTCACCGCCAGCGGCAGTGCTCAGGGCAAGCCAAGCATCGAGTTGCCCTGGTCGGCCTTGACCAAGGCCTTGCATGACCCGGCAGTGTGGGTGGTGGGCGAGGGCAACAAAGTCAGCCTGCAGCAGGTCAAGGTCATTCGCTACCTCACCGGCAAGGTGGTGGTCGGCGAGGGCCTCAAGGGGGGGGAAACGGTGGTGGTGGCGGGTGGGCAACTGCTCAACCCGGGTATGCAGGTGGAAATCGCCGCCAGCAAGGACAGCGGGGTAGCACAATGAAAACCCTGACCCTTGGCCTGTGCAGCCTGTTGTTGCTGGTCGGTTGCGAACGGCAGGCCGCAGCGCCGGAACCTGTGCGTCCGGTGCTGTCGATGATCGTCGAGCCCCAAGTCCAGGCCAACCTTGGCCGATTCGCCGGCAGCATCCAGGCGCGTTACGAGAGCACCCTGGGTTTTCGCGTGGCCGGTCGGATTGCCCGGCGCTGGGTGGATGTCGGCAGCCAGGTCAAGCCGGGTGACGTGCTCGCCAGCCTCGACCCGACCGATCAGCGTAACCAGTTGCGCGCAGCCGAAGGCGACCTGGCCAAGGTCCAGGCGCAGTGGATCAATGCCCAGGCCAGTGCGCGTCGCCAACAGCAATTGTACGACCGCGGCGTGGGGGCCCAGGCGCAACTGGACATCGCCCAGACCGACCTGAAAACCACCACCGCCGCCCTTGAGCAGGCACGCGCGGCGGTGGCCCAGGCGCGCGACCAGTTGGGCTACAGCGAGCTGCGCGTTGACCATGGGGCCGTGGTCACCAACTGGCAAGCTGAAGCCGGGCAGACCGTCAGCGCCGGGCAGGCGGTGGTCACCCTGGCCCGGCCGGACATCAAAGAGGCCGTGATCGACCTGCCAACCCACCTGGCCGAACAGCTGACACCTGACCTGACGTTTCAGGTTGCCTCGCAACTGGAGCCCAACATCAGCACCACCGCCACCTTGCGCGAGCTTGAACCCCAGGCCGATGCCACCACCCGGACCCGGCGTGCACGGCTGACCCTGACACAAACACCGCCAGCGTTTTACCTGGGTACTGCAATCAGCGTCACCCTGACCTCGATGATGTCGCCGCGCACCGAACTACCGGCTTCAGCCTTGCTCGAGAGCGATGGGCAGACCCGGGTATGGGTGGTCGACCCGCAGCAGAACACGGTTGCCACTCGCGAGGTGAAGCTGCTGGAACGCTCCTTTGACAGCATCGTGCTGAGCTCGGGCGTACAGGCCGGTGACCGTGTGGTAACCGCAGGGGTGAACACCTTGAAACCGGGCCAGAAGGTCATAGTCGACGAGGAAGATGCGCAATGAAAGGAAGCTTCAACCTCTCGGAATGGGCGCTGAAGCACCAATCCTTTGTCTGGTACCTGATGTTCGTCGGCTTGCTGATGGGCGTGATTTCCTACATGAACCTGGGTCGAGAGGAAGACCCGTCGTTCACCATCAAGACCATGGTCATACAGACCCGCTGGCCGGGGGCGACTCAGGAAGAAACCCTGAACCAGATTACCGACCGCATTGAAAAGAAGCTCGAAGAGCTGGACTCGCTCGACTATGTAAAAAGCTACACGCGCCCCGGTGAATCGACGGTTTACGTCAACCTGCTCGATACCACCCCGTCCAAAAACATTCCCGAGATCTGGTACCAGGTACGCAAGAAGATCCAGGACATTCGTGGCCAGTTTCCCCAGGGTGTTCAGGGCCCAGGCTTTAACGACGAGTTCGGTGACGTCTACGGGTCGATCTATGCCTTTACCGCCGACGGGCTGACCATGCGCCAGTTGCGCGACTATGTCGAGCAAGTGCGCGCCGAGATCCGTGAAGTGCCCAATCTGGGCAAGGTAGAGATGATCGGCACCCAGGACGAGGTGCTGTACCTGAATTTTTCCACACGCAAGCTGGCGTCGTTCGGCATCGACCAGCGTCAGGTACTGCAAGCCCTGCAGACCCAGAACGCAGTGACGCCGGCCGGTGTCATCGAGGCCGGGCCGGAACGTGTTTCGGTGCGCACCAGTGGCCAGTTCGCCTCGGAAAAGGACCTGGAAACCGTCAACCTGCGCATCAATGACCGCTTTTTCCGCCTGGCCGATATCGCCGAGATCCAGCGCGGCTATGTCGACCCGCCGTCACCGATGTTTCGTTTCAACGGCGAGCCCGCCATTGGTCTTGCCATCGGCATGAAGGCGGGCGGCAACATTCAGGCCTTCGGCGCCCACCTGCATGAAATGATGAGCCGGGTGACCAGCGAATTGCCGGTGGGTGTCGGGGTGCACACTGTTTCCGACCAGGCGGTGGTGGTTGAAGAGGCGGTGGGCGGTTTCACCAGCGCCTTGTTCGAGGCGGTGATCATCGTGCTGGTGGTGAGTTTTGTCAGTCTGGGGGTGCGTGCAGGTCTGGTGGTGGCCTGTTCGATTCCGCTGGTGCTGGCCATGGTGTTCATCTTCATGGAGTACAGCGGCATTACCATGCAGCGTATCTCTCTGGGGGCGCTGATCATTGCCCTGGGCCTGCTGGTCGACGATGCGATGATCACCGTGGAGGTGATGGTCACGCGCCTGGAGATGGGCGAAAGCAAGGAGCAGGCAGCGACTTTCGCCTACACCTCGACCGCGTTCCCGATGCTCACCGGCACCCTGGTAACGGTCGCCGGTTTTGTTCCCATCGGCCTCAATGCCAGTTCGGCAGGGGAGTACACCTATACCTTGTTCGCGGTGATCGCCGCAGCCTTGCTGGTGTCCTGGGTGGTGGCGGTGATGTTCGCGCCGGTGTTGGGCGTGCATATCCTCAGTACCAAGGTCAAAGCCCATGACCAGGAGCCGGGCCGTGTCGGCAAGGCGTTCGAACACAGTTTGCTGTGGTGCATGCGCCATCGTTGGCTGACCATCATCGGCACCGTGTTGCTGTTCGTACTGGCGTTGTTCTGCATGCGCTTTGTGCAGAACCAGTTCTTTCCGTCTTCGGATCGCCCCGAGATTCTCGTCGACCTCAACCTGCCGCAGAACGCCTCGATCGCGCAAACCCGCAAGGCGGTGGATCGGCTGGAGGCGACGCTCAAGGGCGACCCGGATATCGTGCGCTGGAGCAGTTACATCGGCCAGGGCGCGATTCGCTTCTACCTGCCGCTGGACCAGCAACTGCAGAACCCTTACTACGCTCAGTTGGTGATCGTCAGCAAAAGCTTCGAGGCCCGCGAGGGACTGATCAAACGCCTGCAACAACGGCTGCGCGAGGACTTTGTCGGCATCGGTACAAACGTCCAGTCGCTGGAAATGGGGCCGCCGGTAGGGCTACCCATCCAGTATCGGGTCAGCGGCAAGGACATCGATCAAGTGCGCAAGCATGCCATTGCCTTGGCGACACTGCTCGACAGCAACGACAACGTCGGCCAGATGATTTACGACTGGAACGAGCCGGGCAAGGTATTGCGGGTCGAGATCGCCCAGGACAAGGCTCGCCAGCTTGGCTTGTCGTCCGAGGACGTGGCCAATGTCATGAACAGCATCGTCAGCGGCATGCCAGTGACCGAGGTGAGCGACAACATCTACCTGATCAACGTCGTTGCCCGTGCCGAAGACAGTGAGCGCAGTTCGCCGCAAACGCTGCAGAACCTGCAGATCGTCACACCCAATGGCACCTCGATTCCGCTACTGGCGTTCGCCACTGTGCGCTACGAGATGGAACAGCCCCTGGTCTGGCGGCGTGATCGCAAGCCGACGATTACCATCAAGGCGGCTGTGCGTGGCGATATCCAGCCGACAGACCTGGTCCGCGAGCTCAAACCGCAGATCGACGACTTCGCCAGCAAGTTGCCGGTGGGTTACCAGGTGGAAACCGGCGGTACGGTGGAGGCCAGCGGCAAGGCCCAGGGGCCGATTGCCAAAGTGTTGCCGCTGATGTTCTTCCTCATGGGCACGTTCCTGATGCTCCAGTTGCACAGCGTGCAGAAGCTGTTCCTGGTCGCAAGCGTGGCACCGCTGGGCCTGATTGGCGTGGTCCTGGCGTTGGTGCCGACTGGGACGCCCATGGGCTTTGTGGCGATCCTGGGGATTCTCGCGCTGATCGGCATCATCATTCGCAACTCGGTGATCCTGGTGACCCAGATCGAAGAGTACGAAGCCCAGGGTTACTCACCGTGGGCGGCGGTGCTGGAAGCCACCAACCACCGTCGCCGACCGATCCTGCTGACCGCGGCGGCAGCGAGCCTGGGCATGATCCCGATCGCCCGCGAAGTGTTCTGGGGGCCGATGGCCTACGCCATGATCGGTGGGATTATCATCGCCACCTTGCTGACCTTGCTGTTCCTGCCGGCGCTGTATGTGGCCTGGTACAAGATCCGCGAGCCGCAGCGCCAATGATGAACTAATCGCGGGGCAAGCCCGCTCCCACTGTCCAGCCTGTGGGAGCGGGCTTGCCCCGCGATGATTTCAACGCTTGTTCAAGCCTTTCGCCAACCGATCCCCACCCAGTTGAATCAACGCCACCAACACCACCAGCATGACAATCACCGTCAGCATGATCTGGCTGTCGAAACGCTGGTAACCGTAACGGTAGGCAATGTCGCCCAGGCCGCCGGCACCAATGGCACCCGCCATGGCCGAGGAATTGATCATGGTCACCAGGGTGATGGTAAAGCCGCCAACGATGCCCGGCAGGGCTTCGGGCAGCAGGACATGCCAGACAATGTGCCAGCGCCGGCAGCCCATGGCCTGGGCCGCTTCGATCAGGCCGTGGTCGACTTCCCGCAGGCTGACTTCGGCAATGCGGGCAAAGAACGGCGTGGCGGCGATGGTCAGGGGCACCACTGCGGCCCAGACGCCGTAGGTGGTGCCGACGATCAGGCGGGTAAAGGGGATCAACGCCACCATCAGGATCAGGAACGGAATCGAGCGGAACAGGTTGACGAAGGCGCCGAGTACCCGGTTCAGGGTCGGCGCTTCGAAGATCCCGCCCTTGCCGCTGGTGACCAGGATCACCGCCAGCGGTACGCCGGCAAGCAGGGCGATCAGCGACGAGACGCCCACCATCAACAAGGTGTCGAGCACACCCGCAAGCAAGCGATCAAACCACATAACCCAGTACCTCCACTTGTGCAGCCCATTGCCGGGCGCGCTCAATCACCTGCTCGTGGCTGTGCGGCGAGTTGGCCACCGACACCACCAACTGGCCCAGGGCGCGGCCCTGGATTGGTTCGATACCGCCTTGTAGCAAGCTGATCTGGCCGCCCAGCAAGGCGAACAATGAAGACAGTTCCGGCGCCTGTTTGTCTTTGCCACTGACCCGCAAACTCAGCACCAGCGCCGCCTCCGGGTTTGGCGGTTGCGGCTGCAAGCGCGCCTGCAAGGCAGCTGGCAGGGCCGGTTGCAACGGCGCGAGCAGGGTCTTGCTGACCTCGTGTTGCGGGTCGCCAAACACTTGCCAGACGGTGCCTTGCTCGACGATGCGGCCGCGTTCGAGCACCACTACCCGCTGACAGATATCGCGGATCACCGCCATCTCATGGGTGATCAAGACGATGGTCAGGCCCAGGCGCCGGTTGATATCGCGCAGCAGGCCGAGGATCGACTCGGTGGTTTCTGGGTCGAGCGCCGAAGTCGCTTCGTCACACAGCAGAATCTCTGGGTCGTGCACCAGCGCCCGGGCAATACCGACACGCTGCTTCTGCCCGCCGGACAGTTGCGCGGGGTAAACGTGGTGTTTCTCTTCAAGGCCGACCAGCTCCAGCAACTCGGTGACCTTGCGTTGGCGTAGCTCCCTGGGCACCCCGGCAACCTTGAGTGGTAGCTCGACGTTCTGCCACACGGTCTTGGCCGACATCAGGTTGAAGTGCTGGAAGATCATGCCGATGCGCCGGCGCAGGCGCACCAGGCGATCTTCGTCGTACTCGCCAATGTCCACCTGGTCAATCAGCACCCGGCCACTGCTAGGTTGCTCCAGGCGGTTGATGGTACGGATCAGCGACGACTTGCCGGCACCGCTGCGGCCGATGATGCCGAAGATCTCGCCGCGCTGGATGTTCAGATCGATACCCGCAAGCGCTGGCGTTTGCTGGCCCGGGTAGGTCTTGCCCAGGCCGATGAAGCGCACATGGGCGTTGCCCAGCTCCGGGTGCAAGGCCCGCTGCTGGGCCTGTTGCAAAGGCGCGAAAGGCGGCTGCTGCTCCTGCGCCACGCGGGCGCTGACGGCGCTCATCTCAGCTCTCCCAGCCAGCTTGGTAAAGCTTGCCGTGGGCCTGGTCGAGGGCGGCACGCACCACCGGCGAATGCTGGTAGATGTCGATGAACTTGGCCAGGCGTGGGTCGTCCTTGCTCTGCGGGCGAATGACGAACTGGATCACGTATTCCTTGTGGTCCAGGCCGTCGAACAGCAGCGCCGAGGTGGCGTCGAAGGTTTTGGCCAGGCGGATGTAGGCCGGGTAACCCTGGACCAGGTCGGCATCATCGTAGGCGCGTACCAGTTGCACTGCTTCAACCTGGAGAATCTTCAGTTTTTTCGGGTTGGCGACGATGTCTTCTTCGCTGGCTTTGTAGCCGACGCCGGGCTTGAGCGTGATCAGGCCGGCCTTGGCCAGTAGCTGCAAACCGCGGCCGCTGTTGATCGGATCGTTGGCGATGGCAACGCTGGCGCCTTCGGGCAGCTCATCGAAGCTTTTGTATTTTTTCGAGTACAGGCCGACGTTGTTGATAATCCCCGGGGCGAGGGGGACCAGGTTGAAGCCGGCGGCGGCCTTGGCGTTTTCCAGGAACGGGATGTGCTGGAAGTAGTTCACGTCGATATCACCGGCCGCCAGGCTGACATTCGGCGCAATCCAGTCGCTGAACTCGATCAGCTCGACTTCCAGGCCCTGCTTCTTCGCTTCGCTGACGGCCGCTTCCAGGGGGATGGAAAAGGCTGCGGTGGTCCCGACTTTCAAGGCGTCGGCGGCCTGGGCGGCGCCGAACAGGCCCACGGTCAACGCCAGGGCGGTGAGCGGGCGGGCAATCAAGGTCTTAAGCATGCTGTAGCGCTCCGGTTGGGGTCGTAGTGGTATGGCGGTAGCTGGCGCCAGGATGGTCTGCCGGCAGGTGAGGCTGGTCGCTGGCGAAAAGTTTTTCGCGCAGGCTGCCCTGTTCGTAGGCGGTCTTGTACGAGCCGCGCCGCTGCAACTCGGGGATCACCAGGTCAATGAAGTCGACATAGCTTTCCGGGGTCACGGTGCGCGTCAGGTTGAAGCCGTCCAGGCCGGTTTCGGCGATCCAGCTTTCCAGCTCGTCGGCGACCTGGGTCGGCGAGCCGATCAGGGTGATGTAGCGCCCGCCGAGGGCGTGCTGCTCGAGCAGCTTGCGCCGGGTCCAGTCGTTGTTCTGCAGGTTCTTGGTGGCGGACTGGATGGCGTTGCTCTTCACGTACTGGATTGGCTCGTCCAGTTCGTACTCGGAGAAGTCGATAGCGGTTGAGCTGGAAAAATGCGCAACACCGGCCTCGGCGCTGGCGTAGCGCAGGTACTCGGCATGCTTGGCCTTGGCCTGATCCTCCGTGCGGGCGACGATCACCGTCAGGCCCATGAACACCTTGATCGCCTGCGGGTCACGCCCGGCGGCCACGGCAGCAGCACGCACCTTGTCGACCTGGGCGCGGGTGGCGGCCTTGTTCTGGCCGCTGATGAACACGCACTCGGCATGGTTGCCGGCAAAGCTCAGACCACGCTCGGAGCTGCCGGCCTGGAACAGCACCGGGGTACGCTGCGGCGAAGGCTCGCACAGGTGATAGCCCTCGACCCGGTAGAACTCGCCCTGGTGCTTGATCTTGTGCACCTTGTCGGGCTGGGCATAGATCCGCTGCTGGCGGTCGTTGAGCACCGCGCCGTCTTCCCAGCTGCCTTCCCAGAGCTTGTACAGCACCTCAAGGTATTCGTCGGCCTGGTCATAGCGGCGGTCGTGCTCGGGTTGCTGATCCAGGCCCATGGCCTTGGCCGCGCTGTCGAGGTAGCCGGTGACAATGTTCCAGCCGACCCGGCCACGGCTCAGGTGGTCAAGGGTCGACAGGCGCCGGGCGAACAGGTAGGGCGGCTCGTAGGTCAGGTTGGCGGTCAGGCCGAAACCAAGGTTGCGGGTGACCGCGGCCATGGCCGAGACCAGCAGCAGTGGGTCGTTGACCGGCAGCTGGATCGACTCTTTGAGCGGTACAGCAACAGACTGCTGGTAGACGTCGTAGACGCCGACGATATCGGCGAGAAACAAGCCGTCGAACAGCCCGCGCTCCAGTAGCTGGGCCAGCTCGGTCCAGTATTCGAGGGTCTTGTACTGGCTCGAGTTGTCCCGTGGGTGGGTCCACAGGCCGTGGTTGATATGCCCGACGCAGTTCATGTTGAAGGCGTTGAGCAGGATCTTTTTCTTGGCCATCAGATCGTGCCCCGCAACGGTGGGTTTTCGTTGTTGAGGTAGTAGTTGCCGATGGCGTGATACTTCCAGCGCACCGGGTCGTGCAGGGTGTGCACCCGGGCGTTGCGCCAATGACGATCCAGGCCGTGCTCGGCCAGGGTCGCCTGGCTGCCGGCCAGCTCGAACAGGGTGGTGCCGGCGGCCAGCGAGATCTCGGTGCTGATTGCCCGCGCTTCGGCCACGGCAATCGAGGCGGCGGCGACAGTTTCGGCATTCGCTTCGGCCTGGGCGCGGTCCAGATAGTCGCCCGCCCGTTCGAGCAACGCTTCGGCGGCATGCAAGCGAATCGCCAGGTGGCCGAACGACTTCAGGGTCAACGGGTCTTCGCTGGCCTGATCGACGCCGGAGTCGATCCATGGCCGACTGCGGGTACGCACGAAGTGCAGGGCATCTTCGTACGCGGCGCGGGCGATGCCGGTGTCGATCGCGGCATGGAGTATCTGCGCCAGCGGGCCGACTGTGGTCGGGCGCTCGAAGGCGCTCTGGAATGGCAACACATCCTCGGCGGCGACTGGCACCTGGTCGAACACCACCGAACCACTGCCGGTGGTGCGCTGGCCGAAGCCGCTCCAGTCGTCGATAACCTTCAAACCGGTGCTGTCTGCCGGTACGAAGGCCAGATGCTGCACGCCCGCTTCATCGACTACCGAGGTAGGAATGCGCTGGGCATAGATCGCGCCGGTGGCGTAGAACTTGCGGCCATTGATCCGGTAGGCGTCGCCATCGCGGCTCAGGGCAGTGGTGCGGTCGTGGGCCGTCTTGGTGCCGAGCTCGGCCAGGGCATTGCCGAAGCGTTGGCCGGCCAGTACCTCGGCGTACAGGCGCTGTTGCTGCTGTGGGCTGCCGTTGACCCGCAGGACCTCCAGGGCATAGAAATGGTTTTGCGGAATTTGCCCCAGCGAGGCGTCGGCCTGGGCGATGCGGGCGATGACCTGGGCCAGGGTGACGTTCGATACGCCAGCGCCACCGTAGGCCTTGGGCACGCTGATGCCCCACAGGCCGGAGCGCGAGAACAGCTCCAGTTCAGGGTGCGGCAGGCGTCGTTCGCGGTCGCGCAGGGCGCTGTCGCGGCGCAGCTGGACGGCGATTTCCTCGGCAATGTGCAAGGCCTGGGCGTCAGTGTGGATGACCGCGACGTTAGCCTGCGGTTGTGGAAAAAGGCTCATAAACAGGGCTCCAGTGGTCTGGTCAGATCCAGGCGTGCCGGGCAGGCAGGGTACCGTTGAGGTGATAGGCGCCGACGGCGTGGTATTTCCAGCGCACTGGGTCGTGCAGGGTGTGCACGCGGGCATTGCGCCAGTGTCGGTCAAGGTTGAACTCGGCCAGGGTGGCGCGGCTGCCGGAGAGCTCGAAGAGCTTCTCGCTGGCCTGCAGCGAGATCTCGGTGGTCAGCACCTTGGCTTCGGCCACGGCGATCGAGGCGCGCGCGGCAGCGGCGGCATCGACGGGTGCGGCGCTGACTTCGTCGAGCACGCGCGCAGCCTTGCCCAGTAGCGCCTGGGCAGCATGCAGCTCAAGCTGCAAGCGACCGACGTCGGCGATCACATAGAGGTCGTCACTGGCGCGCTCGACCTTGGCGTCGATCCACGGCCGGGCCTTTTCGCGGACAAAGGCGATGGTGTCGGCAATCGCCGCTTCGGCAATCCCGGCATCGATGGCCGCCTGGATCAGCTGCGAGACGGCGCCCTGGATGTTCGGGACTTCGCCTTGTTTCCAGGTGTCGATCACCAAGTCCGCATCGACCTGCACCTTGTCCAGCAGCACGGTGCCGCTGGCAGTGGTGCGCTGGCCGAAACCGGACCAGTCGTCGACAATGCGCAGGCCCGGGGTGCCGCGCCGGACAAAGGCCATGACCTGACGGCCCTCATCGTTCAGCGCCTTGACCGCCACCCAATGGGCAAACAGGGCGCCGGTGGAATAGAACTTCTGGCCGCTGAGCACATAGTGATCGCCCTCGCGGGTGATGCGTGCCTTGAGCTCCAGGGTGTGCTTGGTGCCGCGCTCGGGCCCGGCATTGCCGATGCGCCAGCCGTCGAGCACCGACTTGAACAGCAGTGCTTGCTGGCGTTCAGTGGCGGCGCCCTTGAGCAGTTGCACAATGCCGAACTGGTTTTGCGGGATCTGCCCCAGCGCCGGATCGGCGGCGCTGATGATGCGAAACACCTCGGCGAGGGTGACAAAGGATACCTGTGCGCCACCGAAGGCCCGCGGGAGGCTGATGCTGCCCAGGCCGCTGTGGGTGAACTGTTCGATTTGCGCCCAGGGCAGCTTGCGTTGCTGGTCGCGCCTGGCCGCCTGGTCGCGCGCCGCCTCGGCCAGCTCATGGGCCGCTTGCAGGGCTTGTGCGTCGTTGCTCAGCACCTTGGCTGGCAACAACAGCGGGGCGCTGTCCAGATCACTGTGGACTGTGGTTTCTGCCAGATTGGACATCAGTACCGCTCCTTGGCTGCACTCAATGCCCTGGCGTTACGCACTGGGGTGATTGTGTTCCTGACCATACCTACCTCACGAATTGAAAACGTCGACGCGGGGTGCGGCGACAAAATTGCGCTGGTCCGGTGGTCCGGTGCATATACCCTAATAGTGTATAAAAATTAAATAAACTAACTTTTAGGAATAAATATAGAAGTACTTGGCGGTCGCTGGACGAACGCCTGCCGGGGTAGGGCAGGCGTCAGGTGGGAGGGGGAAAAAGGCGCGGGAAAACTCAGTAGCCGGTGTTCTGCGTACCGAGGAATTTGCCGAGGAACTGCCGGGTGCGCTCTTCCTTGGGCTGGGCAAACAGCGCTTTGGCTTCACCCTGTTCGACGATCACCCCCTTGTCGAAGAAGATCACCCGGTTGGCGACATCCCGGGCAAAACTCATCTCGTGGGTGACGATGATCATGGTGCGTTTTTCTTCGGCCAGGCTGCGGATGGTTGCCAGTACTTCGCCGACCAGTTCGGGGTCGAGCGCCGAGGTCGGTTCATCGAAGAGGATGACCTCCGGCTCCATGGCCAGTGCCCGGGCGATCGCCACCCGCTGTTGCTGACCGCCGGACAGCTTGCGCGGGTAGGAGGCCTCCTTGCCCGCCAGGCCGACCTTGGCCAGCAGCTTCATGCCCAGGGCCTCGGCCTGCTCGCGCGGGGTCTTCTTGACCACCAGCGGGCCTTCGATGACGTTCTCCAATGCCGTGCGATGGGGGAACAGGTTGAAGTTCTGGAAGACAAAACCAACCTCCTGGCGCAAGCGGCGGATCAACCCGCTTTGCTGGCTGAGCGGGCGGTTGGCATCGATCTCAACGTTACCGACCTTGATGCGCCCGCTGCTGGGGGTTTCCAGCAGGTTCAGGCAGCGCAGGAAGGTGGTCTTGCCGGAGCCGCTGGGGCCGATGATGGCGATTACCTCGCCAGCCTCGACCTTGAGGCTGATGTCGTCGAGCACGGTCTGGCCGTTGAACTGCTTGCTCAGTCGTAGTACCTCGATCATGCCTCAGGACTCCTGGTCGTGCCGGTTGACCCGCGCTTCCAGGCGGTTCTGCAGGTGTGCAAGAACGCTGGCCAGCACCCAGTAGATCAGTGCGGCGGCAAGGTACATGGTGAAGATTTCGAAGGTGCGCGCGGTAATCAGCTGCGCCTGGCGGAACAGTTCCGGCACCTGGATAGTGGCGGCCAGGGCGGTGTCCTTGACCAGCGAAATGAAGCTGTTGCCCAGGGGCGGCAAGGCGGTGCGCGCCGCTTGCGGCAGGATCGCCCGGCGCATGGCCTGGCCACGGGTCATGCCGATACTGGCAGCGGCCTCCCACTGGCCACGATCGATCGAGCTGATGGCGGCGCGGAGGATTTCACAGGCATAGGCGGCCATGTTCAGCGAGAAGCCGATCAGCGCCGCTGGCAGCGGGTCCAGTTCGATGCCCAGCTGTGGCAGTCCGTAGTAGATCACGAACAGCTGTACCAGCAAGGGCGTGCCGCGAAAGAACGACACGTAGACCCGCGCCGTCCAGCTCAGCAGCCTGAGCGATGACAGGCGCATCAGCGCCAGGGCAAAGCCCAGTAGCAGGCCGAAGAACATCCCGCCGAGGCTGAGGATTACCGTGTAGTACGCGCCCTTGAGCAGAAAGGGCGCGGACTGCAGTGCAAGCTGAAAAGCTTCTTCCATTATTGAGTGACGTCAGCGTTGAAGTATTTTTCCGAAAGCTTTTTCAGCGTGCCGTCGGCGCGCAGCTTGTCGATGGCGGTGTTCAGGGCTTGCAGCAGTTCAGGCTCGCCTTTGCGCAGGGCGATACCGGATTCCTGACGCGAGAATGCGTTACCGGCGGCGGTGGTGTCCTTGGCCTTCTGGGCGTATTCCAGGGCAGCCAGACGGTCGATCAGGATGGCGTCGATACGGCCGACACGCAGGTCCTGGAACTTGGTTGGATCGTCTTCGTAAGTGCGCACGTCAGCAGTCGGCACATTGGCCTTGACCCACTGTTCGTAGTTGGTGCCCAGGCCCACGCCGACTTTCTTGCCACCCAGGTCGGCAGCGGACTGGATGTTCAGGTCGGTGGCTTTCTTGGTCAGCACCAGCGCCTGGATGCCGGAAACGGTGTAGGGCTCGGAGAAGTCGTACTTCTTCTTGCGCTCTTCGGAGATGGTTACCTGATTGACCACCGCGTCCAGGCGCTTGGATTCCAGGGCGGCGAGGATGCCGTCCCACTTGGTCGGTTGCAGCTTGACCTTGACCCCCAGCTCCTTGGCCAGGGCTTCGGAGAGCTCTACCTCGAAGCCGGTGAGCTTGCCGTCGGCATCGACGAAGCTGAACGGTGGATAGGTGCCTTCAAGGCCGATGTTGATCACGCCCTTGTCCTTGATCTGCTGCAGTTGCTCACCCGCCACTGCCTGACCGAGCAGGCTGGCGCCAAGCAGCAGGCCCAGACCGGCGGCGACTGCCTGTTTACCGAACGCGGAAATCTTCATGTGTAGCCCCAATGTTGTTGTGAGTGTGGCGCTGACTATAGGGTGATGCTTTTAGTCTTAAAAATAATATAAATTCATTTTCTTATACTATTTTCAAATTTTTCAATGACCTGGCCCAGGCCGCAGGGTAGGCGAAGCGTGCCGGTGCCCCATTGCTCTGTGCAAAGTTCGACTATAGGCAGACCGGGGCAGGCGGGCAACTCCCCAGCTTATGCCGCCCTTATTGCTTTCTGGAATAAAGCGTTATTTTTTCCGTCGTAGGAAATTGCCGTAAAGTGATTGGCAATTGCGGCGGCACATTCACCCACCGACCGCCGCTGCAGCAGGAGAGGTAACCGTGAGCAACAACGCGCAATCAGGGCAGTGGCAGTTGCAAACCATCGTTGGCCAGCTGCGTGCCGCCCGCGATCAGTGGCGCACCAGCAATGGCCGCAGCAGCGGCGAGCAAGGTGGCCGTGAGCTGCCGTCACGCGAAGCGGTGCGACACATTCTCGAGCAGCTGTGTGGTGCCTTATTCCCCATGCGCCTGGGCCCGGTCGACTTGCGCGAAGAAAGCGAAGACTTCTACGTGGGCCACACCCTCGATGCCGCCTTGACTGCCTTGCTCGCCCAGGCGCGTCTGGAACTGCGTTACGTGGCGCGCCAGGGCAAGCAGGCCACGGCGGAAATCGACGCCAAGGCATTGCGGCTAATCCAGGACTTTGCCGCCGCCCTACCGGGCCTGCGCAGCATCCTCGATACCGATGTGCTGGCCGCTTTCCATGGCGACCCGGCGGCGCGCAGCGTCGATGAAGTGTTGTTGTGCTATCCAGGCATCCTTGCGGTCATTCACCACCGCCTTGCCCATCACCTGTACCGCGCCGGCCTGCCGTTGCTGGCGCGGATCAGCTCGGAACTGGCGCATTCGGCCACCGGCATCGATATTCACCCGGGCGCGCAGATCGGCCCGAGTTTCTTCATCGACCACGGCACCGGTGTGGTGATTGGCGAAACCGCGATCATCGGCGAGCGGGTGCGTATCTACCAGGCGGTCACCCTGGGCGCCAAGCGCTTCCCGGCAGACGAGGACGGGCAGTTGCAGAAGGGCCATCCACGCCACCCGATTGTCGAGGACGACGTGGTGATTTATGCCGGCGCGACTATTCTGGGACGAATCACCATCGGCAAGGGTTCGACCATCGGTGGCAACGTCTGGCTGACCCGCAGTGTGGCCCCGGGCAGCAACCTGACGCAGGCCAATCTGCAGCACGATGATGGTACCCAGAAGTAGATTCTGAAGGCTATCGCGGGGCAAGCCCGCTCCCACTGTGGGAGCGGGCTTGCCCCGCGATGGGTCGCGCAATGGTTCCATCCATGTTTAACTTGAACGCTTGTTCAAGTTAAAACGCTGGTCCGCTGCCGGTGTTCAACAGGAGGAAACCCTTTGCTGAACCCGTTCAATCCAAGCTTCTCCCCCGCAGGCGGGGTGCGCGTTCAATGAGTGCATCCAACCCCGAATCCAGCGGCAAGATCCGCATGAACCCGCCGGTTTTCTACTTCGCGGCGAGCTTTATCCTGATATTCGGCCTGGTGGTCATCAGCAATCCGCAAGCGGCCGGCGAGTGGTTGTTGGCGGCGCAGAACTGGGCGGCCAACACAGTAGGCTGGTACTACATGCTGGCGATGACGCTGTACCTGGTCTTCGTGGTGGTCACCGCCTTGTCTGGCTACGGCAAGATCAAGCTCGGTGCCGACCACGACGAGCCCGAGTTCAGCTACCTGTCCTGGGCCGGCATGCTGTTCGCCGCCGGTATCAGCATTACCCTGTTCTTCTTCTGCGTCTCCGAACCCCTGACCCACATGCTCCAGCCGCCGCAGGGCGAAGCCGGCACGGTCGAGGCCGGGCGCCAGGCGATGCAGCTGTTGTTCCTGCACTGGGGTTTGCATGGCTGGGGCGTGTTCGCCTTTGTCGGCATGGCCCTGGCCTACTTCGCCTACCGGCACAACCTGCCGCTGGCCCTGCGCTCGGCGTTGTATCCACTGATCGGCAAGCGCATCAACGGTCCGATCGGTTACGCCGTCGACGGCTTCGGCATCATTGCCACGGTGTTCGGCCTGGGCGCCGACATGGGCTTTGGCGTGTTGCACCTAAACTCAGGCCTGGACTACCTGTTCGGCGTGCCCCATACCCAGTGGGTGCAGGTGATCCTCATCACCCTGATGATGGGCGCTGCGGTCGCTGTGGCGGTCGCCGGGGTCGAGAAGGGCGTGCGGGTGATGTCCGACATCAACATGTTCCTGGCCTGCGCGCTGCTGCTGTTCGTGCTGTTCGCCGGGCCCACCCAGCACCTGTTCAATACCCTGATCCAGAACCTGGGTGATTATCTTGGCGCCTTGCCACGCAAGAGCTTCGACGTGTACGCCTATAACCAGGCCAATGAATGGCTGGGCGGCTGGACCGTGTTCTACTGGGCCTGGTGGATTGCCTGGGCGCCCTTTGTTGGCCTGTTCATCGCGCGGATTTCCCGTGGCCGGACCATCCGCGAGTTCGTCTTCGGCGTGCTGTTGATCCCCCTGGGTTTCACCCTGGCGTGGATGTCGATCTTCGGCAACAGCGCCTTGTCCCAGGTGCTCGATCACGGCATGACCGCCCTGGGGCAGTCGGCTATCGACAACCCGTCGATGACCCTCTACCTTTTGCTGGAAACCTACCCGTGGAGCAAGGCGGTCATCGCTGTCACGGTGTTCATCAGCTTTGTGTTCTTCGTGACCTCGGCCGACTCCGGCACCGTGGTGCTCTCGACCCTCTCTGCACGTGGTGGCAACGCCGATGAAGACGGGCCGAACTGGCTGCGGGTGTTTTGGGGTGCGATGACCGCGCTGGTGACCATAGGCTTGCTGTTTGCCGGCAGTATCGATTCGCTCAAATCGGCGGTGGTGCTTACTTCGCTGCCGTTCTCGGTGATTCTGCTGCTGATGATGTGGGGCTTGCACAAGGCCTTCTACCTGGAATCGCAACGGCAGATCGCCCAGCTGCATTCGCTGGCGCCGTTCGCCAATTCGCGACGTGGCCGCGGTGGCTGGCGTCAGCGCTTGAGCCAGGCGGTGCATTTCCCGTCCCGTGATGAGGTGTACCGCTTCATGGACGACGTGGTACGCCCGGCGATTGCCGAGGTGACCGAAGTGTTTGGCGAGAAGGGCTTGCATGTCATCACCCAGGAAGACCCGAGCCATGACAACGTCAGCTTGAAGATCGGCCACGGCGAAGAGCAGCCGTTCATTTACCAGGTGCAAATGCGCGGCTACTTCACGCCCTCATTTGCCCTGGGCGGCCTGGGTACCCAGGAGCTGAAGAACCGCCGCTACTACCGCGCCGAGGTGCACCTGAGCGAAGGCAGCCAGGATTACGACCTGGTTGGCTACAGCAAGGAGCAGATCATCAACGACATCCTCGATCAGTACGAGCGGCATATGCAGTTCTTGCACCTGGTGCGTTAACAGCATCGCGGGGCAAGTCCGCTCCCACTCTGTGAGAGCGGACTTGCCCCGCGATGGATCTTTAAAACGGCGCATCCCCCAGAATCGTCGCCCGGTGCATCACCCGCCGCGCCGGGCGGTAGTCATCCACTGCGTAGTGCTGGGTCACGCGGTTGTCCCAGAAAGCCACGTCGTTTTCCTGCCAGCGCCAGCGAATGGTGAACTCCGGGCGGGTCGCGTGGGCGAACAGCAGTTTGAGGATTGCCTCGCTTTCGGCCTCGCTCAGTTCATTGATGCGGGTGGTGAAGCCGTCGTTGACGAACAGCGCCTTGCGTCCGCTCACCGGATGGGTACGGATCACCGGGTGTGACAGCGGTGGGTTGCTGCGCCGTGCCGCTTCCCAGCGCGCCAGATCCTCTGGGGTGGTGCCGAAGCGCTCCAGCGGAAATGACTTGGTGAAGTCATGGGTGGCAGTGAGGCCGGCCAGCAGCTGCTGCAGTGGGGCCGACAGCGCCTCATAGGCGGCGATGCCACTGGCCCACAAGGTGTCGCCGCCATAGGCCGGAAGTTGCTTGGCACTGAGCACCGCGCCCAGCGCCGGAGTCGGCAGGAAGGTTACGTCGGTGTGCCAGATGGCGTTGTCGCGTACGTCGGTGACGGCGGTGTCGAGCACCAGTACCTGTGGGGTTTCCGGCACATTGGGGTAGATCGGGTGGATATGCAGGTCGCCAAAGCGCGCGGCAAATTCGGCTTGTTGCTGCGGGTTGATCGGCTGGTCGCGAAAGAACAGCACCTGGTGCTTGAGCAGCGCCTGTTCGATGGCGTCGCGCTGCTGCAGCGTGATGTCACGGCTGAGGTCGATACCGCTGATCTGTGCGCCGAGCGCCGGGCTCAGTGGGGTAATGGTCAGGCTCATGCTTGTTCTCGATAAGTCTTCAATGGCTCTGGCCGTGCCAGGGCACCAGCTTGCGTTGCAGGGCGCGCAGGCCCATCTCCAGGGCGAAGGCAATCAGCGCGATCACCAGGATGCCCAGCACCACCACGTCGGTTACCAGGAACTGCGCGGCCGACTGGACCATGAAGCCCAGGCCGCTGGTGGCGGCAATCAGCTCGGCAGCCACCAGGGTCGACCAGCCGACACCCAGGCCGATGCGCACGCCGGTAAGAATCTCGGGCAGGGCGCTGGGCAGGATCACATGGCGAATCAGTTGCCAGCGCGTGGCACCCAGCGACTGCGCCGCGCGCAGCTTGGTCGGGTCGACGGTGCGCACGCCGGTGGCGGTGGCAATGGCGATCGGGGCGAAGATCGCAAGATAAATCAGCAGCACTTTCGACAGCTCGCCGATGCCGCACCAGATCACGATCAAAGGCAGGTAAGCCAACGGCGGAATCGGTCGGTAGAACTCGATCAGCGGGTCGAGAATGCCGCGGGCAACCCGGTTGTGGCCGATGGCGATACCGATCGGAATCGCCGTGACGATCGCCGCACCCAGGGCCAGGCCGATACGTTGCAGGCTGGCGCCCAGGTGCTGCCACAGGGTTGATTCCATGTAGCCCTGGGTCAGCAGCAACCAGGCCTTGCCCAGTACCGCATCGGGGGAGGGCAGGAACAGCGGCTCGATCCATTCGGCGGCGGTGACCGCCCACCACAGCAGCAACAGCGTGGCCAGGGTCAGGCCACTGATCCAGCGGGTGCTCAGGCTGCGCCGGGGTTTGCTCGGTGCGGTTTGGCTGGCGGCGCGTTTGGCCGCGACCGGTAGATCCAGGCTGCTCATGCGGACTCCTGCCGCGTCGCGGCACTGCGTTGGGAGAACACCCGGGCCAGCACGTGTTCGCGGGTTTCGATAAAGCGCGGGTCGGACTTGATCGAGCGGGCCGACTCGCCGGCGCTGTAGCGCTGGCCGAAATCCAGTGGCAGGCGTTCGACGATCTGCCCGGGGTTGGGGGCCAGCAACACCAGTTCGGTGGCGAGGAACACTGCTTCTTCAATATCGTGGGTAATCAGGAACACCGGCTTGGCGGTGCGCTGCCAGACCTGCAGCAGCAACTCCTGCATCTGTTCGCGGGTAAAGGCATCCAGGGCGCCGAACGGCTCGTCCATCAGCAGCACCCGCGGGTCGGCAGCCAGGGCCCGGGCCAGGCCCACGCGCTGTTTCTGGCCACCGGACAACTGCCAGATCCGCCGGCTGCCAAAGTCCGCCAGGTCGACCAGGGCGAGCATCTCGCGGGCCTTGCTTTCCCGCGTGGCGCGCGGCACGCCGGCCAGTTCCAGGCCAAAGGCGACGTTGGCCAGTACATCCTGCCAGGGCAGCAGGGCGTCATCCTGGAACACCACCCCGCGCTCGGCGCCCGGGCCTTGCACCGGGACGCCGTCGAGGGTGATACGGCCATTGCTGGGGGCGACGAAACCGGCAATCAGGTTGAGCAACGAGGTCTTGCCGCTGCCCGAAGGGCCGAGGGCCACCAGCAACTGCTGCGGGCCCAGGCTCAGGTTGATATCGGCCAGCACCGGCTCGGCCGCGCCGGGGTACTGTGCGCTGATGCGCTCCAGTTCAAGCAATGCCATGGTCTGCTCCGCGTTTCAGTTGGTGATGAACTTGGCGCTGACGTAGGGCGCATAGTCCGGCAGCACCGCTTCAACCTTGCCTTGCTCTTTGAGGAAGGTGGCCGTGTCGGTGATCGCCTGAGTGGTCGGGGTGCCCAGCGCGGCAACCTGGTCGGCGGCCAGCGGGAACACGTTGCCCTGCAGCAGGCCAGGAATATCAGCGGCCTTGGCCCCGGAGAGTTTCACCAGTTTGTCGACGTTGCTCTTGTTCGCCAGCCACGCCTGCGGGTCTTTGCGATAGTCGGCGTAGGCATCCAGGGTGACCTTGGCGAACGCCTTGACGATCTCCGGGTGCTTTTCGGCGAAGTCCTTGCGCACGATCCAGGCGTCGAAGGTCGGTGCGCCTTTTTCGGCCAGTTCACCCGAGGTGATCAGCACCTTGCCGTTTTCCTTGGCCACGCCCAGGGCCGGGTCCCAGACGTAGGTGGCGTCGATATCACCGCGCTTCCAGGCGGCGATGATTGCCGGTGGCGCCAGGTTGAGAATCTGCACTTTGGCCGGGTCGATGTTCCACTGCTTGAGCGCGGCCAGCAGGCTGTAGTGACCGGTCGAGACAAACGGCACGGCGATCTTCTTGCCAATCAGGTCCTGCGGCGAGTTGATACCGGCACCCTCGCGGGCAACCAGGGCTTCGGCGGCGCCGATCTGGGTGGCGATCAGGAAGGTTTCCACCGGCAGCTTGCGGGTTGCGGCAGCGGCCAATGGGCTGGAGCCGAGGTAGCCGATCTGCACATCGCCAGATGCGACTGCGGTGATCACGTCGGCGCCGCTGTCGAACTTGCGCCAATCAATGGCGGCCTTGCTGGTTTTCTCGTAGGTGCCGTCGACCTGGGCGACTTTCGCCGGGTCCACGGTGGTCTGGTAGGCCACGGTCAGGTCGGCCGCCTGGGCAAACCAGCTGGTGCCAGCCAGGGTCAGGGCGGCGAACAGGCGCAGGGGTGCATGCAGGGTCATGGTCAACTCCTTGTCAGGCGGGCGGGTGTGTTGGTGTGGAATAAGACTAGATGATCTAAGAACTTTAAAATAAATAACTTTTTTGCATTAGCTTAGGAGCCAATTGATTTAAGGCGCCGAGGGAGGAGGTGGGGTTATCGCGGGGCAAGTCGGCCGCCGCACCGCCGCTGCGACAAAAGTGATGCTGGTCAAGGCCAGTGCGGTGGGGAAACGCAAAGATGGTCCGGCCATGAGGGATGCAAAAAGCTAAGCGATCTAAAAAACTGATCCCAAATATCCTTTAGGAATTAGCTTATGCGCCGATAACCGCTGTATAGAAAAATTTGGGACATATGACTTAATAATCTGAAAAATCCAGAAATAAGTATTTTTGGATTTATACGATTGTCATTATCCTTCACCCCCTGGTTTGGCGCATTAGACCAAAGTCGTGAAATGAATAGTTACGATTGACTTGACGGTCACCCATTGGTGCTAATCGCCAATCGACGTCGAGCGGGACACAAGATCCCGCCGTAAGCGACACACAAGAATTAGAACGTAGAGGAGCAAAACATGTACAAGTCCACCTTGGCGCTTGCCGTGGCCGTTGGGGTTCTGGCCCAGCAGGCGGGTGCTGCCGGTTTCGTAGAAGACAGCAAGGCAAGCGTTACTGCCCGTAACTTCTATATCAACAACGACAACCGTAGCGGCGCCGATAAGCCTTCCAAGACCGAAGAGTGGGGCCAAGGCTTCATTTTCAACTTTACCTCTGGTTACACCGAAGGTACCGTTGGTTTTGGTGTCGACGCTATCGGCCTGCTGGGCATCAAGCTCGACTCCGGTCGCGGCACTGCCTACAACAAAACCAACGGCAGCACTGGCGGCACCGTGTTCCCGAGTGAGAGCAACGGCCGTGCTGTCGACGATTTCGGTAGCCTGGGCCTGACCGGCAAGGTCAAGTTCTCCAAGACCGAAGCGCGTCTGGGTACCTTGATGCCGAAGCTGCCGGTCGTGACCTACAACGATGGTCGTCTGCTGCCGCAAACCTTTGAAGGTGGCCAGGTCACTTCGAATGAAATCGAGAACCTGACCTTGATCGGCGGTAAGCTGGAGCACGCCAAAGGCCGTAACTCCACCAACAACGACTCGCTGTCGATTGCAGGCGCCAACAGCCGTACCGGCCAGCGCAGCAATGCCTTCTACTACGCCGGTGGCGACTACAAGGTTACCAAGGACCTGCTTGCCCAGTACTACTACGGCAACCTGGATGACTTCTACAAACAGCACTTCCTCGGCCTGACCCATAACTGGGCCCTGCCAGTGGGTAGCCTGAAGTCCGACCTGCGTTACTTCTACAGCGATTCGGATGGCAAGAACGCCAGCACTGAAGGCCGTCTGGCTGGATACAGAGCGTCGGGCTACCAGAACAATGGTGAAGTCGACAACCGTACCTGGAGCGCCAAGTTCACCTATAGCCTGCAAGGCCACGCGGTCAGCGCCGGCTACCAGCGTGTCAACGGCACCAGCGACTTCCCGTTCCTGAACCAAGGTGACGGTGCCAGCAGCTATCTGATCACCGATATGCAGATCGGCAAGTTCCAGCGTGCTGGCGAGCGCACCTGGCTTGCGCAATACGCCTATGACTTCGCCGCCGTCGGCCTGCCAGGCCTGACCACTTCCGTGATCTACCTCAAGGGCGACAATATCAATGCCCCGGGCAGCGATCGTTCCGAGTGGGAGCGCGATTTCAACCTGGGCTATGTCATACCTGAAGGGACCTTCAAAGGCCTGGGTCTGGCCTGGAAGAACGCTTCCCTGCGTTCTGACGCAGAAAAACAGCGTGACCAGGACGAGAACCGTCTGATCCTCAGCTACACCCTGTCGATCCTGTAAGGCGGTAATAAGAGCCCGCCCGGTATTCGTGCCGGGCGGGCTTCTTTTTGCCTGACTTTTTATATCTCTTTTCGATCTAAATGAATCGATATTTATTCTTTTTAATTTATCCAGCAAGCAGGCACAGTGAAGCCATAACGAACCCAGCCAAGGAGCCGCACCATGAGCCTCAGACTCGGCGATATCGCCCCCGACTTCGAACAGGATTCCAGCGCCGGCAAGATCCGTTTCCACGAATGGCTGGGCGACAGCTGGGGTGTATTGTTCTCGCACCCGGCCGACTTCACTCCGGTGTGCACCACCGAACTGGGCTTCACCGCCAAGCTAAAGGATCAGTTCGCCGAGCGCGGGGTCAAGGCCATCGCCCTGTCGGTCGACCCGGTGGATTCGCACCATCGCTGGATCGAAGACATCAACGAAACCCAGAACACCCTCGTCAACTTCCCGATCCTGGCCGATGCCGATCGCAAAGTCTCCGACCTCTACGACCTGATTCATCCCAATGCCAGCGACACCCTGACAGTGCGTTCCTTGTTCGTTATCGATCCGAACAAGAAGATCCGCCTGACCATCACCTATCCGGCCAGCACCGGACGCAACTTTAACGAGATCTTGCGGGTGATCGATTCGTTGCAACTGACCGACAACCACAAGGTTGCCACCCCGGCCAACTGGCAGGACGGTGACGAGGTGGTGATCGTGCCGTCGCTCAAGGATGAAGACGAAATCAAACGCCGCTTTCCCAAGGGTTACCGGGCGGTCAAGCCATACCTGCGCCTGACCCCGCAACCCAATCGTTGAGTTTTAGCCATAGCAGGGATTTTGGGCCGTTTCGACGGCCTTTTTTTATTTGCCTTGAGGGCGCCATCGCGGGGCAAGCCCGCTCCCACAAGTGGGGCTGCCCCGCGATGCTTGTATAGCTCATATGGGAATAAACAAATGAAAAAATATGATTTATAGATATATGTATCCAGCTGTTAAGGTCACTTCATTCCAGCGAGAACTCCAACTCGCGGCCTTCTAGAACACGATCAAGGATGCGTTCCAATGCTGGTTGTTTCTCTCGGTGGTAGTCCCAGTCTGCGTTCGCGCTCCGGCGTTTTGCTTGAGCGCAGCCGTCAGTGGTTGCAAGGCCAGGGCGTAGAAGTGGTGACTTTCCAGGTGCGGGATTTTCCGGCCGAAGACCTGCTCCATGCCCGATTCGACAGCCCCAGGGTGCAGCACTTCCTGCAACTGGTCGAGCAGGCCGATGGCCTGGTGGTTGCCACCCCGGTGTACAAGGCTTCGTTCGCCGGTGCACTGAAAACCCTGCTCGACCTGCTGCCTGAACGCGCCCTCAGCCACAAGGTGGTGCTGCCGATTGCCACCGGCGGCAGCATCGCTCACATGCTTGCCGTGGATTACGCGCTCAAGCCGGTGCTGTCGGCGCTCAAGGCCGAGGAAACCCTGCAGGGGATCTTCGCCGACGACAGCCAGATCGCCTACGGCGAAGGCAGTGCCGCCGCGCAACTGGCACCGGCGCTGGAGCAGCGTCTGAGCGAATCGCTGGAACTGTTTCACAGCGCCCTGGCGCGTCGACCCAAACCGGTCGCCCCAGGTGTGTTGAGCGAACGTCTGCTCAGTGCTCGCTGGAGCATCTGAGGCGTAGTACCCGTTACCTGCAATTCCCACCTTACTCGCCCGCCAACGGGCAAGCAGGTGCAGCCTGAACCCCAACAGCAAAGGAGAGCGCTATGCGCACTGTCATTTTGCGTCGTGGTCTGGTCGCTCTGTTTGCTGCGGCTGTGTCCTTCGGCGCCATTACTCAAGCCCAGGCCCAAAGCCTGCGTATCGGTTACCAGAAGTACGGCACCCTGGTGCTGCTCAAGGCCAAAGGTTCGCTGGAAAAGCGTCTTGCCGCCCAGGGCGTGCAGGTGCAATGGACTGAATTCCCCGGTGGCCCGCAGCTGCTTGAAGGCCTGAACGTCGGCTCGATCGACTTTGGCGTGACCGGTGAAACGCCACCGGTGTTCGCCCAAGCCGCCGGCGCCGATCTGCTCTATGTCGCCTACGAGCCGCCAGCACCGCACAGCGAGGCGATCCTGGTGCCCAAGGGCTCGCCGATCCAGTCGGTGCAGGACCTCAAGGGCAAGAAAGTCGCCCTCAACAAAGGCTCCAACGTCCACTACCTGCTGGTCCGCGCCCTGGAAGATGCCGGCCTCAAGTACACCGATATCCAGCCGGTGTTCCTGCCGCCCGCCGATGCCCGCGCCGCCTTCGAGCGCGGCAGCGTCGATGCCTGGGTGATCTGGGACCCGTACCAGGCCGCTGCCGAGCAGCAACTGCAGGCTCGCACCTTGCGTGATGGCAAGGGCATCGTCGACAACCACCAGTTCTACCTGGCTACCAAGCCCTATGCCCAGAAGCATCCTGAAGTGATCAGCGCGCTGGTCGAGGAAGTGCGCGCGGTGGGCGAATGGTCCAAAGCCAACCCGCAGGAAGTCACCGACCAGGTCGCGCCGCTGCTCGGCCTGCCGGCTGATATCACCCTGACCTCGGTCAAGCGCCAGGGCTACGGCGCCGCCTTCCTGACCCCGGAAGTGATCGCTGCCCAGCAGAAAATCGCCGACACCTTCAAGGCGCTCAAGCTGATTCCCAAGCCGCTGAGCATCAAGGATGTGATCTGGACACCGCCGGCCAAGGTTGCCAGCGCCCCTTGACGAATTGCCCGCGCCGGGGCGCCGCCCCGGTTTGCGCCACCCTTAGGAGACAACTCCAATGAGCCTCAACGTATTCTGGTTTCTTCCTACCCATGGCGACGGCCACTACCTTGGCACCGCCGAAGGCGCGCGCGCCGTCGACCACGGCTACCTGCAGCAGATCGCCCAGGCGGCTGACCGCCTCGGCTTTGGCGGCGTCTTGATCCCCACCGGGCGCTCCTGCGAGGACTCCTGGCTGGTCGCTGCTTCACTGATTCCGGTGACCCAACGCCTGAAGTTCCTGGTCGCATTGCGCCCAGGGATCATCTCGCCGACCGTGGCGGCGCGTCAGGCGGCAACCCTGGACCGTCTTTCTGGCGGGCGTGCCTTGTTCAACCTGGTCACCGGCGGCGATCCGGAGGAGCTGTCCGGTGACGGCCTGTTCCTCAGCCACGAAGAGCGTTACCAGGCTTCGGTAGAATTCACCCGTATCTGGCGCCGGGTGCTGGAAGGCGAAACCGTCGACTACGACGGCCAGCATATTCAGGTCAAAGGCGCCAAGCTGCTCTATCCGCCGATCCAGCAGCCGCGTCCGCCCTTGTACTTTGGCGGTTCTTCGGAAGCGGCGCAGGACCTGGCAGCCGAGCAGGTCGAGCTGTACCTGACCTGGGGCGAGCCGCCGGCAGCGGTGGCCGAGAAGATCGAGCAGGTACGCGCCAAGGCCGCCAAGCAAGGCCGCAGCGTGCGCTTTGGCATCCGCTTGCATGTGATCGTGCGTGAGACCAACGCCGAAGCCTGGCAGGCCGCCGAGCGGCTGATCTCGCACCTGGACGACGACACCATTGCCCGGGCCCAGGCTTCGCTGGCGCGCTTCGATTCAGTGGGCCAGCAACGCATGGCCGCGCTGCATGGTGGCAACCGCGACAACCTGGAAGTCAGCCCCAACCTCTGGGCCGGTGTCGGCCTGGTACGTGGCGGTGCCGGTACGGCGCTGGTCGGCGACGGCCCTACCGTGGCCGCGCGGGTCAAGGAATACGCGGCGCTGGGCATCGACACCTTCATCTTCTCCGGATATCCACACCTGGAAGAGTCGTACCGGGTCGCCGAGTTGCTGTTCCCGCATCTGGACGTGGAGCGTCCGGAACTGCCGAAAAGCGGTGGTTATGTGAGCCCGTTCGGCGAGATGGTCGCCAACGACATCCTGCCCAAATCCTCGGCCCAGCGCTGAGGAGCGGATCATGAGTCGTTCATCCACTCCCTGGCAGCAACGCCTGGCGCCCTGGGCGCTGCCGTTGCTGTTGCTGGCGGTCTGGCAACTGGCAGTCAGCGTCGGCTGGTTGTCGACGCGGATCCTGCCGGCGCCGAGCGCGGTGTTGAGCGCCGGTGTCGAGCTGGTGCGTAGCGGCGAGATCTGGAAGCACCTGGCAATCAGCGGCTGGCGGGCAGCCGTCGGCTTCCTGATTGGTGGCGCGATCGGCCTGGTGCTGGGCTTTATCACCGGCCTGTCGAAATGGGGCGAGCGCCTGCTCGACAGTTCGGTGCAGATGATTCGCAACGTGCCGCACCTGGCGCTGATTCCGCTGGTGATCCTGTGGTTCGGCATCGATGAGTCGGCGAAGATTTTCCTCGTGGCCCTGGGCACCCTGTTCCCGATTTACCTGAACACTTATCACGGCATCCGCAACGTCGATCCGGCCCTGGTGGAAATGGCTCGCAGTTATGGCTTGTCTGGCTTCGAGCTGTTCCGTCAGGTGATCCTGCCCGGCGCTTTGCCATCGATTCTGGTCGGTGTGCGCTTTGCCCTGGGTTTCATGTGGCTGACCTTGATCGTTGCCGAAACCATTTCCGCCAATGCCGGCATTGGCTACCTGGCAATGAATGCCCGTGAGTTTCTGCAGACCGATGTGGTGGTCCTGGCCATTGTCCTCTACGCCGTGCTCGGCAAGCTTGCCGACCTGGCCGCACGCGGTCTTGAGCGGGTCTGGCTGCGCTGGCATCCGGCCTATCAAGCAAGCAGGGGAGAGGGCGCATGACCATCCTCAAAGAAACCCCACCACGGTTGTTGCGCGGGATTCCACTGGCGGCGCAGAACCTGCAGAAGACCTTTGGCCAGCGCCAGGTGCTGCGCGATATCGAGCTGCACATTCCGGCCGGGCAGTTCGTTGCCATTGTCGGGCGCAGCGGTTGTGGCAAGAGCACCCTGCTGCGCTTGCTCGCCGGGCTCGACCAACCCAGTGGCGGCGAGCTGCTGGCCGGTTCCGCGCCGCTGTGCGAAGCCCAGCAAGATACCCGCCTGATGTTCCAGGAAGCGCGTTTGCTGCCGTGGAAGAAGGTCATCGACAACGTCGGCCTGGGCTTGTCCGGCGACTGGCGGCCACGGGCGTTGCAAGCACTTGAAGCGGTCGGCCTGGCCGAACGGGCCAATGAATGGCCAGCGGCCTTGTCGGGCGGCCAGAAGCAACGCGTGGCCCTGGCCCGCGCCCTGATCCACCAGCCACGCCTGTTGCTGCTCGATGAGCCACTGGGCGCGCTGGATGCCCTGACCCGTATCGAGATGCAGCAGTTGATCGAACGGCTGTGGCGCCAGCACGGTTTCACCGTGTTGCTGGTCACCCATGACGTCAGCGAAGCGGTGGCGGTGGCCGACCGGGTGATCCTCATCGAAGACGGCGAAGTGGGCCTGGACCTGCACATCGACCTGCCACGCCCGCGGATGCGCGGTTCACACCGCCTGGCCGCACTGGAAACCGAAGTACTCAACCGGGTTCTGTCGATCCCGGGCACGCCGCCCGAGCCGGAACCTGTCGCACCTTTGCCGACGCAATTGCGTTGGGCTCTCTGACCTGTAAGGAACCAAGCAGATGACTATCAAAGCGATCAACGTACGCAACCAGTTCAAAGGCACCGTCAAGGAAATCCTCGAAGGCCCGGTACTGTCGGAAATCGACGTGCAGACCGCCTCGGGTATCGTGACTTCGGTCATTACCACCCGCTCGGTGCGCGAGCTGGAACTGGCCATTGGCAGCGAGGTGATTGCCTTTGTGAAGTCCACGGAAGTGTCGATCGCCAAACTCTGAAAATCGCGGGGCAAGCCCGCTCCCACCGAGATCCATGTGGGAGCGGGCTTGCCCCGCGATGAGGCCATCAGCGTTTCGGCAAAAAGGGCGGCAGATACAACCCCAGATACGCATCAAACACCCGCATCCCTTCCTCGGCCAAGCGCGGCGTGATCTGCCCATGCAACTGCACCGAGCGGGCATACACCCGATCACCCAGCTCCATGGCCAAGGCAAACACATCCACATCGTCCGGCAACACCGGCAACTGGAAATGCTCGGCGAACAGCTTATGCATCAGGTCGCCCAGCTCGATATCGTGCTGGCGGTCAGCCTGGGTCACTTCGCTCAGGCCGTGCTGGGCCAGGATCAGCTGGCGCGCTGCGGCATCTTCGTTGTAGATCAGCAGCATGCGTTGCTCGACCAGGCGCGACAGGTCGTGCCAGGTGTTCAACGCCACCGCGTCGATCGGCGCCTCGAGGCAGGCGCGAAAAGCGCCGTGCACGTCAGCAGTGAGCGCTTCAAGCAATGCCGGCACACTGGCGAAGAAGTGATACACCGAAGACGGCGGAATCTGCGCACGCTCGGCCACGCTGTAGATCGACAGGCTGGCCACCCCTTCGCTGGCCAGCAGCGTACGCGCCGCCTCGAGGATCGAATCGATCCTCGCCTGGCTGCGGGCACGGGGTTTGCGCGGGGTAACGGTGCGGGTCATGTCAGTTGCTGATCGCCAGGATGCTGGCCTGGTAGGCGCTGACAAACAGGTCGAAGTCGGCTTTGTCCTCTTCGCGCTCAAGCTTGGCTTGCGCCTCCAGGGACTCGCGCGCAGCATTTTCAAAACCTTGCTGCTGCTCAACCGGCAGGGCCTGGGCACGGAAGAACTCGGCATGGACCTGGCTTTGGCGCAAGGCGAAGCGGCTGAAGCTTTCCTTGTGCTCGGTCATGCTCGCCAGCACCTGCGCCGATGGCGTCAGGGAAGGGTCGCTGACCTTGGCTTGTTGCGCCTGCAGAGCCTTGGCGTGTTCTTCGCTGCCGTGGCTGCGGTCGAGCAGTTGGGCCAGTGGCGCAATGCGTTGGAGCAGTTCAGTGGCCCACTGCTTGAGCTCGACCGGCTGGCCGTCACGCTGCAATTGCAGACCCGGACGGCGGCCTTCCTTGACCACGCTGAGGAAGTTGTCGGTGCAGTTACCGCATTCCTGGTTGCCCAGCAGCGGGCTGTCTTCCAGGGCGCAGAACAGCAGGAAGGCATCAAGGAAACGCGCTTCTGGCAGGTCGATTCCGGTGGGCAGGAACGGGTTGATGTCCAGGCAACGGACTTCGACGTACTGGATGCCACGGGCCATCAGCGCCTGGATCGGCCGCTCACCGCTGTAGGTGACGCGCTTGGGGCGGATGTTGGAGTAATACTCGTTTTCGATCTGCAGGATGTTGGTGTTGAGCTGAACCCACTCGCCATCCTTGTGCGTACCGATCTCGACATAGGGCGGATAAGGCGTGGCCACCGCCTTGCGCAGGCTGTCGGTGTAGCTGGCGAGGTTGTTGTAGCAGGGCGTGAGGCCGGCCTGGGCATTGCTCTGGTAGCCCAGGTCGCTCATGCGCAAGCTGGTGGCGTAGGGCAGGTACAGGGTGTCGGCGTCGAACTGCTCGAGCTGGTGCGGGCGGCCACGCAAGAAGCCGGCATCCAGGGCCGGCGAGGCGCCGAACAGGTACATCAGCAGCCAGCTGTAACGGCGGAAATTACGGATCAGGGCGATGTAGGCCGCCGATTGATACTCGCGATCATCCAGCGTGGCGCTTTCTGCATCGCGTAACAGCGGCCAGAGTTTTTCTGGCAGCGAGAAATTGTAATGAATCCCGGCAATGCACTGCATGGTGCGGCCGTAGCGCAGGGCCAGGCCCTTGCGGTAGACGTACTTGAGCTGACCGATGTTGGAGGTGCCGTACCAGGCGATCGGGATGTCTTCCTCGGCCGGCAACGGGCAGGGCATCGAAGGGCTCCAGAGAAACTCGTTGCCAAGCTTGGTATAAGCGAAGCGGTGGATGTTCTCCAGGCTTTCGAGGGTCTGCGCAGGATCAGCCAGGGCCGGGGTGATGAACTCCAGCAGCGACTCCGAGTAATCCGTGGTGATCTGCTCGTGGGTCAGCGCCGCGCCCAGGGCGTCGGGGTGCGGTGTCTGGGCCAGGCGGCCGTCCTCGGTCACGCGCAGGCATTCACGCTCGATGCCGTGCAGGCACTGCTTGAGCAGGGAGAGGTTGTCGCCTTGGCCGAGCAGGCTCAGGCGGCGGTTGAGAAGTTCGCTCAAGATGGATTCCTTCACGCGTCAGTCGCCCCAATATGGGGGTAGAGATGACGGTCTACAAGGGTGGACAGAGGAACTGGCGTTGTCGCCTGGTGTTAGCCGGCTTTGGGCAGCGCCTGCGCTCTGCCGAAAGTACCGCAGTTTGGCCGTTTGCGGCTAGAGGACGACGAATGTCCGCTGTGCTTTTGCCACGAGGTTGCAGTGCTGTTGCCAGCACTACAACTCCGCGTGCGGGCGACTTTACTTCTTCTTCAACTGCTTGGCATTGGCGAACAGCGAGGCCATGGCGTTGTTGGCCGGGGCTGGGGTTTCCTTGGCCCGGGCTGGCGCGCTTGACTGGCGTGGCGCCGAGCCCGGACGGCTGCCACGGGCGCCGTCGATCTTCTCGCCCGGGGTATCGCCCATGCGCATCGACAGGCCGACGCGTTTACGCGGGATGTCGATTTCCATGACCTTGACCTTGACCACGTCACCGGCCTTGACCGCTTCACGCGGGTCCTTGATGAACTTCTCCGACAGCGCCGAGATATGCACCAGGCCATCCTGGTGCACGCCGATGTCGACGAAGGCACCGAAGTTGGTGACGTTGGTCACCACGCCTTCGAGGATCATCCCCAGTTGCAGGTCCTTGAGGTCTTCGACGCCTTCCTGGAACTCGGCAGTCTTGAATTCCGGACGCGGGTCGCGGCCGGGTTTGTCCAGTTCCTGGAGGATGTCGGTGACGGTCGGCAGGCCGAAGGTTTCGTCGGTGAACTTCTTCGGGTCCAGACGCTTGAGGAAACCGCTGTCACCGATCAGCGAGCGGATGTCGCGGTCGGTCTGGGCGGCAATGCGTTGTACCAGCGGGTAGGCTTCCGGGTGCACGGCCGAGGCGTCCAGCGGGTTGTCGCCGTTCATCACACGCAGGAAGCCTGCGGCTTGCTCGAAAGTCTTTTCGCCCAGGCGACTGACTTTCTTCAGCGCGGCGCGGGTCTTGAAGGCGCCATTGGCGTCGCGATGGCTGACGATGTTCTGTGCCAGGGTGCTGTTGAGGCCGGAGATGCGTGCCAGCAGCGCGACCGAAGCGGTGTTGACGTCGACGCCGACGGCGTTCACGCAGTCCTCGACCACCGCATCCAGGCCACGGGCCAGTTTGAGTTGCGAAACGTCATGCTGGTACTGGCCGACACCGATGGATTTCGGCTCGATTTTCACCAGCTCCGCCAGCGGGTCCTGCAGGCGGCGGGCGATGGATACCGCACCACGGATCGACACGTCGAGGTCCGGGAACTCCTTGGCCGCCAGCTCCGAGGCCGAGTACACCGAAGCGCCGGCTTCGGAGACCATGACCTTGGTCATTTTCAGCGCTGGATACTTCTTGATCAGTTCGGCGGCGAGCTTGTCGGTTTCGCGGCTGGCGGTACCGTTACCGATGGCAATCAGCTCGACCGAATGCTTGGCGCACAGCGCAGCGAGCACAGCGATGGTCTGGTCCCACTGGTTTTTCGGTACGTGCGGGTAGACGGTGGCGGTGTCCAGCAGCTTGCCGGTGGCGTCGACCACGGCGACCTTGCAACCGGTGCGCAGGCCCGGGTCCAGACCCAGGGTGGCACGTGGGCCGGCCGGGGCGGCCAGCAGCAGGTCGTGCAGGTTGTGGGCGAAAACATTGATCGCTTCGCCTTCGGCGTTGTCGCGCAGCTCGCCGAACAGGTCGGTCTCCAGGTGACTGTAGAGCTTGACCTTCCAGGTCCAGCGCACCACTTCGGCCAGCCATTTGTCGGCAGGACGGTTCTGATTGTGCAGGCCGAATCGCTCGGCGATCATCATCTCGCACGGGTGCAGAGTGCCGGGCAGTTCTTCGCCGACTTTCAAGGTCGCTGCCAGCACGCCTTCGTTGCGCCCACGGAAAATCGCCAGGGCGCGGTGCGATGGCACGCTCTTGAGCAACTCGTCGTGCTCGAAGTAATCGCGAAACTTCGCCCCTTCCTCTTCCTTGCCAGCCACCAGGCGGGCGCTGAGCACCGCTTCCTGCTTGAGGAAGCTGCGCAGCTTGTCGAGCAGGCTGGCGTCTTCGGCAAAGCGCTCCATGAGGATGTACTTGGCGCCTTCGAGGGCGGCTTTGACATCGGCCACGCCTCTTTCCGTGTCGACGAAACGCGCCGCTTCGGTTTCCGGGCTCAACTGCGGATCGTTCAGCAGGCCGTCGGCCAGCTCGCCGAGGCCGGCTTCCAGGGCGATCTGGCCCTTGGTGCGGCGCTTTTGCTTGTACGGCAGGTAGAGGTCTTCGAGGCGGGTCTTGGTGTCGGCCAGCTTGATTTCACGGGCAAGTGCAGGGGTCAGCTTGCCTTGTTCTTCAATGCTGGCAAGGATGCTGACACGCCGGTCGTCCAGCTCGCGCAGGTAGCGCAGGCGCTCTTCCAGGTGGCGCAGCTGGGTATCATCCAGGCTGCCGGTAACTTCTTTGCGGTAGCGGGCGATAAAAGGCACGGTCGAACCTTCATCAAGTAGAGCCACGGCCGCTTCGACCTGTTGTGGGCGGACACCGAGTTCCTCGGCGATGCGGCTGTTGATGCTGTCCATAAAACCACCTGACAAATTGTGAATACAAAGGCCGCGGGCGGGCGCTGTAGAGCGCTTGTGGTCGATGCGGCGCTGGCTGAAAGCGGCGCATTATACCCAGCGCGTCCGGCTTGCGGTGATAGCCGCGGGCCAGTCGTCGGCCTGGCAATACTGGCACCCTGGGAAAAATCTGCTAACAATGCACACGGCACGGCCACTGGCGGCTAAGCCATAATGCGTGCCGAGATTAGAGGAGCTATCCATGAGCAGCACTACTGCACAAAACGCCGAAGGCGAAAAAATTCTTATCGTCGACGATGACCCGGGCCTGAGCAGCCTGCTGGAACGATTCTTCACCAGCAAGGGTTATCGTGCCCGTGCAGTACCCAACACCGAACAGATGGATCGCCTGCTGGCCCGTGAAGTCTTCAACCTGGTGGTGCTCGACCTGATGCTGCCGGGCGAAGACGGCCTGACCGCCTGCCGCCGCCTGCGCGGCGCCAACAACCAGATCCCGATCATCATGCTCACCGCCAAGGGCGACGAGCTGAGCCGTATCAAGGGCCTGGAACTGGGCGCCGACGATTACCTGGCCAAGCCTTTCAACCCCGACGAGCTGATGGCCCGGGTCAAGGCTGTGCTGCGTCGTCAGGCCCCGGCAGTACCGGGCGCTCCGGGTAGCGAGGACGAAACCGTCACCTTCGGCGACTACGAGCTGTCGCTGGCCACCCGCGAACTCAAGCGTGGCGAAGAAGTGCATATGCTCACCACCGGTGAGTTCGCCGTGCTCAAGGCGTTGGTCATGCACGCCCGCGAGCCGTTGACCCGCGACAAGCTGATGAACCTGGCCCGTGGCCGCGAGTGGGACGCCCTCGAGCGCTCCATCGACGTGCAGATCTCGCGCCTGCGCCGGATGATCGAGCCCGACCCGTCCAAGCCGCGTTATATCCAGACCGTCTGGGGTGTTGGTTATGTGTTCGTGCCGGATGGCAATGCCGGCAAGTGATGTTTCGTTTGCAGCAGTAGCTCACCGCCAGCAGGGCAGGCCTTCGGGTTGCCCTGTTTTTGCCTGTGCAGCGCTTTGCAAAGCCTGCGAGCCCCGCTCGTTCCCGCATAGTGTGTAGCCGTTGTCGATGAAAACGCCCCTGTGGTTCCCGCAAAGCTTCTTCGCCCGCACCCTTTGGCTGGTGCTGATCGTCGTGCTGTTCTCCAAGGCCCTGACCCTGGTGTACCTGCTGATGAACGAGGACGTGCTGGTTGACCGGCAGTACAGCCACGGCGTGGCTTTGACCCTGCGCGCCTACTGGGCTGCCGATGAGTCCGATCGCGACAAGATCGCCGAGGCGGCAGGGTTGATCCGCGTGGTCGGTTCCGGCGTTCCCGAGGGTGAGCAGCACTGGCCGTACAGCGAGATCTACCAGCGCCAGATGCAGGCTGAACTTGGCGCCGACACCGAGGTGCGCCTGCGCGTGCATGCGCCGCCGGCCCTGTGGGTGCGGGCGCCGAGCCTGGGCGATGGCTGGCTGAAGGTGCCGTTGTATCCGCATCCGTTGCGTGGACAGAAGATCTGGAGCGTGCTGGGCTGGTTCCTGGCCATCGGCCTGTTGTCCACCGCTTCGGCGTGGATCTTCGTGCGCCAGCTCAACCAGCCGCTCAAGCGCCTGGTGTTCGCCGCCCGGCAACTGGGTCAGGGGCGCAGCGTGCGCCTGCCGGTCAGTGACACGCCCAGCGAGATGACCGAGGTGTACCGTGCTTTCAACCAGATGGCCGAGGATGTCGAGCAAGCCGGCCGCGAGCGTGAACTGATGCTCGCCGGGGTATCCCATGACTTGCGCACACCGCTGACGCGCCTGCGTTTGTCGTTGTCGCTGCTGCCCAACGAAAGCGACCTGACCGACGACATGGTCCGCGATATCGAAGACATGGACGCGATCCTCGACCAGTTCCTGGCCTTCATTCGCGATGGTCGCGACGAGCCGGTCGAAGAGATCGACTTCAGCGAGCTGGTGCGTGAAGTGGTGGCGCCGTTCAACCAGCCCGAGGAGCAGGTGCGCCTGTGTCTGGAGCCGATCCCGCCGTTCCCGCTGCGCCGGGTCTCGCTCAAGCGAATGCTCAACAACCTGATTGGCAACGCCCTGTATCACGCCGGCAAGGGCGTCGAGGTCGCTGCCTATGTGTCTGGCGAGAATGGTGCGCCTTATGTGGTGCTCAGCGTGCTGGACCGTGGTGCCGGGATCGACCCGGGTGAACTGGAAGGTATCTTCAACCCGTTCATTCGCGGCGACCGTGCCCGTAGCGGCAAGGGCACCGGGCTGGGCCTGGCGATCGTCAAGCGGATCGCCGCCCAGCACGGTGGCAATGTGCAGTTGCGCAACCGTTCAGGCGGCGGCCTGGAGGCGCGAGTGCGGCTGCCGCTGGGCCTGATGCTGCCGCGCGATGCCGTCTAGCGGCTAGCCTTTGCCCTTGGTGCGGGTCAGGTTCGGCCCGCCGTTCTTCTCCAGGTGTTCGATGATCATCCCGGCGACGTTCTTGCCGGTGGTGACTTCGATACCTTCCAGGCCCGGCGAGGAGTTCACCTCCATGACCAGCGGGCCGTGATTGGAACGCAGGATATCCACCCCGGCCACGCTCAGGCCCATGACCTTGGCTGCGCGGATGGCGGTCATGCGCTCTTCCGGGGTGATCTTGATCAGGCTGGCGCTGCCGCCACGGTGCAGGTTGGAGCGAAATTCGCCGGGCTTGGCCTGGCGCTTCATCGAGGCGATGACCTTGTCGCCGACCACGAAGCAGCGGATATCAGCGCCGCCGGCTTCCTTGATGTATTCCTGGACCATGATGTTCTGCTTCAGGCCCATGAACGCCTCGATCACCGACTCGGCAGCCTTGGTGGTTTCGCACAACACCACGCCGATGCCCTGGGTGCCTTCGAGTACCTTGATCACCAGGGGCGCGCCATTGACCATCTGGATCAGGTCGGGAATATCGTCCGGCGAATGGGCAAAGCCTGTGACTGGCAAACCGATACCCCGGCGCGACAGCAGCTGCAGCGAGCGCAGCTTGTCCCGCGAGCGGGCAATGGCCACCGATTCGTTGAGCGGGAAGACCCCCATCATTTCGAAC
The DNA here is from genome assembly GCF_004214895.1 of Pseudomonas tructae. Taxonomy (NCBI): domain Bacteria; kingdom Pseudomonadati; phylum Pseudomonadota; class Gammaproteobacteria; order Pseudomonadales; family Pseudomonadaceae; genus Pseudomonas; species Pseudomonas tructae. The sequence goes on along the minus strand of NZ_CP035952.1, from coordinate 21,014 downwards.
TGGCGCAGCACCGCGCAGCCGTAGAAGGTCACCGACGCGCCAATCCGTGGGATCACGGCGTCGAAGTTTTCCAGCGGTTTGCCACGGTAGTGGATCTGCGGCTTGTGGCTGGCAATGTTCATATAGGCGCGCAGGGTGTCGATCACAACCACCTCATGGCCTCGTTCGGTACCGGCTTCGACCAGGCGACGAGTGGAATACAGACGCGGGTTTCGCGACAGCACGGCGATCTTCATGCAACACCTGTGGAGGGAGTGATAGTGGCCGGGAATGCCGGCTTGTCCTGAACGTACTTGAGCCCCGGGTTGACCACCAACTGGCCATGGATCAGGGCTTTGGATCCGAGCAGCAGGCGATAACGCATGGCCTTGCGACAGGCCAGGGTGAATTCCACCTCCCATACCCGGTCACCCAGTGCCAGCGGCGTGCGGATCACGTAGCGGGTCTGGGCCTGGCCGTTGGAGCTCTTGATGGTTTTCATGGTCACCAGCGGCGCTTCGCAGCGCCGGTGACGCAGCTGTACCACCGAACCCAGGTGAGCGTTGAAACGCACCCATGGCTGGCCATTGCGCTCGAAGGGTTCGACTTCGGTGGCGTGCAGGCTCGAGGTGCTGGCACCGGTGTCGATCTTGGCCCGCAGGCCGGCCAGGCCAAGGTCCGGCAGGGCTACCCACTCGCGCAGGCCGATCACGGTCAAATGGTCAAATGTCTTCAAAATGCTCAACCAGCGTAGTAAGTCGTCAGGCACCAGGGCGGGCGTGAACGACAGGTCGGTGAACTGTAAGCACGCCGCGTGTTTTTTGCATCCGCCAGATACGGTAGTACAGTTCCCTTTACGAAAATAAGTGGGGAAATGTCATGGCACAAAAGCCGGAAGAGGACGACAAGGTTCGCCTGGACAAGTGGCTATGGGCGGCGCGCTTCTACAAGACCCGGGCGCTGGCCAAGGCGGCCATTGAAAGCGGCAAGGTGCATTGCCGTGGGGAGCGTTGCAAGCCGGGCAAGGAGCCGCGGGTGGGCGATGAGTTCGTCTTGCGTACTGGCTTCGATGAGCGCACGGTGGTGGTCAGGGCGCTGTCGGTGGTGCGCCGCGGTGCGCCCCAGGCCCAAGCCTTGTACGAAGAAACTGCCGAGAGTATCGAGCGCCGCGAGAAGGCCGCGGCCCTGCGCAAGGCCGGCGAATTGGGCGTGACGACCGATGGTCGGCCGACCAAGAAGCAGCGGCGCCAACTCCACCAGTTTCACGGCAGTGCCGGTTAACGGGCACGGGACGCACTGGTAAACTAGGTGTCATTAACCCATTTACGCGAAAGTCTGAACCCAATGTCCGATTTGCCAGATACCGACTATACACAACGTTTCCTCTTCGACGACCGCGATGTACGCGGTGAAATGGTCGGGCTGGAGCGCAGCTACGCTGAAGTGCTGGCCAAGCATCCTTACCCGCAGCCTGTTGCACAGCTGCTCGGCGAGCTGATGGCGGCCGCCGCTCTGCTGGTGGGTACGTTGAAGTTCGATGGTCTGCTGATCCTCCAGGCCAAGTCCGCAGGGCCGGTGTCGCTGCTGACCGTCGAGTGCACCAGCGAGCGCGAGATCCGTGGCCTGGCACGCTACGATGAGGCCATGGTCAGCGACGACGCTACGCTCAGCGGGCTGATGCCCGAAGGTAGCCTGGTGTTTTCCGTGTTCCCGACCGAGGGCCAGCGTTACCAGGGCATCGTCGACCTCGACGGTGACAACCTGTCCGACTGCTTCACCACCTATTTCAATATGTCGCAGCAGATCAACACGCACATCTCGCTGAAGGCCGATGGCCTGCGTGCCCGTGGCCTGCTGGTGCAGCAGTTGCCCGCCGACCGCCAGAAGGACAGCGAGGAGCGTGAAGAAAGCTGGAACCATGTCACCGCCCTGGCCAAGACCCTGAAAACCGAAGAACTGCTCGGCCTGGACAACGAAACCGTGCTCCATCGCCTGTATCACGAAGATGCGGTGCGCCTGTTCGACATCCATCCGATGCACTTTCGCTGCAGCTGCTCGCGTGAGCGTTCCGGCAATGCGCTGGTCAGTCTTGGCGAACATGACGCGCTGGTTCTGGTCGATGAGCATGGCGGGGCGATCGAGGTCGATTGCCAGTTTTGCAACCAGCGTTACCTGTTCGATGCCAACGATGTCACGCAATTGTTCGCAGGTGGTGGTGTAGACACACCGTCAGATACTCGTCACTAAAACGTTTCACCACAGGTAAATCTCCTGTCTAACGCCGTAAACCGGGTGTTCTGACAGGAGGGCCCTACTTTTTTTGGGCGTTTCTGGCATAATCCGGCCACTTTTTTCGCTGTAGTAGTTTGAAAAGATCTACTACAAAACGTTTGGAGCACTCGGCCGCAGGCCGGATGGGGAATCTCATGACGCAAGCCAACAACACCGTGTACACCGACCTGAGCGTCGATGAGCTGGTAAAAGAAGCGCTGAACCGCGGTGAAGGCGAACTGGCCGACACCGGCGCGCTGGTCGTGAAAACGGGTCACCGTACCGGTCGTTCGCCGGTTGACCGCTTCATCGTCGAAGAGCCGTCCACTCAGGACGCCATCGCCTGGGGCCCGATCAACCGCAAGTTCCCGGCCGACAAGTTCGATGCCCTGTGGGATCGCGTCGAGGCGTTCAACAACGCCCAGGAGCACTTCGTTTCCTACGTTCACGTAGGTGCTGCCCAAGAGCACTACCTGCCGGTCAAGATGACCACCCAGACTGCCTGGCAGAACCTGTTCGGCCGTTGCCTGTTCATCAACCCGGCGCAGTACAACCCTGCCGGCCGTGATCAGTGGCAAGTGCTCAACGTTGCCAACTTCGAGTGCGTACCTGAGCGTGACGGCACCAACTCCGATGGTTGCGTGATCCTCAACTTCGCCCAGAAGAAAGTGCTGATTGCCGGTATGCGTTACGCCGGTGAAATGAAGAAAGCCATGTTCTCGGTGCAGAACTTCCTGCTGCCAGCTGCCGACGTGCTGCCGATGCACTGCGCTGCCAACATCGGCGAAGAAGGCGACGTGACTCTGTTCTTCGGTCTGTCGGGCACTGGCAAGACCACCCTGTCGGCTGATGAAAGCCGCTACCTGATCGGCGACGACGAGCACGGTTGGGGCGAAGGCGTTGTCTTCAACATCGAAGGCGGCTGCTATGCCAAGTGCATCGACCTGTCGGAGAAGAACGAGCCGGTCATCTGGAAAGCCATCAAGCACGGCGCGGTACTGGAAAACGTCATCATCGACGATGCCAAGCACGCCGACTACGCCGATGTCAGCCTGACCCAGAACAGCCGCGCGGCCTACCCGCTGGAGCACGTAGCCAAGCGCTCCGAGCACAACCTGGGCGGCGAGCCGAATGCAGTCATCTTCCTGACCTGCGACCTGACCGGCGTACTGCCACCGGTGTCGATCCTGAACAACGAGCAGGCGGCCTACCACTTCCTGTCCGGTTACACCGCGCTGGTCGGTTCGACCGAAATGGGTTCGGGCAGCGGCATCAAGTCGACCTTCTCCACCTGCTTCGGCGCACCGTTCTTCCCGCGTCCGGCTGGCGAGTACGCTGAGCTGCTGATCAAGCGTATCAAGGGCTTCAACTCCAAGGTCTACCTGGTCAACACCGGCTGGACCGGTGGTGGCTACGGCGTTGGCAAGCGCTTCAACATTCCGACCACCCGTGCGGTGATCGCAGCGATCCAGAGCGGCGCCCTGATCGGCACCGAAACCGAACACCTGGACATCATCAACCTCGACGTGCCACTGGCCGTACCGGGCGTTGAAACCAACCTGCTCAACCCACGCAACACCTGGGCTGACAAGGCTGCTTACGATGAAGCTGCAAAAGCCCTGGCTGGCCTGTTCATCGAAAACTTCAAGAAGTTTGAAGTTTCCGACGCCATCAAGGCCGCTGGCCCACAGCTGTAAGCTGAAGCCTGCGCAAACAAAAGGCCGCCCTCAGGGGCGGTCTTTTGCTTTCTGGTCTAGCGAAACCCTTGTGGAGATTTGATCGTCCGGTGTGCACAGAGCCCTTGTGGCCGGCGTTGCCGGCGATGAGGCTGGTACAGCCAGCACCTCAGGTGTTGGCTGAATGGCGACCGCTGCGCGCTCGATCGCCGGCAAGGCCAGCTCCCACCTGTCCGAATGACGATCGATTGAGGCTTGATCGCGGGGCAAGCCCGCTCCTACAGTTATGGGCCATCCAATACCTGGGCCTACCATGTCCGAAATCCCTCAACGCCAAGACTATCCCTACCTGCATCCGATCCTCACGCGCTGGCAGGACAGTGACCCCAATGGCCATATCGCCGGTGCCACGGTCTATGCCTACTTCGACACCGCTATCCAGGCGTACCTGCTGCAACAGGCCGGGCTGGACCTGCAGGAGGGCGAGGTGGCCGGTTTCGTGGTCAGTTCGGCAGCGGACTTCTTTGCCTTGCCAGCGTTTCCCGACACGCTCGAGGTAGGCCTGCGAGTAGCACGCTTGGCAGGCAGCTCGGTGGAGTACCAGTTGGCGCTGTTGCGGGTCGAGGACGGGCAGCCGTGCGCGGCCGGCAAGGTGGTGCAGGTGTTCGTCGAGCGCGAGTCAGGGCGGCCGGCGCAATTGCCGGCTACGTTGCAGGCGGCGCTGGAACGCTTGCAAGGCTGAGACCATTCAGTCGTTGAGGCGAATGATCCCTTCGCGCACGGCGAACAGCACCAGGCCCGGCACGTCGTGAATCTGCAGGCGGTGCATGATTTGCGAGCGATGCGCTTCGATGGTCTTCACGCTCAGGCCCAGGCCGTCGGCAATCGAGCGGGTCGATTCTCCGCGGGCAATCAGCCGCAGGATTTCCAGCTGGCGCGCGGTGAGCTGCATCGTGGTGCTGCCGCCAGGGCGCTTGCGGCTGTGCTTTACCGCCTGGCCAATGACCATCGGCAGTACCGCTGACGACAAGTACTGACCGCCATTGTGCAGAGCCTGCAGGGCTTGCTCCAACTCCATTACCGTGGCGCTCTTGAGCAGAAAACCATGGGCACCCAGCTGCAGGCAACGCATGACGAAGTCCAGCTCCGAGCGTGGTGAGAGGATCAGCACATGGCTGGACGGCACGCGCAGGAACAGCTCGCGCAGGATCTGCTCGCTGTCGAGGGTGTCGGCAGTCATGTCCAGCAAGATGATGTCGGGCTTGAGCTTCTCGGCCAGGGCGACAGCGGTCATGCCATCGCCTGCGTCACCGACTACGGCGTATTGTTTTTTTTGTTCGAGCAGTGCTCGCAAGCCCGCGCGAAAGAGCGGCGAGTCATCGGCAAGTAGTATTCGGCAAAGCATGGGTTCGAGCCTGTTTCGCAAAAGAAGAGGGGCGGCAGGTTTGCTCGGTCCGGGTGAGCGCTGCCGCGCGCTGGCGCGATCAGTATCGGCGGCCTGCCGCAGGTCCCGACAGAGCAGGCCATCATAGGCGTTCGAACACCGAGGGCAGGATCGGCCGCAAGGGCAGATCGAGCCCGTGGATGCTCTCGCTATGCCCGATCAGCAGCAGGCCGCCCGGGCGTAGGCAGGCCAGCAAGCGATGAACCACGCGCTGCTTCTCATCCTGACTGAAATAGCTCAGCAGATTGCGCAGAAAGATCACATCGAACAGGCCCAGGTCGCCGGCCAGTGGCTGGATCAGGTTGATCGGGCGAAACGTCAACCGCTCGCGCAAGTCGGCCGCCATGCGCATGCGCCCGCTCATCTCGCCGATACCGCACAGGCAGTAGCGCTGCAGCCAGCCCTCAGGAAAGTAACGGGCCTGGGCGACGTCGTAGATGCCCTCGGCGGCCTGGCGCAACAGGGTAGGGCTGACATCACTGGCCAGAACGCTCCAGTCGTTGTGTGCGGCGCTTTCGCTGGCCACCATGGCCAGGCTGTAGGCTTCTTCGCCAGAGGCGCAAGCAGCGCTCCAGAGCCTTGGCGGCCGTGGCAGGCCGCGCAGCCACTGGGCGAGGAATTCGAAATGACGGTGTTCGCGAAAGAAGTAGCTGTCGCGGGCAATCAGCAGATCCAGCACCCGCTGCTGTTCGTGCTGCTGATCAGGTTGTTCAAGCAATTGCAGGTAGTGTTCGAAGCAGGTCAGTTGCAGTTGCCGCAGGCGCTTTCCCAGGCGCGCGGCCACGGCGGCGCGTCGGTCGGCGGCAAGAAATACGCCAGTGTGCTGGCTGACCAGGGTGCGAAAACGCAGGAACTGGGCTTCGCTCAGCAACGGTGGGCGGCTGCCGGCAGGCATTTCACGTCCCTCGTGCTGTGGGCAATCGGGGCGTGTTTGCGTGGTAGATGCGCATTCCCTGCGTCCATTGGCTGTTTGGGAATGGCCGATAATAGCTACTGGCTATATTCGCCAGAATCGGGGTTGCCCCTAGGTCGTGGAGTGACAGCAAGGACGGGGCAGGGCCGTGCCTGCGCGCAGTGGCCGGAAGATCGGCCTGCAGGGCTTGATCGATAACGTGCGGGGTGTTGCGCCGATCCCTGCCCGAGAGGGCAGGGACTAGGAGTTTGGCTTAAGCCCAAAGGCCTCAGCGGTGACGCCAGTGCTTTTTGTGCTTGCGGTGGCCATAGTGATGACCACGGTCGTAGTGGCGACGGTCGTCGTAGCCACGGCGATAGCGACGGTCATCGCGCTCGTCTTCGTCGGCCTTGTTGCCCATGTAGTTACCCAGCGCGCCGCCGGCACCACCACCTGCTGCCGCACCGATGTAGCTGCCGGTGGTGCCACCCATGCTGCGGCCGACCACGTTGCCGCCCGCTGCACCCAGGGCGCCTCCGATTGCCGCTTCACCGCGCTGGCGCTTGTCGGCGCCGACCGCACTGCCGGCTGCGCCGCCCAGGCCAGCACCGATCGCAGAGCCGGTGCTGCCGCCGATCGACTGACCGACCACCGAGCCCAGTACCCCACCCAATGCGCCGCCAATACCGGCTTCGGTGGTGCCACCTGCCGAGGCAACGCCGCTGAGCAGGCCGAGAGACAACAACAGAATCGAGGAGTACTTCATCAAGAGAGCCTCATAGGGATGACGAGGCGATCCTGAGGCTGCAGAAGGGGGCTGGCAAACGAAATCCGACGAGTAACACGAGTTGTACACAATTTTATAAGTTACTGTTTTTACTGTGAAACTTTATCGTTTTTCGTGTGTCTGAGCTTACTTGGAACGAGGCCCCGACAGTGATGTCAGGGCCTTTTTTTGTGCCTGTTTGCCGCCGATTCTGTCAGAGGATCCGGGTGTTGTCACAGGCCGGTTGCAACTGGATCGCAACGAACTTGGAGGTCGGCGTGTGGCTGCCATCACCAACGCTTTCCAGTGGCACCAGCGGGTTGACTTCCGGGTAGTAGGCGGCGGCCTGCCCCGCCGGAATATCAAAGGCCAGCAGGGTGAAGCCCTTGACCCGACGCTCGCGGCCGTCACTCCACAACGAAACGATATCGGCCTTGTCGCCGGGGTGGAAACCCAGGCGGATGATGTCGGCTTCGTTGACGAACAACACGTTGCGCTGGCCCTTGACCCCACGGTAGCGGTCATCCAGGCCATAAATGGTGGTGTTGTACTGATCGTGCGATCGCATCGACTGCATGATCAGGTCCGGCACCTGGCCGCTGGCGCGTACGCGCTCGTGCAACAGGTCATCGGGCAGGGCGTTGGCCTTGAAGTTGGCCCGGCCGCTGGCGGTTTTCCATTGCCGTTGGCCGGCGCTGTTGCCCAGGTAGAAGCCACCAGGATGTTCCAGGCGCTGGTTGAAATTGGCAAAACCGGGGATGGTCTGGTCGATCAGGTCGCGGATCCGTCCGTAGTCGGCGATCAGCCAGTTCCAGTCCACCGGCTTGCTGCCAAGGGTGGCATTGGCGATCCCGGCGACTACCGCAGGCTCCGAGCGCATTTGCCGTGACAGCGGCTGCAACTGGCCGTTGGAGGCGTGGACCATGCTGAACGAGTCCTCCACCGTCACCGCCTGCGGCCCTTCGCCCTGCAAATCGATATCGGTACGTCCCAGGCAGGGCAGAATCAACGCCTGCTTGCCATGCAGCAGATGGCTGCGGTTGAGTTTGGTACTGATCTGCACGGTCAGTTCGCAGTTGCGCAGGGCCTGGGCGGTGCGTTCGGTGTCTGGGGTGGCCTGGGCGAAGTTGCCGCCCAGGGCGATGAACACCTTGGCCTGGCCGTCAGCCATGGCGCGGATCGCCTCGACCGTATTGTGGCCGTTATGGCGCGGCACCTTGAAGCCGAAGCGGCGCTCCAGGGCGTCGAGCAGGGCTACCGGTGGCCGTTCGTTGATGCCCATGGTGCGGTCGCCCTGCACGTTGCTGTGGCCACGCACCGGGCACAGGCCGGCGCCGGGTACGCCGAGGTTGCCGCGCAGTAGCATCAGGTTGGCGATTTCCTGGATGGTCGCCACTGAATGGCGATGCTGGGTAATGCCCATGGCCCAGCACATGATGACCTTCTTGGCTTTGCAGTACATGCGCGCGGCCTGCTCGATCTCGGCCAGGGTCAGGCCTGATTGGGCGGTGATCTGCTCCCAGGAGGTAGCATCGACCGCTGCCAGGTAAGCCAGTACGTCCTGGGTGTGCTGGTTGAGAAAGTCGTGGTCGAAAATCGCCGGGGCACCGCTGGCCTGAGCCTCGCGTTCCCACTGCAAGAGGAACTTGGCCATGCCGCGCAGCACCGCCATGTCGCCACCCAGAGCCGGGCGGAAATAGGCGGTGTTGGTCGGCCGATCGCCGTTGGTGAGCATCTCCAGCGGGTGCTGCGGGTGCTGGAAACGTTCCAGGCCGCGCTCCTTGAGCGGGTTGACGCAGACTACCTGGGCGCCGCGCTTGACCGCTTCACGCAGCGGCTCGAGCATGCGTGGATGGTTGGTGCCGGGGTTCTGGCCCCAGACGAAGATCGCGTCGGCATGCTCGAAGTCGTCGAAGGTCACCGTGCCCTTGCCAACCCCGACGCTCTGCCCAAGCGCCACGCCACTGGCCTCGTGGCACATGTTCGAGCAGTCGGGGAAGTTGTTGGTGCCGTAAGCGCGCACGAACAGTTGATACAGATAGGCCGCTTCGTTGCTGGCCCGGCCGGAGGTATAGAACTCGGCCTGGTCGGGGCTTTCCAGTTGCTGCAGGTGGGCGGCGATCAGGGCGAAGGCGCCGTCCCAGTCGATCGGCTTGTAGCGGTCGCTACTGGCGTCGTAGATCATTGGCTCGGTCAGCCGGCCCTGGTATTCGAGCCAGTAATCGCTCTGGGCCAGCAGCGAGGTTACGCTGTGGCGTGCGAAGAACGCGGCGTCTACCCGGCGCTTGGTTGCCTCCCAGTTCACCGCCTTGGCGCCGTTCTCGCAGAACTTGACCATGCCGCTTTCCGGCGAGTCGCCCCAGGCGCAGCCCGGGCAGTCGAAACCGCCGTTCTGGTTGGTCTTGAGCAGGGCGCGGATGTTCTTCAGGGCGTTATCGCTGCCGATCCAGGCCTGGGCGACACTGCGCAAGGCGCCCCAACCACCGGCGGCGCCGCTGTAGGGCTTATAGCGAGGTACAGGCTTCTGATCGGCTTGGTGATGCAGGCTCACGTTCTGTTCTCCCGCACGGGGCTGAACACCCGTGGCGCGCTGTGTTTGGGCAGGTGAATAAGGTTGAGGTTGTGCCGCCGCGCCCACTGCAGGGCAAGGCCGGTGGGCGAGGACAGGCTGACCAGGGTCTGGATGCCGGCGCGCAAAACTTTCTGGATCAATTCCAGGCTGCAGCGGCTGGTGACAATGGCCAGGCCGCCGTCGAGGCTGATGTGCTGGCGCACCAGGGCACCGATCAGTTTATCGAGGGCGTTGTGCCGGCCGATGTCTTCGCGGCCCAGCAGAATCTCACCCTGATGGTTCATGAACAGTGCCGCGTGCACCGCGCCGCAGTGCTGGCCCAGGGGCTGGAACGCCTCCATGCGCTGGCGCAGGCCGGCCAGCCAGTGCGCTGGCGGCAATGGCGCACCCGGCAGCACGGCAAGGTCGGGCAATGCCTGTTCCACTGCTTCTACCCCGCACAAGCCGCATCCGCTGGTGCCGGCCAGTTGCCGGCGTTGGGTCTTGAGGTTCCAGAAGGCGCGGTTGGCGATCTCGACGTCGGCATGCATCGCCGCGCCGTAGTGGGTGAACTTGACGTCGTAGATTTCGTTGGCCGAAGCAATGATGCCGCTGCCAATGCTGAAGCCGACGATGAAGTCTTCCAGGTCAGTGGGGCTGACCAGCATTACCGCCTGGCTGATGCCGTTGTAGGCGATCGCCAGGGCGACTTCTTCGGCCAGTGCGGTGTGCGCCGGGTGCTCGTCGTCAAGGTGGCAGTAGTCATAGGTATTGCTGGCCGCGGGCGCAGTCACAAGCGGGGTGGACGCCGCACAGGCCGGGGGTTTAGTGCTCATCAGCAGAGGTACCGGCGGCTGTTCAGCTTTAAGCCTAGGCTTGCGCTCGGGTATCGTCTAATCGCTAATGCTGATGCCTTGATAGACGGCGTCGATCAAGCCTCGCTTTGCAGCGCTTGATATTGAGTCAAACACACCTCGGCCAGGGCCGAGCGTGGCGCCGTGCGGCGCATGATCAGGCCCAGCGGCGCCAGGGTGCAAGCCTGTTCGATCGGTTGCAGGCGCAGCCGTTCGGTGAGCACTTCCAGGCCGGCGGCCAACGGCATGATTGCACAGCACAGGCCACCCCTGACGGCCTGGGCCAACTGATGGACGGCGTCGGTCTGCAGCAGCAGCTGTGGGCTCAGGCCACGGCTGTGGAAATTGTGGTCGATCGACTGGCGAAAATGCATGCCGGCGGTCAGCAATCCCAGCGGCAGTTCGCTCAGTTGTTGCCAGCTTAGGGGCTGGGCGTCGAAGCGGAAATGATCTGGATCATATAAAAGCCCCATGCGCGTCTCCCCCAGCGGCAGTGACTGGAAGCGCTCATGGTCGAGGCGATCGAGGTACGACACGCCCAGGTCCAGCTGGTTGCTGGTCAACTGTTCGAGGATCTGTTCGGAGCTCAGGGCGCTGAGTTCGAAGCGCAGTTCCGGGTGCAACTGGTGCATGCGCCGCAACAGCGGCAGCGGATCGAAGCTCGACAATGGCACCACACCCAGGCGCAAGGTGCCGACCAGATGCCCGCGGCAGGCGGCAGCTTCGGCGTTCAGGCCATCGTAGGCGGCAATCACTGAGCGGGCCCAGGCCAGTACCCGTTCGCCCTGGGCGGTAAAACCCTCGAAGCGCTGGCCCCGGTTGACCAGGGCCAGCTCCAGTTCCTGTTCAAGGTTGCGCAGGCGCATCGACAGGGTCGGCTGGGTCACGTGGCAGCGGGCAGCGGCCTGGCCGAAGTGGCGGGTTTCATCCAGGGCGATGAGGAATTTGAGTTGTTTGATGTCCATCGTCGCTCCATGGCGCAAAGCAGGCGAAGCATTCTAACCTGTCCTAGACTCCAGGCTCCGAGATTCATCACCAAGGAGAGCGGTATGAGCATTTTCAGTTTCGTCAAAGAAGCAGGCGAGAAACTTATCGACCTGTTGACCCCGGGTAATGCCAATGCCAGCGAGCAACTGAAGGAGCACGTGGCCAAGGTCGGGCTGGGTAACCCGAATGTTCAGGCCACCGTCGAAGGCGACAAGGTGATCCTGACGGGTGAAGTCGGCAGCCAGGAAGAGAAAGAGAAGATCCTTTTGGCGGTCGGCAACATTGCCGGTGTTGCGTCGGTGGATGACCAGATCACCGTCACCGGCCCGGTTGTCGCGGCGGCGCGTTTTGTCGTGGTGAAGAAGGGTGACACCCTCAGCGCCATTTCGCTGGCCGTGTATGGCAATGCCAACCAGTACAACAAGATTTTTGAAGCCAACAAGCCGCTGCTCAGCCACCCGGACAAAATCTATCCGGGCCAGAGCCTGCGCATCCCCGATTGATCACAACCCTTTGAGCAACGCCCGGTAGTCTTCCACTGCGGCGAACTCTTCGGTGTCACGCGGCCCTTGGCGGCTGTCCGGCTGGCGTACCGCAAGCAGGTGCGCCACGCCGAAGTCGCGGGCACTGCGCAGGATCGACAAGGTGTCGTCGATAAACAGACTGCGTTGCGGGCTGAAGCCGATATCGGCCTGCAGGGCGCTCCAGAACTGCGGGTTCTCCTTGGGATAGCCGTAGTCATGGGAGCTGATCAGGCGCTCGAAGTAAGGTGCCAGTTCGACCCGCTCCAGTTTCAATGACAGCGAATCGCGATGGGCATTGGTGATCAGGATCACCCGCTTGCCGGCCTGTTTGATCGCCTGCAGGAAGGTGTCGGCATCCGGTCGCAGGGCAATCAGGTGGGCGGTTTCCAGCTTCAGCTCGCGCACCGGAATGTTCAGCTCGCGGCTCCAGAAATCCAGGCAGTACCAGTTCAGGGAGCCGGCGTGCTGTTCGAACAGCGGTTGCAGTTCGAGCTCGGCCATGGCCCGGCTGATGCCGTGCAGCTCGGCGTAGCGCTGTGGCAACTGCTCAAGCCAGAAGTGATTATCGAAGTGCAGGTCGAGCAGGGTGCCGTCCATGTCCAGCAGGACGGTATCGATGGTGGACCAGGCTAAAACGGGCATATGAAATTCTCGAACAGTCAGGAGGCAGCGGCCGGGCAAGCCACGGTATAGTAACCCGTTCACGCCCAGGAGCCGCCCCATGCGCCAGAAACCCACCGTCCTCTCTCGCGAGATCGTCGCCAGCAGCCGTCTGTTTCGCGTCGAAGCCGTGCAATTGCGTTTTGCCAACGGCGCCGAGCGTACCTACGAACGCCTGGTCGGGCGCGGCAACGGTTATGGCGCGGTGATGATCGTGGCGATGCTCGATGCCGAGCATGCGGTGCTGGTGGAAGAGTACTGCGGCGGAACTGACGAGTACGAACTGTCGTTGCCCAAGGGCCTGATCGAGCCGGGTGAAGACGTGCTGGCGGCGGCTGATCGCGAGCTCAAGGAAGAAGCAGGTTTTGGCGCCCGCCAGCTGGAGCACCTGACCGAATTGTCGCTGTCGCCAGGCTACATGAGCCAGAAGATCCAGGTGGTGCTGGCCACCGATCTTTACGAGGAACGCCTGGAAGGCGATGAGCCGGAACCGATGCGGGTCGACAAGATCAACCTGCGCGAGCTGTCGGCCCTGGCCCAGCATCCGCAGTTCTCCGAAGGCCGGGCCCTGGCGGCGCTGTATCTGGTTCGCGACCTGCTAAGCCAGCGTGGGGTGTTCCCGGTATGAGCGACATTATCCTGATGCAACGCGTGGTGGAACTGGCTCGCCAGGCAGGCGAGGCCATTTTGCCGTTCTGGCGCTCCGATATGGCGGTGACCGCCAAGGCCGATGAATCGCCGGTCACTGCCGCTGACCTGGCGGCTCACGACGTCATTGCCAAAGGGCTGCGGGCAATGGCGCCAGAGATTCCGGTGCTATCGGAAGAGGACTGCGATATTCCCCTGAGCGAACGGCAACACTGGCAGCGCTGGTGGCTGGTCGATCCGCTGGATGGCACCAAGGAGTTCATCGCCGGTTCGGAAGAATTCACCGTCAACATCGCCCTGATCGAGCAGGGCCAGGTAGTGTTTGGTGTGGTGGCGATTCCCACTAATGGTCGCTGCTATTACGGCGCTAAAGGGTTCGGTGCCTGGCTGGCAGAAGCGGGCGGCGTGCCCAAGGCCATCAGCGTGCGCAATACACCGCCTGCGGGCGAGCGTTTTACGGTGGTTGCCAGCCGCCGGCATTCCAGTCCGCAACAGGAGGCTTTGCTGGCTAACCTGGGTGAGGCAGTGGGTGAGCTGGAACTGGCCAATATCGGCAGTTCGTTGAAGTTCTGCCTGCTGGCTGAGGGTAAAGCGGATTGCTATCCGCGTCTTGCGCCTACTTCGCAGTGGGATACTGCAGCCGCCCAGGGCGTGCTGGAAGGCGCCGGTGGCGAAGTGCTCGGCCTTGATGGCCAGGCTTTCGCCTACCCGCCGCGCGAATCCTTGCTCAACCCGTTCTTCCTGGCCTTGCCGGCCGCCGCGCCGTGGCGTGACAAGCTATTGCAGCAAGCCAAAGGCCTAACGGTGTAGCACGTACTGGCCGCTGAACTGCACGGCGGCCTCGTTGCTGCCGGCGTTGTTGACCTGGGTGTGCAGGTTCAGCCGTGCCCGGCCGCGGCGCTGGTAGGTGGCGATGAAGCGTTCCCAGGTTTTATCCTCCGGCGCCGCACAACTGGCGATGGCCGCGCCGATGACCGGCAGCGGGTAGCTGATCTGGCCCTCCTGGATGACGATATGACCGTCATCGATCCCTGCCTCACGCAAACGCAGGTGCAACCAGCCCCAACCGACCAGCACTGCGGCGCAGTACAGGCTGCCGCCGAACATGGTGCTCTTGTGGTTGACGTTGGCTTCCAGCGGCAGTTGCAGGCGCAGGCAATGCTGTTGCCAGTCGAGTACCTGCAGGCCCATCTGCCGGGTCAGCGGGATATCGCTGTGCAGCACCGATTCGAGGTAGTGAGCGTCTGTGCTCATGACCGGTTGTCCTCCAGATCATCACTGTTGTGGTTGCTGTCGGCAAAGCTCAGGCCGTGTTTGCGCAGCTTGTCGTGCAGGGTCTTGCGCGGAATACCAAGGGCTTCGGCCAGGCTGCGCAGCGAGTTGTGCGAGCGGGCCAGTTCAGCGGCAATCAATGAACGTTCGAAATGCTCGACCTGCTCGCTCAGGCTGGCACCGCCGATGGCGGTAGTGGAGCTGTCGGCAGCGGGTGGCATATCACCGTCCAGGGCCAGCTCCAGCCCCAGGGCGAAGCGTTCGGCGGCGTTCTGCAGCTCGCGCACGTTGCCTGGCCATTCATGGCGCAGCAGCAAGGCCCGTTGTGCAGGTTGCAGCGTATTGACCGGCAGGCCATGGCGCTCGCTGGCCGCATCGGCGAAGTGCTGGAACAGCACCAGGATGTCTTCACCGCGCTCGCGCAGCGGTGGAATGCGCAGCGGCGCGACGTTCAGGCGGTAATACAGGTCGGCACGGAAGCGCCCTTGGTCGGCGGCCTGTCGCAGGTCTTCCTTGGTCGCGGCAATGATGCGGATATCCAGCGGGATCAGCTGGTTGCCGCCCAGGCGTTCGACCACCCGTTCCTGCAGCAGGCGCAGCAGCTTGACCTGCACGTCCAGGCTCATGCTTTCGATTTCATCGAGGAACAGCGTACCGCCGTTGGCAAATTCGAATTTGCCGATGCGGCGTTTCTGCGCGCCGGTGAAGGCTCCAGGTTCGTGGCCGAACAGCTCGCTTTCGACCACTGATTCGGCCAGGGCGCCAGCGTTGATCGCTACGAACGGGCCGTCACGGCGGCTCGACAGGTCGTGCAGGGCGCGAGCCACGACTTCCTTGCCCGCACCGGTTTCGCCAAGGATCAGCACGTCGGCGCGGGTGCCGGCCAGTGCCCCGATCTGCTCGCGCAGGCGCAGCATTGGCGCCGAATGGCCGACCAGGCGTGTGCTCAGTTCCTGGCGATCGCTCAAGGCCAGGCGCAGGCTGCGGTTGTCCAGGACCAGGCGGCGCAGGGCCAGGGCACGGCGTACGCTGTCGAGCAGCGCATCACTGGCGAAAGGTTTTTCCAGGAAGTCGTAGGCGCCATTGCGCATGGCTTGCACCGCCAGGGGGACGTCGCCGTGGCCGGTGATCAGCAGCACCGGCAGTTCCGGGTCCTGGCCGCGAAGGTGTTGCAACAGTTCCAGGCCGTCGATACCGGGCATGCGGATATCGCTGACCACCACGCCCGGCCAGTCGCGCTCGATGCGCCCGGTCAGGCCCTGGGCATCACTGAACGTCAGGACTTTCAGCCCGGCAAGGTCCAGGGTCTGGCTCAGGGCCTGGCGCAGGTGCGGGTCGTCGTCGACCAGGATCACCTGCGTGCGGCTGTCGATGAGCGGCTCGGTCGTCATGCCGATGGGTCCTCCGAAGTGGGTAGTGTGGCGCCGGGCTTGGCGATGCGCAGTTGCAGGGTGAGCAGGGCGCCGCCTTCAGGGTGGTTGCCCAGCAGCAATTCGCCGCCCAGCGCACGCATCAAGGTATCGCAGATTGCCAGGCCCAGGCCAAGGCCCTGGGTGCGCGTCTTGGTGGTGAAAAACGGCTCTCGGGCGCGGGCCAGGGCCTGGCTGGTAAAGCCCGGTCCGTTGTCCCGAATGTACAGATAGACGTTGCCATCGCGCTGTTCGGCACTGAGCCAGAGTTTGCGCGGGTTGGCTTTTTCAGTCAGGGCATCCAGCGCATTGGCCAGCAGGTTGCCGAGCACCTGGCGCAAGCGGGTTTCACCGGCCTGGACCCACAGGGTGGCTTCCGGCAGGTCGCGCACCAGCTCCACGGCCATTGCTCGTCGACGCTTGGCCAGTAGCGCCAGGGCATCGTCCAGGGCTGGCTGCAGGGCTACGCTCTCCGGGGCATGACGGTCACGGCGGGCGAAGGCGCGCAGGTGGGCGATGATCGAGGCCATGCGCCCGGTCAGCTCGCTGATCAGCTTGAGATTGCTGCGGGCGTCATCGGTGCGTTGGTGATCGAGCAGGATCTCGGCGTTTTCGGCATAGCTGCGGATCGCCGCCAGTGGCTGGTTGAGCTCATGGCTGATACTCGCCGACATGGTGCCCAGTACCGAAAGTTTACCAGCCTGGACCAGTTCGTCCTGGGCGCGGACCAGTTCCTGTTGGGCCTGTTCGCGTTCCAGTACTTCGCTCTTGAGGCGGCTGTTGAGGCCTTCGAGGTCGGCGGTACGCTCGATGACGCGCTTTTCCAGTTCCTGGCGGCCATGGGCCTCGAAGTCGATGCGGTCCATGTAATGGCGCCGGCGCTGCATGATCAGCCCGAGCAACAGCATCACTACCAACAAGGTCGCACCGCCAATGGCCACCACGGTGCGCACCGAGCGATCGATCAGGGTGCGCGGGGCAAGGATACTGACTTGCCAGCCGGTTTCCTCGATGGCCTGGGTCTGCGTCAGCCAGGCCTTGGGGTCCAGGCTCAGTGGCTTCGGGGACTGGGTCGGGTAAGGCTGGATGGCGACGATGGCTGCGCGCTCGGCATCGCTTAGCGGTCGGGTGGCACGGAAACGCCAGTCGGGACGCGAGGTGAGGATGACCACGCCATTGTGGTCGGTCAGCAGCAGTTGTTCAGGGGTTTTACCCCAGAGGGTTTCGGTATGGTCGAGGTCGACCTTGACCACCAGCGCGCCAATCACCTTGTCGCGGTCGCGCACGGCAGCGGCAAAGAAGTAGCCGCGCTTGGCCGACGTGGTGCCCTGGCCGAAAAAACGCCCCAGGTGCCCGGCGATGGCTTCGCTGAAGTAGGGGCGGAAGGCGAAGTTGCGACCGACGAAACTGTCGCGCTTGTCCCAGTTCGAGGCGGCCAGGGTGTTGCCCTTGGCGTCCATCAGGTACATGACCTCAGCGCCGGTCTGGGTGGCGATGTCCTTGAGCAGGCGGTTGGCGTTGGTCAGGGTTTCCAGGCGCAATGGGTCGGCCAGTACCGCGCGCAGTGCTGGCAGGTCGCCGAGGATCTGCGGCAGCGTTTCGTAACGATGCAAGGTGCCGAGCAGGTTGGCCACGTACAGGTCGAGGGTCTGGCGGTTCTGTCCGGCCAGCTCGTCCTGGTAGTAACGTTCAGCCAGGTGTTGCAATGGCCACAGCAAGGGCGCCAGGCACACGGCAAGCATGGCCAGGCTGCGCCAGCGAGGGCGACGGGGTACGGGGGGAGTTATGTTCATCGCAACTGCGCCAGAATGATCTGGCGCATTATGCGCTACTTCAGGCAGTCGATCAGCGCCTGCTGCCAGTGCGGTTGGCTGACCTGCCACTCGCGTTGCAGACGACTGCAATCGAGGCGCGAGTTCAGCGGCCGACGTGCGGGGGTCGGGTAGTCACTGGATGGGATCGGTAGCAGTTCGGCGCAGGGCAAGCCCTGGGCCTTGAGTTGCTCACCGATGGCCTGGGCAAAGCCGAACCAGGAGGTTTCCCCCTGGGCGGTCAGGTGATACGTACCCCAGGCACCGGCCTGGCCAGCCTGCCAACGTTCGATCAGGGCGCGGGTGCTCTGGGCGATAGTGCCGGCCCAGGTCGGTGCGCCAATCTGGTCGGCAACGATGCGCAATTCGGGCTTTTCTTGCAGCAGACGCTGCATGGTCAGCAGAAAGTTGCGCCCGTGGCGTGAATACACCCAACTGGTACGCAGGATCAGGTGCTGACCACCCACCGCGGCGATCGCTTGCTCACCGGCCAGTTTACTGCGCCCGTAGACGCCGAGCGGGTTGGGCGCGTCGTCTTCGTTGTAAGGGCTGGCCTTGCTGCCATCGAACACATAATCGGTGGAGTAGTGGATCAGCGGGATGCCAAGTTTGGCGGCCTCTTCGGCAAAGATCCCCGGTGCCGTTGCGTTGATCGCAAAGGCCAGCTCCGGCTCGCTTTCGGCTTGATCGACCGCGGTGTGGGCCGCGGCGTTGATGATCAGGTCGGGCTTGAGCGCTTGTACCTGCGCACGGATACCTTCTGGTTGCGCCAGATCCAGCGAGTCGCGTCCCACTACATGCAGTTGGCCAAGGTCGCCCAGGCGCTGTTGCAGCTCCCGGGAAACCTGGCCGTGCTGGCCGCAGATGAGAATCTTCAAAGCGTTGTTAACGCCTGACGTCATTGATGCTCTCCAGCCAGCATGAACAGGTACTGTCCGTACCCGGTCTTGCCGAATGCCTTGGCGCGCGCAAGCAACTGATCACGGTTGATCCAGCCATGTTCAAAGGCGATTTCTTCCAGGCAGGCGACTTTCAAGCCCTGGCGGTGCTCGATGGTCTGCACATACTGTGAGGCCTCCAGCAAGCTGTCGTGGGTTCCGGTATCAAGCCAGGCAAAGCCGCGACCGAAACGCTCGACGCGCAGGTCGCCGCGTTGCAGGTAGGCATTGTTGACGTCGGTGATTTCCAGTTCGCCACGTGGCGAAGGCTTGACGTTCTTGGCGATGTTCACCACATCGTTGTCGTAGAAGTACAGGCCGGTAACCGCGTAGGAAGACTTGGGCTTGGCGGGCTTCTCTTCGATGGAAAGCGCGCGGCCATCCTGGTCGAAGTCGACAACGCCAAAACGCTCCGGGTCCTTGACCCAGTAACCGAACACCGTGGCGCCAGCGGGTTGCTTGATGGCGCGCTGCAGTTGTTCGCTGAAGCCCTGGCCATGGAAAATATTGTCGCCGAGAATCAGGCAGACCGAATCGTCGCCGATGAACTCTTCGCCAATCAGGAATGCCTGGGCCAGGCCGTCGGGAGACGGTTGCTCGGCATAGCTGAGTTCGATACCGAACTGGCTACCGTCACCCAGCAGCTGTTTGTATTGTGGCAGATCCTGTGGCGTGGAAATCAGCAGGATTTCGCGAATACCCGCCAGCATCAGCACCGAGATCGGGTAGTAGATCATCGGCTTGTCGTAGATCGGCAACAGCTGTTTGGAAACACCCAGGGTGATCGGGTGCAGGCGGGTGCCGGAGCCACCTGCCAGGACAATACCTTTGGTCATGCAATCAGATCCTTGAATTCGCTGGCGCCCAGGCGCTGGCCTTGATAACTGCCGTCTTGTACCCGCTGGCACCACTCAAGGTTGTCCAGGTACCACTGTACGGTCTTGCGCAGGCCGGTCTCGAAGGTCTCTTCAGGGACCCAGCCCAGTTCACGTTCAATCTTGCTGGCGTCGATGGCATAACGCTGATCGTGGCCAGGGCGATCCTGGACGTAGGTGATCAGGTCGGCATAGTTGGCAATGCCCGCCGGACGTTGTGGCGCCAGCTCTTCAAGCAGTGCGCAGATGCCGCGTACCACGTCGATGTTTTTCTGCTCGTTATGGCCGCCGATATTGTAGGTCTCGCCCACTTTGCCTTCGGTCACTACCTTGAACAGAGCGCGGGCGTGGTCTTCGACGAACAGCCAGTCACGCACTTGCAGGCCATTGCCATAAACCGGCAGTGGCTTGCCCGCCAGGGCATTGAGAATCACCAGCGGAATGAGTTTTTCCGGGAAGTGGAACGGCCCGTAGTTGTTCGAGCAATTGGTGATCAGCACCGGCAAGCCATAGGTACGCTGCCAGGCGCGAACCAGGTGGTCGGACGCAGCCTTGCTGGCCGAGTAAGGCGAGCTTGGCGCGTAAGGCGTGGTTTCGGTGAACAGGTCATCGACGCCATGCAGGTCGCCATACACTTCGTCGGTAGAAATGTGGTGGAAGCGGAACGCAGCGCGTTCATCGGCAGGCAGGGTCAGCCAGTAGGCGCGGGTAGCCTCCAGCAGGCTGTAAGTGCCGACGATGTTGGTGTGGATAAAGTCGGAAGGACCGTCGATCGAGCGGTCGACATGCGATTCAGCCGCAAGGTGCATGATCGCATGCGGTTTGAAGCGCTCAAGCACAGCGCTGACTGTGGCCTGATCGGCGATGTCAGCCTGGACGAACTCGTAACGGGTACTGGTCGCGATGCTGTTCAGCGACTCCAGGTTACCGGCATAGGTCAGCTTGTCGAGGTTGAGCACTTCGTGCTCGGTGTTGTTGATCAGGTGACGCACCAGCGCCGAACCAATAAAGCCGGCCCCGCCGGTGATGAGAATTCGCATGTCTGGCTGCCTTTCTTCCATAACTGACATTAAGCATAAAGTGTATAGCTTGTGGCCGGGCGCAGGCGGGTGCAAGCAAAAAGCGCCGAAACGCTCGTTTATGCCTGGTTCAATCAGCCGCTGAGCAGAATGTTGGCAATTTTACCCGTTGTTCTTGCTTATCGGCAGCCGCAATGGCGATATAAGCAACAAAAAAACAGGTCTCCTGCCCATGCCGCTCAGCACCCTGATCCATCGCTCCAGCCAGCCATGTCCTGACATCAGCCCGCAGCAGGCAGCGACCTTGCTACAGGACCACTATGGTCTGAACGGCTCGCTGCACGCGCTGGGCAGCCAGCAGGACCAGAATTTCCGTCTTCAGTCCCCGCAGGGACGTTTCGTGTTGAAAGTTTGCCATGGTGCCTACGCCGCTGCTGA